>CAVYEL010000010.1:0-861831 GCA_963767555.1 uncultured Bacteroidaceae bacterium | reverse complement strand
ATTTCCGACCAAATCTGGCTGGAATATCGGCCTACTTATATTTTTACGCCTAAAGTTAAAGTGGATATGAGGTTTTCATTCAGAGATGAATTCGATGAAACCAATTGGCATACCTACGAAGCCCGAGCTATCCCGGTTTATAAGCTACCTAAAGGTTTCGATGTAAATTGTGGCTTAGCTTTTCTTCAAACAACGCAGGCTTTAAATTTGACTACATCGGAATTTAGAATTGCACCTGGTGCACGCTACCATTTACCTTGGGAAAGGATCGATTTTGGAGCTTGGGCAAGAGTTGAACTGCGCTGGGTATACGAAATAGAAGCCAGGCAATGGACCTATACTACTCGTCCAAGATTACGATTCTTTACGGATGTACCCATCAATGCCAAAAGCATGAAAGAAGAAGATTTCTTTTATGTGTCTTCCTTTTTCGAATTCTTTTACCAGAATGACGAAGCATTGCAGGAACGATATGCAAAGAGGTATTGGATTCGTCTGGGTGCTGGGTATAAATTAAATAAGAATTGGCGATTCGAACTGTTATACAACCGTCAAGATTCGAAGAATACAATAGACAATAGTTTTGAAGAATTATCGAAAGAAAACATATTTGTTGTCAGCATAAGGCATAAATTAAATTATAAAAATTAAGGAAAACTAAAATAAAAACAGCAAACACAATCAGCTATTCCAAAGCACATGAAGCAATGGCTGTACAGAGTTTTATTTCAGCAGTGTACGGCTGGATGGCAATGGGTTTGGCAATCACAGGTCTAGTTGCATGTGGGTTGCTTCGAGTCCTCAAATTTTATCATTTAACTGAACAAGTAGAATTTAAATTAGAAACTAACACTAAGAAGTGCAATTTAAAGCCTAAATGCCTAAAAATATTGCAACTTTAAATTAGTTTAAACTTATTTAATAAATACCTCTATCATAAGGACACTCTCGTGAAAAATTTAAATACGACTCTCATTTGCTTGGTAATGCTTTTATTTTCTCATTTTGTAAAAGCGCAGAAAAACAATGTCTATGAAAGATCTGATTCTGCTGGCTTTAGCTGGGACCGATTTACTGTAAGTGCTGGCATGTTTCTAACTGGTTTAAATAACGAACTGAGTCTTGTTAATCAAGGAGCTGGCGTAGGCCTAATTATTAATCTTGAAGATGCCCTTGGACTTAAAAGAACGACAACTGTTTTTAGAGGAGAGTTAGAATATAATTATGGTAAGCGCCGGCGGCATACCCTTAGATTTGAGTATTATGGACTTTTTCGGAAAGCAGATAAAGTTCTTGAGCGTGAGTTGGTTTTTGGTGATATTGTATACCCGATAGGCACAGAGCTTAAGAGCGAATTCAATTTTCAAATCTTTCGATTCCTTTATGATTATAGCTTCTATGTTGATGAAAGAATAAAACTTGGCATTTCAAGTGGAATATATATAATGCCAATGAATTTATCGATCCAATCATCCGTTTATGTTGATGAAAGCGAAAAATTCATAGCACCTTTACCTGTACTCGGGTTTCGAAGTGCATTTCGTATAACGAAGAAAATTGTATTTAAACAAAATATTGAAGTGCTCTATCTCTCCTTTGCTGAATTTAAAGGAAGTATTGTTGACTCAAAATTCTCTATGGAATATTATCCATGGACACATTTGGGTGTAGGGTTAGGATACAATGCATTTCGATATAATGTTGCTGCCTACGATGAGGATAATCCCCGTGGTAGCTTTAGAGGTACCGCAACTTCTAGTTTTACGGGTTTAATAGCATCTTTAATGTATTCTTTTTAGACTATACTCCTCCTCCTCCCCCCTAATACTTCCCCTGAAAATATATATTTTAAAATCTCATCAACCTAAAATACCTAAAGCAGAAAAATTCTATCTTAGCTACGCTAATCATCAAGGGTATAATTCTCAAACTATGCCCAACACACTTGAATACCCTCTACAAATAAGCCAAATATTTGGGCTTATTCCTGTTTGTACCCATCTCGATAATCAAACAATTTCGGTTTATCGTGCCATTTTTGGCAAAGTTATCCAAAGCATTTTAGTTTTTCATAAAAGTGAAGACTTACCCTTTTTGTAGCCTTCCCCGCAAATAGGACAGTGAAAGATTAGACAATTTAGCTAATTTTAAATATGTATGTGTCTCAACAGCAAACAAAAAAGACCTGCCAATTCTGACAGGTCTTTTGCATTTTAGGTTCAAAAAAATATAATTAACTGTGTTTCAGTACCTATTGGTCGGGGTGAGAAAATGATAGCCTTGGTGCTGCCAAATGAGAGCATTAGAAATCAGTTAAATGAATATGTGGTGAAGGTCGATTATGTAGAGTCCTGAACTGGCATTGATTTTTTCCCCGCCTTGGTGGATTCAATTGAAAGTCGGTTGGAGAGTAGGATGGACTTATCTGCGTGGTCATTTATTGAATAGTCTTTTACAGCCTAATCTTCCAAAGCATTAATTATAGTGTATTCCCTGCAAATAAGTTTCGGAATCAATATTTCATTTTTAGACAATTCATTCGCTTTCAGGCGAATACTGGCTCATTGGTTATTGCTGCTTGGTTAAGAAGATGGTTCTTAATGGCCGTCACCTCATATAATAGGTGTTGCATTGCATTAGGAAGGTCTTCAAATGTAATTTTCTCGTTTCTCATTTCCCTCAGTTTTTGCTCCAAAGGTTTAAAGATCAATAGAGTAAGATTGTCCGAGTGCAAAAATATTGCTGGATAATGACCACATGACAAAATGGGGAATGATTGGAAACCCAACCAATTTTTGATACCACTTTTGTTACCACAAAAATAAAAACCCCTCAACATCAGTATGTTAAGAGGTTTCCTTTGTAGACTATATGATTCAAATATCTAACCTTGAATTGTTGAAGGATTTGATGAAAATTGGAAATAACCCAGATTTGATAACAACTAAAAGCAAATCAATAGCGAATTTCTAAACGGTTCCGCTGCCGCTATTGTATATAAACGCAGTTATTGATATTTCAATGATATCACGGGATCTGTTTTAGCAGCTTTAAGGGACAGGTGGGTTATTGACACTACAACAATAATTAGGACAATTATACCTCCAGATAAAAATATCCACCATGATAAGGGTGTTTTATAAGCAAAATTTTCAAGCCACCGTGAAGAAAGGTACCATGAAATTATACAGCTGAGGATAAAACTTAAGGTAAACCACCTGATAATCTGCTTATTCAGCAAAATGACTATCTCATAAATATTTGCTCCACAGACTTTTCTAACACCTATCTCTTTCATTTTAATTTCGTTATGAAAGGATACCATACCTATTAAGCCAATGCAGGAAAGGAAGATGGATATTATTGAGAATGCGATAATACCCAGTGAAATTTTGTGTTCATTTTCATACAACTGATTGAGTTCATCTTCCTCAAAACTGTAACTAATTGGTACTTTATAAAACTGATTATACTCTTTTTCTATTTCCCTAAAAGCATCATTAATATTGGAAGATACTTTTACAAACATTCTGTTTTGAGAGTTGCTATAAGTGAATACCAGGGGCTGCACAGAGTTCGAAAGGCTCTGAAAATGAAAATTTTGCACAACTCCGATTATTTCATAACTGTTTTCATCCTGCTTGAGTATTTCACCAATCGGACTACCCTTTCCAAGCAGTTTCGCGAATTCCTGGTTGATAATAACCTTATTTTGATTATTGTCTGAAGAAGAAAAGTTTTGTCCCTCCAGCATGTTAATTCCAAAAACATCCAGGTATGCAAAATCAACAGGCAATTCATGAACCGAAGTTGTATTTTCTTCCGATACTCCTTCCCATTTCCATTTATCTGTGGCAAAGAAAGTGCCTAAATTAATGATCGATGCTCTTGAAAATGAAACCTCCTCTATGTCAGGTAGAGACAGGAGGTTTGTTCGGATCGTTTCAAGATGTTTTGTGCCTTCAGGAGGGATATAAACCTGAACGATGTTCTGAGGAGCATAACCTAATTCATAGCTATTCAGAAATTTTGTTTGACGAATAATGACCAGACAAACAATTGTTAGGGATATGGATAATATAAACTGACTCAGAATAAAAGCATTTCTTATATTCCCCTGACGAAAAGAGGAATTGTTGCTTTGGCCTGAAATAGTCGGGATTTTTAAGCCTGTAATAACTGCCGGATACAAGCCGGAAATCAATCCTACGATCATTGTCGCGACAAGGGAGCCCAGAATGAATGCAGTTATAAGGTATTGTCTTAAAATATGAATATCAAGAACGTATTGAACCAAACGAATGAATACTGCTGAGAATATAATGACAGATGTCACTGTAACCACGAAGTTTAAAGCAGATTCGACAAGGAATTCCTGAAGAATATTATTAAAACCAGCACCATTAATTTTCTTGATGTTTACTTCGTTAGTTCTTTTGACGGATTGGGCCGTAACCAGATTGGCATAGTTCAACGATGCTAAAATTAAAATTAACAATGCAATGCCCATAAATAAATATAATTTCAGCTTATTTCCATGTTCGGAATTAAATGCATCAAACGTTCTGTTGTACCGGAAATCTTTGATGGGTAAAAAACCAAGACTAAATTGATCATATTTTACATTCGAGGTCCAAAGATCTCGAGCCAGCAAATCAATTTTTTCAAAGTCTGATTTCTTAGCAATCCTAATAAAAGTGGCATCCGAAAATTGAGACCAGGTCAGATCCTTTTCAGCTTCCGTCTGATAGGAAACAATAAAATTAAATTTTAAGCTTGAGTTTTCAGGAAGGTTTTTAATTATACCTTTCACTGTCAATATTTCATCCTGGTACTTGATGTTTTTCTCAATGGGATCTTCATCTCCAAACAGACTTCCGGCAAACTCTTCCGTCAGATAAATTGAATTTGGCTGTTCCAGGTCCGCTACATTTCCTTTCAATAAGGGGAAATTCAACAGCTCAAGCATCTTCGGATCTGCTGCGACACCCGTCTTCACGAACTTATTGTTCATGTACTCTATTTCCCTTTTTCCGTAAATATAGGTGAAATGACTGCTTTGTTCTATTTCAGGAATGCTGGATTTGAGTTCAGCAGCCAGTGCTGAAGGGGTTTCTGCCAGAATGATTGTACTCCCATCGTTCGTTTTCATATTAGTTGTGGCCATGAAAATCAAATCCGGATCTTTATGAAACCGATCATAATTCAATTCCTGGATTGCCCATGCGGCAATTACAATTACACCGGTGAGTCCAATCGCTAATCCTGCCATTCCGATTACCGTGTGACTTTTCAATCGGAAGAGTTGCCGTATTGCGGGTTTAATTTGGGGTAGGAACATATGATTTATTTTATTGTCGGGATCCTTTTTGCGTCCAGCGAAGTGTTTCATTCTTCATTCAACGTTCTCAGAATTTCATAATCCTGTAAAACAATCCTAATGCTTGAAATAACTAATTCAGGATCGTCGTGATGAATAAAATGTCCTGCATCTCCGCTGTAAAATAGCATTCCCTTGTCTACTGATTGAATTACCTCTGTCCAGCGTACTACTCTATGTTTCAGTTTTGACCTAAAGAGGGCTTCATATTACTCTTATCAAAGGTATTATTTCTTATACATTCGTGTTTTTTGTTACCCACAAAAACAAAAGCCTCTCAACATCAATGTGTTAAGAGGCTTTCTTAGTAGCGGGGGTAAGACTCGAACTTACGACCTTTGGGTTATGAGCCCAACGAGCTACCAGCTGCTCCACCCCGCAATTTTTGCATTTTCAGTTTGCAAATGTACATCAAGAAAACGTAAAGTCAAAACAAACAGGCCTGTTTTCCAGAGGACTTGGCGGTGATATATCTCATCCCAGGTGATATATCTCAATATCATTAATGTATCCTATTTATTTTTTTTACGTTTACCCATCTAAATCAGAAGGTTTTACAGCACAGATGCAAGGGTACAGGAATAGCGTGTTACTGGTGTTACTATGCCAGTTAGTGGTAGCGGTACATTGCCAGGATTGGTCACAACCTGATAAAGGGATCCTGGACCTTCGAAATTATGAGTTTAATGATCAATGGTATATGAAACTGGATGGAGAGTGGGAGTTTTATTGGGAATCCTTCATTGATCCTGATTCATTTACTCAGGGCCAGCCACCAGATCCTACCTTGTTTGTTAATGTTCCGGGCTATTGGAAGGATTATGAACATGATACATTTGATTTTGGTGGAGAAGGCTATGCTACCTACCGTCTTCGATTAATCTTACCAGCAGATTTTTCATCGGAAATTGGATTCGATGTACCTGTCTTTGATGCATCCTTTAATCTATTCCTGGAAAATGACCTAGTCTGGTCAAATGGCAAGCCCGGGAATTCCTGGGGCAATAGTGATCCAAACTATGATCCCGGAAGAATTCAGTATAATCCCGGATCGGATACCTTGCAGGTCCTGATACATGTATCGAACTTCCAGCACCGCCGTGGTGCGTTTTGGAGGTCCATTCAAATCGGGCATCCGGATAAATTGGCCAAAATTGAGTACAGATACAGATTTATCAGCTTTTTATCGCTTGGGTTCCTGCTTGCATTTTCCCTTTTCTTTTTCTTCTTCTTCATTTTTTACAAGGAGGACAAGATTATACTTTTCTTTTCCCTGGTACTGGCCGGAATCTTCATAAGGCTATTGCATACAGATCTGTATCCCATTAACCACTTGATTGAGATCCCATGGAATTGCCTGATCAGGATGGAATACGTTGGGTCATTCCTGGCTTTTGGCGCAGGTCTGTGGTATTTATACTTGCTTTTTCCAACCCGGTATATGTTGCCGATATCACGCATTAATACTGTCCTGGTCATTCTTTCTGTTCTTATTGTGACATTTTTTGATGTAAAGGTATTTGCCTATACCATGTTATATTTCCAGCCAGCTGTGCTGTTATTATTGATATACTATCTCATAGTAAGTATACGCAGGGTATTCAGCAACAAGCCGGATGAAACAATTTACCTGGTCGCCATTCTTGTGCTTATGGCAGCATTCATCAATGATCTGTGGATCGCCAATTCCCAGACAGCAATTTCCAAGGATTATGCCATGCATTTTGCAGTAATGGTCTTTGTTTTCCTGCATGCAGCCATGATCATCAGGAATTGGATAATGGCTTACAAGGAAAGGGGAAAACTGATGAGGGAAATTGAATACATTAACAGGAACCTGGAAAGCCTGATCGAGGATAGGACCAAGGAACTGAATATGCGTAACCAGGAGATCCAGCATAAAAATGAAAATATTGAAGCCCGGAATACAGAATTGAAGGAGGCACTTGATTTTAAAAATAAGGTTTTTTCCATCATAGCTCATGATTTGAAAAGTCCGGTTGCCAGCCTTGTTCAAAATTCTGTACTGCTGGATTTTGACCTGGAGGAAGATAAACGTAACCAATTGTTTACCTCATTCCGGGAACTCAGCAGCTCAGCACTAAATCTGATCGACAACCTCTTGTATTGGGGACGTAGTCAGGGAGACCAGGTGAATTTTAACCCGGAAAGTATTGATATAAGACCACTCGTAGAAGAAGTGTATGCCCAGCATAAGGAAATGGGGGGACAGAAATCGATAATTCTTGAAACCGCCTATGAAGGAGGAACAACGGCTTTTGCTGATAAGGAGCTTATCGAAATCATCCTGCGGAACCTGGTTTCAAATGCAATCAAATTTACAAATGAAGGTGGGAATGTCCGGATCATAGTTACAAAAGACCCGGAAAATGAGCATTTATTGATGCTTATGGTAAAGGATAACGGGGTAGGTATCCCGGAGAACCGACTCAAAGACTTGCTTGGTAATAAGGAGATGACCAGTACGGCCGGGACCGCCAGGGAAAAAGGCACGGGGCTTGGCTTACGCCTCTGCTATGAACTGGTTGAATTACATAATGGCTTTCTTCGCATTGAGAGTGAAAAAGACAAAGGGACTACTATTAAGATCAGTCTGCCGACATGATTTGATATTTTGAAGTAAGGGTATTTTGCTTTTCAGGTGTATTATAGGTACAGTTCACCAATATATCATCACCTGAAAGGGTTTAAAAAGGGAGCCGTCTTACTAAATGCTGAGACGGCTTTCTAATTTTCAGAGAGGATAATACATCCTCGCTACGAATTCCGCTTCGCGAAACACGTCAGGCTCCTCATGTATTATCCTCTCCAAAATAAAAGCCATCTCCACATATTATCAGTCAATTCATAATCAATAATAATTTGGTAATCTTTTTATCAGGGATATTAAATAAGGCACCTATAAATATTGCTTGCAAGATTTTCAGTGCCGATTTAATATCCCTGATAAGAATGGCTGGAAAACCAAATTATCATTGATTATGATTCCTTGAACAGGTGTTTCCCCAGGAGTTTGTAGATCTCCTTGATGTTGAACGGCTTTAATACGTAGTCATCAAAACAGCCAGCATATAGTCCATCTACCATTTCTCCTTCAAAGGTGAAGGCAGTTTGTGCAATTACGGGGATATCTTTTTTGATTTTCCGGATCAGCTGGGTGGCCTCGAACCCATCATATTCCGGCATCAAAATATCCATGAATATGAGATCTATGCTATCTTTGTTTGCACGGAAAATCTCTATGGCTTCCAGTCCATCACTGGCGCGTATCAATGTGGCATTGGTGGAATTCAGGATTTCTTCAATGTACAGATAGTTAGATTCCGTATCTTCAGCAACCATTATGGTTTTACCGGACCAGTCCAGTTCTTGCCTCTTGCTTGCCTTTTGCTTATCGATCTTCTCCAGGGAAGGCGATTCATAAGGTATGGTGAAGTAAAAAGTAGATCCTTTTCCCAGGCTGGATTCAACCCATATCTCACCGCCCAGGAGATGAACCAGGTCCCTGGCCAGTGCCAATCCCAGGCCGGCCCCACGGTACAGAAAAGCATCCTTGTCTACGATCTTGACAAAACGTTCAAAGACCCGGTCTTTATCTTTTTTGGAAATGCCAATCCCGGTGTCTTTAACAAAAAATAATAAACTCTGATCCTGCTCAGGATCGTGTTTTTCCGGAAGGATTGAATAACCGTATTCTATACTGCCGGAACTGGTAAACTTGACTGCATTTTCGATGATGCTTCCCAGGATCTGCTGTAATAATCATCTGATCGGTCTTGACCAATAATTTCTCACTCCCTTTTGGAATAATTAATTTGATATCCAGGTTTTCCTTGGCATGCTGGTCTTTTAAATCATTGTAGAACTCCTTCATCTCATCCAGCTGAACGTTAAGCAGATACTCGGTGATCTTTGGTTTCAGGGTACCAGATTCTATCCTTGAGATGTCCAGGACATTATCGATAAGGTTAACCAGCTCATTGCTTCCACTGAGGATCTGCTTGATATACTTTTCTTTCTTATCCAGTTGCAGGTTGGGATTGGCCAGGAGAGAAGAAAAACCGGTGATAGCATTTAATGGGGTCCTTATTTCATGGGAGACATTTGCCAGAAAGGCAGATTTCAGACGATCTGATTCTTCTGCTTTTTCCTTGGCTATACGTAGCTGGCTTTCTACATCCTTGAATTCAGTTATATCAATAAAAGAGATCAGACTGTTTTTAGTGTCTATCAGGGATGAACCTGTCATGAAAGCATAACGTATTTCACCTTTCTTGTTCTGGTAGTTGAATTCATAGTTTTTCGGGACGGCATTAGGATTACTCATCAATAAATGGTGGTATTTTCTAAGCACAGATTGATCCTTGTTGTCAAGCAGGTCAACCAGACGGATCTTTCCCTCTACTTCGCTGCGCTTAAAACCCAATAATCGCTCAAACTCAGAATTTACCATCAGGATGGTGGTGTCGGGTTTTATGGTAACCGTTGCAGCACCCGTGTTTTCGAAGATTTTTTCGTACAGTTGTTCAGTCCTTTTTAATGATTTCTCACTCTGTTTCCTTTCCAGTGAAAAACCAATAATATCTGCAGCAATCTTCATAATCTCAAGGTACTCTTCCGGAAGTGTGTATTGATGCTTTATATATTCAATACCAATAAACCCTTCCAGCTTATTCCCGATCTTAATGGGATAGGCAAACAGGGATTTGACTCCCTGTTCTGTCAGTACTTTTTTCTCCTTAGTGGCCTCCCGGGGCAATTTACCTATATCCCTTATGAAGGTAATCTCAGTATTATTGAGCTGATCTAAAAGCCATCCATAGTTATCCAGAGAAAAGGAGGTGGTTGAGCCGGGAATCAAAGAGGCATCCGGATTTAACCATTCATGGGTGATATGAGCCAGTTTTGCCTTATGGTGGATACGGTAAATATAAACCTTATCAGCACCAGCCATTTTCCCTATGTCAGACAGAGATTTATGGAGGGATTGATCCAGGACAAAGTCACCAATAAAATAGGAGGAGATCCTGGCCAGGATCTTGTGCTGCTCCAGTTCTCTGGATTTATGAGGAGGGCTCAATTTTAAGCGGAATTTTTATGATGCCTTTCAGGTCATTACCCAGGTCATAAATGGCTTCATCATCAATATCATAAATCCAGACGATTTCATAACTGTAACCACTCAGGTAAGATTTCTCAAGAATTGTGAGAATGTTGGTTAAATACTTCTTTGACCCACTATTGACGTAATCAAGATGAATGCGGACTACCGTATGCTTGGCTGGCCTCCGGATATATTCCATACAAGCCTCTACGACTGGTTCATAAAACTCAAATGAATCTTCTGGAATAGACCTCCCATGAATTATTATTTCACCTTTGTCAATATAGACATAAGGGGTAATTTTAGTAACATCTATCTGGAATGCCATCTTAGATTTTTTTTACCTGACTAATAAATACTTTACCAATCCATACTCGATCAATGACAGTATTCCTCTAACGTGAAGTAAATAAGGTATTATTTTCTTCAAATTCGAACAGGGTCGGATAATCCTGCAGAATAGTAGCCATGATGGATTCACGCATGAATTTTGATTTATTATTAATCTTATGTTTTCTGCAATACTCATCTATAACCCTCTTTTCTCGATTGTTAAAGAGGAGGGCATGACGATTAATTCTTTTAAGATTAATGTCTTTCTGTTTTTTTCTTTTCAAGAGAAATATACTTTGAGATTTGCGGAATCGCGTTAAAATTAGAGAATTAAAGAGTCAAATACTATTGGGAGGATTCTAAAGAATTAACATTTTCCTAACACGATGATACAAAATTAAGGTAACATGTATTAAATTAATAAGAGTATAAAAGACTAATTAAATATATTTGCTAAATATCATAAAGAATTAATAAACAGCATATTAAATAAACATTTATTAATATAAATTAAAATAACATATCAAAAAAGTATGTAATATAGTATGTAGAAATGGAAAAATGTAATTTATTCAAATTCCAGCCGGTACTGGGGAGGTAATAAGGTAAAACTTTTACGATGGTGGGGTGTGGAACCAAATTTCCGGATTGCCTGACGGTGAGCAGCGGTGGGATACCCTTTGTTTCTGGCCCAGCCATATTCTGGATAATCCTGATCAATGAGGGCCATATATTCATCCCGATAGGTCTTGGCCAGGACTGATGCAGCGGCAATGTGCATATAAATGCCATCCCCTTTGACAATGGTTATATGGGGGATATCATGGTAGGGATGAAATCGGTTTCCATCAACCAGAATAAACTCAGGCGGGTTTTTAAGTTTATCGAGTGCCCGGTGCATGGCCAGAATTGATGCATTGAGGATATTAATATCATCGATTTCAGATTGATCCGCCCAGGCTACAGCATATGAAATGCTCACGGTTTCAATGATGGGACGTAATTCATTTCGATGCTTTTCACTGAGTTTTTTTGAATCATTCAGCAGGTTATGCTGAAAATCAGGAGGGAGTATGACAGCAGCAGCGAAAACCGGACCGGCAAGGCAGCCTCTTCCGGCCTCATCACAGCCGGCTTCAATCTGGTTTTTTTGGTAACTGGATTTGAGCATGAAAGATCAGTCCGGAATGATGTTGTCCAATGATCTCCAAACTTTCTCAGCTGTAAGATCCCAGCTGAATGATTCTCTCCTTTTTCTCCCTTCAGATACAAGCGTTTTCTTCAGACCAGGATCTGTTGCCAGTTTTAACATCCCATTAGAAATATCCTGAATGTCGAGTGGATCGCAGTATATGGCAGATTTTCCTGCTATCTCCGGTAAAGAAGTGACATTTGAAGTCAGGATGGGGACCTCACAGTACATGGCCTCGAGCAGCGGTATCCCAAATCCTTCAAACAATGGCACAAAAGTAAGTCCGGATGCAGCACCCATAACATCGCGAAGTTTCTCAGGGGATAACCTGCCGGTAAAAACAATATCCCCTTTATGCTTCAGTTTAGCATAGGTTCTATCAATATCACCTGTCATAAACATTTTTTCACCGACAATGGCCAATTTATATGCTTCATGCGATTGGTCCCGGAACAGGTCAAATGCTTTCATCAGCCTGGTAAGGTTCTTCCTCGGATGAAAGGAGCCGACAAAGATAAAATAGGACTGGCCCCCTGTATACTCATTTTTCACATTGCTAATTGCTGCCTGGCTTAAGGGACGAAATACCTGGTTCACTCCATTGTATACCACATCGATCTTGTCAGTGCTGATCCCATAACTGTCCGCAATATCTTTCCTGGAATATTCAGAAACCGTCACGATCCTGTCTGCATGTGATGCGAATAGGGGGAAATATTTCCGGTAATAAAACCTGGATGAGGGCGGCAGGTCACCCGGACGGTGATGAAAATTAATATCATGGATGGCAATCATGGATGGTATTTTCAACCCGAGGGGCATGTATCCATCCGGACTGAAATACAGGGATGCTTTGTGTTTTTTTAATATTCGCGGGAGGGACCACTCAAACCAGGCATACCATAGAAGCGGATGCCTGGTCCTAGGCGCAATGACCAGGGGTATGATATTTTCACTGAAGATGAATCCAGGGTCATAGGGCCTGTCAAAAAGGAAAAGGAAGGTGTGTTCAGGATGCTGACTGGTGATCCTTTTCAGTGTTTCATAGGTGAACCACCCAATGCCCTCGAGCCTGTTTTTTAGCAATAAGCGGGTATTTACAGCAATGATCATGAAATCAGCAAATTTGAAAGGATGGAAATATTCAAACAAAAATATGGTTTGTAAATTAAAAAACGCTTTGAACCGGTATCTTTGTTTTCCAGATGAAGAGAAAATTTGTCACAAATCTCGCCCTAGTATTGTTCCTGAACCTGCTGGTTAAACCTTTCTGGATTTTCGGGATTGACCGAACGGTACAAAATACGGTCGGCGCTGATGGTTACGGATTTTACTTCTCCCTCTTCAGCTTCTCACTGCTCCTGAATATCCTGCTTGACCTGGGCATCACAAACTTCAATAATCGCAGCATTGCCAGGGATCCGGAGAAATTACATCATTATTTTTCTCAGATTGTGGGATTGAAATTTTTACTGGCGGTGTTTTATGCAGCCATTTGTTTGTTGTCGGGATGGATGCTGGGATATGACAGGGCCCAGCTGAGCATGCTCTGGGTATTGATCATAAACCAGTTCCTGGCTTCATTTATTTTGTATCTGCGATCAAATATTAGTGGATTGCATTATTTCCGTACCGACAGTATGATTTCTGTCCTGGACAGGACCCTGGTCATTATCATCTGCGGGATCCTGCTCTGGGGGAATGTAACAGATCAGGTTTTCCGGATAGAATGGCTGGTTTATTCCCAAACTGCTGCCTACGCTATGACTGCCCTGGTGACATTCGGGATCGTTTGGTACCGGGCCGGGAAATTCCGCTTACAAATGGACCTTCAGGGATTTCAAAAAATCCTCAGGCAGAGTTTTCCATTTGCCCTGCTCATACTATTGATGACTTTCTATAACAGGATCGACTCGGTCATGCTGGAACGCATCCTTGAAAACGGAAAACAACAGGCAGGCATATATGCCCAATCATTCCGGATACTGGATGCGGCCGGGATGTTTGCTTTTCTTTTCGCGGGACTTCTCCTTCCGATTTTTTCCCGTATGATAAAAAAAGGTCAGGATGTTGGCGAGATGGTACGCCTCTCATTCACTCTTATTATCATTCCAGCTACCACACTGGCTGGACTGGGACTGTTCTTTGGATTTGAGATCCTGGACTGGATGTATAACGAGCATATCGGGACCTCATCGAGGATATTTCCCTTGTTGATGTTCGGTTTTATGGCCATTTCTACAACCTATATCTTCGGAACCCTGCTGACCGCCAATGGGAATCTCAGGGCATTAAATATACTTGCTTCTACGGCAGTGCTTGTTAATATTGTACTGAACCTTATACTTATCCCTGAATACCAGGCGCTTGGTGCAGCTATTTCAAGCCTGATCACCCAGGTATACATGGCTGTCCTCCAGGTCATTATTTCAGTTCTAAAGATTAGATTGAAATTGGATTATGGGTTTATAACCAGGCTGGCTGTTTTTGTACTGGGTCTCTTCCTTTTCGGATATCTGTCCAGCAGGTTCATGGCCAGCTGGTACCAGGGTGCGATACTGTTGATCCTGTTTTCCCTTATACTGATGTTTGCTACAAAGCTTCTAAGGTTTAAAGATCTTTACAGGATCATCCTGAGTGAGGAGGCAGATGATGAATCTTAGATTATCCTGATTTGCAGGCCAGTTGACCGCAGGCAGCATCTATATCATGTCCCCTGCTGCGTCTTATGTTTACGATCATGTTTTTAGATTCAAGGAAATCCGCGAATGCCTGCATCCTTTCAGTTGTTGTCTTTTGATGCGTACTTCCAGCTACCTCATTGTACTCTATCAGGTTGATCTTACAAGGCGTAATCTTGCAGAACTCGGCCAGTTCCCTTGCATCCCTCAGGCTGTCGTTGAAATCTTTTATCAGCAGGTATTCATAGGTAATACGTGTATTGGTTTCCTGATGAAATATCTTTAAGGCATCAGCAAGAGCAGGCAGCGGGTTGGATTTATTTACGGGCATCAGGGCGTTTCGCTTTACCTCATTGGCCGTATGCAGGGAAATGGCCAGTTTGAATCTTACTTTTTCATGGGCCAGTCTGGTAATTCCTTTTGTCAGTCCAGCTGTGGACAGGGTAATTCTCCTGGGTGATATGCCGAGACCCTTTTCATCAATCATATGGGAAATGGCAAGGGTAACATTGTCATAATTCAGCAGCGGTTCCCCCATACCCATAAATACCAGGTTGGAGAGATGGGTCCCGTAAGCCTCCTGGCTGGCATCCTGCAGCAGTACTACCTGGTCAAATATCTCACCGACAGAGAGGTCTCTTCTGGTTTTCAATCTGGCAGTAGCACAAAAGCTGCAATTCAGAGGGCAACCTATCTGTGATGATAAGCAGGCAGTTATTCTTTCCTGGCTGGGGATCAGGACTCCTTCGACAAGCAATCCATCGGGGCATTCAAAACCATATTTGCGTGTTTTATCCTTGCTGATCTGCTCTGTCTTGATGAACAGACCGGATAGGGTAAAATGCTCCTTTAGAGACTCCCTTAACCTGGCTGGCAAATTACTCATTCTGTCAAAATCGGTCACTCCGTTCTTCCATAGCCATTCCATGATCTGGCGGCCCCTGAATGCTTTTTCTCCCTGTGCCTGTACAAAGGAGGTAATCTCAGTTCCATCGACTTCCCTTATATCTTTCAACATACGGGCAAATGTACGAAACATAAATGCATGGGTAATCTTTTGCTATCCGGTAATATTAAATTAATATTGCATTTTTGTATTCTGAAAGCAATGAGGAAGTGCTTGATAATATATCTGATAGGGGTTCTGCTCATTCCGGGCATTCGGGCTGACGAAGGAATGTGGCTCGTACCGCTGATAAAGGACCTGAACATGGACAGGATGCAGGAAATGGGTCTGGAACTGGAATCGAAGGATATATACAGCCTGGATAATCCCAGCCTCAAAGACGTAATAGGATCGCTGGACTATGGTAGTTGTACAGCAGAGATCATTTCATCTGATGGACTCATCATCACCAATCATCATTGTGGAGAGGATGAGATCCAGTCCCACAGCTCACCTGAGCATGATTATCTTACCAACGGATTCTGGGCTATGTCCCGGAAAGAGGAGCTGCCAAACCCGGGGAAAACCATTTCCTTTATTATCAGGATGGAAAATGTTACTGAAAAGATCCTCGGTATGGTTCATCTTGAAATGACAGAGGCAGAACGTGAAGCCGAAATTGATACTACATCAGAGACTTTAATAGATGAGGCAGTGGAAGGGACACATTATGAGGCAGTTGTTGTTCCATTGTATGAAGGAAATGAATATTTCCTTGTCATCATGGAAACTTTCAAAGATGTAAGGCTTGTTGGGGCACCTCCGGAATCCATAGGCCGTTATGGAGGAGACCGGGACAATTGGGAATGGCCCCGGCATAATGCAGATTTCTGTCTGATGAGGATTTATGCCGGTCCGGATGGAACCCCTGCTGAATTTGCACCAGAAAATATCCCTTATAAACCGGATAAGTGGCTGCCTGTTTCCCTTTCAGGTTATGAGCAGGAAGATTTTTCCATGGTCCTTGGTTTTCCTGGCAGAACCAACAGGTATGAAACGTCTTCCGGCGTCAGAGAGGTAAAAGAGATCGAAAATAAGAACCGGATCAAGATCCGCGGAGAAGTCCTGGCTCTGATGATGGAGGATATGAAAGGATAATGACAAGGTTAGAATACAGTACACTGCCAAATATTCAAGGCTGAGTAATTATTACAAGTATTCCATTGGTCAGAACCAGTCTTTTAACAAACTGGATGTGATCGGGAAAAGAAAATCACAGGAAGACCAGTTTTCTCAATGGGTCAGTGGAAATGTGGAAAGGGAAGAAGCCTTTGGAGATGTCCTCACAGAAATAAATTCGGTTATTTCTGAAAGGACCATGATGGAAAATGCGCTGAGTTATCTGGAAGAAATGTTCCTTCTGCATAAAGCTGTAGAGGTTTTCGACTTTGCCACGGTTGCTTTTCCTTTTCTCTTCCAGGAGCTGGGTTATGCCTCTGAGGAACAGGATATAAGCGTCCTGAGGCAGAGGATGGAAGACCGGGGTAAGGATTTCTTCCGTAATTATAATCCTCAGACCGATCAGAAAATAGCATCTGCTATGATGAAATTGTATGCCCAGGACGTCGAACCACTTTATTATCCCGGACTTTTCAGTACCCTACATAAAGATTTCGATGGGGATATTGTCAAATACTTCGATCATCTATACAGGAAATCCATTTTTACTGATCCCTCCAGGTTCAATAAATTCACTAAGAAACCTAAATTCAATAAACTAATGAAGGATCCCGCTTTCATGGGATCTTTGTCAATGTACCAGACGTACCAGCAGATCCTTGATGAGTATGAAGAACTTGATGACAGGTATAAAGCTGCCAGGCGAAATTATGTTAATGCTGTACGAGAGATGTATCCTGACAGCATATTCTACCCTGATGCCAATTCCACCCTCCGGATAAGCTACGGGACCATATGTGATATCCAGGCAAGGGATGCTGTCAGCTATGATTATTATACGACGCTGGCAGGGGCCATGGAAAAAGAAGAACCTGGAAACCGTGAGTTTCACATCCCTGAAAGATTGAAACAGCTGTTTGAGGAAAAGGACTATGAGCCGTACGCCCGTGACAATACCATGAGGGTTTGTTTTATCACCAACCTGGATACAACCGGAGGCAATTCGGGGAGTCCTGTTTTAAATGCCAGGGGCGAATTGATAGGACTCAATTTTGACGGAAACTGGGAATCCATGAGTGGTGATATTATCTATGAGCCTGATTTCCAGAGAAGCATCTGCGTAGATATAAGGTATGTGCTTTTCATCATTGATAAATTTGCAGGTGCAAATCATCTAATCCAAGAAATGGATATCAATGACTAAAGGTCAAATCATCATTTATACAGACGGAGCGGCACGTGGGAATCCGGGTCCGGGAGGATATGGAGTAGTCATGAAGTATGGTTCACACAGGAAAGAACTTTCACAGGGCTACCAGTTTACAACCAACAACCGGATGGAACTGCTGGGCGTTATTGTTGCACTGGAGCAATTGAAATACAATGGTTCAGAAGTGACCGTGTACAGCGATTCCCGCTATGTATGTGAACCTGTAAATCAGCAATGGCTATTTGAATGGGAACGCAAAGGATTTAAGAAAAAGAAGAACCCTGACCTGTGGAGAAGGTTTCTGGAATCATACAGAAAACACAAGATCCGGCTCATATGGGTCAAAGGGCATAGCAATATCCCGGAAAATGAACGCTGTGACCAACTCGCGGTTGAGGCATCACATCAGTTAAATTTGCCGGTTGACGAAGGTTATCAACAGGATGAGAATACTTTGTTCAATTAATTCCTGATCTATCAGCCATTTTTTATTATTTTGAGGTGCTTAATGTCGGGCCATTTGGATTCAGCTTCAACAACCATATTACAGTACAAGGGGAAGTTTACCTTCGAGAGGATTGGTATCCTGTTAAATGATCTGAAGAATAAAAAGGAGACCTATCATATTGATCCGGTTCAATATAAAAAACTGCTCACCCTGATGATTGAAATACTTGAGAATGTACTTAAGTATTCTGATCGCTTTGAAGTATTTGTAATGGATCATCCGGATTACCATCCAGAATTTGAGTTGATTGTCAATGAAAATGGATTTGTCCTCAGGTCCCGGAACCCGGTCAGGGATAAGGATAAAAAAGAGATATCCAGGAGGATAAATAAAATCAACATATCAAACGAAGATGAACTGAAGAAAATATACCGGGATACCATAACCAATGGTATATTCACAGAGAAAGGGGGAGCCGGACTGGGATTTATTGAGATGGCAAAAATTTCGACAAACACCATTGTATTTTCATTTGAACCTATTGAAAAAGGTTTTTCATATTTTGAGCTTGTATTGCATATTAATCACTTAGACGAAGAAGATCATGGATAATTTAATCATTCCAGCCACCGCTTTTACTCCCTCTGTAAATTTCCTGATTGAATCCGGACATTTGGAATTATCAGGGGTATCCAGACCTGAAGATGTGGCCGGCTTTTATGAGGGCCCTCTGGGGTGGTTGACAAACCTGGAGGAATCCATACAGAATAAACCGGAGTTACAAATATGAACTCCCCGAACTTCGGTTCAGTTTTAAAATGACTTATTTCAATTCTGGATCTTCCAAATATATGATACAGATACTCAGGACGTTAAGAAACCTAATCAGAATTGGAGTTGATATAGATATTGATTGGTACTTTGAAGAAGGCGATGATAAAATGCAGGATGATGGTGAAGATCTTGCTGAAGCTGTAGAACTGAATTTCAATTATATTGAAGTCTAGTTATCGCCGCATCCTGTGAATCCCTTTCTGCCTGATAAGCCACCTATTTCATGTTCCGATCCGTACAGGTGTGTCCATTAACGAACACATAATCAGGCAAATAAAACATTCCTTCAATTAATAACTGTCAGATATACAGTTACATATTTATAATGGCATAAAATGTGAGACGATTTATGCAAGGGTTGGAGTATGTTCAGAAATTATGTAAAAGTTGCCTTCAGGAACCTGATAAAGTACAGGATCCATTCAGTCATTAACATTCTGGGGTTATCGATTGGGATTGCCATAAGCATCCTGATATTGATCCTTGTACAGGATGAGTTGAGCTATGACAAGTACAATGAGCACTGGAAGCGAATTTATCGTGTCAATCGCCTGGCAGAAGTAGACGGCACCAGTTTCGACGGTACGATGACCCCACTTGCCTTGAAACAGGAACTCGTCAGGAATGTACCTGAAATCGAGGCAGCCACAAGACTGATCAAAGGCAGCCATAAGAGAGTAAGTTACGAGACCATCCATCTTTCGGCTGAAAATTTCTATTATACTGATGAATCCTTCTTCAAAATATTCAGTATTCCCCTGTTGCAGGGGAACCCTGCGACGGCATTATCAGATTCACTGACCATTGTCCTGACAGAAAGTACGGCCAGGGCATATTTCGGAGATGATGATCCCATGGGCAAAACGCTCGAACTGGATAATGGTCTGAGTTTCAGGATTACAGGAATATGTGAAGATGTCCCCGATAATTCTCATTTTCATTTCGACTACCTGGCTTCTCTGAAGTGGATTGAGAAGGCGTATCATAAAGAGGCCTGGGTAGCAGAGATCACAGCCACATATATCCTTGCAAAACAGGAGAGATCAAGTGATGTTATTCAGACCTATTTACCGGGGATTATCGAAAAAAACATCATTGCGGAACTTGACGGTTATGTCGGTGAAAAGTCCATGAATTTTACAGATGAGGATTCCTTTGAGTTTTACCTGCAGCCAGTCTCGGATATCCATCTGAATGCAGTGGAGGAAGGCGAGTTTGAGAGTGGTACGGACAAAGTATATATTTATGTATTTATTTTCATCGCCCTGCTGATCCTGGTCGTAGCCTGTGTCAATTTCATGAACCTGTCTACGGCAAAATCTATTACGAGGGCAAAAGAAGTTGCCCTTAGAAAGGTTATGGGTGCAAGCCCCCGGCAGATGATCTTCCAGTTCCTGTCTGAATCGGTTTTCTTCAGCTTCATGGCATTATTCCTATCCCTGGTTGTTCTGGAATTATTACTTAGGCCATTGAACATATACCTGGACAAAAACCTGGATATTTTTTACCTGGACAACTGGTACCTGATACCCGGTTTTATTTTTGGAGCCTTCATCATCGGGATTGTTTCAGGGATCTATCCGGCTTTCTATCTTTCAGCCTTTAAAGTGGTCCATATACTCAGGGGAAGGAGTTTTAAAGGGATGCGCAGCACCCGGCTCAGGGGATTCCTGGTTTTATTACAATTTTCAATGTCCATTATCCTCTTCATTTCAAGCATGATCATATATCAGCAGGTCAAGTACTTCAGAAACTTGAACCTGGGATTCAATCAACAAAATATGGTAGTTATTCAGCGGGCATACGCCATTCAGTCTCAACGGGATACCTTTAAGGAGATCCTGCTTAAGCATCCTACAATAAATGCAGCCTCTGTATCTACTGCCCTGCCGGGAAGTCCGATGGAGCCATATCCTTTCTATATAGATACACTCGGTGTGGAACAGCTGGTATATTTAAGGCCCATAATGGCTGATTATGATTTTATGAGGACCATGCAAATGTATTTACTGACCGGGGATCTTTATCAGTCAGCCGATGTTGAATGCTATGGTTCATTGATCATCAATGAATCAGCGGCACGTGAGATAGGCTTTGAGAATCCTGTTGGAATGCATCTTTCTGGTTATAGCCTGATGGGAGAGGCCATGGATTATACTATACAGGGGGTCGTAAAGGATTCTCATTTTGAATCCCTGCACAGCGAGATAAAACCAATTGCCTTTATCCTGTTGCCTGAAAAATCCCATGCCCAATTTTTGTCTGTAAGGATATCAGGTGATAAAATGCCGGAATCTCTGGCTTATATCGAGAAAGTCTGGAAGAAATTTGTCCAGGATGAACCTTTTGATTATTACTTTCTGAACGAGGACCTCGATGCCTTATATAATGAAGAGGAAACCACAGCAAATATTTTTGCAATCTTCTCCTTCCTGGCTATTTTCATAGCCATCCTTGGGATGATTGGTATGGCGTCTCATGCTGCTGAGCAGAAGACAAGAGAGATTGGGATCAGAAAAGCAATGGGGGCCTCCATACCGAAAATTTCAATGATGTTATCAGCCCAATTTACCAAATGGGTCATCTGGGCAAACCTGATTGCTTTCCCTGTTGCTTACATGGGCATGAAATTATGGCTTGGAAAATTTGCCTATCACATCAATATGGAAGCATGGTTCTTTTTCCTGGCCGCCATACTTGCACTGGTTATTGCACTTGTTACAATAAGTTTTCAGGTTATACGCTCAGCCCGTGCAAATCCTGTAGAAGCTTTACAATATGAATAAAAATCTGTAACAGTACCGGGAATAATTCGTCTTATTTAAAACTAATCCCTGTACCATGTTCCAGAATTTTTTCAAGGTCGCCTTAAGAAACCTGTTCCGACAGAAGGCTTATGCACTCATCAATATTATAGGATTAGCCATTGGGATTGCCTGCAGTATCCTGATCGTGCTATTTGTTGTACATGAAAACAGTTATGATACATTCCACGAAAAAGCAGATCAGATCTACCGCGTTTGGGTGACCGGAAGATTTGCCGATTCCGAGTTCAAGTCCGCCAACACTGCCGTTCCATCGGGACCGGCATTTGTGGATGAGATCCCGGAAGTGATCAATTTTACACGGGTAGATCACTCTGGAAATGTGCTGATCAGGCATGGCGAAAAAACCTTCATGGAGGATAATTTTTACTGGGCGGATTCAGGGTTCCTGGAAATGTTCTCCTATCCTTTGATCCATGGGGATCCCCGCAGTGCATTGACCGAACCTCGCTCCATGGTCATCTCCGAATCAACTGCCAGACGCTATTTTGGGGATGGAGACCCCATGGGTAAAACACTGGAGTTATTCACGGATTCTGTTGACTATACCATTACCGGGGTGATGAAAGACGTCCCGGGAAATAGCCATATGAAATTTGATATCCTGGTGGATTATCAGAGTAATGGCAGGTCCAACGAGACGCAGTGGACCAGCAACAACCTTCATACTTACCTGTTGACTGAAGAGGGTATAAGCACTCAAGTTCTTGATGAAAAGATCGACCCTATCATGAGAAAATATGTGGGACCGGAGATACAGTCCTTCATCGGGGCAAGTCTGGAGGACTGGGAAGTGGCAGGGAATTTTTACAAAATTAAGGTACAGCCCCTGCTTGATATCCATCTTGATCCTACCATTGAAGATAACCTCAGTCCCTCAAGTGACAGGAAGTACCTGTTTATCTTTTCTTCCATTGCACTGTTTATCATACTGATTGCCTGCATAAATTTCATGAACCTTTCAACGGCCCGTTCAGCCGGCAGGGCAAGGGAAGTGGGATTACGCAAGGTGGTTGGATCCATGAAAGCTTCCCTTGTCTGGCAATTCCTGGCAGAATCATTTATCATGGTCCTTATGGCCCTTGTGATCGCTCTCCTTTTGCTGGAGCTGGTGCTGCCGGCATTTAACAGGCAGGTTCAGTTAAGTCTTTTTCTTGATTACCTGGGGGAATGGTACGTTATTCCGGGACTCCTGCTGTTTGCAATCCTGATAGGTTTGCTGGCAGGCAGTTACCCGGCCTTTTTTCTGGGGTCTTTCAAGCCTGTGGCTGTCCTTTCCGGTAAGATAGAAAAAGGCGCCAGGTCGGGACTGCTAAGGAGGATACTCGTGATCATACAGTTCGGCATCTCAATCTTTATCATCCTGGGCACCCTGGTCATAAACAGGCAGATGAAATACATGATCAATAAGGACCTTGGGTTTAACAAGGAACAGATGCTGGTGATCCAGCGTTTTGGAGTAGTGGGGAGGAATCATGTTGAGACATTCAAACAGGAAATTGCTAAGATCCCGGGTGTTATATCATCAGCATCCTCAACCATGGTGCCGGGGAATATCACAAATTTTAACGGACATATGATGGAAGGTAGGCCTGCAGACCAGACTTTCCTGCTGGAGGTAAACTATATTGATCCTGATTTTCCAGAGACATATGGATTGGAAATCGTAGAAGGAAGGTTCCTCAGTGATGATTTCGCATCGGATAGTACTGCCATTGTTGTCAATGAAGCCACCATCCGGAATTTTAATATAGAAGATCCGCTACAATGCAGGTTCATCAGACCCGATGAAAATCCTGAAGATAGGGAACACCTGCAGGTCACCGGGGTGGTTAAGGATTTTCATAACCAGTCCCTGCATGCAGAGATCAGACCCCACATGATGAGGTTCAGACCACCTGAATGGGGATGGATTCCCTTCCTGAGCATACAGCTGGAACCGGAAAATATACATGCCACAGTAAAACAGATCGAAAATACCTGGGATGATTTTACATCCGGCCATCCCTTCCAGTATTTTTTCATGGATGAAAGCTTTGAAAGGAATTATGCTCAGGAGGCCAGGACCCGTAGCATCTTCACCATTTTTTCCATCCTGGCCATACTGGTAGCCTGCCTTGGACTGCTTGGACTCACAGCATTTACCACCGAGCAGCGTACCAGGGAGATCGGGATAAGGAAGTCCATGGGGGCCTCAGTGAATATCATCGTCAGGTTGATCTCAAAAGAGATTGTGGTTCTTGTTAGTCTGGCTACACTGATCGCATGGCCCATTGCCTACTTTTTTACCCGGGCTTGGTTGGATGACTTTGCATATCGCATAGAACTCAGCATTATGCCTTTCCTGCTCTCATTTGGCTTTGCACTCCTGGTTTCCTTGCTGACCATCAGTGTTCAGGCGGTTACTGCGGCACTGAAAAATCCTGCAGATTCACTGAGATATGAATAGGAGTGTTCTCCTCGCAGCTTCCAGGTCTTCGGGAGTGTCTATCCCCTGGCTCAGGTCATTCGTTAACAGGACCCTGATCCTAAAACCATTTTCCAGCCATCGCAATTGCTCCAGTGATTCTGTTTTTTCAAGGGGTGATGGTCCAGCATAGTGATCTGCTGAAGGACCTCGCTCCGGTAGGCATACATGCCAAGGTGCTTCAGGTAAAAGTGGCCAGATAACCAGTTATCATTTGCATCATGCCTGTTGTAGGGTATAGGGGATCTACTGAAATACAATGCATCCCCATGGGTATTGACGACTACTTTGACGGCATTTGGATCCATCAGTTCCGAGCTGTCCTTGATCGGATTTGCCAGGGTGGCAATCTGCATGTCAGGAGCAGAAAAGGCATCTTTCAGCAACCTGATATGGGATGCCTGGATAAAGGGCTCGTCCCCCTGGATATTGATGATGACATGGTATTCCTCATCTGCACCTGAGAGTATCTGAATCACCTCCGCACACCTGTCTGTTCCACTGGGATGATCAGGAGAGGTCATCATTACCCTGCCTCCGAAATCAAGCACGGCCTTTTCGATGCCTGGATGATCAGTAGCCACGATTACATCATCTAATTCCCGGAGGGTATTTTCATAAACCCATTGGATCATGGGTTTTCCTCCGATATCCGCAAGTGGTTTGCCTGGAAGACGTGATGAGGCAAAACGGGCAGGTATGATTCCTATAAAATTCATGAAAGTGTTGATATTCTTGGTTCTCCAAATTAGTAAAAATCCGGGAAAATTGTAATTTTGTCATGCATTTTTGGAAATTTTGTCAGATGGAAATTCAAAAAATCAAACAGCGGTTCGGGATCATTGGAAACCATCCTCTAATGAATCGTGCCATTGATATTGCCATGCAGGTTTCTCCTACCGATTTGTCAGTTTTGATCAGTGGGGAAAGTGGAACGGGGAAGGAGTTCTTTCCGAAGATAATCCACCAGTTCAGTGCAAGAAAGCATGGTGCTTATATAGCTGTGAATTGTGGTGCAATCCCTGAAGGAACGATAGATTCCGAATTGTTCGGGCATGAAAAAGGGGCTTTTACAGGTGCCACAGACAGCAGGAAGGGTTATTTCGAGGTAGCAAACGGAGGTACCATATTTCTGGATGAGGTAGCCGAACTGCCGCTCTCCACCCAGGTAAGGCTGCTTCGTGTACTGGAATCCGGAGAATTTATCAGGGTTGGTTCTTCCAAAGTCCAGAAGACAAATGTCAGGGTAATTGCAGCTACCAATATTGACATAATAGGGGCCATCCAGCAGGGAAAATTCAGGGAAGATCTGTACTACCGGCTAAATACGGTACCCATTCATGTTCCCTCCCTTCGTGAGAGAAAGGAGGATATTTACCTGTTGTTCAGAAAATTTGCCAGTGATTTTGCCGAGATCAACCGGATGCCTATGGTCTCCCTGACAGAACCGGCCAGGCTGATCCTTAAAAATTACCGGTGGCCCGGGAATATCAGGCAATTGAAAAACATTACGGAACAGATCTCGATCATTGAATCGACAAGGGAGATTGATGAAGAAACGATTAAGAAATATCTTCCGGATTATCAATCAGTTAAGCTTCCTGCATTGTATGAAAAGCCGATTGATGAAAAAACATTCAATTCAGAACGGGAGATCCTGTACAAGGTATTATTCGATATGAAGAATGATATGAATGATCTGAAAAGACTGGTAGCGGAGATCATGGATAAGAGGGGTACACCCGAGTACAAGGAGGAACATACCAGTATGATAGACAAGCTTTATCAATCAACAGACCATGCAGCAGCTGTCCCTTCCCAGACCTTGCATATTAATACACCGGAAAGCCAGGATATACAGGATACGGAAGAGATCATTGAAGAATCCCTTTCTCTTGAAGCAAAGGAGATCGAACTGATTATAAAAGCCCTCGACAAGCACAGGGGCAAGAGAAAATATGCTGCAGAAGAACTAGGAATATCAGAAAGGACGTTATACAGGAAGATCAAGGAGCATAATCTGGAGTAAGAGATGAAATACAGAATTCAAACAGCATTGATCATAATACTCTCCTTGCTGGCCTTTTCCTGCAAGGTAAAATATAGTTTCTCGGGAGCAAATACTGGTGTTCTGGAGACAGTATCTGTCGATTTTTTCCAGAACCGTACTGCCCTGGCACCACCTCAACTGGGACAGTATATCACCGAGGAATTCAGGGATCTCTGTGAGCGCCAGACCAACCTTTCTCTCGTATCCGGTACCGGTGACGCCCATTTTGAGGGCGAGATAATGGTGTATTCCACACGGGCGATGGCGATTTCTGGTGATCAGGCTGCACTCACCCGTTTTACCATAGGTGTAAAAGTGACCTATACCAACAACCTGGATCCCGACCTGAGTTTTGATCAAACCTTCTCCCAGTATCGTGATTATGAGAGCTCACAGCAATTCGAATCTGTTAAGTCTGAATTAACTGATGCCATCATCGAGGAGATCAATGAAGATATCTTTAACAATGCCTTTGTCAACTGGTAGTGTTTATTAGTAAATAATGAAACGGGAAAATATCATAGCTTTTGTTCATGATCCTTCAAAACTTGACCAGGCCAGCCTGGGGGAATTGGAAGAATTGCTGAATACCTATCCCTGGTTCCAGACAGCACATCTGCTTGTGGCCAAAAACCACCATAATATTGACAGTATAAAATTTCATGAAATACTGCGGGATTCTGCAGCATATGCCGGGGACAGAACCGTACTGTATCACCTGATCCATGCCCCTGTCGTTAAGACTCCGGTAACCTGGATGGATGAGCAGAGCAACGAATCAGGCGACAAAGCAGGCCAGGAAGAAGACGTAGTAAAGAGATTGCTTGATCCTGAACCGGTAAATGAGAGCAGCGACGAATTTGCATTTACAGGGGCGTATCAACTTGAGGAAGAATCTGTCCCCTCAGAAACAACGGCCATTGAAGAATATACATTCACAGGCTGGTTTGACCATTTTCAGTCAATATCTCCGGAGAAACCTGCGAGAACCCAAAAGGAAGACCTGATCGACAAGTTTATTACAGACAGTCCTGCCCTTGCCCGCGGCCATGAAATTCCCCCGAGTGGAAAAGACTTGTCTGACGCAAGCTCGTTGGACAGTGATTCGTTTATGACAGAGACACTTGCAAGGATCTATGAAAAGCAGGGCCTGCTGAAAAAGGCCATCTATGCATACGAGAAATTAAGTTTGAAATATCCGGAAAAAAGTACTTACTTTGCGTCGCAAATTAACAGGATAAAAAGTCAATTAGAAAAAAACTGATAAAGTCATGATCTACAATCTGATATCCGTGCTCGTTGTGATCGTATGTGTGTTGATGGTGCTGATCGTCCTGGTACAGAATTCAAAGGGTGGAGGCCTTGCCTCCAATTTCCAGTCTTCCAACCAATTTATGGGCGTACGGAAAACCACAGACTTTCTTGAGAAGTCAACCTGGACACTGGCAGTTGCCATGTTGGTATTCAGTGTAATTGGAAGCCTTACCATTCCCCGTAGTGAAGGTAGCCAGCGTTCGGTCATCGAAGACCAGATTGATAATGTGGTTGACCCCAATGCCATTCCACAATTTCCAACAACCGTTCCTGAACCAGGAGGCAGTCCGGAAGGTGAGCAGCAATAAAAGAAGGACGTAAAAGAGATTTCCACAAAAGTGTCAGGGATTATGACAACCTGACACTTTTTTTTTGGTTTTCAATGCCATAGGGTCCTGAAACAGCTTTGGCATAAAATATGAAAAGAGACTTCTCGAAATTGAAAAATGTCTAACTAATTAAATACAAAGTAAAATGGCAAACGCAAAGATTAAGCCACTGGCCGACAGGGTACTTATTGAACCCATGGAAGCAGAAGAAAAAACCGCTAGCGGGATCATCATTCCCGATACAGCAAAAGAAAAACCACAAAAGGGAACTGTTGTGGCTGTTGGTCCGGGTACCAGCGATGAAAAAATGGAAGTCAAAAAAGGTGATCTTGTACTTTATGGCAAGTATTCCGGTACTGACCTTACTGTTGACGGGAATGATTTCCTCATCATGAAGCAGTCAGATATCCTGGCTATTGTTTAAAGGGTAATTAATTCTAATAAATCATTATAAAATATTAAAAAATGGCTAAACAAATTAAGTATGATATTGAAGCAAGGGATCTGCTGAAAAAAGGTGTTGATGCTCTTGCCAATGCAGTTAAGGTGACCCTTGGACCAAAAGGGCGCAATGTTGTTATTGATAAGAAATTCGGTGCCCCCCAGGTAACCAAAGATGGTGTAACCGTGGCTAAGGAAATTGAACTCAGCGATGAATTTGAGAACCTGGGTGCCCAGATGGTGAAGGAAGTTGCTTCCAAGACCAATGATGATGCAGGTGACGGAACTACTACAGCCACAGTGCTGGCACAGGCTATTGTGAATGTAGGACTTAAAAACGTGACTGCCGGGGCCAATCCGATGGACCTGAAAAGAGGTATTGACAAAGCTGTCATCAAGGTGATTGAGGCTTTAAAAGGTATGTCTGAAGACATTGGTGATGACATTACAAAAATTGAGCAGGTGGCTTCCATTTCTGCCAATAATGATCTGGAAATTGGAAAGCTGATCGCCGAAGCCATGGAAAAAGTGAAGAAGGAAGGCGTTATTACCATCGAGGAAGCCAAGGTTTCTGATACATATGTAGAGGTGGTTGAAGGAATGCAGTTTGACAGGGGATATATTTCACCCTACTTCGTGACCGACACAGAAAAGATGGAAGCTGTACTTGATAATCCGTATATTCTTCTGTTCGACAAGAAAAGTATCCGTGATGAAAGACCTTCTTCCGGTACTTGAATCAACAGCTCAGACAGGCAGGCCATTGCTTATTATTTCCGAAGATGTGGATGGTGAAGCGCTTGCCACACTCGTAGTCAATAAATTAAGGGGCTCCCTGAAAGTAGCAGCGGTAAAAGCTCCAGGATTTGGCGACAGAAGGAAAGAAATGCTTGAGGATATTGCCATTCTGACAGGCGGAACGGTTATTTCTGAAGAAAAAGGCCTGAAACTAGAAGGTGCCACCCTCGATATGCTCGGACAGTGTGAAAAAATCTCCATTGACAAGGACAATACAACCGTTGTGAATGGCTCAGGAGATAAGGAAACCATTAACGCAAGGGTGAACCAGATAAAGGTTCAGATTGAAAATACTACCTCTGACTATGATAAGGAAAAACTCCAGGAAAGACTGGCCAAGCTGGCCGGCGGGGTTGCCGTATTGTATGTTGGCGCTGCATCAGAAGTAGAGATGAAGGAGAGGAAAGACCGTATGAATGATGCACTGAACGCTACCAGGGCTGCCGTTGAAGAAGGCATTATTGCCGGGGGCGGGGTAGCTTACCTGAGGGCAGTTGATAACTCGAAGGAGCCGAAGGAGATAATGATGATGAGACAACCGGTATTGCCATCGTTCGCAGGGCCCTTGAAGAGCCACTTCGCATTATTGCTGAAAATGCAGGTGTAGAGGGTTCAGTAGCCGTACAAAAAGTGAAAGAAGGAAAGAATGATTTTGGATTTAATGCCAGGACTGAGACCTATGAGAATCTGCTGAAAGCAGGTGTGATTGATCCTGCAAAAGTTGCCAGAATTGCTCTCGAGAATGCTGCCTCCATTGCAGGCATGCTCCTGACAACCGAATGTGTGCTGGCAGATGAGCCGGAGCCAGAACCTCCAATGCCAGCCGGCCCTCCAGGTGGTATGGGCGGAATGATGTAAATACCACATTAACTCCATATATAGATCAGGCCCTGTTTTGCACCGGTATTACCGGCTCAAAACAGGGCTTTTTACTTTTCTTCAACCATGTTCCCGGGCATTTCATAAGAGCCGATTTATACTATCTTTGTACCTCATTTCCGGCCAATGAACCAGTACATGAATAACATACGCAATTTTTGCATTATAGCCCATATTGATCATGGGAAAAGTACCCTGGCTGACCGCATGCTGGAAATAACGAAGACTATATCTGACAGGGATCTGCAGGAACAGGTACTGGATGATATGGACCTGGAACGTGAACGGGGAATTACCATAAAGAGCCATGCCATTCAAATGGAAATGGAGCAGGATGGTGAAACCTATTTCCTCAACCTGATAGATACCCCGGGACATGTGGATTTCTCCTATGAGGTATCCAGGTCAATTGCAGCCTGTGAAGGGGCACTGCTCATTGTTGACGCAACTCAGGGGATACAGGCCCAGACCATTTCAAACTTATACCTGGCCCTGGAGAATGACCTGGAGATCATCCCCGTAATGAATAAAATGGATCTGGAGGCGGCCATGCCTGATGAGGTATTGGACCAGATCATGGACCTGATCGGTTGTGAGCAGGAAGACATCATCCAGGCCAGCGGGAAAACAGGCTTTGGCGTGGACACGATCCTGAAAGCCATCATCGAGAGAATACCCTCTCCGACAGGTGATCCCGACAAGCCCCTCGAAGCCCTGATATTTGATTCCGTATTTAATTCATACAGGGGGATCTTTGCCTATTTCAGGATATTGAATGGTACCCTGAAAACGAATGACTATGTTAAGTTTGTTGCCACGGGAAGGAAATATGATGCAGATGAGGTAGGCGTACTTAAACTCAAGCCAGAACCCCGTAAGATACTGAGTGCCGGGGATGTTGGATATATTATATCCGGGATTAAAGAATCCAGTGAGGTCAAGGTGGGAGATACCATCACCCATGTTGAGAATCCCTGTGAAGCAGCTATAGAAGGATTCAAGGATGTCAAACCCATGGTTTTTGCCGGGATATATCCCGTGGATGCAGATGATTACGAAGAGTTGAGAAGCTCCATGGAAAAACTGCAGCTTAACGATGCCTCCCTGACCTATGAACCGGAATCATCGGCTGCTCTTGGATTTGGATTCAGGTGTGGCTTCCTCGGACTCCTCCACATGGAGATCATACAGGAACGGCTGGAAAGGGAATTTGACATGAATGTGATCACCACCGTACCCAATGTTTCCTTTTTGGTACATACCACCAAGGGAGAGCTGGTAGAGGTGCATAATCCATCAGGACTCCCGGATATAACACATATTGATTATATTGAGGAACCCTACATCAGGGCACAGATCATCTCACAATCAGATTATGTGGGTTCCGTAATGAAGCTTTGCATCGATAAAAGGGGTGCCCTCAAAAACCAGGTCTACCTGACAAGCGACCGTGTGGAAGTTACCTTCGAAATGCCCCTGACTGAGATTGTATTTGATTTTTATGATAAATTGAAAAGCATTTCCAAGGGTTATGCCTCATTTGATTATTACCAGATCGGCTATCAGAAAGCCAACCTGGTCCGGCTCGACATCCTGCTGAACGGGGAAATGGTAGATGCTTTGTCCACATTGATACACAGGGATAATGCATATGCTTTTGGTCGGCGGATATGTGAAAAACTAAAGGAACTCATCCCCAGGCAGCAATTTGATATTGCCATACAGGCTGCCATAAGTGCGAAGATCATTGCCCGCGAAACTGTCAAGGCACTAAGAAAGGATGTCACAGCCAAATGTTATGGGGGGGATATTACCCGTAAGCGCAAATTGCTTGAAAAACAGAAAAAGGGGAAGAAGAAAATGCGCCAGGTGGGCAACGTTGAAATCCCACAATCTGCCTTTCTGGCTGTATTAAAACTTGATTAATGGTTGATATCAGATAGACCGCATTTATTTAGAGAGATTATAAATAAATAATTTAGTACCGGAATTTGTTAGATTTTAAGATTTTTGATGCTTATTTTTTTCTAAATTTTTACTTGGTTAACGGTTAGTATTTATAAAAGATCAGATTCTCAAACCATAAGCCCTTTACTATGACCACAGAACCTGCCAAACCACTCCAATTTAACAAAACATATACCCTGGGTATTGACATCGGTTCTATTTCCATCAATACCGTTGTCCTTGACCAGGATGGCCAGGTACAATTAGAGCGCTACGATTATTGCCAGGGCAATCCTTTCGAACAGTTGCGGCTAATAATGGAAGAGGTATTGAAAAATTTCCCTGAAAATGTATTTCCCGAGATAGCATTTACCGGCACTGGAGGTAAGCTGGCATCTGAGATCCTGGGCGGGGCCTATATCAATGAGGTGATCGCCCAGTCAGAATCAACATCTCGCTTGTATCCCGAAGTAAGGACGGTCATCGAGATGGGTGGAGAGGATTCAAAGCTCATCCTTTTGAATGGCGATGAGTCTGATGCATCTAAGCTTTCCGATTTTGAACTGAATACCATTTGTGCAGCCGGTACAGGATCTTTCCTTGACCAGCAGGCCAACAGGATAGGGGTATCGATTGAAAAGGAATTCGGGGAGATGGCACTGAAATCAGAAAATCCACCCAGGATTGCTGGCCGTTGCAGCGTATTTGCCAAATCCGATATGATCCACCTTCAGCAGATAGCCACCCCCGTATATGATATCGTGGCCGGCTTATGCTTTGCTGTAGCCAGGAATTTTGTCAGTACCCTGGGCAGGGGGAAACAGTTGAATTTTCCTGTTTCGTTCCAGGGAGGGGTGGCGGCAAATGCTGGCATGGTTCGTGCTTTCAGGGAACTTATTAATGCCGGAGAAAAAGACCTGATCATACCTGAACATCATGCATCAATGGGAGCCATAGGTGCTGCCATTTGCATGAGAGATCAAGGAAATGTCACTGGTTTCAAAGGATTGGATCAGCTTGATCAATACCTGGAAGAAAAGAAGTCCCGTGGTAATTTCCAGGATCAATTGTTTGAAGCCGAGACCCATTATGATAAAACAGTCCATCCCCTGCCGGAAGGGGAGGGGAAAACAGAAGTTTTCCTGGGACTCGACATAGGTTCCCTGAGTACCAACGTGGTATTGATTGACGAACAGGACAGGGTCGTGGCCAGGCGCTACCTTCCCACCGAAAGTAAACCCCTGGAAGCCATCCGGAAGGGCATGTCAGAGATTTCCGAGGAAGTGGGGGACAGGGTAACCGTCAAAGCTGCAGGCACTACCGGTTCGGGTCGATACCTCACGGGTGATTTTATAGGGGCCGATGTAATACGTAATGAGATTACTGCCCAGGCAACTGCTGCCATCGCTTATGATCCCGAAGTTGACACCATTTTTGAGATCGGGGGACAGGATTCCAAGTACATAGCTATCGATAACGGAGTTGTTACTGACTTTGAGATGAACAAGGTTTGTGCAGCCGGAACCGGGTCTTTCCTCCAGGAACAGGCTGAAAAGCTCGACATCAATATTGTTGATGAATTTGCCAACCTTGCATTCAAGGCAGAGAGACCTGCTGCCATGGGAGACCGATGCACGGTGTTCATGGAATCGGACCTGAATTCTTTCCAGCAGAAAGGAGTCGAGAAGGAGAATCTTGTCGGGGGACTGGCATATTCAATTGTTAAGAACTATATCCTTAAAGTGGTCAGGAAAAAGCGGGTTGGTAATCATGTCCTTTTCCAGGGAGGGGTTACCAATAATAAAGCCGTAGTCGCTGCTTTTGAAAAAATTACCGGGAAAAAGATCCATGTCCCTCCCCACTTCGACGTGACAGGTGCTATCGGCGCGGCCATGCTTGCCCGTGATTACATTCTTGAGAAAGGAACCGAGACACGATTCAAGGGATTCGACATATCAAAGATACCTTACAAGGTAAAGCGTTTTACCTGCAAGGAATGCAGCAATGAATGCGAAATCAGGCGTGTGCAGATAGAAGGGGAGTCCAAGGCCCTCTATTACGGAGGCAGGTGTGAAAAATATGAGATGGAAGAACGTAAAGGAAAGGGGAAGGGAATCCCTGACTACTTCCAGCAAAAGGTAGACCTTCTGACAGAAGGGTACGAGACCGGTGAAGATGTAGAAATGGATAAGGGGAAAAAGACCATTGGGATCCCCAGGGCACTCATGGTATTCTACCAGTTCTTCCCCTTCTGGAGAACATTCTTCGAAGATCTCGGTTTCAGGGTTGTCATTTCCGGGGAATCCGATAATACCCTGATAAAGAAATCCCTCGAGATGATAGTTGCGGAGACCTGTTTCCCCGTTGAACTTATTCACGGCCACATTGATGACCTGTACCAGAAGCAGGTGGATCATATTTTTGCTCCTTTTATCATCAACACCCAGGCTGAAGAAGATAACCCGACCGCCAATTATAATTGTCCCTGGATACAGACCTATCCTTTCATGGTGAAACCTGCCCTTGAAGAAGAGCAGAAGGATAAACTCCTGGTCCCCACACTTAATTTCAGGTATTTTGGCAAGGTTCTGAACAAGGAATTGTCAGATTTCATGTGGGACAAGTTCAAGATCTCAAAGGGAAAGTAGTGAAGGCCATTGCGCTTGCACAGGAGGCCCAGCATGCTATGGAAGGCAAGGTCAGGACTCTAGGTGACCAGGTTCTCTCCAACCTTCCCGAAGACAAAGAGTGCCTTGTAATATTAGGAAGACCGTACAATACAGGGGATCCATCCCTGAACCTGAGCATGATCGAAAAACTGATCAACCTCGATGTATTGCCGATCCCTATTGATTTTCTGCCTCTTGAAAAGGAAGGAATAACCAGGGATTACAACAAAATGTACTGGCCTAACGGGCAGAAAATTCTCGCGGCTGCAAGACTGGTTGCCAAAGATCCCCGCCTGCACGCCATCTATATGGGTAATTTCAGATGCGGACCGGATTCCTTCCTTTCACATTTCGTGCATGAGGAAATGGCCGGCAAACCCTATATGGAATTGGAGATTGACGAACACAGTGCCGATGCCGGTATGATCACTCGATATGAGGCATTTCTAGACAGCCTTAGCGGTTCAAGGATAGCCGATAAGCTGAAAGAAAGTGCTCAGGCCCGGATCCATGGATCCCTCGCCGAGTAAGGACAGGGTGCTTTACTTTCCCTATATGTCTGATGCGGCCCATGGCATTTCAGCAGCAGCCAGAAGTGTGGGACTTGCTTCCGAGGTTTTGCCCATGCAGAACAAGGAGGACCTGGACCTGGGCAGGAAATATACCTCGGCCAGGGAATGCTTCCCAATGATCTGCACTACCGGCAGCTTCCTGAAAAAACTGCAGGAACCGGGTACAGATCCTTCGAAGATCAGTTTCTTTATGCCTGACCATAACGGGCCCTGCAGGTTCGGACAATACAACCGTCTGCAACGGGTTCTTTTCAACCGGCTTGGTTTTGAGGATGTGAAGATCATCTCCCCTTCCAATGATACCTCCTACGAGGATCTGGGCGGTGAAAATGGGAGTAAATTCAGGTTCAGGGCATGGAAAGGATTTGTTGCAGTTGATATATTGCGGAAACTCAAACAGGAACGAAAACCTTATGAAGCCGTTGAGGGTTCCATTGAGAAAATCTACCAGGAATCACTGCAGGCCGTAATCAGATCCATAGAGAATGGTGCAGGGGACCTGGCAGATACTTTGCATCAGGCTGGTAAAAAATTCCTTAATGTGCCCCTTTCCAATGGAGAGAAAAAACCGGTGATCGCCGTTGTAGGTGAGATATTTATGAGGGATAATGCATTCTGCAGTGGATTTCTTGTACCGCGGCTGGAGAAATTCGGTGCTGAGACATTTATCGCCCCCTTCTCCGAATGGGTTGCCTATTCTACCATACGATGGACCCGTGACAGCCGCTGGAAGGGTGATTACAAAGGGATTATGAAATCAAAAATTCAATCATATGCACAGGAATTTTCAGCCAGGCAGTTGTACAGGGCTGTCCATGGAATGATTGATGAGTCAAGGGATCTCTCGGTAAATGAAATGCTCAATTCCTGTGGAGCATATATCCACAAGCACTATGACGGTGATCCGGCACTCAACCTTGGTAGCTCCGTGCTCCTGGCACAAACCGGTATTTCCGGTATTGTGAATATACTGCCTTTCACCTGTATGCCCGGAACTGTAGTGTCTGCAGTATCAAGGCAGTTTAAAAAGGATCATGGTGACCTTCCATACCTGAGTATCCCCTATGATGGCCAGGAAGATACTGCCATTGAGCTTCGATTACAGGCATTCATCCACCAGGCCCAGGAATATGCTAAAAAGCATGGGCTTGATAAAGTTGAAACCGTGGATTGAGGTTTGCCGGCAGTTTAGAAAAGTCTGTTCTCCACAATCCTGCAAATGGTGTGATAAATGGGTTGATGAAATTCCTGTACCTCTGGAGTACTGACGGATGGGGCGCAAATTGTGATATCACAGTATGGTTTCACTTTACCTGCGTTTTGCCCGGTCAGGCCAATCACAGTTAATCCTTTTGCTTTCGCGGTGATGGTAGCATCAATAATATTCTGAGAGTTTCCGGAAGTGCTTATAGCGATCAGTACATCACCGTTTTCACCATAGCCTGCAACCTGCTGGGCAAAAACCAGGCTGGCATCCATGTCATTGGATATGGCTGAATTCAGGGATGAATGTGCATTCAGTGATATTGCAGGCAGGGCATTCTGAATCCTTTCTGCGATATAGGTCCCTCTTTCTGCAGATACCCCTTTCAGGCTGTCTTCGAGATTTTTATGGATCGGACGTTTCCTTTCAAAGCTCTTCATAAGCTCTCCGACTATGTGGTCTGCATCTGCACAACTGCCTCCGTTCCCACATAATAATACCTTCCCCTGATTCGAGTAACAATTAATTACTGCCTGGCAAGCTTCCCGGATGTCGTTTTGACAGGATTCAAGGGCAGGATAACGGCTGATCATCTCATTTAATATATCTTCTTCTTTCATGTGTTTTCTATTAATTGTTCAAGGCCACGCATAATGCAGCGTAATCGCCGATGTTATCACCCAGATCCGCTGGTACTATTCTGCAAACCTTTCTGGCCTCAGGAATGGCTTCACGTTCCAAAACCTTTTCAATATAGGGCTTAAGAAGTTCTTCATTTCTGGTATATATACTGCCTATCACAATGCATTCGGGATTCAGTATGTCGATTAGAATAGCAAGGCCTTCTCCTAAATATGCAGCAGAAACATGAATGATTTCTTCAGCGACCGGATCACCGGCAATGGCCGCTTCAAAAACATCTTTTGCGGTTACATCCTTAATTTGATCTTTTGTTGGGCAGAAATTAACCCTTCCCCCTGCCTGAAGTTTTTCAGTTATATGGCTTCCGGCCAGCCGGGCAATTCCGCCACCGCTGCAGAAACCTTCGAATGAACCAGCTTTTCCAAAACCGACCGGGCCATCCTCTGCCAGTTTTATATGGCCCACTTCACCTCCCAGATCATTTGTCCCGGCATACAGCTGTCCGTTCAAAATCAGACCGGCACCCATTCCTGTGCCAAATGTAAGAAAGACCATATTTTTTGTACCCTTGCCGGCTCCCAGCATCCATTCTGCAAGGGCACAGGCATTGGCATCATTCTGGACAGCAACTCCTACGTTAAATTCCTTTTCAAAGATCCCGGTAATCGGTACGGCGTCCCACCCGGGCAGATTGGGCGGAGAATATATTATCCCTTTTACTGAATCTAGCGGTCCCCCGCAGCTGATCCCGATCTTGACCAGATTATTCTGTTCATACTTCCTGAAGAGTTCATACGTATGGGTTTTGAAGTCATTAATGATTTCCTGGTAACCTCGTTCGGTCCGGGTAGCAAAAACTATTTTCTCGTATATATTAAAAGAATTATCTCCCAGTACTATACTGCACTTGGTTCCCCCAATATCATATCCCAGGTAATATTTGCCTGTTTGTTGCTTTGCGTTCATGAGCAATGAAGATAATTATTTGTTTATCAATAGATCAAGTAGTCTGTCTATTTGTGAAAAGTCAGGTATGATGATCTGTGCCCCGGACTTTATCAGTCGCGTTCGCTTTTCCTCGTTCAGTCCAAACCTCCTGATTTCATCACTGGCAATTCCAACTGCAATCCCACCGGATTTTATGCATTCTTTGATCTCAACGGGTCCGTCTCCAAATACGACAAGCTCATTCCCTTTGAGATTGTTATCGTTGATGATCCTGTTTATGATCAACTTTTTTGAATATTTTTTAACGTCATTTTCAGAGCCGTATATGCCACCATCAAACAGGTCCGCATACCCGAGTAATTTTGCCTCATTTATAACGTCCTCCTTATCTGTACCACTGGCCATATAAAGTTTTACCCCCTTTTCTTTCAATGCTTTCAAAAAATCGAAGGATCCCTTCATGGTGAAATCATCTATGTTCAGCTGCCCATTTGCTAGTTTCTCAAGCTTCCTGGAGACAACCGCTGTCAGGGAATCAAGATATAGCTTCTTATATGCAAATTTATCCTGTATCTTTTCTTTTGGAACAATATTGAATTCGTCCACCATCTTTACAAGGGCTTCCATCTGAAGGATGGTCTGAATACCGGTTGACATGTCGATGAATTCAAGAACCCGGCTTCTTACTTCCTGGTACAGTTCGTTGCCTGCGCTCTCGTATTGATCTCCCAGAATGGCTTTGATCATGACCGGCTCCATGATCGTTTCCCAGCCCTGTCTTAATGTACTGACGGTACCATCGTTGTCAAATAAGGCATGCTTTATATTCCCCATTCTTAACATAACATCGGGGGAACATAGTTCAATCTCTGAATCAGGCAGAAATTTGGCCTGGCGCAGGTCCACTGCCAGTTCAGGCTGGTAGTTATAGTCAACATCCCGGCTCAATTCAATGATCTCCTCACCCGAGGCAGTCCCGGTAGTAAACAGCTTCTGCACGGTCACTGCTGCTGCAAAATTCGCAAATGCAGCTGATTCATGGGGTGGGATGTGGGCAGCGAGGCATAGCGTAAGGGCAGAGATGGTAGTATCTCCAGCGCCCACTGTATCGAGTTTTTTCAGCAATTGTATACCTGGGATTTCGCTTATTCCTGAAGCATCAATGCTAACAATGCCACGGGAACCACAGGTAACAAAAACAGGCTTTCCATATTGCTCATAGACCCTGGTTCCGTATTTCTTTACATTGGAGATGGATATGTAGTCTTTCGGATTTACATCCAGGCCATTAAGAACGGCTATCTCAATTTCATTCGTTTTGCGGTATACATTCCGGAAACTTGCGTTAAAATGTCGGGAATCGAGTACCACAATTTTGTTTTCAAATCTCTCAAAAAGTTGATTTGCCTCTTCTATAAAATCCTTGTTAGTGATACTGCCTGTTACCTGCTGGTTGAATATCAGGGCATCGCAGTTTTCCAGCGCTATCGAGATATGCTTCAGCAGTTCTGCGTCTGTTTCCCTGGACCGCCTGTTTTTCAAACCAAAATCAATGCGAGGGTCTTCCTTGTCCCCATATATCTTCTTCGTGTAAGTGTAGGTGTCAAAATCTTCATCCTGGATGGTCAGTGAACCAGTATCGGCTCCCAAAGCCTGGAGTTGGGACCGAAGCTCACGGCCATGGATATCATTGCCAATCACCCCCACGGTTTTTATAGCAGCTGGTTTAAGTGCGGCCAGGTTCGCGACAATATTACCCGCCCCTCCCGGAGAGTATAAATGCTTTGCAACGGCTTCTGCCGGCAAACCTGTTTCAACCGAAACTTCCGAACCATCCGGGTCCATAAGCCAGTAAGCATCCAGACAAAAATCTCCGTAGACGGCAATGCTTACTCTGTTGATCTTTTTTAAAATATCTCTGATATGGTCTGTTTGCATCATATGGATTTGATCAATTCTTTATACAAGAGAGGAATGCTGTGTTTCTGATTTCCGCCAATATAATAACCTTTCCCTCCAAATGCCTGCGGAATACGGTTTACAATACTTTTCTGATCACGGTAATAATAGGGGGCAGCGCTTTCATCAGCGAAGGTATCCGGACTGAAAGGCCTGAGGTCAAAATTTGCCGTAATGATCTTATTCGGGACCTGCCCGATATTCCCTGCCATTGATGCTGCTTTCAGAAAAACTTCTGGTCCGGTTACAGCACTGCCCACATTCAGTATCACACCTCCCTCTGAAAGCCTGGAGACTTCACTGGTATAGATGAGGAAATCCCTTCCTGAACATCCCCCCTTTGCCTGGCCATCAAAAAAGGCATGCTGGTCAATAACATCCGTACCTATACCGGCATGAATGGTAAAAGGTATTTTATTTTCATAACAAACAGCCTGCACACTTAATTCCGGATGACTGAATTCTATGGATGTATTTTCCAATCCGATAATGTTTGCCGCTTCTTTCCGGAAATTCCCATCGCATATCATTCTACCAATGGATTCGCCATAACCTAGCCTGTAGCGGTTCCCAAGTATAAGGGCAGCATTAATGTAGTTGAATTCAAAGGCCATTCCGAACTGGCCTTTCTCGAGTGCCTGCGGGACATATTCACTTGTTTCCCCGATCAAGCCCAGTTCAAAGTCATGTATGGAGGTGGCGGCATTACCTGAAACAATGGTAAGAAGGTCACGCCTGACAAGATCTCCCAGCAATCTGCCAAGTCCGTTCTTTATCAGATGGGCCCCGGTAAAAAGCAGTACTGGCCTGTTTTTCATCCTGGCCGCAATGATCTCCCTGCCAAGAAGGGCAATATTTATCCTGAACATCTTTCGGGACATCAAGGGCCATTTCGTTGATACTATCCGGGTCGACCAGGTTTTCAAGTTTCACTTTGTTTGACCTCTCCGATACAGGGTATGTAAGAATATGCTCCGGGTTGAAGATCTTGTATCTTCCTTTATATTCCATAATCGGTTTATTTCGGCTCATTAAGGAATCTGATGATATAGCGGTAGGTATCCGCATCCCATATTTTAGGTCTCCCGCCGCGTTCGCCAATACGTGTCAGCGTGAGTTCTATCAGATTGCTTTCTCTATCCTCAAGCAGTCCAAAATTGGAAAGTTGTAGTTGTATGGAATCCAGTTCCGGATGGCGGTCATCGATGATGGTTACCGTTTCTTTTTTCAGGCAGATATTCTCTTCGTCAATTTCCGCTACCTGCAGGGGATATCTCGGGCCATTGCCCAGGGGGGGAATTGTATTGATATTCAAAAAACAATACAGCTTGCCTGTGGCGGTGGACCGGATGGTTCTGGCAAAGGTGGCCGGTGAGTAAAATTGTTCGCCTGTGTCAAAGCGAAGATCTGATATTTCACCCCATGTCAGGCCGCCGTCATTACTGACACTGATCCACTTGCGTCCGGGACATTCCAGGGAATCCATGCCGACATTGGAGCCCCGCATAATCAGCAGGAGCCTTCCGTCTTTGAGTTCACTGAGATCCAGTTCCACCAATCCCCGGGTGGAGATCTTCCTGGGGAGAAAGATGCGGTTGGAGGTAGACCATCTGTAGTCGTTGAGCGCAGGATCCCACTTTCCAACAAAACTCATGGCTCCGGCCACACAACCCTCACGGTATGTGTTGGGAAAGACTATGGGAGCTTTCTCATCTTCCGGGTCCCTGAAAGGAACAGGAACGGTGGCAGCTATTATTACGGTTCCATTTGAGTGTACACAGATGCCGCCGATGTACATCTCATTGCTGCGGAAATATTCAGGATTGCCCCAATCTGTGCGATCAAAGTCTGGTCCTGATTCGTATTTCAACAGGTGGCCCTGGTCCCACGTCGCCCCATTATCAGCAGATAGCTGGTAAAAACCATGATCGGAAAATCGCCTGTCCCCTGACCAGACAGCACTCATGGCCTCCTCCGGGTCTCCCCGGACAATCCGCTGGAAAACAGGTTTGACCAGCATTCCTGAGACTGGATCAAGAGGTCCGCTGCCATCCTGTGAGGGTCCGCCACTCTGGACAAACCCGTTTAGCTCGGGTGCCTTATCATAAATAAGTTGCCAGGCTGACCAGGTCCGGCCATTATCAAGGGAATATCGTTTGCGATGCGTATCCGTCCAGTCACTGGAAGATATATTGGCCCGGCGTTCCCGTCGCTTTAAGCCCATGCCGATGTATTGTGTACTGACCGTGGTTGCCGTATTCGGGTTCGGGGATGGAATGTGCAGGTATTTTTCTACCGTACAGATCTTGCCGGTCGTCTTTTGCCGGAAAGTATACCTGCCATTAATATAATATCCGGCAAACATCCTGGCAAAGCGCCAGCCCATACTGCGCTGGCCTGCAGCGTTGAAATGTACACTATCTCCCTTGGTTTGCAGATCACCCGTCCCTATGACAAAAGTGTTTTCATCCTTACCTGCTACTTTGTGCATGATGCTATTAATGGCATCCCACCTTCGCTGCTTCTCAGGATTGGCGAAAGAAGCCAGTTCACCCATAAGAAACGGCAGGTCATTTTGGCCTGTGATATGCCTGAGTGTTGAAATCAAATGCTGTAGATTCTGCTCATACTTTGGGATCAGTTCAGCAGACGCATCGCTCTCCCCCTGGTGCCAGAGTATGCCTTTTACGATTCCATATTGTGATGCAAAATCAACTTTGTTTTTAAGATTACTCAATAATTGGACATCTCTGTGGTGCAGATCACCAAGCCATTGCTGCATAGAACTGCCTCCTACGGCACAGGGTATCAGTGCAATACTGACCGAATCCGGAATGTGGTTGAGAAGTTCCCTGCCAAATGACAGTCCACAATCCAGTCCGGTAAGCCTGGGTTCATAAAAATGCAGCGGTTCTTTGGCGAGGATCCACAGGTTGTTCTTGTTGATCGTTAATATACGTTCATTGGGTATAGTGTCCTGGGGTTCAACTTTGCCCCGTCCCGCCATGTTGGATTGTCCGGCAAGAAGAAAAATCCACAGATTGTGCTTTTCAGGCATTTCTTCAACCTTGATCTGCTGTTTTGGAAAGTTTCTTGTCCGCTCATCCGGGATTGGATCCTTGATTGAACCTGCACAGAAAAGTGTACTGATGATCAATAGATTTGCGAAAAGTAATATGAATTTATTCATGTCTTTACTTTATGTCAGTGCGAGCCTCCATTTGTATCAGGAGGCGGAAAAGGATAAGCGGCAGCCCGTATTAAACTCTCAGGAAGATCTTGTTTTTGTAGAGATAATAAAGGAACAACCATTCAACTAAAATCATTCCGGTTATGAGGATAACCGGGCCAAAATTACCTGCAGGTTTGGCAATCCAGCCCAGCAGGAATTCAGACGTATAGTAAAAATCAATGATCCTTCCACCGAGATAGATGGTGATGGAATTTAAACCGATAACCCTGAAAAAGAAAGTTCCTTTTTGCCATCCTTTAACATCCATGATAAAATAAAACAGAGACAGCAGCAGAAGGCTTAATCCGGCAGTCAGCAGGTTAAAAGGAACGGTCCAGATCTTCTTAATGATGGGATAAAAAGGAGACAGAGCCACTGCCAGTAAGACCAGACCCGCACCTGAAATTAACAATATTCCCGCCTTTTTATTTTTAGTGATGTTTTTGTTTCTCAGGATGTTTCCGGCAAGGGATCCCATTAAGGTTACAGATGTTGCTGAGATAATGCATAAAATGCCTTCCGGGTCATAGGTCCCATAAATCAACTTGCCGGGTAGAAAGTGCTGATCAATCCAGGCATTGATACTTCCTTCAGGGGTTATTACGCCGGCCCCGAATCCAGGTACGGGAACCAGAAGCTGCAATATGGCAATACCACCCAGAATACCGATCAACCAGAAAATTCTTGGTTTCACTGAAGATGTGTATATCACAATCAGGGAGGCGAAGAAGTATGAGATCCCAATCTGGGCAAGGACACTGGCAGCACGCATATCGGGGAAGCCCTTTTGTAAAACACCATTATAAACCAGTCCAAATACCACCAGCAGGATCATCCTGCGAAAAACCTTCTTAAATAACTCAGATCTTGGCAACTCCTTTATCGAGTTTTGAAGTGATGGCGAAAGGAATGGCAACACCTGATATAAACATAAATAATGGGAAAATGAGGTCCCATGCCCGAAAACCATTCCATGCAACATGGTGTGTCTGTTCTGCCAGAACATTCAACCAGCCCCATTCTGTTACTTTGGCAAGAGCCCCGATGAAAGCACCTCCTCCGATTATCCAGAACATATCAAATCCACGGAGAATATCCAGTGAGTACAATCTCTCTTTAGGTACAGGTTTCAATAATTCAGATTTCATAATGGTATTTTTGTGAATTAGTTTTTATATTTAAATGCAACAACTCAATACCTGTAGGTTTTGAAGTTCTTTCCGGCGGCAATTCAGTTATTCTGTTAAAATTATTTACCCGTCGACCAGATATAGATTGTTATCGAAATTAATTAATTTTCTAAGATGCAGAAAGAATCAGGATTAAAAATTGGAATTGTCGGTATTGGTACCATTGCCGATATTCATGCTCAGGCCCTGCAGGCGTCTGATAAATTGGAATTGTTTTCTGTTTACAGCCGATCAGAAAAAAAAGCCAGGAGTTTAGGAGAAAAGTATGCTGTTGGATGGCATACAGACTGGAATGCATTTATCTCCGACCCCGAATTGGATGCGGTTTCTGTTTGTACCCCAAGTGGCAATCACCTGGATTACGGTGAAATGGCTGCCCTGGCAGGCAAGCACGTGATCATTGAAAAACCCATCGAAGTAACCCTTGAAAGGGCTAAGAGACTGGTCCGGGTATGTGAGGAAAATGGAGTAGCACTGGCTGTCATTTATCAAAGCAGGTTCGTACCGGAAATCCATGCTTTAAAGGGGAAACTGGATGAACAGGTAATAGGCAAATTGTTTATGGGCGATGCCCGCATCAAATGGTTCAGGGGACAGGATTACTATGACAGTGGTGAATGGAGGGGTACACTTGCACTGGATGGTGGTGGTGTACTGATCAACCAGGCTATTCATACCATAGACCTGCTACAATGGTTTATGGGTGATGTGGAAAACATTTACGGAAATGCCGGTACTATGACCCATGAGAGGCTGGAAGGGGAGGACAACGCAGTGGCGGTCATCAAATTTAAATCCGGTGCCTTTGGTGTGATACAGGGCTCAACATCCATACAACCGGCACAGGCCAGATGCATAGAAATGCATGGTGAAAAAGGGTCCATTAAGGTTGATGGTGATGATGTTCAAATCCTCCTGGCAGGTTCAGACCAGGGCGAAGCAGAAAAAAAAGGAAAAGCTTCCGGAGCTTCCAGTCCCCTGGCCGGGTTCTCTCCTGATCCGCACAGATTTCAGTTTGAAGCCATTGCTGATGCTATCAGCAGGGGGGAGGAACCCCCGGTATCCGGGAAGGACAGCCTGAAATCACTGGCCATTGTGCAGGCCATATACGAATCATCTAAAACGAGCCTGCCAGTGATAATGGATGAATTCCTGCGTTGGTGACAGGATATAAATAAAAAGACATCTGCCATGCAAAAAGAAGAAATCAGTAGATATTTGAAGGAAGCGGAGAACCACCTGGTAAATGAGCTTTTACCTTTCTGGACTTCCCGTATGATGGATTACCCGAATGGTGGGTATATAACACATTTTGATGAAGATGGGAACGATACCGGGGAGGATGAAAAATCCCTGATTGCGCAGTCAAGATCAGTGTACACATTGTCTTCAGCTCACAGGGCAGGTTATGGGGATGGCAAATTTGCCTTTTTGGCTGAACATGGAGTAAGGTTCATGGTCGACAAAATGTGGGATGAGCAAAACGGAGGTTTTTTCTGGATGATGGACCGTGCAGGAAATGTAAACATTGACAAAAAGATCCTCTACGGCCTTAGTTTTGCCATCTATAGCCTGAGTGAATACACACTTGCCACAGGAGATATTCTCGGAATAGAATATGCTGAAAGAACCTTTGACCTTGTGCAGAAGCACTGCACCGATACCTATTACGGTGGTTATTTTGAGATGTTCGATAGGGACTGGACCCTGGCGGGGCCGGGCAGCCAGGGGGGTGACCGCAAGACCCTTGATGTGCACATGCATCTGATGGAAGCATTTACAAGCCTTTATGAGTGCAGCAGAAAAGAGGTTCATCGCAGGAAACTGCTGGAGGACATTGAAATCCTGCTGAACCGGATGATGCACCCGGAATACAAAACAGGTATCCCACAGTTTACTGCTGACTGGCAAATTGCACCGCAGATCAAGTTCGATATTATCTGGGGATGGGACCGTTACACAGGCGGGGGAGAAAAAAGCAATCCGACCGATAATACCTGCTATGGTCATAATGCCGAATTTGCCTGGCTACTGATGCACGCCATGGAGATCATTGGAACGGGTCCCGCCAAATACCTGGATCTGCTGACCCGAATCTTCGATCACACCATTACCAATGGCATTGATAAAGAATTTGGTGGGTGTTTATGTTGAAGGCCCGCACTCCGGGGGTGTTTATGACCGGGAGAAGGAATTCTGGCAGCAGGCAGAAGTGATGATTGCAAGCCTTGATGCCTGCCTGCTTACAGGGGATGAAAAATACTGGGATGCTTACAGGAATGTACACCGTTTTGTCTTTGACAGGGTCATTAACCGGGATGTGGGAGAATGGTATCCGCTATTGACGAGGGAAGGTGAACCGATCTGGACACATATGTCACATTCATGGAAAGTGAATTACCACTCTGTCAGGGCTATGGTCCAGAGCATTATCCGATTGAAAAAACTGGCAGGGAAGGTTCCCTAATATTAATGCTGTAAAATAGTTCAAGTAATTGGAGATCTCACTTAATGGTTTAGACTGGATAGTCGGTCTTCTTGTTCTGACTGGCAGCCTGGCGGCGGGTTTGTACATGGCCTACAGGGCGAAATCCGGACAGAGCAGTTCGAATTTTTTTCTTGGGGGAAGGAAGATCCTGTGGCCGGTTATCGGGGCATCTTTATTCGCTACAAACATTGGGGCTGAACACCTGGTCGGCCTTTCAGGTGATTCCTACAGGTATGGCCTTTCGGCGGGATCGGTTGAACTGACAACCTATATTACACTTGGTTTTGCCTGTGCAGTCCTGTTTCCTTATTACCTGAAGAACAAGATCTTCACCATTCCGGAATTTCTTGAATTGCGATATAATCAGGCTGCTCGTACTTTTTTTTCCGGACTTATGCTCCTGATCAGCGTAATGACCAAACTTGCATTTACCCTCTTTGCAGGTGCGCTGGTATTAAACAGTCTCCTGGGATGGAATGTGATGACTACCGTGGTTTATATCGGATTAATTGTGGCGGTGTTTACCATGATCGGTGGTTTTACCGCGGTAGCCTACACGGATACCATACAGGCAACCATAATGATCCTTGGTACGGGCATCATGCTTTTCATCGGGCTCGATAAGGTGGGTGGCTGGAGTGGTCTGATGGAAAAGGTTCCCGAGGCCATGACCATTGCAAAGCCTGATGATCCTGTGTATCCTTTCTGGGGCATTCTCGCCACCGCATTTTATGCCGGTATTTTCTACTGGGGCATTGATCAGGTCAATGTGCAGCGGGTCCTGGCGGCTCCAAACCTGAAACAGGCCAGATGGGGGGCCATGTTTGCTGCATTTCTGAAACTGATGCCCATTTTCCTTTTTGCCCTTCCCGGGGTGATTGCATACGCCCTGTATCCCGGACTGGAGGGGGAAGAGACGCAGCAGACGTTTATTGTGCTGCTCAATAACCTGCTGCCATCCGGTTTGCGGGGATTGGTACTTGCCTCGCTGATGGCTGCACTGATCACATCCCTTATTGCCGTGCTGAACTCTGTTTCCACACTGGTTGTACGGGATTTTGTGGTGAAGATGCGACCGGATATATCAGAAAAAAGGCAGGTATTTAGTGGCCGCGTCGTAATCCTGCTGGCGACCTTCCTGGGTATCGGGGCAGCCTGGCTGGTATATAAAAATGAAGAGGGATTGTATAAGTACCTGCAAACCATTACGGCTTACCTGATCCTGCCTGTTTTTCCGGCGATCTTTTTTGGTATTGTAAGCAAGCGGGTAACCCTGAAAGCCGCCATAGTATCTGTTTTTGTCGGAGTTGTTTTTGCCACCATATTTGTGATCGATCAGTTTATCGGGCCGGAAGCAGGAGAGAAAATTTTCCCCTTTCTTCATTATAAGTTTACCCTGAATTTTGGATTTCGGGGATTATGGGCTACTATTATTATCACTATTATTCTTTTTACAGTATCCGCCTATACTCCAAAAACGGATCCTGAAAAACTCAATAAGACGACCATTAATTATTCAAAAAAGATTGAAAAATTTTCGGGCCTTTCAGACTGGAGGCTGCACTTATCACTGCTGATTGTGATTACCATGCTGATATATATATGGCTGAGTTAGTAATTATCAAAAGCATGTAACAGATATGAACAGGAAACAATTGATATTGAACGCTGCCCTGCTGACTGCCCTTTTCGGATGTGGGACGGGAATTGAAAAAAAAACTGGTCAGTTATCGTCACCGGATTATAAGGTCAGGCTGGAAGTAGTAACAAAGCATTGGGACGGTGAATTCAACTGGACCCAGGCTCGTGTAGCTGCCATACCCGGGATGGGGAATGAAGGCCGGCCAAGACTGATAATGACTATGCAAAAGTGGTTCGTAGCACATTCTGATTATTATTCCGGACTTTATACCATGCAAAGCGATGACATGGGTGCAAGCTGGACCGGTCCTGAAGAACAACCGGCTCTGGGCTGGCGGCGTGGCCCAAATAATACCATCATTGGGATTTGTGATTTTACACCCGGATGGCATGAAAAGACCGGCAAGTTATTGGCTATGGGGCATACAGTTCACTATATGGAAGGCGGAAAGCTTATCAAAAACCGGCCCCGGTCAACAGCCTATGCAGTGTATGACCCTGACACCGATGAATGGTCGGCCTGGAAAGAGGTAAAAGTCCCCGATGAAAATAAATTCTACAATTCCGGCTCGGGTTGCGGTCAGTGGCTGATAAAACCTGACGGTGCTTTGCTTGTTCCGGTCTATTTTAAAGCCAGGGGGGATACTACAAATTGCTACGCTTCCACCATCTTTCACTGCCGCTTTGACGGGGAAGAGTTAAGCTATATCCGGCATGGAGAGGAGCTGTCCCTCAATGAACCGCGTGGCGTTTATGAACCGTCTCTGACTATTTATGATGGCCGTTATTACCTGACCCTGAGAAATGACAATAAAGCTTATGTAACCGTAAGTGATGATGCCATGCACTGGCTGGCTATTAAGCCGTGGACCTTTGATACCGGATTGGAGATAGGCAGTTATAACACGCAGCAACACTGGGCTACACATGCTGAAGGCTTATTCCTTGTCTACACCCGGCGGGATACCAGTAATGCTCACATTCCCAGAAGCCGTGCCCCGCTGTTCATGGCCAGTGTGGATACGGACCGGCTTATACTGAAAAAAAAGACTGAAAAAATTTTAATTCCTGAGCATGGCGTCATGATGGGTAATTTTGGAGTTGCACAGATTAATAATGAGGAGACCTGGGTGACGGTGGGCGAAAATATGCATCCCCCGGAAAATCTTCACCTGGGTGCCGAAGGCAGTGTATTTGCCGCACGTGTAAACTGGTCAGGGTCTGACAATTAAGTCTTATGATAAGTATATCAAACCTTTCAAGGAGTATTCTTTTGTTTCTTTTTTGCTGTTTCGCTTTATCATCAATGGCAATGAGTGAAGAACTGCCATGGAAAGCGGGAACAGCTAAAATGATCATTACACCTGAGAAGCAGGTTTGGTTAGCAGGCTATGGCTATAAGCGGGAAGCTGAAGAGATCCTCCATGATCTGTGGGTAAAGGCACTGGTCCTGGAAGACCGGAACGGAAAACACAGTGTGGTTGTGACCAGCGACCTTATGGGCATTCCCCGGTACATGTATGAAAGTATATCCCGGAAACTGATGAAACGATTTCATCTGGAACGTTCACAGATTCTCTTAACTTTCAGCCACAATCACTGTGCCCCGCGTCTTCATGAAGACCTGGTCGATTACTACCCGGCGGATAGTGTTCAAAACGAGCTGGTCAGAGAATACTCTGATAAGCTGGAGGAGAAAATCATCGAAACGGTGGCTCGCTCTTTTGGAGATTTATCACCGGCAAGGCTGATGATGGGTGAAGGAACAGCCAGTTTCGCTGTGAACCGCCGCAATAATGTTGAATCTGATGTTCCCGAACTCCTGTCAGCAGGAAGGCCCCTGGCAGGACCGGTTGATCATTCTGTGCCGGTCATGGCCATATTTAAGGAAGATCATCAGTTAGCTGCCATTTTATTCGGGTATGCATGCCATCCGACAACGCTCAATTTTGATAAGTGGTGTGGTGATTATCCGGGCTTTGCACAAATAAGCCTGGAGAAGGATCATCCCGGTACAATGGCTTTATTTTTTACCGGTTGCGGAGGCGATCAGAATCCACTGCCACGCAGAGAGGTCCTGCTCTGTGAGGACTATGGGAACAGGCTCTCTGATGCGGTCGGGAAGACGCTGCAGGGTCCAATGATAGCAGTTTCATCAGAACTTTCTACGGCTTTTGAATTCGTTGATCTGGATTATCTTAATCCCCCAACGCGGAAAGAACTCGAAGATGCATTACTCGAACAGGAGAAAGATTCGTCCGCACGTGCACGTATCCGTGCAAGCTGGGCCGGACGAATGCTTGAAAAAATGGATAGGGGTGAACCCTTTGCCTCATCCTATCAATATCCGGTCCAGGTATGGAAACTTGGCGGCATTTTCAACTGGATCAGCCTTGGTGGAGAAGCCGTAGTGGACTATTCTTTACGATTCAAGAAGGAGTATGGCCCGAATACTTGGGTCTGTGGCTACGCCAACGTGCTGGTAGCCTATATTCCATCACTTCGCGTATATAATGAGGGAGGCTACGAAGGTGGTGCATTTCTTTATGAATACGGCCTTCCGGCAAACCGGTGGGCCGACGACGTGGAAGAACGCGTAGCGGAGGCAGTCCACCGGCTTATTCGTAAGGTACAGTAAATCAAGAAAATTAGCGATTATGAAAAGACGGAGATTTATATTAGGCACCCTTGGAACTTCTACATTACCTATCCTGGGCTACTCTTGTATGAATAGAACCAATCCCCCAAGGAACTTATCCAGGAAAATTGCCGGGATCAGCTTGCAGGAACACCGGGATGAATTGAAAAGCAGGTTATTTGATGAGTACCTGCCTTTCTGGAACAATGGAGGCTATGATAAAGAGTATGGTGGATTTATATGCAATTTGAGCAGTGATGGAATTCCCGTAGATGATGAGAAGTTTATCTGGTACCAGGGACGGGCGATATGGGTATATTCATTCTTATACAATCATTTCGGTCGTCATCCTGAGCATCTCGAAATCGCTAAAAGCACACGTGATTTTATGGTTAAGCATATGTACCTCGGGGATGGAAAATGGGCAGAAATAGTTCACAGGGATGGAAATGTGATAAAGGGAGTAGAGCCGGGTTCCGATATATATGGCTGGTTATTCGCGGCAAACGGCCTTGCAGAATATTATAAGATATCCGGGGAATCAGCCGATATGAGCCTGTTAAAAGAATCAATCTGGGCTGCCGTAAAAGCTTATGATTTCCCTCAGTATCAAAAGGGAACAGGCCTCGAGGGATTGAGGATACAGGGTCATTCTATGATTATAATACGGCTTTTAACCCAGCTTCTGAAAGACCAGAATGATGACAGGCTGGAAGAACTGAGGGATTTCCATTTGGATAAATTAATGACCCAATTCTACCATCCCCATTACCGGATCTCTAATGAAAGGCTCAATCATGATTACAGCAGGATAGATGGGGAAGAAGGATTAATGTTTCTCGGCCATTCCCTGGAAACCCAGTGGATGGTTATGCAGCTCGCTTTACAGAAAATGGATCAGGCACTTTTTGATAAAGCCAAAAACAATTTCAGAAGGTATCTGGAGATGGGTTGGGATTATATTTTTGACGGATGGGCCAGCGAGGATTATCATGTATTTGGTGGTGAGGATCATCAATTGGGTACGGATTATTCCACAAAAACCATGTGGGCACATACCGAGATTTTAGTTGGCTGTATGATGGTCATTGAACATACAGGTGAGGCATGGGCGTGGGACTGGTACCTAGCGGACCTGGGATTATGTGAAAAAGACATTCTGTCTGGGGGTGGGAGCATGGGAACAGGCAGTAAATCGCCAGGGAGAACCTATTTCAAGAGAAAAGTGGGGGATCAATCCGATGAGGCGTGGCAATTATCATCAACCAAGATTTTTAATGTTGAATATGCTGAGCCTCGATCGTTTGATAAAGAGAGACGAATAATTAGAAAATGGACAAGACTGCACTGACCGGTTTTGATTGGATAGTAATATGCACTTATGGCATCGGCATGTTGATTGTTGGCTTTTATTTTTCCCGCAAGAATAAAAGCTCGGATGATTATATGCTTGGCGGGCGGAATATGAAATTCTGGAAAGTTGGACTTTCGTTATTTGCCACCCTGTTCAGTGCGGTGACCTACCTGTCTTTGCCGGGAGAAATGATCAAACACGGTCCGATGATCTGGTCAATGCTGGCATCCTTCCCGTTTATATATCTCCTCGTGGCCTATGTATTCATTCCTTTTATAATGAAACTTAAAATTTCCAGTGCCTATGAATTACTGGAGACCAGACTGGATATTCGAAACAGGCTACTCGCATCCATCTATTTTATAATCATGCGATTTGTCTGGATGGCCGTAATTATTTTCATGGTATCGGAAAAGGTCATAGTTCCCATCATGGGGTGGCCGGAGGATACGGCTTTGGCAGTAAGTATTATCATGGGAATGATTACTGTAATTTATACGTCTTTTGGGGGATTGCGAAGTGTGGTATTAACAGATATTGTACAAACCTTTATCTTGCTGAGTGGGACAGTTTTAGCCATCATTTTGATCATAAGACAGGTCGGTGGTGTTTCCGCCATTATCCCATCTGAATGGCCTGAACAATGGGCTGGATGGGTCTTTTTTGACACGAAGGTCCGTGTAAGTTTTTTAACTGCCTTCATGGCCACTTTTGGCTGGTATGTCTGTACGGCCGGATCAGACCAGATGGCCATACAACGGTATCTGGCAACCCGGGATGTCAGGGCAGCGAGGAAAATGTTTCTAAGCTCTATGATTACCAATCTTCTGGTTACTTCCCTTCTGGCGTTTCTGGGGCTGGCACTCTATGCCTATTTTAAGATGCATCCACAATCCCTGGGTGCTGGACTATCTATTATTAATGATGCAGACCTCGTATTCCCCCGTTTTATCGTCATCGGATTGCCTGTGGGGTTTTCCGGACTGGTGCTGGCCGGTTTGCTGGCGGCATCAATGTCAAGCCTTTCTTCCGGCATCAATTCTTCCTCCCTGTCCATCATTAAAGATTTCATTATACGCTTTCGAAAAGATCCAATTTCAGAAACAGGTCAGGTCAGACTGGCCAAGATCATTTCCTTTGGGATAGGCATCATTATTGTGCTGTTAAGTCTTTTTATCAGTAATGTCAAAGGCAACCTGCTGGAACTAACCTATAAAACGGTTAACCTGCTGGTGGCACCACTTTTTGTACCCTTTTTTATGGCGATGTTCGTGCGGTGGGCAAGACCGACTGCGACTTTCATAGGAACCCTGGCAGCTGGGTTAGCAGCGACGCTGATCAGCTATTCCCAGGAGTTGTTTTCCGTAAATATCTCCTTTCTCTGGATCATCCCGGCATCTTTTATGGTCGGGGTTATTATTAGTTTAGTCTTGAGTTTGCTGCCATTTAAACAAGCCCCGATGCTTAAATAACAACATGAATCAAAGATTGTTAGGTCAAACCGGGATGAATATATCGGAGATAGCCTTTGGTGGTGTGGAGATAGGTATGCCTTATGGCATAGGGGTAAAAAACAAGGCCGATATGATTTCTGAGCCAGAGCCGCGATCTCCCTGTTGCATGAAGCCATCGAAAGAGGTATTAATTTTTTCGATACGGCACGCATGTACGGAGCCAGTGAATCTATCATGGGGCAAGCTTTTAGAGACAGGAGAGATCAGGTTGTTATCTGCACAAAATGCAATCATTTTCGTGACCCTGGTGGGCATTTGCCACCGGCAGAAAAATTAAGGAATAATCATCAAAAACTCATTGAAGGCCAGTCTTATAAACTGCAGACAACATTCATTGATGTTTTTATGCTACATCAGGCTGATGTGGAAATTCTTGAAAATGAAATGATTGCGGAAATATTTGTGAAGCTGAAAAATGAAGGGATCATCCGGGCCACAGGGGTGTCCACCTATACCCTGGATGAATCAAGAAAGGCTATTGACAGCGGGGTATGGGATGTCATTCAATTACCATTTAACCTGATGGATCAGTCCCAGGAAGCTCTTTTTTCACTCGCAGCAGAAAAAGGGATCGGCATTATGGTACGCTCGGTTCTGTTAAAGGGGATATTAAGTGAAAAAGGAAAAAATCTGCACCCGGCTTTAAAGGATGTTGAAATGCATCTGAAGCATTATTGACGAGTTATTGAATGATTCTGCAACGGATCTGGCAGCCCTGGCCATTAAATTTGCACTTTCATTTAAAGATGTCTCTTCGGTGCTTGTCGGAATTGACAGGATGGATTATTTGCATAGATACTCTGGCAGCTGCGGATGGTGTTTATCTGGGAAAAAAGGCCCTGTCAAATGCAAGACAATTAGCATATCCACATCCGGAGTTTTTGGACCTGCCAAAGTGGGACAGAATGGGATGGTTAACCTGAAATAATATGATAAAACTGGGTATTATCGGCATGAGTGAAGGGAACGGCCATCCCTATTCCTGGTCAGCCATAATCAACGGAGATTTTGATAGAACAGCTATGGATAAATGCGGCTTTGCAGGTATTCCGCTCTATCTCGAAGCAAACAGCGATACCCTGGGTATAGATGGTGCACAGGTTACCCATATCTGGACCCAGGAAAGGAAAATTTCAGAACATATTGCTGTGGCTTCCGGGATCGGGAAAGTTGTTGACAGGGAGGAGAAATGATAGGCCAGGTTGATGCGGTGATACTGGCAAGGGATGATCCTGAAAACCATGTGGCCATGGCAAAACCTTTTCTGGATGCTGATATTCCCATTTTTATTGACAAACCCCTGGCCATTACAGCTGACGATCTGGCCTATTTTACCAGACAAAATGCAGCCGGGAAATTTTTCATGTCATGTTCTTCTATGCGTTACGCTGCGGAGTGCCTTGAGGTAAGATCCGAATTAGCATCATTGGGGAAGATCGAATTGGCCACTGTGGTTGGGACAAAGGACTGGGTAAAATATGGGGTTCATATGCTGGAAGCACTGTATGCCCTGCTGGATGATCCGATGGCTGTATCCGTTCAACATGTCAGTAAAACGGGGAAAGATATTGTCCTGATAAATTTTGAGAACGGACTCCTGGCAACGGTGCATATATTCAGGGATATTGCCCTGACTTTCCAACTTTCCCTTTTTGGACGCGATGGATGGCGGATGGTGGAGATCAAAGATTCTTATGCTATGTTCAGGGAGAATCTTAACGAATTCATTCAGTCGGTACGGGAAGGCCGGTCCCGTCTACCCTTTGAAAATTCCGAGAATATAATACGCACCCTTATCGGGGCAAAAGATAGCCTTGAACGCAAGGGGGAAACAATACATTTAACATGCATGTAAAAGAACTGCTTAGCTTAAAAGGTAAGATCATACTGGTTACTGGTGGAGCCGGTATTTATGGCCGGTGCATCGTAGAAGGCCTGGCAGAAGCCGATGGCACCGTCATCACTGCGTCAAGAAATCTTGAAGAAGGACAAAAACTGGCTCTTGAACTCAAGGCCCGGGGACTGGATGTATATGCCATGCGTGTTGACCAGGCAGATCATGATTCAGTCATCCTGCTGAAGGAACAAATTCAGGAAGAATTCGGAAGATTGGATGTTTTTGTCAATAATGCCGTCACCCGTCCTATGAAGGGTTACAATGAACCTAAAGAACATTTTACAGAGTCAATGCGCGTAAATGCTACGGGCATGATGGATATCCTGCGCGAAATGGCTGACCTGATTGCAGAATCGGGAGGAGGTAGCGTCATCAATATCAGCTCCATGATGGGTATGTTTGGCCCGGATCTGTCTAATTACGAAGGGACGGACATGGGAGATATGCCCCCGGATTATTTTTTTCACCGGGCCGGAATTATCAATATAACCCGTTTTCTGGCGAGAATGTTAGCTGATAAAAACGTCCGCGTCAATTGCATCAGTCCCGGTGGACTCTTCAATAACCAACCTCCACGATTTGTTGAAAACTATAGCAAAAAAGTTCCTGTCGGAAGAATGGCCAACCATGATGATATTAAAGGCCTGGCTGTCCTGCTGGCATCAGATGCATCGGCTTATATCAATGGCGAGAATATCTTAATGGATGGCGGTATGCATGCCTGATTATCTGGCTCCGGTTCATTTAAACCTCAAACTGTAAAGGTCAGCATCTTTCATCACAATACGAAGCCTTACCGCCTGGCCGGCCAATTTCATCAGATCCGGGTTTCCCTGCCAGCTCACAGCTTTCTCGATTTCGTTGCCTATCAGCTCAGTAGCGTTTTTCATTTCAAAACCTTTTAGGCTCTTTCCCTCTATATCGAGCATTTCAACTTTAATAAAACCGGCAGCTGAAGTTGAAAAATTCAGCATTAAGGTATCACCAGTAAAACGAAATGGCTTTGTAGTAACCTCTCCTCCTTCATAGGATGCATTTAATGAAATAAATCCGTCTATGCGCATGATATAACGGTGGAGGTGTGAGGTGGGCTGAGCATAATCCTGGTTTAAGTAAACGGACATTTCCGCAGGACCTGTCTGAACGACGTTAAGCGCTGGATAATTGGACCGTGACACCCAGTTCTGCAGCCCTATTCCGGGACGGATAAACCCATCCATAAATGTCCTGTTATAAATATTCCCACCCCTTGAGGTCATCAAGACAGCATCAGAACAATCATTAAAGTATTTTGGATTTACATTGAGCTGCAGGGCCTGTTCTTCAGTTAGCACCTGTCTCTGGGGCATAAACCTGGCGGCGATGGCAACATAGATATGTGGTGCACGATAGTAAGGTGCAGTCTGGTTTGTATATAAATGTTCTGCGGGTGTATCACCGAAATCCATCTTTACCGGATCTGACCAATTGATAAAATCTTTCGAGGTAGTCCTGCTGACCGTTCTGAATCCCGAATATCCAACTTTGGTCCATGTCCGGAAATAGCAAAGGTACAATTGTTCCTCTTCCGACCAGAAGCTGACATTTTGAGAATCAAATACTCCCTCCGTAAATACCGGCTCTTTCTGCAGTGTGCTCCAGTGAATGCCATCTTCTGATACACAGGCGATCAAGCCGCTGTTCTTTGTTCCGCCCAGGGCCTTGTATTTGTGTTTTGGATTGATCCCTTCACGGGTATCAAGGAAGGGACTGAAATTGTGGGTGATCGGGGCTACATCGGCCATTATAACATTATTTTCCCGGGTACCCGATATTTCATGAATACCCAGATCCGGTTTCGTCCAGTTGATACCATCCTCAGATTCCGCATAGCAGGTAGTTTCACCACTGCTACCGTCCTTGCCTGCTTCTGGAAGCCCCCTGTAGTATAGCCTGTATACATCCTCGTCTTTTATGATGGTAGCATATCCGCAGAAAGGTCCTTCCCAGGGTTTATCAAAGGGCAAAACTTTGCCTGCATCCTCCGGGTGGTGTAATCTACGCTGTATATTAACCTGTTCTTCGATAAGAAAGGTATCCACAAATAATTCCAGGCGGCTGCCAATATTCAAAACTTCTTGGGCTGACCTGCCGCTCCAGAGAAAAGGCAGGGCTACCAATAAAAGGATATAGTATTTGTTTTTCATCAACGGAATATAGAAAAGAATTCAGATGAATGCAACACCTCTTAGTCTGAAGTGTTATTTTGTAATGGCTGGAATAATATAGGTATCAAGCAGGCGCCATGGGGTTTCCATCTGGAAACCATCTTCCTCGTTGTGGTAATTGTTGAACAGGACGATCAGGTCATATTCCGGAATCAGCATGAGTATTTGTCCGCCAAACCCCACCGCTGCTATCAGTCCGTCTTCATGGACCCACCACTGGTAGCCATAATACATCCCGGGTATGTCTCCCCTAAGTATATGTTTGCTGGTGGACTCTGTAACCCAGGATTCAGAAATTAGCTGCTTGTCTACCCAGAGGCCTCGGTTCAGGTAAAGCAGACCAAATTTTGCCAGGTCCCTGGGTGTAAGGTATAATCCACTGTATCCCCTGGCTGCTCCATCCTGGTTAACGGACCAGTAATAATCACTGATCCCGAGAGGGCTGAAGATTTCCCTGGCTGCGAATGAATCCAGCCTTACCCCGGTTTGTTCCTGAAGTATGACCGATAGGAGGTGCGATATACCGGAGTTGTAATTAAAGGTCTCTCCCGGGGAATTGAGCAATGGCTGGTCAAGGATGAACTGTATGCTTCCTTCACTATTTCGCCATTGCCTGAATGTATTGCGTTCATCCGAATAGAGATACTGCAGTTCATACCATTCAAATCCATCTGTCATTGAGAGGGCATGCTGCAGGGTGATTTTGTCCTTTTCTTCAGGATTTGCCACGGAGTACTCCGGAAAAAAATCCAGCAATGGTGTGTCGAGCGAGGGTAAAAGTCCCCTGTCATTTGCCACCCCAAGTGCCGCCGAGGTTACACTTTTTGTACAGGAATAGACATAGTGAAGACTGTCACTGCTAAAATCATCCGTATAGTATTGCTCGGCCACTATGTATCCTTTGCGGATCACAATGACCGAGTGAACATCAATATGCAATCTTTTCTGGAGCACCATATCCTCGTTCATCTTTCTGAGTAATTCGGAGTCCATTCCCACGGCTTCCGGGGCACAGCTCTTCCACCCGTCTGTCGGCCAGTAAGGTCCCTCGTATGGTCCGTTTCCCAGGATGGCCCTGGAGGGGAACGTGGAACTGAAATCCTGGTCCTGCTCACAGGATAGAAACAGCAGGAATATGCAGATGAAGGATAATATGTATTGGGCCCTTCTTTTCATTTTAGAATTGTATCCGGTATGTGAGAAGTGGTATCAGGGTATTTTGATACTCTACTTCAATAGATTGTGTTGAATTTTCATAGTTTGTACGAAGCTGGTTCTTGTTATTGGTCAGGTTAATGAACTCCAGCTTCCACTCGGAGGTGTACCGGGGCCTGTTCCTTCTAAAATACGCCATCAGGTCTATCCTGAAATAATTTTCCAGCTTCTCTGTAAATCCATAATCCCATACCCGGATCTCCCTGCCGGCATCAATCGATGCATCCAGGTCTATGGGAAGTTCCCGGAACCCGCCTGTCCATATATAACGTGCACTGAGCCCGATCACATTCCTCCTTCCTGGTCCCACAGGAAACTCCTTTGTAAACATACCCGAGTTGGTAAAGGACCCGTCATACCTGGTAGGGTACTCTTTGTCCATATAATTTCTGAATTTGGATTCATAAAGCGATCCGGTCAACAAGGCGGAATAACCATTGGAAAACAATTTTTCCAGGGTCAGTTCCACTCCCTTATTGAAGCCTGTCCCCCGATTAACCAGTATATTACCCTCAAAGCCATAATCAAAATTGATGGACGAGAAGTAAGGAGGGAAAGGATAAGCCGGGATGTCGTACTGATACTGGTAGTAGATCTCTGTTTTTATCAGCCAGCCAGGATTGGGCCGGTACTGGTACCCCAGGATGTAATGTTGTGCTTTGGCCAGTTCCAGGTCTTTGTTAATCTGTACTTTTTCCCCGTTGTGCAAGGTTTTTTCCCCGGTATACAGGGCAAAGGATTCCCTCCGGCTATGGATCCCGAATCCTGCGCTGAAATTGTGTTTTGGCAGAAATTGCCAGGACAGGCTCATCCGCGGTTCTATGGAGTTATTCTGATTCAGAAGAAGATGTATGTAATGAATTCCAGTGTTCAGGGTCAGGGAAGGGACAATCCTGTAGCGCCAGTTCAGGTGGGCCTGGATTATGCCTGTGCTTCCTTTGTCATCAACATATATATGTTCATAGTTGATCTCACTGGAGTACAGGGGGTGACTGGGGTCGAGGGCCCTGTTGGACAGGGTGTCTGAATGCCAACCCATGTATGAGTTATAGAGTGCATGGGTATAAACCAGTCCGGTCCGGATCCTGTGCTTTGCACTTAGCTTCTGATTCAGGGTGACCGATATCCGCGGTGTAATTTCCCTGACATCACTATGGGAGGTGTAATCTATGGGATTGGTAGCGGAACCAAGGTTCCTCTGGGTGTCCCACCGGTATTTCCAGAACGAAAAGGCGGCAATGGTCTTGATCCTTGTAGATTCAGTTATACCAATTTCATTTGAGATACCCAGTGTTGCTATGTCATTGTACCAGTCATAACCAGATTCTCCTTTCTCGTGGCTTTTTCCCCCTATCCCGAAAATGGAGAAGGTCCCCAGACGTCTTGAGGGAAGGTGAAACTTAAAAGAAAGATCCGCAAAATCCGGCGTATGGTCCATCAGTCCCATCATAGTGATCAAACCCAGTGTGTAAAACCTGAATTGGGCAATATATGTGGCACCTGTACTCCGGTTAAGGGGGCCTTCGGCCATGAACTCGGTGCCGATCACACCGATCTGGAAAGTCTGTTCATGTCTTTCATTGTTCCCCGTTCGAAGGTTGATATCAAATACTCCTGAAAGCGCATTGCCATATTCTGCAGGGAAAGCTCCGGTAAAAAAATCTGAGCGTCCCAACATATTATTACTCAGCATATTTATGCCGCCTCCTGATGAACCAATCTCCCCAAAATGATTCATATTCGGAACCTCTATCCCCTCCAGTCTCCAGAGTAATCCCTTGGGACTGTTCCCCCGGATGATAATCTGGTTCTGGCCATCATTCGGGCTTGCCACTCCGGGCAGGGATACGGCGACTCTGGATATATCGTTCATCGACCCGGGGATGTAGGTAAGATCTTCTCCTGAAAGTGGAATGGCACTGATTACCGCCAGGTCATTTACGGGTTTAAGCTTGTCTAGCTTATGCCTGATGGTTACTTCCCCGATATCCAGGATGGATTCTTCCAGCTCAAATTGCAGAACGATTTCCTTACCGGAATGGACAACCAGTCCGGGAAGGCTTTTTCCTTCATATCCCATGCATGAGATTTCAAGCTCATGCCTGCCAACCGGGATCTCTTGCAGGCGGAAATTTCCCTCGAGATTAGTGACCGCTCCCTTCAATGGACTGGCAATGAAAACGTTCACTCCGGGTATGGGGAGCCCGGAGTCTTTATCTATGATCCTGCCCCTGACCGTTTGTGTAAGATCTGTATCTTCCTTTCTCGGAATGAGCAGGATCTTGTCCTTTTTTACGATATAATCAATCGGCATACCCTTCAGCATTACATCCAGGACTTCTCTAACAGTATGTTCTCCGGCTTTGAGTACAACTTCCTGCCCGACGGAGATCTTGTTCCCGTAAGAAAATGTAAAGTCCCCTTCCCGGCCAATGATCTTCAGGGCCTGTTCCAGGGTGGTGACCTGGTTGTTCAGCCGGATCTTTTTATCAAGTATTGTTCCCCCTCCCTGGGCCATGGCTGGCTGGCACAGTAGAAAGATAAGGAGGCTTAATATGATGTACCTACTCTTCATTTTTCTGAACATCGACAGCCCTGACCTGTATCAAACCATCTGTTTCTTCAAAAGTTATGTCAAGTACTAGGGAGAGCTCTTCCAGTACATCATCAATTTCCTGATTTTTATAAGTGCTCGTGAGTGCCAGTGTATCGAGTCTGGCATCCATGATCTGGAACTCCCTCTGGTACTGCTTCCCCAGTTGCTGTAATACCTTTGGCAAGAGTGTATTATCAAATGTCAGCGTCCGGGTTTTCCAGCTCAGGAAATTCAGGTTAATGGATACAGGCTGGTGAATTTGGCCATTATGGTATTCGGCATGCTCATCCTCACCAAGCTCCAGCGCACGCTTCTTTTTACCCTTTGGATAAAAGGCTACTTTTCCAGATAGCACATTCAGGAATACCCGTTTTTTCCCCGGATCTTCTCTCAGGTGGAAGGATGTACCCAATACCTCCGTGGATGCTATATCTCCCACGATTACGATGAAGGCCTTTTCTTCATTCCTGGCAATATCAAAGAAGGCTTCCCCTTTGAGTTTGACAGTTCGCTTTAATCCCTTGAAGTCAGCAGGGTAAGCCAGCCTACTGCCTGTATTAAGGAACACTTTGCTGCCATCAGGCAAAGTGACCTCCTCCAGTTGATCCGATGCATCCAGGGTGATCCAGTCCATTTTACTAAGGGTACCATCACCGGTATAATAATAGACCACGAATGCAGCGGCAAAAACCAGGAGGAAAACGGCAGCTATGCGCATAAGCGGGTAGGTAATCATCCTGATTTGCCTGGTGGGATGATGCTCCCCGGGTTGGGTTGAGAATCCAATTCTCTTGTGGAGGGAATTCCAATCCCTTGCCGCATCAATGGACTGAAATTCCCGGATACTGCCGGAGGACTTCCAAATCTGTTCCATCTGCTCGAGGTATTCCCTCTTTGCCGGTTCAGCTTCTATGGAAAGCCTGACAGTTTCGGATTCCTCCACGGAAAGTTTCCCGTTGAGATATTTTATTAAGAGTTCATCATCCATAATATGTGCTGCTTGCTTTTTCAGGCCTTACTGAATCTAAGACAATCTGGGAGGATGATACACGTACGCAGGTATAAATATTTTTCACCCTTTCAGTGGGAACAGGCTGTTTTTTAGAGATTTGAGAGCCTTGCTGATCTGGGTTTCCACGGTTCGTATGGACAGGTTCAATTCATCTGCGATCTCCTTGTTCTGCTTCCCTTCCACACGGCTCATGATGTATATTTGCCGGCATTTATCAGGTAATTTTGAAACTATTTCATAGATCCTGGCTTCAAGTTCAAGGGCATCCATTTCTTCTTCCAGGTCAGGATGCGGAACATTTGCTTCGAATATGCTCATTTGCCGGTGTTTCTCTCTTACCTGCTTTTGCTTAAACTGGTTCAGGCACCTGTTTTTGACAGCGCTGTACAAATAAGATTTAAGCGATGTTTGTATGGAAATGGAATGCCGGGAATCATACAGGCTCACAAAGAGATCCTGGACTATATCCCTGGCTGACTCCATGTCATCAAGGTATCTATGGGCAAATACGACCAGCTTCTGGTAATATTGTTCAAAGATTTGCCGGTAGGCACTTTCACTACCTGACCGTAAACCTTCGATAATATTCTTTTCCCTTGATTCCAATGTTAAAGTGAACGGTATATTATTCAAAATTATGAAATCCATTAATATTGCGGATCAGGGCCAGGAACATGTATTATAGCAAGAATGGATTTGTTCTAAATTAGCTGAAAATCACAGAGTTACCAAAAGATAGTAATAAAAAGGTAGTAAATTTGACCTAAACTATTTGCAAAATGCTTTCTGTTAGAGAATATTTAAAGAAACTGATCCTGCCTGTATTGGGACTGGCAGCCCTTATCTGGTTCATAATCCGTGTTATTCCAAAGCCCAGTCGGGCATTATACCCCTGCCAGCAGGCTGCTTTTCCCCTGGCGACATCTTTTATAATATGGTTCCTGGGTACAGGTATTTCATGGTTATCGTTCAGGAAAGCAAGGAACCTGTTCTATGCTTCAAGGAATCTGTATGCCATAACCTACCTGTTTATGGCTCTGTGCATTTTTGGCGTATCAGGAATAATGCTACCTGGAACATCATTGATGGGAAATGATCCGGTGAGATATCCTCTTCCGGCAGGGCTGGTACCGGCTGTTGTAGAAATGGAAGCGGTCGACGAGTCAGTGGTATTGCCATCGGCAAAAGTCTCTGTCGTTCAGTCCGGAAATCAACTGGCAGAACAAATATCTTTTGAGGAAGTGCTTTCCATGGTTCGCAAAGCTGTAGAAGAAGCTGGGGGATTGGAAAACATTGTCGAGAATCTGGATGAGGTGATATTGAAACCTAACCTGGTCGGTCTTCCGGAAACATGGCTGGACGAGTTTACCGAAGCCAATGGTAAAACAACAGACTGGAGAGTTACCCGGGCAGTGGCCATGCTGGTGAGGGAAATTAATCCCGATGGAAAGATATTCGTGATGGAAGGATCAGGCTCACAACCTACCAGGCAGATCATGGAAAAGCTGAATTATGACAGTGTACATATCCCAGAAGTTGATGGTTTCCTCTGTTTGGAAGAAGAATCAGGTGACTATGGCGACGAGGGATCGGATAAGCTTTACGGGAAATTTTTACAACCGGCTGAAAGATTATACCCGATGGATCTCATGCCAGGGGAATCCCCGGTATATTACCTGAACAAGCAGTATTATAATGCAGATGTCCTGATCAGCATTCCCGTGCTTAAAAATCATGATGCTGCCTCCTTTACGGGCAGCATCAAAAATGTTGGTATCGGGGCCACCCCGGCCAGTATTTATGGCAACAGTAATTCTGAGATTGGCCGTTGGAATATCATAAGCCATAAGCCGGCAGAACTTCATCAGTGGATACACGATTACTATTTTTGCCGTCCGGTTCAATTTGTAGTGATCGATGGTTTGCAGGGGATGGAGAACGGTCCCACAGAAAGAGAATATCAAACCGGGATCAAACTCAAGGAAGTCCAAAAAAACATGAGGGTCATAATGGCCGGCAGCAATGCTGTGGCGACTGATGCTGTTGCAGCGCTGATCATAGCTCAGGATCCAACCCTTGTCAATCACCTTGTTCATCTTAATAACTCCGGGATGGGCACTATCAATCCCGCACGGATAAGGGTAACTGGAACAATGGTTCAAAACATAAGGGAGCCATTCTGGCACTGGTCGACGGTTGCCCTTAATTCCATGTTCGACGATTTTACACCACCAGCATTTGAGGTAAATTCCTGTTCCATAGACGGAAATCAATTAATTATCGACCTGGCTACGGATGAAGAAGTAGTCAAGGTGGAGGTTGCGGTTAAAGGCCATTTGCTGAAACAGGTAGCGATAGGCCGGTTTGATAGCATTGTTATGGATCTTGATACCATATTGCCAGAGAATAATGATGATATTCTGATCTACGTTTATGACCGTTTTCTTAACAGCACTTATCGCCTGGCAAATAATCTTGAGATTACCGGTACAGGACTTGAAACCAGTCATGTTGATTTCCTGCTGGGACAAAACTATCCCAACCCGTTTGCAGGCTCTACAAGCATACCCTTCCATCTTTCCGTCCCGGGGAAGGTAAGCTTACGGATCTTCGATATGAGTGGTCGTGAAATCATTAAATTACTTGATCAATACCTGCCTGCCGGGGATCATACCATTACCTGGAATGCAGCCTATATTCCGAACGGCATCTATATATATTGTCTTGATAGGGATGGAAAGAGCCTCAACCGCAGGATGGTGGTTCAATAAGATGTGGCTTATCTGTTCTTGGGCAGGAAAGTCCTCCGTTTGTTTCTTTTTGGCACAGCCCCGTGTACACTGGCACCGGTCCATGACAATCCGGAATTCCTGTCTTTGTAATAAGCCTTGATCCTGGCCCGGCCTGTTTTATCGCCCGGATCAATCTTCTCCTCTTTGATTTTTTCCTGCAGGTCTTTGTCCTGCTCCAGACTTTCCAGGAATTCTTCAAATTTTCTTTTTTCTGCGTGGTTTTTCAATATTCCGGCACCAAAGAACAGGACAATACTGATAATGGTTAATGGAAAACTTATCCGGAAAGAGGGCAAATCCATCAGGAAACCCAGGGTTGACCAGAAGATCATTGCCACCGTAATCAGGCCTGTTAAAACAAAGAGTTTTTTCATTTTAATTAATAGATTCCCAGAATTCTGAACATTTTTCATATTCTGCTTCTTTTAAAATAGTAAAGCCAAGTTCAATGGCCTTATAAAAATCTGTACACGCCTCCTCCTTTCTGCCGAGCCCGTAGGAAGCCAGTCCCCGAAGAAAATAAGCATTCCTGTTATCAGGTTCCAGGTTAATCGCCTTATTGCAATCATCAACAACACCCTGCAGATCTACCGACATCCTGGTCCCGGCCCTGTTGACAAAAACACGGGCATCGGAGGGATTTTGTTTGATATACTCATCGAGATCTTTCCGGGCCAGATCAGGTTTGCCTATCGCCATATACATCCTGCCCCGGTTCAGATATGCTTCGGCTTCAGCCGAACCGGCTATGTCTTCTGTTAGCTTTGAAAGCAGTTCCTCGAATTCAGGCCTGACCCAGAATCCCATCGTGGATCTTATCCTGCCCGCACAATTATCCTCCACAAGGTCCAATGAGATGTAATATTCACTGCTGTAAATTCTATATTTCCCCGGTTCGGGACAGGCAGCTCCTTCTCTGTCATTAAAGATGACCATATCACCTTTTTGTGTATATACGGAACTGATCTCTATGGTTTTATCGTTTCCGAAATCCCCCTCAACCATTCCATCTGCTTTAAACTCCAGGGCTATCGGTCCCATTTGGCCAATCCTGACCCATTTTCCGGAAATATCAAAATCATCGCCAGATGCGGGTATTAAGGCCAGCAGAAGTACAAGTATATTTTGCATGATCATTGGTATTTGGTTTACATTTTACGGAAGGTCATAAATCTTTTTATTCGGGATCCTTAGCAGGACCGAATCAATGCCCGGGATATTGCTAAAAAATTCCATTGCGTCTGTCGAATCTGTGGTTATTCCATAGAACAGATAACCCCTGTAGGCATATGTAGGCATGGTTATCTCATAGCGGTTATTACTGGTCTTCCTGAGCGGCAGTGTAATTGGCTTGTCAGGGTAGTTCTCGTAATACATGGAAATATAATACCGGTCAATGTTCAACACTGGATCAGGGGAAACCTGCAGGGTCAGTTCGTAGAGTTTTGGTTTCCCTCCTGGTAATTTCGTCCTGAAATGAGAGTGTATAAATACAATCATAAAAGATCCCAGGATGAGGCTCACAGCTAATGTATTCTTCATTGACCGGGTCGCGAATAGTATACCTAGTACCAGCAGGTCAAACCCCAGGATGAAGAGGATCAGGAAGAAAAGGTGATTCTTCACCATGTGGTATAAAGGGAAGGTGGCGATACTGATGGCAGCCAGGAAGACATTAGATCCGGAAAGCCATCCCAACCATCGCATTTTCTTGATTTCCCCTGGCTCTATGGATGAACTGAATTCACCTAAATAGTAGACCAGGCACAGGAGGGAAAAGAAAAACCAGCCAAATACGGTCAGGTCCACGCCATGTCCCCGGGCACTGATCCCGAAATTCCTGAACAGGAAGATCAATAATATGCCTGATATAGTGCCGGCAAAAGCCAGGAATGCCAGAACAGATAGCCAGATATTCATGCTCCTGACATGTCTTTTACCGAAAAAGTCAAGCGATATCCTCAGGTAAACGATACTTAATATGATAAAGGCCAACAGGCCAAGCCAGCTGCCAATTCCCTGCAGGTTGATGAGCCAGCTGGCAGAGAACAGCAGGAAAGCAAACAACAGTAATTTCTTTATGCCCACATATTTGTGATTCAGGAATTGCTGCACATCCTTGTGGGCGGTGCTGATATCACTGTCTGGCTTTTTCAGCGAGATCTGTCCATAAGCATCTTCGAAGCCGACACCCTTATTCATCATGGCCTCCACATCGCAGCAGACATGGTCAACCCATTCATTAAACAGGAATGAACGGGATACAGACCTTTTTTTCAGGTCATTCCGGATAAATTCAATTTGTTCTTTATTCAAGCAAGCCATCCGATATATTTTAGTAGAACAGGTTTTTCATCAGATCAATATATTCCCTGAAATCGGTCATCCGGCTGTCGGATTCCTTTTTTCCCTTTGGCGTAAGGGTATAGTATTTCCGGGTCCGGTTGTTTACATTTTCTGTTTCTGCCCTGACCAGTCCTTCTGCTTCCAGTTTATGCAGTACAGGATACAGGGCGGCAAAGGTAAGTTTGATCCTGCTTGAGGATCTTTCATCCAGCACCTGAGTGATCTCATAACCATACATTTTTGTCCGGTTCTGGAGCAGGTTCAATACCATGTACTTCAGTGTCCCTTTGATCAGTTCCCGGGGTATCATGGATCAAATATATATAATATTGTAGAATATACAAAAATATTATATATATAATTTAAAATGATATTATGTTAATTAGTTCAAAGGATCATTCCGAGAGAGCAAATTTCAATGCTGATCTGGCCAGGATTCGTGTCGAATCCAGCACAGGCAGGGGTGATTCATGGGGAAACACAATCATTGGGATCTCTGTACAACCAAGCACTACAGAATCGCACCCATGGTTCTTAAGTAACAGGATCTGTTCAAGGAAATAATCTTTGGAGGTCTGTTTAATTTCACCGTATACCAGTTCATTGAATATGATGTTGTCAATCTTCTCCCGGATGGACTGACCGGGAATTTCATATTCCAGCTTCAGTTTATTGTATGCCTCCGGATATACCGGACCGGTCATCAGGTATTTTGTACCCAGGATGGCAGATCTTTTGTAGGTATTCTGTTTAGCTTCCCGGGCCACTTCTTCAGCAATGTGGAGCCATGGAAGGGGGGATTGCTTTTTTACACTTTCTATAGCCTGGTGGATGGTATTATCCGGACTGATGAGAAAATCTGCACCGGCAGCCTGGAGCTTTTCTGATGATGACAGCATTAGTCTCGAAACACCTTCCCACTCATCCCGGTAAATGTATTCCATATATTCACTGAGCGGGTGTGTATGCAGGCTCACTTCAGGGTGGGCATGGGGGCCCATCAATTCCGAGCCTTCCTTACAGATGGTCTGGTAACACAGGGCTGCCCCTTCTGCGCTGCAGGCCACAATGCCGATATGTTTTGCCATGAAAAATTACTTCTTCTCTTTCTTCTTCTCTGTTTTTACTTCCACTTCCACTTCCACTTCTTTTTCAACGTCAGCATCAGCATCCGTCTCGACTTCAACAGTGATCTTCTTTTTTATCACTTTTACTTCGTCATCTCCTTTTTGAATCACATAAACCTCGACATTTTCGCCATCTTCATCATGCTCTGTCCATTCCATATGCTCATCATCGGAAATGATCATCGTATGGCCGCTCCCTTTTTTTATTTTTTTGATCTTTACCTTCTCTCCGTTCTTGTCAGATTCTATGATCATGATCTCATGGTCTCCATGTCCCTCTTCATCCTTGAATACCATAACTTTCGCACCTCCGTGGGCTTCTTTAAGAGAATCCAGGTCTATCCCCATATTACTACTTGTAACATGCCAGACATCATCTCCTTCAGCGTGTACCCATGCCAGCTCATTGTGATCACAGTCATCGTCGCCTCTCTTCATAATGATCACTTCTTTTTTCATCATTTTTTCATCCCCGCCTACCATGTGCTCGACCATTTTCTTGACCATATCGGGATCCTGCCCCTCTTTTAATTCAAAAGTAGTATCGGTGGTCACTTTGCCATCCTCCTTGATGGTAATATGAACGCTGCTTGATTCATCCTCCTGGGCTATGGCCGGATTGGTGGAAGCTATCATAGCCAGGCAAACAGCAATTGAACAGAGTAATAATAATTGTTTCATAATGATCAGATTAGGTTTGGATATATTTGCTACAAATCTAAGATCAATTCGGCTTAAGGAGGCTTAATGAATGTTAAAGATTGTTAAAAGAAGATAGTTTAGAAAAGCTCTGGTTTATCTTTGCTGGGAAATGAGCAGGAAATTTCTGTGGATAATAGCCATATTTATGGGATTAGCAATGATCGCCCTGATCATTGTGCAGGCCTACTGGATCACCAATGCCTACCGACTGAAGGAAAAACAATTCAGCCAGATGGTCAATAGCGCATTATACAATGTTGTCAGCGAAATACAGGAACGGGAAACCATCTGGCATATCATGGACGAAGCACAGGTTTATGATAGCAGCTGGCAGGAAGAGATGGCGCATTGGGAGCAGTACAACCTGGATATCAATGCCAGTATAGGTCTGGATGGCCAGATTGATCAGTCTGTATATTTCTCACAAAGATCAGATCAGGATGAGCATAGCAGTGAATTGAGGATCCGCTCCGGTGACAGCATCCTTACCATTGAACAGGGTCCAGGTTTTGTTCATGTCGATACCAGCGAGGCAGGCAACATCCAGATCTATCAGCCCCGGAAGATCCAAAAAAAACTTGAAAAGAGAATGGCTGAGAACCGGATATTCATCGACAGGGTAATGAAGCGAATGATCTCTCCCGGAGCACCGATAGAACAGCGGATAGAACCGGACCATCTGGATCAGATCATCCGGCGTCAGTTCCTGAATACCGGGATAGATCTGGAGTATGAATTTGCGATCCTGCGCGAGAACAGGCAATTCGCCTACAAGAGTACTGATTATTATTACGACGATGAGATGGAGCACTTTACAACAGCACTCTTCCCAAATGATTTCTTCTCCCGTACCGGATTCCTATCCCTTTATTTTCCAAGGAAAGCAAGTTTCCTGCTGATGTCCCTCGGCTTCATGGGAACCTCTTCAATCATCCTGACCCTTGTGATCATTCTTAGTTTCCTGCTGACGATTTTAATCATTTTTCGGCAGAAACGTCTATCGGAGATCAAGAATGACTTTGTGAGTAATATGACACACGAACTAAAAACTCCAATATCCACCATCTCCCTGGCTTCGCAGATGTTGAATGATGAAACCATACCCACCGAGTCAAAGAATTTTAATAATATTTCACGCATCATAAGGGATGAAAGCAAAAGGCTGGGTTACCAGGTAGAAAAAGTGCTTCAAATGGCGATATTCGACCAGGGCCGGATCAAGCTTAAAACGAAAAAGACCGATATCAATGATCTGATACATAATGTAATCACTAATTTTACCCTGCAGATTGAAAACAAGAACGGTACCATTGAGGAGGATTACAGAGCAGATAAGGCAGTGATGCAGGTTGACAACATTCATTTTACCAATATGATCTCAAACCTTGTGGACAATGCTATAAAATATTCCGGGGAGGAACCTGCCCTGAGTGTGAGCACCCTGAACAAGAATGAGAAACTGATCGTACGTGTAAAAGATAGCGGGATAGGTATCAAGAAGGATGATCAGCGGAGGATATTTGAGAAGTTTTACAGGGTTCCGACTGGAAATATTCATAATGTGAAGGGCTTTGGGCTTGGCTTAAGTTATGTCAAAAAAATAGCTGAGGAACACAATGGATCAGTTAGCCTGAAAAGTGAGCCTGGGATAGGCACGGAATTTGAAATCTCCTTCCCCATGAATTCAAAACAATCAAGGGTATGAATGCAGAAAAAACCAAAGTATTACTGGCCGAAGACGATGAAAATCTGGGATCTCTTCTGAAGGAGTACCTGCAGGTGAAATCATATGAGACACACTGGTTATCAGATGGGGAAAAAGCCTATAAAAGTTTTGAGAAAAACAGATACGATATCTGTATCCTGGATATCATGATGCCCCATAAGGATGGGATTACACTTGCCAGAGAGATACGGATGATCGACCCTCAAATACCGATCATTTTTCTGACTGCAAAATCAATGAAGGAAGATGTGCTGGAAGGATTTTCTGTAGGAGCAGATGACTATATGACCAAACCTTTCAGTATGGAAGAATTGATCTCCCGGATCGAGGCCATTTTAAGGCGAACACAGGGAATTGGCCAGCAGAATAAACAGACCGAATTCGAAATAGGCAGGTATCATTTTGATGCCAACAAACAATTGCTAACCCTCGACAACGATTTCAGCGAAACTTACCACCAAGGAGAGTGAGCTGTTAAAGCTACTTTGTAACAATGCCAATAATGTGCTGGAAAGGAATTTTGCTTTAAAGTCCATCTGGATAGACGATAATTATTTCAATGCCAGAAGTATGGATGTTTATATAACCAAACTCAGGAAGTATTTAAAAGAGGATCCTGCTGTCGAGATCCTGAACATCCATGGCAAAGGATACAAACTGATCATATGATCGTTGATAATCCGGGATCATTCCTTGTTATTGCAATAATTTTTTTCTGGATTTCAGTGTGGTGGGATCAAGTGGGAAAGCAAGTATAATCCCTTCAATTCTATTCATCTTCTCTATGAGGTTTTCCAGCCAAACTTCATCCATATCACCGGAGATCTGCAATAAGTAATCCAGGTTTGTCATTTCTTCCAGCAGGTATCCATTAACTGATCTATTGGAGATCAACCGGTATTGCACCAGGGTATCCTCATCGAAATATTCAAATTGCGAAAATGCCTGCTTATCGTCCAGGCGTTTATGATAAACCTCCAGGTTGTCCAGTCTCACCAGGTTGATCCCCAGGGTTTGATTTAAGGCCCAGCTGAGCTTGTAATCATTTTCTGCGGAAGAGATCCCTGTAAGCTTGAAGCGATAATCCTCTTTTTCAGATAGTTTATGAACTTTCTTTGGCATTGTAGCCAGGTATAAAATTAGTGATCAATATTGCTGAGTGCCTGTTCTGCTGCTTTTTGCTCCGCTTCTTTTTTCGAAAGGCCACTGCCGGTTCCCATTTCCTTTTCCTCCAATATAAGCTTTGCAGTATAATGGAGCATACCAGATCTTTCACTGGAATCTGTACTGCTGACGAAGTTGATTTCCTGTTTGTTTTTCTGTGCCCATTCAATAATCCTGCTTTTGAAGTCAGACTCTTTTATTGCCAGCTTCTCAAGATCCACGTGTTTATTAAGGACTTTCCTTATCACATATCTTTTGGTCCGGACATATCCTTTATCCAGGTAAATAGCTCCGATCAAAGCCTCTAGAGCATTCCCCAGCAGGTTTATCTTTGGCTGATCTGCATTGGTCCGGGATACCAGCATCGGAGCAATTCCCAGATTGTCAGCCAGTTTGTTCAACATCTTCCGCTTTACCAGCTTTGCCCTCAATTGTGTAAGAAAACCCTCATTCATATCAGGGAATCGGGTATATAAATAATCTGCGATTACAGCATCAAGGATTGCATCCCCCAGGTATTCCAGTCGCTCATTATTGATCACCTTTCCATTTTTAAGCGTGTTTGAGGCTGACCTATGGATAAAGGCAATCTCATACAAACAGAGTTTCCCAGGTAAAAAGCCAAGGATACGGACCATTTTAAAATAAGAATACCTGCCTGATGAAAAAATATTAATTAGCAGTTGGTATAGGGACCTTAACACAAAGATCAGGACATTTTCTTAAACAGGACAGATGTATTATGTCCCCCAAATCCAAATGTATTACTCAGGGAAACATTAATCTCCCTCTCCTGAGCTTTATTCAGCGTAAAATTAAGCTTATTGTCAAGTTCAGGATCAGGGGTTGCATAGTTTATGGTCGGAGGAACGATATCATTATTGAGTGCCAGGATGGCGGCGATTGATTCAACGGCCCCTGCAGCACCCAGCAAATGACCCGTCATTGATTTGGTTGCACTGATATTCAACTCGTATGCATGATCTCCAAATACTTCTTTGATGGCCTTGGTTTCAGAAATGTCACCAAGTGGAGTTGCCGTACCGTGAACATTGATATAATCCACCTCTTCAGGGGACATATTAGCATCTTTCAGGGCATGTTGCATGACCAGACGGGCTCCAACGCCATCCGGATGGGGAGCCGTTAAATGGTATGCATCTGCAGACATGCCACATCCTACCAGTTCGGCATAGATCTTGGCTCCTCTCTTAACGGCATGCTCATATTCTTCGAGAACCAGGGTCCCAGCTCCTTCACCCATTACAAAACCATCCCTGGTACCATCGAAGGGGCGTGAGGCAGTTTTATATTCATCATTATTGGTCGACATGGCCTGCATGGCATTGAAACCGCCATAACCGCTTTCGATTATGGTTGATTCCGAACCGCCGGCAAAGAACATGTCAGCATAGCCGATCCTGATGTAGGTAAATGCATCAATAATGGCATTGGTGGAAGAAGCACAGGCCGACACGGTCGCAAAATTCGGTCCCCGGAACCCGTATTTCATGGAAATATGTCCTGCTGTGATATCGGCGATCATCTTAGGGATGAAAAAAGGACTGAACCTTGGGGTACCGTCGCCGGAGAAGAAGTTCTCCAATTCCTTCTGGTAGGTAAACATACCTCCGATCCCGGATGTGTAAATGACACCTACCCTGTCTAAATCTAAGGCTTCGAGATCAATGCCTGCATCCTGAAAAGCCTCTGCAGTGGCCACCAGGGCATACTGGGCAAAGGGGTCAAGTTTCCGCTGTTCCTTCCTGTCATAATACTCGGAAGGATCAAAATTCTTTAGCTCACAGGCAAAGCGAGTCTTGAATTTTTCGGCATTGAAATGAGTGATCCAATCAGAACCACTCACACCGTTTCTCAGACCATCCCAAAACTCCTGAATATTGTTCCCAATAGGAGTCAAGGCACCAAGTCCGGTAATTACTACCCGCCTCAGTTCCATACCTGTAAGATTAAGTAAAAATTACTTAGCGTTATCTTCAATATACTTAATGGCTTCTCCAACAGTGCTGATGCTTTCAGCCTGGTCGTCGGGGATACCGATGTTGAATTCTTTTTCAAATTCCATTATGAGCTCAACTGTGTCAAGGGAATCAGCTCCCAGATCATTTGTGAAGCTAGCTTCGGCGGTAACCTCGTTTTCATCAACGCCTAACTTATCTACGATGATTGCTTTTACTCTGGATGCAATGTCAGACATAGTTCTAGATTTTAATTAATAAATAGAGTTTTTTAAAATTAACGGAGCAAAGAAATGTAATTCTCCGACAAAAATAAAATATTTTGGCATTTTTCGGGCATAAAATAGCCTAAAATGCTATATTTTAGAGACATCTCTTATAATATAAATCCCGGAATAATCATGAAAAAAAAGATTGCAATTTTTGCCTCAGGCTCAGGGACAAACGCCGAAAAGATCATGGCTTTTTTCCAGCAACACGAGGTAGGGGAGGTAGCCCTCGTCTTATCTAACAAGCCTGATGCATATGTATTGGAAAGGGCCGTAAAGTTCAATATACCCACTCATGTTTTCAACCGGGACCGATTCTACAATAGCACAGAAATCCCTGACTTAATGGCTGATGCAGGAGTTTCACTGATTGTATTGGCTGGATTTCTATGGCTGGTGCCACCCGAATTGATCAGGGCTTTTCCGGACCGTATGATCAATATCCATCCCGCCCTGCTTCCCAATTATGGAGGGAAGGGCATGTACGGGAAGTATGTTCATGAGGCCGTAATCAGGAATCAGGAAAAGGAATCCGGGATAAGCATTCACTATGTAAATGAGGTATATGATGAGGGAAAAATAATTCGGCAGGAAAAATGTGAGGTAAAACCGGATGATACACCCGAATTACTGGCCCAAAGGATCCATATTCTGGAACATAAGTATTATCCCCTGGTTATTGAGGAACTCCTGCAAGGGCTGGACTAGCTGCCTGAATTACTGAATCAGGAAGGGAAATATGGTCCAGTTTTCTGATGGTAAGCACCCTGATTGAGTCATAGGCCAGAAGGTTTTCCTGTTTCACAGGTTCAACAGGTGGAGCCTCTACCTTCAGAGGATCAACAGGATATCCATTTTTGTAAAACCGGAAGTCAAGGTGAGGGCCTGTAGATAGACCTGTGCTGCCAACATATCCTATAATATCTCCCTGGTTCACATAAACTCCGGTTTTTACGCCCTGCCCATAGCGGCTTAAATGCAGGTAGGCTGTGGCATAAACACTATTGTGCTGGATCTTGATCATGTTACCATTTCCCTTGCTATAGCCAGTCTTGATTACCTTTCCGTCTCCAATGGCCAGTACAGGAGTTCCAATGGGTGCTGCATAATCAACCCCAAGATGAGGTCTTCGTATCTTCAGTATTGGATGTAAACGGCTATGGGAGTATCGGGAGCTGATGCGTGAGTATCGTAATGGTGCTTTCAAAAAAGCCTTGCGTAGGCTGTTGCCCTCCTGGTCGAAAAATGATTCTACCCCGTCCTGTATAAACGGGATGGCATAGAATTCATGGTTCGCATGATAAAAACAGGCTCCATGTATGCGACCTAAGCCAATGTATGTTGAATCGACATACTGCTCATCAAAATCAATGCTGAACCTGTCGCCTGATTGAAGTCCGAAAAAATCAATGGTCCATGCATAGATCTCTGAGAGTTCAAATGCCAGCATGGGGTCCAGATCATTATCCAGCATCGTATTCCACAGGGAAGTTTCTATGAGGCCTGAGGCTTGATTTGTCCTGACTATTATCTCTTTTTGATGGCGTGTGACCTGCATACTGTCAATCAGGCTGAAAAGGACATAATCCACAGGCGTATGCTCATAAACGAAGTATTGAACAGTATGCAAACTGTCCATGGTACAAAATAACCTGTATGGCTTGCCTCGCCTTATCTTTCTGAGGTCGAAAACATCCTTTGAAGCCGTTGCCAGGTTGTGTATGGTTCTGCCATCCACTCCGAACCCGTTCAAAATGATCGACAGGGTCTGGTCCCTTTTTACTGTTCCCGGAATGATGTAAAAAGAGTCAACTGGCAGGCCGTATTCTTTTATTATTACCTTTTCTTCCTCAAGGCTGTCAAGGGATTCCTGGATCAGGATCCCTTCTCCAATTTCTGCAGGTCTGGTGATGAAAATGACCGTAACAGCAATGGCCCCGGCCAAAACAATGAGCAATAATATAGGGATGATCTTACGCACGTTTCTGTCTCAATTTCAGATCACAATATTTATGATCCTTCCTTTTACGACAATTATCTTTTTGGGTTTCCCTCCAATAAGCCATCTGGCAGCAGATTCATGTTCCAGTACCTGCTGTATGATCTCTTCCTCTGCCATGGAAAGGGGCAATTCCAGCTTAAATCTCAGTTTTCCATTAAAGGATACCGGGTATTCAAATACATCTTCTTTCAGGTACTCCTCATTGTATTCAGGAAAAGGCTGGTTGGCAACCGTTGATGCCCCACCGTGTATGCTCCATATTTCTTCCCCCAGGTGAGGTGCAAAAGGCGCAAGCACCTTTGCAAATGTTGTTGCTGTTTGTTTATTCACACTGCCCTTTTTGATGCAATTGTTGGTAAAGATCATCATCTGGGATATGGCCGTATTGAAACGCAATCCTTCAATATCCTGCTGTACTTTTTTTATTGTCTGATGCAGAGATTTGGTAATTCCGGGATCTTCCTCATCCTGGTGAATGTTTTTCATATCAGCAAAAAACCTGTATGCCCTGCCAAGGAAGCCGAATACCCCTTTTACCCCGAGTTCTGTCCAGGGTTTGGTGGCTTCCAGCGGTCCCATGAACATTTCATAAAGACGCAGGCTGTCTGCTCCGTAATTTTTAACCACATCATCCGGATTGATGACATTTTTAAGGGATTTGGACATCTTGGCGACGATCTGCTTCAATTCCTCGCCGGTCTGGGTATGGAAGAACTTTCCGTCCTCTTCCCTGACCAGGTCACTGGGTACCTTGGCCCCTGCAGATGATTCATACGCAAAGGCCAGGATCATCCCCTGGTTGAAAAGGCGGGTGAAAGGCTCATCCGTGGAGACGATCCCCAGGTCAAACAGGACCTTATGCCAGAACCTGCTGTAGAGCAAATGAAGGACAGCATGTTCCGCACCTCCAATGTACTGGTCGACGGGCATCCAGTATTTTTCGGCTTCCTCAGAGAAGGGTTCTTTGTCATTCCGGGCATCTGTATACCGTAGGTAATACCAGCAGGAACCTGCCCATTGGGGCATGGTATTGGTCTCGCGCCGTCCTTTTCGGCCCCTCGCGTCAGTAACCTGCAGCCAGTCCTCTGCATTGGCTAGAGGGGATTCCCCGTTCTCTCCAGGAGAGTAAATTTCCAGTTTGGGCAGTTCCAGGGGCAGTTCAGTATCATCCATTACCTCGATCTCACCATCTTCCCAGTGGATCACCGGGAAAGGCTCTCCCCAGTAGCGCTGCCGGCTGAAGAGCCAGTCTCTCATCTTATAATTCACCATCTCTTTTCCCAATCCCTGTTCTTCCAGCCAGGCAATCGTTTTGCTGATGCCTTCCTGCTTTCTCAGGCCATTGATGTCCAGTCCACTGAAAGAACTGGATGAATTGATAAAAACGCCATCCTCCTCCCAGCATTCTTCCCCCTTCACCACTCGTGCCCGGGTTTCTTCATCTGCTTCGTCAGGATCCAGGATGGGTTTGATGAGGATATTGAATTCCGTAGCAAATTCGAAATCCCTCATATCATTGGACGGCACAGCCATGATAGCACCGGTCCCGTAGCCCATTAATACATAATCCGCTACCCAGACGGGGATCTTTTCACCGTTGACGGGATTGATGGCAAAGCTACCGGTGAATTCTCCGGTTTTCTCCTTGGCCAGGTCTGTGCGGTCCAGGTCCGATTTCAGGGCTGCCTTCTTTCTGTATGCAGCCACATCATCTCTTTTATCTTCTGTTGTGATCTGATCCACCAGTTCATGTTCCGGTGCCAGTACCATATAAGTAGCACCGAAAAGGGTATCAGGGCGGGTAGTAAATACCCGAATGATACTTTCATGCCCGTCCACCCGGAAATCCACCTCTGCACCGGTTGATTTTCCAACCCAGTTCCGCTGCATATCCTTAATACCCTCCGGCCAATCTACGGTTTCGAGTCCCCCGAGCAACCTCTCAGCATAATGTGGGATGCGCAGCATCCATTGTTTCAGATTTTTCTTGACGACCGGGTTCCCGCATTTTTCATGGGTCCCATCGGTCAGCACCTCCTCATTGGAGCAAACTATCCTGTCATGTTCGCAATACCAGACCTGTGCATTGTCATAATAAGCCAGACGCCTGCTGTCTATGTATTCCCTGATGGCCACATCGCCCGCCCGGGAGACATCATCCGGAATGCTCAGCTCCTCTATGGGCCTTCCTTTCTGAAGGTCCTTATCAAACCAGGTATTGTAAAGGCGGATGAAGATCCACTGGGTCCACTTGAAATACTTGGGATCGGTGGTATTGACCTCCCTGTCCCAATCATATGCCAGTCCCAGTGACTTTATCTGCCTGCGGAAAGTATCACAGTTCTGGTTGGTGGTGATGGCCGGGTGGGTACCCGTTTCCATGGCATATTGCTCTGCTGGCAGGCCAAAGGCATCCCAGCCCATTGGATGCAGAACATTAAATCCTTTCATCCGCTTGTAGCGGGCAACGATATCCGTAGCTGTATAACCTTCAGGATGTCCCACATGCAACCCACTCCCGGATGGGTAGGGGAACATGTCAAGGATATAATATTTTGGCCTGGTATGATCAATCTCTACCTTAAATGTCTTATTTTCCTCCCAGTACTGTTGCCACCGCTTCTCTATATCTGTGTAATTGTAATCCATAAATTGCTATACTTCAATGAAAGAGGTACAAAAGTAAAAAACTTAAGCAGAAGAACATACTATGCCAAAAGCTATTTTTTTCTAAATTTGCAGGGCAAAATCCAGGTACAAGTTCTGGCGTTTTGCATGACACTCGCACCTACACCGTCACACCCACACCCACACCTCACACCCATGCCTTCCTGGTCCCGTAGTTCAATGGATAGAATGCCAGATTCCGGTTCTGGTGGTTGTGGGTTCGAGTCCCGCCGGGATCACGACCAGTCCTTAAAATCCCTGTAAATTACTGCAGGGATTTTTTTGATCCATCACTTCTCCGTGCCATCTGATCCCTACCAGACATCACCTTGTCAATTTTGGTGCTTTTTAACTATCTGATTTTGAAACATTGCCCCCCTCATCTTCGTATGTGAACTCACAGCTAGACAGCATATAACAAGACCAGGTAATTATTAAATCAAAAATCAAGAATCATGAAGAAATTTTTACAACCATTTTTCAAAGTATTGTTTGTGCTTTCCATCCTTTTATATGGAGGCATGAATGGTTTTGCTCAGAACCGATTTGAAACCCGGATCAGTGAATCGGCCGGTGATGCGGAAGAGCAAGGACCCACCGGAGAAGAACCCGGTGAAATCTACCTAATCAGCGCCGTTAATATGGTTTATGATACGCTTGGCTCTAAATACCGTGGACAACAAACCGTTGGTTTGAGGTTCACGGACATTGACATTCCCCAGGATGCGTTGATCCTCGATGCCTGGATCCAGTTCGATTCATGGTCACCCACGACTGATTCAACCAGCCTGGATATCTGGATGGAAGATGTGGAAAATGCTCCAGCCATTATGGAGGTAGACTATAATATTTCCTCGAGGACGAAATCAACGGCATCCGTACCCTGGGTCGATGTCCCCGCCTGGAACAGTGGTGGTCTGCATGGACCGGACCAGCAGACGCCTGAGCTGGCATCCATCATCCAGCCCATCGTTGATAAAACTGGATGGATGGCAGGGAACAGTATGTGTTTCATTATACAGGGCTTTGGCCACAGACTTGCTACATCCTGGGATAATAATCCCGACCTGGCACCTAATTTGATCGTGGACTTTGGTGCAAAGATATCGGAGACAGTCTGTGACAGTTATACCTCTCCGAGCGGAAAGATCTGGACCAACACCGGCTCATACTTCGACACCATTCCGAATTCCTTTGGAGGAGACAGTATCATCCTCGTTGATCTGACAGTGCTTGAGAGTACCACGTCAGCCATTTCAGCAACGGTTTGTGATAGCTATACCTCACCCAGCGGTAAAACCTGGACCGTAACCGATATCTACACGGATACCATTCCAAATGCGGCAGGATGTGACAGTGTGATCACAGTTGATCTGACAGTAAATGCCTCTTCAGCATCAAGCAGCACTGAAACGGTGTGTGACAGCTATCTATCACCAAGCGGTAAAACCTGGACAGTCTCAGGTATTTATATAGATACAATTCCAAATCTGGCTGGATGTGACAGTGTGATTACCGTCGATTTGACCGTAAATAACTTTTCCACAAGAAGCCTGACCGAAACCGTCTGTGACAGTTATACTTCTCCGAGCGGGAAGGTATGGACGGTATCCGGAAACTATATGGATACCATTCCGAATGCCGCCGGATGTGACAGTATCATTTTCATATACTTGACGGTGGGGGAATCCTCTGAGGAAGAAATATTTGATACCATCTGCAAAGGTGAAAGCTTTTCATTCGGAGGGGAGGAGCTAACTGAAAGCGGTCAGTACACTGATTCACTGACCAGTATACTGGGTTGTGACAGTATCGTTATTCTCAATCTCCTTGTCCATATCATTGATACAAGTGTAACTGTAACCGATAATATCCTGACTGCAAATGAAACGGATGCCGCTTATCAGTGGCTGAAGGAGGATACCATTATCGATGGTGCAACATCCCAGAGCTATACCGTGACTGAGACTGGATCTTATTCGGTAGTATTAACCTGGAACGACTGTGCTGATACTTCTGGCACTTTTGACATTACGATAACAACAGGTGTACTGGATCTGTCATTTGGATCTGAAATCACCGCTTATCCAAACCCAACCAAGGGTGAATTAACTCTGGATATGGGATCTGAATATGAGACCCTGTCCCTGCGCCTGTATAGCGTTTCCGGGAAGCTTATTTCCATCAACGAATACAATGCACAGAGAAATCGAATATCAGATCGATGGAGCCAAGGGTGTATATTTCTTGCATGTCAGCTCCGAAAAAGGAGAACAGGCACGCATAAAAATCATGAAAGAGTGATGCCATAATACACTAAATATTACTCTGTTTTAAGAGCCGGGGGGATTTAATATAATCTCTCCGGCTTTTTTTGTATTATTCCAGGATCACTAATAGTCTATACATGATGCCATTGGAATGCCCCCTGACACCATTTTGGGCATACCCATTACCGGCAGAATCTCTACCGTGCCATGGTGTCCTTTTCTTCCAGTTCCAGGTAACTGACTTCTGCCGTGAGTTTGTTGGGGTGTCCCTTAAAAAACCAGTTCAGGCTGAATGTAAACTCCTCCTCTTTAAATTGTTCTATACCTAAATCAGGGTAATAAATAGCATAACGCGCTGCCAGTTCAAGTTGTTTTGGAAATTTCTTGATATGGGTAACAGGGAAGGTCCCCAATTGAAAATAATTTCCATTCAGGGTCCTGGAAGTATTTTCCAGCCTGTCATATATCCTTTTCCAATGGAACTCCTGCTGCCAGGAAAATCCACTCTTTTTGAATGCCGTTTGCAGTCTGCCCGATGATATAACCCTCTCAGTATTATACCTGGCCTTATACTGCCCGAACTGGATTTTGGGAGCCTGGTTAAAAGAATACCTGGCCCAGAAATCCAGGAGATTTAAAGCGGCCAATTCATATTCCATATAATATTTAAGTTTGGGTGTAAAGGCATGACCTCCGATCTTTACCCTGGCCCTTCTGATTTGAAGTATCTGCTGTGGCTCCTTGTTAAAGTCCTCCAGCGATGCAGGATCCTGTTCAAATGGATAAGAATAGCGTAACTGTAATCTCAATTGAAAATCAGTTGCATAATTCCCGTCCGGGGTTTCCAGATGCCAGCCTTTGTCTCCATAATAGATATTCGGTCTGGTATTAAGGGAATCAGACTGGCCCAAAACCGGGATGGCCGAAGCGCATAAAGTAAATAATATTATGGTAATGAATATGTATCTCGATCTTATCATTTTGTGCTTTCAGAGAAATATCTCTTAACGATCGCAAAGGATTTGAAAATTATGCATAATTTCAATTCTTCGGAAATAGGTTTAATGGTTTTTGAAAAAAATCCAACGTATGAAAACAAATCCAGAAGTAGACCGGTTTCTGGCAGAGAAGAACCATCCCTTGACCGATGAGATTAATAAGGTCAGGGAAATCATCCTGGAGACTGACGACAGGATTGAGGAGGTAATCAAATGGAGCAGTCCCACTTATGTACAAAGGGAATATCCGTCTTTTTTCATGAATGCAAAAAAGTTTGTGAGCTTGATGTTCCACAAAGGGGCAACTATAAAAGACGATTCAGGACTGTTGCAGGGTGATGCAAAGGATGGCAGGGTGGCAAGGTTCGAGGATCTGGCAGATATCGAAAAGAAGAAAACCGCACTCCAGGAGGTGGTTCGGGAATGGATCAGGATGCAGGATAACTGAAACCAGAACCATAAGTTATTATTTTATCACCCAGATATTAGGTATATTTATACAACACGAATTAATCCCTCTGTTTAACATGAAAAAATCTTTGGTTTTTCTGATTGCAGCAGCCTTAATTACATTATCTTATCAATCCCGGCAGGCTGAGCCTGATCCTGAACGGCAATGGTCTTCCTACAGGGGATATTACTCAAATGGGGTCCTTGACAATGCAAATTTGCCAGAAACCTGGAATCTTGAGACGAATGAGAACATTCTTTGGAAACATAAGGTGCCCGGACTCGGACTGTCATCCCCGGTGATATGGGGTGAAAAATTGTTTATTACCTCGGCCGTCAGTGAAAAGGATGATGAAGGTTTTAAAACAGGGATGTACGGTAGCATTGGTTCAGTCGATGATGAATCAGTCCATGAATGGGTGATCTATTGCCTGGATAAAAACACCGGCACCCTCCTATGGCAAAAAGTGGCCTATAAAGGAGTACCAAAACAGAAGCGTCACCCTAAATCATCCCATGCCAATTCCACGATGGCTACAGATGGCAATTATGTTGTGGCCTTTTTTGGTTCTGAGGGATTGTATTGCTATGACATGGATGGGAACCTGCAATGGCAAAAAGACTTTGGTGTTCTCAGATCGGTATTTTTTGTTGCCGAGGATGCCGAATGGGAATTTGCCACTTCACCGATTATCCATGATGGATCGGTGATTATTCAATGTGATGTTATGGAAAACTCATTTGTTGCCTCATATGATGTTGCTTCAGGCAAAGAGATCTGGAGTGCAGAACGAGATGAATATCCAGGATGGTGTACACCCAATATTTATTATGACGAAGACCAATGCAGGGTGGTATTGAATGGGTACAAGCACAGGGGAGCATATGATTTCAAAACAGGGGAGGAGATTTGGAGAATGTCCGGAGGTGGGGATATCCAGGTTCCTACCCCGATCGTCAATGATGACATGGTATATTTCAATAGCGCCCATGGTCCCCAGTCACCCATATATGCCATTCATGTAAGTGCAAAGGGTGATCTGACATTGGATGAAGGTGAATCCACCAATGACTATATACGCTGGAGTATTCCAAGGGGCGGAGCCTATATGCAGACAATGCTGATTTATAATGACTTATTATACAATGCCAGATGGAATGGTTCTGTGAGCTGTTATAATACATTGACAGGAGAGGAGATCTGGAAGCACAAGGCCGGAAACGGGAATAGCTATATATCATCGCCGGTAGCATCTGATGGAAAAATTTATCTGGCAGATGACCAGGGGATGGTATATATATCTAAAGGCCGGTCCCGCCTATAACCTGTTGGCTCAGAACGACCTGGGAATCAGGATGGCAACCCCTGCCATTACGGATGGCATCATTTTCTTCAGGACCATAAACCATTTGATTGCTGTAGGGAATAATTAGAAATCGATTTAAAGAGATACAAAACAAAATCATGTCAAAGAAAAAAGAAGTAAAAGAGTATAGTATTTCAGGACAAACTCTGACATGCCCGATTTGTAAACAAACAAAGTTCTGGACAAGGGAAACGCTGATGAATACCACCGGCATGACATTAGCCGGGATTGAATGGGCCAACAAGGCTGCAAAAAACTATATTTGCGATAATTGTGGCTATATCTTCTGGTTCATGCATTAAATATTATTGCTGAATGAACACCATGGTGCCCTTACTCACAAAGGGATAAAAATCATTTACATCTTTGTTTTTCAATGAAATGCATCCCAGGGTCCAATTCATCCCGAGGTCAATGATCTTGTCAGTTCCCTCAGGGACACCATGAATCCCAATTTCGCCTCCAATCTTCGCATCTTCATCAATGATACCCTCATCTTTCGCTTGCCTGTGTTTTTCCCATGATTCCTCTGTTGGATAATTGATCCAGATAAATTTTTCCCAGCTTTTGTGTGGATACTTAGCCTGGATCAGAAAGTTCCCTTCCGGAGTGCAAAGGTCTCCCTGGCGAAATTTGTCATCCACAGGGTTTCCTCCCAACACAACCGGGTATTGCTTAATGACTATTGTATCTGCCATGACGGAGAGGATAAAATCACTTTTATCGACAAAAAGGTATATCCGGCTGGGCTCAAGATCCAAGGAGTCAAGAAGCCCCTCTAGCGGCAGTGAATAATTGACAAGATGACGGTTTGAAAATCCATTGCAACAGATCAGCAAAAATAACAGGACCAATAATGAAAGGTTTCGCATCTTATTAAAGATAACGGTATATGCCACCTGGATATTTTCTTATTTGAAGAATGATAAAAAGTATATAATATTAAAAATTCATATAAAAAAATAGGGGGATTAAGGTAAAAAAGATATATAAAAATAGTATCACCCCTATTAAAAATAATATATTTGCAAATTATAAATATAATAATACACACTAATTAAATTTTAATATATTATGAAAATTCCTTACAAAAAGGCATCATTATTAAGCTTTGCCCTGCTTTTTTTTGGTGCCGGCAGTATGCTGGCCTCTGATGGAAATGGGGTAGATACAGGCACAACTGCCTGGATGCTTACTTCGACGGCACTGGTTTTGTTAATGATACCCGGATTGGCCATGTTTTATGGCGGGCTTGTACGGACGAAAAATGTACTTGGTACCATGATGCATAGTTTTGCCGCCATGGGTGTCATGGCTGTATTGTGGGTAGCCGTAGGATATGCCATGAGTTTCGGATCCAATGTGCTTGGCGGCTGGTTTGGCTGGAATTCAGATTATTTCTTCCTGAAAGGGATAGATGAGACCATCATGGATGCAGGTGTGCCCGAGTATGTTTTTTCAATGTTCCAGGGCAAAGTTTGCCATGATTACCCCGGCACTGATTGCTGGAGCTTTTGCGGAACGTGTTACTTTTAAAGGTTATATTGCATTTATCGCCATCTGGGGATTGCTTGTTTACAATCCGCTGTGTCACTGGGTATGGGCTGAAGATGGATTCCTTTTCAACCTTGGTGCAAATGGTGCCATTGATTTTGCAGGTGGGACTGTAGTTCATATCTCTGCAGGGATCAGTGGTCTTGTAGCCGCACTATACCTGGGTGGAAGAAAAGGGTATCCTAGGACTGCCATGCCTCCCAGCAATATGACAATGACCATGATGGGTGCAGGGTTATTGTGGGTAGGCTGGTTTGGTTTCAATGCCGGAAGCAGTGTTTCCAGTGGTTTAAGTACAGCCCAGGCACTTACTGCAACCCAGGCTGCAGCTGCAGCAGGAGCCATTACATGGATGATCATTGAAGGGTTCCATCAGGGCAAAGCCACAGCACTTGGTTTTGCCAGTGGGATATTGGCAGGACTGGTTGCTGTAACTCCTGCGGCCGGAGTAGTCCAGCCCTACGGGGCTCTAATCCTGGGAGCCTTGGCATCAATATTATGTTACCTGGCCATTATGCTGAAAAACCGGATGGGATATGATGACAGCCTGGATGCTTTTGGTATCCATGGCATAGGTGGTATTGCAGGAGCTATCTTTCTTGTCTTTTTCATTCGTAAGAGCTGGATGGAAGAGGCAGCACAGGCAGCCGGAGGCAGTTGGAGCGTTATGCAGCAATTGGGAGTTCAGGTAGCAGCTGTTCTTGTGGCCATTGTTTATGCAGCTGTACTTACACTGGTGATCCTGTTTGTTGTGAATAAGTTCATCGGCTTACGGACCAGTAATGCCGAGGAGATGCAGGGACTTGATTTCTCCTTACATGGAGAACATGGATATGGGATGGTCAATGCAGGGTAGTATTAATAATATTAAAATATAAAAGATGAAATTAGTAACTGCCATCATAAGAGAAAATAAGCTGGATGAGGTCAGGGAGGCCCTGATTGAAGCAGAAATTACCCGGATAACTGTTAGCCGTGTCTCCGGACATGGACAACAGACCAGGGAAGAAATTTACCGTGGGCAAGGGGTCGTACCGAGCCTGATACCAAAAATCCGACTTGAAATTGCGGTTAATGATGCCTTTCTGGATTGCACAGTTGATACCATTATTAAGAGTGCGCGCACTAACGGTAAAGGAGAACTTGGTGATGGGAAAATATTTATCACACCACTGGAGGAATGTATCAGGATCAGGACAGGAGAGAAGGGAGGAACTGCCATTTAATCCAGTAGGACTGCCGCTTATAAAAGAGAAAACCTGGCAGGAACCCTTAACCTGCCAGGTTTTTTTGGAAATGAAAACCACTTTGTCAAAACCACTACCATTAAAAAACCACTTGCCAGTTTACTGGCCAGATCAGTTTAATAACTATTTCAAAAATACCTGACTTTTGCTTTGGAATGAATATGAAAGTGGTGATCTAGATCATCAATCCCCGGTGATTTATATTACATTTTAAACATACCCGGACCGTCAAAAAATAAGGAACACCATTCGATGTTCCCTTTATCAATATAGATCATAAGAAAGTTTACCTCAACAAGGCTTCATCAATCTTTCTTCCTGGATGAATAATTGATTTTAAGTGCACTTGCTTTGCGCAGTTCCTGTTTGACCTCGGTAACGATACCCATTCTGGTATTCTGGTCAATCTTCAGGGAGACCGTCATCTGCTTCTGGTCATTCTCATCCATCTGTTCCCTTTCACTGGTGATGAAATCTCGTATGTCATCAGGGGTAGCAAATGCATCATTCAACTGGATCCGGGGTTCTGTCCCGAAAATTTTCTGGAGATTTCTGGTTGGTTTGCCTATATAAATAAAACTTACCAGGGATTTCTTCTCCAGTTTTTTAATCTCAGTAGCTTCCGGAACGATCACACCAACCTTGAGATTGGTCTCACGCATAACCGTAGTCACCATAAAGAAAAACAACAACATAAAAACAATATCAGGCAGTGATGCTGTGTTTATAGCTTTCAGCTCTTTTCCACCGGCTTTTTTAAATTTTGACATCTTAATTCCCTCCGACATTTTTAGGTTCTGCTTCAGAAATAGCCATAGGAAATACCTTTTTGGTATCATCAATAAGTTCAGCCTCAGTCTCATTCAGCGGATCAAGGTTATCATATCTCCTTCCGAATCGCTGCATACAGATCTCATTCCGCAATTCATTCACAGCTGCGGCCAGTTCATTTTGCACGGCAATGTATTTCCCATACGAGGTACCTCTATCGTTTCGCAGGGAGATAACTCCCTTGGAAACCATCATGGTACCAAAATAATCAGTAGTCAGTTCACGCTTCTCAGAAAGATCTGGATCGTCGTCAGGATTCAGAAAGAACGCTTTGGTCATTTCTTTAAGCTCACTGACATCATAGAATCCGTCTTCCACAAACAGATCGTCCTCCCTGTTGATCAAAACAACGAATACATTTCTTTCCCGGATCTCCTGGTCATCATCCACCTCTTCCTCCTCTGGCATGGGAGGCAATAAGCGGGAAATTCCGGTATCAATGTCCATCGTTGTAGCAACAAGGAAAAAGATCAAAAGAAGGAAAGCAATGTCAGCCATTGATCCTGCATTGATTTCCTGTATTTCTCTTTTTGCCATGAATATTAATTTTTATGCTATAAATAAAACGTGATCCGGGGTAAATAAAGTGCCCCGATCATATTTATCTAAACAGATTTGCAATAGCTGAATAAAGAATCGAAAGAATGGCCACAATTCCCAATATATATGTAAATATAATGAAAGTGCCAACAGTTTTCAAGGTCCCTGGTACATTATCCGGGCCCGTATACTGAATAAGATTCAATACTTCGTCAGATGCTAATCTGTTTGAGATAAAAATCAGCACAGCACCAATGACAATCACAATTCCAAGCCTTTTTGCACTCTTAAGGTTCCCGGCAATAAATACAAGGGGAAAACCAGTGCGAAAAAAGCTGCGATGATGAATAATACGTATGACCACCTCAGGATTGTATTGGTAATAACGGGTTCAGCAAGTGAAGTGCCTTCGGTCCCTTCTCTAAATCCCCCGAAGAAGAATATAGCTACGAGCACCAATGAGATTCCCATCAATGCCCATAGAAAATATTTGGAATATTTTAGCAAACTTCATTTTGCTTATTTTTTAAGGTTATGAGCTACCAGCAAATCAATCAATGAAATGGAAGAATCTTCCATTTTATTCACGATGCCGTCAATCTTTGAAACGATGTAATTATAAAATATCTGAAGGATAATGGCAACGATCAGACCTGATACCGTGGTAATCAGGGCCACCTTAATACCGCTGGCAACCAGCTGGGGTGATACGTCACCGGCCAACTGTATGGAGTCGAAAGCGGCGATCATACCAATTACTGTACCCATGAAACCTAACATAGGAGCAATTGAAATAAACAACTGGATCCAGGAAAGATTTTTCTCAAGAAGTCCCATCTGGACACTACCGTAAGATATAACAGCTTTTTCAGCCACATCGATACCTTCATGTGCCCTGTCAAGACCCTGGTAGAAAATGCTGGCAACCGGTCCACGGGTGGTGCGGCAAACCTCTTTGGCTGCATCTATACCACCGGATCCAAGTGCGTCTTCAATTTTCTTGAGCAGCTTGTCGGTGTTTGTTGTGGCAAGGTTAAGATAAATAATCCTTTCAATTGCCAGAGCAAGCCCAAAAATGAGGGTAAGCAAAACAAAACCCATAAAGGTAGCTCCACCTTCGATAAAGAGCCGCTTCACCTGCTTGTGAAGTGTTCCATCAGTTTCTACAGGTGTATCAGCCTGAGTGGTTGACATGTCTGGCACAGCTGATTCAGGGGCAGCCTGTTCTGTTGCTTCTCCTGCTTCAGGCTCTTGTGCGTAAACAACATTGGATGCAAGCATAAAAAGCACCCCGGTTACAGCTATTAGCGCAAATAACTTTTTCATGATCTGTTTTTTAGATTTGTTATAAGTTTAACGAAAATAATGATTCTTGATTATAATAATACAATAATAAGTAAAAACTTCCTTATAATCTATAACTCACACCTCACACTCACAATCACACTCACACTTTCACACCCAGGCTTTTTTGCGGAGAGAGAGGGATTCGAACCCTCGATACCACTCCACGTAGTATACACGCTTTCCAGGCGTGCGCCTTAAACCGCTCGGCCACCTCTCCAAGCTCAAAATCGAGGGCGCAAATTACAAAAAAAATAAATACATACAACTTTAAGAAATAGTAATTTCGCCGTTAATCGGTTTATTTAAAAGTAGTTTAAGTTCCTTTACTGCCAGTCCTTTGCCGAGGAGGAACATTAGTTTTGTGACCGCGGCTTCAGGTGTGATATCATATCCGCTGATAACCCCGGCCCGCAACAGGTGTTCACTGGTTTCATACCGGCCCATTTCTACCCTGCCCTGAGTGCACTGGGTAATATTTAAGAAGATGATGCCCCTGTCACTTGCATCCTTTATCTGGTTGTAGAACCATGGATCAGTTGGGGCGTTACCAGCACCGAATGATTCCAGGATAACTGCTTTTAATCCTGGACTGCCGAGCAAGGACACGAACCACGTTTTCAGTAATGCCAGGAAAAATTTTCAGTATGGCAATATTCATATCCAGCTGTTTATGGATCTGCAGGTTAGTATGCCCTGGTTTTCTAAGGATGTGTTCAGGATAAAACTTCAAATGGACACCGGACTCGGCCAGTACTGGATAGTTTGGAGAGAAAAATGCATTGAAATCCTCCGAGTTTTGCTTGGTGGTCCTGTTTCCCCGCAATAATTTGAATTCAAAGTAAATACATACTTCAGGGACCAATGGGGCCCCGTCCTTTTCAGCGGCGGCGATCTCGATGCTTGAGATCAGATTTTCCCTGGCGTCTGTTCGCAGAGTGCTGACGGGTAACTGGGAACCCGTAAAAATCACTGGTTTACCAAGATCTTGCAGCATAAAACTGAGAGCTGATGCTGAAAAGGCCATTGTATCTGTACCATGCAGGATGATGAAGCCATCATAGCTATTATAATTTTCCTCAATTAATTCTGCTATCCTTATCCATGTACCGGGTTTAATATTGGATGAATCTACTACCGGATGGATGGTGACGGGGGTAAAATTAAACCCGAACTTTTCAATTTCCGGTACATGCCTGAGGATCTGTTCAAAATCAAAAGGTTTAAGAGATCGTGACCCTGGTTGATTTATCATTCCAATGGTACCACCCGTATAAATGATCATTAATGATTTTTGCTTCATCGATCAGATATTTATATTAAATAATGCCATCTGCATTCCGGGTGGTAATATCTGCCATAGCATCGACGGTCAGTCCATGGATCTCAGCCATTTTTTCAACTGTATATATCAGATAGGCAGGTTCATTTCTTTTACCCCGGTAAGGTACAGGTGTTAAGTAGGGGGCGTCAGTTTCAAGCACAATATGTTCCGAGCGCGATATCTTTCGCAATCCTGTCGAGTCCGGCATTCTTAAATGTTACAATTCCCCCTATCCCAATTTTAAAACCATAATCTATGATCCTGTCTGCCTGCATGGCATTCCCGGTAAAAGCATGAAAGACACCCTGCAGTGAATCGTCGTTTTCACTATCCATTACCTCGAATATTTCACGGAATGAATTTCGTGCATGAATGACCAGTGGCAAATGAAATTCTTTTGCCAGGGCAATCTGAAATTTGAAAGCCTCTACTTGCTGACTGAGAAAAGTTTCATCCCAGTACAGGTCTATTCCTGTTTCTCCAATTCCCCAAAACTTTCTGGTTACCAGTCTTTCTCTGACAGATTCAAGCTTATGTTCGAAAAGTTCATCGACTGATGTCGGGTGAAGGCCAATCATGGGAAGGCAATACCCGGGGTATTCATCGGCAACTGATAACATGGCATCCACGGTGGTATCATCTACATTGGGAAGGAGCATTTTCCTGACGCCCTTTTCCTTAGCATCAGAAATCACCCTGGAAAGGTCTTCCTTGAATTCAGGCAGGAAAAGATGGGTATGTGTATCGATTAAAATCACCGGGAATATAGCCGTACAAATCTAACAAAAAACCTTCGTAATATTGAAGGCTATTAGCATTTACACAGAAAGTGATTACACCGCAGTTGAATTTTGTGCAGTAGCATAAAATATAGACTGCTTGTGTAATCAAATATCAGTTTAATACCAAAACCTGTAAATAGCGGAATTTTGGTGGATTTGTGCAGCAAGTTGAGGTGATTTTCCCTCTGTGGATTATGTTAAGGTGATATACTTTTATACAGGATGTTAAAGGAGGAGCCTCCGTTTGAGCTTGCTCAAATGTAAGCGACGACTTAACTATCCTGGTAAAAGTGTTACAGTTTAGACTAATCCCTGTGCGAGCATGGCCTCTGCTACTTTCACGAATCCCCCGATGTTCGCCCCCTTCACGTAGTTTACGTAACCATCCTCTTCTGTACCGTATTTGACACAGGTCTCATGGATGCTTTTCATGATAGTGTGCAGCCGGTTGTCAACTTCCTCGCGGGTCCAGGGGAGCCTCATTGAGTTTTGGGTCATTTCCAGTCCTGATACCGCCACACCTCCTGCATTCGCTGCTTTACCCGGGCCGTAAAGGATCTTGTGCTGTTCATAAATGCCTATTGCTTCAGGTGTAGATGGCATATTGGCACCTTCTGAAATCACCATGCAGCCATTACTGACAAGCTTTTTGGCATCCTCAGCACTGATCTCATTTTCGGTTGCGCTGGGGAAAGCAGCCTCCCCTTTGATACTCCAGGGGCGTTCTCCTTCGTGATACTGGCATCCATATTTTTCTGCATATTCTGATATCCTGCCACGGCGAATGTTCTTCAGATCCATTACATAGGCAAGTTTTTCATCATCTATCCCGTCCGGGTCATGAATGAATCCTGCCGAGTCTGAGAGGGTAACAACCTTACCGCCCAGCTGGTTTATTTTTTCAGTAGTATATTGTGCCACATTGCCGGAACCCGAAACGATACAGGTTTTTCCTTTCAGCGATTCTCCCTTGGTTTGCATCATCTCTTCAGCAAAATAGACAGCTCCATATCCTGTGGCCTCTGGCCTGATGAGGCTGCCTCCCCACTCAATACCCTTTCCGGTTAGTACACCTGTAAATTCGTTCCGTATCCTTTTGTATTGCCCGTACATGAAACCGATCTCACGGCCGCCAACACCAATGTCTCCGGCAGGAACATCCGTGTTTGGACCGATATGCCTGCACAATTCAGTCATGAAACTCTGGCAGAAACGCATTACTTCGTTGTCTGATTTTCCTTTTGGATCAAAATCGGATCCTCCTTTCCCGCCTCCCATGGGAAGGGTTGTCAGGCTATTTTTAAAAACCTGCTCGAAGGCCAGGAATTTCAGGATACCCAGGTTGACGGTAGGATGGAACCTCAAGCCTCCTTTATAAGGGCCGATAGCTGAACTCATTTCTATCCTGAATCCCCTGTTTATCTGGACTTCTCCAACATCATCAAGCCAGGGAACACGGAATATCAGAACCCGTTCAGGTTCGGTTATCCGTTCCAGGATCTTGGCATGTTTGTATTTTGGGTTTTCCTCAACAAACGGGATCAATGATTCTGCTACTTCCTGAACCGCCTGGTGAAATTCTGGTTGGGCGGGATTTTTTGCCCTGATTAAGGACATGAACTTTTCTACGCTGGGATCCATGCTTCAAAAGTTTGGTTTGATCCACAAAGATTAAAAAAAAATCAATTCAAACGAATTAATACCCTCCCTGATTATAATTTTTAAGTATCTGGATTCTTTTTCTTACAAACTATCAGTTACGATTTGATGTAGCTGATTTTTTTGGTTTTTTAACATGAAAGACTAACAGGAAAGTATCATGGCAGAACCTGATGTTTACAAAATTGCCCTTGGAATGATCCCTGGGATCGGAGGCATTACGGCAAGAAAGATCCTGGCCTTTACAGGAAGTGCAGAAGCCGTGTTTTCAATCCCCAGAAAAGAGCTGCTGAGAATACCAGGCGTGGGTGATATGCTCACTGACAGGATCCGCAGCACAGGGATTCTTGACAAGGCAAAGCAGGAGCTTGAATTTATCAACAAAAGAGGGATAAGATGCCTTTTTTACGGAGAGGATATATATCCGGAGAGCCTGCTGGAATGCTATGATGCTCCTATGCTCTTATATATGCTGGGTCAGGTAAGCCTGAATGGATGCCGGATGATCAGTATAGTGGGGACCCGGCGTCCCGGGTCATATGGAATAGATATGTGCAGAAGCCTGGTAAAGGATCTTGCCTCCCTGGACCAGGAGCTGGTTATTGTAAGCGGACTGGCATACGGAATTGACCATTGTGCCCATAAATCGGCCATGGAAAACGGGCTGGATACCGTTGCCGTACTCGGACATGGACTCAGGTACATGTATCCCGCCCTGCATCGACAGGTAGCTGCAAAGATCAGCAGGCAGGGTGGTCTGTTGACTGATTTTGTCAGTGATCAGAAACCGGAAAGAAATAATTTCATCAGGCGCAACCGTATCATTGCCGGTCTGTCAGAGGCTACCATCGTGGTACAGTCGGGTCATAAGGGGGGAGCACTGATAACGGCTGATATTGCCAATTCCTATCACCGGGATGTATTTACTTTTCCTGGCAGGGTGGGTGATCAGGCATCGGCCGGCTGTAACCAGTTAATAAAAACACATAAGGCTGCCATGATTGAAGGGGCTGGGGATGTGGCTTACCTGCTGGGCTGGGATATTGACCCGCCGAATAATAAGGAAAAGCAGGGGGATCTATTCCATGAGCTTACGGACAAGGAGAAACAAATTATAGAGATCCTCAGGTCTGAAGGCCATGTGTCAATGGAAAGACTGAGCCTGAAATGCAGTATCCCGGTCAGCAGGATTTCAGGGATCCTGCTTAACCTGGAGCTTGCCGGATTGATAAAATGCCTTCCCGGGGATGTTTATTGTACAGATGGTTAAGCCCGGTCAACTGCGGACATAGAGAGACAGCTGATGTTCCAGCCGGGATAATTCATCCCTGGTCAGTGAAGTAATCCCGATAGGGGGATATTTAGCCACGTTTTTCTTTATCTGCTGGTGCAGGATCAGCACTTTTTTCAGTCCCATGTTGGTCTTGATGATCTCATACTTTGCCAGTGTGGTCTTGGGAATTTGCACCGCCCTTTTTTTCCGGCCAAGCGGACGTATGGCATAATACCTTATGATGAGCTTGTCCCCTTTATCGTTGAAATAGAAGTAATTCAGTCCCCTTAACCAGGATCCTGCCATCAGCAGGATATAGATCACGGCCACCAGTATGATCCATTGATACTGAGTAATTCCAAGCAGTTCGGGTTTAAACCAGCTGGTTGCCAGCATCGCAACTATGATAACAACGGTAATGATGGCAATGAGCATTTTTCTCAGGAAGATCCTGATAACGGTTTTTTGGTTGTCGATGGTCATATATTTATGGCTTGTTTCTTCTGCGTTTACGTTCTTCCATGATCAGGGAGAGTTCCCGGCTGGTCTGCCCGGCCATCGAAGTATTCTCTTCAGTCCTCCTGATAAGATAGGGCAATACATGCCGGACAGGTCCGTAAGGAAGGTATTTTGCCACATTATAACCCAGATAGGCAAGGTTGAAACTGATGTTGTCACTCATCCCGTATAACTGGGAAAACCAGCATCGCTCATCATCTGTGGGAATATTATTTTGTTCCATCAAGCGGGTAAGATACATGGCTGCTATTCTCATTATGCGTGCCATTGAAAATGGACACCCTGTCAATATTCTCGATGGCAAATTTAAGTGCTGCATCATAATCCCTGTCAGTACTCTCCTTATCCGGATGGATGGGAGAAGGATATCCTCCTTCCTGGGCCCTTTTCCTTTCCCTCTCCATGTATGCTCCTCGTACAAATTTAATGCCCAGGTAAAAGTCTTTTTCCCTGGCTCTTCTCAGGTCTTCCCTGAATACATCCATACGGTCCCACCTGTACATCTGATACGTGTTGAAAACAATGGCCTTCTTCCTGTTATATTTTTCCATCATATCCATGACCACCTCATCAATATGGTGCTGGTAACAAACATCTTCGGCATCTATCATGATCCTGACATCATTATCAAATGCCGTCTGGCAAAGCTTCTCCACACGCTGTCGGAAAAGATCTGCTTCTTTCTGCTCCTCAGCGGTCAGGGATTCACCTGAACTCCTTTTTTTCAGGACCTCACTAACGATGAATGCAGTTGGTTTAAAAACGGCAAAAGGGATATCCTTATTTCCTTTTGCATTGGTAACTGTTCGTAATGTTTCCTCCAGGGCGGCTTGAATCTGGTGGGGATCCTCCCCACCCTCCACTGAAAAATCCAGTACTGATTTAACATTGAAACCGGAAAGTTTATGGATGGTAGGTATACAATCCTCAATGGTTTCTCCTCCGCAAAAATGGCTGTATATGGTTGGTTTTACTATCCAGCTGATAGGGAAACGAATATTAATGGCCAGTTGTGACAAAAACCCACCAATTTTAACGAGTGTCCTGTTGGATATGGCTTTGAATAATATATAAGCCCTCCTGAGTTCCCTGTTCGATTTGATCTTAAAGGCAATTTCCGTACTGCTGAAAGAGATCATAGCTAATTGGTGAGATGATCGAGCTTGTTGATACACTGTTTATTAATTATTAGTAGCAAAGAAAAGACCTCGAAACAATAAAATCCATGACAAAGATCAATTCTGGATAAAATTCCTACTTTTAAGCAGGGTTTTAGATATATTGTACAACATGCGTTATCGGTTAGAAAAGGATCATTTGGATCTGGCTGGAAGGATTAGTCTTCCAGCATCCAAAAGTATCAGTAACCGGCTGTTGATACTTAATGCACTGGCTGAAAAGCCGGGTACCATAAAAAATCTTTCAGAAAGCGATGATACACAGGTTTTGCTGCATGCCCTGGAACGGCCATCGGAAATGATTGATATAGGACATGCAGGTACAGCCATGCGTTTCCTGACCGCCTTTCTGAGTATCCGGAAAGGAGAGCATATCCTGACAGGTTCTGAACGCATGCAAAACAGGCCCATCAAAGAACTGGTGGATGCGCTGAAAAACCTGGATGCTGTAATATCCTATGCTGGAAAGGAGGGATATCCCCCTCTCTCAATTAAGGGAAGGTCTCTTGAGGGCGGAGAAATATCCATTGATAGCAGTATCAGCAGCCAGTATATCAGCGCCTTGATGTTGATAGCGCCGGTCCTTCGCAGAGGGCTTATCATCCATCTTCAAAAGGAGATGGTGTCTTCTTCCTATATCAGGCTTACAAGCAGTATTATGCAGAAACTCGGTATTCCTGTAGTATTTTCAGAGACCACCATACAAATTCCAAATCAAAAGATCGGGGGCAGGGATATATTAGTGGAAGCTGACTGGAGTGCAGCCAGTTACTGGTACTCGATGGCAGCCATGTGCAGAAAGGGTTGAGCTTGAGATAGAAGGACTTTTTGCAGAGAGCTACCAGGGAGATGCTATCCTGCCCGAACTATTCGTTGGATTTGGTGTACAGACCGAGTATTTCCCGGGAGGGATCAGGTTGAAAAAATCAGAAAGGACCATTCGTGAATTCACTTATAATTTTCTTGAGAGCCCTGACCTCGTCCAGACCATGGCAGTACTCTGCAGTTTGCTGAATATCCCCTTTCGGTTCAGTGGTACCCGTACCCTGAAGATCAAGGAAACAGACAGGGTTCTTGCCCTTTGTCAGGAAATGGCCAGGCTGGGGATAGTACTTGATGTGGATCAAAATGGAGACTGGATTCGATGGGATGGCAGGAACAGGGTAGGGGAGGAAAAGGATCCCCGCATTCGGACCTACCAGGATCACAGAATGGCTATGGCATTTGCCCCCGCAGCTATGAAGATATCGGGACTGATCATTGAAGATCCCGGGGTGGTTCATAAATCCTATCCTCGTTTCTGGGATGATCTCAAATCAGTAGGATTTAACCTGCGTGAAGTTTAGGCCTGTCTTTTATCCCGGAAAAAATTACTCAACAGATCCCCGCAAGTTTCTTTCAGGATACCGGCCTTCACTTTCGTTTTCGGATGTATCAGATCCTGTATGATCCGGCTGTAACCTGCCTTGGGATCAGAGGCCCCGTAAACGATCCTGTCAATTTGTGCCCATGCAGTTGCGGAAGCGCACATGACACATGGTTCCAGGGTAACATACAGCGTACACTGGTTCAGGTATTTTGTACCGAGCATATTGGCAGCAGCTGTGATGGCGAGCATCTCAGCATGCGCTGTTACATCTGTTAATGCTTCGGTCTGATTATGCCCACGGGCAATGATCTGTTTCTCGGCAACGATGACTGCTCCGACTGGGAATTTCCTTTTTCTCGAGTGCCTTATATGCCTCTTTCAGGGCCTCATTCATAAAATACTCGTCAGAGAAGAGAGGATACATCATGAATTATTCTCTTTTCTTGTTATTTTCGCAAAGTAATAAGAAAACCTGATCAATAAAATACATTATGTACAGAACACACACCTGTGGGGAATTAAGCCTTGCTCAACTGAATGAAACTATCAGCCTGGCCGGATGGGTCCAGCGTTCACGGGACCTGGGAGGAATGACCTTTGTGGACCTGAGGGACCGGTACGGAATTACCCAGCTCGTTTTCAACCTGGAAGAGAACCGTGACCTTTGCCTTGAAGCAAGGAAGCTGGGGAGGGAGTTTGTCATCCAGGTTACCGGTAAAGTAGCTGAACGGAGTAACAAAAATCCCAAAATGCCTACTGGTGATATTGAAATCGTCATAGGATCATTAAGAATTCTGAACCCTGCTGAGGTTCCTCCTTTTACCATTGAAAATGAATCAGACGGTGGTGATGATCTCCGGATGAAATACAGGTATCTTGACCTCCGGAGGCCCTCGATCAGGAAGAACATGGAATTACGGCACAGGATGGCACAGGAAATAAGAAGGTACCTGGATTCCCAGCGTTTTTTCGAAGTGGAAACTCCTTTTCTGATCAAGACCACACCAGAAGGGGCGAGGGACTTCGTCGTGCCTTCAAGGATGAACCTGGGACAGTTCTATGCATTACCACAATCCCCCCAGACTTTTAAACAGCTTTTATGGTGGCCGGATATGATCGTTATTTTCAAATTGTCAAGTGTTTCAGGGATGAAGACCTGAGGGCAGACCGGCAGCCTGAATTTACCCAGATTGACTGTGAAATGTCCTTTGTAGAGCGGGATGATGTACTCGACACCATGGAGGGACTTGCCAAGCATCTTTTCAGGGAAGTACTTGATGTGGAGATCGAAGGAGATTTTGAAAAGATGCCATATGACACCGCCATTGCTGAATATGGGTCGGATAAGCCAGACCTGAGATTTGGAATGAAGATCAAGGAATTGACCTCTATGGTTAAGGGGAAAGATTTCCAGGTATTTGACAGTGCCGAATATATAGGAGGTATCTGTGCCGAGGGTTGTGCCGGTTATTCCAGGAAGGAACTGGACGGATTGACGGACTTTGTAAAACGTCCCACAGATAGGAGCCAAAGGATTGATCTATATTAAGTATAATGAAGATGGTACCTTCAAATCAACCGTAGATAAGTTTTTCAGTGCAGAAGACCTGAAAAACCTCTCAAACCAGTTTCAGGCAAAACCGGGTGATCTTATCTTGATCCTTGCCGGCGAAAGATCATCCACGCTGAATGCACTCTCTGAATTGAGGCTTGAAATGGGAACACGGTTGGATCTGAGAGGCAAAAATACATACCATCCGCTCTGGGTGGTTGATTTTCCATTGCTGGAATGGAATGAAGAATCCGGACGCTTTCATGCCATGCACCATCCATTTACCTCTCCAAAAATAGAAGACCTGGAGTTATTTGACACGGATCCGGGCAAAGTACGAGCAAATGCTTATGACCTGGTAATCAATGGAGTAGAAATAGGAGGGGGGTCCATCAGGATCCATGATGAGAAATTACAGAAACTGATGTTCAAGAATCTTGGTTTTACCGATGAGGATGCCGTAGAGAAATTTGGTTTCCTGATGAGTGCCTTCCGTTATGGTGCTCCTCCACACGGAGGCATAGCCTTTGGATTTGACCGCTGGGTCGCTCTTTTTGCCGGATTGGATTCCATCCGGGATGTAATCGCCTTCCCCAAAAATAACTCCGGCCGTGATGTGATGATTGATACCCCATCGGGTATCTCTGATGAACAGTTAAAAGAACTCAATCTTTTATTGGGTCCGGGTAAAGATTAGGACTTGTTGGGTATATTAACCATTATTTGTTGAAAAGTTCTACTGTAACTTCGGTGTGGTATCTGGTAATCATTTCTAATTTAACCGCCATAATTTTCAACCAATCGCAAATGCTGAAATTAAAAATTGAGGATGGGGTTTATAATATTTCATTCCACAAGACCAACAGGCTGAATTCCCTGATTGCCGAGTCAATGCGTGAAGAACTGTTCAAAATTGTTTCCAAGCCGGGCAGGAAAGTAAAACTTAGTATGAAAGGGATCAATTTTATTGACAGCTCTGGTTTCGAGGTCATTATGGCCGCCGTTAACCGGGCCAGTGAGGTTGGTAGCAGTTTCAGGATCTGTAATGTCTCCGGGGAAGTTTATGAACTGCTGAAATTGATGAAACTTAAGGTAACGCTTGAAATCGATCCTGTCAAAGCAAGGGATCTTATTCATGCGGTTTGAGTGGGCAGCTATTGAACCTGGATGACCTTCTCGTTACTTCCGATCTTCCCTTCCGTGGATATTCCTTCTATGACTAAATGGAAATCTGAACTTACATCTGAACAGTAAAAACTGATCCGTGCAAATCCGGTAGAATCTGTCCGGATAGCTGGATCCCAATAAAGTGTGGTCCTGTAATCTTCCACCAGGTCGTCGAAGCGTGTCCCGTATTTCGGGGAATAAAATTCCCTGGGTCTGTGGTAACCGAGCATATCGAACTTCAGTATTCCTTTGATTGCAAAACTGCCCCGGATCGTAAAAATTGCGATAACGCCATTGGCTCCCCGTGCTCCATAAATGGCGGCACTGGGTCCTTTCAGCACCTCTATCCTTTCTACGTCCATGGGATTCATGCTCTGGACAGCTGAAACATCAACCGGGATATTGTCAATCAGGTACAGGGGTTCATTACTTCCAATAAAGGTAGAGGGCCCCCGGATCAATACACTGTTGCCGTTTACCTGAACGCCGGGGATCCTGCCCTGTATCATGTCCAGTACATTGCTGTAGGTCCTCATATCATCAGTTACTTCGAGCACATAATCAGCGGTGCGGTAGATCCCCTCGGAGGTTACCTTCATGGTATCTATTTCTTCGGGTGGGGGTGGTTTAAACCTGTTTGTCCCCTTGACTATCATATCCCTGGAGTAAGTGGAATAGATCTCTTCTGTTTCCGGCAGGTCATTGTCATCAATATATATGACAAGGTTTTTCCTGCCGTTCTTTCTGCGGCAGGTAATCTCAACCTGTATGGTGTCTTCATAATCCGGAAGATCAAAGGAATACCTTCCGCGATTGTCTGTTCGGGTCACAAATACGTCATTGAATTCACTCACGACAGTCAGGGTCACAGGCAGATCCTTAAGGGGCCTGTCAAAGAGCTCTTTGGTGATTCTACCGTGGACGGCGATGCCAGTCTGAATAGGATACTGGATAGCCAGACGGTTCTCATTTACGACATCATTCCAGATAAACCTTCTCCAACCCTGTGTCAACAAGAGGAAGTCAAGTGCATCATCTGCATCCTGGTTATTTTCATCAAAATAATATTCCGGTTTCTCAATCCGTCCTGTCAGATCCGAGGCAAGCAAGAGGTTGGTGATGATCCCTGATTGAAAATCAGCGGCATTATTAGGCAGGTCACGGTCCGAGACGGCCAGTGAGAAATTCCCTTCCACAGGATTATTCTGCTGGTCAGTAACCAGGAAAGTAATATCCACTTTTTCCCGTGGTTTGAATTCAGATTTTTGTTTAAGAACCGCAATGCGCAACAAATCCTCGGACCGGACAAAAACCAGCCTTTCACAACGAGGCTCACGCTGGTCGTCGAAGAGGGTGATATGAAAGATCCCGCTGGGGGCATCATTGAGTGGAATATCCACGACCCTGCCACCATTGACCAGCTGAACCTGACTGCTATAGACAACATGGCCCCTCATATGGCAGGCAACCATAACCACCGGATCAGGGAGGGAACTTTTGATGCTCAACTTTAGCTGTTTGTCCTGGTTCTCCAATACATTGAGAACATAGCCTGATGCCAGGGTTTCCGGTAAATTGAACCGGTAATCCTTGCCATCTTTGGTATGCACCTCAGCATGGTATTTCTTGCCTGCCTCCGGGATAAAGCTGAATGCTCCCATGCCGAGGTGTTCACTTTTAATGGAGCTCACGATCTTTTTACTGTTATCAAGGATATTCCCTTCAATGTCAAAACCTAGTCCGAGTTCATTTACCGCCTTGAATCCAACCCTGCTTTCCAATCCGGCTACCAGATAACCACCTTCAGGAAAGAATTGAATATCAATGTTTTTTGACTTACGCATACTCTGCTTCTTATGCTTCTTATTGGCCAGTTTGTCATCCCTGTAGAGGGTGTAACTATGCTCAGGATTCCAGATATTAATATCTTTCTTGAAGAAATATTCCTGGCCGAAATTTCGCATCCAGTTAGTGTATGCTCTCATCTGGTACAATCCCTCGGGAATGGTATCCGGGAGATAAAAATCGCCATTCGCGAAACCGCGATCCAGCTTGATCATCTGTATCATATTCGTAACCCCAAATGAGTTAACCAGTTCCACGATGAGGGTTTTACTAATGGTATCAGCCCTGTGGGATCTTGCATCCACCAGGTATGCCTTATACCAGATCTTTTCACCAGCATGATAGGCCACATTATCCAGATGCAGATAGACCTTCTGCTGGGGATAACGCTGATAATAGCTTTCCAGCTTTTCCGCCAAATCACGAAAGGCGATCCGGGGCTGGTAAATCAGGCTTAAGGATAGTATCCCGATGATTCCGGCAAGACATGTTGCCAGTTTTATTCTCCTTTTCATATCCTTCTGTATAAAACCTCTCTAATACTATGATATCCCGGAACTGATATACCCTATCCTATTCCTCCGGTTTTTATTAACGCCTCCCAGTATTCCAGGGCCCGCCGGGTATGGGGTATGACAATAGTTCCGCCCACAAGGTTCGCCACTGCGAATATTTCCATGACCTCATCAGTGGTAACCTTATGCTCAAAACATTTATCCAGATGATATTTAACACAATCATCACAGCGCAGGACCATGGAACTGACAAGTCCCAGCATCTCCTTGGTCTTCGCCATCCAGGGCACCATCCATGAATGCATTGGTATCCAGGTTAAAGATCCTTTTGATCACCTTGTTGTCCTGGGCCAGCAGTTTCTCGTTCATTTTCTCCCGGTAAGCCCGGAATGTTTCTATCATGCCAATCCCCATAGTTTATTTGGATTGTATATTAGGCTTACTCGCATATTTTCCAACCAGCATCGCAATCAGAATGGCCACATACATGGGGCCGAGAATGGATAATAATATGCTGAGCGCCCTGGCCTGGTCAGAGAGGGGTAATATATCCCCATAACCCAGGGTGGTCATGGTAACAAAACTGAAATAGAATGCCTCCATGCCCGTAAGGCTTCCGTCTATATTATAAGATCCCGGATATATTTCTGCAATGGCCATGGCAAGGAAAGTACCTATAAACCCGATCAGGATATATCCGCACAGCGACCCGAAAATGACATTTTTAGTAATATCCCGGGCTATGAAGATACTCCTCAGTGTTAGGATGAGCAAAAGGATGAGAACCAATGCGGTTATCAGCGGCCGAATAGTATCAACCATCCGCCCATCAGGATGGAAAAATTCAATCCAGTCAACGACAATGGCAAAGATGAAAAAGATCACTGTAAACTTCAGGAAATTCCGCACATCGCTGAAGGCATATAAACCACTCAGTAGTAAAAGGGTGTAATTAACGGTGGAATACAGATGCTCAATGAAGGGATTTTCGATAAATGGAGTAATACTGAACAGGCTGATCAGCAGGATCAGAAAAATAAGGAAACGGTTGTCTTTAAAAAATTTCATGGTACAAATGTGGCTCTTTAAGACCCAATTTTATGAATTCAGGGGCTAAAATCAAAATATTCAGGGGATTTTACAGAGAGCGGCCAGTCGGCACAAGTTATCACAGGTTTTAAAATAATCGCCAATTTTGTACTTTTACAGGTCATATCTGTAAACATATCATCATGTCAGGACATAGTAAATGGTCAACCATTAAACGAAAAAAGGGGGCAGCCGATGCCAAACGTTCAAAAATGTTCTCCAGGGTTTCCAAGGAGATCCAGATAGCGGCCAGGGAAGGAGGACCGGATCCTGAAATGAATCCACGCCTCAGGCTGGCCATAGCCAATGCCAAGGGTATCAACATGCCAAAAGATAACATCGACAGGGCCATCAGCAGGGCTAGCAAAGAAGCTGATTCCCTTCAGGAAACAACATTCGAAGGTTACGCACCCAATGGCATAGCCGTATTCGTTGAATGCCTGAGCGACAATAACAACAGGACTGTCAGCAATATCCGCGCTATTTTCAATAAGCGGGGCGGCAGCCTGGGCACCAATGGTTCCGTTGCCTATATGTTTGACCGTAAAGGCGTGATCACTGTTCCGAAAGGAGATCTTGATCCCGAAGATTTTGAACTTGAGATCATAGATGCTGGCGTGGAAGAAGTGGAACTTGAAGGCGATGTCTTTATCATTACAACCGCCATGGAGGATTTTGGCAATGTCCAGAAAAAACTTGAAGAACTGGGCGTGGAACCCGAAAACTCGGAATTGCAGCGCATTCCTCATGACACCACGGAACTGGAGCCTGCTGAGGCCTTAAAAGTGATGAAAGTGATAGAGGACTTTGAAGATGATGATGATGTCCAGAACGTATACCACAACCTCGAGCTGACCGACAGCCTGGTGGCCGCCATGGAATCCTGACCGGTCCGCCGGTCCGCCCGGGCTATTTTCCTCCCTTTCAGGTTTTCTATTAAACAGCCAGTTCCAGGCAGAATACCGTACCAGATTCGGCGGTGGATTCAAAAAATACCTTTCCGTTCAGGAATTTCTCTCCCAGTAATTTCATGCTGTAGGTTCCCAGTCCCCTGCCCATACCCTTGGTTGAGAAAGAACGCTGGAAAACCTGTTGCTGGACATCCTTAGGCATATGTCCGGGATTATGTACTCTGATGATTACAGCTCCGGGAGCGAGTTTGCAGTTCACGGTCACCTTCCCCTTATCTGGTTTGGCTTCAAGGGCATTCTTGATCATATTGCCCAGGATGCGTTTCAGTAATACGGGATCGGTATTGATGGTATAATCACAGTCATTTTCCTCAAAAATGATCTTCCTTTCCTGTCCCAGCTTATGACGCCGGTATTCGGCTATAATATGTCCCAGGGTTTCCTGCAGGTAAATTTCATGATTTTTCACTATGAGCTCCCCGTTTTCTGCTGCCACCAATGATTTCTGTGTCATGATCTCCTCTGTCAGGTCACGACTTACCTCACCCAGGAGATTGATAAACTGCTTACGTTTCACCGGATCATCAACCTGTTTTAACAGGTCAACGACTCCCTGCAGTGTGCCTGCCGTATTCATAACATCATGAAAAAAAATACGCTCCATGGCCTCTTTCCTCTTCTTGCTGCTGATATCCCTGGCCGTAAATATGGTTAACCGGCTCTTGCCCCAGATGAGTGGAGCGGCCGTAACTTCCAGATCGAGGCAATCCTCAGTCCCATTATGGGAGGTCCGTATACGGCACTCATCTGTCACCGTTTCACCTGATTCCTGGCATTTCAGGATGGCATTGGCCGCTCCGCATACCTGGCAATGCTCGGATGTTCCGCAGCCTGCTTCCATTTGTCCCGAATGGATACAATGCAAGGCTTCTCCGGGACGCTGGCCGAGCAGCTCCTCCATGCTTTCTATTCCCATCAGTTGAAGCAGGGTATTATTACTGAAAACAATCTCCCGGTTCTGGTTGAGGATAACAGAGATGTAGGGCAGGGAAGTAATAAGTTCTTCAATATAAGCGACAGATTTAAGCTCAGTATACTCTTCGAGAATTTTAGCCCTGACAGATCTTTCAGGAGTTGCAAAATGTGTGAGCATGGTTTTATTTTTCTGTTTTTTTCCTGGTTCCCCTGAGAAGCAGGAAACTTCCGAGGAGGATCAGGGCGAGCAGGAACAATAGCCTTCCCACCATAAATAGGATATGATCAGTGCCAATCCATCCAAAACTGGCATATACCAGTCCGCCAAAAATGGCCACCCATCCGATTAATCTGGGCAGTAAGCCGGAACTGGCAATGAGGAGTCCGAGAATAATGGAACTGATCCCCACCAGTGTATATGCAGCCAGCTGAAGGTTGAATCTGGAAACCAGAATAAAAAACGAAATATTGGCTATATAATCGGTTTGCCCTATGGATGAAGCTTTGTAGACATCAACCATACGGATGATGTTTAATCCATTGAGGGCTACGATAAGATATAGCAAACCAGTGGTACTGATCAGAAAAGCGGCAAGATAAGCAGACGATCTGCCATATGGCAGGAAGCTCATCAGGATCAGTGGACCAAAAAGCACGATGAGGACGGAAGTCACGAACCATATTATCGAATTCAGCCAGAGCCGGTCAATATTATCCCCAAGGTATGAAAGATCTTCATGGATATTGAGGTAATCTGGCTTGATGTCAATGGCCGTCAGAATAGCTGCTACCACTAGGAAGGTGATCAGCAGGGCGGTAATACCGGCGAGTCTTTCAACACCTCTTTTTTTATTTGGGATTCCTGCAATCATCTGCGTAATGGATCATTTGGCCTTACAATTTACAAATTGTAATCAATTCCGGAATGAAATATGCATATAATCTGGAAATGATTCAATCCCATGAATTTTTTGTTATTTTTGGAGCAGCTTTTGGAACAATGAACAGGGTATATTTTATCATACTGGTTATCATTTCGATAGCCTCTTCAGCGGGTGCACAGGATGTGGACCAGCAGGAGGAGGAATCCAGATTGTACCATCAAATATTCCAGCAGGGTGCAGCCGGAAGTAATGTCCGGATCGTTCAGGAAAAGAAACTGGATGAGATTATGTTGAATTTTATAGAACAGGGAAGGGAGCTGGGAGGGATACCCTGCTACTGGATCCGGATCTATTCAGGGTCTACCCATTCGGCCAGGGATGAAGCTTATGAAACAAAGGCCAGGTTCTTGAAAAAATATGAAGGCATCAGAAATGATGTTATTTATGATGACCCCAATTTTAAGGTATATATAGGTGGCTACAGGTCCAAGAGTGAAACCCTGAAGTTGCTCAACCAGATGAAAAGGGATTTTCCTACCGCGTTCATTGTCTATGATATTATTGATTTTCCTGTTGAATGAGTGAACAGATCAAACATGAGTGTGGTATTGCCCTGATCCGGTTGTTAAGGCCCTTGGAGTATTACCAATACAAATACGGTACCTGGAAATATGGATTGAATAAGCTCTACCTGCTGATGGAGAAGCAGCATAACCGTGGCCAGGATGGAGCGGGTGTGGCCTGTGTTAATTTTGATCTTCCACCCGGACAAAAATTCATCTCCCGGTACAGGTCTGCTGAAAATGCTGCCATCAATGATGTCTTCCGGAAGATCTCTTCCGATTTTAAAAAACCTGAGAGAAAAAAACCAGATCGTTTCAAAGATGCCATCTGGGCCAAGGAAAACCTTCCCTTTACCGGGGAATTATATATGGGTCACCTGAGGTATGGGACTTACGGTAAAAACAAACTGGATAATGTGCATCCCGTTATGCGGGAAAATAACTGGAAATCGAGGAACCTTGTCCTGGCAGGCAATTTCAACCTCACCAATGTAGAAGAGCAGTTTCATAAGCTCATTGAACTGGGGCAGCATCCCAAGGATTTCTCTGATACCGTAACCATTCTTGAAAAGATCGGTCATTTTCTGGATCAGGAGAACCAGCGTCTGTTTGACAAATTCAAGGACGAAGGGCATCGACAATATGGAGATCTCCGGGTTGATTGCTGATCATCTGGATGTGGCCCAGGTACTGAGTGAAGCCAGCAAACGCTGGGATGGGGGATATGTGATTGGCGGCCTCATGGGACATGGGGATGCTTTTGTGTACAGGGATCCATGGGGCATCCGTCCGGGGTTATTATTACAGGGATGATGAGATTGTCGTTGCTGGCTTCTGAAAGGCCTGTTATCCAGACAGTTATGAATGTTCCTGCCCAGAAAGTTCATGAAATTGATCCAGGTCATGCGGTGATCGTTAAGAAAAACGGCCAGGTTTCGATGGATAAGATCCGTCAACCCGGAGGAAAAGAAAGCCTGTTCATTTGAGCGGATTTATTTCTCAAGGGGAAGCGACAGGGACATTTACCGGGAAAGAAAGAAGCTGGGAAGCCTGCTTACACCGGATATCCTGAAGGCCATTGATTATGATATTGATAATACGGTCTTTTCCTTTATTCCCAATACTGCGGAATCGGCATTTTACGGGATGATCCAGGGAATAGAGAACTCATATGAATGAGGAAAAGGCAAGAAAGCTGCTGGAAAGTAACGGGAACCTGGATGCTGAGAAAATTGACGAGATCATCTGTCACAGGCCCAGGATAGAAAAAATCGCCATAAAGGATATTAAACTGAGGACATTTATTTCACAGGATGATGGGCGGGATGACCTGGTTGGACATGTGTATGACATAACCTATGGTACCATTCGCAAAGGGACAGGATAACCTGGTCGTGATTGATGATTCAATCGTCCGGGGAACCACCCTCAAACGGAGCATCCTGAAAATTCTCGACCGGCTTGAACCCAAGAAGATCATAGTCGTTTCTTCCTCACCACAGATACAGGTATCCGGACTGCTACGGGATAGACATGGCCAAACTTGGCGATTTTGTTGCCTTTCAGGCTGCCATCGCATTATTGAAAGATACAGGCAGGGAATCAGTGATCAACGAGGTTTACAACCTTACGGTCGAACAGGCCGATAAACCCAAGGAAGAGTTTGTCAACCATATAAAAATATCTATGAACCTTTCAGCTATGAACAGGTATCCGAGAAGATCGGGGAATTGCTGAAATCCAGGGATGTGAATGCCGAGGTCAAAATTGTATACCAGACTGTTGAGAATCTGCATCTGGCCTGTCCGGACCATCTCGGGGACTGGTACTTTACAGGAGATTATCCCACCCCGGGAGGGAATAAGGTTGTGAGTAATTCTTTTATCAACTATATCAAGGGAAAGAACCAGCGGGCCTACTACTCACTGACTTCGTCTGCCATGGTATTTCCTGATCCGGTTGATCAACCTCTATATCTGGTACTTGCTCTGGGGTATATAGCTGGCGATATGCCGTTCTACTTTCTGTTTGTAGAGATCGTTGGTGGTGATCAGGATGGCGGTTTCCTCCACTTCCCCGAAAGAGGGATTAATTACTGTTCCAAAAGTTTTCAGGGAAGGGGAAAGATTCATATAAGCATTGATCAACGGGGGTATGTTTTCGCCAAAAGCCCGCACACTCTGTGAGAGTATCTTATAGTCTTCCAGGTAAGTACGGCCGGTGAAAGATCGTTTTCATTTCCTCCCTGTCCATATTGGTTTCCAGGGGCTCTCTTGGGAATGACCAGCTGTTCATTATCCGGGAAATGTTTTTCCAGGAAATACAGGATCAGGTTCCTGGCCCGCTGGTTGTAATTCGGGTACATGGTCACCTTGCCAAAAAAGAACTGTTTCTCAGGGTAATCTATGACCAGGGTCCCCAGTCCATCCCAGAGATTATCCAGTGCATATAATCCCTTGCCCTGGCGGCTGGTGGACTGGTATCCAGGCTGGACAAAGGAACGGCCAAGTTCAATCAGGTCCGGAATATATTCCTTTTTAAATTTGTCAGAGAAATGAAATAGCTTTTCGGTGGCCAGGTTGGCCTTGCTGCAATCGGTCTTATCCTTATCACAGAGATGAAATCGATAGCCCCCGAGGATCTCTTCCTGGTCCGGATCCCAGACGATCAGCTGCTTATAAGGATCCTCCATGGTATCGAAATCATCAATATCCACTTCTTTTCCCGTACCCCCCCCGGCTGCCCGGAAAGTCAGCTCCCTCAGGCGGCCGATCTCCTGCATGAGGTTCGGGGAATCATGGGCGGTAATGATATACAGTTCATTATCCGCCTTATTGGTCATTCGGATGAATTTATCCTCTGTTAATTCCTCCTCCAGTTCCTTTTTCGGTATGGATTTGATGATCGGCTTCATATAATCTGGTGTTTCAGTAAAATTAATCATTATTTCTTTTTCATCCGTCAAGGAAACATCCTTATTCTCCGGGAGTTTGTAAACCAGTTCCCTTACTATGGCTGCCCATTCCATCGGCGTGTGCCTGCGGTCAAAGACAGTATAGGGAATTGGTTTTCCAATGGTGAATGTGAAGGTTTTGTTCCTGTGTTTGTATGTTTCGTCAGGGAGGTACAGCATTTCAAGATTCCATTTGATGCGAAAAAATTTTCTGATCCGGGCCAGCCGGTAAAAGAATTTACTATTGCGGCCACTCACGTGTACGGGTATAACATCCCGCTCATACTGCACTGCCTTCAGTATAAAATTTTTCTGCCAGACCAGGTCCTGTATCCTTCCTTTCATTTTCCTTGATACCATACCTGAGGGAAAAGAAATATCTGAATATCTGAACGGTAAGCCTCGTCCAGCTTTTTAACACTTTCACGGGATTGTCCGCCGTGCTTATTGATGGGGATGAAGAATTCATCCATATTTCTCAGGTTCATCAGGATATCGTTTACCAGGAAAACAACCCTGGGATAATGCTTACGCATGATATAGATAAGCATATTCCCATCAAATCCGCCCAGGGGATGGTTGGCCACGATCAGGAATCGCCCGGATTCCGGCAGGTTCTCCTCTCCAATGATTCTCATGTTTACATTGAATTCCTGGTAGGCCGCCTCCATGAAATCAAGTCCATTTTATCCCCGTGCCTCTCAAGGAACTCATTCACAAAATCCTGGTGCAGTATTCTTCTTCAGGTAAGCATATACAAATCCAGGAATTAGCCTGGCAACACGTGGGACTCTTCTCATGAAAATATCTGTTTGATGTCAACTTTATGGCTTGACGGGGCCGTTGAAGATTCAGTCATTTAGATCTTAATTTCTCGATTTAGGGTGTTTTTGCAAGTATGCAAAGTAAGAAAAAACTACAAAAATCTTCAAAAATCAGATTCGAGATCTCCGGACTATGCATTGTAATAGCATTGATTGTCAGAATTTTAATTCGACGTGTCATAAGTTTTTAACAAAGTGTCAAAAAATGGGGAAAAGTGGCGGAAAGTGGGAATTTTTTATATATTTTTACACCGTATCCCGGGAAACCCAGGTATGATAACGTTTATAGGAGAACATACATGCAAGGTAGATAGCAAGGGAAGGATCATGCTACCCTCGGCCTTTAAAAAACAATTGCCCGCAGGTACCGAAGAGAGGTTTGTGATCAAGCCCGATGTTTATGAGACCTGCCTTATCATGTATCCCATAGAGGAATGGGAAAGGCTGAACAGGATCATCAGGCGCAACACCAATCCCTTCAATAAGGAGCATGAACGTTTTCTCAGGCTGTTTCATGACGGAAAAGCTGAATTGGTGCTTGATGCCAGCAGCCGGCTGTTGATCCCAAAACGGCTGCTTGATTACGCTAAAGCGAATGAGGAAATTTTGCTTGAAGGACGGGACGGAAAGATCGATGTCTGGTCACCGTCACTATATGAAAAATTCAAAGAAGGCAAGTCCGATCTGGAATCACTTACAGAAAAGATTCTGGGGGGAGAAATAAGATATCTTGACGAAGAGTAATGTATCATCGGCCTGTATTGTTGGAGGAGAGTCTGAATGGGTTGAACATTCAGAAGGGTGGGACCTATATTGATTTCACCTTCGGAGGCGGGAGTCACTCCAGAGCCATCCTGGAAGTACTGGGGGAAGGAAGACTGATCGCATTCGACCAGGACCCGGATGCAGAAAAAAATATCATCAGGGATGAACGACTGCTTTTTATCAGGGGCAATTTCAGATATGTCAGAAATTATTTGAGGTATTATGGTATAAAATCAATTCACGGAGCACTCGCAGATCTGGGGGTGTCATCACATCATTTTGATGTCGCGGAGAGAGGCTTCTCCTTCCGGTTTGATAGTAAAATAGATATGAGAATGAACCCGGAAGCAACAAAATCTGCAGCAGATATCCTGAATCAATACCCCGAAGAGGACCTGAAGATAATTTTCTCAAGATATGGTGAACTGAAAAATGCAGGCCGGCTGGCAAAAGCTATCTGTCTTGCAAGGAGTAGCAAAATATCAACTACCGGTCAGTTCCTGGAAGCCATACAGGATTGCATCCCGGCTCACGGGCAGACAAAAATACCTGGCAAAGGTTTTCCAGGCTTTACGGATCGAGGTAAACGATGAACTGGAATCACTGAAGCAGATGCTGGAACAAACCGTACGCTTCATGAACACAGGGGCCAGATTGGTGACCCTGAGCTACCATTCATTAGAAGACAGGCTGGTGAAGCATTTTTTCAGAACCGGGAATTTTGAAGGAACCGTCGAGAAGGATTTTTATGGCAATGTGGTCAGTCCCCTGAGGCCAGTGAACAGGAATATCATTCAGCCAGGATTAGCCGAGACAGAGCAGAATCCGAGAGCCAGAAGTGCCAAATTAAGGATTGCAGAAAAGCTGACTGATTTATGAGCAAACAAAAAAAGAATATTGAATTCGTCGATCAGAAGATCGAACAGAAGGAGATCCGGAAAGGTTCGGTATGGGATGTTTTCGATGGCAGTCTGCTGACCCGGGATACCGTGGTGAGGCAGCTTCCTTTTGTATTGTTCATCACTTTTCTGATCATTTTATACATCGGTAACGGCTACCATGCAGAGAAGGTGATACGGGAAACCATGCAGTTGCAGACCGAACTCAGGGAATTGAGGGCCAGGGCCATCTCAACGGCTTCTGAACTGGAGTTTATAAGCCGGCAGTCAGAGGTGGCGAAGATGATCGAAAAACGTTCGATGGGATTACATGAAGCAGTGGATCCTCCAATAAAGATAACGGTTAAAAAAGGCAGAAATGGGAAAACTGTCCATTAAAAAAATAATCGTTGGCCGCGTAATCGCACTTTACCTGGGATTCTTCGTTCTGGCCCTGGCCATTCTGTTCAAGATATTGTATCTACAGACCCTTAAGGGGGATGAGCTGCGGCAGAAGGCGGAGGATCTGATGTTGAAATATGTCACCATTGAGCCCAACCGTGGAGATATTTATGCCACCGGAGGCAAAGGCTTGCTGGCTACCTCGGTACCATACTACGAGATCAGGATGGATCTCAATAGCAGCGCCATGAAAGATGAGGTATTCAGCCAGGGAATTGATTCTCTGAGTTACCGATTATCCAGGCTGTTCCAAAACAAATCCAAAGCTGCCTGGAAACGGGACCTCACACGTGCCCGCAAGGAAGGGAAAAGATATTACCTGATCCGGCGCCAGGTCAGCTATCTGCAGCTGCAGGAAATGAAAAGCTTCCCGATATTCCGATTGGGAAGGTACAAAGGCGGGTTCATCGCCCTGCAAAGCAACCGGCGGGTCCTTCCGCATCAAATGCTGGCAGCCCGTACCATAGGATACCTGAGCAAGAGTGAATCGGGGAATATGTGGGACTTGAAGGAGCCTATGATCATTACCTGGCCGGGGTGAAAGGCATACGGTTGATGCAAAAAACTGCCGGAAATGTTTGGATCCCAGTCAATGATGCCAATGAAGTCGATCCGGAAAACGGATACGACGTGGTTACCACCATCGATGTCGATATTCAGGATGTCGCCGAGAATGCCCTGCTGAAACAGTTATCCATGCATAAGGCCCATCATGGCTGTGCCATCCTGATGGAAGTGGAAACAGGTGATATCAGGGCCATAGCAAACCTGGCCAGGAACAGAAATGGTAATTATGCAGAGTCCTATAATTATGCCATCGCAGAGAGTACTGAACCTGGCTCGACCTTTAAGCTGGCTGCCCTGATGGTGGCTCTCGAAGATGGATGCATAGAGCTTGATGACACCATCGATACCGGGAAGGGTGCTGTCAGGTACTATGATAAGGTGATCAGGGATACCAAAAGAGGCGGTTACGGGAACATCACTGTCAAAGAGGCTTTCGAGGTTTCATCAAATGTAGCCCTTTCCAGGATTATCCATGACAATTACAGGGGTAAGGAGGAAGCTTTTGTAGAAAGGCTCTACCGCATGCATCTGAATGAACCGCTTGGTCTTGAGATCAGGGGTGAGGGTGCAACCACTGATCAGATATCCCGGAGATGATTACTGGTCGGGAATTTCCCTTCCCATGATGTCTCATGGTTATGAGGTAAGGATGACACCCCTGCAAATACTCACATTTTATAATGCTGTTGCGAATGACGGGAAAATGGTAAAACCAAGGATGGTGGAGAGTGTCCGGTACTATGGCAAGACCGTTAAAAAATTCAATACCAAGGTAATTGACCACTCCATTTGCTCGGATGAAACCCTGGAGAAGGTGAAGATCATGCTGGAAGGAGTCGTGGAAAACGGGACGGCCAGAAACCTGAGCAATGAAAACTTCAGGATTGCAGGGAAGACAGGTACTGCCCAGATCGCCAATGCAAAATATGGCTACAGAGTGGATTCCAAGATGAGTTACCAGGCATCATTTGTAGGCTATTTTCCGGCGGAGAAACCTAAATATTCATGCATTGTTGTCGTTAACTCACCTACCAGTGATGTCTATTATGGCAACCTGGTAGCAGGACCTGTTTTCCAGGAGATCTCCAGGAAGGTATATGCAACCAGCCTGGATATACAGCAGGACCTGGTTCCTGAGGAGGGATATCTGGCAGAGATCCCATTTTCCAAAAATGGTCACCGGGCCGCCCTGGAGAAAGTTTTAAAAGATCTTGATATACCCCTGTCGGGGCAGCAGGGATCCGAATGGGTACAAACCACCAAGGGGGATGAATCCATCCTGACGGATCCCCTGAACATTAAAGAGGATCTGGTGCCCAATGTCAGGGAAATGGGGGTCAAAGATGCAGTTTATTTACTGGAGAACGCGGGACTCAAAGTGGTTGTTCATGGGCGGGGGAAAGTATTGGAACAGTCCATTTCCCCGGGCAGCAGGATAGTAAAGGGACAGAAAATAGTGTTAACCATGAGCTTTACTTAGGAATTGAAGCAATTAAATGACATACTGAAACAGGTTCAGATACTGGACCATACAGGGCCGGAGAATCCAGGCATAAAATCAGTGTGCTTCGATTCGAGGAAGGTGGAAGAAGGAGCAGTATTTTATGCCGTTCGAGGGACCCGGACAGATGGTCATGATCATATGGATCAGGCCATTAATTCAGGAGCCGTGGCTGTGGTTTGTGAAAAAATCCCCGCCACGTCCTGCCGGACATATCACCTATATCCTGGTCAGGGATGCTGCTTTGGCCCTGGGGTGGGGTGCTGCTGCATTTTATGGGCACCCATCTGAAAAGTTGACGGTGATCGGCATTACCGGGACCAATGGGAAAACTACCGTAGCCACCCTGCTCTACCACTTGTATAAGGCTGCCGGTCATGCCGTGGGACTGATCTCAACTGTCAGGAACATGGTGGGGGACAAGCCCTTACCGGCTACCCATACCACTCCGGATGCCCTGCAGATCCAACAGATGTTATCATCCATGGTCGGGGAGGGTTGCACTTATTGTTTTATGGAAGTCAGCTCCCATGCCATTCACCAGAAAAGGACAGCAGGGATACGGTTTGGAGGTGGCATATTCACAAATATCACCCATGAACACCTGGATTACCATAAAACATTCAGGGAATATATAAATGTCAAAAAGGCATTTTTTGACCACTTGCCGGCTTCTGCATTTGCCCTTGTGAACAGGGATGATAAGAACGGAAAGATCATGGTGCAGAATTGTCCGGCTACAAAGATGACCTATGGCTTACAGGGTATAGCAGATGTAAAGGGAAAAATCCTTGAAAGCCACCTGGATGGGATGCACCTGATCCTCGACGGATTCGATTTCTGGAGCAGGCTCGTGGGGAAATTCAATGCATACAACCTGCTGGCCGTATATGGATGCGCCATGATGTGCGGTATGGAAAAAGAACAGATCCTGACCCTGATGAGTGAGCAGATGCCGGTGGAAGGCCGGTTTGAAACCCTGCATTCAGCAATGGGGATCACCGGTATTGTTGACTATGCCCATACCCCCGATGCCCTGAAGAATGTCCTGGCTACCATCGATAACCTGCGCAATGGCAACACCCGGATCATCACGGTGATAGGTGCCGGCGGAAACAGGGATGCAGGAAAACGGCAGGTCATGGGACAGGTGGCCGCTGATCTCTGCCAGCAGGTGATACTGACAAGTGATAATCCAAGATATGAAAAGCCAGAGGAGATCATTGAAGAAATGATGGCCGGTGTGCCTGATGATAAGCGGAATGATGTACTGGCCATCCCTGATCGCAGGGAGGCGATCAAAACTGCCGTTATGCTGGCCAGGGAAGGAGATATCGTTCTGGTGGCCGGGAAAGGCCATGAAACATACCAGGAAATTGAGGGGAAAAAATACCCGTTTGATGACATGGAAATATTAAAGGGTCTGCTGGCCCATAAATAATGCATTATGCTGATCTATCTATTTGAATATTTGGATAAAATCGGGTTCCCGGGAGCCGGTGTTTTCCAGTATATCTCTTTTCGTTCGGCCAGTGCAGTGATCACCTCGCTGATCATATCCATGTTATTCGGTAAACGGATCATCAATATGCTGAGAAGGAAACAAATCGGGGAATCTATTCGTGACCTGGGACTGGAAGGACAGGCCAGTAAGCAGGGTACACCAACCATGGGGGGGATTATTATCCTGGCTTCCATCCTTATTCCAACCCTGCTGTTCGGGGATCTGGAAAACACCTATGTGCTGCTGATGATCCTGACAACCGTCTGGCTGGGACTGGTCGGTTTTGTTGATGATTATATAAAGGTATTCAGAGAAGAATAAAAAAGGACTGACAGGCAAGTTCAAGATCATGGGACAGGTATTGCTGGGGATCCTTGTGGGACTTACCCTCTACCTTGATCAGGATGTGATCGTCAGGGAAAAAGTCTTACTGGAAAACGGGGAACCCAGCATGGAGATTGTACAGGAACAACCAGAGGATGAGCCGGTCAGCCGCTTTGTGACCAGGGATGTAAAGTCCACCAAAACCACCATTCCCTTTGTGAAGAACAATGAATTTGACTATGCCTATCTCATTGGATTTGTGGGGGAAAGGGCCGAAAAATGGGCATGGCTTGTATTGATCCTTGCCGTAATCATCATCATCACTGCCGTATCGAACGGGGCCAATATGACTGATGGACTGGATGGACTGGCAACGGGTACCTCTGCCATTATGGGTACCACCCTGGGTGTGCTTGCATACCTTTCAGGAAATATCCTCTATGCAGATTACCTGAACATCATGTATATCCCCTACACGGGTGAGCTGGTGATCTATATGAGCGCCTTCATCGGGGCCATGGTGGGATTCCTCTGGTACAATTCCTATCCGGCACAGGTGTTTATGGGCGATACGGGGAGCCTTTCCATTGGCGGGATCATCGCCGTTTTTGCCATTCTGATCAGGAAGGAATTACTGATTCCCATTCTTTGCGGGATCTTCCTGATGGAAAGCCTGTCGGTATTGATGCAGGTAAGTTATTTCAAATATACAAAGAAGCGGTTTGGTGAAGGCAGGAGGATCTTCAGGATGGCCCCGCTTCATCACCATTATCAGCTGAAGGGCTATCCCGAACCGAAGATCGTGACACAGGTTCTGGATTGTAGGTATCCTGCTGGCAGTGATCACAATAGTAACATTGAAAATAAGATAAAAACAAATATTTCAGGCTTATGATGAATAGAATTATTGTTTTGGGTGGCGGTGAAAGCGGGACTGGTTCCGCCATTCTTGCCAGAAAGCAGGGATTTGATGTATTCCTTTCTGACAACGGACCCATCAAGACCAAGTACAAGGAGATGCTGTACAATTATGATATCCCCTGGGAGGAGAACAAGCATACCGAGAGGCTGATCCTGGAAACCGATGAGGTGATCAAGAGTCCGGGTATACCTGAACGCTCCCAGATCATCCAGACCATCCGGAAAAAGGAGATCAGGATCATTTCTGAGATCGAATTTGCATCTCGCTTTACCAGGGCGAAAAAAATCTGTGTAACAGGCAGCAACGGGAAAACCACGACCACATCCCTGATCCATCATATGATGAAGAAGGCGGGACTGAATGCGGGACTGGCAGGCAATATCGGGAGAAGCTTTGCCCTGCAGGTTGCCGAAGAGAACTACGATTATTATGTACTGGAACTCAGCAGTTTTCAGCTTGAAGGCATGTATGAGTTCAAAGCGGATATCGCCATTTTGCTGAACATAACGCCCGATCATCTCGACTGGTATGATTTTAACATGCAGCATTATGTAGATGCAAAATTCAGGATCACACAGAACCTCTCGGAAGATGAATTCTTTGTTTTTTGTTCGGATGATGAGATTACCGTTAAGGAACTGGAAAGAATCGTTGTCAAAGCCAAGGAGCTACCTTTTGCCCTGAAGAAGAATGATAAGGAAGTGGCCTATATCGACGACGAGGACAACCTGAGGATTGATTATGGGAACAGAGATTTCAGCATGTCGGTCCAGGACCTTGCCCTCAAGGGTAAACATAACCAGTACAACAGCATGGCGGCTGGCATCACAGGAAGCGTGCTGAAGATCCGCAATGAACTCATCAGGGAGAGCCTGATGGATTTCCAGGGGGTGGAACACAGGCTCGAGAAGGTACTGTCTGTCCACGGGATACAGTTTATCAATGACAGCAAGGCCACCAATGTCAATTCCACCTGGTATGCGCTTGAGAGCCTTACGAGCCAGGCGGTCTGGATAGCAGGGGGGATAGACAAAGGCAATAACTATGAAGAAATCATCGACCTGGTCGGGGAGAAGGTAAAAGCCCTGATCTGCCTGGGCAAGGATAATGAAAAACTGCACAAGGCCTTTGATCAGCATATTGAGACAGTCATTGATGCCGCCAGCATGGAGGAGGCTGTGCAGAAGGCTTATTACCTGGCAGGGAAAGGAGAATCAGTTTTGCTTTCACCGGCCTGTGCGAGTTTTGATCTGTTTGAGAATTACGAAGAGAGAGGTTGGAAGTTTAAAGAAGCAGTAAGAAAGTTATGATGTAATATCATGTTTGCCATTCGGAAATATATTGGTGGTGACAGGATCATCTGGGCAGTGATTATCGTGCTTTCATTGTATTCACTGCTGTCTGTCTACAGTACTTCCGGTATCCTGGTTTTCAGGAATCCCGGGAGCAGTCCGACATATTATGTATTCCGTCACGGTATCCTTCTGATGGCCGGACTTATCCATGGTTTACCTCACACACCTGGTCCCCTACAAGTATTTTTCCAGGTTATCTCAATTCCTGGTGATCATTGTCATCCCCCTGCTCATTGTCACCCTTGTTTTCGGGCAGGATGTAAACCAGGCCACCAGATGGCTGGAGATTCCCTTGCTGGGATTCACCTTCCAGACCTCCGACCTTGCCAAACTGGTCCTGATCATGTATCTGGCCAGGTTGCTATCACAAAAACAGAATGAGATCAAAGATCTTAAAAAGGCTTTGATACCCATAATTATTCCTGTGGGTTCATCTGCTTGCTGATCATGCCGGAAGACCTGTCAACGGCGCTGATCCTGCTGGCCACCTGCATCATACTGATGTATATCGGGCGGATTAAAATAAGCCATCTCCTGTTACTTTGTGCGGCCGGGATCTTTGTCATCAGCATATATGCAGGTATCAGCATGCTGGCACATAAAGAGGGAAGGGTTGGCACATGGCAGAGCCGCATTGAAAGTTATTTTGACAAGGAGAATGAGAGCTACCAGGTTGAACAGGCCAAGATCGCCATTGCCAGCGGGGGATTTCTCGGGAAATTTCCGGGCAACAGCACACAACGTAATTTTCTTCCCCATTCTTACTCGGATTATATCTATGCGGTGATCATAGAAGAGTATGGTTTGCTGCTGGGGGGCATACCCATCCTTCTGATGTACCTGATTCTGCTGTACAGGGCAGGCGTGCTGGTCAGGCAGAGTACCAGGACCTTCCCGGCTTTCCTGGCAGTGGGACTTACACTGGGGCTCGTACTTCAGGCTATGGTACATATGGCGGTGGCAGTGAACCTGTTGCCGGTAACCGGACAACCCCTGCCACTGGTGAGCATGGGAGGTACATCCCGGATCATAACCTGTATTTCACTGGGGATAATTCTAAGTGTAAGCAAAGGCATTAAGGAACAACAACGTCTTGAAAGTGAAGCGGCAACAACATAAAAAGATCATCATCAGTGGTGGAGGTACCGGGGGACATGTGTTCCCGGCCATCGCCATTGCGGATGCCCTGTGCAGTGAGATGGAGGAACCCCGGATCCTGTTCGTTGGAGCCTGCGGCAAGATGGAAATGGAAAAGGTCCCCCAGGCAGGATACGATATCATTGGTTTACCGATAGAAGGTTTCAGAAGAAAAATCAGCCTCTACAATTTCAAGGTATTGGCTAAACTCCTCATCAGCCTCCGCAGGTCCGGGAAATTGATCCGGGAGTTTAAGCCGGATGCAGTCGTTGGTGTCGGCGGATACGCCAGTGGACCGGTGCTCAGGAAAGCTGCGGCCATGGGCATTCCGACCCTGTTACAGGAACAGAATTCCTTTGCCGGAGTAACCAACCGCCTGCTGGCAAAAAAGGCCAGGAAAATATGTGTTGCATATGATGGCATGGAGAAATATTTCCCAGTCAGGAAGATAGTCCTCACAGGCAACCCGGTCAGACGTGAAATCAGGGAACTGGACCAGTCTGCTGACAAATCAGCAGCCAGAGAGGCTTTTCAACTGGACAGCCGGTCGAAAGTTTTACTGGTGCTTGGTGGCAGCCTTGGTGCAAGAACCATTAATGAAGCCGTAATAAATGGACTGGATTTGATCCTCGAACAGTCAGATATCAGCCTGATCTGGCAATGCGGAAAGTTCTACTACGATGAGGCCAGGGAATTTCTTGCCGGGCGGTGGGGTAAGCGGATCGTTCTCCGGGATTTCATCAGCCGCATGGACCTTGCTTACATCGTGGCTGACGCCATTGTCGCCAGGGCCGGAGCGATCACCATTTCAGAATTATGTCATGTAGCCAAACCGGTCATCCTGGTACCCTCACCGAATGTGGCAGAAGATCACCAGACCAAAAATGCACAACATCTGGTGAAACGCTCGGCAGCTCTGCATATACCTGACAATGAGGCAAAGGAAAGCATGATGAAACAGGCTGTTCAGCTGCTGGGGGACGAGGAGACGAAGCTTGAACTATCAAAAAATATAGCCAGTCTGTCCTTTACGGATTCAGCCGGTGTCATTGCCAGGGAAATTGTGTCTATGATGAAGTAATGAAGAAAGAAGATTTACATAGCATCGAGCATATCTATATGATAGGGATTGGAGGCATTGGTATGAGTGCCCTGGCGAGGTATTTCCTGAGCCTCGGTAAAACAGTCACCGGCTATGACCGTGCATCTACCCGTTTGACTGATGACCTTATCAGGGAAGGCTCTGACATCCATTTTACAACAGATCTCAGCTATGTCAAGGAAAAATTTCCGGATGTTGAGAATTTGCTGGTGATTTATACACCGGCCATTCCTGCTGATCACCTGGAGCTAAGCTTTTTCAGGAAGGGCGGCTATCAAATAGTAAAAAGGGCCGAGTTGCTGGGCATCATCTCGGACAATGAAAACTCTATTGCCGTAGCTGGCACACATGGAAAAACAACAGTTACTACCATGGTAACTCACCTGCTAAAGGTGGCCGGAATTCCATGCAAGGCTTTTCTCGGTGGCATATCCAAGAATTACCAGACCAATGCTGTCCTCTCTGGAGAAAAGGGCTGGATGGTACTCGAGGCAGATGAGTTTGACCGCTCATTCCTGCACCTGCATCCTGACATATGTATTATCACTTCCTGTGATCCGGACCACCTGGATGTATATGGATCGGTCGGGAAGGTAAAGGATTCATTCTGCCAGTTTATAAGCCAGACCCATCCGGATGGACATATCATCTACCAGCAGGATGTAAAGCTTGACTGCATTCTGGACCTTCCCCGGAAGGCCCGTTCCTATGCCCTGGAGGGCGGGGCAGATTTTAAGGCGGTAAACCTTAGTTTAAAGGATGGCTTGTACCGGTTTGATGTGGAGACTCCGGAGGGGTTGATAAGTGATGTGGGACTTGGAGTGCCGGGGATGATCAATATTGAGAACGCCCTTTCCGTGGTCAGCCTTGCCAGATCACTGAGTATTGGTGATGATGTGATCAGGGAAGCTTTAAGCACATTTTCCGGTGTGCAGCGGAGATTTGATATTATGATCAACCGGACCGGCATGGTATATATTGATGATTATGCACATCATCCCAGGGAACTGGATGCCTGTATCCAATCTGTCAGGAAAATCTATCCGGAAAGGAAAATTACCGGAGTCTTCCAGCCCCATCTCTATAGCAGGACCAGGGATTTTGCGGGTGAATTTGCAAAGAGCCTGTCTCACCTTGATGCACTGATCCTGCTGGATATTTATCCGGCCCGGGAAGCCCCTTTGGAAGGGGTTGATTCAGGACTGATCTTTGATCAAACGGATATGGCAGATAAAGTACTTATCAATAAGGAACAGCTGCTGCCTGTATTGGGAGAAAGGCAGCCAGAGGTGCTCCTTACTCTTGGAGCAGGGGATATAGACCAGTTTGTAGAACCCATTGTAAGACTTTTTGGAGGAGGGACAGCCGGATGAAAAAGATAGTTAAAATACTGCCTGTTATTTTCATTATCATTTACCTGTTAGTGGTTCTCGGATTTGTGAGGGATGCCCATGATGAGGTGCTTTGCAATGGGATAGAAGTGATAATTACAGACAGTCTGGAACATAGTTTTATCAATGAATCAGACATCAGGAACCTGATCCGGCTGGAACACCCCAAGATAGCTGGTATTCCGCTTTCCAGATCTGGATGCTGCAAAAATGGAAGAAAGTCTCCTGCTTGTCCCGGTCATCAAAAGCGCACAGGTATACAAGACAGTTCAAGGCAGGCTTGTCATCGAAGTGGCCCAGCGTACACCCCTCATCCGGATTGAAGACAGGGATCACCGGCAATACTTCCTGGACAGGGAAGGGAATGTAATTCCGGCAACTGCCAGTTATGCACCCCATATTTTGCCGGTCAACGGGGAAATTGACGGGTCGTTCCGAAAGAAGCAGAATGTGCTGGAGAGCGGGGAGGATTTTTCCAGTGACAACATTATGAATGATATCATTGCGCTGGCCAGCTATATCACCGGCGATCCATTCTGGAATGCTCAGATCGTGCAGATCTATGTCAACCGGAAAAAAGAGTTTGAGCTGGTACCCAGGGTTGGGGCCCAGATCATCCTGTTCGGGGATGGAAGCCGGCTGGAGCAGAAATTCTTCAAACTTGGAACCCTCTACAGCGAGGGTTTCAGGCGAAAGGGATGGAATCATTACGAAATCATAAACCTAAAATATAATCATCAGGTAATCTGTACAAAAAGATAGAATTATGGCACAAAAAGAACACTTACTTGCAGCGGTGGACATTGGCACCACCAAGATCGTATCCATTGTTGGGAAACTAACCGAAAATAAAAAGCTGGAGATCCTCGGCATGAGCAAAACAGTTTCAAAAGGTGTGAAACGGGGTGTTGTTCAGAATATCGAGGAGACAGTCAATGCCATCAACACAACCGTTACCGAGGTTAAGAAGCAAACTGGCATACAATTCAAAGATGTCTTTGTGGGCATAGCGGGACAACATATTAAGAGTGTTCGGAACAGGGGATATTTTAACAGGGATTCCTATGAAGAAGAAATCACCAGGGCAGATATTCAGCGCCTCGTGGATGATATGTACAAGATCCCCATTGATGCAGGAGAAGAAATCATCCATGTTCTGCCCCAGAATTTTGTTGTTGACAATGAAACAGGTATTAAGAATCCTGTTGGTATCTCCGGGAAAAGGCTGGAGGGAAATTTTCATATAGTGATCGGACAGATTGCTTCGGCCAAGAATATTTCCAAGTGTATTAACCGGGTGGGACTGAATGTGGAGGATCTGATACTGGAACCGCTGGCCTCTTCTGAGGCAGTACTGACTGAAGATGAAAAGGAAGCTGGTGTGGCCCTGGTGGATATCGGAGGAGGGACCACAGATATTGCCGTATTCTATGATGATACCATCCGGCATACGGCGGTCATACCCTTCGGCGGGAATGTTGTGACAAATGATATTAAGGAAGGATGTTCCATTCTTAAGAGGCAGGCTGAATCTCTGAAGATCACCTTCGGATCAGCCCTTGGAGACCTGGCACAGGAGGATAAGATCGTAACCATCCCGGGGATCAGTGGACGGGATCCCAAAGAAATATCTTTCAAGAGCCTGGCTTATATCATCCAGTCCAGGATGGAGGAGATCATTGATGCTGTCATGTTTGAGATTGAAAATTCAGGAGTACTGGATAAACTGAGTGCAGGCATTGTCTTTACTGGTGGTGGAGCTTTGCTGAGACACCTTCCCCAACTGGTCAAATTCCGGACCGGACTTGATGTCAGGATAGGATACCCGGTTGAACAACTGGCTGCTGAAAGCATTGAAGAAGTCAATCAGCCCATGTACTCTACAAGTGTGGGACTACTCCTGAAGGGATATGACAATAAACAAAATCTAAAGGACACCAATCAATATTCCACAGACAGATGAGGTTAAGCCAGGAGGAGAGCAGGAAGATACCGATGACGAAGAGACTCCTGGTTTCCTGGATAATATTAGAAAAAAACTTGACGGTATATTTAAAGAGAATGATCCAACATTTCCAGTAGCATGAAAAAACAAAAGACTATGTCAGAAGAACTTATCAATTTTGAACTGCCCGTAAATAAATCCAGGGCAATCAAAGTAATCGGCATTGGAGGCGGTGGCAGTAATGCCGTCAACCATATGTGTAAACAGGGCATCAAGGATGTGGATTTCATCATCTGCAATACTGATTCACAGGCTCTGGTAAGCAGTCCCGTTCCCATCAGGATACAACTGGGGGAATCACTTACAGAAGGCAGGGGTGCTGGTAATAAACCTGAAATTGGCAGGCAGGCTGCCATTGAAAACCTGCAGGATGTTATCGAAGCCCTGGAAGGCAATACCAAGATGGTATTCATTACCGCAGGAATGGGAGGAGGAACAGGAACGGGCGCAGCCCCGGTCATAGCCAAAGCCACCAAGGAGCTGGGTATCCTGACGGTAGCCATTGTCACCATCCCTTTCCGCTTTGAAGGGCAACAGCGGATCAACCAGGCCATCGAAGGCATCAACGAGCTGGAGGAGCATGTTGACTCCCTGCTGGTCATCAATAACGAAAAACTCAGGGAAATCTATGGTGACCTGAAACTGTCAGAAGCTTTTGCCCAGGCAGATGATATATTGTCTATGGCAGCCAGGGGGATAGCGGAGATCATTACTGTTCCGGGTTATATCAACGTTGATTTTGCTGATGTGGAAACCGTCATGAAGGATAGTGGTGTGGCCATCCTGGGTTCAGGAACAGCCACGGGAGAAAGCCGTGCGGTCAAGGCCATTGAGGCCGCCCTGAATTCTCCTTTGCTGAACAATAATGAGATCACAGGTGCCGATAATATATTGCTCAATATCACCTCCGGTGAAAATGAGATCAGCATGGATGAGGTAGGCGAGATAACCGATTATATTAATCATTCTGCCTCCAAAAATGCGACGATTATTTGGGGCACCGGTGTGGATAATGACCTGGGTGAACAGATATCGGTCACCATCATTGCTACCGGGTTCAAAACCAACAGTATCCCCGAATTATATATCAGGAAGAAGAATCCAGATAAAATTAATTTGCCTGATAAAACTGAGCCGGTAAAGGAGGATCAATTCATGGTTACGGACAAGGAAGGCACAGATATAGTTGATAAATCGAATGTTCAGAAAACCTTTGAGTTTGATATTTCAGGGGAAGAGAAAGAACAGTTCATCCTTTATGACAGGGAAGACCTGCCCGGGGAAAGTACCCAGAAACCAAAAGACGTGTCAGAGAGGGTTAAGAAACTGAAAAAATCTCATGAGCAGGTAAAAGAAAACTACAGCAAAGCCTCAAAGGACAATACCATTGATAAACTGGAGAATGAACCTGCCTTTGTCAGGAAGAAAATTAAGCTTGATACGACTAAACCTTCCGAAGAATCATCAAAGGTTTCAAAGTATTCCCTTTCGGAAGACGAGGATAACAATTCCAAGTTACGTGAGGGCAATGCATATCTACAACCTAAAGTAGATTAGAAAAACTTCGCCCGGTTATCCTGGATATTGGCAGCTTCCCGGAGTGCCTCGAATGCTTCGTAATTGGCCTGGGTCTCCCTGAGACTGGCCATTCTGGTTTTCTGGCTTGCCAGCTCAGTCTCAGCAGGGTCAACAACGTTGCTTACAACGATCACATATACACCATTATTCCCGTGTATGGGTTGTGATAACTGTTCTGGAGCAAGAACCGAGGCGGTAGCTATCACATTTGGTTCAATGCCGGCTGATGGAACAGAGACAGAAGCAAAATTGACATTATTGGCATCCACTACAGAAAGTTCCATTTCGCTTGCCAGTTCATCAATATTTTGAACGGATCCTATAGAGGTATTGAATTCTTCACTTATCAAATCAGCCTTTTTATTCTTCTTGACCTCAAGCTCGATCTGGGTCCTTACCTGTTCAAGCGGTGCAATTCCTTTTTCACGGATCCCGGTGACAGCCCCAACAACGTATTTATTACCGATCTCGAAGATCTCTTCCGACACGTCATGAAGTTCTGCTTCAAATGCCCATCGAATCAAGGCCCTGGGCTGATCAAGACCGGTTATGGTTTTTTGGGAGGCAGTAAGGTCGCTGGCGTACCGTTTTGTCAGGTTCTGTTCTGATGCGGAAGTATTGAATTTCTCGTATGAATTATTGAGGCCGGCAAATTTCACAGCTTCTGAATACACCTTCTGGTAAGTTTCCGAACTGGGTTCAACATTGCGGCTAAGGTAGGCGACCTTGACTTTTTTTACGTTCCTGCTTTTGGCAAGAATTTCAATCAGGTGAATGCCAAACTGGGTCTGCACCTGATATATTTTACCTGTCTCTCCGTAAAAACAGGTATCGCTGAAAGGTTTAACCATCTGCCCTTCGGGGAACCATCCCAGGTCTCCACCTGCCTGGGCACTTCCATCGGTTGAATACAGCATGGCAAGGCCGGCAAAATCCCCTACTCCATTTGTCAGGAGATCCTGAAGGCTGTCTGCGAGTGCGACCAATCCTGCTGGATCCGTATTATTGTCCGGTTGAAGCAAGATATGCCTGGCATGTACAGAATCAGGCAGATATCCTATCTCTACCAAACGGGCCATGCGATAGGCAGATTCTTCAAAATAGGGGCCGTATACTGTTCCTACTGGGGATGAAAACATGACATCATTGATCATCTCCGGCAGTGTACCGTCGGTATAATTCAGGTCATCAAAGGGAAGGTCGGATTCCATACCTACAAGGGAAACCGCATCTTCGACCGTTTCGAACTCCCCTTTCATTTTATTGATCCATTCAGCGGCGAGCCTGTCATCCTCTTCAGAAGGAAGTATCTCAAATACTACGTATTCAAGGTCACGTGTGGCTTCCTGTGTGTATTCTTTCTCATGGTCCCGGTAATATCTCTGGAGGTCATTTTCTGTGACTGATATGGCTGAATCCGATATGGTTGTGAATCGTTTAACAACATATCTGAAATCCATCCTCCTGCCGGTTTCCAGGGAATTGTTTTCAGCTTCCAGGTTAGTAATATATAATCCCTTGCGGATCAGATTGTTATATTTCGAGAAAGCCCGGTCTTTCATAATCTCTTTTTCGAGATAGAGCCAGATGGTTTTCTGGGCACCTGAAGGATCTTCATCCATGGTCCGGATGAACTGTACCAGGAATGTCCGGTTCAGGATACCGGTCTGGGGATCGGAAAAGAGGCTCCTGATGACGGGGTGGGGATTCCGTCCCTGCACCATATCCATCATTTCATCTGTACTGACTGAGATACCCGAGTTCCTTATATTCATCATCTGTGACATATTCCCTGACCATATCCTGCCATGTCTGTTCACGTATACTTTCCATGGTCTGTTCATCAAGTGAAGTCTGTCCCATTCTCAGCCTGTAATATTCTGCCAGTTTCTCGACACGTGCTGCATATTCCTCATACTGGACGGAATTTCCGTCAATTTCTGCAAAGTCAATTTTGCTTCCGGGCGAATGCTGTTTCCCACCACTCAGCATATCCTGTAAAACAAATGCAAAAATCGCCATTCCGATGATCACCGCAACCAACAGTCCTGCACGATTCCTGATTCTCTGTAAAGTTGCCATAAAACCTCTGCTTAAATCTGATTAAAAATTTAGGCTACGAAGATAATAATAATAACAATATACTATCAGTGAAATAATATTTGAAGATATTGACGTTTCCAGATCCCTGTGAAGATGTATCAGCTCTATCCTTGTCTCACTGACATCCAGGATTCGGAAACAAATCCTATCGATGTCTATACGGTTGTTGATCTTTGGGATGTTTTCATAATGGAAGAGTATAATTCCGGCAAGTGTCTCATATTCATCTGTTTTCGGGAATATCAAGCCTGTACTTTTCATTGAGGTAATCTATTTCATGCCTGGCCGAAAATATGTATTCCTTCTCGTGAGATTTTTCTTCTTTCAGTTCCGATGTATCATGTTCATCTTCAATCTCACCGATGATCTCTTCCAGGATATCCTCCATGGTTACGATACCACTGGTTCCTCCAAATTCATCCACGACAACAGATATACTCTTATGTTCCTTGATAAAAGACTGAAGCAATTTGTTGGCCGGCATAGTTTCGGGAACAATGGGAAGGCTCATGATCATGGATGGCAGATCTGAAGGATTCTTAAATAATTCCTTGGAGTTGATATAACCGATAATATTATCAGTTGACTCTCTGTATATCAATATCTTAGATAATCCCGTCTCAATGAATTTCTGACCTCAGTTCCTCGATTGAAACAGATTTCATCGAAGGCCACGATTTCAGTGCGCGGAACCATGCAATCCCGCAATTTAACATTCGAAAAGTCAAGAGCATTCTGGAAAAGTTTTATTTCCTGTTCTGGCTCATCCTGTTCATCATGCTCTGAGTTGCTTTCATTGACCAGGTTGATCCAGATCAATTTTCCCAAAAGCATCCGGATGGGCTTTCTTATTTCTGGGCACCCTCATGAAATTATGCAGGATGAAATCTGAAATGGCTATGGTCAGTTTGGTTACCGGGATAGAGCAGTATATAAAATATGAGGACCGGTATGGCAAATACCTTCAGGGCGGTATTCGGGCTCAGCCTGAAAAGGGTTTTGGGAAGGAACTCAGCCGTAAACAGAATGATCAGGGTTGAAATGATGGTCTGGATAACGAGTATGGTACTTTCTGATTGGGTATAGCGACTGATAACTGGTTCCAGCAGAATGGCCATCAGTATCCCATACATGACCAGAGCTATATTATTCCCAACCAGCATGGTGGCAATATAATCCCCCGGTCTTGAGGTAAAAATGGATATCACCCTGGAAGTCAGGTGGCCCTGTTTAATATCCAGCTCCAGCCGGAGTTTATTAGAAGAGAAAAAGGCAATTTCCATCCCGGAGAAAAATGCAGAAAATAACAGGGACAGAAGTATGAAAATAATGCTATTCATCTTTGATCTTTACCACTCCCTTTGATTTGTTCAACCTGTACCAGGACAGGTCCTGCTTTGCCTCGAACCCTTTTTCTCCATAAAAAGTACCATCTTCATTCACAATGCGGGATTGTGTGTGGGAATAAATCTTCTTACGTTCCTCATCCCAGAACATATGCTCTGTATTCAACTGGTTCTTGTTTTTCAGGTTTCGACCTTCAACATTGTTCCTGGCCTCCCACAGGCGTTCTTTTTCCCGGTAAATAACATGTTTGGCCTTGATATAGGCTTCGATGTTCAGGCTGTCATCATAAAAATAGGCGGTGAGACCCCGGGGAAATTCAATATAGGGTTCCTCCAGTGCGGGCGTATCTCTCAATCTCGGGAGCCAGGATCCGTACCCTGACCTGAAAAGAGTCACTGTAAAGGATCTCATACTTTTGTCCTGCAGCATCCGGCAAATGGTCCATGCTGGTAATTTTCTGTATTCTCTCCAGGTCATTTTCACAGGAGAAGATCAGGTATCCCCCTGCTAGGAGTAAAAGAATGAATAAGCGTCTCCCGGATAAAAGCCTGGCTGGGACAGCCGGCATGGGTTCGTCACTTTCTAGCTCTGACTTTCGTTGTTTCATTGATCCAGCAACCTACCTTATAGTTATCTCCTTCTTTCAGGCTGTAAAAGAAAATGGTCTCAATATCTGGGAAATATTTCATGTATGTATTGATCCTTTCATTTGCCTTTTCCGCCACTTCAGTATCAACCGACTTGGCTTTGTTGAACTGGTCAACGGCAGCCCAATATATAGTTGTCTTTTCAAACTCGTCCGTAAAACAATCCTTGCTGCCGACATAGGCATCACCAATAAGTATATATGGTTCGCCCCAGTCCGGTTTCAGCTTAATGGCTTCAAGCGCCAGGGTCCTGGCCTTCTCCGGCTGGTTCAACTCGGTATTGGTAATATAGGCCAGCTGGTAGAGATAATCACCTTTTTTGATTGGGTCCTGCTCTGCTTCGATGGCTTCCTTGTAATAGGTTATGGCCCTGTCATAGTCCTCCTTGCTAAGGAAGAGCTTGGCCAATCCAAAAGCCGCCTGAGCACTGGGTTCTTTTTCATAAAGAGCTTCTGCAACCAGGGCATAGAATGGCTCGGACTCGCATTCAAGTGCACTCAGAAAATTAACAGCGCGCCCCAGGTAAGAAACATCTGCCTTTTTTGCTTCCCATTGTGGCTGGAAATAGGCCACGAGGGATCCACATGTTGGAGCACCGCTGGTGATGAAATTATAATCCGTGGCTTCTTTTACCTGCAGGATGGTTTTGTCACCGGGTTTTTGTTCCAGCTGGTAATCCAGGATTTCTGATGCCTGTGCATAATTCTCAATGACCTCCATATCAGTGAGCCTTTCATTCTGGAACAGGGCAAATGAGGTAGTCATGTATGTGGCCACAACGGCTACTGAGGATTTGTTTTTCAGAATGGAAATGGATTCCTTGAGATAGGCGTATGTCTCCTCCTGAATATCCGGATCTGTCCTGTACTCAGGGTGTTTGAGGATATCCACTGCTTTTCTGCCCAGAACGGACCCGCGTTGTTTATAATACTTGATCCTCTGATCATAAACAATGCGGAGGGAGTCCATCAATATTGCTTTCCTTTCCGGGTCCTTTTCCTTGGTCACAAAATCGTTGAACATTTTGGCCCCGTCTATGTAGATGTTTTTGGTAGACTTGGGACATTCATCAAATACGACCCGCCATGGCTCAAGGCCCATTTTATAATCGCCATGTTTAACATATTCCCGGTAAAGTGACAGATTTTTAATACACCTGACACTGTCTTCACCATGTCCGTAACGGGACCCATCCTCAACACCTTTTTGAGCCATGCTGGTGAGGGTGATGAATCCCAGAAAAACAGGATACAGAGCTATTTTTAAACTGATTTTCATGATCATTCAATTAGTCATATTTCCGCTTCATAAACCAGAAATCGTACAAAGTTACACTAAAACTTAAAAACATATAGTTTTCTCGTATCAAATTATTTTCAAGTGTACCCTTCCGGCCTGCATTGAATGCAAGATTGAAAGTACTCCTGGTATTTCTGAGTGGTAATCCTACTCCAAAACTTATGCCATAATCCTTTAATTGCTCATCCTCCAATTGCAGGTATGAATTCTGAAAATATCCTCCCGCCCTGTATGCTATGCGTTTATGGTATCCTCTAAGGGCCATCCTGTCGGGGATATATTCAGCACCTCCATGAATATGGTTGCTGTTCGTAAGTGGCTCATTGCTATTAAAAAAGGTAGTGTTGGTCCAGTCCTGTTGATAATAGTCTACCCCGATCCGGATCTTGTCATTGAACTGGTAGCTTAATCCCACACCAATATTGTAAGGGATGACTATGTTACCTTTTGTTGAATACTCTTCCAGAATGAATTCCGGAGAGATCTGGGTAGAATCATTGATGTAGTTTGGTGATCCGGGAAAGGTATTCCTTTTGATCACCCTGTTTTCTGCAGAGATCCGGCTCTTGTTATCGAAAATCACTCCCAGGGTAAGATCTGATTTCTCCCCGAGTCTTTGCGTGTACTGGAGTCCCAGTTCGATCAGAAAATCATTGACAATGGTCTTGCTCTTCACGTCTGTATACGAATAGTTACCATTCTGGGGAAAACTCACTGAGCGGTCCAGGTCTATGGATCCAAAAAGGTAATTGAAATTGACACCGATGTTGAGGCCATCAAAGATCTTTACGGCAGTACCCAGGAATAGTTGGTTGAGTCCTCCTTGACCAGAGTAAATATAATCTATGAAACCTATATCTTCATCATAATCCTCAACGAGGATGGAGTATCCCACCTTCGAAAAAGGCCTGACCCCTATACTGGCTGCCCACCACTTGGTAATAGGGAAAGACAAAGCCAGGTGATCGAAATTGGCACCGTAATAGGTATCATTTAATTTGGAAGATTCGGTATAAGTATAATGTGCTGTCAAGCCAAAATCGAAAATAAAGGACATGGAATCCTGCGCAGTGTATGAAGCAGGATTCAGGTAATTGATGTAATTATTGTCCCGTAAGCCAAGACCGACACCCCCCATCGCACGGTTCCGCTCAAAACCGGGTGGGGAGATCGTACCAATGCCAAACCGGGAATAGGGCGAATCTGTATTGGTTTGTGCCAGCACCGGGCTAACAAGCAATAAAATAAGTGTAATTACCTGTAGCCTTCTATCGTTCAACATTATACTCTAAGATTCTGTGCAATCCAAATAAGATCAGGTTCAGGTCCACAAAGATGGAATTTTTTAATTTCTTATCAAAGAATACTGCATCCCCGCCGGTCATAAGGACCTTTAAACGAGGATAACGTTTTTTTTGCTCATTTATGTATCCATCCAGTTCGAAAATAATTCCTTTTTGTACACCGGCCCGGATAGCATGTTCTGTATCAGTCCCAAGCAGGGCATCCTGAGCAGCGGGTTCTACAAGTGGAAGCCTTCCGGTGAATTCATGAAGGGATCTGAACCTCATGAGTAAACCGGGTGAGATATTCCCTCCCAGGAATTCATTTTCCGAGCCTACAAAATCTATGGTTATGGCCGTGCCGGTATCTATGATCAATATTTCCTGCCCGGGGAATCTTGCACTGGCTTCAACGGCTGCGGCGATCCGGTCATAACCCAGGGTCTCTTTTGATCCGTATGAGTTCCTGATAGGCAGGGCGGTCAGGTGATCCAGCAATAGGACCTTAATTCCCCTGTCCCGCAACAGGCCCGCAAAAGATGGCTGTTTTTTCCGGACAGTTGAAATAATGGTGTGGATAATGTCTGGATATTCGGCTAACAGGATCTGTATATCTGCCGCTCTTATGATATCACGGGTTAGCATGTATATACAGGACTGCCGGTCGAAAACGGCCGCTTTCGATACACTGTTTCCTATGTCAATTACCAGGTTCAAAATGAAATGCAAATTAAATCAAATTTTCCGGAGTATCCCGATTGCAGCAGAAATGGAGTTTACAGGGTCTGTGGACAATGTCAGTTTTCCGTTTGTCTCCTTTAATCTGAACTGCCTGCCCTGATCCTGCACAAATGCGAGGATAGCTTTAAAGGTTGGGGTAGAATAATAGGAGGAATCCTGGTTGCTGACAAAATGCATGATCATACGGCCTTTCTTGAGGATGATCTTTTCAAAGCCGAGCCGGATGGCCATCCACCTCAAACGGACCACATTCATGAGTTCAACCGTAACCTCCGGGACGGGTCCAAAGCGGTCTTCCAACTCATGTTCAAAGCGTTGAAGCCCTTCCTCGGTTCCTATGTTATCAAGTACCCTGTATAACCTTAATCTCTCGGAGTTGTTCTCAATATAGGCATCTGGGAACAGCAGGGAAATATCAGTATCAATCTGGCAGTCAGTGACATGTTTCCTGTCCTCCGGCTTATCGCCATCAGCCTCCCTGAAAAGGTCCGGGAATTCAGTTTCCTTCAGTTCCAGCAGGGCCTCATCCAATATCCTGTGGTAGGTTTCAAACCCGATCTCTGCAATAAAACCGCTTTGCTCTGCTCCCAGGAGATTCCCGGCACCCCTGATATCGAGGTCCTGCATCGCAATATTCAATCCGCTTCCAATCTCCGAGAACTCTTCTATGGCATTCAGGCGCCTGCGTGCCTCCGGTGTCTGCAGGTTAAGTGGCGGAGCAAGCAGGTAGCAGAATGCTTTGCGGTTTGACCTGCCAACCCTGCCTCTCAGCTGGTGCAGGTCACTGAGGCCGAAATGATGCGCATTATTGATGATCATTGTATTGGCATTGGGGATATCCAGTCCCGATTCAATAATGGTAGTAGATATGAGTACATCGTACTCTCCTTCAATGTAACCCATCATGATCTTCTCCAATTTTGCACCTTCCATCTGGCCATGGGCGACTACAATTTTTATATCGGGACACAGCCTGTGAACCAAGACCTCTATCTCAGCGATATTCTGGATCCGGTTATGGATAATGAAAACCTGTCCCCCCCGGTTAACCTCGTAATAGATAGCTTCCTTAATGATGTCATTGTTGAACGAATGTAATTCTGTAACGACGGGATAACGGTTTGGCGGAGGGGTCCGGATGATGGAAAGATCCCTTGCCCCCATCAGGGATAGCTGGAGTGTACGTGGAATGGGAGTGGCTGTAAGTGTCAGGGTATCAACGTTCAGTTTCAGTTTTCTGAGTTTTTCCTTCATGGCCACTCCGAATTTCTGTTCCTCATCAATGATGAGCAAGCCCAGGTCCTTGAATACCACATCCTTGCCCGCCAGCCTGTGGGTCCCTATAATGATGTCCGTTTTTCCGCTGGCCACATCGGCAAGGGTATTTTTCTGGGCAGCCGTTTTTTTCAGCCGGCTGATGTAATCCACCTTGCATGGAAAATCCCTCAGCCTGTCACTGAAGGTTTTAAAATGCTGCAGGGCAAGTATGGTTGTGGGGACCATCACGGCCACCTGTTTGCTGTCACTAACTGCCTTGAAGGCCCCACGAATGGCCACTTCCGTTTTGCCGAAACCCACATCCCCACAGACCAGGCGGTCCATTGGAAATGCTGCCTCCATCCCGTCCTTGAGTTCTCTGGTGGCTTTCAGCTGGTCCTCCGTATCCTCGTACATGAAGGAGGCCTCCAGCTCGGTTTGCAGGTAGCTGTCCGGCGAGAAAGAAAAACCCTCCAGGGTTTTCCGCTTTGCATACATATTGATCAGTTCCCTGGCAATGTCTTTGACCTTCTTCCTGGTACTGGCTTTCAGTTTCTGCCAGGCTCCGGATCCCAGTTTATAAATGCGGGGGGGGGCGTTGTCCTTGCCTTTGTATTTAGAAATCCGGTGCAGGGAATGTATGCTGACATAGAGGGTATCCTGATCCTTGAACACCAGTTTGATGGCCTCCTGTTCCCGTTCATCCAGCCTGATCTTCTCAAGTCCTCCAAACTGCCCTATCCCATGATCGATATGGACTACATAGTCTCCCGGATGCAAAGATGTCAACTCACGTACGGTGATGCTTTCCTTGCGGGTAAAATGTTCCTGGAGCTGGTAACGGTGGTACCTGTCAAAGATCTGGTGATCGGTATACATGCAGATCTTCGATCCATGATCTATATAGCCTTCATGCAGGGTAGTCAGCAGTGGCTTGATCCTGATCTCCGTATGGATATCTTCAAAGATCGACAATATCCGGTCAATCTGTTTCTGGTTATCAGACAGTATATAGATATTATAGCCTGCTTCCTGTTTGAGCATCAGGTCCTCTGCCAGCAGCTCAAAGTTTTTCTGGAAGGATGGCTGGGGGATGGTATCGAAGGACAGGGTCTTGTCCGGAGAGTAGAAAACCTGATGCCCGAATTCTATGATCCTGGATGAGGCAATCAGGTCCGTAAATTCATTACCATCAATAAGGGAAACTTTTTTTTCGTCCTGCCCTACTTGATCTCCCTCCTCTTCATTTCCGGTCCCCGTACGCTCAAAAATATCATCCATTCTATCCTTCACGTAGGCAAGGTCATTGATCCACCAGACCGTATCTTCCCCGAAAAGGGCCGTGAACGGGATCATGGACGACCCTGGCAGCTGATTCAGCCCTGAGTTCAGCCAGGTCCGGTATGAGGGTTATTTGCTCCAGTTTCTCAACGGAAAGCTGGTTTTCAATATTGAAGGTGCGGATGGAATCGACCACCTCTCCGAAAAAATCGATCCTGAACGGGGTTTTTGCCGAAAAAGAGAAAACATCAAGGATGCTTCCACGAATGGAGAACTGTCCGGGTTCATACACATAATCCACCTCCCTGAACTGGCAGCTGTCGAGGAATTCAGCCAGGAAGCTAAGTGATAGTTTATCACCCCTGTTGACCAAAAATGCATTTTCATCAAAGAAATTGCCGGAAACGGTCTTTTCAACCAGGGCTTCGGGAAATGTGATGATGACCTGTCCGCTTGTTTTCTGGCTCATTTTCTTGAGGACCCCTGTCCGCAGTACCACATTGTCAGTGCTCTTCTGGATATACTGGACCGATCGTTTATAAGAGGATGGGAAGAACAGGATATCCTTCCTGCCGGTGAAATTGAACAGGTCATTATGGAAGTAGGCCGCAGATTCCTTGTCAGGCAGGATGAACACCTGTGTTTTAGCAGGATCAAGCAAACATGCTGCAACTATTGCTGGCGAAGATCCGGCCATTCGGCCAATGTGCAGTATTTTCCCCTCTTTACCATCCAGCCATTGATTCAGTTCAGTCACCTGCTGGCTGTTCCTGTAATATGAGAGGATCTCATCCATACAAGCGCATGAAATCTTCCGCCTGTTTCATCATTTTCGGTGAACCCGTGAAAAATGGCACACGCTGGTGAATGTCTTCAGGCTGGATCTCCATGATCCTTTGTCCCCTTCCGTTGGTGGCTGTGCCCCCGGACTGTTCAGCAAGGAAAGCGATAGGATTGCATTCATAGGTAAGCCTGAGTTTACCATGTGGCATGGAAGTGGTCTCGGGGTAAATATAAATTCCTCCCTTCAGCATATTCCGGTGAAAATCAGCCACCAGCGAACCCACGTAGCGGGAAGTATAGGGCCGGTTTGTGGAAGGATCATCAGCCTGGCAGTATTTGATATATTCTTTTACCCCCTGTGGAAAGTTTACATAATTGCCTTCGTTGATGGAATAGAACGGGCCCTTCTCAGGTGTTACAATTTTTGCATGGGAGAGGAAAAACTCTCCGATAGAAGGATCCAGGGTAAAACCGGTAACCCCCATACCGGTAGTATATACCAGCATGGTGGATGAACCATAAAGTACATACCCCGCAGCTACCTGCCTGGTGCCAGGCTGCAGGAAATCTTCATCCACGAGAGGGTCCGCCAGCCTCACTGATCCTCCTGTATATGGAAAACACAGTTCCGATGGAAATATTCACATCAATATTGGAAGAACCATCCAGGGGATCCATGCAGATGATGTATTTACCCTCCCTGGAAAGGTCGCTCTCAAAGGATACCAGGTCCTTCTCCTCTTCCGTAACCATACCGCATACTTCAATGCTGGATCCAAGGATGGATTTGAATTGTTCATTGGCAAAGGCATCCAGTTTTTTAACATTCTCCCCCTGAATGTTCTCTGTGCCCGTTTCTCCCAGAATATCCACCAATCCGGCCATGTTTACCTCCCTGTTCACGATCCGGGAGGCGATCCCGATATGTGTCAACAACCTGCTAAGGTCACCCGTGGCATAAGGGAAAGCATTTTGTTGCAGGGTAATGAATTCACCCAGTGTGTTCGCGCGGAATTTTTTGGCCATTCAATAATAGCTTCTATTATTCAGTTTAAAAGTAGTACTTTTTTTACTTTATTAATGTTGTTAAATTTGCCGTCTCTGCAACCAATGCTAATAACATATTTATGATTGTATTTAAATTTGGCGGTGCATCTGTGAAGTCTGCCGAAGCTGTAAAAAATGTCGCAGATATCCTGAAGAGATATCATAAAGAACAGATTGTCATTGTTGTTTCCGCCATGGGCAAAACCACCAATGCCATGGAAGTAATAGCTGACCATTATTTTCATAAGCGGAGATCCGAACTCAAAAAAGCTGTTGAGGAGCGTAAGATATACCATCAGGAAATTGTTGATGAACTGTTCCCGGAAAAAGAGCATGCCTTCCATGCTGAGTTCTTTTCCATCTTTGAAGAGTTGGAGGCCAGGCTGGCCAAGGACCCAACCCTTCATTACGATTTTGACTACGACCAGATCGTCCCATTTGGGGAAATGATCTCTACGAAGATCATCTCAGCCTACTTAAACAAGAGTGGGCAAGGGAACAGGTGGATGGACATCCGGAAATACCTGAAAAGCAACAATGCCTTTCGCGAAGCAAGGATTGACTGGGAGTTGTCAGGGAAGCTGGTGCCCGGGGGATTCAACTTCAAGGATACAGGAATCTATATTACGCAGGGTTTTGTTGCCTCTACCATAGATAATATTACCACCACCCTGGGACGGGAAGGATCAGACTTTACCGCTGCCATCCTGGCCCATATACTCAGGGCCGAGCATGTAACCATCTGGAAGGATGTTCCCGGTGTGCTGAATGCCGATCCGAAATGGTTTGACAATACCGTCAAGCTGGAAAAGATCTCTTACCTGGATGCCATTGAACTGGCCTATTACGGTGCCAGTGTGATCCATCCCAAAACCATCAAACCACTTCAAAACAAGAATATAAACCTTTATATCAAATCATTTATTTGTCCGGATGAAGAAGGGACCCTGGTCGGGAACCTGACTTACGACAAGCTGGTACCTTCTTTCATATTTAATATGGACCAGGTACTGATCAGGATCTCACCGAATGATTTTTCCTTCATAGCCGAGGATAACCTGGAGACCATTTTCGGGTATGTCTACAAGCATGGGGTCAAGATCAACCTGATGCAGAATTCGGCTGTCAGCTTCCAGATCTGCATCAACAACGATAAACGGAAATCGAGGAACCTGATCGATGACCTGGAGAAGGATTTCAAGGTGAGTCATGAAACGGGACTGGAACTGATTACGATACGGTATTTTGACCAGTCGACCATAGACAGGGTCATGATCAACAAGGAATTACTCCTCGAGCAGACTTATAAGCAGAATATCCAGTTGATCGTAAGGGATCAGGGTTGATCTTACAAGGGGAAGAGCCTTACTTTGAAAAGGGGATTATGCCCCATGTGCATGCCAAATCCATCAATATGCTCAATCCCCAGCCGGATCTCTGTAACCCTTTTTGTCATGGAATAATCCTCAGGATCTGTATACCAATCTTCCACAAACTGTATTTTGCTGACCTGGTCGCGGGTAAACTCCCCGTCTTCTTCCATTTGCTTGATCGTAAGTGCCGGGATCAGTTTATCATTAAAAATGTCATATGCCCTGAACCGCTCATCGTAGATCCCGGCAAAGATAAAATCAACCATCTCCCCCCGTTTCAGTCCCCCGAGACACTTCTCCGTCCACTCATCCCCGGGTCCGGGTTTTTAATGATAACATCATAAACTATCTGTTCGGCCAATTGAATTGATCCTGTCTGAACATCTGATGCATGAGTGTCTTCAGGTTCCTTTTGGCCGGTGCATGACACCAATAATACGAGCAGAACAGGCATGCCGGTGCTGAAGAATAATTGCCTCATAAATGATTGATTATCTGTTAAAATGAAGTCGCTTTCCGGGGATCCCCTCCTTGAAATTGTGTTTTTGCCGGTCTGTATCCCAGTTATATACCATGTTTCCATTTACAAAGGTACTCAGCACACGGGTGCTGAATGTCTGCCCGTCGAAGGGGGACCAGCCGCATTTATATAATACATTGTCCCACCTGACCGTCCATGGTGTGTCTATCCAGTATGACCAGGTCAGCAAAGTAGCCCTCTCTGATGAATCCCCGGTCCCTGATCCTGAAGATCCTGGCCGGTGCATGGCACATTTTTTCGACAAGTGTGCCTAGTTCGATGATCCCCTTCTTAGTGCAATTCCATCATGGCAGGAAGGGCATGCTGCACCAGTGGTCCGCCCGAGGGGCAGTTAAAATATGATTGATCTTTTTCAGCCAGGGTATGGGGAGCATGATCGGTGGCTATCACATCCAGTTTGCCCTCCAGCAAACCCATCCTCAGTCCCTCCTTATCCCCTGGAGTTTTAACGGCGGGATTCCATTTAATAAGATTGCCTTTTTTCCTGTAGTCCAGGTCATCAAACCAGAGGTGGTGAACGCAAACTTCTGCGGTGATTTGCTTCCTGTCCACCGGTATCTGGTTATCGAACAGCTCCAGTTCCTTTTTCGTAGAGATGTGCAACACGTGCAGCCTGGATTTATGCCTGATAGCCAGGTCAACAGCTTTGGATGAGGACCTGTAACAGGCTTCTTCATTCCTTATCAGGGGATGAAAGGATGGTGAGAGGTCCTCACCATGCTGTTTCCGGAAGGTAGCAAATATTCGCCCGGATGATTTCCTCGTCTTCGCAGTGGGTGGCAATCAGGACCGGACTTTCGGCGAAGATCCCTTCAAGTGCACGATCATCATCAACCAGCATGTTCCCGGTTGAAGCTCCCATAAAGATCTTAACACCGCAGGATTGATCCGGATCAAGTTTCCTGATTTCATCCAGGTTGTCATTGGTCGCCCCCAGGTAGAAGCAATAATTGGCCAGGGATCTTCTGAGAGGCCAGGCTGAATTTTTCTTCCAGTGCTGTCTAGGGTAATGGTTTGCGGCACTGTATTAGGCATCTCCATAAAGGAGGTGATACCTCCTGCAACAGCTGCCCGGGATTCAGTATAGATCTCTGCCTTATGTGTGAGTCCCGGTTCCCTGAAATGAACCTGGTCATCAATTACGCCGGGGATGACAAATTTTCCGCCGGCATCAATGGTTTCTTTAGCATTCTCCTGGGACTGCCTCTCCGGATCTGATGATGGAATGGTATCCTTCCCTGGTGTATCAGGATATTCCCATTCGAATACATTACCCTCATTTACGATCCTCGCGTTTTTGATGAGCCCGTCGAACATATTTTTTGGTTTATACTAACTTATTGTAAGATTTGAACCAGCTTGCTATTTTCATGGTGATCACTCCCCAGACTGCTTCATAGACAATTTTCCCCGACATTTTGGATTTTCCTTCCTGCCTGTCGGTAAAAATGATTGGCACTTCTTCGATGTTAAATCCGTGTTTCCATGCGTTGAATTTCATCTCTATCTGGAAAGCATAGCCCTTGAACCGGATATTATCAAGATTTATCGTTTCAAGGACCCTTCCGATAACATACAAATCCGGCTGTTGAATCCTTGATTTTCATCCGGGTAATGAAGCGGACATATACGGATGCAATATAGGAGATCAGCACACGGCTCATGGGCCAGTTTACTACATTGACCCCCGTGATATACCGCGAACCAATGGCCAGGTCAGCTCCGTTCATGCAGGCATTATAAAGGCGGACCAGATCATCCGGATTATGGGAAAAATCGGCATCCATTTCAAAGATGTATTCGAACCCATTCTCCAGTGCCCATTGAAATCCCATGATGTATGCAGTACCCAGTCCCAGTTTCCCGCTTCTCTCCAGTAAATGGATCTTTCCCGTATTTCTTCTTGGAGGTTCTTTACCGCATCTAGCGGTACCATCGGGAGAATTATCATCAATGACAAGGACATCAAAATCGGTTCCAGGCTTAATACCTTCCTGATGATTTTTTCGATGTTTTCGATCTCATTATAGGTTGGTATGATTACCAGTCTGTTGTTCACTATATGGCTCCGCTTAAAATATTTGTGAAGATAAAACTTTCTGTTCAAATATTTGATAAACGGTTTGATTTGAAATTTTATGCGGATTTGAAACTTAAAGTGGCAATTTTTCCTATATATAATATTATACAACAGGGCTTTATCAGGCAGATTGCGAATAATGTTGTAAGGGTGCGAGAAAAAAATTCATCAAGACTTGCATGGTTTAAATAAATGTTTTTATATTTGCAGCCGCTTTGGCAGTAAAGTAAGTTTACAAACCAAAGTAAATTTGCAGAGATCGAGATTCAATTCTTATCTTTGCAATCCCAAATTAAAAGTTCTTTGAAAATATTGAAAAGGTTAGTACAGCTAGTAAAATAGTTAATTAGAACCTCGTTTAATTCTATATGGTTTTGAATCTTGAGAGCATTTAAATTCTTAATTACAATGAAGAGTTTGATCCTGGCTCAGGATGAACGCTAGCGGCAGGCCTAACACATGCAAGTCGAGGGGCAGCAGATCACTTCGGTGGTGCTGGCGACCGGCGCACGGGTGAGTAACGCGTTTGCAACCTACCCTTAACTGGGGAATAGCCCGAAGAAATTCGGATTAATACCCCATAATATTTTAGACATGGCATCATGTTTTCATTAAAGCTCCGGCGGTTAAGGATGGGCATGCGTGACATTAGTTTGTTGGTGAGGTAACGGCTCACCAAGGCTACGATGTCTAGGGGGTCTGAGAGGATGATCCCCCACACTGGTACTGAGACACGGACCAGACTCCTACGGGAGGCAGCAGTGAGGAATATTGGGCAATGGACGCAAGTCTGACCCAGCCATGCCGCGTGCAGGATGACGGCCCTATGGGTTGTAAACTGCTTTTATACAGGAAGAAACCCTCCGTACGTGTACGGAGGTTGACGGTACTGTACGAATAAGCATCGGCTAACTCCGTGCCAGCAGCCGCGGTAATACGGAGGATGCAAGCGTTATCCGGATTTATTGGGTTTAAAGGGTGCGTAGGCGGGGCAATAAGTCAGTGGTGAAATCCTGCGGCTTAACCGTAGAACTGCCATTGATACTGTTGCCCTTGAGTATAGTTGAGGTGGGCGGAATGTGTAATGTAGCGGTGAAATGCATAGATATTACACAGAACACCGATTGCGAAGGCAGCTCACTAAGCTATCACTGACGCTGAGGCACGAAAGCGTGGGGAGCGAACAGGATTAGATACCCTGGTAGTCCACGCCGTAAACGATGATCACTCGTTGTTGGCAATACATCGTCAGCGACTGAGCGAAAGCATTAAGTGATCCACCTGGGGAGTACGATCGCAAGATTGAAACTCAAAGGAATTGACGGGGGCCCGCACAAGCGGAGGAACATGTGGTTTAATTCGATGATACGCGAGGAACCTTACCTGGGCTTAAATGCAGAACGACGTACCGGGAAACTGGTATTCCCTTCGGGGCGAACTGCAAGGTGCTGCATGGCTGTCGTCAGCTCGTGCCGTGAGGTGTCGGGTTAAGTCCCATAACGAGCGCAACCCCTATCGTTAGTTGCCAGCGGATAATGCCGGGGACTCTAACGAAACTGCCAGTGTAAACTGTGAGGAAGGTGGGGATGACGTCAAGTCAGCACGGCCCTTATGTCCAGGGCTACACACGTGTTACAATGGCCGGTACAGAGGGCAGCTACCTGGTGACAGGATGCAAATCTCGAAAACTCGGTCTCAGTTCGGATCGAAGTCTGCAACTCGACTTCGTGAAGGTGGATTCGCTAGTAATCGCGCATCAGCCACGGCGCGGTGAATACGTTCCCGGGCCTTGTACACACCGCCCGTCAAGCCATGGAAGCTGGGGGTACCTGAAGTCTGTAACCGTAAGGAGCGGCCTAGGGTAAAACTAGTGACTGGGGCTAAGTCGTAACAAGGTAGCCGTACCGGAAGGTGTGGCTGGAACACCTCCTTTCTGGAGAGATTCTTGACCTTAAACGGAGTTCTATTACTGTACTAACCTTTTCTTTTTTTATATAAACCCATAGCGAAGATAAGGATCCCGAAGCTGATGATGATCACAGGAATCCTGATGAGCGCATGGACGGGTAAATGAATTAGTAGTCCCGTAGCTCAGTTGGTTAGAGCACTACACTGATAATGTAGGGGTCAGCAGTTCAAATCTGCTCGGGACTACTTTTCGTTTGGGGAATTGGCCAATTGGCGGCGTCAAGGGGCAAGTCCTCAAACCAGCATTGGGGAATTAGCTCAGTTGGCTAGAGCGCCTGCCTTGCACGCAGGAGGTCAAGGGTTCGACTCCCTTATTCTCCACATGAAGGCCTGGGTGTGAGAATGAAAGTGTACATACCAGGTAAAGTTTTTTGAAATATTGAACGTTTTTTGAATACGATGGTCGTATTATCCGGTTCGATTCCGGATGTATTCACAATTCCGTTCTTAACCCGTTTCGATGTATTCGAACAGGACAGGAGTCAGGAAAACGTTCTTTGACGTATTGGAAAGAGCTAAATTTTTAAATCTCATTATATAACAGAAGAAAGTAAATAAGAGCGCATGGCGGATGCCTTGGCTCTCAGAGGCGATGAAGGACGTGATAAGCTGCGATAAGCTTCGGGGAGGTGCAAATAACCTGCTATATCCGAAGATTTCCGAATGGGGCAACCCGGTACCATGAAGTGGTATCACTCCGATTTATCGGAGAGCAAACCCGGAGAACTGAAACATCTAAGTACCCGGAGGAAGAGAAAACAATAGTGATTCCCTTAGTAGTGGCGATCGAACGGGGAATAGCCCAAACCATGACAGTTTCGGCTGACATGGGGTTGTAGGACTGCAATATGAGATAATAACACGAAGTGGAATTTTCTGGAAAGTTAAACCATAGAAGGTGACAGTCCTGTACACGTAAGTCGTTATTGTTCTAGCAGTATCCTGAGTAGGGCGGGACACGTGAAATCCTGTCTGAATCTGCCAGGACCATCTGGTAAGGCTAAATACTCCTGAGAGACCGATAGTGAACTAGTACCGTGAGGGAAAGGTGAAAAGCACCCTGAACAAGGGAGTGAAATAGTACCTGAAACCGTGCGCTTACAAGCGGTCGGAGTCCCGTATTTATCGCATTGGGATGACGGCGTGCCTTTTGCATAATGAGCCTACGAGTTACTCCTCACTAGCAAGGTTAAGTCCTTCAGGGACGCAGCCGAAGCGAAAGCAAGTCTGAATAGGGCGTATAGTTAGTGGGGGTAGACGCGAAACTTGGTGATCTACCCATGGCCAGGTTGAAGTACCGGTAAAACGGTATGGAGGACCGAACCAGTACACGTTGAAAAGTGTTTGGATGAGCTGTGGGTAGGGGTGAAAGGCCAATCAAACCAAGAAATAGCTCGTACTCCCCGAAATGCATTTAGGTGCAGCCTCGTGGTTTAGTGTTGTAGAGGTAGAGCTACTGATAAGGCTAGAGGGCTTCACCGCCTATCAACCCTTGACAAACTCCGAATGCTACAACATATACACGGGAGTGAGGCGTTGGGTGCTAAGGTCCGGCGCCGAGAGGGAAACAACCCAGACCATCAGCTAAGGTCCCAAAATATATGCTAAGTTGTTCTAACGTGGTGCGACTGCTTTGACAGCTAGGATGTTGGCTTGGAAGCAGCCATTCATTTAAAGAGTGCGTAACAGCTCACTAGTCGAGCGGTTGTGCGTGGATGATAATCGGGCATTAAGCATATTACCGAAGCTATGGATTTCTGACATTAGTTAGAAGTGGTAGGGGAGCATTCCAGTTGCATTGAAGATGGATCGTAAGGTCTGTTGGAGCGGCTGGAAAAGAAAATGTAGGCATAAGTAACGATAAAGCGGGTGAGAAACCCGCTCACCGATAGACTAAGGTTTCCTGATCAACGCTAATCGGATCAGGGTTAGTCGGGTCCTAAGACGTATCCGAACGGAAAAGTCGATGGACAACAGGTTAATATTCCTGTACTAGCAATTACTGCGATGGGGTGACGAAGGAGTGAAAGTCCCGCGTACTGACGGAATAGTACGTTGAAGGGTGTAGGTATACAGATGGGTTAATAGCTTGACTGTGCTGAACCTGATAGTACCGTGAGTCTTCGGACAAGCGGATAGTGGATCTAATCATACTTCCAAGAAAAACCTCTAAGCTTCAGGTATTTGCTACCCGTACCGCAAACCGACACAGGTAGTCAAGGAGAGAATCCTAAGGTGCTCGAGTGATTCATGGCTAAGGAACTAGGCAAAATCGACCTGTAACTTCGGGAGAAAGGTCGCCCCGAGCAATCGGGGCCGCAGTGAAATGGCCCAGGCGACTGTTTATCAAAAACACAAGGCTTTGCTAAATCGAAAGATGATGTATAAGGCCTGACACCTGCCCGGTGCTGGAAGGTTAAGAGGGGGGGTTATTCCTTCGGGAAGAAGCTCTGAATCGAAGCCCCAGTAAACGGCGGCCGTAACTATAACGGTCCTAAGGTAGCGAAATTCCTTGTCGGGTAAGTTCCGACCTGCACGAATGGTGTAACGATCTGGGCACTGTCTCAGCCATGAGCTCGGTGAAATTGTAGTTCCGGTGAAGATGCCGGATACCCGCAACGGGACGGAAAGACCCCGTGAACCTTTACTATAGCTTAACATTGATTCTGGGTAAATGATGTGTAGGATAGGTGGGAGACTTTGAAGTGGCTTCGCTAGGAGTCGTGGAGTCAACCTTGAAATACCACCCTTTATTTATCTGGGTTCTAATCCCTTACGGGAGACAGTGTTTGGTGGGTAGTTTGACTGGGGTGGTCGCCTCCAAAAGTGTAACGGAGGCTTCCAAAGGTACCCTCAGCATGATTGGTAACCATGCGTAGAGTGTAATGACACAAGGGTGCTTGACTGTGAGACTGACAAGTCGACCAGGTACGAAAGTAGGGCATAGTGATCCGGTGGTTCCGTATGGAAGGGCCATCGCTCAAAGGATAAAAGGTACTCCGGGGATAACAGGCTGATCGCTCCCAAGAGCTCATATCGACGGAGCGGTTTGGCACCTCGATGTCGGCTCGTCACATCCTGGGGCTGGAGAAGGTCCCAAGGGTTGGGCTGTTCGCCCATTAAAGTGGCACGCGAGCTGGGTTCAGAACGTCGTGAGACAGTTCGGTCCCTATCTGTTGTGGGCGTTGGAGATTTGAGAGGGCCTGCCTCTAGTACGAGAGGACCGAGGCGGACAGACCTCTAGTGTACCTGTTGTGGCGCCAGCTGCACCGCAGGGTAGCTACGTCTGGAAGGGATAAGCACTGAAAGCATCTAAGTGCGAAGCCTGCCTCAAGATGAGATCTCCTTTAAGGGTCGTTAAAGACGATGACGTTGATAGGTCGCAGGTGTAAAGGCAGTAATGTCATAGCCGAGCGATACTAATTACCCGTAAGCTTTCTCTGCGAGCTTAAAAATTTTGCTCTTTTTCCTTTACGTCTAACTATATTGATGATCTTTAGGTGACTATTGCGATGGGGAACCACCTCTTACCATTCCGAACAGAGAAGTTAAGCCCGTCAGCGCCGATGGTACTGCATTTGTGGGAGAGTAGGTCGTCGCCGACTTTTAAAACCCGGGTTCTTTTCGAAGAGTCCGGGTTTTTTTAGTTTGCCCGGCATGGGCGATAACTATAGGGTGCAAGTCCCGAACGCGCCTTGACAGTGGGAAGTGTTAGCTTAAGGCAAGGGTGTCCATCGTGAGGTGGAATCTGAAGGAAGCCGGCGGCAAAATCCTGGCCTGACGAACAGAAACTACATATAAGGCCTATGGTTGGATGGATGAGTTTGCTAAACAAAATGAAGTCCGATACTGTCCGGATCCACCAAGGTAAATGCAGCAGGTATATGGGATGATAGTTATCGCTCTTAACCGGGGAGGTCTCATAGACGTGCAGAAACAGAGTATGAAGCACGGTTGAAACAAGATTTACTGTGAGAAGTCAGCCGAGGTCGTAGTACCGTACCCGTCGACAAGGGACGGAAAGGACCGAACCTTAATGAGTGAGAGTAAATGAATGTTACCGGATGAAGGGAGGAAAGCAGAAAATATCGAAAGATACCTGCCTGCAAAATAGTAGGGCGGAGCCCGAGGGCTATGCAGGAGGGCAGACCTTTATTTGGATGACTGAAAACAACCTCACCAATACCGACAGACCTGAATATGGGCTGTTAGAGCAGATTCTGTCCCCTTCGAACTTGAACCGTGCCTTTAAACGGGTAAGGAGCAACAAGGGTAGTGGTGGGATAGACAAGATGGAAGTCGAATCCTTACGGGATTATCTTGTCAACAACAAGGAGAAGCTCATACAATCCATATTGGACGGTAAGTACCGTCCTAATCCGGTTCGGAGGGTAGAAATATCCAAAGAAAAGGGAAAGAGAAGTCTCGGTATCCCTACGGTGGTGGATCGAGTCATCCAGCAGGCCATCGCTCAGATCTTATCCCCCATTTACGAGAAACAGTTCTCACCGAACAGTTACGGGTTCAGACCCAAGCGTAATGCACATCAGGCATTGAACAAATGCAGGAACTATGTCACAGACGGTTACAAATATGCCGTAGATATGGACCTGGAGAAGTTCTTTGATACGGTCCATCAGAGTAAGCTGATAGAAGTGTTATCAAGGACGGTAAAGGATGGGCGGGTAGTCTCGCTTATCCACAAATACCTCAATGCTGGAGTAGTAATACGCAACAAGTTTGAAGAGACGAGAATCGGGGTTCCTCAGGGGAGTCCACTTAGTCCACTGTTGAGTAACATCATGCTCAATGAATTGGACAAGGAACTCGAAAAACGAGGACACCGATTTGTACGTTATGCTGACGATCTGATAATCCTTTGCAAGAGCAAACGGAGTGCCGAGAGAACGCTGGCGAACATCGTTCCGTACATCGAGAAGAAACTGTTTTTGAGAGTAAACAGGGAAAAGACCACGGTAGCCTACATCTCAAGGATTAAATTTTTGGGATACTCCTTTTATGTATATAAAGGAGAAGGACGATTGCGGGTACATCCGAATAGCATTGCAAAGATGAAAGAGCAGATTAAAATGCTCACTTCTCGGAGCAATGGCGGGGGATATGCAAGGCGGAAGGAAGCACTCAGGCAGTACATTACTGGATGGGTGAATTACTTTAAGCTAGCCGATATGCGTAAGCTACTTGAAAGAGTAGATACATGGTATCGTAGACGTTTACGTATGGTGATATGGAAACAATGGAAACGGATACGTACTCGTGGTCGTAATCTCATGAAGCTTGGCATAGATAGTCACAAAGCATGGGAATGGGCGAACACTAGGAAAGGCTATTGGCATATTGCCAATAGCTTTATCTTGAGTCGTACTATTACCAACGAGCGTCTTAGACATGCTGGCTTTATTTTCTTTTCGGATTATTACGGGTCTGGTCAGGCTATTATTTAAGGAACCGCCGTGTACCGAACGGTATGCACGGTGGTGTGAGAGGACAGATAGGGAAATAATCCCTATCTTCCTACTCAATTGGGGTAATGGCAGGAAGAAATCGCAGCGGTAACTCTCCACCTAAAATTCATTTCTTTCGTTGCTGCACAAAATAACTCGCCCCTATTCGGGGCTCAAACAATTTTGTTCGCAACACTCAAGAAACAAATTTCTTAACGGTTCCGAATTACAGGCTGCTTATTTCTTCCTGCTATTACCAGTTGCTTACCCAAACTCTTCGAATAGAACCCGGTTTTTTTTTCTAGATTTATAAAGAAATGAAGCAAAAATCATTAATTCTACTATTGTTTTTTTTGTCATGGGTGAATTTTGGATGTAAGACTAAAGGACCTTCGGGCGACAATAACCACAATAAGATAATTCCCCACATGTACCAATTGATGCCAGGGTAACTATTTTTGCGGAGACGGTGGAGGAAACCCAAAAGCCCGTGGGTTATGCTGCATTTCTCAATTGGCCCGGTATTGAGATCGGCAAGGAAGATAGTATTCTGGTCAACATTGGTCAGGATGGAAGTATTATTCAAGTTAATTAAAATGTAGATCATGAAAACTGGATTCAGAGCCATTAATTTCATCGGGATATTAATATTCAGTTGTTTCCTTACAGGCTGCCATAACCCAAAGGGAGATGTATATGAGAATTATTCCTGGATAAACGAAATCCGCGATGATCATCCCAGGTTGTTCTTCAATAAAATGTCTTTTAAAACGATCAGGGAAAGGACTTTAAATGAAGAGCATGAATTATTTCTGGAAATGAAAAACAGGATTGATCTAATGATCGGGCAAGAAATCAGGTTTACGGATCCCCTGGTACCAGACGGAACACAGAATGCTGATCATATGTATGGGACCAGGGCAGCAGAGTCAGCTTTTCTGTACCTTGTTTCAGAAGAAAAGAAATACCTTGAGTTAAGCAAAGAAATCCTGGTCAATCTGGTTGATTATTACAAGCTGAGGAATGAGCATAACCTGAATATCCAGTGGTACGCATTTTCCAGGATTGACGCATTAGCTGCCTATGATTGGATATACAAGGACCTCACGGAAAGAGAAAGATGGGATATAGGAAAACCACTTTTGCAGGCCATAAGTGATATGCCTTCTGCAGACAGGGGATCCGTTTTCAGAAAGAATTACGGGGATATAAAAACCGGCTTTTATGGCCCGCCCTGTCTGCCATGGTTTGCCGGGCTCGTTTTCCATAAGACAGGTATGGATGACAGCCTTTCGATAGCACTGCTGCAAAGGGGTTATGATGATCATACCGCCCTTCTTCAATACAGGAGTGAAATTTCGGGAGATGACGGTGGAGCCGCTTCTGCTGTCCTGGGATATTGCATGGGTGCATATCCCTGGGCTGAATATAATTTCTTCCACACATTTAATTCAGCCACCGGACTTGATATTGCACAAGAATGGCCCTATGTTGCAAAATTCATTAATTATATATTCTGGAACTGGTTGCCAGGAGACAGGCAATTTGGCTATGGAGATGCAAATCACCGTGATAATGATATTCCCTTGAGGAATTTGCATATTCATTTATCTCAAATGATTCATTTCTATGGCAAAACTCAGCCCGATTTGATCTCTTTGGCAAAATGGATGCAAACAAAGGTTCAAAGACATGCGCAGGGGATTTTTCCATATACGCGTTTTTTATTGACCAGTACTTTTGATGAAATTGAGCCTGAAGGTCCTTCAGAGATTTTACCAAGGGCAAGACACTTTGAAAACATGGGACAACTATTTATGAGGTCAGGTTCCGGGCCCGATGACACCTATGCTTTATTCACCGCAGGTGGACTATTGACCCAGCACAGGCATTATGACAATAATAATTTTGTAGTTTTCAAAAAGGGTTTCCTGACATTGGATACCGGAACCCGTCCCCAACCCGGACTCCACCTGTCACATTATTATGCCAGAACGGTTGCTCACAACTGCATAACTGTTAAAATGCCCGGGGAAACTATGCCCGCTTATTGGGACTCCGGACCTGCACTCAGTGAGGAGGAGTCCCCGGTCTTTCCAAACGATGGAGGGCAGTATAATATGATGGGATCAGAGGTAATTGCTTTTGATGAGAAAGCAGAATATGTTTATATAGCGAGTGATGCTACTGCATCGTATCACCCCGGTAAAGCTGCACTTGTTCTTCGTCAGTTTGTATTCCTGCCACCTGATCATTTTGTGATTTTCGACAGGGTGCATTCAACCAAACCTGAATATTATAAGAGATGGCTTCTCCATACTGCTGCAGAACCCAGGGTAAATGGCAATGAATTTTATACTGACCATTGGGGAGGGAGGCTGTTTTGCAAAACTCTTTACCCCGATAATGCTAAGCTGAAAAAAATTGGCGGACCAGGAAAACAATTCTGGTCAGATGGGAGAAATTGGGCACTCCCGGAATTAACACCTGATGAATGGAATTATAAAAATATGCATTGGTTGGATAATGATCATGATCTATTTGGACAATGGCGAATTGAAGTAAGTCCTGGAACGCCAGCTACTGATGATATTTTTCTCCATCTATTACAGGTCGGAGACACCTCACTACAATCAATGGCTACTTCAACACCTCTCAGGACCGATGATATGCTTGGGGTCCGTTTTGTTCAAGAGAAAAAAGAATGTGAGGTGATGTTTTTTATTACAAATAATGCCGGTGGAAGAATATCTATCTATCAAAACAGGCAGAAGATATTGGAAGAAGAATTCTCCGATAAAGTTAAACCTCAGCAAGGTTTATATTGATCTTCTGTTGCCTGATCTAGTAAGTTATTAGAAACCGCTTATTGATTACAAGAGATTTAGTTCTCACCCTCAGTAGATACAGGCCAACTGCTGCATTGTCCAGATCAACTGATTCATGCAGTATGCCTATTTCGTTTCGGATCTCCCTGTTCCAGATCAACTGTCCCTTCTCATTGAAGATCTCCAGCACAACATCCATCCTCTCGAATATCTCACTTTCGATGACAAACCTGCCATTGTTGGGATTCGGATACAGGTTGATCTCCAGTCCCTCAATAGGATTATTGATGCCAACATAGGATTCAACATCGATGTTAAAGGTATCTGAAACACTTGCTGAACTGTTATCCTTTGCTGTAACGATGACCTCTACCAGTCCCTTATCCGCATCGGCAGGGGTACCTGAGAATGTTCCAGTCGCAGGAGTGAATGTAAGCCAGGTGGGTACACTCCCTTCCATGGACATGCTGGCACTGAGCAATATTACATCTCCTGGATCAACATCCGTAAAAGTATTTGGGTCCAGCACGAATAAAAATGATTTTCCAACCTCGCCTGAAGTATCAGGTATTGCCTTACTGACGTTAGGAGCATCATTAATTCCTGTTACAGTAAATAAACTCGTATCTGTATCAAAAGCTCCATCTGGATCTGTGGCTGTAAAGATTATCGTTTCACTACCGTTCCACTCCGGATCGGCTGTTAATGTGGCTACCCGGTCTACAATGGATACGGTAATAGCAGATTGCCCCATGGCTGTCCAGCTAAGTGAGTCGTCAACATGATCGGCATCTATAACAAAATTATCCAGGTTTATCTGGCTGAAACTCTGGCCTTCGGCTATGGTCTGGTCCGGAATGCCAGCCACCACAGGGGTATCATTGACAGCATTCACGGAAAACTTAACATTCGTACTGTCTCGTAATCCGTCCGGATCTTCAACTATAAACCATACCCAATCGGCTCCAGACCACTCAGGGTCAATGACCGTGATAGTGGCCACCCGGTTAGTTATGTCTACTGCAACTTGATAATCACCTATAGTTGTCCAGATAAGTAAACTGTCTGGATGATCAGCATCAGTTACAAAATCATCCAGGACAATCAGTGTGAAACTTTCCCCCTCATTTATTCTCTGGTTGGGGATAATATCTATCACAGGAGGTGCATCCACCGCTGTGACCGTAAAGGTTGCCTGATCAAAACCAGTTTCTCCATCCGGATCTTCTGCCTGGAAGGTAATGGTTTCACTCCCATTCCATTCGGTATCATTTACGCTAATATTGGCTATACGGTCAGTTATTTCGACCACAAGATCTGTTTGACCGCTGGCCGTCCACATCAGGGTTTCAATATCATTATCAGCATCCGTCACAAAATCATCAAGTGAAATGGAGGCAAAAGCCGTCCCTTCAGTGATCTCCTGGTCCGGAATATCACCAACAACCGGGGGATCATAGACTACTGTTACTTCGAAAGTCACCAGCTCATCGTCAAATTCCCCTTCTGGATCTGTTGCGACGAAACGAACAACATCAGTCCCATTCCACTCCTGATCGTTAGCCGTAATGGTTGCTACCCTGTCTGTAATAACAACAGTAACATCATCTTCTCCGATTATTGTCCATGTGATCTCATTGTCGGCATTGTCCGGGTCTGCCACAAAATCATCCAGGTTAATGGAGGCAAAAGTTGTTCCTTCCGTCACTGACTGATCGGGAATATCCGAAATAACCGGGGATGCATCAGACCAGCAAAAAATATACTGTCCGCTGAAATCGCCTGTTGTTCCTTCGGTAATTGTTAATTCGACATATCCGATACCATCTGTGCCACTGGAGGATCCACCGTCATTTGAAACAACGGTGTACCCGGTAACAGCACTCCAGCTACCTGTAGCATCATCTCTTCTGAATAACTCGAGAGAATTTTCATTCGGAAGTCCGCTGATATTATCATAGTGAAAACGTATATCAGCTGTGAAATTCCCATCAAAATCCGGATCTTCCGACCACATTTCCCAGTACCTGCTGGCCCTGTCAGGAAACAAGCCGGAAACACTGTTTGGTAATCCGTTTACCTGCATCACTGCCATGGAATAACCGGAACCAGGTCCATCACCGCCTGAACCAAAATTTACATCAACAGCACAATCGGGCGTTTCAGCAATGTCTGCAGATTCCGCAAACAGGGAGGTTTCACCTATGGCCGCCGTAGATGTTATCCAGACCGGAAGTGAGGGGTTTGACACAGACATTAATGTTCCATCATTATCATAGGAAGTCTCACAATCTGTATTGGTCCCGGAGCCTTCATCAAACCTCCAGTAACCAACAAGACCCGATGTACTGCCGGGAATGGTCCGGTTCATGGTACTCTGGATTTCAGCCTGCGTACGGGCTATATCCCACACCCTGGCCTCATCAATGATTCCATTGGTATTAGTAGTGGTCACATAGGCATTTCTGGCACCTATTCTGAAATTTAAGGTAGTCCGGGCCATTGTATCATATGCCATGGTTGTACCTTCCAGTTCCCCGTTGACAAAAACACGCAAATTGGATCCATCGTATGTTGCCGCCAGATGGTACCATTTATTTGTGGTGATTGTTGTGGTACCACCTTCAGAGAACCAGTCTCCTTCATCATTCTGAATATATGCAGTGGCAAGTCCATTAGCCCCAACGGTAAGTGAATAGCAATTGAATCTCGATATAAGATGGGGGTTATGGCTGCTTGATGCGACTTCATTAAGATATACCCAGCATTCCAGGGTTAATGATTCGGCAGGATTCAGTTCATCCGAGGTGGTGGTGGGTACATTTACATAATCATCTTCCCCATCGAAAAGAAGGCCCTTTCCGGGCACCTGTGCTTTCAGGAGAAAGGGGGATGCTATGAAAATTAATGACACTGAGATTATAAGAGACGATATTTTGCGCATTGTATTGAAATTTGAGAAATGAAATTTATTCGTATAACCTGGGCGAAGTTATCCAACACATATCCTATATTCAAATTCTGCCCCTTTATTTTTATAAACAGCTGATATTGATGGGTGAAACTACCCGGGAGGTTTGACATAGTCCAGAGCGGCTTTCTGGATGGTGGGATCTGACAGCTAAATGACCAATAATCAGTGACCAGTGTCATCAGTGCCTGTAAGAATCTGTATAATATCCCTGCCGCTCACTAAAACCAGGCTTTTTCGCGTTTTAAATATTATTTCAGCTATTTTTACTGCATCATGCCGATACGATTCCTGCTAATAGCATTGATGGTTCCTTTTTTTGCGTTTTCCCAGGAGATCCCGGAAGAAAGTATGATCAATACGTCGGTAGATACGACAAAGGCCTTTGTTAAGATCTGGAACCTTATCGAGGATTATGCCGTCATGCGGGACAAGGAGATCGACACCATGAAGACACAATTCCAGGTCTATAATCCTGTGTTCCGCAATAGTATTGCAAATGCTTTTCTGGGTAACACCGGACTCCAAACAAAGAATTTAATATATTTCAACCGGGAGAAACAGCCGGGTTTTTTCTTTATGCGTCCCTATATCCCCTATTTGTATACACCGGAAAACAATACCTATTTTAATATCCTCAAACCCTTCACCTTGCTGGAGTATTCTTCTACTTTTGGTAACAAGGAAAAACGGGAGGATATCTTCCATGCCATCCATACCCAGAATCTTACCCCTTTTCTTAACCTGGGATTTGATATCAACCTGTTGTCATCAGGTGGACTTTACAGCCGGCAGAAAGCAAAAATGACCAATTTCAACCTGTTCTCATCCTATACAGGGCATGATTATTCCTTCCATACAAGTTTTCATGTGAACAACGCAAGTGCAGAGGAAAACGGTGGGATCCTCAGTGATAGCGTGTTCTTTAATGAGAACATTGATGAAAAAGCCTATGACATAAACCTGGAAGAAGCAGATTCAAAGATAAGGAACCTGATGTTCCATTTCACCCAGAGGTATAAATTCGGCAAGGAAGAACAGGTCGCGGATACTACGAGCGAGACGGGATTCCGCAGGTGGAGGGATAGAACAACAAAAACAGGATCATTGTTGCATACCTTTGAATATCAGAGAAATTACAGGATTTATACAGATGAGATAAGGGATAAGAACCGGGATTTTTACCCGGACTACTTCATTGATCCCGACCAGACCAGGGATTCGACCTATTTCAGATCCCTCAGGAACACCTTCCAGGTCATGCTCGATGAGAACCCGCACCGGAAGAATGATTTCGGGGCCAGGGCATTTATCTCCCATGACTGGGTAAGATATGCCTTTAACACTGTTAATGATACACTTGTATCGAACGGGGATACCAGCGTACACAAGAATCATAAATTCTACCAGTACAATAATGTCCACCTGGGCGCCAGTGTGATGCATACGGTCGGCGGAGGATGGGACTGGATCTTCTCCGGTCGTTTTTACTTTATCGGATACAGGGCAGGGGACCTGCTCCTGGATGGAAATATTACAAAGAGATTCCAGGGCAGAAGAGGAGAATCCAGGATCAGTATCTCAGGAGAGTTTTCATTGCAGGAGGCGGATCATTTTCTGAATTTCTACGAATCAAACCATTATCGCTGGTTTAATGATTTCAGGAAGATCAAAGATATCCGGGGATCTCTGCAGGTAAGCAATGAGGCCATTAAGCTTGATGCCGGAGCCCACGTTTCCCTGGTTACTGACCTGGTTTACCATACAGATTCTGTAATGCCGGCACAGCACAGGGGGGTGATTTCTGTGATCGGACTTAATTTGCACAAGCATTTTACCGCCGGTATCTTCCATTCCGATCACCAGATTCATTACCAGCTCCCCAGCGATAACAACGTGGTGAGACTGCCTGACCTGTCATACTATACCTCAAACTATATTTCGTTTACCATAGTTAAAAATGCCCTGACAGCACAGCTTGGATTTGATCTTTATTACTATACCAGGTACCGGGCACTGGCGTTTTCTCCTTCATCCGGACTGTTCTATAACCAGGATATTATGGAACTGGGGAATTATCCCTACCTGAACCCCTTTTTGACGGCCAAGTTGAAAAGGACCCGTTTTTACCTCAGATATGATCATCCTTATGCCGGACTGATTAAAAAGAACTATTTTCATGTGTTGGATTATCCAATGCCTGGAAGGGTATTCAGGTTCGGATTATCGTGGACATTTTATGACTGATACGTCCAAATAAACAAGGCATTCGTCAAAGAATCCTTTGATGGTGATGATGCAATCTATAAATTGCATCTAGCTTAACGGTCATGTTCAAGCGATTTACATATTTACAGGGACTGCTACCAATCATCCTCCTGTTAGTCGCAACTTGCAAGGACACCCCTGAAAGGATTTCCTCCGGGAGGGAAGTGAATGATCTTCCCCAAATCCTTCAAAAGGGAAAAATAACCGCCATTACTGATTATAATTCTACCGATTACTTTATCTATCGCGGACAACCCCTGGGGTACCAGTATGATATGTTGCAGGACCTGGCTGACCATATGAATATTAAACTGGAAGTAGTGGTGAGCAGCAGCCTGGCGGAAACCTTTAACTGTCTGCGCATGGGTGATTGTGATCTGATTGCCCTGAACCTCGCGGTTACCAGGCAGCGCAGGAGCCAGGTAAACTTTATTATCCCGCATGGCCAGACGCGCCAGGTACTGATACAGAGAAAACCTGAAAACTGGAAAAAAATGACCCAGTCCCAGATTGACAGGGCACTGATCAGGAACCAGCTGGATCTGGCCCGGAAAAAGGTGTATGTCCAGCAAAATTCAGCCTTCTACAGGAGGATGCTGAACCTTGCGGAGGAAATCGGTGATACCATTGAAATCCTGGATGTTCCCGAAGAGGCTGAAACACTGATAATGCTGGTGGCGGACGGGCAAATTGATTATACTGTCTGTGATGAGAATGTAGCCATGGTAAACCAGACTTATTATCCAAACCTGGACATCCAGACTGCCATCAGTTTTCCCCAAAACATTGCATGGGCTGTAAATTCCGAAGCTACAGAGTTGAAAAAGGTGATTGATGAGTGGCTTATGCAGTACCGCAGATCTACGAGGTATGCGGTGATCTATAATAAATATTTCAAAAACCAGAGGTCAGCAAGTATTGTGAAATCGGACCATTTTACGATCACCAGCGGAAAGATCTCTGCCTACGATGAACACATCAGGGAATACAGTGAACAAATTGGCTGGGATTGGCGCTTGCTGGCTTCCATGATCTACCAGGAATCCCGTTTTGATCCGGGTGCACTATCCTGGGCAGGGGCATTTGGATTGATGCAGTTAATGCCTGTAACTGCCCGGAGGTTTGGGATCAATATGAATTCACCCGTAAAGGACCAGATCAATGCTGGAACCCAGTTCATCAGGTGGCTCGATAAACGCTTTATTACATCCATACCTGACAAGGAAGAAAGGATCAAATTCATACTCGCAGCTTATAATGTAGGACCAGGACATGTTTTTGATGCGATCAGGCTGGCGGATAAAAATGGAATGGATCCTAAGAAATGGAACAATGGTGTAGATGAATACCTGCTTAAAAAATCAAATCCCCAGTATTACCGGGATCCGGTCGTAAAATATGGCTATTGCAGGGGAACTGAGACCCTTAAATATGTGAACCAGGTAATTGACCGTTATGAACATTACAGGAACATCATAAACTAAGTGATGATTTACCTGTCCTAACTATTTCCAGGAATTCAGACAGGATCATAGCAGTTGCTCCCCAGACATGCTCTTTACCAATTTGAAAATAGGGTACCCTGACCAGCTTGCACATGAGGGTCCTGAATTTTTCCCGGGCATTCAGGGGATCCATCAGGTCTTTTAAGGGGGTCTCGATCAGATAGGCTACTTCAGATGGATCTGGCATAAAATCAGGTTCTTCAGGATAAAAGCCAACCACCGGTAAAACTTCTATCCCACTTACAGGTATATGAAGGCGGCTCAGATTGCCAAGTATCCTGATCCGGCTATCATCTATGCCGATCTCTTCCCTGATCTCACGCAGAGCTGTAGCTTCCAGATCAGCATCACCTTCTTCGAATTTCCCCCCGGGCAGACTGATCTGGTTGCTATGTGCCCCTGCATATTCTGGCCTTTTCATCAGGACCGTACGCCAGGATACATCCCTCATGAAAAGCAGGATCATTACGGCTGCGTTCTGGTAATAACCATGCTTGTTTTCCAACCTGAGCTCCGGAGCCATTTTATACTGGGCCATCCTTCCTGGAAGATTTGATCTCAGATCCTGCTCAAGCTGATCAATGAATATTTCGATATTATGCGGTATTTTTCGGGTCATTGTCATCACTATTCAAACCGGATGGCCCTGGCAGGACTGATCCTGGAAATGATCATGGAGGGTATGATCAGCATCCCGACAATGGCCAGGGCAGTCCCCAGGTTGAGGACAACAATGTGCAAAACATTCAGATTGACCGGAACCCTGTTAAGATAATAGGATGACTGGTCCAGTTCCATGATACCGGTGTATTTCTGAAGGAGACATATGCCAATGCCAATAATGTTTCCCCATAACAATCCTCGCAGGATAAGGAATCCTGACTGGTACATGAATATTTTACGAATACTGACATTTGGACTGCCAAGTGCTTTCAGTATTCCTATCATATTGGTCCGGTCCAGGATGAGGATCAGTAATCCGGATACCATGTTGAAGCCGGCAACGACCAGCATCAGGATCAGGATGATCAGTACATTCATATCCTGAAGGTTGAGCCAGTCAAATATCTGCGGATATTTATCATGGATATTGATCACCTTCAATCTTGATCCATCCTCTTCAAAGCCAAAGCCCACCGTATTTATCACCTCATAGGTCTGATCCTCCAGATCACGGAACTCTTTGAGATTGACTTCAAAACCGCTGATCTGTTCATCCGACCAGTCGTTCAGCTTCTGTATATGACGGATATCTCCAAAGATAAATACCTTGTCAAATTCCTCAAGGCTTGTCTCGAAGATGCCTGCCACAGTAAATCGCCGCCATCGGGGGGGATCCTGGATAAATAACATCAGGAACTCATCGTTCAGGTTCAGCTTAAGCAGTGAGGCCATATACCTGGATATAAGCACATTGTTCGACCGGGCGGAATCAGTCAGGGAAAGGATCTCTCCCTCCTGCAGGTAATCCTGGAGAAATCCCCAGTCATAATCCGGTCCGATACCCTTCAGTACTACCCCCTGCATGTCAGACCTGGTCTTGATGATCCCTGCCTTGGTGGCAAAAACCTGTACACTGGCAATGGAAGGGTTTTCCTTCAGGTCCTTGAGGAATTCCTGCTGGCTGTTAATGGGCTGTGTTTCATAGGAAATGTTAGAGTCAAAGTTCAGGATCTGGATATGGGCTGCAAAACCAACCACCTTCCGGGTGATCTCATTTTTGAAACCAGTAACTACCGCCATGGCCACGATCATGACCGCCAGTCCCAAACTAATCCCAAAAATGGCAATGTTCAGGATGGACCGTGAAATGCTCTTCCGGTTATCTTTGCTGAGGATCAGCTTTCTGGCTATGAAGATCTCAGTATTCACAAAAAATTGAGTTACTTTATGCGCTGAAGTTAATATTTAATCCGCTTGCCGGCAAAACAAACGAAAAGCTTTTGCGTTCCAGGATCCTTAGCACTACATTTTTAGCCATTGTCGCATGTCTCCTTTGGTCTACTGCTTTTGTAGGGGTCAAGATCGGTTTGAAATATACCACCCCTTTACAATTTGCCGGGTTCCGTTTCTTTTTATCCGGCATCTATATCCTGCCATTCTGCGGGAACCTGTTAAGATCCGTCAAATTGATCAGGCGGAACTGGAAGGAGGTAGTAAGGCTGGCATTATTCCAGACTTTTCTTCTGTATACGATGTTTTATCTGGGTATCAGCCTTGTGCCGGCTGCTATCACTGCCATCATCATCGGTGCCAGTCCCCTGTTCTCTGCCATCCTGGCCCACATGTTCCTTGGAGATGACAAACTTACATTCAGGAAAATGGCATCCATAGGCCTGGGCATGTCAGGGGTGGTTATTATTGCGATGAGCAGGGGAAGTTTCAGCTGGGCAGAAGGAAAGGAATTCTGGGGGATACTGATCCTTATCCTGGCCAATGTCGCAGGTAGTATGGGCAATGTCATAGTGGTGAAATACAGAATGGGACTGCCTCCCCTGTTGCTTAATTCAGCACAGCTGATGACGGGTGGATTAGGACTGATATTACTTTCTATTCCGTTCGAGGGACTGAAATTCGGGGTCAATGAAGCCCCATATTACATCTCGCTCGGCTGGCTGAGTTTCATGTCCGCGGTGGCCTTCAGCATATGGTTTATCCTGCTCAGGCGTCCCGGTATCAAGGTATCTGAGCTGAATGTCTGGAAATTCCTGATCCCGGTATTCGGAGCCGTTCTGAGCTGGCTTATCCTTGCCGATGAGCATCCGGAGACCATTGCACTGGTAGGGATGCTATTGATCGGACTTTCCCTGATCGTACTGAATGCCAATCTTATCAGAAAATAATAATAAACCAGAAAAAAATGAAAAATCCCCGGCCTGACAACTTCCCATCCAGGATCCACGGATCTATTTTGGTCCTTGCCCTGTTCTGCGGGTCCCTTATCCTGTCATGTAACCATTCGCAGGGTCAGGAAAAAATCCGGACCGGCGCGGAACAGACCGAAAAGTATTTACCAATGCTTGCCGGCAAAAGGCTTGGCATGGTGGCTAACCAGACCTCGGTCATTGGCCGGGTCCACCTGGTAGATAGCCTGATATCTGGCGGAGGTGAAGAGGTTATGATCCAAAAGATCTTCTGTCCGGAGCACGGATTCAGGGGTGAGGCTGAAGCGGGACTGATCATTCAGGATGGGGTGGATGCGCAGACCGGACTGCCGGTAATTTCCATTTATGGATCGAACAGGAAACCATCGGCAGCATCTTTGGAGGAACTGGATGCCATTATTTTTGACATACAGGATGTGGGGGCAAGGTTTTATACCTATATCTCCACCCTGTTCCTGGTCATGCAGGCCTGTGCTGAGAATGGCAAGGAGCTTATCCTGCTCGACCGGCCTAATCCGAATGGATTTTATGTTGATGGTCCCATGCTGGATACCAGCTACCGGTCATTTGTTGGCATGAATGAGGTCCCGGTAGTATACGGAATGACCATAGGTGAATACGGGCAGATGATCAATGGAGAAGGATGGCTTGGAAATGGTCTTGTCTGCAACCTGAAAGTAATACCCTGCCTGAATTACGATCATTCGATGCGTTATTTGCTGCCTGTGAGTCCATCCCCCAATCTTCCCAATATGAACTCTGTCTACCTCTATCCCTCCACCTGTTTCTTTGAAGGCACAGTGCTCAGTGAAGGCAGGGGTACAGAATTCCCTTTTGAGACATTTGGCCATCCCCTCCTGGAGAATGCAGATTTTACCTTTGTACCGGAGAGCATTCCCGGGAAATCCGCCAATCCTAAACTGAAAGGGGAAAGCTGTAAGGGAATGGATCTGCGCTACCTCCGTAACAGTAAGGAGCGTGACCCTCAGATCAACCTTGGGTGGCTGCTGTTTGCCTATGAGAATTTCCCTGAAAAAGAGGCATTTTTTATCTCCTATTTTGAGAAACTTGCCGGTTCTGCTCAACTGAGACAACAGATTATTGGAAGGTTTGACGGAGGAAAAGATCAGGGCCAGCTGGTCAGATGAACTCGCAGCATTCAAGAAGATCAGGAAGAAATACCTGCTCTACCCGGATTTCGAATGATCGGGGCTAGGGAATGGTCCTGCCCGGATATACCTTCAGGGCTTTATCAAGGCATAACATGGCCTTCTCGAGGTCATCCTTTTTCAGGACATAGGCTATCCTGACCTGCTGCTTTCCAGGCCCGGGTTCGGAGTAAAAGCCCGAGGCCGGAGCGAGCATTACCGTTTGTCCCTCAAAATGGAAATCACTTAACAACCACCGGGCGAAAACATCAGCATCATCAACCGGCAACTGGGTGATGGTGTAAAATGCTCCTTTCGGGACCGGACAGATCACCCCTTCCATATTATTCAGTGCTGCTACCATGAAATCACGGCGCGCTATATATTCCTGGTAAACCTCGTCGAAATATTCACGGGGTGTATCCAGGGCGGCTTCTCCCAGGATCTGGCCAAGAGACGGGCGGACTCAGACGGGCCTGCGCAAACTTCAGGGCAGTGGAAATGACTTCCTTGTTCTTACTGACCATGGCCCCGATCCGCACTCCACAGGCACTGTATCTCTTGGAAACAGAATCGAGCAGTATTACATGCTGTTCCGCCCCTGGTATATAGCATGGACGAAAAATGTGTCTGTCCGTCATAACAAAATTCCCTGTATACCTCATCTGAATAAAGGTAGAGATCATGTTTGATAATGATCTGGCCAAGTTGCTCAAGCTCCTCACGGGAATAGAGATAACCGGTCGGATTATTTGGATTGCAGATAATGATCCCCCTTGTCCTCGGGGTAATAAGCTTTTCAATTTCGGCCATCGCAGGCAGCGCAAATCCATTCTCAATGGTAGAAATGACAGGTTTTACCTTTACTCCTGCAGCGATGGTAAAACCATTATAATTGGCGTAATAGGGCTCGGGGACAATTACCTCATCGCCAGGATCCAGGGTGGACATCAGGGCGAATAATATGGCTTCCGAACCACCGGCGGTGATCAGTATTTCAGTATGATCAACAGGGATATCCAATCCACGGTAATATCCTGACAATTTCCTGCGATAACTTTCATTACCTGCTGAATGGCTGTACTCAATCACCTTTTCGTCCAGGTTCTTTACTGCCTCAATGGCGACTTCCGGTGTTTTGATATCAGGCTGTCCTATGTTCAGGTGGTAGACCTTTCTTCCCTTTCTTTTGGCTTCTTCTGCATACGGTACCAGTTTCCGGATCGGTGATTCGGGCATCATACGGCCCCTCTCTGAAATTTCAGGCATGGATGGGAATTTTTAGTTTACAGTTTCTTCATCATATGGATTGACTGTCCCCCGAATATACAGGCGCTGCACCCCATTGCTTGCATTGGAGTAGACATAAACAGACTTGTTGAAAGTACCTACTCTTTGCGTATCATAACTTACCTTAATAATGCCTTGTTCGCCGGCCTTGATCGGCTCACCGGGCCATTCTGGTATGGTACACCCGCAGGTAGATTTTACATGGGTCAGGACGAGGGGTGTTTTACCGGTATTTTGGAAAGTGAACTCACAATTCCCGTCCCCCTTGAAAGGGATGTCCCCATAGTCAAAGTTATCTTCTGCAAAGGTAATGATAGCATCTCCTTTTTTCTTTTTTCCTTCCTCCTGGTTGCATGAAATCAGGAAAACTGATAGCATTATAGCTGCTGATATGAATCCTATTTTTATCATGATCTGCAATTGGTAGGGCAAAATTAATTTAATATCACACTTTATAAAAAACTCAGACTGAATTATTCGCATAAAAATCACTGAATATCCGGACTTTTCAATTGCCCCCGGCAAGCTCGTTTTGTGAGACTCCTGGTATCAATCTTGTTCACGGTATATGCTTCTATGATCAAATTGAGGTACTTTTAATTGCTCGCCGCCATTCATTGAGGACTCATGGGCAACAATTCCCGGTGCAGTCATTGCCAGTGCTTCATATATATCCACAGCAGGTTCCCGGTTTTCGATTAATGCTGCGATAAACTCATGTGTAATAAACGTATGCGATCCGCCATGACCGGAGTCATGACGCAAAGGTTCAGGCAGCCGTTCCCAGAAGTTAGGAACGTTCTCCCAGTCTGGTGGGTTCTCACCCTGGATTTTAAACGGCTGGCCACCGGAACCGGGTGAATAAAATGCCATTTTGGTACCAAACCACTGAGCCCGTTCACCGTGGGCGATTCCTTCCCAGAAGACGTTCACACGACTCATGTGATGACGATCGGTTTTAAAGATCCCTGTCTGGACATTAAAGGGATTGTTGTATGCATTATCCCTGTTTTTTGTGTAGTGACTTTGAGGATTTCCCCAGCCCAGGCAACTGACTTCTGTGAACCGCTCTCTGGTTACCCCGACAAGAAAACCGGTTGAATGGGTTGGATACAGCATGGGCGGTAAACCATACCGCCAGGTCCGTTTACCCTGGCGAACGGCACGGGCAGCACTTCCTTCATCCCGGGGATGGTAGTATTCTAGCCTCACTGTAAAAAAGTTCCCCGAATTTTTCCTGCTGAAACAGGTCACGGGCTGCTATCGTGTAATATCGATAATAGCTGGTCTCGGCCATCATGTACCTGCGGTCATTGCGAAGTTTTGCCTCCAGCAATCGCTCACATCCTTCTATGGTCATAGCTGCCGGTACCGCCGAAATACAGTGTTTACCGGCATCCATGACCATTTCACAGTGCCTTACATGGTCCGGTGCTCCGGTAAATACTGCAACGGCCTCGATTTCGTCATCGCGGATCAGCTTTTCCAGAGATTCGTAAGCCCTCTTGCAGCTATATACTTCCATGAGCTTGTTTCGCCGGTCGGTCCGCAGATCGCTGACAGCATATACGGTGCAGTTGGGATGTTCATGCCATTGGAAGGAGGTACCAAATCCACCGCCGACAACACCAATCCTGATCTTGCGGTCGGATGGCAGAGGATCATACGGAATATGGGAGAAAGCAAACTGTGGCGACAGGGTTAATCCAGCAGCAGCAGCACCTGCCATCTTCATAAAACTGCGTCGATTCAGCGGAAATTGTTGATTATCAGTTCTCATATTGGTTGAAGTTTTAGGATTACCTTAATTTAACCATCTTCTTCCGTATAAACAAAACAACTTAAGGTGACATCGGCATTCCCGGAAAGATTAGTGGATAATTTCCTGGTGGCATTCATCTTTTTATATTTTTAATCTGACACTGACAATAAATGATTATTTTTACGGGAATTTTACAGGTCAAAGTGCTGTTTAATTTACTGTAGATCAAAACATTATCTCAAAAATGGATATTCCCGCAAAATATGATCCATCAAAATCAGAAGAGCGCTGGTATGATTACTGGATGAAACATGAGCTGTTCAGTTCCCGTCCAGATGAACAGGGAACCCTATACCATCGTTATCCCTCCCCCCAATGTGACAGGTGTATTGCATATGGGACATATGCTGAACAATACCATCCAGGATGTATTGATCAGGAAGAACGAATGGAGGTAAAAATCACTCTGGGTGCCGGGAACCGATCATGCATCCATAGCCACCGAGGCAAGGGTGGTGGCAAAACTGAGGGAAGAAGGGATCAGCAAGTCCGAGCTGACCAGGGATCAGTTTCTCGACCATGCCTGGGAATGGAAGAACAAACATGGGGGGATCATCCTGGAACAGCTCAAGAAGCTGGGTGCATCCTGTGACTGGAACCGGACCCGGTTCACCATGGATGATGACTATTATGAAAGTGTGATCCGGGTATTTATTGACCTTTTTAATAAAGGTTATATCTATCGTGGGGTACGTATGGTCAACTGGGACCCCCAGGCCAAAACTGCTGTATCCGATGAGGAAGTAAATCACCGGGAAGTACAATCCAAATTGTATTATGTCAGGTACAAGGTGGAAGGGGAAAAATCCGGGATTGTGATCGCCACGACCAGGCCGGAAACCATCCTGGGAGATACCGCTGTGGCTGTTAACCCCGAGGATACCAGGTACAAGCACCTGCATGGTAAAATGGTGATCATTCCCATGGTAAACAGGAAGGTCCCACTCATTACCGATGATTATGTGGACCATGAATTCGGGACCGGTGCACTGAAGATTACCCCTGCACATGATGAGAATGATTATGAGATCGGTATCAGGCATAACCTGGAGAGCATTGATATCCTGAATGATGACGGGACACTTAATGAAGCAGCTGAAGTCTGCATTGGCATGGACCGTTTTGCGGCCCGCGAGAAGTGGTGAAGATACTTGAGGAAGCGGGACAGATGGTCAAAGTGGAGGATTATGTGAACAAGGTGGGATTCTCTGAACGAACAAATGCGGTCATTGAGCCCAAACTGTCTATGCAGTGGTTTGTAAAAATGAAGGAGCTTTCAAAGCCTGCTCTTGAAAGTGTTCTGAATGGTGAGGTGCAATTACATCCTGCAAAGTTTAAGAATATTTACCGCCACTGGATGGAAAATATCAAGGACTGGTGCATCTCCAGGCAGCTTTGGTGGGGACAGCGGATCCCGGCCTGGTATGTAGGGAAGACCAATGAGTTTGTGGTAGCGGCCAGTCCGGAAGAGGCCCTGGAACTGGCCCGGGCGAAAACCGGAAACAAAAAACTTCAAATGGAGGATCTTCATCAGGATGAAGATGTGCTGGACACCTGGTTCTCTTCCTGGTTATGGCCCATTGCAGTGTTTGATGGGATACGCCATCCGGAGAATGAAGAATACCGGTACTATTATCCCACCAATGACCTGGTAACGGCCCCCGATATCCTTTTCTTCTGGGTGGCCAGGATGATCATTGCCGGTTATGAGTACCCGGAAAAAAAACCATTCAATAATGTATACCTGACGGGCATGGTCCGGGATAGCAAAAGGCAGAAGATGTCTAAGTCCCTCGGCAACTCCCCTGAACCCCTTGACCTGATCAAGCAGTATTCGGCTGACGGAGTACGTGTGGGCATGTTGTTATGCTCCCCTGCGGGAGGTGATCTGCTGTATGAAAACAGCCTGCCCGAGCAGGGCAGGAATTTCGGGAACAAGATATGGAATGCTTTCCGGCTGATCCGGCAATGGGAGGTGGATCATGAAATGGTACAGCCGGAGAGTGCAAAGGAAGCCACCGGGTGGTTTGAGCATAAATTGAACAGTATCCTGATTGAACTTGAAGGCCATTATGAGAAATACCGTATCTCCGATTCCCTGATGACCCTTTACAGGCTTTTCTGGGATGAGTTCTCAGCCTGGTATCTGGAAAGCATCAAGCCACCATACGGAAAACCCATTGATGCTATCACCCTGGAACGGACCCTCCATTTCCTGGATATGCTTATCCGGATGCTGCATCCTTTCATGCCTTTCATAACAGAGCATATCTGGCAATTAATGGCTGAACGGAAAGATGGTGAAAGCATCATGGTATGCAGTATGCCGGATGCCGGTAAAGCTGATCCGGCGATCATCTTACAATTCGAGGACCTGAAAGCAGCCGTAACAGCTATCAGGAATATCAGGAAAGAAAGAGGCCTTCCCACCAGAGAAAGCCTGAAACTATATGTAAGAGATCAAAACCATTCATATAACAGGCGGTTTGAGAGTATCCTAGTAAAGCTGGGAATACTCGATCATGTTGTAGAAACTACAGAAAAGATGGAAGGTGCTGCTTCTTTCCGTGTCCAGTCTGCAGAATTCTATATCCCTCTCGAAGAAGCGGTGGATGCAGGTGAAGAATTGCTAAAACTGGAAGAAGAATTATCCTATAACAGGGGATTCCTGAAATCTGTCCTGGCCAAACTGGAGAATAAGAGGTTTGTTGAACATGCCCCTGAACAGGTGGTAATGAAGGAGCGGAAGAAGAAAGAAGATGCTGAAAAAAAGATCCAGGTCCTGGAAGAGCGGATCAGGGATTTAGGGGGCTAATCTTGTTATTGCCCATTTTCCCGCTATCCTCTCGAACAACACCCTGTCATGCATCCTGTTTTTCCTGTCAGACCAGAATTCTATCTTATTGGGGATCACCCTGTAACCACCCCAGTTTGGGGGCCGCGGTACAGGTTTCTCCCTGAATTCTGATGCCCATCTTTCAAGTGACTCATCCAGGCTGGCCCTGGATGGGATCTCACGGCTCTGTTCAGAGGCCCAGGCGCCCAGCTGGCTTCCCCGGGGGCGGCTTGCAAAATACTGGTCAGAGACAGAGGCGGGAACCTTTTCCGTAGTACCTTCAATTCTTACCTGGCGACCAGTCTCTCTCCAGTGGAGAACCAGGGCAGCCCGGGGATGCTTTTCCAGATCCATTCCCTTCCTGCTTCGGTAATTGGTATAGAACACAAACCCCTTCTCATCAAAGGATTTTAACAGGACGATCCGGGCTGCAGGATTACCTTCTCCATCCACGGTGGCCAGGGTCATGATGGTTGGATCCTTGATACCGGCATCAATGGCTTCCTGTTGCCAGTCCCTGAATATGGCAAATGGACCTTTTCTTTTCATCTATCCATCCTCCGAAATATCTTCTGATAATTCATTATCCAATTCAAGTTTGGCATTCTTGATACTGGCATTTAACTCGAAGCCTATCAGCATGGCTATGGAATTCAGGTACAACCAGAGAAGGATGACCATCAGGGTCCCGATCGATCCGAAAAATTTATTGAATTGTCCGAAATTATTTATGATGGCCGAAAATATGAGGGAAGTAAGAATAACCAGCACAGAGGCGAGCGATGATCCTGCTGAATAGAATTTCCACTTCATTTTTCGCGATGGTCCCAGCCAGTAAAGGAATGAGAGAGCAGAATAGATCAGCATAATAATGACGATCCATTTTCCTATCCTGAACATGATCAGGGTAAAAGCTTTCTGGATAATCTCCTTGGAATCAAGCAGGTTTATGGCAGAACGGCTGAATATGATCAGGCTGACCGCAGTGGCTATCAGTACAAACATGATAATGACCAGGAAGGCAGCGATGGTCCGCCGCTCTATCCAGGACCGCGTCTCAATGGCATGGTAAGTATTGTTGAAGGCGACGATCAGTACATTGATCGCATTGGTGGCAAAATAAAGGGCTATCAGGATGCCGAATAATTGCAGTGCCGTTCTTTTGGTAAACATATCCCTCAGGGTACTCTCCAGCAGTCCGAATGCATTTGTCGGTAACATGCTTTCAAGCAGGCTCATAAGGCCCTCCTGGAAATTATCGATAGGAATATGAGGGATCATGGTGAACAGGTAGATGATCAGGGGCAGGGAAGCCAGGGCAAAATGAAAGGCAATGGCTGATGCTCTGGTGGTCAGGGCTCCCCGTTGTATCCCCCTGACAAAAAAGACCACGACATCATATATGGGTATGCCTTCAAATCCGGGAAGACTGATCTGCTTGGCCCTTTGAATGGCCCATTTGGCTTTCGCATTTGCGAATCGGGACAGATTCGGCCTGGTGGATTTCTTTTCCATGGGTTAATAATTGGCCTTTAGACTGAGATCAAGGCTTTTTATCTGGTGTGTCAATGCTCCCACCGAGATATAATCAACCCTGCATGCAGCATATTCCCGCAGGTTTTCCAGGGTGATTTTCCCGGAGGATTCGGTCTCATACCGTCCAGCTATGAGATCAACTGCCTGGCGGGTATCTGCTATGCTGAAATTATCAAGCATGATTCGGTGTACATTTCCCACCTGCAGGATCTCCCTCACGTCATCGAGTCCCCTTGCCTCCACCTCAATACGAAGCGTTTTCCCTGTTCTGCCAAGGTATTCATTCGTTTTCCTGACAGCCTGTGTAATACCCCCTGCAAAATCAATATGGTTATCTTTCAGCATGATCATATCATACAATCCCATCCGGTGGTTCTCACCTCCGCCTATCCTTACCGCCTCCTTGTCCAGGATCCTCATTCCGGGGGTTGTTTTCCTGGTATCCAGGATTTTTGTGTGAAGATCCTTGATTTTCTCGACATACCTGCTTGTCTGGGTGGCAATGCCACTCATACGTTGCAGCACATTCAGTACGATCCGTTCTGATCTCAGGATAGACTGAATGTTTCCAGAAACCATAAATCCGGTATCCCCGGGACTTATCCTGTCGCCGTCGTGCAGGAAAAAATCTGTGCTTAATTCAGGGTCAATCCGCTCAAAAATGAGTGATGCAACCTCCAATCCGGCAATGATGCCCTCATCTTTGATAAGCAGATCTGCTTTTCCCGTGGCTTCTGCAGGAATGCAGGCAAGGGAGGAATGGTCACCATCTCCCAGGTCTTCCTTCAGTGTTGTTTCCAGAAATGGATCAAAAAGATCTCTATTGATCATTTCCCTCCTCTTCCTCAATTCTTAACTGGTGAATCATCGGTGTATTGTCCTGCTCTTTCATCAGTATGTATACTCTGTATGTGGCCCTGGAAGTGACAAGGCTGCCAATGGCGTAGCGGGAGTTTTCCTTTCCCCCATTATGTATGACTTTGAATGCGCTGGGTTTGTGTTCCAGGAAAAACTTCCGGATGATCTGTTCGGCCTGGGACCGGCTGTATACATCTTCCTCATCCAGGATGATCAGCTCTACATTGGTATGGAAATGTTTTGCCAGTTCGGCGGCATTGCCGGCCTCAAATGACAGCACAATATCTTCGGGAAGTTTATCTGTTTGTGCATATGACAACACTGGAAACATAAAGATGATCCAGGAGAAGATATAAAGTATCTTTTTCATTTCAAGCACAATTTTTGTACATTCTGATTCATAAATCATGCCGGGAATCAGAACTTGTCCCGGTTAAAAGCGCAATTTAACAATATTTAGAATGAAAATACAATTGCTGCTAAGCGGAAAAACCAGAATTCCTTATATCCGTGAAGGTATTGAGGAGTACAGACGGAGACTGGGCCATTATGCTGATTTTCAGATCAGGGAACTACCCGAATTGAAAAAATCCGGAACCTGGCCTGAAAAAAAAGTAAAAGGGGAAGAGGCTAAAACCATCCTGAAATCCATTGATCCCCGGGATTTTGTGATATTGCTTGATGAACGCGGCCAGCAGGTGGATTCTTTAGCATTCGCAGGTTTGCTTGAAAAGCAGCAATATAGGACTTCCCATGCCATGCTGTTTGTGATCGGCGGACCTTATGGTTTTGCCCCGGAGGTATATAAAAGGGCCAATCTTGAACTGTCCCTCTCAAAAATGACATTTTCTCACCAGCTGGTGAGGTTGATTTTTTTGGAGCAATTATACAGGGCATACACCATCATCAGGGGAGAACCATATCATCATGGTTGATGATTTATCGCTATCTTTAAACCTCCAAGCTGAATGACATGAACAAAGGCATGATAAGGAATACCGGATTGCTGGCAGCTGCCATTTTTTGCTTTCTGATATCCCTGCTGCTTGAACATTTTTCTTTCTACAACCTGGCTGAAAACAGGTTTGTACGGAATTTTCAGGAGATCCTGCAGGATAAAGAACGCCAGGTTTATACCTTCTTCGATGAGATGGAACAGATCATGGCACCTGTGGATAAGGATCAGGCGATGGAACCAGGACGGTATTTTTCCTTGCTGCATTCTGAGATGAAGGAAAGGACTGAGGGAACAGGCCTTGATCTTTTCATCGTCAGGGATGATACATTGCGGTTCTGGACAGGGAATGCAGTATCCGTTGAATCCCTGCTGAGCAATGAGAACGAAAAGGATGGGCTGGTTTTTGCGGGGAACAGCTGGTTGCTGAAGAGGGAAAGGAAGGTTGGGGATTGCAGGCTGATCAGCCTGATCATGATCAAGCATGAATACCAGTATGAGAACCGTTTCCTGAGGAATGACTTCCAGGCAGATTATAAAGTACCGGAGGGTACACTGATCCTGCCCGGAGGAGGCCATCCTGGCCGTGTGATCTATGATTCCTGGCAGCAGGCAGTGTTCACGTTGGATTTTAGCCATATCCCGCTATACAGTCCTTTTCAATCCTATTTCTCTCTCTTCCTCTTTTTTGCCGGGATCCTGTTATTCCTATTGTATGTTCGTCATCTGATCAAATCCATACCGGATCCCTTCTGGAAAAATACGGGGATAGCTATGGGAGCTATCATAATGATCCTGCTGAATGCCATTTTCCTGAAAATGGCCATTCCAGATCAGATCAGTGATCTTGAGATCTTCAACCCGGTCCTGTATGCTGCTTCCAACCTCTTCCCCACACTGGCAGACCTGCTTATAACCTCATTCCTTATTTTTTTTCTGGCCTATATTTTCTTTGCAGAATTTACATTACCCGGTAATTTCAACCGGACTGCTTTTCGGGTGTTGCAAGGGATCTTTTTTATCGGGCTTGTATTCTATTTCCAATTAACTATATTGATTTTCAGGGGATTGGTAGTTCATTCCAGTATTTCTTTTGAAACCTACAGGGTACTTGATATATCCGTTTTTACATTTGTGGGCCTCCTCATCCTGGCCTTTCATTTTACCTCCCTGACCCTGTTATTGGATAAGTTTTTCAGCCTGTTTAAACCGGATCTCACTTCATACAGGCTGTTGATCTTTGTTTTAGTCTTCGGATTGCTTGCCTGGGTGACAGGTTATATACAGCCCGGGGGACCTGACCTGCTGCTGGCTTTCCTTATAGCGATAGTAACCGGAGTAGTTGCTGTTATCAGGGGAAGCAGACATGTCCAGTTCAGGTACTCTACGTTCGTACTGGTGATCTTCCTTTTTAGCATCCTGTCCGTTTACCAGATCGGGATCTATTCAGATGAGAAAAGGCATAATGAGAAGATGGTCCTCGCGGTTGATCTTGCTGCCGAGCATGACCCGGTTGCCGAACTGCTGTTGAAGGACCTGGAAATGGATATTGCCACCGACCAGGAACTGGGATATATGCTTCACGAGGGCTATACTGATCACGATGCCGTAGAAGAATATCTGAAGGGCAATTATTTCAGTGGTTTCTGGGACAGGTACACTATGTATTTTACACTCTGCTCGCCGGCTGACAGCCTGTCTTTCGAACCCTATTATGATACCTGGTACCATTGTTATTCCTTTTTTGATACACTGCACCAGGATAGCCGGATAAGGATACCAGGCTCCAGGTTTTATTTTGTGGATAATATGAATGGGAGGATCAGTTATTTTGCTCCCTTTGAGTATTATTCGGCTGATAGTACCTCGAAAGCCAGCCTCTTCCTTGAACTTGATTCAAGATTGGTCACGGAAGAGCTCGGTTATCCTGAATTACTGCTTTCAGACAGGCTGCGCAAAGAATTCTTCCACAGGGATTATACCTATGCAAAATACAATAGCGGACAACTGATAACCCAGTCAGGGGATTATTCCTACAGCATGACACTGGATCCCTATACAGGCAGGTCGGGAGAATTTGAATATACCGTTTATGACGGGTCCGAACACCTGGCCTATCACCTTGATGACCTGAATACGGTAGTTGTCAGCAATCCCCGGGTGAGCCTGTTGAGTACAGCCATCACTTTCACCTACATTTTTGTTTTTTTCTACCTGATATTAACAGTGAACCTGTTGCTGGTAAATATTCCATTTCTCCGGAGGAGTTTCCAGGTAAGCATCAAGAACAAGATCCAGTATACCATGATAGGCATCCTCTTTCTTTCACTATTGTTGATCGGAGGAGGGACCATCCTGTTCAGTATCCGGCAATACCGGGAAAGGCACTATGACAGCCTGGAGGAAAAGATCCAGTCGGTCTACATTGAGGTTATGCACAAGCTTGATTATGAGGATGATCTGACAGCAGGGTGGCAGTCTTCCGGCTATTCCAGCCTGGATGAACTGCTCCAGAAATTCTCCAATGTATTCTTCACTGACATCAACCTTTATGCCCCCAACGGGGATATGCTTGCAACATCACGTGCAGAAATATTTGAAAAACGCCTCATCGGTCCGAAGATCCACCCGGCAGCCTACTATGAACTGGCCATTTTGAATTCAGCTGAATTTGCCCATGAAGAACAGATCGGGGATCTGCGATTCCTTTCAGCCTATGTACCTTTCAGGAATGACAGGAATGAATTGCTTGCCTATCTTAACCTGCCCTATTTTACAAGGCAACAGGCCCTGACCCGGGAGATCTCTAACCTGGTGGTAGCCGTGGTTAATTTTTATGTCCTTCTGATCACCATCTCCATCCTGATAGCTGTTTTTATTTCAAACCAGATCACACATCCGCTCAGGATGATCGAAAGCAAATTCGGGAAGATACGCTTCGGGAGGAGCAATGAAAAGATACAGTATGAAGCCAGGGATGAGATCGGAGCCCTGGTCAGGGCATATAACCATATGGTGGATGAGCTGGCTGATTCAGCTGAAAAACTTGCCCGTTCAGAACGGGAATCGGCATGGCGGGAGATGGCAAAGCAAATTGCTCATGAGATCAAGAATCCGCTTACACCCATGAAACTGAGTGTGCAACATCTGCAGCGATCGGCTGTGGAAGAACCTGCCAAACAGAAGCAGAACCTGAAACGGATCACCCAAACCCTCATAGAACAAATTGACCATTTATCAGCCATTGCCACAGAGTTCTCAAATTTTGCCAAGATGCCCAGGACGAATAATGAGGAAGTTGACCTGAAAGAAAAGATCGTCAAAATTGCGAAACTGTTCCACAGTACCGAGGATATTGAGATCCAGACGACTTTTTCAAACCAGGTACCTGGCAGTTGTGCTGGCGGACCGGGAACAATTATCAAGGGTATTCATCAACCTTGTGAAGAATGCCATACAGGCAATACCGGAGGATAGGAAAGGGAAGATCAGCATCGGCCTGGAAACCAATGAGATCTTTGCGATTGTCGAAGTCATAGACAATGGCAGGGGCATCCCCGTTGAGCTGGGTGACAAGCTTTTCCAGCCTAATTTCACCACAAAATCCAGCGGTATGGGAATGGGACTGGCCATTGTTAAGAACATCATCGAGCATGCCGGGGGAGAGATCCGGTATGATACGGTTCCGGGAGAGGGGACGACATTTATTGTGAATTTGCCTTTGTACAAAACACTTTAATCCGGGTAAAAATGTTAGAAAGGCTACCATCGGCACAAAAATTCTCATTTTTCCTTCTGTCCATAATCCTGGTCTTTTATGTGCTGATCACTGCCAAAATGTTCTTATATCCACTGGCCCTGGCAGTCCTTTTTGCCTACCTGTTGTACCCACTAACCAATTTCCTGGAGAAGAAAAGATTTCCCAGAATCCTGGCCATACTCATTTGTATCATCCTGCTTTTAACCGTGATCACTTTTACAGTTTTTTTTGTATACCGTAAACTGGGTGTATTTGTTGGAGATTTTCCAACATTCCGGGTTAAAGCCATCAGCCGGATCGATGAACTGGAAAAAACGATTTCCAGCCTGTTCGGCATTGCAGATCTTCAATTGACTGGTTTTTTGCGGTCAAGGGTTTCAGGCATGTTTGATCTGGGGAGTAACGTGTTTAACAAGGCCTTTACCGCTACCACAGGAACCCTCTTCAGGTTGGGTATCCTGCCGGTATTTATTTTTATGTTCCTCTATTACCGCACCAAGTTTGCCTGGTTTATCATGAAGATCGTGCCACGTGACAAGCAGCTGCTTACCCTCAATGTGTTGCGTGAAGCCTCCAAAGTCGCTTCCCGTTATATGGGTGGGATCTTTACCGTTGTCTTTGTATTATGCATTATCAATTCACTGGGACTTTACCTGGCCGGGATCAAGTACGCCATTACCCTGGGGGTGATCGCTGCGATCTTTAATTTCATACCTTACTTTGGAACCATCATAGGTTATTCCGTTCCATTCGTATTTGCCTTGCTCACCGGAGATTCTGCAGAACCGGCGGTCAAGGTATTGCTGGTTTTTCTGATTGTGCAGTTCACTGAGAATAACATACTTACCCCTAATATCGTTGGGAATTATGTAAAGATCAATCCCTTTATGATCATCCTGGGCGTTATTGCCGGGGGTATGGTATGGGGACTCCCGGGAATGTTCGTCGTGATCCCATTCCTGGCCATCCTCCGTATCATCAGTGAGCATGTTCCGGCATTGCATCCATATGTTTACCTGCTTGGGACCGGTGGTACCCGCAAGCATGCCCTGACCGGCGAAAATATCCGCAAATTTCTTAACAGGTTCAAAAACAGGAAATCTGACTCCCCGAAAAGCTTATAAGAAAAACATATTAAAGAAAAACGGGGTTCTTTGTAACTCTTTTTTAATTTTTATGTAAAATGATCTATATTCAGTCGCCATAGCTGATATTAACCCTATTCCTGAGGTGGATAATTATTCAAAAAAGCATATTATCAAGCTTCTTATAAAATATTACCTCCCTGCAATATTATTGGTATCTCTTTCACTATCTTCTGCTTTTGGACAGGATACCATCATTGTTAACGATTATGCACAAATCATTTCCGTTGAAAACAAGGATACTACAGATATTTTTGACAGTGTGATCGTTGACACACCGTCCCTTTTTACTCCAGGGCATATTGCCATGTTTTACCAGGTCAAGGGACTGGAGATATATCCCCCGGGGCATCCCAATGAAGGTAAGGTCAATCGGGGAGTAGGCAATCCCAATACGGGGATCTATACACTCATCCGGGTCTACGATGTGGATATACCCGGAAAGGCGGTCATCTTTTCCACCTATCTCCCAAAAATGAAGCCTGCCAAACCAGGAGAAGTAAACCAGCTGATAACTGTCCCGGTCTATGATGAGCTGGATACTAATTTTATTATCACCTGCGAGCCGTGGGACTCAACCCTGGGGACAGGGGGGGTGGTAGCCATTATTGCCGGTTCAAAAATTACGCTGAACGGTAATATCGATGTCAGCGGGAAAGGTTTCGCCGGGGGAGATACCACCCTTTTCGGAGGGGACTGCAGCAAGGTGACGGGAAGCTTCCACCTTGAAGCGGACCGGGATTCATCGGGACGAAAAGGAGAAGGAGCGGTTCTGTCAACCTATCCTTATGCACGGGGAAGGGAACGGATGGCCAATGGAGGTGGTGCGGGAAATGGCAAATTTGCTGGTGGTGCCGGTGGTGGAAACCGTGGTAGTGGGGGTCTGGGAGGATATCCTTCCGAGGCATGTGCCATCGTTGAAGACCCAACCAATCTTGCTGCAGGAGGAGATATTGACGGGGACCTGTATACCAATTTTACAGAATTAAAGAATAGGATATATTTAGGTGGAGGTGGTGGAGCCGGGAATGAAGGGGAAGGCAGGACCGGTACCCTCGGCGGTAATGGCGGAGGGGTTATCATACTTGTCACAGATACCCTTGAATCTCAAAATGCATCCCTGCTGGCTGCCGGTGAATCCGTAACCGGAATAGCGACTGCAGGAGCTGGCGGTGGTGGCGGCGGCGGTGTTATCGTGGTTGATGCGAATGTGATCATCGGTAACCTCAGTATGGATGTGTCCGGCGGGGATGGAGGCCATACCAATTATGCCACAGACAGGAGTGGTCCCGGAGGATTGGGAGGGGCCGGGGTGATCTGGCATGCCGGGTCTTCACTTCCGGGAAATGTCAGTACCGATTACTCTCCGGGTAATAGGGGATTATGGAATCTGACAGATAATCATGGGACTTCTTCCTCGGGACAGTTCCCGGGAGAGGTCATCAATGACCTGATCATTCCGCTGCGTGGGTTTACTTTTAATGTGGCCTCTGGAACACAGACCATCTGCCAGGGAGATACACCAGATCCCATCGTTGCTTCCCAGCCCAAGGGTGATCTTCCTGCGAATTTCCAATACGAATGGCTGGCCAGCATAAACACCACGGACTGGGCAGCTGCACCAGGCACCAATAACCAGAAGGATTATGCACCCGGACCCCTTTTCGATACTACATATTATAAAAGGGTGGTTACACCAAGCGATACCCTGAACAGGGATACCAGTGGGATGGTCTCCATCTTTGTGCATGATACCATCAGTAATAATTTTTTATCCCCGGATGACATCATCTGCTGGGATGTTCAGCCGGATACCATGACAGGGACGGATCCTGTCGGTGGGGACCGCTTATCATATTATTACCTGTGGGAAAACAGGACCGAATCCGGCGGGTGGGCATCCTCCCAGGATGATACCCTTGCGGGTTACAGATATCCTGCCGGTTTACAGGAAACTTCCTATTTCAGAAGAAAAGTTACTTCGGGTGCCTGCCAGCATTACAGTGATTCCCTGACCATAGAGGTGCTGGATACCATTGGCGGGAACCAGATCACGGAAAATCAGCTTATATGCCAGTATACAGCGGCAGACAGCCTGTTTGGTGGAGTCCTCACCGGGGGAGATAATACCTATGCCTACTCCTGGCAGCTAAGATACGGTTCAGGCAGCTGGATTGAACAGGGTACGGATATACATTTTGACCCGGGTTTGCTGGATACTGCTACCATCCACTATTACCGGCGGGTCGCCAGCTCCGGCGGAGTGGCACAGGATGCCTGTGTGGATGCCAGTAATGTACTTACCATACAGGTTCAGCCTGAGATCAGCAACAACCTGCTTGAACCCCTGGACACACTGGTATGTGAAGGAACTGATCCCGGGACCCTCCGTCCTGCCCTGGTCATTGGTGGAGGAGATGGTATGGTCTATGCTTACCTCTGGGAAGAGAGCCCGGATCTGGCAGGCTGGACACCCTCAGCAGGTGGTACGGAGGCAGCTTATGCCCCGGTTCCCCTAACTGATACAACCTGGTTCCGGAGGATAGTGAATTCCGGGGAGTGCTGGGATACAAGCTCTGCAGCCCTTATCAATGTCCATCCCGGTATATTGAATAACCTGGTTACCGATAATGATACAGTGTGTTTTAACACCCAGCCCATGCCTTTTACCCAGGATGGATCCCCTGTGGGCGGAGGAGTCGGAATCTACGCATATTACTGGAAATCAAGGACTGGCCAGTCGGGATGGGAAGATGCAGAAGGGGTGAATAACCAGGTAGGCTACCAGGCATCTGCACTTACGGATACCACCTACTTCAGCAGGATCGTAGAATCAGGGGTATGCATGGATAGCAGCAATTTCCTGGCCGTGGTTGTCCAGGATGATATCCAGCAAAACATTATTAACGGGGATCTTCCGGTTGCTGAAGCCTGCGAAAATATAGGGGATACCATTACCGGCACAGGCAGCCTGGATCTGACGGGAGGGGATGAAGTGGTTTATACCTACCTCTGGGAGAGATTTAACACAGGCTCTTTACTCTGGCAGGATGCACCCCTGGACAACGGTCCCAATTCAGAGAGCAGCTATATTACTGAAGACATGACTGTCATGTCATATTACAGGCGGCATGTCTGGTCCGGCGCCTGTCATGATCTTACCGATTCTGTTACCCTGAATGTTAATCCACGGCCCACCATTACCCTGCAGTCCGTTGATCACCTGATGGAATGTTACGACGGCATCAACCCGGTACCCTTTAATATACCAGTACAGCTGACGGGTACTCCGCCATTCGTGGTCAGGTACAACAAGGTGTCCGGTGACAGTGCCGGAGCATCTGTGGCCTCCGGCGGAAGTTTTACCATCCCGCTATACACTGAAGACATTACTGATTATCTAATCACCATCACAGACCTTATAGATAACAATATTTGTTTCAGCTACCAGGATGATATACCTGCGGCAACTCCCACTGCCCGGATCAGCAGAAAGCCTGAGCCGACATTACTGCTGGCAGCCGACTCTGTTTGTGGTCCCATAATAAGTGTCACCGCCCGCAACCCCATCAGTACTACGGCAACCGCCTGGTGGTCGGCGCAGGATCAGAACTTCACCTTTGCGGATTCAACTAGCAATGAAACAGATTTGTCAACCACCTTTCCGGATGGGCAGGATAATATGGAAACCATTATTCGATGGTCTGAGCTCAACGGCAGTTGTTTCCTGGAAAGCAGCGATACCCTGGTCGTTCTGTTTGAAGAGCCGGATCCCGCCATGGTAGAGAATGAGGATACGGTTCTGTATTTTGCTCCCAGTACCCGCTTGTGGGCCTTGCCAGCTACAGCGGGACTGGGAACGTGGACACATGTTAGCGGAACGGCCCAGATGGATGATAATGACATTCATAACCCGAATGTATTCGTTTCATTCGGGGATGCGGACCTTGATAAGGAGGATCTCAACGAATTCCTGTGGATAGTTCAGAATGTTAAGTGTCCGGCTACAAGCATTTCCACCAGGGTAGAAAGGAGAGATATCGCACTGTATACTGCGTTCTCACCTAATTATGATGATATCAACGATTATTTCGTTCTAGACGGACTCGAATATGCAGAGGAGTTTACCATGCATATATTTACCAGGCAGGGAGTCTCGATACACACCATCACCAAATCACCAGGGATGGACTTTTCCGAGGACCACTGGTGGGATGGCAGGCTGGATAGCGGGGATGAGGCGGCGGATGGCACTTATTTTTATGTCCTGACAGTAAAGTATGCGGGACAAACATATGAATACAAGGGTTATTTTGAACTGGTAAGATCTACACAATAGGCATGAGAAAAGGATTGATCATATGGCCCGTATTATTGATGATCTTCCCGCTTGTCTGGGGACAGAACACCAAGCATTATACACCGGTGAACATGTACATGATGAACACCCTGCTCATCAACCCGGGTTATGCAGGCACCAAGGAAGCCATGTCGGGTTCCCTGATGTACGGTAATAACTGGGCCGGCATGCCGGGTGCCGGCAACCTGATGGCCATGTCCTTCGACTCGCCCGTCAGCTGGATGAACGGGAGGGTGGCGCTTGGTGCACTGGCTACATCTTCAACATATGGAGTGAATACCAATACCAACCTGTATGGGTATTATAATTACAGAGTCCCAATAGGGCAGGGGAAACTGGGACTAGGACTCAGAGCCGGGGTGAATAACTACAGCAGGCGCCTTACAAAGGCTGATTTCAGAGAGGCTAATGATCCCACCCAGCTCGACGAAAGCCGCTGGTTCCCGAATTTTGGAGTAGGCGTTTTCTGGTATACCGCTGATTATTATGTCGGACTGTCCATCCCTGATTTCTTTTTCCCGCCCTCCGGGTCTAATGCCTTTGACCATGATGTGGCCAATTATAATTACACGTTTGTCGGGGGTTATATTTTTACCGCTTCGGACCGCTTCAGGATCAAACCCTCGGCCCTGGTCACCTATACCCAGAATTCCCCCCTGGTTTACCAGGCCACCCTTAACTTTATTCTGTTGAATGATATGCTATGGCTGGGTGCTTCCTACAAGCCGAACGGCATTGTTGGCATTGTAGAGTTCCAGTTCCAGAAATGGCTGCGGCTGGGTTATGCCTATGAGTTCCCGACAGGTGACCTTACAGGCTTTACTACCGGTTCACACGAGATATTACTAAGATTGGTATATAATAAGAAATTAAAAGTTATGAGTCCCGGATATTTCTGGTAATCATGAAGAAAGGTTATACATATATCTGGATTACATTCCTGCTCGTGCTCAACGTGGGACTGAGCCGGGCCCAGGAAGTATTTACCGTGGAAAGGGCTCCCTTTTCCACAAGGGAGTACTATGAATATGCTCCCATCCCTTACCAGGGGAATATCGTGTTTACAGCAGAGAAACGCATCAAATTTGGAAAGATCTCCACCGGGGATAGGAACCAGTTCGCATCAAATCTGTTTTTGGTCAGGCCATTGGGGGAAGATGAGTGGTCAGAACCCATGATCTTTGCCAATGAGCTGACAGATGTGGATATTAACCATGGCTGGGCCACCTTTAATGACAGGGGAAACCGCATGTTCTTCACCCGGAATTATGATGCAGGGAGTAAAAATACGACGGCCAAGGCCGGCATTTATTATGCCGGGTATGCAGGTGGACAATGGACAGGGGTACAGCCTTTTGAGCATAATGATCCTGCTATCAACCTGATCCATCCCAGCCTGAGTGAAGATGGGAACATGCTTTTCTTTGCGTCGGATATGCCTGGTGGTGAAGGTGGATTTGATCTTTATGTCTGCACGATGGTGAGGAATGCCTGGGGGGATCCTGTTAACCTGGGTCCGGCAGTTAATACCCGGAGGCATGAGATATACCCCGTATACCATGAAAACGGGCGCCTCTATTTTTCCTCTAATGACCACCCGGGACAGGGAGGGTATGATATCTTTTATACAGAAAATGTGGACGGTGAATGGATCGCGCCAGTAGGCCTGCCCGCTCCCCTGAATACCAGGCGGAATGAAGGCTTTTTTGTAGCTCTCGATTCCGCTCATACCAGGGGATTTCTTACCTCCAACAGGGAAAGGGCGCGGACCAACAGTATCTATGAATTCAATCTCGATGTCCCGGCATTCGATTCATGCAAGCTGCAGGTAGAAAATAATTATTGTTTTACCTTCTATGAGGCAGGGACCATGGATATGGATACAACAAATTACATGTATGAATGGCTGATTGAAGACAACCGCTTCCGGCAGGAATCGGTGGATTATTGTTTCCGTGGCATAGGGACTTATTCCATACAATTGAATGTTATCGATATGATATCGGGCGAGGTGATGTTCAATGAGGCTACCTATGAGCTGGATATCGTTAATATCGAACAGGTTTATATTTCATCACCCGACACCATATATGTTAATGAAACCATCGCGCTTAGCGGGAACCGGACCAGCCTGGATAATTTCCAGATCGACCGGTACTATTGGGACATGGGAGATCTGACAAGGGTCTCTGATTCCACGGTTACATATACCTGGCATAAACCCGGCAATTATAAAGTCAGCCTTGGGGTTACCAGCATTGCTGCTACCCCTGAAGAGATTCAAAAGGCATGTTCCTTCAAGGAAATTGTGGTGATTCCAAGGGAGGGAAGCATAACGGCTGTTTTACAGGAGAATTAGCATTTCGAATCGGGAGGGTTCAGGCATTTTATGAAATGGCTCAAACTTTTTCTTCGGGATTCCGTAAATAAACCTGTTCAGTTTATGCAAACTGTTGATAATTCAATGAGTGAACCTTATCATCATTGATTAATTTAGTGTGGAATAAATATTTTGCATGGATTTTGCATGTTGAGATTTGAGCCTGGTAATTAATGAACGCATTAACAAGAAATATTATCCTACTACTGCTGGTCAGTCTTGCCCATACTGCCGGTGCACAGCCTGTACCTGCCGGTGATGAAAACATCCCTTACCTGATGACATTCGGGAACAAGGCAGAAACATCCTGGGGGGATGATGATTTCAGCCTGACTTTCTTTTTCAGGATCCCTAAAGAATATACAGATCCGGTTTATATACGGATATGGGACCCTGATTGTGGGGGGGAACATGATGAGGTTAATGGTGTATTTGATACCCAGACAACCTTTGAGATCTTCGGCGGGGAAGATTGCTGGGAGCCTGATGATGCCAAAGGCATTAATCCTGTGGGTAATTACAAAAGCGGAAACCTGCTGGCATTTAAATCTTTTACTGATGATTCCAGGTATGATAATGGCTGGTATACTTTCGGACCTTTTAATCCGACTGAAGGTGAATTAGTAGATCAATGGCAGGAGTATGTGTTTAAGATCATCGTGGAAGGTGTGGAAGGAGATGACGGCAATATGTACAGGTTTTTCCTCTCCACTGATCCTGAAAACAACAGGGATGTGGAAGGCGGGAATGCATTTGCCTATGAATATTCCTTCAGGATGCACAATAATCCCAATGAGGTTTCTCATATCTATCCTTTCGTGGATGACCGGGCCATATCTGTTAAACAGCGGAATTTTGACTGGGACAATGATGGACTGATCAGGATCGTCTCTGTTTCACGCAAGGGACAGATCAGTTCCGTTTCGGGTGAGGATCATTGGGGTGAAGATGAATTTGCCGTGCTGGAAGGGGAAGCCACAAAATCACTTGACCTGCAATTCCACAAGAAAAAATCTCCTGCCGTGCGTAACAATAATGTGGTCATTACAGTACAAAACCAATATGGTGAATATATGCCCTTTTTCGTAATACCCATCGGCGGGGTTCCAAAGTATAAATATTCCATAGGCGTTACACCACAGAGATAGTCATCAAATTAGCAGCTAACCTGGAATCCATATGAAGCAAGTATCCTTCTTCCTGAGCTTCACCCTCTACATAGTTGTATCGGCTTTTTCCCTGCAGGCCCAGCAATACAAATTCAGGCAATACGGGATTGAAGACGGCATTTGCCATGGCTTTGTTTATACGATAAACCAGGATGCAGAGGGATATATCTGGCTGGGTACTGGTGAGGGCTTGTGCAGGTACAACGGTTTTGAATTTGACGGAGATTTTACCGCAGATTCCCTCCCGGATGCCTTTGTCAAAAAAAGTTACCGGGATTCCGAGGGATTGCTGTGGTTTGGCCATAATGATGGTTCCATTACTTTGTATGACGGCACCGGGTTCCTGATAATGGATACGGGAGAGCGGATCACCAGCACCATCAATGATATTGCTGAAGATCCGGATGGACGTATAGTATTTGCCACGCAGAACCAGGGACTGATCATCATTGATGAAGATTTTGATGTGGAGATTATCCATGAACCATTCAATAGGAAACTGATATCTTCCATCAGTTTTACTCCTGAAGGAAAATTACTGGTCGGGGCATTTGACGGAATGCATGTTTATGGTTATGATTTTAGTGCTGACACCATCACTTACCAGTCAAAAATTAATACGATTCCCAGTACCCAGATCACAGACATTGTCTATGATGATCAGGAGGGTCTGTACTGGATAGCATCACATGATGAAGGGCTACATGCTTTGAAACTTGATAATAACGATGCCACTTCTTCATTTGTCAGTAAGATCGGGACTGAAGATATATTAAAATATACATCCATTTTGTCCATAATGGTCGACAGGGATGGATACCTCTGGCTCAGCACCCGGGGGGAAGGTGTGTACAAACTGGCCGTCAGGGTGGAGGACATGGCCATTACGGAATTTGTCAATTTCAGTGAACACAATGGATTGGGTTCCAAATATACTACCGAGGTTTTCCAGGACCTGGAAGGGAATTTCTGGATCAGTACATACGGGAACGGATTGGCCGGACTTTTCGATGAGGCATTCACCTTCCATGATTACCAGGATCAGACGGGGACTACCCTGTCAGCTGTGCTTACTGATGAAGAAGGGTTCTGGATGGCCGGTAACGGGAAGCTGGTCAGGTATGAAACAGGATTGCGATCCACTATGAAGGAATATGGACCTGGCCACGGACTCCCTCAGGATAAAATCACCGCCCTTTTCAAGGACGAAGATGGCTATTTGTGGATTGGCACAGGCAACAGCGGCCTCTACCGGATGAATATCGAACAGGGAGTGATCTCCAGGTATTTTGTTTCACAGAATTCCCTTGAAAATATCGTGAATGCCATTGACGGTGCGGATGGGATCATCTGGATGGCCACTAATAACGGGGTATTTTCGATAAATTTTACAACGGGAAAAATGGAACGCTTTGGAATCGGTCCCAGAATACCCCATAACAAGATCAATGATGTATTTGTCGATTCCAGGGGCAATGCCTGGATTGCTACACGCAGCAACGGTATAGTATCTGTCAATACAGAAATGGAATATGCGATTTCGGCTGAGCAGATGGTTGTTCTGGAATTCATTTCCATCACGGAAGATGAATATGGGAACCTCTGGGCTGCTACTGCCAATGATGGGATATTCCAGTTCCTGGCCGATACCCTGGAGCATTATTCGACCTACAATGGATTGAAATCTGCGGCCTGTTACAGTATAGTGGATGACCGGCAGGGCAATATCTGGGTCGGACACAGGCTTGGGCTGAGCAAGTTGGATCTTGAGCGGCGGATTGTTGTTACCTATGGGACGGAAAGCGGGATAAACGGGGACTGCCAGCCTAACTCTTCGGCTGTCACATCAGAAGGAGTCGTGTTGTTTGGCACATCGGATGGGCTGGTCCAGTTTGATACAAAAAAGGAGAGGCGGAACCAGACCCCACCCCTGGCCAGTATCATCTCTGTGAATATAGCGGATAAAGAATATGATTTTACCAAACCCATCGTGTTGCCGTATGGCATTTATAAGGTAAGGATAGAATGGATAGGGCTGAATTACGCAGCCCCTGAGAAGGTGACCTACCAGTACAAACTGAATGGGTACGATGAATGGTCAGATCGGAACCAGTGAGGTTCATGAACAGTACCCCCGCATAGAGGATGGGACCTATACTTTCATGCTCATGGCCTATAACAGTGAAAATGTTGGTACGGAAGTCCCCATAGAATTCAGGCTCAGGGTAAAGCTCCCTATCTGGAAGACCTGGTGGTTCATTACCATAGCCGTATTGATGCTGATATCCTCCTTCCTCGTGATCATTAAATACCGGGAAAGAAAGGCCAAACAATTCCAGGAGATCCTCCAAAAGAAGCTGGATGAAAGGACCCGTGAGGTCGTCATGCAGAAAGATGAGATCGAGATCAAGAACAAGGATATCACAGACAGCATCAATTATGCCCAGCGGATACAGGCAAGTATACTTCCTCCCATCAGCAAACTCCAGGAAACATTTTCAGGTTCTTTTGTATTTTACCAGCCACGTGATATTGTAAGTGGTGATTTCTACTGGTATGACTCCATGGATAATGACAGGTTCGTGGTCGTATGTGCAGATTCGACGGGACATGGTGTCCCCGGTGCTTTCATGTCCATGATCGGTACGACGCTGATCAAAGATATCACGGCAAGGAAAGAAGTTGATTCGCCGGCCGCACTGCTGGAGATGCTTGACCAGGAGATCATGGATGCGCTGAACCAGAATATAGAAGCAGAAAGATCTAATGATGGTATGGATATTATCGTCTCGGAGATCAATATGAAGACCAAACTCCTGCGGGTATCTTCCGCTATGAGGCCCATGATCATCTACCGTTCAGGTGAACAGACCTATGTCAGGGGCAGCAGGAGCTCTGTTGGCGGGCAATACGAAAAGGAGGACAAGGTATTTGAAACCTTTGAATACCAGTTGATGAAAGGGGATAAGATATACATGTTCTCAGACGGTTACCCCGACCAGTTTGGAGGACCACTGGGTAAAAAATTCAAGATGGTCCGGGTAAAGAATATGTTGAGGGATATTCATGAGAAACCCATGGAAGAACAGTACAACTATATCAAAAACAATTTTGAGATCTGGAAGGAAGAAAATGACCAGGTGGATGATGTATTGTTCATGGGCATTGAAATCTGACCAGCCAACTGCCAGGGATTTCTTTCCGGCAGCCCGGGATTATTTCCAATCTGTAAATAATGATCTCGTCGGTGGTATCCACATTACTTCTGTGGAATGCACGGTCCATCAGGTAGAAGGAGTACCTGAGGGTATCATATTCGATGGTAAAATATTCTATGTCCACAGTGATCTCACCCTTCAGGGTTTTATTCTGACCCTCCCTGTCAAGTGGAGGGATCCTGTAGTAAGGCGGGGTGAGGAGTTCAGATGTATCCACTTCCCGGTAAACCCCATCGACCATTTCATGCAGGGTCAGGAAGAGATTGTATTTTAGAGAATCCGGGAGGTAAAGGCTATCTGGCGAGGCTTCAAACCCGATATCCCCATCCCCGTCCTCAAAATCTAAAGTAAGGGTACCGGTAAGGATCTCCTGGTTCAAAGCATTGATCTTCGGTTCCAGGATAAAACTCTTGTATTCCACCCTGGGCACATCTGGCAGTGTCTTAGGAGTGGGACAGCCAGTAAGTGCCAGTGTCCCGATGACCATGATATATAATATCCTTCTCAAAAGCCAATTTTTTTATGCTTACAAATTTACAACGAAATAATATTAGTTTCATTATTTACAGGAAAACCTATTTTTTCCTTAAAAATATCTGTATGGGAACTCCTGTCAGATTGAATTTTTCACGCATCCGGTTTTCCAGGTAACGTTTATAGGGATCCCTGACGTACTGTGGCAGGTTTGCATAGAAGGCAAAGGTTGGGGCATGTGTTGGCAGCTGCGCGACATACTTGATCCTGATATATTTACCCTTGTGGGCAGGTGGAGGGTGTTCCTCGATGGCTTTCAGCATGTAATTGTTAAGGGCTGATGTCGGTATTTTCTGCACACGGTTATGGAAAACCTCCATAGCTGTTTCCAATACCCTGAATACCCTTTGTTTATTGATGGCCGAAATGAATATTATGGGGAAATCCTGGAAAGGGGCACACTTTTCACGGATCTGTTTTTCAAATACTTTCATGGTATTGGTCTCCTTCTTGACCAAGTCCCATTTATTCACCAGCAGAACCACACCCTTACGGTTGCGGATGATCAGGTTCAGTATGTTTACATCCTGACCTTCTATGCCCCGGGTGGCATCGATCAGCAGCAAACAGACATCAGCCGTTTCTATGGCCCGGATGGAACGCAATACGGAATAAAATTCCAGGTCTTCCGACACCTTGCCTTTTTTTCTGAGTCCTGCTGTATCAATCAGGTAGAAGTCATGGTTGAATTTGCTGTACCGGGTCAGGATGGAATCCCGGGTAGTACCTGCAATGGGAGTGACAATATTCCTTTCCTCACCGATGAGGGTATTGATCAGGGTTGATTTACCAACATTGGGCCTTCCTATGATAGAGAACCTGGGTATCCCTTCTTCCTCGGCATCTTTTTCATCTGAGAAATGCTCCACCAGGACATCCAGCAGGTCACCCGTTCCGCTCCCGTTGATAGAGGAGATGGGATGGATCTCTCCCAGTCCCAATTTATAGAATTCATTTGCCTCGTAGCGGCGTTCATTATTATCCACCTTATTGACGGCCACCAATACGGGCTTTTGCTATTCTTCGGAGCATGCCGGCCACCGCTTCATCCAGGTCTGTGATCCCGCTTTCCACATCGACCACGAAGAGGATTACGTTGGCTTCATCCAGAGCCAAAAACACCTGTTTCCGGATCTCTTCCTCGAATACATCCTCGGAATTTGTCACGTAACCCCCGGTATCAATGACGGAAAATTCCCGGCCATTCCAATCTGACCTCCCGTAGTGCCGGTCCCTCGTCACCCCGCTGATTTCATCCACGATGGCTTCTTTGCTTTCTGTCAGGCGGTTGAACAGGGTGGATTTCCCTACATTCGGCCTTCCTACTATGGCTACTATATTTCCCATAAATAATTGTTCTTCTAAGTGGGATTATAACCGAATTGTTTCAGCATCCGGCCGTCATTCCTCCAGTCTTTTTTGACCTTTACATACAACTCGAGAAAGACCTTTTTTTCGAAAAATTCTTCCATATCAACCCTTGCCATCGATCCTACTTTCTTCAGGGCTTTACCCTGGTGTCCGATCAGGATCCCCTTCTGTGTCTCCCGTTCAACATATATTATGCTCCTAATATTAATGATCTTATCCGATTCTTTGAAGCTTTCAACCTCCACTTCAACGGCATAGGGTACTTCCTGCTGGTAATTCATCAGGATCTTCTCCCGGATCATCTCAGACACGAAAAACCGCTCGTTTTTATCCGTAAGTTCATCTTTTGGGTAGAAAGGAGGGGATTCAGGCAGACTTTCCAGTATCAGCATGAATATTCTTTCCAGGTTGAACTTTTCCAGGGCTGAAATGGGAATGACAGTTGCCGCGGGCACTGCCGTTTGCCAATCCTTGATAAGGGAGCTTACCTGTTCTTCATCGCTCAGGTCGATCTTGTTGATTAGGATGAGCAAGGGGATCTTCAGCCGGTTCAGCCGGGTTATCATTTCAGCGGCTTTCTCCGTGTCGTCCTCAATATCAGTCACATACAGGATGATATCAGCATCGGTGAAAGCAGACCGGGCGAATTTCACCATATACTCCTGCAGTTTATAACCCGGGGTTATCAGTCCCGGTGTATCTGAATAAACCACCTGGAAATCTTCCCCGTTCACAATGCCGAGAATACGGTGCCTGGTCGTCTGGGCCTTGGAGGTTATAATAGACAGATTTTTACCGATCAAGGCATTCATGAGGGTAGATTTCCCCACGTTTGGTTTTCCGATGATATTTACAAATCCTGCCTTATGTGGCATGTTGTTTTATAAGTTAAAGCGAATGGTGAATTTGAATGCAAAATTATCAATTGTTTTGGGAAGTGTATAAGGACCGTACCGGTAAAACACACCGAGTCCATATCCAATAAACCAGTGACGCAGTAAATTATTGAACAGGACGCCGGATTCATAATAGCCTTTCTCATAAGATTTCTGGTCGAGGTTCACATGATTGGCATTGTAGGAAAGCCTTCCAAATCCGGCACTGGTGGCGAGTACAATCCCCGGCTGGAATTGCCCGCTGCTGAAAAGGAGCTTGCCGAAATCCTGCTGGAAATGCAGGTTGGCAAAGCGGTCGGAAACAAATTCGTTGAGACGCATGGTAGCAAAGCTGTTCTCTGTCTCTACAGTAAATGTACCATAACTGCCAATTCCTGCATACAGCAAAGGATAGGGCAGGTCCCTGTCGGCCCAACCCCCGGCAATGGCGATTTTTGTGTCTCCGAGTGATTTGCTGACAAAGGTCTTGGTGATCTTTGCCTCTACCTTGGTATACTCATATTCCCCTCCCAGTACCGGTAGTCCCAGTCGGACATTGGCATAAAGCACCGGGTAGCTGGTTCCCAGGGACAACCTGTTCCCCCTGGGTGTTTCAAGAAATTTTTCCTTGTGCGCATACCTTAATAATACCCCTGTTTCAGTGATGGGGAAACGGTCTGTTTCCTGTTCTCCCTCCGGTGTATTCACCAGATAGCGGTAATCAGATGTAACCCACCTGGTGGCCTGGGAAAAGTAGGTTTTGATCTTCACATATCGCAAAGCCGGGAATTGCAGTTCAAAGGCTTTTTCCTCCATGATATCCTTTTCAGCAATCAGGAAACTGCGAAATACCTCTGAAGAAGTAATGGGAGGTTTGTCAAGAAACCTGAAACCGGCGGTTTCCACAACATCATTGTCATATTTGAATTTGAGCCAGGCATCCTTCCTGTAGTTCAGGTTAAATTTCAGATGCCCTCCATATTTTAGCCTTTTATCCCTGGTGCCGTATGCCACCTTTCCTCCGATACTGAACCACCATGCTATCTTATCATTGGTCTCCACAGCCGCGCCGAACCTGAATCCTTCATATTGGTTCCAGTGGATCAGGCTTTTGTAATCCAGGTTCAGGAACCCGATGGGAATATAGCCGGCAGCAAAGGTCTCAAAGATCTTCAGGGTTCGGTCCAGGTGAGCTTCCTCCCCCACGCTGTCAATAAAATGGTAGGTGTTGGAATCTTTGCTGGTCAATGGATTTACCCGGTACTGTGACCAGTAGTTCTCGTCCTGTTTGTGAGCAGCATCGGCTACCTCCAGCTCGATGTGGTCAAATTCCCTGTTCTTAAATTCCGGATCGAGGGTAATGTCTGAAAGATAACTTTTACCAATCCCGAGCAGTCTTACCGGTTCCCCGTTTGCCTGGGTGTTTTTCGGACTGAGGATGATATCAGTATTCAATTGGTCTGGGAACCATTGTTGATTGTCTATATGATTATATTTCTGCTGTATCCTGATCCTGAACATCCCTTCTGTCTCAGCGGCTTCCGCGATTACATTCTGTATGGCATATCCCCTGGAGTTGATATGAAGGATTCCTTTCAGACCATCGAAATTCCTGCCTTTCAGTGGCCTGTAGGAGATCACAAACAGGGAATCCATTTGCTCTGTATACATAGTGTCCTCAAGGATGAAGAGGTATTTTCGTGTACTCCCGTTACTGATGGGATTCAGGTATTTTTTGTCCCAGATCAAAATCAACTCATCATAGAAGCCGGTGGACTGGATCTGGGATGCCAGCATGGTAAAAGACGGGTCCTGAAAACCCGAGACCCTGGAAGCTGTTACCACTTCCTTGTTCTTATCCGGGGGTTTAAATTTGCGCTCGCTAACGAACTCCATCAGGAACAGGTGCTTCTTTTCGAGAAATTTCTCCAGCTCCTGCCGGGAATTATCCCTGTCATCTCCCAACGAATCTGTCCCTGTCCGGAACATGGAATCGGTATCCATGGTAAAATACATCTTACTATAGGTAGTGTAGGAAAAGGACCGATGTTTTTCAGGATTGTTCAGTTTCCTGTTCTCGCTGGCCAGATGGATGATGCGATGGGCAGGGTTAACGCCGGGTAATACCTTCACCTCGGCTATGTCATAGGCCATTTGTTCCAATTCAATCAACAGGGTCCTGCCCGGCCGGATATCTTCCTTTTCAATAAGCCTGGGATGGTAGCCCACATAACTGAATTTCAGGAAATCTATATCCCGTGAGGAGGCAATACTGAAAGCTCCATCGATATTCGAAACCGTGCCCTGTCCGGATGCAAGGTAGGTGATATTCACAAAGGCCAGCGGTCGACGGGTCCTCTTGTCAATGATCCTTCCACTGACAGGCTCCGGCTCACCGGAAAGCAGCTGTGCGAAAGCCGGCAGACCGGAGGACAAAGTCAGGATCCAGCCACTGAGCAACAATATGATACCGGTTTTAACAGATCTGCGCATCCTTTGTAATTATGGCTAGCCCTCTGATGTTTTTCTTCTGCTTTTTCCGGGTACCGACATCTTTAGCATGGCAATTTCCTTGTCGGTTAAATGTCTCCAGTGTCCCCTGGAAATTCCTTTCTTCGTCAATCCTGTAAAATAAACCCTGTCAAGTTTTTCAATACTGTAATCAAGATGTTCAAAGATCCTCCTGACAATGCGGTTCCTTCCGGAATGGATCTCTATCCCCACCTGCCTTTTATCTTTCGCATCAGCATACTGGATATTGTCAGGCCTGATAAAACCGTCCTCCAGTTCTATCCCATTGCTTATCTGCGCCAGATCACCTGTTTTCAGATTCTTGTTAAGAAAGACATGATAGACTTTTTTCCGGTTATAGGAAGGGTGTGTCAGCGCTTCTGCCATTGCTCCGTCATTGGTAAGCAGCAGTACCCCTGTAGTATTTCGGTCAAGCCGCCCTACCGGGTAGATCCTTTCGGAGCAACACCCCCTGACCAGGTCCAGGACCGTCTTTCTGCCGTGTGTATCTTTCACGGTTGTAACACAGTCCTTGGGTTTATTCAGGAGGATATAAACCTTTTTCTCTCCCTCCAGCCTCTTGCCGTTGTATGTGACCACATCCTTCGGTCCCACCTTTGTGCCCAATTCGGTGACGGTTTTACTGTTCACCTGTATGAAACCGGACTGGATCAATGTATCAGCCTCCCTGCGCGAGCATACCCCTGTATTGGCAATATACTTGTTCAGCCTGATCTCCTGGGGAGCTTGCTGTCTCCCTGAAATGGATTTCCTTTTCATGAAGCCCAAATTTACGATTTTTTTAATGCTATTGGTGTAAGAAAAAGCTGGCTCGATTATTGTTTAATTCTTTGCTTGTTAGCATCTTTGTGCCATGACACTGATAAAATCTATTTCCGGCATCAGGGGAACCATAGGTGGAGATCCCGGAGATGCCCTGACACCCCTGGATATCGTTAAATTTACATCCGCTTATGCAGCCTGGATCAAGGAATCCTCAGACAAGTCTGAGCTCAAGGTCGTGCTTGGCAGGGATGCCCGCGTCTCCGGAGAAATGGTTGATACCCTGGTTTGCGGGGCATTAATGGGCATGGGGGTGGATGTGCTTAATTTGGGACTGGCTACTACACCCACGGTGGAGATTGCCGTTTCGATGGAAGAGGCCGACGGAGGGATCATCCTGACAGCCAGCCATAATCCCGGACAATGGAATGCGCTGAAACTGTTAAACAGCCGGGGAGAATTTATTTCTGCCGCTGAAGGGCAAAGGATACTGGATATTATTGAGGCTGGAAAATATGATTATGCACCGGTGGAAAATATTGGCCGGGTCATCAGTATATCCGGTTATGGCCAGAAGCATATCGACAGGATCCTGGCGCTGGACCTGGTAAATCCGGATATTATCAGGAAAGCAGGACTGAAAGTGGTGGTGGATTGTGTTAATTCTGTTGGCGGAATTATACTGCCGGCCTTGCTGAAGCAATTGGGAGTGGCCGAGGTGGTGGAACTGTATTGTGAGCCCAACGGCCTTTTTCCGCATAATCCCGAACCTCTGCCTGAACATCTCGGTGAATTGTCCGCAGCAGTACGGGATCATGGGGCTGACCTGGGATTTGTTGTCGATCCCGACGTTGACCGGCTGGCCATGATCAATGAACATGGGCAGGTCTTCGGGGAGGAGTATACCATTGTGGCGGTGGCTGATTACATACTGAGCAAAACACCCGGTAATACGGTGTCCAACCTCTCTTCAAGCAGGGCCCTGAAGGATGTCACGGAAAAACACGGATGCAGTTACTTTGCTTCCCCGGTGGGAGAGGTGCATGTGGTCAGGGTAATGAAGGAAAACAATGCCGTGATCGGTGGTGAAGGAAATGGCGGGGTGATCTATCCGGAGATGCATTATGGCCGGGATGCCCTGACAGGTGCAGCATTGTTCCTGACCTTCCTGGCCTCACAGGAATGTACCATGAGTGAATTGAGAAAAAAATACCCGGAATATACCATATCAAAAAACAAAGTGGCGCTTGAAGCGGAGACAGACACAGAACTGATCCTGGAGAAGGTCAGGGATGCCTTTAAGGAATATCCGGTCAATACAGAGGATGGAGTAAAGATTGACCTTCCTGAGGGCTGGATACACCTAAGGAAATCCAACACCGAACCCATTATCAGGATCTATACTGAGGCAGGTTCCGAATCGGTGGCAAAAGGTCTGGCAAAACAGGTAAAAGATTTGATCTCAGGTATCATATAAGCTGATTTTTAAGCTTTTTTTAACATAAAGCTCATCAACCTGATTAAACCATTATCGGGATTTTTAGTCTAATTTAGCGATTCCTAATACGTATTACTCAATAAGACCAATCATATAATGAAAAAACGCACCCTGGTTTTCCTGATCATTTCAGCTGCGATAGTCGCAGCAGCGATCATTTATTCTCTGGCCACCAAAGATGATTCAAACAAACCGCTTGAAACAGAAGTAAAACTTGGGCAATTCGAGATCCTGGTTACCGTTACCGGCGAATTGCAGGCAGAAACCTCTACAGATATTATGGCTCCCTTACTTTTGAGAAGTCGGGAGCTCAGGATACGAAATATCAAGATCCAGGACCTGGTTGCAGAAGGAACGGTTGTAGATTCAGGGGACTATGTAGCAACACTTGACCGTTCCGAGGCGGATAACTCCTATAAGGACATATCCGATGAACTTGAAGTGAGGGAATCAGAATATACCAAGACCAAACTGGACACCACCATGGGCTTGAGGGAGCTTCGCGATGAAATGATCAACCTCAATTTAATATGGAGGAAGCAGAGATCACCCTTGAGCAGAGCCAATTCGAACCACCGGCTACCATACGTTCGGCCCAGATCAACCTTGACAAGGCAGAGCGGGCATATAACCAGGCAGTAAAAAACTACCAGCTAAAGTGCAGCAGTTCAAGGCCGATATGACAGAGGTCACGGTTGATCTGGCCAAGCAGCGAAGAAGAAAATTACAAATGGAAGATGTGCTGCAACAGTTTATTATCCGGGCACCGGCTCCTGGCATGGTCATTTATAAGAGAGATTGGAGGGGACAGAAAAGAACTGTGGGTTCCGAGATCAATCCCTGGGACCTGACGGTGGCTACCCTGCCGGATATGTCCACCATGGTCTCCAAGACCTATGTAAATGAGATTGATATCAGCAAGATTAAAGTGGGACAGGAAGTCATGGCTGGCGTGGATGCCTTTCCCGAAAAGAAGTACACGGGCATGGTAGCCGAGGTAGCCAACATTGGGGAACAGCTTCCCAATACGGATGCCAAGGTATTTGAGGTGGTTATCAAGCTGAACGAATCAGATCCCATCCTCAGGCCGTCCATGACCACCAGCAACAAAATCATTACCCAAACGTATGATTCAGTGCTATATATCCCCCTGGAAGCCGTTCATTCAAATGATAGTATGACCTATGTCTATTTAAAGAACAATAGCAGGCAGGTAGTCGTACTGGATGAGTCAAATGAGAATGAGATTATTGTTGAAGCGGGACTGGATCAAGGGGATAAGGTCCTGTTATCAGTTCCTGAAGGGGCTGAGGACATGCGATTTACCGGGCTGGAACTGGTGGAGGTAATCCGGGAGAAAGAAGCTGAAAAGAAACGCCTGGAAGAGGAAGAGCAAAAACAAAGGGAAGAGGAACAAAAGCAAAGACATGCAGCGGCGCGGGATGCAGCCAGCGGGAGGAGCCCAGCCGGCTGGCGTTGGTTAACAGCCGACATAAACAAAGGAAAGAATGGAACGTTATTTTCATGATATAGTCATTGCCCTGGAGTCCATCCTGGCCAATAAGCTGAAGTCCATTCTTACGGGACTGGGCATCATCTTTGGGGTGGGTGCGGTGATCAGCATGCTTGCCATTGGGAATGGTGCCCAGCAGGAGATCCTTGAGCAGATGAAAATGGTCGGATGTGAATAATATCGTGATCACACCCGATTGTTACCCCAGCGGGCGAGGAGGAAACTACCGAGGACGGAAACGGGGAGAACAAGCAAAAGACCAAGTTCTCACCCGGACTCAGCCTTTTGGATGCCGAAGCCATCGAGGAAATTCTGCCTACGGTAAAACAGCTCAGTCCCGAAATAGCCCTCAACAGCTATGTTGTACAGGCGGGGAAGCGGGAACAGGCCAAATTGCTGGGTGTCACCACCGAATACTTTAACATTTACAACCTGGCATTGCAGGAAGGAATGTTTTTCAATGAATATCAGGAAGAGAATGGGATCCCGGTTTGTGTCATCGGGGCCAATATCCGCAGCACATTCTTTGCCAAGGAAAATCCCATTAACAAATATATTAAGTTTGACCAGATATGGCTTAAGGTGATCGGCGTTCTCGAAAGAACGGATGTCAGCCTGACGGCCTTTGAGAATACCGGTGTGAATGTGTTTAATGACAATATTTATATTCCGGCAAAAACCATGCTGATGAGGTTCCAGAATCGTGCCCTGGTAAGCTACCAGTATCAAGCAGTCAAGCGTCAGTGGGGGCAGGTTTATGTTCTTTTTTGGATGAAGTGTAAATCCCACACAAAATACCAGCAGCAATTATCACCAGCTGGATAAGATCGTTGTCCAGGTAAACGATTCCCAGGAGCTGACCGCATCCACAGAGATCCTGAGCAGGATGCTTTTCCGGAGGCATGCCGAGGTTAAGGATTATGAGATCACCGTACCCGAACTGCTGCTTAAGCAGGAGCAACGCACCAAGGATATTTTCAATATCGTACTCGGGGCCATCGCCAGCATATCCCTGCTGGTGGGCGGGATAGGTATCATGAATATCATGTTCGCCTCGGTGATGGAAAGGATCAAGGAGATTGGGACAAGAATGGCCATTGGTGCCAGGAAGATGGATATCGTAGTTCAGTTCCTCTCGGAAGCCATACTGATCTCTGTGACCGGAGGATTGATAGGTGTGATCCTGGGGATTGTACTATCCATGCTGATCAACAAGTTCACCGGCATACTCACCATTGTTTCACCTTTTTCCGTAATCATTGCCTTTTTTGTTTCAGCCTCGGTAGGTGTGATATTTGGTTATTCACCGGCAAAAAGAGCCTCCGAGAAGGATCCGATCGAGTCATTAAGGCATGAATAAATCAAACAAGCAGTGAAAAAATATAGCATAGGATTATTACTTCTTTTTCTGATAAACTGTTTCGCATTCACAGGTTCAGCGCAGGACCGTACCCTCAGCTTCACCCTCGATGATGTGATCAGGATCGCCAGGGACCAGTCCCCCAGGGCCATCATGGCCAAACACCGTTTCCGGGGAAGTTACTGGGAATACAGGACACACAAGGCAAAATTCCGGCCCAGCCTGACCATGGCCGGGAACACTTCCCGACCTGAACCGGTCCATCGATAAGATCACCTTACCTGATGGGACTGATGCTTTCGTGGAAAGAAGCCTGGCCACTTACGCAGTTTCTGCCTCTCTTCGCCAGAATATTGCCCCCACAGGAGGTAGCATATTTATGAGCTCGGAAATGCAGCGGATCGACCTTCTCAGAGATGACCAGACTAGCTCAAACTATCTTTCTACTCCGATAAGCATTGGTATCCGGCAACCGATCAAGGCGCATAACAGTTTTCGCTGGGAAAGGAAGATTGAGCCGCTGAAATACCAGGCAGCCCAGAAAAGCTACGTGGAATCGCTTGAGCAGGTCAATATGCTGGCAGTGGAATATTTTTTCCAGCTTTCGCTTGCCCAGGTGAACCTGCAGATTGCCCAGCTGAATTATGCCAATAACGATACTCTTTACCAGATCGCCAAAGGCAGGTATAATATCGGGACCATCGCCGAGAATGAACTGCTCCAGATGGAACTGGCTTTCCTTACTTCCAGTACGGACCTGAATGAGGCTGGCATACAGCTGGAGATTAATAAATTCCGGCTCAGATCCTTCCTGGGGTACAACGAGAATGTAGACATCGAACTGATTATCCCTGAAGAGATCCCTGATCTGGAAGTTGATGTGGCCCAGGCATTGGAACAGGCCCATGAAAACAATCCAACCATCATCGAAATGCAGCAGGACCTGCTGGAGGCGGATGCCTCGGTGGCGGAAGCAAAGGCTGAAAGGGGACTCCAGGCGGATCTCTTTGCTTCCTTTGGCCTTACCCAGCAGTCCCCCGTCATAGCAGACGTCTACCAGGGCACGCAGGACCAGGAGCGGTTGAGGGTAGGGATGGAAGTTCCCATTCTTGACTGGGGACTCGCCAAGGGCAGGCATAAAATGGCCCAGTCCAACCAGGAGGTCACCCGAGTCAACGTGATGCAGGACGGGATAGACTTTGACCAGGAGGTCATGTTACAGGTCATGCAGTTCAACCTCCAGGATGACCAGCTCCGGATCGCTGCCAAGTCTGATACCGTGGCACAGTTGCGGTACAATGTTACCAAGCAGCGGTTTTACATTGGGAAGATTGATATAACAGATCTGAACATAGCCCTGAGGGAAAGGGATGATGCAACCAGACAGTACCTGATGGCCATGCAGAATTACTGGAGCTATTTCTTTAATATCCGGCGCCTGACCCTGTATGATTTTGAAAGGAATTTGCCATTGACAGAGGATTATGAATTACTGGTTCAGTGAGAAACAACATGAGACGCTTTAAATACCTGTTCTTTAGTATTTTATGGCTTTGTTGTCTGGCAGCTACATGCACCCAAAAGGAAAAGGAGCCCGAACAGCCAACCAATCCATCTGGTATCCGTGGTAATTACGGAACATTACCCCGATGGCAAAATTAAATCCGAGACTGAAGCAAAGGGGAAGCTCAGGCATGGTACATCCAAAGATTATCGTAAGGATGGCACCCTGGAAAATCTGATCACCTACGAAAATAACAGGAAACAGGGCTTTGCAGCCAATTATTACCCGGACGGGAAAACGGTCAAGACAGAATTGCATTATGTTAACGGCTATAAGCAGGGGGAGGCTGTCTGGTATTATCCCGATGGCAATGTTTACCGGAAAACCCCATATGTCAACGGAAGGATCACCGGTATGCGGACAACCTTTTATGAGACTGGCGTTTTACAGTCAGAAACACCCTATTTAAATGGGCAACCGGGAAGGGGACTAAAAGAGTACACACAGGATGGTAAGCCAAAATCTTACAAAACAAGGATACAGATCAGGGAAATTGACAGGATCAGCCTGGATAAGACTTTCACGCTTGTTCTCTCTTTGTCTGACCAGAGCCGGAATGTACAATTCTACCAGGGGAAGCTCACCAATGGGATCTACTGGAATGATCAGCTTGCACCCATTCCCACGAAGAATGGCGTGGCAGAACTCAGCTTCCATATATCCAAAGGCACTTTCAAAATGGAGACACTGAACATTGTAGCCAGGGATAAGACCAAACTCGATCATTATCACATCCTGCAAAAGGAATATCACCTGGCTGTGGAAAACAAGTTTTGATCATTCGAAGGACTTCAACTTCAATTTCAGTTCAAGATTCTGCGGGGCATATTGGAGTCCCTTCTCCAGAAGTTCTCTTGATTTTTGTACCCTGCCCTCCCGGTAGTAATAAATGGCAGCTGATGAATATGACCTGCCAACAGCCAGCTGGACAATGGATATGTCAGGGTACCGGTCTGCCATTTCTTCAAAAATGGCCATATAATGTTCACCATTCTTTTCATCCTGCAGCTGGAATGCCTCTCCGAAAAACTCAAGACAAACATGCAGCTTTATCGTTCTGTAGGTCATGTTATCGATGATTCCGGCGTAAGCAGTATCATATTGATTAATCTTTTCCAGGACCATTCCAGTATTTTCACTGATTGAATAGCCACCAAGTGCCCTGGCTAAAAGTTCATGGTTCTTTTCATTGTCAGGTTTCAGGGAATAAGCCGTTTCAAATGATATCATGGCTTTCCAGTATTGTTCCTCGTAAAAATGATACCTTCCGGTTTCATAATAGAACAGGAAGCTGAATTCTTTTTTTACAACTTCATCGGCAAGATATTCCTGCAAATAATCAAAAATGTATTGCATTCCATCCAGGTCCTGTTCTTTGACCAATATTTCGTGAATAATGTTCTCCAGGTAGCCGGAAATCGTTTCCTTTTGTATACCAAATCCAATCAGTTTGCTGGCTTTGATCAGGTAACCAAGGTCCTGCGGATTGTGATAATCCATGGCTGACAAAAAGCTATTCAGGTGAGCCAGTAATAAGTACTGGGTTTTAAAGGATGGATACAGGACAAATGCTTTTTCAAACTGGTAATAAGCATTAGCAGGTTCTGATCTGTTAAGATAATCAACGGCGGAATTCAGATACAGCATCCCGATCATTTCACGGATGGTTAATCCGTAGTCTGCAAAATAATAACGTTCAAAAAGCACACGTGCTGTTGCGGAGGCAAAAGTGGCTTCATCGATTGCATTTGACACCCTGAGAAATTCTACAAAATTGCTGCGGGTATCATGTGCAAAAGCGAAAAACTGAGAGCCAGGTCCCTCTATTTCAATGGCTGATCTGCTCATCATCCGGGTAGGCCAGAAGTAAAATGGAGTTCGATACCTCCCTGATCTGGCAGGGGATGTTCAGGCTATCCAGGATAATTGTATAAAGAGATACGGCTGTGTAATAGTTATATTTTCCAAATTTGAACAAATCGCTGAAATCGGATTGATGTTCAAATGAAGTCAGCAGGGTCTGTCCCAGTGAATTTTTAACCCGGTTAATTTTTTTTGCCTTACTGAGCTTGTCAAATTTCTTCTGCCGGATCTCCTGAATAATATCACTGATCCATTCCTGATATATCTCAATTTCATTTTCACGGCTATTTGCATTTACGGCAATGATCATATTGAAATAATCAGGCTCACCGTCGAAATACTGACTGAATGATTCCCCTTCAAGGGAGGAGAAGTAGTGAAGATCAGAAGGCCTGTAAAGGGAATCAGTACCCTGGATCTGCGCCGGGCTCCCGGTCATTAGCACAAATGATATGAATGCACTTATGAATCCCCGCAAGAACATGACATAAAGATATAATAATTCCATACAGTTTGAAGCTGTCCAATTTTTAAGTAAATTTGGTAAGCACTCATCCTAAAAAACTTCAAAATGGACAAAATTACCGTTATTGGCGCTGGGGCCGTTGGGGCAACCTGCGCAAATGTCATTGCACACAAAGATGTTACAAAAGAAGTTATCCTGATCGATGTAAAGCCCGGAGTGGCTGAAGGAAAAGCCCTGGATATCTGGCAGACTTCGGCCATCAATAGTTTTAATACCAGGGTGACCGGCTATACGGATGATTATGAAAAGACCAAAGATTCGGGGATTATCGTAATCACATCTGGCCTGCCCAGGAAACCAGGCATGTCACGGGATGACCTGATTAAGACCAATGCTTTGATCGTAAAGGACGTCGCGGACAAGGCCATGAAATATTCGCCGGAGCCATCATTATCATGGTAACCAATCCACTCGATGTGATGACCTATGCTGCCACCAAAGCAGCCAAAAAAACCGGCAACCCTGTCTTCGGCATGGCAGGCATACTGGATACGGGCCGTTACCGGGCATTTCTGGCCAATGCCCTTAATGTCTCTCCCCTGGATATACAGGCCCTTCTCATGGGTGGACACGGTGACACTATGGTCCCCTTGCCACGATATACAACCATTGCCGGAATACCTCTAACAGAACTTCTGGGGAGTGAAGAAATTGAAAAAATTGTGGCCAGGACAGCCAAAGGAGGAGGAGAGATTGTCAAACTCCTGGGTACCTCGGCATGGTATGCTCCTGGTGCTGCTGCAGCGCAGATGGTTGAAGCCATTGTAAATGACCAGAAAAGGATCTTCCCGGTTTCCACCATCCTGACAGGTCAATATGGCCTCAAAGATGTATGTCTTGGCGTACCCGTCATACTGGGCAGAGGCGGTATTGAGAAGATCATTGAGATCGACCTGAATGATGATGAAATGGCATTGCTTAACACTTCTGCAGGACATGTCAAGGAGGTCATGAAGGCGCTTGATGACATGAACCTGTTTTAAGGAATAGTTTCCATATAATAAAGCCTGATCCTCCTGTCAGCAGAACAGGAGGATTTTTTTATCTGGAATATTTTACGAAAGGGGCTCTTTATAGATGTATCAGACTGTTCCGGATGTCCTGAAAATTGTATATATTTGCGCGTTCAAATAACAAAACAAGAACCAAATGCAGAATAAAGGAGCCATTAGGGTATTTGCCATCGCCCTGGCTGTAGTATGTGTCTATCAGTTGTCTTTTACTTTTGTGTCGCGCAAGGTGGAAAGTGATGCCAGGAATTATGCCCAGGGAGATTCCGCCAGAGAGGAAATTTATATTGACTCCATCGGGAGCGAAGTAGTATACAATATACTTCTCCGTAAATATACCTACAAGGAATGCAAGGAGCGGGAGATCAACCTTGGACTTGACCTTAAAGGAGGAATGAATGTGACCCTGGAAGTATCCATGGTGGATATGATCCGGTCACTGTCAAATTACAATACTGATTCGACATTCAACCAGGCCATTGCCCAGGCGCTGGAATACCAGAAAGACAGCCAGGAAGATTTTGTTACCCTTTTTGGTCGGGCCTTCGAGGAAATTGATCCAAATGGTATGCTCGCAGCCATTTTTGCCACCCGGGAATTAAGGGGACAGATAGATTTTAATTCCAGCAATGAAGATGTCCTGAGGGTTATCCGGGCTGAGACGGAAGGGTCCATGGATAACGCATTCAATGTGTTGCGTAGCAGGATAGACCGTTTTGGTGTCGTTCAGCCGAATATCCAGAGATTGGAAACACAGGGCAGGATCCTGGTACAGTTACCCGGGGTCAAAGAACCCGAGAGGGTGAGGAAGCTTTTACAGGGGACAGCCGTTCTGGAATTCTGGGAAACATACGATAACTCTGAAATATTTCCATATCTGCAGCAAGCCAATGAGAGACTCCGGGAAATACTTGATGCAGAGGCAGCCCTGAGAGAATCAGCCACTGATGTTACAGAAGGATCAGGGGAACAGACCGATCTGTCCCAGGCAGATGAAACGAATCCCCTCCTGGCTGAACTCGAACAAGCAGCTGGCACTGAAGGGGCCACGGAAGGCGCAGAAGCTGGAGATGATGAACAGGAAATCAGCCTGCTTGACCAGATCACGGCCGATAGCCTTTTGGGAGATACCACGGCTGCATTAACCCTTGAACAATTCGTATCGGAGAATCCCCTGCTGGGAATTCTGCAGCCAAATGTAAGCCGGCAGGGGCAATTCGTGCCCGGTGCCGGTGTTGGTTTTGCCCATACAAAGGATACAGCGAAGGTCAGACAATACCTGCAAATGAATCAGATACGGTCCCTTTTTCCAAGGGATGTACGGTTCCACTGGGATATGGGCCCTTATGATGAAGCCGGAAATTATTTTGTGCTGTATTCATTAAGAGTAACAGGGAGGGACGGAAGACCACCCCTTGAAGGTGGTGCAGTAACCAGCGCCAGTGTTGATTTTGCACAGACAGGAGGAGCACCCACTGTTACCATGGGGATGAATGCTGAAGGTGCCCAGGTCTGGGCCCGGATGACCAGGGATAATGTAGGCAAGGCCATCGCCATCCTGCTGGATGGTTTTGTGGTCTCCGCCCCAACCGTTGATGAAGAGATCCCCAACGGACGATCAACCATTCGCGGTAATTTCACCTATGCCGATGCCGAAGACCTTTCCAATGTGCTTGAAATCAGGTAAACTGCCTGCTCCGGCACAGGATCATCAGGAAGCCATTGTCGGTCCATCACTGGGACAGGCAGCCATTACATCGGGATTGAATTCCTTCCTGCTGGCCTTTCTGGTCGTAATGCTTTACATGGTATTTTATTATAGCCGCAGGGCCGGACTGGTTGCTGACTATTGCCCTGATGGCAAATATGTTCTTCCTGATAGGTGTCCTGGCATCCCTGGGAGCCGTACTTACCCTGCCCGGTATTGCGGGAATAGTGCTGACCATCGGTATGTCGGTGGATGCCAATGTGCTGATCTATGAAAGGATACGTGAAGAGATCATTGCAGGAAAAGGCATTAAGCTGGCCATTGCCGACGGATATAAAAATGCACGTTCGGCCATTATTGATGCCAACGTTACGACATTGCTTACCGGGATTATCCTGCTGGTCTTCGGAACCGGTCCCATCAAAGGTTTTGCCACAACCCTGGTGATCGGTATCTCTACCTCACTGTTTTCGGCCATTTTCATCACCAGGCTGGTATATGAAAGAATGCTGACAAAGAACCGCAAGCTTACTTTTGCTACAAAATTAACTCAAAATGCTTTCAAAAACACCAATGTACAATTTCTCCGTAACCGGAAAATATTTTATGTAATATCCGGGATCATCGTGCTGGCTGGTGTTGTTTCCCTGTTTACACGGGGACTGAACCAGGGGATTGATTTTACAGGCGGGCGGACCTTTGTTGTCAAAGTTCGAAGAATCAGTCAATACCCTAGATATCCAGAACAGCCTGGACGCAGTATTTGGTGAGCCACCGCAGGTGATCACCTTTGGCTCAGACAACCAGGTAAGGATTTCCACCAAGTATAAGATTGATGAGAGATGCCGTAGAGGTGGATGAAGAAGTTGAACAGTTGCTGTATACATGGATTGCAACCATACCTGGCCGATGATGTGAATTTTGCAACCTTTATGAACGATTACAGGCAGAGTTCCCAGAAAGTCGGACCGACCATTGCTGATGATATAAAGGTCCAGGCAATCTGGGCCGTCCTGTTTGCCCTGCTGGTAATATTTATCTATATACTGATACGCTTCCGGAACTGGCAATATGGCCTGGGTGCTGTTGCGGCACTGGTGCATGATGTACTGATTATCCTTGGGATCTTCTCCCTATTCTATGGGATCATGCCCTTCTCCCTGGAGATCGACCAGGCATTCATTGCCGCCATCCTGACCGTAGTGGGGTATTCCATCAACGATACGGTGGTGGTATTTGACCGGATCAGGGAGTATGTCGGGCTCTACCGGAAACGGGAACGGGCAGAGATCATAAACATGGCATTGAACAGCACACTTAGCCGTACATTCAGTACTTCTTTAAGTACCTTCTTCGTTTTGTTGATGATCTTCCTGTTCGGAGGTGAAGTCATCCGGGGATTTACATTTGCCCTGTTGATCGGTGTGGTTGTAGGAACCTATTCATCCCTGTTCATTGCCACACCAGTTGTTTACGACACGGTAATGAAATCGGAGACGACCAGGGTGCTGAAAGGTAAAAAAAGATCCTAGGTCTTTTTATTTGATTGGGTATTAAGTAAGCAGCTACATATTCCGCTTCGCGAAACAAGTCAGGCTGCTTACTTAATACCCAAACAAAGTACAAATTCACATATGAATTTAATGGATATTAAATGAGGAGCCTATATTTTGTGTTTACACAAAATTCAGCGACGATTTAATATCCATTAAAAGAATTATATTTACATTAGAATTTTGTGAAATCATGTTCCAGGTAATTTTATTCATAAGTGGTCAGGAGATCGTCATTCTTGCAATGGCTGTCCTCATTCTTTTTGGCTCCAAGAGGATACCAGAGATGGCCAGGGGCCTTGGGAAGGGGATGCGTGAATTCAGAAAGGCTGCGGATGATATCAAGCGAGAATTGAATCAGAGTGCTCCTGATATTAAAAGCGGACTGGATGACATTGGCAAGAATATCAAAGAAAGCTCTGAAGATCTGATGAGTGATTTCAAAAAATTCAAGGATGACCTCGATTAACCATCCTGCAATCCCATTTTAAGTCCTGTATCCGAGTCTAAATTCAGATGGTATACCTTCTCCTTTTGATTGGTTTTGCACTGTTGGTTTTCAGCGGCAGGATCCTCATAAGAAGTAGTGTTTCCATTGCCCGGCGGTTTAAGCTTTCATCTTTTATTATTGGCCTGACGATAGTTGCCATTGGCACTTCTGCTCCCGAACTGCTGGTGAGCCTTACTGGAGCCGTCAAGGGACATACAGACCTGGCTGTATATAATGTCATCGGGTCAAATATATCAAACATTCTGCTGGTCCTTGCTGTCACCTCACTGATCCTTCCCATCCCCATAAAACCAAAAACCTTCTGGCCGAACTGGTCAGTCATGTTCCTTTTCAGCCTGATCGTTTTCCTATTCCTGTTAGACCTCAGGTTCTCATGGGATGAAGGTTTATTGATCTTTATTTTGCTGATTGGCTATGTAATATATTCTGTTTACCACTCCGGCAAAAGTGAACACCCGGCTGAGGAAGAGGATCAGAAAGATATGAAGTTCATCCCGGCCTTACTTTTGATCATAGGGTCATCGGGTGGACTTGCATTGGGAGCCCATCTGCTGGTCGACAATGCAGTTATACTCGCCAGTAAATTCGGAGTGAGCCAGCGGATTATATCCATTTCACTCATTGCTGTTGGCACCAGCATTCCTGAATTAACTACCTCAGCCATAGCGGCATTCAGGAAACACACTGATATTTCCATTGGGAATATCATTGGGTCAAACATTTTCAACCTTGGATTTGTCCTCGGTATCACAAGCATGGTTAAACCCCTCGAGGTTAATCCTATGATCCTATCCTTCGATATTTACTGGTTATTCGGGATTGCTTTAATTCTTATGGGTCTGCTTTTTATCCCGGCAAAATTTATTATCTCCCGTTGGAAAGGATTGGCCATGCTTTCCATCTATTTGATATATTTGTACATTGTTCTTCAGTAAATCATCAGATAGGGGAATGATCCGGACAGAAAATATCAATAAATCATTTGGAGACCTTCAGGTACTGAAGGGAATTGACATGGAGATCGGCAGTGCTGAGATCATCTCAATTGTGGGTGCCAGCGGGGCAGGGAAAACGACCCTCTTACAGATCATCGGGACCCTCCTTCAAAAAGACAGGGGCAAGGTCTGGATCGATAATGAGGACATTGATTCATTTCGCGAAAAACAACTGGCAAAGTTCAGGAACCTTAAAATAGGTTTTGTCTTTCAATTCCATCATCTTCTGCCGGAATTCAGTGCCTTTGAGAATGTTTGTATACCCGGGTATATTGCCAGGCAGCCACGCAGGGATGTGGAATCCAGGGCAAAGGAACTGCTGTCCTTCCTGAACCTGAAGGACAGGCTGGAACACAAGCCTTCTGAACTCTCTGGAGGGGAACAGCAGCGGGTGGCAGTAGCCAGGGCCCTCATTAATGGACCGGCGGTCATCCTGGCAGATGAACCTTCCGGAAACCTCGACAGCCAGAATAAGAAGGAATTGCATGAGATGTTCTTCGTACTCAGGGAAAAATTCAAACAGACCTTTGTTATCGTGACCCACGATATGGAACTGGCAGGCATGTCTGACCGGAAAATCCGCCTCAAGGACGGACAGATATTAAGCTGAATTCAGGTAATACCAGACAGGATTTTTTGGCAAAAGAATATGGACACTGAACTACTGGGTACTGTGCGGCAGTTTCTTGAGGATAAAGTGGTGAGGTATAACCGGAGTGATTTCATCCGGAACGATCCAATCCTGGTCCCTCATCAATTCCAAAGGCAGGAAAACATAGAAATAGCTGCTTTCCTGGCGGCCACAATTGCCTGGGGCAGAAGGAATACCATCATCCTGAATGCCTCAGATCTGATCTCAAGAATGGACCATAACCCATATGAATTTTTAATGAATCTTAAAAAAGAGGACCTGAGCGTTTTCAATGGGTTCAAACATCGTACATTCAATGAAGAAGATTGCAAATTTTTCATCTGGTCGCTACACGATATATACAAAAACAAAGGTGGCATGTATCCCGTTTTTCTGGCTGCATATAACAAAAACAGGAGTATCAAGCAGGCAATCCTTGGATTCAGGGATATATTCTTTGGCATAAAACACTCCCCACGAACAGAAAAGCACCTGGCAAATCCCTTTGCCGGTTCAGCATCGAAAAGGCTGAATATGTTTCTGCGATGGATGGTAAGGAGTGATGATGCCGGAGTGGATTTTGGGATATGGGACAAAATCAAACCTGCAGACCTTTACCTTCCACTTGATGTACACACAGGAAATGTAGCAAGGAAGCTGGGACTTTTGAAAAGGAAGCAGAATGACTGGAAAGCCGTTGAGGAGGTCACCGGGGTTTTAAGAAGATTCGACCCTGCGGATCCGGTTAAATATGATTTTGCATTATTTGGCTTGGGGATATTTGAAAATTACTGATGTCTGAAGACCATTTTCAGTTCAAACAATTCCTGGTAGAACAGGACAGATCGGTATTTAAGGTTGGGACCGATGGTGTATTGTTGGGTGCCTGGGCCGGGGTGGAGAAGGCGGGATCTATCCTCGATGTGGGTACGGGGACCGGCCTCATTGCCTTGATGCTGGCCCAACGAACGGATGCCAGTGTCATGGGAGCGGGAATCCCTATAGCGGCCATTGAGATCCATCAGGCGTCCTGTGAACAGGCCATGGAAAATATCAGGACCTCACCGTGGGCTCACAGGATCAAAGTGATCAATCAGTCTTTCCAGGATTACTGTAAGACGGGGCCGGGATTGTTTGATCTGATAGTCTCAAACCCGCCTTTTTTCATTGATTCCTGGAAACCGGAAGACCCCGGGAAAGAAATCAGCCGGCATGATACCCTGCTAAGCCTGGGGGACCTGGTATCAGGGGTGGTGAAACTGCTTACTCGGGAAGGAAGAGTCTGTTTGATACTGCCGGTTGAAGAAAGCAACAAAATGCAAATGCTGGCAGGTGAGAAAGGACTGCACCTGCACAGGATATGCCGTGTCAGTCCCACGACCAGTTTGCCGGTCAAAAGGCACCTGCTGGAGTTCAGAATGAAACCGGTAGAAATGATGTTGGATTCTGAGATGGCCATTGAAAGGGACAGAAGGCATGATTACACCGATGCCTATCGGGAGTTGACACGGGATTTCTATCTAGCGTTCTGAGGGCAAATTTACCTGGCTTCAGTGGCAAGATCAGGCGAAGTAGGTTATTCTTCTAAGAAACGGATGCCAAATTTTCCAGTTCATCCAGCACTGGTTTATAGATCTCGTGCATGAATGGGGATATGGACCCCTGTCAATTGATCTTGTCCCTGGAATATCAGTTTTGTGGCGATAGCCACAGGCAGTCCCACTGTGATTGACATAGCGGTATTGACTATATCTTCCCCTTTATAGGCCATGGATGTAACGATACGTTCTTTCCTGCCATCCAGGATGTATTCGAACTGGTGCTGCATGACGATCATATCCCTGTCAGCTGGTTCCAGCTTCAGTTTCTCTTCCAGCAGGTGTTGCAGGATCCTGGCAGGGGTCTGGTCCTGTATTCCTGCTTTTCTCCGTTCAAATAACCCGAGCCAGGCAAGTTTCTGCATAATATCACCGTTCGGATCTATATCCAGGTACCTGGCCAGTTTTGTTTCTACCGGATCAACGATGTTGTATGCCAGGAAACTGTTGGTGAAATCGCGGTAAGTCATTTCTCCGGGAAATTCAACCTGGTAAGAATCATCTGTGGCGCCCAGCTGCACAAGGGCATTCCATGCATCACAAAAACCCACTCTGCGGATGGTTCCACGAAACATGGTTGACAGATCATGCAAATGGTAATCCTCCTGGTAGGTCAGTGAATCCCGGTTGGGATAGGCCTCAAACTTACCCAGGTCAAGGATCCTGAGGATCTCATATCGCTGAAATAGCTTGTGGTAGGGAATATACTTGAATTTCCCGTTGTGCAGGAACCTTGCTCCGGCCTGGCCGGCCAGGACAACATTCCTGGGATTCCATGTAAATTTATATCGCCAGGGATTATTATCGTAGGTTGGTGCCACAAGTCCGCCGGTATGGGATTCAAACACATCGATCTTGCCACCCATTTTATGTATCCTGTGAATGACATGCATGGCTGACATATGGTCAATGCCGGGGTCAACACCCATTTCATTCAGCAGTAATACCCCCTGTTTCCTGGCCTCTGCATCGAGTCCCCTGATCTCTTTAGATACATAGGAGGCCGTGACGAGTGGCTTCCTGTATTTCACGCAATCTTCAGCAACCAGGAAATGTTTCCTGGCCGGCAGCATGGAGATCACAATATCAGCAGCATCGATTAACTTTCCACGCAGACCGTCATCCATAACATTAAATTTAATCCCTTTGCCGTTAGGATGATTGTCAATCTTCTGCATGGCCAGTTCCTCGTTAATATCACCCAGGGTAACATGCCAGTTGTTCTCCTGAGAGTGATCCAGCAAATACTTTATCAGGGTTGAAGAGGAGAGTCCGGCTCCAAGTATGAGAATATGTTGCATTTGGCTTAGGGGTTTCCTTCCTGAATTTTAAAGTTAATATCCCGGATTAGAATTGTGGTTTGAATTTATGAGTTGTAAAACATGAATAATGTAAAAAGGGGGTCGCCATACGACAACCCCCCACACACAAGGAAACATCCGGCAATGGATCTCTAGCCTCCTGTGTAATATGGATTCTGAACCAAGTTTCAGGATTGGCCTCTATTTCCCGTTCCGGTATCGGAAGGATCAGGTTGCCTGCATCATAGGCATACTCTCCTATACTATCCTTCCATCGTTTCAGGTCATGAAGCCTTAAGCCCTCCCAGCACAGTTCCAGATATCTTTCCTCACGGATAGCATCCCTGTCAACACTGGGAAGGGGATTTGTATTTGCCCTCACCCGGATGGTATTGATATCCTCAAGGGGAGCTACACCATGGGATGTACCGGCCTCGAAATTCCCTTCTGCACGGGTCAGGTACATTTCAGCAAGGCGTATCACAGGGAAATTTCTGCGGCTGTCACCATACTTGGCACAGTTGATCGAACCCGAATTGGTCGTCCCAATGCCTATGTAATACATCTCCGTGACATTATCTATCTGGGTCACTTCAGGAATGGTCTCTGTCATCAGTCCGCCCCGGCGGTCATTTGGACCATATTTTTCCAGGAAAGTGGAGTGGATCTCAACATCACCCCTTCCCTGGCCTGCCAGGGAGGCATAATGCGTGGATAAGCCACTATTGTTTTCACCGTGGTTACTGGTCTCAGTCTGCCGGATAGCAAAAACATCCTCGGAGACAAAACCTTTGTTATTGAAAGCTTCCAGTGGATCTTCCACCAGTGCATACTCACCAGATTGTATCACTCTGTCTGCCTTCTGGGCAGCTTCTTCATACCTGCCCTGCTGCAGGTAGATCCTTGAGAGATATGCACTGGCTGAATAAGTGGATACATAGCCATCATTGCCTCCAAAACCATCCAGCAGGGTCTCTGCGTCACTGAGATCTGTTATTGCCTGGGCAAAGACCTGTTCCACGGTGGACCGTGTTGGAGAGGTAACATCATCTACGGCTACTGTAGCGGAAAGGATCAGGGGAACGCCCAGCTGGTCATTGGTCTGCCCGGCTTCGTAGGGAAGTCCCCAGAACCTGGCCAGTTCAAAGTAAACCATCCCACGGATCCCTTTGGCTTCTCCTTCAATCCGCTGCCTCTGGTCTGTATCTTCAACAACATCAAGTACGCTGAGGACAGTGTTTGCAATGTTGATCACTTCATAAGCCCTGATCCAGTCATCCCTGACCTGCAGGTTGGTGGTGGTTATGGCTTTCCTCTGGTACTCACGTTGTTCCTCGAAGGAACCTACCCAGGTAACGTCTCCGGTCGCTCGCAATAAGTTCGCTGGAATAATTAAATCCACCTCCCCATAGTTCACCTCCTTCATTGTTGCCAAAGGTCCCTTTGATACCTTCGTATGCTGAGATCAGCAATAGCTGGACATCTTCGCCCGTAGTAATGGCTGACTCAGCACTGACTACTTGTCTTGGTTCAATGTCAAGGTACTTGTCACAGGATGTAAACATGAATCCTGTCAGCAGTACCGCAATCATGTATTTAACATATGTCTTTTTCATGTTCTTTAGATTTTGAGTTTTACTTGCTGCATTCATCATAATCCTACAGTTATACCAACAGTAATTGTTCTGGCCTGTGGGGCTGTATAGAAATCCTGTCCCTGTGAAATGTTGATGGTGGTCTGAGAATAGTTGGTTCCCAGGAAATTAACCTCCGGATCCCATCCTGGATAGGTAGTCCAGGTAAACAGGTTGGTAGCCGAGGCATAGATCCTCATGCTCCTGAGTTTCATTCTCTCAACCACCGCTGAAGGCAGGTTGTACCCGAAACTGACGCTCCGCAACCTCAGATAAGAGGCATCATGAAGGTACCGCGAAGAAGCATTGGTCCCGGAAAATTCATTCCCCAGGAATACGGCCTGCGGTACATCCGTAATATCACCAGGTTGCTGCCAGCGGTTTAACTGGGTCTTGGTCTGGTTATCAAGCCAACCGGATGAATTTGAATTTTGCCACTGGCCACCTCCGTTATAAACCTTGTTCCCCTGGACGAAGGATAACAGGATATTCAGGTCAAATCCCATGTAATTGAAAGTATTGGTCATACCACCCACAAAATCAGGATTGGGACTTCCTACTACAAGGTTTGGTGCGATATTGTAATCATCGGTCGTTTCACCGTTTTCCAGGTAATAAATGGCATGCCCGTTATCCGGATTTACACCGGCATAACTCCTCGTTACAAATACTCCGACAGGCTCTCCCTCCCGGACGCGGTTCTCAGCTACAATAATATCCGGACCGTTGATATCGAGGACCTTATTTATGTTCTGGGAAATGTTGAAACTGGTATTCCATTTAAACCTGCCTACCAGGTTATTGGTGTTGATCACTACTTCCCAACCCTTGTTCTCGAGTGATCCTACATTCTCAGTTACTGATGTAAATCCCGAAGTTGCCGGAAGGGTGCGGGCCAGGAGCAGGTCGGTAGTATGTTTATAATAGTAATCGAGTTCACCGTTGATCCTGTTCCTTAAAAAACCGAAATCAATCCCGATATCATACTGGGTTGTGGTTTCCCATTTCAGGTCCGGACTGGCAAGTGTCCATGGACGAATTCCTGAGGTACCGGCATAATCTGCGCCGCGGTAGGTGCCCAGGTGATCAAAATTGCCAATCCCCGAATTCCCGACAACACCATAGCTGCCACGGAGTTTCAGGAAGCTCAGCCAGTTGGCATTTTGCAGGAAATTTTCCCTGGACATGATCCAGCCAACTGAAGCAGCGGGGAATATACCATAACGGTTGTTTGTCCCGAACCTGGAAGAACCATCATAACGCACGCTGGCCGCCATCAGGTACTTGTCCATCAGCTTATAATTGGCACGGCCAAAATATGACAGGTAAGCGAATGCAGTTTCCTCAGATGTAAAAGCGCTGGCTGTGGTCGCACTGGCGATGGTCTGGAAAGCATCCGTTGGAAATCCGGTTGCCTGGATCCAGTGCAGGTCCCTCTGTATGTTCTCAAAGGTCATTCCGGCGATTGCTTCCAGGTCATGGTTATTCACCTATCTGCCTTGAAAAACTCAGGTAATTATTGGTGGTGAGCTTCAGCACATTAACGGAACGCGCAAGGCCATTCCCGTCAGGAGCCCCGTCCTGGGTCACTCTGCCGCGGAATTCATCTTCTTTTTGGGTGACCAGATCAACACCGAATTCAGAACGGAATGACAGTCCCCTTACAAATTCCCAGTTCAGGAACATATTTGTCATTGCCCTGTAAGCTATATTTTTAGCGTAATTGTCCCTTGCATCGATCAGCCCGTTAAAATAGAGGGTATTGGTATTCAATTCACCTGTTTCCGGATCAATTTTGGGCTGTACGGGTGGCAAGGCAAACAGCTGCATGGGTGTGGAGAATGCATTGTCGTTTGATACCCTGTCAAGCCTTGTCCTTGAGAACATGGTATTCATCCCGATCTTCAGCTTCTCTGCAGCTGCATGTTCAAGGTTCAGCCGTGCACTGGCCCTCCTGAAACGGTTATTGATCAGGATGCCCTCCTGGTCAAGCATGGATACACCGGTAAAGAAATTGGTCTTTTCATTGCCCCCGCTGGCAGAAAGGTCAAAATTGGTGACCGTTCCGGTACGAAAGGCTTCTTCTTCCCAGTTTGTATTAAAGCTTTGTCCGTATTCGCTGTCCAGGTATCCCGGGCAGTAACCGTTGACAAAATCCCTGTAGGTATCCATATCACCAAGACCAAGCCAGTCATCAAGAGCCAGGTAGTTCTCTCCAGCCTCGTCCCACATTTCCCGATACTCATCTGTGTTCAGGAAACCAACCACATTCGACCGGGTGCTGACTCCATGCGATAAATTGATATCAATGTTAGTCTTCCCTGCCCTGCCGCGCTTGGTTGTGATCATGACAACCCCGTTGGCGGCCCTGGAGCCATAAATGGCGGCAGCGGAGGCATCTTTCAGGATCTCTATCGTTTCAACATCATTCATGTTGAACTGGGCAAGCGGATTGGTTGGATGGTTGGTGTTGTTCCCGGTATCTTCTGTGTACAGCGGTATACCATCGACCACGTACAGCGGCTGGTTATCGGCTGAAATGGAACTGGAACCACGGATCCGGACTTTTATCGCTTCCCCGAGCTTACCGCTGGACTGCTCGATGTGAACCCCGGAAGTGACGCCCTGAAGGGCATTTTCAATTGTGACGGTGGGCACCTCGTTAAGATCTTCTGTGGAGACTTTCGCAATGGAGCCAGTGAGATCCGTTTTAAGTTGCCGGCCGTAACCTACTACCACTACTTCTTCGAGTCCAAGTATATCTTCCTCCAACTCGATGTCGATCACGGATCGATTCTCGATGGGGTGCCGAAACGGTTTTCATCCCGACATACTTGAATTCCAATCTGGTGGCATTATCCGGAACAGTAATTGAATATTTACCGTCCAGATCAGTGATTGATACCAATCGTGGTCCCTGGGACCATGACAGTTACTCCCGGGTATGTTGATCCATCTTCCGCGGAAGTCACGGTACCGGTAATTTGCCGGTCCTGTGAAAATGCGATGTGAACCCCCCCGAGAAGTAAGCACACAATGGCTAGTACATACTTTCTCATACGCTAGTTTTAGGGTTAAACGTTAGTTTTATTGCATAGCTGTCCCTGCTAACCGGTAAGCCGGAAGGCAATAACCTAGTGAAACCTAACTGCCTGTAAAACAGGTACCCGTTTCATTATGAAGCGGGTACCTGAAGCAATTCAACAAACTTTTTCGTGTTTAAATCGAAAGGGGAGGACAACTGCTGTTTAAAGACAAGGGGTTTGAGTATGAATAATTTAATTTAACCTTAACCTTGAATTTTTATCAAGAAAAGATTATCTTTAAACCGCAATTATTCTTCATCTTTCTACTCTAATACTCTTAAGATGTTGAATCTGAATCCCCGGTTGCTCCGAAACCGGGGATTTTTTTTACTGTCAATTAGTGAATAATAAATTATTATGAACAACCAGCATTCATTCTTCTCATGAATTATGCCAAATGATATAATTGTCAGGTTCTCAGTCAAATGTTAAACAAATGTTAAACTGATTTTTTTTTGAATTGTGTTCGGATTGGTACACCTGTGTACGTTTGCGAACGAGGTGAAAGTTATCAACAACCTGTCATCAATGCTTTCATACAGGCTCTTTTTCCTATATTTTTGTTGCATTCTATAACCATCTGATCTGCTGCCCACGTGTCCGAACCCTCCAAATATGCTGATACTCCTCTGATGAAGCAGTACAACAGCATCAAGCATAAACATCCTGATGCGATCCTGTTATTCAGGGTAGGAGATTTTTACGAAACTTTCGGTGAGGATGCCATTCGTTCATCACGTATCCTGGGAATAACCCTGACAAGACGTGCAAATGGAGCTGCAAGTTATGTTGAACTGGCAGGGTTTCCCCATCATGCCATTGACACTTACCTTCCCAAGCTGGTAAGGGCAGGACAGCGGGTAGCCATATGTGAACAACTGGAAGACCCTAAACTAACCAAGAAAATTGTTAAAAGGGGCATCACTGAATTGGTAACCCCGGGCATATCCTATAATGAGAACGTCCTGGAAGGCAAAGAGAATAATTTCCTCGCAGGTGTATGTTTTGATCAACATATTGCGGGAGTAGCCTTTCTGGATATTTCTACAGGGGAGTTTCTGGCTGCCCAGGGCAATGCTGAGTACGTTGATAAACTGCTGAACAGTTTCAAACCCAAGGAGATCCTTATTGAAAAAAGCCATAAGAAGGAATTTCAGGAGACCTTTGGGGCGACATTCAATACTTTCCTGCTTGATGATTGGGTTTATACGGAAGATACGGCCAATGACCGTCTGTTAAATCAATTTCAGACCACCTCTCTTAAAGGTTTCGGAGTCCAGCATATGCCCTATGCCATCATTGCTGCAGGTGCCATCCTTCAGTATCTTGAGATTACCCAGCATCATCAGACGGGCCATATCACCTCGATTACCAGGATAGAGGAAGACAATTATGTCTGGCTCGATAAATTCACCATCCGGAACCTGGAACTGTTCAATGCACTGCAGGATGGGGCCAGGACATTAATAGATGTACTTGACCAGACCCAATCTCCCATGGGGGCAAGGTTGTTGAAACGCTGGATGGCGCTGCCATTGAAAGATATTGTGTCCATAAATGACAGGTTGAATGTCGTAGAATACATGCATGAAAATGCCAACTTAAGGGAGGATCTTATTCCGCAGATTAAAAAGATGGGGGATGTGGAAAGGATTATATCCCGGGTAGCCGCGGGGAAGGTTACTCCGAGAGAGATGCAACAGTTGAAGGTGGCCCTGGTTTCCTTTGAGGAGATTAAGGAAAAATGCCTGTCCACTGCAGAAAATGGCATTGTTAATCTGGGGAAACAGATCGATCCCTGCGCAGAGGTAAGGGAGAAAATTGAAAGGGAACTTCAGGAAGATCCCCCTGCAATGGTAAACAAGGGGAATGTAATTGCCAGCGGTGTATCCTCAGAGCTGGATGAACTGAGGGATATCGTCTATTCGGGAAAAGATTTTCTCACACAAATACAGGAGCGTGAGAGTGAACGGACAGGGATCCCCTCCCTCAAGATCGGGTTTAATAATGTTTTCGGGTATTATATCGAAGTGAGGAATACACACAAGGACAAAGTGCCGGAAGAATGGATACGGAAACAGACCCTGGTCAGTGCGGAAAGATATATTACGGACGAGTTGAAAAGCTATGAAGAAAAGATACTGGGGGCAGAGGAAAAGATCCTGGCCCTCGAGGCAAACCTCTTCCATGACCTGGTAATCAGTGTAATCGATTATATACCTGCCATCCAATTGAATGCTTCCCTGACAGCCAGGCTGGACTGCCTGTTATCTTTTGCCCTGGTGGCGGTTGAAAACCAGTATATCAGACCCGAGGTCAATCATTCGGAGATGATAGAGATTAAACAGGGCAGGCATCCTGTGATTGAAAGGGAATTACCAATGGGAGAATCCTATGTGCCGAATGATGTTAGCCTTGACACACGTGAGCAGCAGGTGATCATTCTTACAGGGCCAAACATGTCCGGGAAATCTGCCCTGCTCAGGCAGACCGCCCTGATCGTATTGATGGCACAGATAGGGAGTTTTGTACCTGCAGACGAAGCCAGGATAGGATGGGTCGATAAGATATTTACCAGGGTAGGGGCCTCGGATAATATCAGCCTGGGGGAATCCACATTTATGATGGAGATGAATGAGGCTGCCAGTATCCTGAATAATCTCTCTGAACGGAGCCTGATCCTGCTGGATGAGATAGGACGGGGTACAGCAACTTATGACGGGATCTCCATTGCATGGGCCATGGTAGAATACATTCATGAGCATCCAAGGTACAAGGCCAAGACCCTTTTTGCCACCCATTATCATGAACTGAATGAGATGGAGAGTGATTTTAAAAGGGTTAAGAATTATAATGTATCCATCCGAGAACTGGATGACAGGGTTATATTTATCCGAAAACTTGAAAGGGGGGGGAGCGAACACAGTTTTGGTATTCATGTTGCAAGGATGGCAGGCATGCCCCGTTCAGTTGTTAACAGGGCAAATGAGATATTGGAAGAACTTGAAAAATCTCACCAGAAACATTCGCTTACCAAACCTGTTGGGGACCTGGCCTCCCAGCGTGAAGGTTTCCAGATGAGCTTCTTCCAGCTGGATGATCCGATCCTCAAACAGATCAGGGATGAGATCAAGAACCTGGACGTGGATAACCTGACGCCTATTGAAGCCTTGAACAAGTTAAACGAGATCAAGAAAATAACCGGATTAGAGTGATCCTGACATATAAATCAGGGTTATCAGGAGATCATTATTTTGGAGCCATTGAAAATTTTTGTGCTTTACAAAAAATCCGTTAAATTTGCCTTCCCTTACACTCCCACACTCACACACCCACACCCAGGCATTCATACTCATGCCTTCACGCGAGAATAGCTCAGTTGGTAGAGCACGACCTTGCCAAGGTCGGGGTCGCGGGTTCGAGTCCCGTTTCTCGCTCAAAAAATGGAAGAAATCCCGTCAGCGGGATTTTTTTTTCACCCGCTGCTTTCAGTGTCAGTGCATTTAACCACACCCTTACCCTTGCCCACACAGGCTGCACACCCACACCCACACTCACACCCAGGCCTTCCTGCCCGGATGGTGGAATTGGTAGACACGCTGGACTTAAAATCCAGTGGCCAGTGATGGCCGTGTGGGTTCAAGTCCCACTCCGGGTACATTACAAACAAAAATCCCCTTGAATCATAAAAGTTTCAAGGGGATTGTTTTTTGTCTAAAATTTATTTTTTATCTGATCATGATATCCTTGGTATAGATCTCAGCAGAATGGATCCTGAGAATATAAATACCAGTCTGGAGATTACCCCTCTGTAATGTTACAGATGAACTGTTGATGTTAGCCTCCGTCCGTATAATTCTGCCGTAGAGGTCAATAATTTCAATTTTGGATATCTCGAGGCTGTCAGATATATCAATCGTTACGTAATCCGTAACTGGGTTTGGATAGGCCCTGATATCCACGTTGTCAGGGACCATTGTAGTATCAGGTATCTCGGTTACAAGAGATGAATAATAATGTACTGCTTTTGTTATATTCTTCCAGGAATTATTGTTCACATCCCATTGTGTCTGTACTTCTTCAATTGGATTTCCAGCGAGGTCAATTGTAATAGATCTAAATGAACTATTCACCCAGGAGGAGGAGTTAGCATCCCAATCAAAAATTATTTCCTCTGTTCTATTCCCAGCATCATCATATGTATACTTATAGCGCCAGTGACCTACCCATTCATTGGTTTGTGGATCCGGATGGTAATAGGTTCCGTTGGTTTGGTTTCCATTCTCATCATACGCTTCATTCACCAGTAAATCACTTTTCCACTCACTGGTAACGGGATCAATATAGCGACTCTCAAATTGAATGCGATTCCCATTGTCATCATACTTGAAAAAAATTTGTCCGTCCTTTTGCCAGTCATTGGTTCCGTAATCCCAATGAGCATAACCTCATAAGAAGAGTTTTCCATCGGTTCCGTAAGAAGTGCTATACTTCTTGTATTCAGTCCATCCATTTTTTCCATCATCCCAATAGTAGAATAATCCGGAAATTCTGTCCTGGTTGGGACTATATGTCTCGGATTTACGAGAGGTTGCTATCCATTCATTACTTACTGCATCCCAGTAATAATATGTAAAATCGACTCGATTTCCGTTCGCATCATATTCATAAACATACCGCGAATCTATTTCCCAATTTAAGTTTGTTGATTCCAATTGGAATAATCAACCTGTATTCTGTTTCCATATGCATCATAAGAATAGATAAAGCGCCATTGAGCTATCCACTCTAAAGTTTCAGAATCCGATTGGATATAATAAGTGCCGGCAGTCAGGTTCAGATTCTCATCATACGAGTATAGAATACGATGATAATATTCCCAGTTACTGGTTCGCTGAATCCCACTGATAGATATAACTCTTGTCAATAACCGATTGATTCGATTGCTGGCTAAACAGGGGTTTTGAGATGGGTGCAAGAAGGAGTAGCACCATTAAGCTTTTTCTCATAAGATCACGCGATAACATTAGCTTTATACGTAAAAGTTTGGAACGGGTTACAAAATTTGCTGCCTAAAGAGCTGCAAATTTAGTAATTTTTTTTCAACACTTTGATTAATAATACATTTCTTCATAGGCAACGAGAAAAATTACATAATTATTACTTTTTTGAGATATGTTTTTTCTGCATGGATACGGATAAAGTATATACCGTTTGGCAGATTTTCTCTTTGAATCGATACAATATTACTCTGGACTTCTGTAATTCTTCTTACCGTCTTTCCATAAACATTAATAATATCAATTTGATTTATTTCAACCTCACGAGGAAGTTTAATGGTTGCATAATCTATTATGGGATTCGGATAGACCACGAAGTTATCATTTATTGATCCTGTGGCGTTTTTACCGGGATCAGGTATAGTCGATGTACTGGTTACAGTGCTTGTATCAGATATGGTGAACACTTTTTCAGACCAATGAGAAAGCTGTTTTGAAGAATATCTCCATTCATTCGATTCAGAATTCCAGGAGTTTTGAATCCATTCGAGCTGGTTCCCAGAGTCATCATATGTATTCAAATAATGCCAGGTATCTAATCCACTTGTTGGCTGTTGAATTCCAGATATGATATGATTCCTCTATTCGATTATTTTCCTCATCATATAATTCATCCACCTGTAAATTACCTACCCAGGCATTTGTTTCTGCATTCCAGGAAGTAACTTCTGAATTTAGTTCTGTTCCCATTGACGTCATATGTATTACGATAATACACATTGCCCAGCCAGGTATTATTTACAGCGTCCCAGTTGGTATTGTGTAACCTTCGATCTGATTCCCATAGTCATCATAGGCATAAACATAACGCCATCCATTTCCCCAGTTATTTTGAATAGGATTCCAAAAATCTACAATATTAAACTTGGATTCCCTTCGGCATTGTAGCTGGTAGTGTTTCGAGAGTACTCAGTCCAATCATTTGTTTGAGGCTTCCCAATGGTAGGTTATTACCTCAATGGGTTTATCCGCTGCAATTGATTTAAAAATCTGAAGCTCTTTGTTTGCCCAATCTACTGGTTTCTGTATTCCACTCAGATTTAATCAACTCAGTCTGAATCCCTCCGGCATTATATGTTTGGACAGAACGTTCTTTTTTGACCCAAACCTTGAATTCCTGATCCCACTGATAAGTTATGGCTTCAATCTGATTTCCTCTGGCATCATGTTGATAAGTAAACCGCCCTGACCCATAGTATCTCATGGGTCTCAGGGTGCCGCTTATAAATAATATTTTCAGATTGATTTCCGTAACTATCATACAGGTATACATTAGATCCATCATATGCCCAGCTGCTGGTTTCTGAATTCCATAAAAAAGTGCTTGATGAATCTAAGACAATCTGAGCCTTTTCCTGGCAGAGAAGCGTTGAAGAAAATGATACAAGGAGGAGAAGAAAGTTGATCCTAATCATGAGCTCACGCAAACAAGATATTGAGAAAAATGAGTATAAATACGGGACTTGAAAGAGAAGTTTCAAAGTTAGTACTAATTCGCCGAAATGTTTTCACATTTTTTGCAAAAAAGTAAACAATCAGACTTTATTTAATGCTATTTTTTTTAAGTATAAATAAGCGGCTTAGCTCTGGGAAATGATCTTCATCATTTTTCTGCTAAAATCCACCTGGAAATATTTGGAGATATTTGAGCCTAAGTATTTCCAGTAGTCAGAAAATCAGTACTTTATACTATAGGTGGATGACATATAGAACCAGGTATTATAAAAATACCGGAAATAATCCCAACCGAAAAAAATGTATTGAATTGTTAATAAAAAAACCCCTTATTTAAACCATTGCAGGTTTTGTGCCTTCCCTTTGCGTAAAATAGTCACATTGAACCGGGTTTTTGCTGGCAAATCCATCACATATTCCTGTATCTTTGCAATGTTTTCTTCACTTGTCACGGGAATGTTTTCAACCGCAAGGATAATATCTCCTCCGGCAAGGATTTCTTCCTCTCCAATTTGCAGTCTGATATACCCTCCTTTGAGTCCTGCAAAATATGCTGGTGACTTATCCGTAACATTCTCAACAAGTATCCCTGCCTCCTGGGGGAGATTGAAGATCCATGCCAGTTCATCATTAAGATAAATAGGTGTAAATCCCCACCAGTAACTTTGTTTTTTTACCAGCAGTGATCGGGCAATTTCTGTAGTAGCAGCAAAACCGATGCCTTCAAATCCCCCTGAACGACTTAAAATGGCACTGGCTATGGCAATAACCTCTCCTTGCATATTGAATACGGGTCCACCGGAATTACCTGTATTGATAGAAGCATCGGTCTGAAAAAACTCTGCCTCAACAAAATTACTGGTCATTTTGTGGGTATTGTGCCTGGCACTGATAATGCCTGAGGTTAAAGAGTAGGAGAGACCCATTGGTGCACCAATTACAAAAACCTTGTCTCCCACCCTGACACTATCAGATTCCCCTATTTTTGCCACATTGAGATTTGTGGGTAGTTTTTGGAGCTTGATAAGGGCTACATCAGCCTGGTTGGCCAGGCGTTCTATGCGAGCCGGGATTTGTTCTCCGTCTATAAATTCGACCATGATTTCTGCAGCATCATTGACCACATGTGCAGCAGTTAATATATAACCATCTTCCGAGACCAGGACACCTGATCCCAATCCACCCACAGAGGTTTGCTGATAAGGATCGCCAATCCCGGTATTTTGTTTTGACAATACATGGATGACTACAACAGATGATTTGACCTGATCAAAGAGATCAGATAATTGCTGAGTGTATCCTGGGATAACCAAAATGCTAAGTAATAATAAACTGGCAGTAAGTCTTTTCATTGTTCTTGGATTTTTAATAAAGATTAAGGTTTATGCTGGTTTGACTTTATCTCTTTTTCTGAGAAAACGCCTTACAATATAAAAATAAGTAAATCCAACTCCACAAATAACCCCTAAAACATTGTAAACCATGTCTACAACATTGAAAGCCCTGCCAGGGATCAGCAATTGTATATACTCAATCAGGATTGAGAAACTTATGGCAGTGGCTGAGAGTATGGCTAATTCAATGCTTCTGATCTCAAATTGCCTGTTACCTCTCCATATTACATACAGGGAAGCGAGGACAAAATAGGCCGCAAGATGCATAAGGTAATCCATACGGAATTCAAAAAAGTGCTTTTTAAGGATCTCGCTGGGACTTGGCCTCACGGACATGTATATGATAAACAATGTCCAGGCTGCAAATAAGCTGAACCATAAAACTTTTTTCAGATAGAGTTGGACCATCATAATGCTGAAAAAGACCATAAATTATAAAACCTGTCAAAAATAATAATAATCTGTACACAACTGCGTATTGGTCCGATTGGTGAAAAAAAAAATGACATTTTCACTCCGAAAGACTCCGAAAAGCCAAATTTTTTTGACCATTGCAGCTTAATCATTGATGAACAACGGGCATGAATTGGTAAATCATCCGTATTATTGTAAATGCCGGAAACACCCATTATTTCTAGCATTCCGGGCAACCATCGGGAAGATATTCTAGTCTTTACTATAGAGAAGACTATGAAGAGAGAAGCCAGCATAAAAGGAAATACCATTGTGGGTATCGATTACGGGAACAAGTATGCCGGGACAACGGTTATTTGTTATAATTCCCGTCATAAAATTAAGTTTGTCCAGTCTTCAAAGAATGCTGATGCGGATTCTTTCCTGCTGAATGAGCTGGCTTACCTTAATCCAGATCTGATCATGATTGATGCCCCGCTCAGCCTGCCTGGTGTATACTGGCTGGGAAGCGAATATAGGGATCATTTTTTCAGAAGTTGTGATCGTGAACTAAAGGCCATGTCCCCCATGTTCCTGGGTGGATTAACGGCCAGGGCGATCAGCCTGATCAAGAAGATGAATGGCACCGAAGTAAGGGAAACCTATCCAAGGAAGCTGGTCGATATCCTGCAGCTTCCTGTGGCCGTATACAAAAATGATAAGCAGGATCTTGGATCGTTTGCAGAGCAACTTAACAGGATATCGGATGTAAAATTTAATGAGGCCCAGATTACCAGCTGGCATCATGTGGACGCATTCCTGGCCCTGTTATCCGGATTGAGGTACTTGAATAAAGATGACCAGAGGTATGGAATTCCTGAAGAAGGGATCATTATTGTATGAATCATCTGATTAAGTTCAGAAATTCATTTCTTCTCTGATCATTCTTAAATTTTCCATGGAAACTTGTTGTTATTGTAGATGAATGATCATCTTCCACGCCCCTCATAGTGACGCAAAAATGTGTTGACTCTATAAATACTGCCACATCATCTGTATCCAGAATCTGTTTTAATTCCTCTGCAATCTGTATGGTGAGCCGTTCCTGCACCTGTGGCCTCCTGGCAAAATAATCAACGATGCGGTTGATCTTGGACAATCCGATTACCTTGCCATTTGATATGTAGGCAACATGAGCCCGCCCTACAATGGGAACAAAATGGTGCTCACAATAAGATTTAACTGTAATATCCTTTTCAAGCAACATGTCGCTGTACTTGTATTTGTTTTCAAACAGCGTGACTTCAGGTTTGTTTGCAGGATCAAGACCCTTGAAGATCTCTTTTACGAACATTTTGGCTACCCTGCGGGGTGTATTGCGCAAACTGTCATCTGTAAGGTCAAGTCCCAATACCATCATGATCTTCCTGAATTGCTCTTCGATCATATCGATTTTTGCATCATCATCGAGTACAAAAGCATCTTTTCTCATGGGGGTTTCAGTCCCGGTCAAATGATGGTCATCATCTATGATGTGTAAATGATTGTGATGGTTTTCTGCAAGCAGCGAATCGGCCTGCTTCAATATGCTGTCTCCGTTTAGTTTCATGATTGAGCGTTTTTAGCAAATAGTGATTAGTTCTCTATTACGTCCATAAGCTTTTTGCGGCTAAAAAATATCCTGCTTTTGACGGTCCCGATCTTGAGGTTCATTTCATCAGCGATCTCTTTGTATTTATATCCTTCATGGTGCATCTTAAAAGGTATTCTTAAATCATCATCAAGCTTGTCTATATGAGCCTGGATCTCGCTGGCGGACAAGGTTGTTTCCGGACTGCTCTCATTTCCCTGGTTTGAATTATTCAGGTAATACAGATCTTTTGTATTGTCGAAGGTGGTGTTTTCACGCGCAGACCGTCTGTAATTATTAATGAATGAGTTTTTCATAATGGTATAAACCCATGCCTTCAGGTTGGTATCGTTCATGAATTTCTCACGGTAAGTAAGGGCTTTCAAATAAGTTTCCTGTACCAGGTCCTTGGCATCTTCCCGGTTCATGGTCAGACTCATGGCAAATCTTTCGAGGGCTTCCTCCAGACTTGTTAACTGATGGTTGAATTCAATTGCTGTCATGGCTTTATAGTTTTTGTTGATTATTAATTGTAAAACGTTGAACAAATATACGAAAAAGATAAACAATAAAACAAATGTGATATACTCAAAAACATGAGAATAGCACCCAATTCTAAATAGATAAAATTATTTAAGTACACAGAATAACAATGAATAGATAGATTTATTGGCAAGTCATTCTAAATTACAAAATATTACATTAATGTTTAAGATAAATACATTAAAAAATAAACAAAAATAAATATAATCTTAAACAAAAACCTGGCACAACGGGAGGCGTCTGCCGGAGGAACATGGCATGGTTTAGCCATTGATCCTGAAAGGAAAACAGAGCATAAAACTTGAAATGCAGGGTGATTACTGAATATGGGGAAGCAGATCCTGAATGTTGTTGAGGCGGATGATATTACCGGGGAGTGTACCGCTGATCTGTGAGATCTGGTATCCACTTATGTAAATGGTCTTGTTGTGGAAAGTAGCTGACAAATTGATAAGATAATCCATTAATTCAGCACCAGAATGTGCGGCAACAATCGAGGTAAGCAGAATAATCTGCATTTAGCACCGTGCTGGCGGAAGCCATATCTGCCAATGGTACCCATTGCCCGAGATAGGTAACCTTATGTCCTCTTTTTTGAAGTAAGTAACTGTAGAAGAGGAGTCCCAGTTCATGCAGTTCACCTTCGGGCAGAAAAAGCAGGAAATGTTTCGGTGAAGGATGATTGGCTGGAATTACCGAATCAATGCCCACGATGATTTTTTGCCGGATCAGATGGGATATAAAATGTTCCTGGGCCGGATTAATGGCTCCGGTCTGCCATAGGATACCGATTTTCTCCAAAAAGGGATAAACGATTCTGAGGATGGAGTCCTCAAAGCCGATCTGCATGATGGAACGGGACAGCAATTTTTCGAATTTTTCCTGGTCCAGGTCCACCATGGAAATTACCAGGTTCTCAATCAGGCTTTCATAATCAGAAGCATCACGTGAAATGATCACAATTTTTTCAGTCAACTCAGTTTCATTCATGGAAGCAATATGGGAGATCTTTATGCCATGCCTGTTCAGGATGGAAACATTGAGGATGCGTTTCAAATCATCATCACTGTAATGACGGATATTGGTATCGGTGCGTGAAGGTTTAAGCAGACCATACCTTTTTTCCCAGATCCTGATGGTATGGGCTTTGATTCCTGATAATCGTTCTAGGTCCTTGATTGAATAGTTAGCCATATTGAGATTACGTACTTACTGTTTAGGCTATAACAATATTACAAATAAAATGTTTAAAGTTTCCGTATCAGCATGATCCCGTCCCGAACCGGCAGGATGAGCTGTTCGACCCTCTGGTCCTTCTTGATATGTTCATTGAAGGCGAGGATGCCCGGTAAAATGGTCACCGTCTAGGAAGCTTTTCAATAACCTTGCCGCCCCAGAGCACATTGTCAGCAAGGATAAATCCGCCTTCGGTAACTTTTGGCAATACCAGCTCATAGTATTCTACGTATTCATCTTTCTCCGCATCCAGGTAGACAAGGTTAAACATGTCTTTCAGTCCAGGTATAATTTCCCGCGCATCACCGGTCAGAAGGGTTATGGAATCAGCTGCCGCGGACCTTGAAATGTATTTTTGTGCAAAATCAGTGATCTCATCATCCCTTTCTATGGTTATCAATTCTCCATCTCCGGCCAGTCCTTTTGCCAGGCATATGGAGGAATAGCCGGTGAATGTACCTATCTCCAGTATCCTGTCAGGCCGGATCATACAGCTGATCATTTCAAGGATCTTTCCCTGCAAATGTCCGGCAAGCATCTGGGGGTGAACGGTCCGTACCCAGGTTTCACGGTTCAGTTCCTCAAGGACCGGATCTTCCGGGGATGTATGGTCCAGGATATACTGGTCCAGCATAGGTTCAAGATTATTCATTTGAGAAGCTTTGGTTATAAATAGGTTAGGCTGGAGAGTTTTGCCTGGTCCAGCACTTCATTGGCAATATCCTGGATCTCTTCTGCCGTGATCCTGTCGATCTTTTCACCGATCTCCTTCAAGCTGTCAAATTTATTGTAAACCAGGTAACTCTTTGCCATTGAGAGCATAAGTGTTTCATGGTTCTCTGCAGAAATGGCAATCTGTCCAAGCAATTGCCGTTTGGCCCTGGACAATTGAAGGGTCCCGAGTTTTTTCTCCCGTAGTTTGGCAAATTCCCGCAAGACGACCTTCTTGCTGCGTTCCAGCTTGCTCTTGTCCCCGGAGAAGTAAACACTCAATATCCCTGTGTCAGAATATGGACTGTAATGCGATTCGGTATGGTAGGAATAGCCATTCTTTTCCCTGAGTGTCATATTCAGCCTTGTATTCAGTCCCGGTCCGCCAAGGATATTATTCAGCAGGTGCAATCCTATCCTTCGTTCATCGTTCAGGTCATAGGCAAGGTTCCCAATGATACAGTGTGCCTGGTAAGTATCTTTTTGCATTGTCTGGCTTGAGGGATCGTAGGACAGGATGCCAGGCCTTTTCTGATTTCTTAATTTGAAAGGGACCTGGCCGAAATGCTTTTCTATTCCTTTTTTTAAACGAGGGAAAGATATGTTGCCCACTGAACAGATCACCATTTCATCGGTATGGAAATTATTATCTGACAAATCTGAGCAGGTCTTTCTGTGTAAAACCGGTGAGGCTCTCGGGACTGCCCAGGATATTCCTTCCGATAGATTGGCCCTTGTATAACTGTTCCTCAAAATCATCAAAAATCAATTCACCCGGACTGTCAAAATAGGAGTTGATCTCATCGATGATCACTTCTTTTTCACGTACCAATTCTTTCTGAGTGAAGGTTGAATGAAACAGTATATCATGAAGGAGCTCCATAGCCCGGCCATAGTCCTCTTTCATAAAAGAGGCATAGACACAGGTTTCCTCTTTGGTTGTATATGCATTGATCTCCCCGCCAACATCCTCCAGGCGACTGATAATATGATAAGCCTTTCTTTTCCGGGTGCCTTTAAAGATCATATGTTCGATAAGGTGCGCCAATCCGTGTTCATGATCAAGCTCATCTCTTGATCCTGTTCCCATAAGTACCCCCAAATGAGCCACCAGGCTGGGAATCCGGGCATGGACCAGTAGGATCCCGTTGGCAAGTTGATAGGTTTCGTAATCCATTCTTCTGAAAGTGGATACAAAATTACAAATCAAAATGACAATCTATCAGTTTGCTGCAAAATGAAATAAATAATGAAAAAGAATAAAAGATATACATATCTTTATATATTTGTATAAAGTATAGGATTACGCTGATGAGAACCACGAAAACAATCATAACCCTTTTCTGCATTTCACTGCTGGTAAACCCTCTTCTGGCAGGATATCCTGCTGGTAGGACAAATCTAATTCCGCCTTCAGGATCTGAAGATGAGACAACCGATCCTGCAGCAGGTAGTGCCCTGCTTTTTGGAGACCTTACAGGAATTATTGTTGAGGAGGACACGGATAAACCTGTCGAATTTGCCACTATTGGGATATACAATAAGGCAGATTCCACCCTTGTAACCGGTTCGATTACAGATGAGAATGGCAAATTCATCATTGAAAAAGTTCCACTTGGAAATTATTATGTTGACATACGATTCATTGGGTATTCTAATGCCAGGATAGATAAGGTAAACATTAATGCTGGCGAGTCGAAGGTGAATCTGGGGAATATTGAGATGCGTCAGTCAACAAGTAGCATCAATGAGGTTGAGATCGTAGCCGAACAGGCTGCCGTAGAATATAAAATTGACAAAAAAGTGATATCCGTAAGCCAGGCTATAAGTGCCGGAGGAGGTTCGGCTGTGGATGTACTTGAAATGGCACCATCTATACGAACAGATGTGAATGGGGATGTGCTGTTGCGTGGAAGTTCAAGTTTCACCGTCCTGGTTGATGGTAAACCCAGTGCACTGGATGGGAATGATGCCCTGAGGCAGATCCCTGCCAGCCTGATTCAAAATATTGAGATCATAACCAATCCGTCTGCCGAGTATGAGCCGGATGGAGCAGCAGGAATTATTAACATAGTCACAAAGAAACACAGGCAGATGGGGATAAACGGTGTTGCAGATGCTTCCCTGTTCACTTCGGGCGAATACCGTGTCAATCTCAATTTGAACAGGCGGTTTGAAAAACTGAACCTGCGTGGAGGAGCGACCATAAACCACAGGCCTACACCTTATGATTGGCACAGGTTAAGGGAAACAAAATCCGGTGACACTACCCGTTATGTTGATGGTGATGGAGAATGGATCTGGGGATTCGGGGGAAAAAACATTAACCTGGGTGCCGACTATGAGATCAATCAAAAGAATAACCTCTCCCTGACCGCAAATTTTGGCCAGTTTCTATTTCAGTTATGATAATGCGGCCAATTATAAAGAATATTCCGATCCGTCATCAGAGGAATTATTTTACAGCGAGGATAATAGTTTTTATGTGGATGCCCTGTACTTCGGGTATCAACCTGAATCATCAGCATGACTTTGATGATAAGGGCCATAAAATCACTTTTAACAGTAATCTTAACCAACGATATGCGCTCACCGGAAATGAATCTTACAATATACTGACGGATGATAACTGGGATCCTGTTGATGACAATGTGGCGCGGCAGAGAGGTGTGACTGAGAAGGATATGACAGAGATCCAGACAAAAGTTGATTATGTGAAACCGATCAGGGAAAATTCCACCCTGAAAGCAGGTTACCAGGGAAAGATATTTATTTCCCCCGAAGATTACCGGTGGGAGAGCTTTGATCCTGACCTTGGGGATTGGATCAGTGATCCTGATAAAAGTTCACAGAATGACTTCTCAATAAATATTCATGGGGCCTACTTTCTATTTCAGAACAATAACAAGATCGTCAATTTTCAGGCCGGTATCCGGACGGAATATACAGACCGTCTCATCGAATCAGGAATCGATGATGAACAATACAAAGTAAACCGCTGGGATTTTTATCCCTCCTTGAACCTGTCAAAGAGCTTTGCAGGCGGACACCAGCTCCAGGCCAGTTATAGCCGGAGGGTGAAACGGCCCCGGCAATACCAATTATGGCCTAAAATGACCTATATTGACCCAACTACTGTCTGGCAGGGCAACCCCCTTCTGGATCCCGAATTCACCAATTCCATGGAGTTAAATTATATGAAAAAGTTCGGGTCAAGTTTTTTTACCCTTGAGACCTATATACGGCAGACGGATAATATGATCAGCTGGGTATATGATATAATAGAGGATGACATCACCAGGATGACTTTTGCAAACCTGCAGAATTCTGTTTCATAGGGTTCTGAGGTCCTTGCCAATGTTGGTATAACGAAATGGTGGACGGCATGGGATCCGTGAATTTTTTCAGGCGGCAGATTGATTCCCGCAATATCGGCACGGATAAAAGAACGGCCAACTCATGGAACAGCAAACTCGATAATAGCTTTAAAATCAAGACCGGAACCCGGATACAGGTGAGTACGCGCTATTTTGGAGAATCCCTTACGGCCCAGGGATCCCGCGATGCTTACTGGATGGCAAACCTTGGTATCAGGCAGGACCTGCTCAAACGGAAACTCATCCTTACCCTCACCATTAAAGATATTTTCGGAACCATGACAAACATATCTACTGTGGAAAGCCCCGACCAGTTTATACTGACCAGGCAATACCTGCGTGCCCCTATATTCGGGATCAGCCTGAGTTATGCTATAAACAGCTTCAAACAGAAGGATCCTGATACCATGAACCTCGATGTAGGTGGGGGTGGTTTTTAAATCCTTCAATTCAGTATGTAAAAATCTTACTGGAATTTTTGCCCTTAGGAAATTTTACATAAATTTGCCTCGCTTTTAAAGCAAGGGGTACCATAGCTCAGTTGGTAGAGCACAGGACTGAAAATCCTGGTGTCCCTGGTTCGATTCCAGGTGGTACCACGCCTCATTATCGTAAGTCCCTGTAGATTAATGTTCTGCGGGGGACTTTTTGCAGTTTGTGTTTATGAATTCGTTGACGCTAAATCTTTCACCAGATCACCCAGTCTTAATAAAACTAATTGGATAGTTAATTAACTAGAATGAGTAGTTGTATATTTGTGTATAAATGCCCATAATTTAACGTGCAAAAAAATGGTCAGATATTTCCTTAAAACAGGCTTTAGGAGTATAGTCAAATACAGGATTGTTTCAATCGTTGGGATATTGAGTCTTTCATTAGGAATCTCGGTCTTGTTTCTTATAGAAATTTTCACCAGCAATGAATTGAAGGTAGATCGTTTCCATAACTAAGGCCTCACGGATCTATAAAGTATCCTATGGAAATTCCAGTTTTACACCCGGCCCGCTTTCTCATACCTATCAGAGAATTTTCCTGAAATTCAGAATGCTACCCATATTGAAACCCATCAGTTGTTTGCATTTTCGCCTGTTCTTAACCGTAATAACCATTCATTCGAAATCGAAGGAGTATTACTCCGCAGATTCTTCTTTTTTAAAGGTATTTGATTTTAAGGTATTGCATGGTGATATATCCTCAGCATTGAGTACTACCTTTTTCAATCATTTTAACTGAAAGTGAGGCCTTGCGGATTTTTAATTCTCAAGATCCCATCGGAGAAACTGTAACCTGGAAGATCTATCAGTGATTTTACATTTACTGTTAAGGCAATTGTCGAGGATCCTCCGCAAAACTCTTCCATCCGGTATAATGGATTGATCTCTGAATCATCTGTGGTGAAAATGGGGCGGAATTATCCGGACGATTGGGGATATCACTGTCATTTGAGACATATCTTCTTCTGCATCCCGGATGCAAATTCAATAATGCTTGAACAAAAGTTGAGAGAATTCCTTATTGATTATTATGGAACAAATCTTTCATCCAAGGCCTGTTATGCAGACGCATCAACAAACCCTCTGGAATTACATGCACTCAGGGAGGTATATTTTAATGAAGGACTGGCAAATGATACAACAAACAGGGGAAACATACTTCAAATACGGATTCTGATTGCAGTTGGAATCATTATCATGTTGCTCTCAATAATAAATTATATTAATCTGTATGTGGCGAAAGCAACGACAAGAGCCAAGGAAATAGGGATACAAAAAGTATGCGGCTCCAGTAAAAGATCATTGAGTATTCCAATATTTAACCGAAACAACAATACTAAGCTTTATTGCAGCAATCATCGGATTAATTATTGCCGGATTAATCCTGCCCGGGTTCAGTCAATTCATGAATTTAAGCCAAACCCTGAAATTCACACATTCATTTTTGCTGATGATCATTCCCGGAGTAATTTTACTGGGAATTATTGCTGGGATTTATCCTGCATTTATCATGAGTTCCCAGGGAATTGTAAACATTCTTGAAAAAAGATCATTTCAGGGGAACAGGGGGGTAATTCTTCGTTATGCTCTTATTATTTTCCAATTTTCAGTATCAATGATATTGATTGCCAACACCCTCATTATTAATAAGCAGGTAAACTTTTTAAAGAACAATGATCTTGGAATAGCGAAAGAAGGGGTAATATACGCCAAATTGCCATTTCAGATCATGCGGGGAACAAAGAAGTTTTCCGGGATCGGGTTCTGGAATTGCCTGATGTAGAAAAAGTCTAGTTTTTCGAGCACAGTATTCGGGAAGATTGAAGGTTTAGATAGCCAGGAAATAGATGGGAAAGTCGTAAACTTTTCATCCGTCTGGGTGGATGCGGAGTTTGTTGATTTATATGACATTAAATTGTCCAGAGGGCCGTTTGTTTTCACGAGAATTAATAAGTGATGTGAATTCAACTGCCTTGCTGAACGAATCAGCAGTTAAAGAATTTGATGTTAAAGATCCGTTCGAGATCGAGATCAGGGTCCCGGGTGGACAGGCAAAAGTTGTAGGCATTGTCAGGGATTTTAATTTCAAATCTCTTCATAACCGAATTGAGCCCATGGCCATTGTTTACTTACCCAGACAGGCCGGTTATGTGAACATCAAGATGTCGGGGAGCGATCCTGTCCAAACACTGAGAAGTATAGAGAAAATATGGAGCGATCTCGCCCCCGGTTTTCCATTCAATTATCAATTCCTTGAGGCAAGTTTAAAAATGCAGTATAAGAATGATGAACAAATGAGGCAGGCCATCATGTATTTTTCCATAATAGCGATGGCTATTGCTATTCTTGGAATATTCGGTCTTTCAATGTTTATATGTGAAAAAAGGGTTAAGGAGCTGGGTATACACAAAATTAATGGAGCGAAATCATGGAACCTACTAATTTTATTGAATAGGAATTTTCTGGTAATACTTGCTGCATCATTTGTTATTGCCTGCCCGGTTACCTGGTATTCAATGAATAACTGGCTTGATAGATTTGCATATAAGACAAGTACAGGTATATGGATCTATCTGGTTTCAGGCCTCCTTGTGACCATATTTACCTTAACTGTAGTGAGTTGGCAAAGTTGGCGATACGCTAAAAGAAATCCGGTTGATGCTTTGAGGTATGAATAATATGAAAAACAAGCAATATAGATAAAGAATCAGGTGGTGTAGCCAGTACTGCACCAAACCGTAAATAAGATATAGATCACCCAGTCACAATTATTTTAGTCTCCGACTATTTTGATCAATGTTCCTGCGCCCACCTGGTCCGTCAGCTCCTTATTATTAAGAAAAGCCAGATCATTCATCTTTTCCTGCTGAACGCCAAGAGACTTGAAAGCATTGGCAAGCGTTCCTGTGTATGGTACCTTTTTTACCCTGATCTTTTTAGGCTGCCTGTTCAATTTTGAGGGATCTGTCAGTTTATCAAAGTTTCCCATGGTTGGCTCAAAAATACGAGAATAAGTATTGAAATTCGCCTGGGCTGTTACTCCGTGGAAAGCATAGTGGGTGCCTTTGTCATCAATAAAATAAGACATTACCATTACAGTATCCTGTTGACCTGTTGACGGATTTTGCGAAGCCTGGTATGAGATAGCTGAAATAGCAGGCATCCCATTGACGGTTGTTCTACTACTCTCCAGAAGATTAACCTCAAGTTGCTGTAAGGTAGCTTGTGCGGCTTCCTCCAGTGTTCCCTGCGGGGCCAGGGTAAAGACCATGATGGCCTTCCCATCCGGCGTGTACATTCTGACCTGCATGGGTGAATTATCCAGCATCCAGGCTATGGGGACCGGAAATTTAAATTTCATTTCCGGGTGATAGAACATGTGTTCTTCCACAAAACCCTGCCGGGGGTCTTCACCGAAAACCATACCATCAATCATGTGCAGATAATCATCCGTATTAACTTTCCATGGGGAAATACCCAGGCTATCCTGCCATTTTGTTGCATCACGCATGACAGCGTTATAGCGATCACCGGGATCGGGATGGGTAGACATGAAAGTAGGGACTCCTGCATGCTTACTTGCCATGTTCATTTTTATAAGCACCTGGTAGAAATCTGCCATTTTATGTGCATCGTACCCGATTTTTGAGGCGTATTCAACCCCCAGCTGATCTGCCTCTCGCTCATTTTCACGGCTGAAACTTAAAAACAGTAATTGCATGCCCTGCATGGCATATTCACCATATTTCCGGAATTCTTCTGATGCGATCATCCCACCCACAAAAAGCAGTTGCCCAAGAGTTTGTTTGGTTTGCTGACTGGCAGAGTGGCGGGCGGTAATATGGCCCATCTCATGACCGAGAACACCAAGCATTTCCGCTTCGTTGTTAAACTGGGCCAGAATGCCACGGGTCAGGTAAATGTACCCCCCCGGAACCGCGAAGGCATTGATTACCGGTGAATCCAGGATCCTGAAATGGTATTCAAGATTGGGACGATGCGAGATCAGTCCCATTTCTTTACCCCTCTGGTCAATCAATGCCTGTAAAGACTCATTTGTGTATTGGCCGAAAGTGGCAAGGACCTGGGGATCATATCCACTTCCAAGTTGTATTTCCTGTGCTTCAGACATGAACATTAGCTGTTTCTTGCCGGTTACCGGATTAATGGCACAGGAGGGGAGCATCAGCATTACAGCGATACATGAAAATATGGTCAGAACGTTAAGTCTTTTCATGAATAATGAAATTTTGTACACCATAAAATTTAATCATTTTTTATTAATAATTGCAATTTCCCGTGATCTTGTATGAAAAATACAAGTAAAAAAGATGGTTATAATATATAGCTTTGTGCAATGTTAAAGTATATGCAAACATTCTTCAACGACCTGAAAGTAAAGATTGATCCTGCTTCTTACTTATTCCTTTTCCTGCTAGTGGGTGCAGATTTCATGTTTGTGGTGATTCATTTTCTTTACAAATTCACTCATAGTATGGAATGCTCCCTTTTCTGTTTGACAACAGACAGGGGATATGCTGAAATTTTTCAATACATCAAATATTTCTGGATAGTTATTCTATTTATATATATCCTCAGGAAGACGAAAAATACCTCTTACATTTCATGGATACTGGTGTTTGCATTCTTCTTCTGTGATGATGCATTCCAGTTACATACGAAAATCGGCTACTATCTCATCAGGAATTCTCAGATTAATCCACCGTTTCATTTAAGGCTATTGGACATTGGAGAGCTTGTTTATTTTATCATTAGTGGAGCCGTTCTGCTGGGACTTTTAGCCTGGGCATATATACGTGGAGATCAAATATTTAAAAAGATTTCAATGGATGTTCTGATGCTTGTTCTCATGATTGTTTTTTTTGGAGTCTTCCTTGATATTTCCCATGTTGCTTTTAAGCTTAACGGTATAGGGCTGAGCATTATTGAAGATACCGGAGAGATGATCGTCTCAAGCCTTATCTTGTGGTATGTGTATGTACTTTCAGTCAACAAAGGAGTCTTTCACCTGAATTTGCCGACTATGTTCCGCAAGCTTTTTTCCAGAAACAATCCTTAAATCGAGCAATATTGTGCTCCGGGGTTTTTTAATCCACTTTTTTAGGCCGTTTGATATACGAATACTTCTCAAACCAAAAAATCCAGAGCACAAACACGATCCCGTAAATGATATAATTGTACATATCATGTACATCCATTGCAAGGGCATATTGACGATGGTTCTGCAGGTGGATGAACAGTAATACGAATCGGGTAATATTGGCTAAATTGAGTATAATCAATCCAATAAGAATGAATATCCACATGGTCCGGCTATTTTTACCGGTGATGTAGACCAAAAGGGTAAATAACATCATGGTATTAAAACCCAGGCAACCTCTTGCCATGAGTATGGAGTAATTCTCTCCGACCAATAACTGGGATTCTACCCAGGCTGGATAGTTTAAAAGATTTAATATCCATGCCGATATGCTGAATAAAAAATTAATCCAGATTGTATACTTAAAAAATGCCATAAGTATGTTGCTGAGCAAAACAAAAATTATTAAGGCTATGCTTATTTTCATGAAGTTGTAATCCAGAAAATCAAGATTGTACTTTTTGGCGGACTTTGATCTTAATAGATCTTCACGATATTTCCAGATCCATAACAGAAATAGGAAAAGCAATAATAACTCAAAAGGTAATCGGCCAATATATCTTATCGAATCAACATCGGTAAAAAACTTTATAAAATGAACCGCCAATGTTATATTAACCACAGACCCCAATACATGGCATAGTATGATCAGTCCGGTAAACTTAAGCTTAAATACGGCCTTTGTCGGAGTGATCCAACATACAGCAAGTAGAACCAGAGTCCTTTTAATAAGCAGGTAATTACTGTCAATGATGGCAACAAATTCAGTTTCATAAAAAACCTCATGTCCTGAAATACTATACCTTGAGCCTACAAGGTGTAACAACCAATTTGAGATTCGCCCGACAAAAGTGAGGTAAACATCTATAAGATTCCCTGTGATTGTCATGAGAACAGAATATTGATAGATCCCGATCATAATTAACAATACACAAGCTGCAATTATAAATATTTGCAGCTTTTTTTTACTGGATTTTATCTTTTTCAGAGGTGAGGATTCCATCTGGTCAATATAACAAAATCTCTATTACAGTGGAGCTAAAATTAGGAACGGCATTTTCAACCGCTATACTATTTTAATCAGGTGTAATAAATATTAGAACAATCCCTTTTAGAACAATAGAATGAAACGAAAACATTTCGTATTTATAGCGTTGCTATGCAGATTTCTGCCTATCTTTACATTACCTGGAATCAAAGGCTTAATAATAGAACCCGCAGATTCAATTGAATAAGAAAAAGCCAGTCTGATATTGCTACGAAAACTTCAGCATTGAAGACTGTAATGCTAATTTTATGTATGTCTATAAAAGTTAATTGAACGTCAGGTACCCTATCACAAGACATATGAAAAAGAAATTGAAAATAGGTATTCTTATTGATGATGTTGTGATCAACATGTGGGAATACAAGATCCTTAAGAAGATTGTGAATACCGATTCGTCGGAATTAAAATTGGTGATTAGAGATGAAACAAAGCATTTGGATCAAGAGTGGGAGAAATATCCTTTTATTTACAGGTTTCATGAAAAAATAGACAGATACCTGTTCAAGCAAAAATTCGATTATGATACCAGGATCGATATTTCAGATATCATAGGGGAGGTACCCTCTACATCTTTTGATTCGAAATCAGGAGATGATATCTTTGACAGTCATGAGCAAGACCTGGATGTAATACTGAATTTTGGAGTATTACTGTCCAAAAGTAGTCTTTTAGATCTTCCTAAATATGGGATCTGGTCATACAGGATTGGTAAGACCCCAAAAGCCAGGGATCATTTTGTCGGATATTGGGAAACCATGAAAAATTTACCCCTTATTGAAGGATCGGTTTTCATGCAAGGTGGTGATGGACAGGAAACTGAAATTTACCGTACGAATGCCCCGACTTATCCGGAATCAATACATCAGGTGAGGGATAGGATCTATGCCGCCGCATCCGTAATTATTCCCAGAATTCTCAAAGGTCTTTCCGAAAATGGGAATGTATATCTTGAGAATCTGATATCAAATCTCACCAGGGAAAATGGTCCTGTTCAACCAGGTTTATTCAAGCCTCCTTCCTCTATCGAGGCATTAAGTAATCTATTCACCTTAGCCAAAAAGAAAATAGGCCGGAAAATTAATCCTGATCTATGGTTTCTCATATTGAACAGGCAAATTGATGATGAATCTCCCTTCAGTTTAAACCCTGATAATTTTATCAGGTTAAATCCACCTGCGGGAGTATTCTGGGCTGATCCGTTTATCGTGTTTCGAGATAATAAGTATTACCTGTTCATTGAGGAATATGTCTATCAAACTGAAAAAGGACATATATCAGTCCTTGAATTAGACAGCAATGGTGTCCTTCTTGCTTCTGAAATCATCATTAAGCAGCCATATCATATGTCATATCCATTCATTTTTGAGTGGGAAGAGGAATATTACATGGTGCCAGAGACAATGCAAAATAAGACAATCGGTTTGTACCGCTGCAAGAAATTCCCCAATGAGTGGGATCATGTTATGAACCTTATGGAAAACGTTACTGCCGTAGATTCCACCCTGTTTTATCATGAACAAAAATGGTGGTTATTTACATCAATTGATGAGACGGAAACCAGGGAGAAGCCTTTCAATGAATTATTTCTCTTTTTCACGGATGATCTGTTTTCTGGTCAATGGAAGAATCATCCGGGCAATCCAATTATTACCGATCTCCGGGCTTCCAGGCCGGCAGGAAAAATTGTAAAACATAATAATATTATCTACCGGCCTTCCCAGGATTGTTCTGAGAGGTATGGAAGAGCTATGAAGATCAGTCAGATAACTAAACTGACTGAAACCGAATACGAGGAAACCCGGGTAAAGGAGATAGAGCCGACATGGCATCATGGTTTAGTAGCAACACATACAATTAATTTTGACAACCCTGCTGTTATCCTGGATGCTTGTGTAAAGGCCAGACGATTACCATTCAACCTGTTTAAAAAGAAGATGAATTAAGGTCAAACCATATCTGGAACGGATCCAGTATTGAGAATTAAAAAATTCAGTGAACTACAAATTACAAGGTATGCAGATATTTCTCTCAAAAGAGTCAAACTATAGTTTCGGAAAAATTAAGCCAGCTTACAGAGTCTTATTGATCTTGATCCTGCTCTTTATTGGGGCGCTGGGAATTTCACTCATGTTTCCCATGTTCTTCAGGACTGATGATGCACTACAGATTGACTGGATCAGCAGAATCAGGTTTGTAGACTTATTTAATGCGGAGCTAAATATCAGGGAGAATAGTATCATGAAGGGTACATATCGCCCTTTTTCAAGTTTGTATTTTATGGTATGCTATCGGATATTCGGAATGAACCCATTTGGATACCAGGTATTCTACACAATGATATTTTTATTCAATTTTTATCTAATATTTTATTTGTGTAAAATCTATTTTAATCCCAGTACCGGTCTGGTTGTATTGCTGATTTATTGCGCTTTTTTTTACAACCATTTTCAAATGGCGTTCTGGTTCTCCAACATTACAATGACCCTGCATTTAATGTTTAGTTTCCTTTCCATTATTTACTATATAAAAAGCAAGAAGGATCTGAAGTTTCTTCTTCCATCCTATTTGTTTGTATTTTCAGGAGCCTTTACCAAAGAGCCGGCGATTCTCATCGTTTCAGCCTTTGTTTTTGCTGATTTTATTATTCAAACCCGGAAAGAAGATTACCTGAGGAAATCCTGGAAATTAATCCCATATTTATTTGTCGGATTATTGTTACTGTCAGTCTCACCTACTATCAATTCACGATTCGGGAATTTTTCAGATTCCGCTATTACATTAGCGGGACTGGATTTTCGATTCAGGTATTATTTTGATTTCCTCTTGTCCGGGAGCAGGAACATTATTCCACTTTTAATGGCGGTACTGTATGCTCTTTCATTTCCCAGGTCAATTTGGGTGAAATTGATACTGGTTGCACTCTCCATTCCCTGCTACTTCAATAGCTATTACTTCATCTTATTCTTATTTTCATACTCTTTCCTATTTGTCATCCATGAAAAGAAATTGTTGCCTTTCCTTTTCTGGATGCTGGTAACATCCCTCTCATTACCATTTATAAGAGGAATTACGACTTCCTACTTATTCGAATTCTCGTTTGGGGTTTCAATATTGCTTGGATATATTGTCTATAAGTATCTCATTGAGAAATACTTCCTGACATTTTATGCGAATCATAGAAAAGCAAGCGTCCTTATATTGATTATTTTATTTGTACTCGGATCGGGCGTAGCGTTTAAGCCGGTCAGCAGCCAGGTAAAAGCATTGCAATTTATGGTTGAAACCAGGAAAAATCTTGCAGAAGGTATAGGATTTATTGAAGAAAACAAGAGTAAGATCAGGTATGTCATTGTGCCGGATGAGGGCTTACTTGATAGTAAAGAAACATTGGCAAAAAAAGCATTACAATCAAACACGAATAAGGCAAGGACGAAGAGAACCATGGAATGGAATGACCTGGGGGCTTATCTTCCCCTGATCCAATGCAATAATATTGAGGTAGTTCCTCTATCCGAGTTTAAGATATCAGAGTCAGTTGACAGATCTGTCATTCTGCTTTTACAAAATGATGCCGATATCCATTTTGCCCGTGAGAAGGGATTAATTGGAAATGAATTGTATTCATATTCTCATTTCAATTCAAATAATATTCTAATTTGCCAGTTTAATCAAACATATTTACCAGAATAATATATTGCAGATTGAATATGATTAAAACAATTTACATAATGAAGATTTCCTAAAGTATTTATATTTGTGAAACAGTATGATCAGAGAAGGTCACATTCAAAATATTTTGGGGCGCAATCATTTATACGATTGTTTATGGTTTGTGAATCATATTTAATGGATGAAATTGGGTAAACAAACGGATTATCATAAATTTATGAGATCATGATCATCAGGAAAATTAAAAAAGAGGATCTCCAGGATTTGATCACTTATAACATTAAAACTTTTAGTGATAGAGATAAGATTGAAGACTCATTTAATTACCGGTTTTATGATAATCCATATTGTGCAAACACTACTAATGAATCCTTAATTGTATTTGACCCTAATAATAATCTCATAGGACAGGCCCTGATGATGCCTTCCAAGCTTGGTTTTGAAGGTAAGGTATACCCTATTGTCTGGGGCATGGATTTCTTTGTAGATAAATCATTCAGGGGACTTACAGGAACGCTGCTTTTAAAAAAAGCAATTGAAGTTGAGAATCATTTCGGTGTTGGATTATCCGATACAGCCCTTGAACTGCATCTCCATTTTGGAGAACATATTGCAGGTTATCTCAATAAGTATTTCAGATTAGGTTCTATAAGAGGTCTTCTGAAAACCCCGTTTAACAGGAATATTGATAAGGTCAGGTCCTATAAGTTCCCTGAAGAATTGAAAATCAAGGGAGGGAAATTTATTCGTGTTTACAATCCGGCAGAGATAACCACAGAGGAGGGATACTGGAATTCAGAATTGGCTGAATTTATCAGAGATGAAGAGTTCATTAATTGGCGATTTTTTCGCAATAAAGACAAGTACATTGTATACAAATACCACTCAGATAGGGGCCTGGATGACTTGAAGCCTGTATATTTCGCAGTACATCCTATTTTCTGGAGAAGGCTTAATTGTTTGCTGTTATCAGATTACAGGTTTCCTTACCAGAGAAAAGATATGTTTGAAAAGATCCTGAATGCAGCGGCAAAACTTGCACGTAAGAATAAAATAGCAGTAACATTTACAGGTTGTTCCTTACCAGAGCTTGACAAAACACTAAGAAGAAATTTTTATTTAAAGCTTGGCAAGAAAATGGTAATTATTACAAATTTTAAGTATCTGAAAAGAGATCCGGATTTGCAAAAGGATTCCATCCTTGTGACCTACGCTGATTCGGATATAGATTTTATATTTTTCTCTAATCAATGGTAAATAATTGCGAAGAGAGTAGTGTACAACATCTATTCTTTGCTTCCTGTTTAAAAGCCTGTCCATTCTGTTTTATTCACCTTATTCATATATTGCAAACCAGTCTCAGATTTCCTTACCGGACAGCTGATCAGAAAAAATAATCACTATGCAAGAAAAATAAGTGGTAGAGCAGACCCAGTCCGGTGAAGTCACGAGGAAAACTATAAAAGGAGATTATAAATGTGCTATATTTATAGGTTATTTATCTTTTCTCAACTTTTTTAAGAATATAGTGAATTAAATCCTAAGGAGTTATTATAATATGGCTAATCAAGGCAATACCAACCAGTTTGATTTAAAGGATATCATTGCAGAAATCTGGAATAGCAAGCTACTGTACATAATAATAATGATTTTTGCATTGGGCGCCTGGTACCTTTATGGAAAATTTGTCTCCGAGACATACTCTATCAGCTCGACCATATTGATCAAGACGAAACTGGAGAATACTCGTACAGATTCTTATGATATGATGAATGTTTATGATATTATGGGACGAGATATTATAATGCAGAACGAACTTAAAAGAATAAATTCCACTCCTCTAATAAAAGAAGTACTCAGTGAATTGGGTCAGAATATTACTTATTATATGCAACAAGATAAACTGCCAAGGCAGTTTTCTTTCGGCTTAATAAACATTTATGATCAAGCCCCTTTTATGGTAGTGCTTAACATGGATCATATCCAACCCATAAATACTTTGTTTTATATAAATATTATCAACGATGAAGAATTTTTCATCGAATGTAAAGCTGAAAAAACAGGACTTTATAATTATCGAACAGAAAGTACTTTATTTGAAATTGATAATATTGATTTTTCAGGAAGGTTCAAATTTGGTGAGAGTATACAAACGGAACATTTTTCTTTCAAACTTTTACTTAATTCTATTTATAATCCTACGGAATTCATAAATAGAGACATGTTCTTCAAATTTAATAATCTGAATAGTCTTGCCAAAAGAACTCAAAAAGCACTTACTATTTCAAATTCAGCCCTTGAAGGTTCCATTGCAAACATTCACTTTGTTGGAAATAATATTAAGTTTTCAGTGGACTTCGTTGATCAACTTATTGCTACGTATATTGATCAGAATCTTCAACAAAAAACACGTCTGGCTACAACAACCTTACAGTACATAGACAGGCAATTAGCAAATATAACCGATACACTCAACAGAGCTGAGCAACAATTATCAAATTTCCGACGGGTACATAATATCATGGATGTTGATGAAAAATCCCAGAGAATACTTAATCAGCGTAAAGAGCTCGAAGATAGCAGAGATGAGATTAGTCGGCGGCTTAATCTTCTCCAGCAGATGAAGGCATATTTTAATGCCGCTAAAGAGGATGCAACAAGTACGGTTATTCCTTCTTTCCTTGGAATAGAAGATCCACTTCTGAATAGCCTGATTCAGGAATTAATCAGACTGAATTCTGAAAAAGAACCATTAATACAGAACAATCAATTAAACAGTCCAAGATTAGTTATAATAAATGCAAATATTGAAAATTTACTTAGTAGTATTTCTGAGAATATTATTTTCAGAATAAATGCAACAACAGGTGAACTTCAGGAAGTTAATAATAGAATTGCAAGGGCAAATACTGAATTTGCCAGATTGCCGCAAACACAAACCAGATTGATGGGCATTGAGCGTCAGTTTAACTTAACTCAGGATGTTTATACATCCCTCATGGAGAAAAGAATCCAGGCTCAAATTGCTCAATCATCCACCTTGCCAGATTGCGAAGTGATAGAACCCGCCCACTATGTAGCAGTTGATAGTCCAAATAAAATAATCAATCTTGGGATTGCATTATTTTTGGGTTTTGTAATTCCCTCCGTATTCGTATTTGGCAGAAGATTCTTCAATGATAAAATTGAAGATGTCAAAGACCTGAAAAGACTATCCAACCTTAAGCAAATTGGCGAACTACCAGAATACAAAAAGGTCTCTGGAAATATTCTTATCAATGAACCGACCGAGATGCTGGCAGAATCATTCAGATCCCTCCGCAGTAATATTAATTTCTTTCTTAATGGAGAAAAACATAAAGTTATTCTCCTTACTTCATCAATTCCACTTGAGGGAAAATCAATGTCAAGCTTGAATCTGGCAACTGCTTTTGCCTTAACTGCAAACCGGACCCTGTTGATACGACTTGATCTGAGGAAAACAAGTGAAAAAGATGATGACTTCAATCAACAGGAACTGGTCGGAGTGAGTGATTATTTAATAGGTCAGGCTAAACTGGAAGATATTATTACGCATACTGAGATCCCTGGTTTAAATATAATCCCTGCAGGCCAAATTCCCCCAAATCCCGCAGAACTTTTATCCTCAGAAAGAATGAAAGATCTTCTAATCCAGGTGAAACAGCGTTTTGATTATGTAATTGTTGATACACCACCATTTGGAATGGTATCAGATGCCTTTATTCTCATGAATTATACTGATCTGAACATTTACATCGCACGGCTGGGGAAGATCACGAAGTCGAATTTTGTTCCAAATATGGAAGAAATTGTCTCCAAGCAAATAAGCAATTTTTATTTATTGATAAATGGGATAAAACCCTACAGATCAAACTATGCCAAATATACTAACTATCCTTATGGTAAACCTAAACCCTCAAAAAAACGACGAAAAAAAATAAGCTATAATCAACCTAACAAAGCATTCTAGTCTAAAGATTCCAGCAATCCCTCTCCTCCATGTGCTATTAAAATATGGATGCTTGTGCTTGGCCCATAGACAGCTTTGTTTAACTCTTAGTTACAGGAATTTATAACTTAAATGTTATGGAATCCTTTTGAAGTCATCGGATGGATAGAGAATACTTGACACAAATATCATCTACTAAGGAACAATCACCAAAATTATCATTTTTTGAGTATCTGGTTGTATTCGTATTAATCGTTTATGCAGGTAATGCCAACACTTTTGTCGTATTCTCAGGAATAAATCAGAATATTATAAGTTTTATAATTCCTGTACTGTTAATTTCTATTTTGTTCCTTAAATGGAAAATAACATTTGATCATAATTTTTACTTTTTAATGATTGGCTTCGGAGTCTACTTTGTTGCCATTTCATTGCATTTTGGGGGTTTTCAACCAGCCTACTTCCTCGGCTATTTTTCTATATTTTTAATTGCATATATTGTTATCAAAGTCTATAAATCTGCTTTTTTTAAAGCATATGAACTGATACTTTATTATCTGGCCATCATCGGATTGTTTTTTTGGGGTGTTCAGTTTGTTTTGGGAGGAGATACTCTTTTCAGGATATTTACCAGAATTCCTGGAATTGAATCATTCTCCTGGGTGACAGGTCAGGGATTAAGCATCATTGTATATTCTGTTCAACCGTCTGCTGCTAATGCATTTCAAAATTTCATTGTGCCCAGAAATTGCGGGTTTGCATGGGAACCAGGGGGATTCAGTGTTTTTCTATGTTTGGCGATATTTATTAATCTTTTTATTACAAAGTCTGAAAAGAATCACAGGATTAGGTTATGGATTCTCGTCGCTGCATTACTAAGCACCCAGTCAACGACTGGTTATGTTATGTTAATGATTATTGTCCTCTTCAATTATATAAATAGAAGCCTGACGTTTAAAGTAATATTATTACCACTTCTGGTAATAGCCCTGGTTTATTTTTTCTCACTTTCTTTCATGACTGATAAAATTATTGAGCTGCTGGGAAAATCTTCGGACATAGATCAAATAATTGTGAATTCTTTTGGACGGGATAGAAATATTACTCCTCAGCGATTTGAATCGTTTATGATTGCCTTTAGAGATTTTCGTAATTATCCTCTGCTGGGATTAGGCGGACATACTGAAAAGAGCTGGCTTCACTTACTCGGGGCAAATGTTTCAACCATCACAGGACTTGGTCATATGATGGCGCATCACGGGATAGTTGGACTCCTGTTTTTTTCGATTATATCTGCTAAAAGCTCAGTTTTCCTTGCTAACTATTTTGATTATAAGGGGAAGCTCTTTTATTTGCTGTTAATATTTTCAATATCAATTAGTTATCGCATTCTATGGTCTCCTATTATCTTATGCTTTTGGATGTATGGATTATTTGCACCACCAAAGATCATTGAAGAAAAACAATTGGATCATTCCTGACCTATAATTTATCATATGGGCATATTACTTTTTGGAGATTTTGCTATTCCTTATTGGGGATGTATTGATACTGATTCGGTCAAACGAATAACAAAGGAGAAGATTGTAATCGCAAATCTAGAAGGCCCCTTCATCGCTAATTCAGAAGTTGAGGCATTCGATAAATATAAAATCAATCTATGTGCAGAAAAAGAATGTGTAAATTATTTAAAGGATCTGAATGTAAGCTATCTTTCTTTTGCTAATAATCATATTTTAGACTTCAAGCAAACCCTGCAGGAAACAGTCTCAATTGTAGAAAGTGAAGGAATTGACTTTTTTGGAACCACTCAGAAACCATATATTGAATTTATCGATATTAATAAGAAAGTTTGTATCTGGGGTGCTGTTTCCTATATAACCGGCCAGACTTCAAATAAGCATGACAAGATCAGTGCTTTTAAGCCAATCACGCTTCTTCATCAAATAAGTGATTACAAAAAGAAAAATCCTGAGGTATATTTAATTGTATATCTTCATTGGGGTTATGAGTTTGCCATGTATCCTCAGCCAGCAGACAGGGAATGGGCTTTAAGGGCAATTGACAAGGGTGCAAATGCTGTAATAGGCGTTCATCCGCACGAAGTACAAGGAATTGAGAAGCATAACAATGGCATAATAGTTTATTCCCTGGGTAATTATATTCTTCCACGATCAGAATTTACCAGACCTCGTTTATCCGAAGATGTTTCAGAAGTTAATTCGGATCTACTGCACTTACCTAAAATAGGAATTGAGATAGATCCCTTATCAAATGAGATCCTGGTTCATAAATTATTTTATGATATGGAGAACTCCAAATTATTGTATATGGGGGAAACAAATGAATATGACGAAAAGCAGCTATGCCATATTCCAATCTCTCAATTGATGAATATCGAAAATGGTACAAAAGGCAAAAATATAAAGGAGAGCAAAGAAGCCGATTTAATATATACCCAACTTTTTATAGCTATTTTGCGTACTATAATGCGAAGTTTCATCTGAGCAAGTTATATCTTAAAATATTTAAGCTAGCACGACGATTTCTAATATCAATGAGATTGCACACACCCACCTCATACAATGAACTGACGGGTCAGAAGGAACAGACTCCTTAAAGATTTGCCTTAAGCGCCAGTGGGTCAACTGAGTTGTATTCAGTTAAATGAAGAGTGGGATTACTTTTTAAGTATCTGTTCGAACATGGCAGCTAATTCCTGACAGATTATCTTTTGGGAGAATGATTTTGATAATTCCTTATTATTGTCTGACATCTTATTGGATATATCGGGATTTTGCAACAAATAGATAATTTTTTCAGCTATCATCTCTGGATTTTTCTGAGCTATCCACAGACAGTTATCTGGTTCATGAAGATAGTCAGCTGCTGCTCGGATCCTGGTAGTAATTATTGGCAGCCCTGCAACCACAGATGTGAAAATAGCCATGGCAAATCCTTCAGATAGGCTTGGGAAGACGAGCATATCAGCATTAGCATAATATATCTTTGTTTCTTCTTCCTTAATAAATCCGGTAAATACTATGCTATCTATGAGATCCAGGTCCTCTGCCTCCTGTCTGATTTTTTTGTTTTCAGGACCGTCACCTACACATAATAGCTTTATCTTATGTCCTGATCGCTTAACTATGGCAAGCGCTCTGATAATATCTATTACTCTTTTTGAGGGTATAAATCTGCCAATGTAAAGTGCCAGCATTTCATCATCAGCAAGATGATGGCTTCTGCGAAATTCTTTGCTTTTAGGGTTATCTACTGATGGGACGATATTTTTTAATACGAAAAGCTTTTCTGGCTTAAAACCGGCATCAATAAAATTTTGTTTTTCTTCTGATGACAGCACACCGAATCCATCCGCCCATTTTGATATTTTATTAATCATATACCTGTACAGAATATTTTTGGTCTGTAAAAGCATAACACGTGATCCGTGAATTTTTAAAGCGATTTTTGCTTTAATAAACCTTAGCAGAGATAAAGAAATAAAATCGCGGATTAATGAGTTTGGATTGAAAGAGCTGTTCAGGTAAACTAAATCAATTTGATCTCCTCTGCTTTTACGGATTATCGTAGCAGCATTATTCAATATAATATATAATCTTTTAACTGCATTTCGATAACTATGCTTCCCTGCATAAATTGTTGTGGAAATAGTAAACCCCAAAGTGATCAAGCCTTCAACTTCAGAAACCGCCAGTTGCCTGTGCGTTTCTTCAGGAATCCCTATTAGTATGCGTCTCATATATTATCAACAGTATAGTCCTGTAATCATTCCTGATTTTCCTGAAGCTTCCTAACAAGCCTTCTATAGAACCAGAGCATGGCAATAAAGTAAATCAGTCCTGATAGAATTCTTGTAAGGGCTGCCCCTGTCTCCCCGAATCTTGGAATTAGTACTATATTAAATATCAGCAAACAGGTGCCCACTATCATTGAACTGTTCCGAAGTGCCTTTCCTTCACCATGTGAGCCTAAAAACCGATTAACAAAATCCGCCAAACCATGAAAAACCACTCCAACACTGACAATATAGGTAAGTGTTATTACGGGAATGAAATCTGATCCGTAGAAAAATTTTATAAAAGGACCTACCAGTGCAAATATCAACACCAGTGCAGAGAAGCTAAAAGCGATCGTAGTCAGAAATAGTTTCTTTGATATGCTGGCACTCGTAGAAAAATCCTTATAATGAGTAGTACCAATTACATTTGGAATAAAACCTAATGGTGCTGTAATTGTCAGGGCCAATGCAAAATAACCAACCCCTGCATTATCCAGTCCGAAATAACTGATCAGAATTCCAGTCAACTGACCAAAACTGACCGTAAATAAACTTCCTGCATAGACGTTTAATCCAAATATCTTATTGAAATGGAATATCTCCCTGATCCTTTCTTTCAGGTTCAGAAAGGATGGATTGATCTTATAAATAATATAAAGAAATGCTAAGATCTGAGTACCTAAATTAGATATCCAGATGATGGATAATCTATTTCCTTTGTATTCAAACAGAAATAAATATATTATCAGGATGGATATAAAATACGCAAGTTTGGGATATAATCTTGATTTTGCCAGTAAATAAATTTTATTGTCAGCCTGAAATAAAACCTCAAAATACATCACCAGCAAAAAAGCCCAGGAAAAAGGGATCAGGTAAATGAAAAAATCTCTCAGTCCTTTTTCATTAATATTATTATCCAAAAATGCGTAGCCTAATAAGGCCGTAGACATGATCATTGACAGGGCGACCAGGATGACAAGCTGAGCCCCGTATAATTCTCTTCCTTTTTGAATATCGTCGTTTAATACGAGTGCCCTGTTCCCGGCCTGAAAAAATCCAATTGAGAAAATACTAACGGCCAGCGTGAATATATTCATTAAAAATTTGAAATCCCCATAACCTACCGGCCCTAAATACCTTGTTACTATGATACTTGTAACAATTGATAATGGGATCCCAATTATGTTAACTGCGTATAAACTAAGTACTTGTTTAAATCGTTGACTGTTCTTATATTGTTGGATTAATCGGGTTATCATATATTGCTGTTGTTTTCCCTGCCCGGTTTAATCCTACAAACATAAGTAAAGATCCAAGATAGATCTCGAAAATAACATTTGTGATAAGTCGACAGCGTAAAATAAAGATTGACCTGTGTAACGTGGTTAGTGTAAAAATATATTATATCGGGAACAAATTACAAAGAATTCTTCAGAAGGTGTATTCATAGAACAGAATCAATTAAACAGTATTAATTTAGTGGGAAAGATCTTTGGCCCGGGTCTGATAATAACACGAATAAAGATAGAAAGAAGACTTTATCTGGAAAAAATTTGTGTATAGACGGGGAGTAATTAATTTCGTGATCTGATCTGACTCATAAATTTGAATCATAATGTCTTATAATAACAACCTGGCGAAGCAAATCTACGATCTTGCCCCCCATTTTATTAAGACTCTCATCACCTCATCATATGGTATATCACAGAGAATTCAGCGGTATGGAAAGATTTACAAAAAACAAATTGATTTTCTGAAGGATTCCCAATATTGGACAAATGACAAACTGGCAAATTATCAGATGGAAAAGACCACTGCTTTTATTACTGATATCTGTCAAAACGTTCCCTATTATATCAAGGCAGGATATGGTGATCTTTTTACTTCTGTTTCAGATTATAATAGCTTGCCCATTCTGACAAAAGAAGAGGTGAAGCAAAAAATACAGGAATTTTACAATATTGGGGCGGACAAGGTGATCTGGAGCCATACCAGTGGGACAACAGGCTCTGCTATGGTATTCCCGATAAGTAGAGAAGCTTTCCAGAATGAATATGCATTCCGGGGGTTACATTATAGCCTTGGCGGTGTTGGATTGTTTAACCGGGAGAAAATAGCCTTTTGTGCAGGACATCCTGTAAGCGCCCCGGGTAGAAGCAAACCTCCATTCTGGGTTCATGATCTGATTAATAACCATATGTACTTCTCTTCCTATCACATGTCTGAAGATAACCTGAAGTTTTATATTAAGAAGCTTGAAGATTTTAATCCACAATTATTACATGCCTATCCATCATCAATTTATCTGCTTGCCATTGCCTATCAAAATCATGGCAGAAAAAAGCTCGCCTTAAAATCAATTTTTACATCCTCCGAAAGCTTGCTGGATTACCAAAGGAAGAAGATTGAAGACACCTTTCAGGTAAAAGTCTTTAATTATTATGGAACATCCGAGATGAGTGCCTATATCACTGAGTGTGAAGAAGGAGAATTGCATGTAAAGAGTGAGTATAGCCATATTGAGATCCTGAACAATGCTGACCAACCATGCAAACCGGGTGAAACCGGAAGAATTGTTTCCACCAATTTTATCAACAAAGCCTTTCCATTGATACGGTATGATGTCGGTGACATTGTAAAGATCTCTGAAAATCAGGATTCTAAATGTGGAAGGAATGGTTTATTAATAGATTCCATCTGGGGCCGTATTGAGAATTATATATATACCCCGGAAGGATATATAGTGGGTAGATTGGACCATTTGTTCAAAGATACGTTAAATGTCAAAGAGGCCCAGATTGAACAGAGGGATATAACTGAAGTTATAATCAGAATTATACCTGGTAGTGGTTATACGAAAGATGATGAAAAAGCCATTCTGAAAGAAGCACGAAAGCGATTAGGAAATTCAATAAACATCTTGTTTGAATATGTTGAGAATATTCCGAGGACAAAGAATGGTAAATTCCGGTTTATAATTTCAAGCCTTGCTGAATCAGATACTCATTTGAAAAATTCTGCCTTGCAACCTGATTTTTAAATACCCAGGACCCTTTTATAAAAAGAAACCAGTTTCTTGCTTTCATGGTCCCAGGATAGTTCTTTGATGACCCTTTCATATCCGAAATCAGACATTTTAGAACTGAGATCCGGATTATCAATTAAGTGGATTATTTTTTCGGCAAAATCTTTCGTGCTTGTACATTCAGCATACAGGGAAGCCTCCTGGGCAGAATATCTTCCTTCCTTAAGATCATATTGGACGATGGGTTTTTTGAGAGCCATATACTCCATAATCTTATTCATAGTAGAAAGATTATTCATCTCATTTGGTTTATCAGGATTGACACATACATCGGCTGTATTCAATATGGCCAGCATTAGATCATCAGGAACCCTTCCGTAAAAATCAACAAATTCGTCCAAGCCCATATTTTCGGAAAGTTTAATATGCCTGTTAAGATCTGATCCCCCGCCTATGATTGCAAAATGTATATCCTGTCGTATGCTGGTGATATATTTTACGCTTTCAAGCAACAGGTCAATTCCTTCCTGCTCACCAATGACTCCAACATAACCTACCAGATATTTTTTCCCTTTTAAATATTGTTTGTCTTTCGGCAACAATTTCAACCGATCAAGGTTTGGTCCGCTCCTGATAATCTGGACTTTGTCCTCTTCCATCTTACCCCGCCGGATAGCAATTTCTTTATATGATTTATTCGTAGCTATGCTGAAATTTGCAGATGCGAAAGTCAACCTTTCGCAAAAGATCATCAGCTTATACAGAAATCCTTTCCTGTTAAATTTTGCATAGAATAATTCAGGATTGATATCATGATGATCAAATACATATTTTACACCAAAAAGCTTGAACCATATAGCCACGAGAAAGATCAGATCAGGTGGGTTACATCCATGAATAACATGAAATCTTTTCTTCAGAAAGATCTTCCAGCAAAGAAAAAACTCCCAGAACAATGCTACACTGTACTCGAGTAGATAGCCCATTGCTCCCCTTGCCTCAAGTGGTAATTTATGCCTGTAAATTTTTATACCATTTATTTCCTCAAAAGAGCGTGTATAATTCTTCATTTTGGGGCATATGATACTAACATCTGCACCATTCTCATGAAGTGTATTTGCTTCCTGCCAAACTCTCCTGTCAAATGGGACCGGAAGATTTTCAACTATTATTAATATATGTTTATCGCTAAATATTGACATATCTACCAATTGATACCGAAATAATTATCTCTTAAAAGCAAGCTATCATCCAACCTGGCCAGGTCAATAATGATTTTATCTCCTGCATTCTCTAAAAGTCGGATGAATTCATTTTCCTTATTATTGATAATAATTACATCATTTTCTGCAATTAAGGTTTCAGGATTATCAGATAGTAGTGTTGCCAGGTGAGGAATCTTTGAACTAATGAATTCTTTATTGGTACCTGTCAGAAGAGACAGGTTGATGTTTTTATCATAAATATTGATATTACAGCCTTTCCCAAGCAATGACTCTATAACTGTGACGGCCGGACTGTTCCTTAAATCATCAGTCCCGGCTTTAAAACTCAGTCCAAGGAATCCAAGTTTCTTATCCCGGTATTTATAGATTAGTTCTATCGCTCTTTGTATTTGAATTTCATTCGTTTTGCTTATGCTTTCGATGACAGGTGTTTCCAGGTAAAGATCATGAGCCAGCGTTTGAAGGCCTTTCAAGTCCTTTGGCAAACAGGATCCCCCATATGCAAAACCTGGTTTAAAATAATAGGAGGATATGTTCAGTTGCCTGTCCTTGCAGAATATTTCCATTACTTCATGAGAATCAATACCTATTTCTGAGCATATATTACCAACTTCGTTAGCAAATGAAATCTTAAGCGCATGATAAGTATTATTAATATATTTCATTATCTCCGCGGTCTTAAGATCAGTAATAATGGTCTCAGCCGGGAGATGTTTATAAAGATCGGCCATTGTTTCAGCTGCTTCCCTGTTATCAGAACCAATAAGTGTCAGGGGAGGATTGTTATAATCATGCACAGCGGTTCCTTCTCTTAAAAACTCAGGGTTATCGACAATCGCGAAATCTTTATTTCTTTTTTTCCCTGAGGTTTCCTCAACAATTGAAGCAATTTTATCACATGTTCCTGGTCTGATAGTTGATCTAATGGCAATTATATGATGGGTGCCCTTTTCTCTCAATGCAGAACCGATATCTTCAGCAACTTTGAAAATATAGGTGAGGTCTAAATGGCCCTTACTGCTACTGGGTGTTCCAACAGCTATGATACTTATTTCAGTTTTTAATACTGCTTCTTTAGCCTCCAGGGTAGCTTCAATATTCCCATTTCTATGCTGCTCAGCAATGATTAGATCAACATCCTTCTCGATAATGGTCGGCTTGCCACTGCTGATCTGGTCAACCTTGCTCTTATTTATATCTACGCCAATAACATGATGTCCGCTTTTAGCTAAACACCCCAGGCTTACACATCCAACATAGCCTAAACCAAAAATACTAATATGCATTGCTATTCTATATTTACAATTGATTCAAAATTAATACTACCGGATATTCCAGACGAACAAAGTATGGTATAGCATGGTTCTTTTTTACTGAATGATTTTGAATACCATCCTAATTTCTCAGGTAGCACTTGCCCCTTAATTAACTTTGTCGTGAAATTATTATCTGTAACAAGATTCGCCTTCCGTCCATTTGGAACACGAAGTGTAAAGTTCATATCATCTTTTGATTTTACAACTATTGAGGGATGAAAATGAAAAGGAAGTTCCACCAGGTAACTTTTATTATTACTGGATTCAAGTTGGTCTCTAATAACCAGTTTAAGATCTCCTTTGTGAAATGTTATTTCGCGCGTATGTACTATACCATCACGGCTGTACCCATCATGCTGCGCTATGATCCTGTCATATTTTTCATTTGACTCAGCCTTGAGAATCTTTGTAGAATAGTGATTTAACCATAAAGTTGGTCCGGCAATTGACGCCTGATTTAGCTTATTTATTCGAATGGTATTGTGTGCATAGGTACCCATAAAAAAATTGCGCCATTCCGGATCGGTATGGTATATATAGGTGCCAGAGTCCACAAAAACAGGTTGGCCGTCAATGTGCAGAATAAATGACAATGCATCTGAATGACCATGAGCAGCAATTGATAAATAACCCAGGGGGGCTGCATTAAAATGAATATAAACTTCACGGGTTCCTTCCTGCTGGCGAATTATGAAATGACCTTCTTCTGGGAAAAACCTGGAATTTTGTACAGGATTAATAGTCTCAATCTTGTCAAATTGCTTTTTACAAACATCTCCAAACAAAACCAAATTCTTTTGGTCCAATCCATGACATTTTGATTTTAGTACCGGATCATTAAAAAGTATTGCCCCGGAGGTAAGCAAAGACCTGAAGTTATTGAAGTGCTCATCCTGATCAAACAAGATACATTTGCCATCATCCTCGTCACCATATTGTGGGAAATTACCATCGGCATCCAATAAATCATATATATAGTATAATATTTTATTCAATCTGGTTCTATACTCTTTGCTGAATGAATTATTTGTCTGTTCACCAACAACATATGAAATGAGGAAAAAATCAGTTATGAACTGGATATACTCTGCTGCCTCCTCTTTATTTATGCCATTTTTTGAGTGTTGCCTGATAATTTCTTTCTCTAATCCATTTTTAGCATATTGATTCCATTTTCCTGATTCTTTGAATTGCCATAATGAACTGGAGATAAAAAGTCCGGCATATTCAGCAATTAAGTGATTATTTGAAGAAGAGTACCTGGATGGATTGGCATGTGAATATCTGCAGTGCTGGTAAATAACAGGGATCCATCTTTCATTTACAAAGTCTTTAAAGCCAGGATTTGTGCTCACCAACTTGTCTGCATCCAATATTATCCAGCAGTAATACCAAACGATCAACCGTATATTAACTTCAATATTACTGTACCAATTTATACCGGTTAGATATGGGTTATTATCAATCCATGAGTTAATAGTATTGACAAATTGGTTTAAATATGATGCTGAATTGGTCTTCTTATAATTCAGCGCCATCCATGTAAGAAATTGTAAACGATTAATCTCCCATACATTTTTTGCGGATAGATCTGGGTTTTTGAGTATATTGATATTCTTCGAAAAACTATGGGGAAAACATTTCCCGGAAAATATATCCTTATGCCAGTCTATATCCGGTTTGTTATAATTATATGATTTCCCAAAAACACTGATCGTGTCGTGAAGAATATTATCAGTGTTCAGATGGAAATTTAAATGGGGATGCAGGATTGTAACTTGCACATCTTTAGGAAATTTTCCGATGCAGAATTGTTTTTCGTATTGCTTTTGAATTAATTGCCTTACCCTGTATGGAATTTCTGCAATTGATATGCTTCGCAATCTATTAAGGTACCAATTATTCATTTGAGATCCTTAGTGTACACCTTGAGAATGATTTTTAATGCGAATTTTCAATGGAGGAATCGTTAGAGCAATAACAATTTTTGAAGAAACTATATGTATATGGTTAATCTCGGTCTTATAGATAGTAATTCAGTTTGAATTACTCTTTGGGCAAAGCAACTTCATTATAAACACTTTCAAATTCTTTGCCCATTCTGTCAATAGAGAATTTATCGGCAATTATTTGTCTGCCTTTCGCTCCCATTGATTCTCTTAACTCCTTATTATCTAACAATGAATTAATAGAATTCACTATTTCTTCAGCATTCCGATCTATGATATAACCGGTTTCACCATGAACTACAATTTCATTACTTCCTCCTGTCAGATCTGTCGTAATTACCGGTTTACTCAGACCCATATACTCAATAATTGAATTTGATATCCCTTCACTATAAGTGCATAATAACCCGATATCAGATGCAGCGATGATTGACTCAACATTGTTTTTATAACCAGGAAGACAGATATTTTTTATTTTTTCATCCTTAATTCTTTGTTGGATCCTGTGAAAATCAACACCGTTGCCAACACCTATAAACGTAACATCATCTCTCATTTCACCAATTTTCTTTGCGATCTCTACAAAAAGATCATAATCCTTAAGTGCTGAGAAAATGGCAACCATAACCACAGCATATGGGGTTTTTATTCCAAGTATTTCTTTCTCTTTCTGTATATCAAAACTTTGCTCAAATCTCTTAAGGTTAACTCCATTATATATTACTGATGCTTTAGGCGTTTTAATATTATAAGCCAACAGGCCTGCGTTTGAATTAGCGAGAATAGCACTTGAGTAATACATTCCTGCATTAAAGAAAAATGAATCAATTGATAAAGGCTTAAATCTTTTATTGGTATCAGCTATCAAATTTGACACCATAGGAACTTTACAGAATATTCTCGCCGGAATAGCATAAAAAGATGTCATTTTCCCCCAGGTATGAATGATATCCGGGGAATATTCCTTGCAATATTTCGAAAAACTTATAAATAACCGGGGATCATATTTTAGGAATTTCCTTTTGAATATTTTTATGGTGATGCCTAAATCATAAACAGCAGTATAATAAATCTCATGTTCTGTGAGCACTAAGGATACTTCATGCTCAGTATGATTAGTTAAATAACTTATCAGCTCCAATATTCGTCGCTCCTTACCTCCTGATGTCAACGATTCAGCAAAGAAGAGTATCTTCATAGTTAATTTTCTAGCTAATTATTGACTTTTTGAAAACCATCAGACATTTTTATCAATTTAAAATGTATCTATAATAAACTTTCTTAACTGTCGAATTGGAGAAAATGCCCAGTGCTCTCCATCCACAACAATAATGTTATCTAAAGCATTAATCGTGTGAATGGTATGCATACCGCTATAATGTCTTTTATTTTTATGTACGCTAATATCCATATAGGGCTTCTCGGAAACAACCGTTTCACTTAATTCAGTAACTTTTTGTATGGTAATTGACTCACCATACCTGTTCTCACAATTCTGAGTAGGGCGGTAAATAGCCCCATCAACCTTAATAAAATCTCCGGCGGACCTGGTCCCATTTAATCCATTCCTTATTGGATTTCCAGAATGCGGCGTATAGGGTCCTAATAAATGATCAGAATAATACACATGTAATTTATATGTTCCGGATTGAGACAAGATACCAAAAATCCAATACTTATCATTATAATTCAGAATAGTCGCATCCATCAAAGGAATATCTAAGATATCCTTTACAAAGGTCAAAGATTCATTCTTATTATCAAATTTATAGCATGAAAGTTTGCCTATTTTGCCTGATTCGGGGAATACATAAGTAATATTGTTTTCTCTATAGATAAATGGATAGGAAAGATGACTTTTCGTATCCAGCAGCACTTTGTATTTAATTTGTTTGAAAGCACTATCTGAGGTCATTAATGATAATTTGCCAGAATTTACTTCAATCGAGAATTCCTCCAGAAGAATATTGATCTTACCATTAATATTAATTAGAAAAGGATCCGCATAGAATTTATTGAATGATTTTGGATGAAACCAGTTGATATCTGGTTTAAACGATTTGGTTCTTATTATCTCCTTTATATCGATATGCTGTATTCCTATGATCCATTTTTTGAAAAATAGTTTATCCAAATATTTTGAGAGCACTATATTCATTTTCTAAAATACGATATATCAACTAATTAGTTTCTTATTTTCTCTTTATTTAATATTTCCTCAAAACGGGCACTTATATCTGCAATTTTATTTGAATTTAAAATATGGGTTTTTTCAACATATGTTTTTGCTCTAGCTGCGAAATCACTATTGGTTTCAATTTTATTCATAGATTCTACCATTCTATTCAAATCACCATGAGCAACCTGTCCAAGCTTTTCTTTTTCTATTATACTTCCCGGATCGACATGCAATGAGATTACTGGTATCCCACAAGACCAGGCTTCGATGAAAACATTTGGAAATCCCTCCAATGGGGAGGTTGAGATCAAGGCTCTGGAGTTGGCAATTTGATTTAATGTATCTGCATGACTAAGCCGTCCCAATAAAGTTACGTTTTCATACGACGCTAATTTATCATAGTAGGAACTACTTGATCTATCATTGGGCTGGCCTACAACTTTAAAAAAGTGATGAGGTGCTTTATTAACAATTTCAAAAAAGTCATAAAATCCTTTTTGCATAATCAGTTCTCCAACATAAATAAACTCATTCCGGATATGATTGGTTGGTACAGATAAATTGGTTGGATTTATAAGATTTGAGAATATCACTGATTCAATACCCCAATTGAGCAGTATATTTTTTTGTCCTTCATGTTGAACGAATACTTTGTCTGCATTCCTGAGTAAGAAAGGATAGACTATTTCAATGAGGGTCCTGTTAAATATTCCCCATAATCCCTTGGATTGGATATAACGGCGATGTTTGAGTCTCATCGAAGTAGACATTGCATCAAGATCATGTGCCATGCCTATAATAAACTTTGCATTTAATTTTCGGGCTGCCCAATATGCGAGAATATGTCGAAAATCTCGTATGCGACAGTAATAAATATCAGCATTTTGAGCCTTTAAGCTTGAATATAATTGCGGTAATCGATGTGTAAATGTTCTGATGCCTGGAATTCCCTTATTATATCCCTTAATTTTAAATATTTTTATTCCTTCCTCCGTGACAAAATCTTCGGTTGTATTATAATCTACAACAACAACTTCATGTCCTGCATTTACCAGCGCCCTGGCTATTAACGAAAGTTGTAATTCTCCTCCTCCATCAGTTTTTCCTTTTAAAGCTCTGGCTATATTTCCCCAAAAACAGACTTTCATGCTTTTCTAATTTGTCATTGACATTAAATCGGTTTCAAATCATCCATTTGCAGGAAATCTGTTAATTGAAAATACTGGGGCCAGTTTTTACTTTCATGCCAATTCAGATTTTCATCCCAAAAACCATTGCTGCCATAGAAAACCCAATCAACAAAACAGTAACTTATTTCACCTATATAGGGTTTTTTATCGGTGTCATAGAGAAAATCATAGGTCATTGTAGTAAAATTCAATTTCCGGGAAACTTCAAAGGCAATCTCGACACATCGTCTATCAATATTATTTTGATCATAATCAAAATCACCACTTCCCGAAGCCCTGAAATCATCCTTTCTTACCATTCTTCTGAATCCAAAAGCTTTTTCTCCAATCACGGTTATCCTGGTATCAAAAGGATTATCTCGTAAAAATCTCTGGAACAAAATAGAGTTTTTATGAATTTGCCACTGGTCAGGATTATATTGTTTTAATCCGATTTTTTGTAATTGGGATTTTAAAAACAGTTTTCCGTATTTAAGTGCACCAATATTTGAAAAGGAAGATAAATTCGATTTAGTGTTTAATCCGCCAGATCTTACTCCTTTATGAAAGACTTGATGAATGATTTTTTTAGCCTCATTATATGATTGGGCGATAACAACGTTTCTAGATGCAGCCCCTTTCGGAAGTTTAATGACCAGAGGTAGATCTGCCTTGTTGAGATATGAGATGGCATGTTCATAATCCCAGTAAATATGAGAATCTATCACCGGGAATCCATGGCTTTTAAGTAAATAAAACTCCTTGATCTTATCATCATGAGGCCAGAAAGACTCATAATTTGGATAACATTTAATATTATACACATTATGAGCAATATGAAATAATGTTTCATAAATTGACTTGTCAGTTTCAACCAATGTATGCCGGAATAGCAGATGTGTACAATCTTTTATGTCGCTTAAAAGATTTTGGGAATTAGGATCTATAAGATCGAAGAGTATACTATTCTTCTCCAGGATCTCTCTATATTTTTCACTGTAATAATTTAATTGGTTGTTGTGGTTTAATAGCAGTCCTACTTTCATAATATTTTTTTGATTTTTTCGGGTACATGGGGAGAGATTATAAATTCAATAAGCTTTCTATTAAACCTTCTCCTTTTAGAATGTTTATTTAAAGTTTCATCATAATCGATTTTAAGAGGATCTTTTTTAAGTCTGATAAATCTATCAATCGGTGTGAATGGTAACTGGATTACTCTGTTAGACAGGAAAATGAATCTCTTTACGCGAAACTCCAAAGTATTGCATATTGATCAACAGACCCCAGGAAATTCTGTTCCATAACGTCAGATATTTAGTGAAGGCAGATTGAGGCTCACCTTCCGAATTATAATAGGTGGGAAGTTTCTTCAGATTCGGGGTAATAAAATTCCCCAGGCTATATGCAATGATTCCGTTTTTATATTTTTCTATGGGTTGAGGAGCATGTGTATGATTACCTATGATAATATCCACTCCATTATCTATTAGCTTTCTTGCCAAAATTACATCTTCTTTTTGAGGATATGAAGAATCTTCAATCCCCCAGTGTATGCAGACAACAACCTTGCTGACATTTTGCCTGATTTTAGCTACCTTGTTGATGATTAAATCAAAATCAAGCAACTCTAAATAATTTACATTATCAACCTCAATTAAAGCTGATGTTGATTTGCAAACAAAAGCAAAAAGCGCAATTTTTATATTACTGAATTCGATTATTGAAGGATTAGCATTATACTCAGATGGACCATTTATTCCGAAATACGGTGTTTGAATTTTTTCTAATTCCCGCAGAGTAGACCTTAGCCCATCTATTCCATAATCCAACATATGATTATTCCCCAGGCAGACAGAAAGCAGATTGGTCTTGAATATTTCATACAAGTAATTATTCTCCATTTTCAGTGCTATTTTATTCTCTGCCGGCTTACCTTTTTGAACCAATGGACCTTCCAGATTTATGATGGTCTTGTAATGGTTTCTGAACTTCACCGGTTTGAACGTCAAAACATCACCCAGAAATAATATCGAATCATTCTTATTCATATTTTACAGTCTTCTTAATCACCTTTCAAATACTGCGGAATCTAAATATATAATTATTATATTCAAATGCATTATGTAAATATGGCACAAAAATCAATGAAAATAGCTATTTTATTGAATGAAGCCTATCCAGTTGGCATGGCCGCTACAAACAGGATTCATTTATATGCGAAAGGTTTGCTGGAGCTTGGAAATATTGTTCGGATTTTAATTCCCAGGGCAACGGAGAAGCCCGGTAAGGCTAAGAATATTGAAAAAAGAGGAACATACGAAGGAGTGTATTTCAGGTATGCCTGTAATCCGGTAATGAGTCCTAATTTTTTAAAAAGAAGAATACAAAATGTTCTGTCAGTTACAAATTTCCTGACTTTTTTTGTTAGTTATAACCCCGATGTAGTACTCGTTGTTTCAAATGATTTTAGAGATATTTTTTATGCAAAGATTTGTTCCATATTTATTCGATCGAAAATTGTCAGAGAGAAAAATGAGGTGCCGTTTCACAGGCTTAATGAAATTTCAGAAAAGAGAGAACGAAAAATAGTCAGGGAATTTAATCTCTTTCATGGGATCATCGTAATTTCAGATACTTTGAGAGATTTTTTTATTAAGGATTTATCCTTGAAGGTTAAAATATTAGAGGTGCCAATACTAATTGATAATAAAAACCATAGTTTAGATAAAAGAAATATTTCTGTTGAACCAAACCTGGTATATACCGGATCTTTGATTGATCGGAAGGATGGTATTCTGATCATTATTAAAGCCTTTTCAAGGATTGCAGAGAGCTTTCCGCATATAAGGTTGATTATGACCGGAGATATCAATAGTTCCCCTGATAAGGAGAAAGTATTCGAATATTTAGAAACTTATAAGATAAAAACGAGAGTTGATCTACCAGGATACGTTTCAAAAGAAGAATTAATCAGATTGACATCAACGGCGACTGCCCTGTTATTAGCTAAACCTGATAACAGGCAAAATCGTTACAACATGGCCACCAAAATTGGTGAGTATCTGTTAACTGGTCGACCGGTAATTTTGTCCTCAGTTGATCCGGTTTGTAACCATTTAACGTATAGAGTGGATGCATTTGTAGTAAATCCTGATGACAATGAGATCGCTGATGAATTAAGGTTTATCCTGGGCAATCCTGAGAAGGCAGTGGAAATAGGATCAAAGGGGCAGGAAAAAGCTAATCAATTGTTTAATTATAAGACGCATGCAGCAAGAATGAACGATTTCTTAAAAGAGTTATAAGATCACATACAGGTAACAAATAATAAAGATCATTCTTTGAGATTTTTTATACTATATTAACGGTGAATTTCAGGTGGCAAGCAGATGCTTTTTAACTCCATACAATTTGTAATATTTCTTCCCATTGTAGTATTCCTGTACTTTATTCTCCCTCATAAGTACAGGATATACTTTTTGCTGGCTGCCAGCTACTATTTCTATATGTGCTGGAAACCAGAATATATTTTTTTAATCATGGGTTCCACGATCATAGATTATTATGCAGGGATACAGATTGAAAAATCTCAAACAAAAAAAAGAAAAAAAAGGTTCCTCATTTTAAGTATCATCACCAATCTCGGGATCCTCTTCAGTTTCAAATATTTCAATTTCATCAATGATTCCTTACGAACGGTTTTTGACCAGTTAAATATTTTTTATGGCGTACCGGCATTCAGGGTTCTTCTGCCAGTGGGTATATCCTTTTACACTTTCCAGTCACTGAGTTACAGTATAGATCTATATCGGGGAGTAAAGAAGAAAGCTGAACGTAACCTGGGATTGTTTGCCCTTTATGTATCCTTCTTTCCACAGCTGGTAGCCGGACCAATTGAGAGGTCAACCAGGCTAATACCTCAACTGCATGAGAAAAATATGCTTAACTATGAAAATCTGGTTGAGGGAATGAAGCTTATTCTCTGGGGTATGTTTAAAAAGCTTGTTATAGCTGACAGGCTTGCCATTTATGTAAACGCAGTATTTAACAACCAGTCTGAACATAACGGGACAACCCTGATAGTCGCAACACTTTTCTTCACATTCCAGGTATATTGTGATTTTTCTGCTTATTCCGATATTGCCATTGGCAGTGCTCGAATGATGGGGTATGATCTTAATGGTCAATTTCCGGAGACCATTTTTTTCCAGGTCATTCAGTGAATTTTGGAAAAGATGGCATATCAGCTTAATTACATGGTTTAAAGATTATTTATATATCCCCCTGGGAGGTAACAGGGTCCCGAAATGGCGATGGTATCTAAACATTATCCTGGTGTGGGCAATAAGTGGGTTATGGCATGGGGCTGGATGGAATTTTGTGCTCTGGGGAACGATTAGCGGGCTTTTTTTATTACTTGCGGTCTGGTTAAAACCAATCAGGGTGAAATTCTGGGAGTTTACGAGATGGAACCAGGATACAATATTACACAGGGCGGCCCAGATCCTGCTAACATTTTTTCTGTTTTATTTCGTCCAGTTTTTCTTCAGGGCAAATTCAACCAGTGATGCTTTTCAAATTATACAAAAGGTGTTTTCCGATTTTGGACCTGTATTTGTCGGAAAGTTGACCACATTTGTATTTTCATGGTTTGGGATCATATCTTTGATTATCATTGAGTTCTGCCAGGAGTATTATCCGGAAAGATTCAAATTGATTAATAGTAACAAAATTGTTATCAGGTTCTTGACATATGCTACCATTATTTTGATCATCCTTATGATAGGGGTTTTTGATGGCAGCCAGTTTATTTATTTTCAATTCTAAAATAAGGAAATTGCAAATTTTCAGGAATAATCATATCGTCGTAAAATTCAGTGTTAAGCTTCTTCTACTAATCATCCTGGTTGGAGCACTTGATTTCCTTTTAGGTTCAGTGATAGAGTACCTGTATTTTCACCAGGGGCATAATGTGTATACTACAACTACCTATATCATTAATGAAACGGAGGAGGATATTTTAGTATTCGGAAGTTCCCGGGCAAATCACCATTATATCCCTGAGGATCTGACCTCCAAAACAGGATTGAGCTGTTATAATGCAGGTTGCGATGGACGGAGTCTTTTTTATGATTATGCTCTATTTAAAAGTGCTTTATCCCGCAAAATACCTCAAAAGGTCATCTTAGACCTGAGCAGGACCTCCCTGTATTATGACCAGGCCGATTATGACCGCCTGTCACATCTCTACCCGTATTACAGAGATAATGAGGTCATCAGGGAGGTAGTAGGTTTAAAAGGGAAAGTAGGCATGTTTGTCAGGTTGTCAAAGCTGTATACTTATAATTCCACCATACTGATAATATTGAAATCCTTTTTCAGGCCAAGAACGGATTATAATGGATATATTCCATATCCGGGGAATCGAACCATGGACCCTGCTGAAATTTCCCATGACAGCATTGACTATGGAGTATACCATGAATCAGATCCAACAATGAGACTTGATGAAAACAAAATAAATATCATATACAATTTTATAGACGATGCCCTGGCGGCAAATATTGATTTATATATCATTGATTCTCCATACTTCTATCTGCATAAAGACTCAAATAATATATCCCTCACAAAGATTAAGGAGATAGTTAAGGAAAAGGACCTCAGATATATTAATTTTGCCAATGGTGATGAATTCACATTAGATCCAGGTTTATTTGGTGATCCGACACATATGAATCATTTTGGTGCAAAAAAATTCACCGGGTTGGTTGCAGATATTATTACCGGGGAATTTAAAGAATGCCCCTAGTTTAAATCGGAATGTACAATATGAGACTAACACCACGAAAAATAATAGCCTATATAAATAGGAGAAAATGGCATGCTTATTTTAAAAAGAAAAATATCATACTGGGAGAGGGTTTGGTAATTGATAACAAACCAATTATTGACATCCACAAAAAAGCGAAATTATTGATAGGAGATAATGTTACAATTAATTCAAACAATATCGGATATCACGTCAATATGTTTACTGTTTGTAAATTGATGGCAGATAAACCAGATGCAATTATTGAAATCGGGGATAACACCCGTGTTCATGGAAGCTGTATTCATGCACATAAAAAGATCACAATTGGAAAAAATTGTTTAATTGCAGCTAATTGTCAGATCATGGACGGCAATGCACACGACCTATCATTTCCTGATGTCGCTAATAGGATAAACACTCGAAGCGAAAGCAAAACAGTAATTATTGAAGATAACGTTTGGTTAGGAACCGGTGTTGTTGTATTACCTGGAGTTACCATTGGAGCCGGGAGTGTTATCTCCGCAAATAGTGTAGTACACAAGGATATCCCCCCCATGGTGGTGGCAGGTGGCAATCCTTTAACCATTATAAAGAAATTTGAAGAAAGGAATGCATAAATCGTGAGCTGATGGAATAGCTGAACAATGGTATGTATCCACCAGATTCTCAAAGGTTAAAAATCGATGAATCCTTTTATCATTCCTGGTTTTGAATCCGGAGTTACAGAGGATTGTATATTTTACTCAAAAATAAGCGCTTTAATGAAAGATATATTGATCAATTAAATATTTTTGTATGTGAAACAAAACACTGGATTAGTCGTTTATAGAAATGTACCCTAAATCCGTTGCTATAAAATAATTGCTTAGATTGTCCATTAAAAGAACTGTTATGAAAAAGCTTATAGCTTCTATTCTCACTTTTTATATGTTTATCAGCTATGGGAGCAACTTATTATGTAGCTCCGAATGGAAGTGATGGAAACAATGGGAGCATTTCTCAGCCTTTTGCTACCCTTAATAAGGCGTGGTCTGTTGTTGGTGCAGGTGATATTATTTATTTGCGTGGAGGAACATATTATTTTAGATCGCAACAAATGTTAACAGGTAGAACGGCACCATCCGGGAACCACATTAAGGTATGGGCATATCCGGGGGAAAAACCTATCCTGTCACGAGCTGATTCATATGACTACGATTATAGCTGTGGAATTTACTTTCGGGGAAATTATGTGCATTTCAAAGGAATAGAAATAACTGGTTACAGACAAATAAATCAGTTGTTTGGTCTGGTTTGTGGGTTGAGAACTCAAATAATAATATATTCGAAATATTGGATATCCACCATAATGGACATGGTTTATTTATTCGTGGAATTCCGATAATAACCTGGTTTTGAATTCTGACTTTCATCAAAATTCAGATCCATTAACCTCACCTGCCTATGATAATGCAGATGGATTCAAATGGCTTTTATTCCTGCCGGGAATACAATACTGTAAGAGGCTGTCGTTTCTGGTGGAATAGCGATGATGGTAGTAGATTTATGGCAAAATGAAGGAGAGGTAAGATTTGAATCTTGTTGGTCCTGGTATAATGGTTATATGCCTGATACTTTTACTCATACCAGTGAGGGCATGGTTTTAAATATGGGGAGCAAACTGGAAGCAGAGATATTTTAAGGACGACTACTAACTGTTTGGCTTTTATGAATAGGGCAGCGGGATTTGGGGAAAATGGCGCTATCTGCAACATGGTATTTTATAATAACATAGCATATAAAAATGGTCGTTCCGGTGGCTGGGGTGGAGGATTTGAATTAAGAAGACAGAATTCTCCATATTACATTAAGAATAATATTGCTTACGATAACATCCCCGATGAAGAAGATATAGATAATACCACCAACGATAGCCATAATAGCTGGAATGGGGGTGTGACTGTAACCGATGACGATTTTGTAAGTCTTGATGAAACACAACTTTTTCGAGCCAGAAATTCAGACGGAAGTCTTACCAGATATTGATTTTCTACGTTTAAGGGAAAATTCAGACTTAATTGATAAAGGGACAAATGTCGGGCTTCCCTATAATGGTGATGCTCCAGATCTGGGTGCATTTGAACATGGTACCTACACTCCTCCACCTGTAACCATACCCGTGAATACTGGTATTGATTTCAACGAGACGTATCCCAAAACAATTGACCTGTATTTTGATTATGCAATCAACTCACAGATAGTACCCCCAGTAACAATTTTACTGTGGTATTTAATGGAAGTACAAATTTAGATGTAGCGTCTATTGATATTACCGAATTTGAAGTACGGGTGATATTGGAAAATCCTATTACTACCAGCGGAACTCTCTCAGTGAGCTATTCAAAAACAGGAAGCAATCTCCTGCAATCCTGGGCAGGAGGAGAGGTGGAAAGCTTTACTACACAGACGGATGTTAATATTGAAGATCCACCACCACCACCCCCTCCTCCTGGAGAGGAATTAAAAGTAAGGATTTTCCCAAGCCCTGTAGGTGAGTATATTTCAATTCATATTTTGGGCGACGCCCATTACTACCTCGACATTTTATTCGCTTCTATGATACATCCGGGGAACTTGTTTATGAAGACACACTAAAAACAAATGCTTCCAATATCCCTATTAGTTTTCCACCGGGAATTTATCTTGTGGATATCGGACTTGGTAACAATGTCTTGTATTCCCAGAGAATTGTTTTGAACTAGCTAGTTTTCATTAATTACAGTCGATCCTGGTTTATTGGAAGGTCCTATGGTTATTGATACGAAATTATCATAAACATATGATAGGAATAAATACCAGAATGGTAGTGTTATAAAGAACCATCGTCGATAGGCACTAAGAAAGCTACTCCCTCCAAGATAAAATAGAATAAATACCAAAAGAAAAATAATTTCTTTTGGTATTTTTTTTATATACAGAAGGGCTATCATAAGTAAGATGCAGATAAAAACAAGAACAAACATATTTGGAATAATCGTAAAGAAAGTTTCTATCGTTTGAGGTTTGTTAGAATATGGGTATGAAAAAAAAATTCTCCCAATATTCGCAATCCAATTTAAAAAATACTTTTGTGGATAGTTTTTAATGTTTTCAATTGCTTTTGATTTGAAAGCTTTGTCTCTTTCCAAGGCATTAAGATGATAAATGCTATCTATAAATACGGCATGGTTGGGATTATTTAGTAAAGTTTCTTTAGTACACCAATCACCAATCTCATCTGGATACGGTGTGCTCATTGTGTATAATGACATACCTCCTGCATTTGACCAGTAAAAGGGTTTCGTAGTCAAATTGTAAGTGTATATTAAATAGGGCGAGCAAAAAATCAAGGCAAAAAAGAAAATCAATGCGGACTTTTTGGCTGTTTGACGAAATTTTGAAAAGAGGAGCATCAGGCAGGAAAAAAGGAGCATGGTTACAATAACGTAACCAAAGATAACTTTAGTGAGTGCCAGGCATGCTACTGCAAAACCACTGAGTATTATATAAATCCAACTAATATGTTTTTGTGAATAGTTCCGGATAAAAAACAGACAGATTACACTTATTAGAAAAAAAGTTAAACATTCAGTGTAGAGGATAGGCAATAATTTATAACCTGGAAAATATAATCCAAGAAGAATAGTGAATACTAATGATGTGTTTTTGGAAGAGTAGATGCTAAATAACTTATAACAGATTATTAATGAAAAGTACAGTAAGAAAGAATTAGCAAGTCTGATGATAATTACTGGAAGCTTAAAAAATAAAAATGGAGTTATAAATATTGGATAACCAGGTCCATTCCAAAGATTAATATCTGGAGCCGGAGGGGAGTAATACCCATTAAGTAAGTTATTGGCAAACATCAAATACCTGTTTTCATCTCCAAAGTTTTCAGTTGGAGCGAACATGATAACGATGCTTATATAAAGTATTAAAAATGGGATCAACTTTAAATATAAACTGAGTCTTGAATACCGTTCAATTAAGATTTTCATGCGAATCTTATTTTTTTATAAAACCATATCGCCATCCTATTTTCTTCTCTTCGTCATATGTCCGCTCACTTAAACTTATCACAAAGTTAAGGTAAGCTGTGTTTTTAAATTTACAATTTATTTTCTCTCCTATTCCGATACAATTATTGAAACAACAGAATTTACCCCATTCTTATCGCAACTTTAGCTGAATATTGAATGTTTAAAAGGGAGATGAAAGTAGCAAATTAGGATTCAGACAGGAGGGTCAGGAGTGGTATGATATTTCCACGTTTCTAATGCCCATTTGCCTTCACCACGGTATTAAAGGTTTTGAAGAGTAACTTGGCATCACTTTTAAGTGTCCAGTTATCGATATAATCGAGGTCCAGGTGCATCCATTTTTCGAAGGGGACATCGTTCCGGTTTTCAAGGACCTGCCAGGTGCAGGTTATGCCGGGCTTGACCGAGAGACGGCGAAGATGCCACCTTTTATACTGAACCACTTCCTGTTCGATCGGGGGCCGTGGTCCGATCAATGACATTTCACCTTTGACGACATTGAACAATTGTGGCAGTTCATCAAGACCTGTTTTTCGCAGGAAGCGTCCAATGCGAGTGACACGGGGATCATTTTTTATTTTAAAGACAGGACCGTCAGCCTCATTATCTTTTTCCAGGGCATCCCTAGCAGACTCGGCATTCTGAACCATGGTCCTGAATTTAATCAGGTTGAATTTTCGGCCTCGCAACCCAATTCTTTCCTGGATAAAGAAAACAGGTCCTTTTGACCCGAGTTTTATAATTAGTGAGATCAGTAAAAACAGGGGTGAAAGCAACAATAAAGCAATAGCAGATACATAGATATCAGTAATATTTTTGATTACGTACCCAAAACTGTTTGACGGCGTATCAACCAGTTGAAAACTGGTTGACATATTTATTGTCTGAAGCTCAAGCCTTATAGGTTTTAAAGGAGAAAAATGGGATTGCATTCTGAACAATACTCCTACCTCTTCACATATCTTCAGGATATCCATCATTTGTTTGTTCTCAATCTTGTTCTTGCAATAGATTACCTCGTCGATCACATCACAATCCAGCAGGTAGCGCAGATCTGCATTTTCACGGTAAACCCTGACCTTCTCGCCAAACTTTGCTTTGATGAGCTTGGAGTTACTGATTATATATTTTACCTGGAATCCCCATTCCTTCTCGTAGATCAATTTCTCAATTATCCCATCTGAAAAATGATCTGCAAAAACGACCAGGTAACGTGTATTATATCCCCTGGCTCGGTAATGCTTGAATATCTTGTAACTCAGGATCCGGATTAAAATAGTCAGTGTAAATCTGATGATTACATATAATGGTACGAGCATGAAATGGATGGAATGCCGCCCAATTGCAATCCAGATGATGGTACAGATTATAAATTCTATGAAGGATACCTGCAGAAATCGGACAAACAGTATCTGGTATCTCTGTGTCCTGGGTAAAATGGACAGGGCAGTGAGTTGAGATAGCGCCAGCCAGGACATGAATAACAGGATTCCGAAAATATAATAATTCCACGTGATTTCCAGATTTTCAAGCCGGAAAGCCAGCAGTTTAATAGCAAGGTAAATAGAAAATGCAACAGCAATGGCTTCCGCTAAATGAACTAATCGGAAGGAAATCCCAGATAGATTTCCCTTTGTTAGTATTCTTAGCCTGTCTATTAAGTGGCTCATTTGCAGTTGATTGTAATAATTACTAATGCAATGGTTTTGTAAAATGAAATTACGACTTGTGCATGTTAAAACATAATATTCCAGCCTGTTAAGTCGTGAAATTTGACCAAAGCGAGATATTGCACAATTAATGGCCAATTTAGCTGGATTAATGATCTTGAAAACCAGCACACGAATTAATTTATCAATAGTCTGTACTATGTATAATTTCGACCATTTTTAATTTAATATCCAGATTATCTGCATGTTATGCTTTTTGTCCCGGATAATACCAGTCATTATTAACAAAATGTGGGTGGATTTTAAGGATAAATTGCCTGGCTAATACTACAAGCTACTGAGAATTCGAAAATTCTCTTCATTTAAATATTATTTTTGTATTTTCAAGTTCGCTCATCTCATACTGGAAATGGAAGAATTCTTACTTGAACCCACTGAAAAAACCCCCACCATCCATTTAAAAGATGGCTTGGTAGTAATCAGTGGACGGTCTATACCGGAAGATCCTAATAAAATCTTCAAATCGGTTCATCTGTGGGTAAGGGAATATGTGAAGAAACCCGCGAACTATACTGAAGTAAATATCCAGATTGAGTATTGCGATACAGGTTCAACCATTAACATTTATAATGTTCTTACTAGGCTGGTTAAATGCCGTAATTCCAACTTCAATATCGAGATGGTTTTCAATTGGTTCTATGAGAAAGATGACGAGGAGGTCCTGGAATTGGGTAAATTCATGGAGAGCAAGCTGAATGTGATGTTTAATTATCATGAGATCTAGGCCAAAAAGATTGGTCATCGGATAGTATTGAGATATTCAACCATAGATATGGATACCCAACATTTGCTGGCATATGGTATTTTCTTTATTGTAGTGGCTTTCGAGTTGCTGTTCAGCCTCAGGCGTAACCTTAACTTATACCAGGGAAGGGATATCACAAATAATATCGTACTCGGGATACTTACCACCCTGTTCATGATACTGTGCAAGGGCATCTTCCTCGCATTTTTTACATTTTGTAATCGGTTCGCTCTATTTGATATAGGCATGACCTGGTGGTCCTGGATCGTCTTGTTTGTGCTGAATGACCTGATCTTTTACTGGTTTCATCGCCTCAGCCATGAAGTAAGGATTTTCTGGGCCTTCCATGTTGCTCATCACAGCTCCGTTAATTACAATTTTTCCACAGCCGTCCGTAATAATTTCCTGATCCAGACCTTCCGCTATGTAGCATGGGCACCTATTGCTCTTCTCGGATTTGATCCGTTTGCCATCATATTGATGGATTCTCTGGCATATTTCTATCAGCTTTTTGTCCATACACAAACGATCCGATCCCTAAGCTGGTTTGAATGGCTACTGAATACACCCTCTCATCACAGGGTTCATCATGGCTTTAATCCGGACTACATTGATAAGAATTATGGGGCCATTCTGATCACATGGGACAGGCTGTTCGGGACATTTATAAAGGAGCAGGAACCGGCAAGATTTGGTATTACCAGTCAAATTGACCCGCAAAATGTTCCCAATATACTATTCCATGAATTCTTATCCATAGGAAAAGATGTTGGGAGATCAAGGTCTATATCCGATGGACTGAGATTTATCTTTGGTCATCCTGGCTGGGGATATGACCAGGCTTAGTAATTATATATTCAGATGAATAGAAGGAATTTTCTACACAGTACGCTGGCCGCGACGGCAGGTTTATCTATTGTCCCGGGAATGCATTCGGGTTGTATGTCCGGGCATGATCCGCTGCATGATTTTGGGATCATCACAATCGGGGTCCAGAATATGATGAAGGAAGATCATCGTGCCACCATGAGCCTCCTGGCAGAAATGGGGTACAGGTACCTGGAATTTGGGGGAACATGGGATGAAGAGCCCGATACACTCAGGCGCTTTATGGATGGCATTGGCCTTGTTCCGCTGGCCGGAGGGGACAGTATCGCCAATATGCTGGGGGATGATCTTCTGGCAATCATCGATGAATCCCTTGCCTTCGGGAAAAAATACCTGGTCTGCTACTGGCCATGGACAGGTGATCCGTTGGAACCTACATGGGACATGGTAAAATTTGCCGTGGATGAGTTCCACACGATGGGAGAACATTGTAAAAAGAATGGCCTTCGCTTCGCTTTTCATAACCATTACCATGAGTTCCAGCTCCTGGATGATCAGGTGATATATGAGTATATATTGGAAAATACCGATCCTGAACTAATAACCATGGAGGTGGATCTTTACTGGGCCCACAAAGGTGGCGCGGATATCACGAAATATTTTGAAAAATACCCGGGCCGTTTTGAGATTGTGCATGTAAAAGATTCGTATGAATCACCTGATCTGGAAAGTTTTGCCTGTGTCGGATCCGGGATCATTGATTTTCCAGACCTACTTTCATACCGGGATATTGGCGGTTTCAAGCATCTCATTGTTGAACATGACCATCCGGAAAATGAAGAGGAATGTGCCAGGAGCAGTATAGATCATCTGAAAACCCTTAAGTTTTAATCTCACCTGAAACAAGTCAAATGCCAGTCAAAAGAAGGAGATTTCTTAAGCAATCCGTAACCACTGCCGCCGGGATAGGGATGTTGCCGTCCGTGGCCGGGTCAGTGCTGGCTTTCCCTGCAAAGCGCCGTGCAAACGATAAGATAGTCCTGGCCCTGATAGGGGCAAGGAACATGGGCTGGGGTGACCTGAGGGACCTGCTGAAGCAACCCAATGTGGAATGCAAAACACTGTGTGATGTGGATGATAAGGTCCTCAATGACCGGGCTCCCGAGCTGGTTGAACAGGGTCACAGGAAGCCCCTTCTTGAGAAGGATTACCGTAAGGTTCTGGAGGATAAGGATATTGATGCAGTGATCATCGGCACCCCGGATCACTGGCATTGCCTCCCCATGGTGGAAGCCTGTGAAGCCGGGAAACATGTATACGTGGAAAAGCCGCTGGCCAATTCCATTGGTGAGATCAATGTGATGCTGGATGCTGCCAGGAAATACGATAGGCTTGTGCAGGTTGGACAGCAACAACGTTCAGGGGATCATTGGAAGTCTGCCATAAATTTTGTGCAGTCCGGGAAACTGGGAACCATCCGCCAGGTAAAATTCTGGGCTAATTTTAATTATGGAGCAGGAAATATGCCGGTTCCTGACAGCGACCGCCGACAGGGGTGGACTATGAACGGTGGCTGGGTCCAGCTCCCGAACGTCCCTTCAACCAGAACCGTTTCCACGGGTCATGGAGGATGTTCAGGGATTTTGGAGGGGGACTGATGAGCGATTGGGGTGTTCACCTGATTGATATGGGTTTGTGGGCCATGAATGTAAAAACTGGACCCAGGTCTGTTTTCTCCATGGGTGGGAACTTTGCGAATTTGGACAGGGCACTGGAAATGCCTGATACACTTACTGTGCTTTATGAAATGGACGGATTCAATATGATCTGGGAGCATAACGGGGGTGTCCAGCAGGGGCCATATGACCAGCTGTATGGTGTGAAATTCATTGGGACCAACGGCACCCTGGTTGCCAACCGGGAAAGATGGAAGGTATTACCCGAGTGGGAAGGGGAGGCTTACAGAATGGAAGCACCTGAGGAACAAACATCGGATAAAAGATCACACATTAATCACTGTGCCAATTTCATCAATGCCATCCGGACCGGCGAGAAATTAGCTGCAGAGATCGGCATCGGACATCTTTCTGCCCTCTACGCACACCTGGGAAACATTTCCCATTGGGCCGATGAACGGATCATCTATAACGAGAAATCCAGGAAGATTACCAATTCTGAAACAGCCAATTCAATGATTACCCCGGAGTACCGTTCACCCTGGGTGTTCCCATCGGTTTGAAGATGGAAATGTCAGTACTATGACACTAATGCATCATGCCTGCCCAGGTTCCTGAGCATTTTTCCATGGCTCCAGACTGCCCTCATGAAGTTTGGTTGCACATTATAAGGAATACCAAACTCTTTGGCTGTTTCCTTCACTATGGCAGATAGTTTACGATAGTGGACATGGCATATGTTGGGGAAAAGGTGGTGTTCGATCTGGTAGTTCAATCCACCGATATACCAGGAAAAAAGCGTGCTTTTAGGAGAAAAATCAGCCGTTGTGATCATCTGGTGTATGGCCCAGTTATTTTCTAAATTACCATCTTTATCGGGAAGGGGATAGGCAGATGTCGGAACCACATGTGCTGACTGGAATATGATGGTCAGGGTAAACCCGCAGATAAAATGCATAATAAAGAACATAATCAGAACCCACCACCATGCAACCGGCAAGACCAGTATCGGGATGACCAGGATATAAGTGAAATATAGAATTTTCGAAAAGATCAGCTCCGAGAGCAGCCTGCCGTAAGATTTATTCACAAGCTTGAGCAATCCCTCTTTCCGGTACCGGTTGAGCTGGCTGAAATCCTTATCCATCACCCATGTGAATGTCATCAGTCCATATAAAAACCAGGCATAAATATGCTGGTACCTGTGTACCGGGTACCTTGGTTTTGAAGGGGACAGACGAAGGACCTTTCCCGGATCGATATCCTCATCATAACCATCCACATTCGTAAAGCCATGATGCAGAGTATTGTGCTGTATCTGCCAGTTTGGAGCGAATCCTCCGACAAGGTTGAGTACGCTTCCAATAAGTTTATTCGTCGCTGAGTTTTTGGAATATGACCTGTGGTTCGCATCATGCATGATGGAAAGTCCAATTCCAGACATTCCGAATCCCATCAGGATCCAGGCCAGGATCAACATCCAGAGTTCCTGAATAAGTCCGGATACCATTATCCCGTAAGGGACAAAATACAACAACATCATGAATATTGTCTTCCAGACCATGCGGGCATTTCCAAACCTGGAAATCTGATTTTCATCGAAATATGCGCGTACCCTTACCCGCAAATTATCAATGAAACTTGTATCAACTCCTTTGGGAAATTTTATTGCGGTAAGGTCCACCATAATGTTGTATTCAAATTACCATACAAAAGTATCCTTTTTTCTTTATAATAGCTATCGAACGGGGTGATTATCTTGGGAAAGGATCATTGCAAGTCATTTTAATCCGGATGCTTTCATTAGTTATCTAAGTATTCCTCATAATCCTTTTGGATAGGTTTATAATTTTTATTTTTGAATAACACAGATGATATTATATAATCAGCAGTTGAGCGATTACAGGCTGTAGGTACATTATACAATACTGCCAATCTCAATAATGCTTTCACATCTACATCATGAGGAGTCATTGACATTGGATCCCATAAAAATATTAATATATCGATTTCATTTGCCGTAATCCTTGCCCCTAATTCCTGATCTCCACCCATGGGTCCAGACTTTAAGTATTCAAATTCCATTTTAGAATATTCTTCATTAGTCAGAACGTTTAACAGGTGTTCAGAAACCATTTTACCAGTTTTCCTTGTTGCAACGATCTTACAATCTGCTAATTCGTTGCTATTTAATAAAACCCAATTAGATAGATCCTGTTTTCGATTATCATGTGCTACCAATGCTATATTCATATTTTTATTATTTCATTCATTTACTATTCCATTATTAAATATACCATTTATTGTCAATACGTGTCAATAAAAAAACTGCGAACATCTTTCGATGCCCGCAGTGTAATATACGGTGCTATGAAGTTCAACGCTTTCTTCCTGTTACGGGATCAGAACCTTGTCAATGACATGGATTACGCCATTGGTTGTCTGAACATTGGCAATGATCACGTTCGATTCATTGATCATTACTCCAGCGTCAAGGCTGACAGCTATCATTGCTCCGTTTGCAGTGGCAACTGATCCTTCAGACAGATCGCTCGAGAAAACGTTTCCGGGAACCACATGGTAAAGCAGGATGCTGGTCAGGTCTTCATTGGAAAGGCTTGCCAGATCGACACCCAGTGCTTCAAAGGCAGCATCGGTTGGTGCGAAAACGGTAAACGGTCCTTCTGATTGCAGCGTGGCTACCAGGTCGGCTTGAATGACGGCAGCAACAAGTGTATTGAATTCACCCGGGTTGAACGATAGAGCTTTTTCAACTATATCCTCCGTGGGGGGCATCAATACTTCATCAATGACATGTATAACCCCGTTGGTGGCTATGACATCTGCCTGAATGACACTGGCAGTGTTGATTTTAGCTCCATTGTCAATATTGATCTCGATGGAATATCCACCAGCAGTCTGGACGAAGCCATTTTCAAGGTCAGTTGATCTGACATCGGCAGCTACTACATGATAAAGAAGAATTGCTGTCAGATCTTCCTTACTGAGCATACTAATATCAACTCCTAATTTTGCAAAAGCTTCATCGGTCGGTGCAAAAACAGTGAAAGGTCCAGTACCCTTGAGTGTACTCACAAGGTCAGCTGAAACGACAGCCTGAACCAGGGTATTAAACTCATCTGGATTTCCGGCAATAGCGGTTTCAACGATGTCTACAGTTTCAATCGGGCTTTCAATAACAGGCTCCTCGTCTTCTGAACAGGCAACACCCGTTAACATGATAGCAGTGGCCATAAGTGATACAACAACTGCGTTTCTAATTTTAAGATTTACTTTTTTCATTTTTCAAATTTTTAATTGGTTATCATGTCACAGAAACACCAGCCAGATTATTTTGTTCAATAAAAATGAAAAAAAATTAAACAAAATACACCTAAATTTCAGTACGTAGCTATAAAATACACGTTATCACGCATTTATGGAAGCCAAATCTTGCTGAAAGATTACGTGGTTGCCGATTTTTGAAAATTCTCTTTAGAATTAAAGCATTTTTCAAAAGCCTGCTGGGAGGAATGACCTAGGTAGTTTATCAAAATTATTGCAACCTATGACCTTGCCATCCATTTTGAACATCCAGAGAATAAATATGAATATTGTTTTTGGATTATTACCAAAAAGAATCGATATGAGATTTCAATCCTGGTTCACGGTATTATTATCAGTCATATCTTTGGCCGGATGCCAGCAAGGCGAGATCCGGTTTGCCGTTTCAGAACAGGATGAAAACTACAGGGAATTTGCTTATTATCTGCAAGAAGTTCTGGAGGAGACTTCTATGAAGCTTGAAGTAATAGAAGTGGATAATTCTCGCACTGCTGCTAACATGGTGGCCAGCAAAGATGCTGATTTATGCGGATAAATAGCTAAAATATAGACTCAAGTAATCCGTCTTTAAAATAAATTACATTCACTAAATCAGTGTAAATATGTTCTGGCTTCGTTTAAGTTTCTGGGTGGCAGCTATTGCCGATTTTCTTGTTGCAGTTATGGTACTGGTCCCTGATCTGCCGGATGATACTTATGTGATTTCCATGGGACAAATGGCTGCTGTGGCATTTTCCTGGGGTGTATTATTGCTGATGGCTGTGAGAAAGCCCAAGGAACGCCGCTGGATAGCCATTCCCACCATGCTGTTAGTGTTATTACTTGGGGCGGTTTCTATTCATGCACTGGTTTTAGGACTGTTACCCACTTCCATGTTGATCCCGGCCATGGGGACTTCTGTAGTAGTATTTACCTTACTCCTGGTCGGCTTTCTTAAAACCAGGAGCATCTCTCCTGCCTGAGCTTTATATATTGGGACAAATTCCTAATTTTGTTCCCCTATTTAAAATCATAAATACATTTGGATGAAAACAGCAGAGATACATACTGAAAAGGGAATAATGAAAGTCAACTTTTATGACGAGGATGCTCCGAATACAGTGAATAATTTCATAAAACTTTCTAAGTCAGGATTTTATGACGGACTCACCTTTCACAGGGTAATCCCTGACTTCGTAATACAGGGTGGCTGTCCCCAGGGCACCGGAAGCGGCGGACCCGGGTATAACATTAAGTGTGAACTGGATGGGGATAACCAGTACCATGACCGGGGAGTCCTGTCAATGGCACACGCAGGAAGGGATACAGGGGGATCTCAATTCTTTGTCTGCCACTCCCGGACCAACACCAGCCACCTGGACCGGAAACATACCTGTTTTGGGAAGGTTGTCGACGGTCTCGAGGTGATCGATGCGATCCAGCAGGGAGATAAGATTGAGAAAATAATAATCGGCGACTAATTCAATACGATTTTTCTGGACCCGGGAAGGGGATCTGCCTCTATGCCGGGACTTACCTTTTCTTCCCCGAATATCCTGAACATACTGAATATAATAGTATATTCATGAATCCATTCCCCTCCCTTAATATTTAGAGGTAAGTTAGTAGTATGCTCATTTTCTGCTGGGTAAAAGTTTTTAAAATCCCATGTGGATTGGATGGTATTTCTGTTGTAAATTGGTTATGCAAACAAACCGGCATAATCATATGAAAGAAATAGAAATCCTGGACCGAATTGCGATCAGTGTGAAATCGCATAAATTGCTGAGGGTACTATTAAAGGAAAACCCCGCTTTCGATGAGATCATGCGTAACTCCCGTAACGAAACAGAAGCTCTGGTGGGGGTCAGGGAATGGATTGAAAAGGAATATGCCGGCCACGAGGACGCATTCCGCTTTTTCAGGTCTTCAAATACAGGCAGGGAACAGTTTGAAAAACTGGACTGGCAGGATTATGCCATTATCCGTCTGCTGGATTATATCGAACATGCCGGTCATGAATACCGCGATCTGAACCTGCGCGGGGAAATTGCCGTCAGCAATCCCATTCAGCTGATCTGGCTTGGCGTACACCGTGGCACCGGCGGGGCGAAACCTGATTTTTATAAGGACATGATAGAGCTGTTCAGGCAGTTACGAGGGGACAGGAAACCTCATACCCCTGATCCTGACAGGGTAAAGGAATGGATGGACAGGTATCCATCCGGACTGGATCCCAGGATCATTGCACTGAGGGAGGAAAACAGGGAGCGGATCCTGAAGATCCTGATCCACAGGATATCTGACAGCGGTGAAAAGGGACAGCGCTTCTATTTTGAAGAGGGAATGACAGAAGAGCAGAAACTGGAAAAAGCCAGGGAATGGTGGAAGGATCCCCGTTTCCATCTCCGCTACGCTGTCAGGGACCCGGAATTGTTGAATGAGATGCTAGGGTACTCCCTGGATCCGGATACCATGAAAATCCTGAAAGAAGCCGAGGAGGCAGGCATCCCCTTCTTTATCAATCCGTATTACATTTCCCTGCTGCATGTCAGGGTGCCCTATTTTGCCGTTGGGGCAGACCTGGCAATCCGTCATTATGTAGTATACAGCAAGCAGCTGGTGGAGGAATTCGGGCATATTGTAGCCTGGGAAAAGGAAGACCTGGTAAAACCTGGCGAACCCAATGCAGCCGGATGGATCCTGCCCACCGATCACAATATCCACCGCAGGTATCCCGAGGTGGCCATACTGATCCCTGATTCCATGGGAAGGGCATGCGGGGGACTCTGCTCATCCTGCCAGCGCATGTATGATTTCCAGAGTGGCAGGCTGAACTTTAACCTGGATAAGTTGAAACCCAACGATACCTGGCCTGAAAAACTCAAAAAACTGATGGAGTATTTCGAGGAAGACAACCAGTTGAGAGATATCCTGATTACCGGGGGGGATGCTTTCATGAGTTCGGACAGGACCCTGAAAGAATTGCTGGACCAGATACTGGAAATGATCAAACGGAAACGGAAAAAGAACGCAGGACTCCCGGACGGGGAAAAGAAAGCGGAAATACAGCGGATCCGTTTCGGTTCCAGGCTGCCGGCCTATCTTCCCCAGCGGATAACCGAGGATCTTGCATCGGTACTCACTGATTTCAAAAAGAAAGCCGGTAAGGAAGGGGTCAGCCAGTTCCTGATCCAGACTCATTTCGAATCCCCCATGGAGATAACCCCTGAAGCCAGGACAGCCGTGGAGAGACTTATCAAGGCGGGATGGACGGTTACCAACCAGCTGGTGTTCACCGCTGCGGCTTCCAGGAGGGGGCATTCGGCCAAACTCAGGAAGGTGCTGAATGATATCGGGGTCCTGCCATATTATACTTTCACGGTAAAAGGATACATGGAAAACAATTTCAGTTTTGCTCCCAATGCCCGTGTAGTCCAGGAACAACTGGAAGAAAAGGTAATAGGTAAGATCCAGTGAAGATCATTACGAGACCATCCGAAAATTCCCTGAAGAAGCAGAAATGATGGTGGAGAATATCGACGGACTCAGGAAATTTTCAGGATTGCCTTTCCTGGCCACAGACCGGAATGTACTGAATCTTCCGGGTGTGGGCAAGAGCCTGACATTCAGGGTAATTGGGATTACGCGGTACGGCAGGAGGATCCTTGAATTCGATCATGATGAAACCCGCCGGCACAGTCCCATTATCCGGAAAATGGGAAAGGTCATCATCATCGAATCCAAATCCATCCACGAATATCTTCAGCAACTTTCAGATATGGGGGAAGACCCGGAAGAATATGCCGGGCTGTACGGGTATTCAGTCGGGCAAACGGAAAGCCGCGTCCCTGTCTATGATTACCCGGAATATGCATACGGTCTGACAGGTGAATTCTCTAATCTTGAGATCTGATTACTCGAGTCATTAATTATTTATATTTTAATGGGACATTTATAGCATTGCCTATCTGAAAATGAAACTGGGAATCAGCAGCTATACCTATACCTGGGCCATCGGTATGCCCGGCATAATGCCCGGGCAACCGTTGAATTATAAAGGGCTGCTCAGGAAGGCTGATGATCTTGATGTGGGACTGGTACAGGTGGCGGATAACCTTCCTTTGGACCGGATGAATGATGGTGAATTGGTATCCTATTACCATGCTGCACTGGAAAAGGAGATACAGCTGGAAGCCGGAGCCAGGGGCATGACGGAATCCAACCTGGAGAGGTATATCGCCATAGCTGAAATCATCCATTCACCTGTATTGCGGTTTGTCATCGACGGTCCTGGTTTCAGGCCGGATCAGTACCATCCTGGGGATCATAAGAAATGCCCTCCCTGTCCTTCAGGAGAAAAAAATTGTACTCGCCCTGGAAAACTATGAGCGGATGAAGGCAAGGGATTTTGCAGCTATTATTGACAGGATAAGCAGTAATCTGTCGGCATCTGCCTTGATTCTGTAAACTCCCTGGGTGCAGGGGAGGGACTTGAAACGGTAGTTGAACTGCTGGCCCCCCTGACGGTTAATCTGCATATTAAGGAATTTACCATCAGAAGGATGTCTCATATGATGGGATTTCTGATCCAGGGTCTCCCGGCCGGGGATGGGATGCTGAATGTGCCCTGGTTGCTTGAAAAAGTCGGTGATCGATGTCAGAGTGCCATCCTGGAGCTATGGACCCCACCGGAAAAGAAGATGGAGGATACGATCGTGAAAGAAGACGATTGGGCAAGAAAAAGTATTTCCTATCTGAAAAATATTATAATAAATATGAAAGTAACACTGGTTGGCGCCGGCGGCAAAATGGGACTTAAGACTGACGAACAACCTCAAGGAATCATCCTACGAGATGGCTTATATGGAAATTAGCGAGCCTGCCATCGAGAATCTCAGGGAAATTGGGCTTGAGGTTTCGGACGAAGATAAGGAGATCCCGGAAAGTGACATTGTGATCCTTGCTGTCCCTGACACTATCCTGGGGAAGGTATCCCATGCAGATCATTCCCGCAAATGAAAGCGGGTGCCATGGTTTACACGCTCGACCCGGCATGCACCCTGGCCGGGCAACTGTATCCACAGGGATGACCTGGCTTATTTCATCGCCCATCCTTCCCATCCCAGTATTTTTAACTGGGAACCAACTGCGGAAGCACAGCGGGATTATTTCGGTGGAATCCTGGCCAAACAAAGTGTGGTTTGTGCCCTGTTCAAAGGACCGGAAAAGGACTATGCCACGGGAGAAGACCTGGCAAGGGAGATGTATGCGCCCGTAGCAAGGCACACAGGATCACTGCTGAACAGATGGGCATGCTGGAACCGGGACTGGTGGAAACCCTGTGCTCCACATTCCAGGTAGTTATTTCGGAGGCCCTGGAGGAGGTCATTAAAAGGGGAGTTCCTGCAGAGGCCGCCAGGGATTTTCTGCTGGGTCATATCAATATCCAGCTGGCAGTACTGTACGGAGAGTTCCCCGGAGCTGTATTTTCAGATGCCGCCAACAAGGCCATTGAAAGGGGCAAACCTTTGCTGGTAAAGGAGGACTGGAAAAAGGTTTTTGAACCGGAAAACATCATGGAACAGATCAGGGATATTACTTCTATAATGATCTAATACAGCAAATTATTTATAAGCTTATGGAAAACCTGAAATTTGCCATTTTCGGCTGCGGCTTCTGGTCCCAGTTCCAGCTGGGCGCCTGGACCGAGGTGGAGGGCGCCGAATGCGTGGCCCTTTTTAACCGCACCCGTTCAAAAGCTGATGAACTGGCCCAACGCTTCAATGTCCCACGGGTCTATGATACAGCGGAAGAACTTTTGCAAAACGAAAAACTGGATTTCGTGGATATCATCACGGATGTGGATACCCATGCCCATTTCGTGGAACTGGCAGTCAAGCATGGCGTCCCCAACGTCATCTGCCAGAAACCCATGGCCCCGGATTATGAAACTGCCAAAAAGATGGTTAAGACCTGCAAGGATGCCGGTGTGAATTTTTATATCCATGAAAATTACCGCTGGGAAGCCCCCATCCGCAGGTACAAGGAGATCCTGGATTCAGGTGTGATCGGGAAGCCCTTTAAAGCCAGGGTGTCATTTCTTTCTGGCTACCCGGTATTTGACAACCAGCCTTTCCTGGCAGAGCTTGACCAGTTCATCCTGACGGACATGGGATCCCATGTACTGGATGTGACCCGGTATCTATTTGGCGAATGCAAGGAACTCTGGTGCCAGATATTGTCACAGACACCGGGGATCAAGGGTGAGGATGTGGCAACCGTCATGATGAAGATGAAAAACGGCATGCCCCTGTATGCTGAATTGTCCTATGCCTCCGTCGTTGAACATGATTCCTTTACGACCGTGTTTGTGCTGGCTGAAGGGGATAAGGGTTCGGTTTACCTGGGACCGGGTTTCGAGATCCGGACCACCACCAGGGACGGCACCACTTCAGAGAAAGTGACCTTTCCTTCGTACGAATGGGCAGACCCGGATTACATTGTCAACCATGAAAGCGGCATCCCGATCAACCGCAATATCCTGGATGATATGCTGGGCAAAGGCAAGGCTGAAAATACCGGGGATGATAATTTCAAGACAGTCCAGCTGGTATGGGCATCCTATGAATCTGCTGCCACCGGGAAGATCATAGACATGGATACTTTTTAATGGAACTTACCAGGCATTGTAATTACTGGTATTTTTACGACCATACCGCCCCGGCCAGGATACTGCATGCAGGTTCATTGACCTGTCTTTACCAGGCGGGTGCCATCCGTAAAGTAAGGGCCGGAAAAACAGAGATCCTCAGGATGATTTACCCCGCGATTCGCGACCCGGACTGGGGAACCGTTCCCGGCACCATCTCGGATGAACAGATTGATGAAAACAAAGATTCCTTCTCAATCAACTACCAGTGCAGGTATTCCGAAGGTGATATAGCATATCATTCCTCTGTCCGGATCATTGGTTCTGCGGATAATTCTCTGACATTCAGGATGAAAGGAGAAGCATTGAGCAACTTTCAGAAAAACCGCTGGGCCTGAATATCCTGCACCCTATCAAGGAATGTTCAGGCAGGATGTGTAAAGTGACCACGCCTGAGGGAAAGCAATACAATGCGGAATTCCCGGTCGATATCAGTCCCCACCAACCTATGAAAGATATACAGTGTCTGGAATGGGCCCTGGAATGTGGTATCCATGCTTTCCTGCAACTCTTCGGGAAGATCTTCGAAATGGAGGATCAGCGTAACTGGACAGATGCCTCCTATAAAACCTATTGCACACCACTCGATTTGCCGTTCCCTGTAAGCATTGAAAAAGGAGAAAACCTCTATCAGGAGGTTAAACTCAATGTAAAGATCCAGGATATTCAACGGGTTACCAGTGACGAGAACCGGGTGATCCTGCCAGAAGAAAAAACAATGACTCCATTTCCGGCATTGGGCATCTGTAAATCCAGTGAAACCGGGCCACTGGAAAAGAATGATTTAGCCTTAATAAACGAAACAGGGTTCATGCATTACAGGGTGGATCTGCACCTGTATCAACAAGGCTGGGAGGAGATCATTTCAGAGGGGGTCAGAGAAGCCGCTTCAATGGGACTGGCCCTGGAGATCGGGCTCTTTTTCGATGTGGATTCACTCAACCTGCTTAATGAACTGGTCAGGCTGCTGAAAAATTATGCCTGTCTTATAGTAAGGTTCCTGGTATTTACCAGCGATCACTTAATTGATGAGGGTTTTTCAGCGACAGTGATCCAAATACTGAAAATGAAATTCCCCGGGACGTTCGTGGGTGCAGGGACAAATGCAAATTTTGCAGAATTGAACCGGAATAGGCCGGATCCTGATCTGCCTGATTTTCTTACTTATTCCATCAATCCCCAGGTGCATGTAGCTGATCCGCTTTCAATGGTGGAAAATCTTGCGGGACAAAAAGACACGGTCCTGACAGCCAAATCTTTTCCGGGCAATAAACCAATCTCCATCTCACCGGTTACGTTGAAGTCCCGCTTCTATATTGACCCCAGGCAGCCCTCACTTTTTTGTGCAGGGTGGACCCTGGGGAGTTTTAAATACCTGGCTGAAGCAGGTGTAGTTTCTATTACCTATTATGAGACGGCGGGGCGAGGGGGGATTATCCATGGCGATCACCAGACACTGTCACCCGATGATTTTATGGCCGTTAAGGGAGACATCTACCCGGTCTACTTTCTGCTCCGGGGATTGTTAAGGTTTAGGGATTACCAGATAAGTATCACGAAGAGCTCCCATCCGCTCGTTTCAGTTGTACATTGCTGGAAGATAACACCCAGCAGATCCTTATACTGGCTAACCATACCGCAACTGTACAAGAGATCCACCTTCCGGAGGGTATGCAATGGCAGGCTTTCTGGCTGCTTGATGAAAACACGCTTTCGGATCTGCGCAGTGGTAAGGAATCCTGGCAAAATCCGGTTGATCCATCATATTTTCCCCTAAATCCACTGGGCATTGCCTTTTTAAAACTAATTTAAACAAGCGACATGAAGAATCTCCAAATTGTATTCCTGACACTTTTTTCATTCTTCATGCTTTCGGCTGGAGTATCCGTAACAGAAGAAATCCCACAATACCGGGACTTTGAGCCTCTGTTTGAAGGCCCTGCCGTTTCGCCGGGGGATAGTCAGGTCAGGGATGTGGATGGTGGTTTCAGGCTGTATGACCTGGGTCCCTGTATTTAAGGAAATTGAGCTAAGAACCTGCCTTGGTTTCAAGTTCTTCAATTCTTTTCATAAGGTCATCGGCTTCAGCATATTTTTTGTCTGAGCCTTTACGATCGGTGCGCGAAAGCCGGTATGCCTCTTTCATTAACCGCTGGTATTGTTTTCTCAGCCGGTCTGCTTCTGTTTTTTTACTGAATATTCCCATGGTAATCCTGTTTTATTTAATATGGAGAGAGGTCCCGGGAGGTTTCAGCTTTTAGCCGGATCAATCTCCGGATAAATGTTCCATGCGATTTGGATTGATCCATTGACAGCAGCCGCATGAAATATTCACCGGAGTAAAGGGTGACCACACCCAGAGATCTGAAAATGCTGAGCCTTGCATAAGGCATGATCCAGGCGTAGGTCTCCAGGATTGACCGGAATCCCACTATGATGCCCCCGGGCCTCAATTCGATGTTACAATAATTGGCGTTATGGTCAAGGTTCAGCAGGGACATTATATTGGCACTGGCCTCGCGGATAGTGTACCTTGGGGATCCTATGCCGCCCATGCGAAATCTTTCGAACATTGCGAAAGGTTTTCCAACCAGTGCATTGATTTCTGACCGGACTGCTTTATCCTTATAAGAAATATTTTTCGTCATCATATGCTGTTTCTGATCTGGCTGATTTAGATTCTTATAGAGGAGATCCCGCCATCAACATGCAAGATTTGTCCTGTGATCCATCCCGATTGCATGGAAAACAGAAAATATGCCATGGCCGCCATATCTGAAGGTTGGCCGATGGTTTTCAGGGGAATTGATAAGCCGTTCCGCAAGCGGTGTATCTGTCAAAGATGGCGCGATGGCATTGACACGCGTCCTGGGGGCAAACTCTGCTGCCAGTTTCTTCTGTGCCCATTGAATGCTTTTTACTGCAGCCAGCACATGGATGCGGAAATCGGTTTCAAATTGTTCGGGTTTGATTGTCCGGAACGGTTTCAACATGATGGTGCCCGGACCATAAACCAAACCGTGCACCTCATCGGGAAGAAATGTATCTGGAAAAGATGTTTCCGTTCCATCATCTAAAGAAAGATGATTCACCTTTTCTGACAGAGCAGCAGATGGATTGCGAGACACAGAGAACAACTGGTTTTCTTCCTCCAGTAGCATGCTGATGATTCCTTTACCGATGGTCGAGTTACTCCCGATGACAAGATGGTTATTCGACATTTTACTTTTTATTAGGATAACAAAGAAAATTGGAATTTGTTGATGCCCTATCTCAATCAGCATAGGCTTCAACTCGCCGACACATCCCCTTGAAGATAAAGGCATGGAAAGGGTACAGCATATACCAGTAAAGCCTTCCCCATAATCCCTTCGGACGGAAGGTGGCTGTTTGCACCAGGGTTTCTACACCGCCCTGGGATTCGATCCCGAATTCAAGCCAGGCTTCTCCCGGTAGTTTCATTTCAGCAAACAGCAGGAGGCGACGTGCTTTTCTGTCAGCGTATATCACCCGCCAGAAGTCCAATGCATCGCCGCTGTGAATGGTCCCGGAATTGGTACGGCCACGGCGGAGTCCCACTCCCCCGACCAGTTTGTCCAGGAATCCCCGGATACCCCAGAGCCAGTTGGCATAATACCAGCCACGGTCCCCCCCGATGCTCCAGATATTTGAGAGGACCTGCCCGGGGTTATTTCTAATGGCAATGGTCTGGTGGCCCTTGAAACATCCATAACGCGGCACCTCTATCCATTTGTTCAGGTTGATGTATTTGTGGCCGGAGACCATAGCATCTTTCCAGCTTGACAGCACCAGGTTCTGTTCTATCCTCGCAAATGCCAGTTCAATCGATTTGCGGTAATCGATGAGTGGAACATCAATGATCTCCCGGATCTCATTTTCCCGGCATACCACTTCCACCTTCATGCTGTTAACCAGATTTACCGCCAGGTTGTAGGAAGTAGCCGTGACAAAATAGAGCCAGTAAGAGGAGAGCCTGGGCGTCATGACGGGTAATGTATAAATAAACCGTTTCAATTTTCTAACACCGGCAAATTGCAGCAACATTTCCCTGTAGGTAAGAATTTCTGCTCCGCCGATATCAAATGTCCTTCCCAAACATTGCTCGTTCAGCAGGACCCCGCCCAGGTATTGAATGACATTCCTTATGGCAATGGGCTGGCAGCGTGTGTTCAGCCATTTGGGTGTCACCATAACAGGTAATTTCTCGACCAGGTCCCTGATGATTTCAAAGGAGGCGCTCCCTGATCCTACAATGATGCCTGCACGCAGAATGGTCACGGAGGCTGCTGCAGTCTCAAGGATGGTTTCGACGTTTCTCCTGGACTCCAGGTGTTTGCTGAGTTTCTCAGCATTGCTGATCCCTCCCAGGTAAATGATCTGACGCGCAGATGTCTGGTTAATCAGTTTTACAAAGTTTCTTGCAGAAAGGGATTCCAATTCATTGAAATCATCCAGGCCGGAACTCATGGAATGGATCAGGTAATAGGCGGCATCGATAGTTGAAGGCAGTATGTCAGGCGGATTTTCCTCTAAGAAGTCTACTTCCAGTATATGCAATTGTCCTGCGAGAATTGGTCCTGTTTTAAAACGCTGCCTGTCCCTTACCGTAGCGTAGACCTCATGGCCCTGATCCAGCAGCACCGGCAACAGCCGTTTTCCTATATAACCATTGGCACCTGTAAGTAATATTTTCATTATTATTATAAGCTATGTCTAAGTAACAACAAAAAACCCAATTTGTTAAGCATTTTCTTATCCGTTTAATATTGTATTTTAGTATCCGATAAAACCTTTAATTCCCTTCGAAATGAAAAATGCAATTATTAAGCTCTCTGTCCTGAACCTGATAGCAGGTATTGTTTTTCTTGCATCCTGTTCCCTTAAACAGGATTCCTCATCAGCGGCGGATGGAAATGTATTATATACCCAACACTGTGCGACCTGCCATGGAACCGATCTGAGGGGAGGTATGTCTAAGAGCCTGCTGGACGGTGTATGGCAGTTTGGTGATGGCAGGGGATATGTTACCAGGAACATAAGGGATGGAATACCCAACCTGGGCATGCCATCCTTTGGAAAAACATTAACCCAGAATGAGATCGAAAGCATTGTTGATTATTTGTATGAGGCGGAAGCAGCTGCCGGGGCTAAAAAACCAGAGCTGCCGGAAATGATTGAAACTATGGATTATGAAATGGCATCCGAGATCTGGGTAGATGATTTGGATATTCCATGGGCCATAGTATTTTTGAACGAAAAAACTGCCCTGGTAACAGAAAGGCCCGGAACATTGAAGATGATCGTTGATGGTAAGCTGGTGGCGGATCCGGTTGCGGGAACTCCTGAAGTATTGCATGAAGGACAGGGTGGTTTGATGGATGTAAATATTGATCCGGAATATGCTTCCAATGGTTGGATCTACTTATCCTACAGCCATGCCATCAAAAAGAAACTGACCAGCAAGAAGGCCCCGGCTATGACCCGCATCGTCAGGGGTAGGATAAAGGATATGAAATGGATTGATGAAGAGCTGATTTATGATGCCCCACATGAAACCTACCGGACCACACGCCATCATTATGGCAACAGGATCGTCTTTGACAAAAAGGGTTATCTCTATTTCAGTATAGGGGACAGGGGTGCACAGGACATGGCACAGGATCCTTCCAGACCCAACGGTAAGATCCACAGGATATACCCAAACGGGAGTGTTCCGGATGATAATCCCTTCATTGACAATGGATTACCTACATTGTATACCCTGGGAAACCGGAATCCACAGGGTATCTCCGTCCACCCCCTTACAGATGAGATCTGGTCCATTGAACACGGTCCCCTGGGTGGCGACGAACTTAACCTGATCCAGAAAGGCAAGAACTATGGCTGGCCTGTGATCACCTATGGAAAGAACTACAATGGGACCATCATCACAGAATATACCCGTAAAGAGGGTTACGAACAACCCATCCTGTACTGGAAACCATCCATTGCCGTTTGTGGGATGGAATTCTACCAGGGAGATGCTTTTGCCAGGTGGCAGGATAATTATTTGCTGGTTTGTGCCCTGAAATATGAAGAGGTCATACTACTGAATATTGAAAAAGACAGGGTGATGCACCAGGAGGTGATATTGAAAAATGCCGGCAGGGTGAGGGATGTCGGAATGGATCCGGCGGGAAATATATATGTTGTGGTAAATGAACCCCACAGGGTAATAAAATTATCTGTTATTGCCGAGAGATAACACGTCGGCTGGTCAGTGAGAGATGTTCATGATACGGTCGACGATCTCCAGACCATCCAGGGCATGTATCTGATGATCCCCCTGTGTATTGGGAAGGGATGTCATGATCACCACCAGGTCTTTTGATGGAACGATAAATGCAAATTGTCCACCATGTCCCCACATTAGCTGTATATTCCTTGGGGAGTTTATCCACCAGTAGAAACCAAATGAGAAGTCCTCGTCTGCGACAATAATTTCACTTGTCATCTGACTGAGCCAATCCGGATCCACTAATCTGCTCCCCCTTATAACGACCACTGTCCGCCACACAAAGGGCAAATTTGGCCATTTCCCTGGGGGTGGTTTCAATGCCAAAACCACCCAGGGTAACTCCATCCCGGTAGCGTGTCCAGCTGTAATTACGGATCTCAATTTTTGAAAACAATACCTCCTCGGCCCAGGCATCGGTGGGTTTGCCGGTGGCAGACTCAAGGATGGCAGAGACCAGCTGTGGGTCACCATCTTTGTAATAAAAATCTGTCCCGGGTTCAGCATACATCGGCCTGCTGAGAATAAAATCCGTAATATCATCCGGGATCTGACGCAATATTTTGTCTGTCTGACCTGCTGCACCATCATTGCTGTAATCGATCCCGGATCGCATGGTAAGCAGGTTCTGCAGGCTGATATCTGCCTTATCAGGATGCCGGGCGATTTCCTCCGGTAAATACTTTGATATAGGATCGTCAATGGATTCAATGAGTCCCTCCTCCAGGGCCATTCCTGCCAATACACCCATTACCTGTTTGGTGCAGGACCAGATCAGATGTTTGGTGGTCGGTCCCCATCGTCTTTCATATATGATTCGGCGATGAGTTTCCCATTGCGGAATACCAGCATGCTGCGAAACTGCCAGTACAGGTCCTCATTATGCATATCCCTGTATATGTCTGCAAGGGCTGCTGAATCAACCATCTCATGGGCCGAAGAAGATAAGATCAAACCGTCGCCTATCTCAGTCGGCTGAATCGAAATCAATTCCTGGTTCAGGGGATCAGGTTTAAGGCAGGATCCCAGACTGGTATAGCATTGATAATGAAATTAATATAAGCTGCAGTTTTTGAATCTTTTTCATTTTTTGCCTCCCAACTTTATACGGTAACTGATTGCGTGAACCAGGTATTGTAATCGGGGTTCTTTTTTATAATGGAAATATTCAAACCGGTATGCCAGGGATTTATTGCTGCCTCCAATCTGCCTCCACTCCAGCTCAAAATCAGTATGGTTCAGCAGGTTGAAGCTCCCTGCCCTGAAATTACTGTGGACTTTTCCCACCAGGTCAAAAAAATTCAGGGTATAGTAGTAGGTTTCGTTCATTTCGTCGGGACGTGAAACCAGATCCGAATATTGAGTTGGCCAATTGGATTCGGAAAGTCTGTTCCTTTAATCGCGTATCAACAATGAACATGGGACCCAGATCATAAAAGGTATACCATAGTGCATGGCCGCTCTGCAATTCCGGATACAACTGGAGGTTATAGTTCATGGTCAAATACGGACCAATATATAAAATGGCCTGTTCACCCTGAACAAGAGGAAAACAATAAAAGATCCCGGCCGGTTTCAGGTGAAAGTTCATGCCTGCAATCCCTTTACTGAATCCGGCTCCAAAACCGAAATCCGCATCGTATTGGAATAAATTTTTCCCCGATTGCTTTTGCAGGGTATATCCCAGCGAAATATTGCCACCATTAAAACCAATCCATAATTTTTCTGGTCCTTGAGCTGAAAAAACTGGGGCTCAATAGTCTATCACTAGAACCGTTTTGGTATCCTGTGCAAATGCATCTACAGTCACGGACACCAGCATCAGGAAAATTCCCAGTCTGGAAAATGGTGAAGTTTTTTTTGGTGGTTCATCGACTAATGCGCTAAATTTAACATTTCAATATTAAAAATAAATTATTAATTTTAAATGGTCTAAATAAAAACAAATCTGAAATGACGCCAAAAGATTCTCCTGCAAGTGATTCGATGTACCATCCAAGTGAAGAAATACTGAAATCTTCCCGGGTTAAGGATTATGATTGTCTTTACAAGGAATCTATTGAAGACCGGGAACGGTTCTGGGAAATTGAAGCCGGGAAGCTGATGTGGTATAAGAAATGGGACAGGGTACTGGATGATACGGATAAACCCTTTTATAAATGGTATACTGGAGGAAAGATCAATATTGTTGCCAATGCCATTGACAGGCATCTGACTGATGATACACGGAATAAACTTGCCCTGATCTGGGAAGGGGAACCCGGGGATGTGAGGACCTTTTCCTTTTTTGCCCTGAACCGGGAAGTATCCAAGTTTGCCAATGTTTTAAAGGCCATGGGGGCAAAGAAGGGGGATATAATAACCATCTACATGCCCCAGATCCCGGAGCTTATCATTGCCATGCTGGCATGTGCCAAGATCGGAGCAGCTCACAGTGTTGTTTATGGAGGATTCAGCGTGGAAGCACTTGCCGAAAGGATTGCTGATGCCGAAAGCAATATCCTGGTGACTGCAGACGGCGGATTCAGGCGCGGTAAGCCCACCAACCTGAAAAGCATTGCCAATGAGGCCATGCAGCGGTCACCCACAATCACTGCCTGTATTACAGTCAAACGGACCGGCGAGGAATGTTATATGGAGAATGACCGGGATTTCTGGTGGCACGACCTGATGAGCATGCCCATTGCCAGTGCGAAATGCGAAACCGAGGTCATGGATGCAGAGGATCCTCTGTTTATTTTATATACCTCCGGGACGACCGGGAAACCCAAGGGACTGGTACATACTCATGGAGGTTATACCGTTTATACATCCACTACTTTCCGCTATGTCTTCGATTACCGGCCGGAAGACCGCTGGTGGTGTGCCGCTGACCCCGGATGGATCACCGGGCACAGTTATATTGTGTATTCACCGATGATCAATGGCGCCACGACCATTCTGTATGAAGGCGCACCCAATCATCCTTTTCCCAACCGCTGGTGGCAGATGATAGAGAAATATGGCATCAATATCTTATATACATCGCCGACAGCTATACGCGGACTAATGCGGTTCGGCTCGTCCTGGGCCGACCGGCATGACCTGAGTTCTCTCAGGCTGCTTGGATCAGTGGGAGAGCCCATCAATCCTGAAGCCTGGAAATGGTATTATGAGGTGATCGGTAAGAATCGTTGTCCCATCATGGATACCTGGTGGCAGACTGAAACCGGCGGATTCATGATCACACCCCTTGCCCATTACCCCATTGAAACCAGGGTCAGCCACCAAACCTTTCTTCGGCAATGAAGTGGATGTAGTGGATGAATCCGGGAAATCAGTCAAAACAGGTGAGGAGGGGAACCTGGTAATCAAAAATGCCTGGCCGGGCATGGCCCGGACGATTCTCAAGGACCCTGACCGGTTCATTGAAAAGTACTGGAAAGCATATGAAAAGCAGGGATGGTACCTTACCGGCGATTCGGCTAAAATTGATAAAGACGGATATTTCTGGATCATTGGCCGGAACGATGATGTACTGAAGGTGAGCGGATACCGGCTGGGATCGGCCGAGATCGAGAGTGCCCTGGTCAGCCACCCGGCTGTTACTGAGGCGGCAGCTATTGGCCTGCCTGATCAGCTCAGGGGAAATATAATCCATGCCAGCGTTATTCTGGCCACAGGAATATGTCCGGTTCTGATGATTTGGTCGCTGAGCTGAAAAAACATGTACAGAATGAAATTGGTCCCATTGCAAAGCCTGAATTCATCGTATTCGAAGAGTCCCTGCCCAAAACCCGCAGCGGCAAGATCATGAGGCGTGTGCTCAAGGCCAGGGCCCTGGGACAGGATGAGGGGGATATTTCCACGCTGGAAGAATAGATCTGTGCCCATGTAAGATCATTCGAGCTACAGCTCCCATCCGAAGGTTGCACTCAAGCACATAATCATGCTTTGAGGCACCCTCAGCCGGCTGGTTATCGAAGTTATGGGTATATCCTAACTTGATATAAAAATCTTTCGGAAGATCATATTTGAGGTCAATTTTAAAATCCAGCCTGGCCCTGCCCCTCTCCGTAATACTCGGATAGAGATAGGCATTGGTCAGCAGGCTGAAATCTTTAATATCAAACAGGTTTAGCTCAATTCCGAGGGATAGTTCCAAACTGTTCCGGATAGGCGTGTCATCCATGAATTTTTCATTGAGCCAGACAATACCACCCTGGGTTGAGAAATATACTTTATTGGAATTGACAATAAAATGACCGGCACCGGCATTGGTCGTGGATCGCAGATCTAATTTTTGTTCATCACTTTGCAGGAACTTGGCAGAAACATACAGGAACCATGATTTCGGAAGCAACAGCCTGGTTCCCAGAGATCCCTCCATCCTGTTGGTCCTGGTACTATCCTGTTCGCTCCTTACAATATCAAGCGAGGCATGTGCGGCCCAGAATCCGCCAGTATATCCAAGGTTGCTCCGGCTTGTTAACTGCCTGAAATTATTGGCTTTGGTGATGTCAAAACCAATACCAATGGAAGCATCCAGGCGGCCCAGGAAGGTATTCTCAATTTGTTTGAGGAATACAATATCCATCCGCCTGGCAGACATTATACCGCCTGCTTCCATGATCATCACCAGACTGCTATCCGTCGGGATCCGTTATTAATGACCCATTGACCCTGCGGCCATCAGAAAGGGAAATAACGTATATGTTATGGGTTCTGATTTTCCAGACCTTATCCCATTCAACCCGGAAGTCCTTATCACTGTAATCTGTTTCCATTACCAGAACACCGGTCGACAGCTCCTTGATCTCTCCCACCAGTTCGTCCCCATTTTTCATAACAAGGGTATCATTCTGGGCAAAGGCCTGCAGTGACAATAGAATCAGTAGAATGAATGCGAAAAATCCCCTCACGGTCTGGCTGTTTTTCAAAAATTGAAAATACAAAAAAACAGCATATTTGTTTTTTGAAAAAAGGATGAAAATAATGATGGGCTGCTGAATGCTGTTTTATTTTGTAATTATATAGAATGCATTGACTGACTCATCCAGCATAAATGCCAGTTATACAGCAATATAAATGCCTTATATAGAATGATTCTTATCTGGATATAATTTTTATAGCTATGAACAACATTTAGGTAAGAAAACACGTAAATAGATAAAAGCTGAACTAGTAACCTATATCAATATCCTATGAAGAAAATCCTGGTGTTTTCTTTGATTCTCCTTTTCGGCATAACCAGTACTTCGGCCCAGGTTAATCCCTTCCTGGAAAACTTCCGTGTGGGTTTTGGTGCTGGGGTGAATTTTTCTCACATCATGGAATCCCAGTCCTATAATCTCTATGAGGATCTCACCGGGGCGGAATACCAAAATACCTATAGTGGTTTGTTCAAGAATTTTGGCCACCAGTATTTTGTACAGGTTGACTACCGGCTGACGGATTTCATTGCACTGACTATGAAACCCGGGACATTTACTTATTCCTTCACCCGGCTGACCAATATTATGTTCCAGGATGATACCGTGGAACAGGCAAACGATGTCAGGCTGAGGTATTTTGAGATCCCGCTTGAAGTGAGGTATACCGTTGATCTTGGAGGAATGTTCATGCCTTATGTGGGCGGAGGATTCACCTATGCCCACCTGATGGGGTCACAAGAGGCCGCCAACCAGACTTTTATCCGGCCTAAGATGACTCTGGGTGGTGTGGCTGGCACATACATTGATCTGAATTACCTGATCCTGGATTTTAATGTCGGGTACCATTACGGACTTCATGTCATTACAAGCAAGGAAAACCGTGATGATACAGGCTCGCGTGATTCCTATTCACAGAGTGATATACGGCTTAATGATCTGAAAATAAACCTTACGGTCCTGTTCTCCCTGCAGAAAAACAGTGGCCGCGGCGGCCGTAAGTCAAAATGTAAACTCCCCCAGTAACGTGAAATACAACAGCATACTTATAGTCATAGCAGTAATGCTAAGCGGTTGTGAAGTCAATCAAAAAGACATACAACCAGAGAATGAATTTATCAAGATCTATAACCACCCCGATCAGGAGATTGCATACCATCCGGCAGGCGTTGTACAACTCTCTGATGGGGGATACCTCATCCTTTCGGGTGTAAAGGTAGACACCTCGGTCATTGAATATCCTCATGCCAACCTGATCAAAACCAATTCATTGGGAGAGGTCGAATGGACCAGGGATTATGACCTGTATGCCCCGTCTCCAAGGTTGTTTCAGCTTTCCGGGTCAGTGGGATTTGTGGCCATGGACCTGCAGTTGAATGCCTATGCAGTGGAGATCAATTCATCTAACGGGGATGTAGCGGGACAACATGACCTTCAACTGACCATGCCCCTGTATTCCTATGTAGACAAGCAGAATAATCTCATTGTTCTGGGCTATGATTGTGTTGCAAGATCTTCCTGGATATCACTTTTTGATGGCAGTTTCGGACTGCAGCGGTCGGTTAAAGTGAATGTTGAAAAAGACCTGGAGAATTTTGTACAAAGGCATATGAATAAATCCGGGACACAGTTCCCATTTTTTATCGGGGAATGGACAGAAGGCAGCCAGTCTGGATATTATGTGAATTGTTTTTATAATTATACCCTCATGACGGTATATTTTGAGTCAGCCGGACTGAGCATGTTGGGAAACATATACTCCTTTCAGACCGGAAGAAGCTATCAGTGCCCTCATTCAAAGAACCGGGAACAGGTATGCATTAACCCGTTTCTACAGCGATAATAATTTCCTTCTCGGGGATGTGGAGGTAGATATAAACACCAGCCAGAATTTTAACGAGATCACCGGTGAGATCCTCCCTGAACTGGTACATGATGCAAAAGTATTATCTAAATGGATCACCATAGGCTCAACCTCCTATATTTTGTTATCCTCTCAGACCAACTCCAATTCCATGGTCACCTACCAGCATGCAGCTGAGGTCGACAGCCTGATCGCCACGCATTACCACCAGTTCAACGAGCGGGTGGAAGTGGCTGATATCATTCAAACCAGCGAAGAAGGAGTGGCCCTGCTGGGCAAGATTTTTATCCTGGGAAAATACCAGCGGCCTGTGCTTGTAAAACTTCCTGTAAGGACATTTTCCCCATAAAAAAACCGGCAATTGGATAATCCAACTGCCGGTGATTTATACTTTCCAGTTTGGTACTTTATGCTACCTGATCTTGATAAACTGGCTACTGGTTTTAAGGTTGCCCTGAACCATCCTCAGGTGATATAAACCCTCGGGCAGTTCACTGATGTTGATGGACTGCTGGTTATCTCCATTGTATCCCTGCTGGCTAAGGTTCCTGACAACACGTCCGGATGCATCCAGCACCGTGATTTTAACAGTGCCTTGCCTCTGCAACCTGGTAGAAATACATTCAACTGGTCACTGACCGGGTTTGGATAAATTCGGATAATCAATTCCTTTGCCGTCTGAGAGATCATTCACACCTGTCGCTCCGGCTACCAGTGGTAGCCTGCTGTCCACCCATTCGCTGAATCCTGTATCGATCAGGGTTTGATTATCAGCACCAAACCAGTCCTGTACGATCGATGTATAGATATTCCGGTAATCAATATTGTATTTGAGATTACCATTGGAAAGATCATTCAGGTCCGGGTTTGTCCCGTAAATCCCGGGATTCAGTCCGGGTCCAAATAACATCACCGGAGTAGAGGTCCCATGGTCCGTCCCGTAACTGGCATTGGAATACGCCCTTCGGCCAAACTCCGTAAATGTCATGGCCATTACTTTCTGGTCAATGCCCAGGATCTTCATATCATCAAAGAATGCCTTGATGGCAGAAGATAAATGGTATAGCAGAGAAGCATGTATCCCAAGGGTAGGATCATAGTCCACAGTCTGTTCCCCATGGGTATCAAAGCCTCCTATCCGGCAGAGGAATATACGTGTCTTTACACCTCCCTTTATCATCCTTGCGATAAGTTTGAGCTGGGCTGAAAGTGGATTATTGGCATAATTAGCCTGTGTGGCATATGGGTAGGTCTCCGGGTATTCCACCGAAGAATTACTCCCCGCTTCATATACATCCTTCAAACGTTCCGCATATTGGTTCGACTTTTTCTCAAATTCCATGATGTATTCCAGCTCATCGCCTGCATGGCTGTCCGGAATGGTTATGGGTGGATCAACTCCGACGGAATTAGATCAGGTCATAAAATTGCTGCGGATTCCCCAGGTTGAGTCCGATGGGTATCCCGGTTTCGCGGTGATAAGCCAGGGAAAGTGTTCCGCTCAGTTCTACACCAAGTGGATCCAGCATACTAGGGTTGGGATAAGCATCCGGGTATCCCGGATATACATTATCCAGGAATCGGCCCATCCATCCGGACTGGTATTCATCGTATGAATCACCTCCCATGAATACGATGTCCCTTCCACGGAAAGTGGGAGAGGTTCATATCCGGGTAACCAACATTCTGTACGATAGATACCATCCCGTGTCATACATGTCCTTGAAAGACAGCATGTCAGGATGTAATCCAACCTGGTCAGCCTCATCAACGGTTGTGTCAACATTGATGTATTTACGAGTGCCATAATCAGGGATGGCTATATTGGGTCTCAGGTTATAATAATCATTATACTGGGATACAGGTATCAGTGTATTCAAAGCATCATTGCCGCCATGCAGCTGGATAAAAACCAGGATATTCTCATTGTCACTGGCCGATGCTATTCTTTTCAGCGCGCTGTTTCCAGCAAGCAGGTTCAAAGGGATGCCCCCCAGAGTTAATCCGGCAGCACTACCTAATGTAACATTTCTTATGAATTTTCTTCTTTCCATATCAGATCAATTGGAATTCTGGGGTTTGAATGATTGAGGATACGAGAGTTTCAAGCCGTTCACGAACGACGAGGTCATCCCCTCCACCTATGTAGTTATTCCATTCCGACAGCCAGGTCGCCTGTGTGAGGGTGTCGAGGAATACGGTATTCAGAAAATAGTTAAACCGTTCCGTGTTCAATTGAACGGCCAGCAGGTTCTGGGTAAGGACAGTGACAATATCAGTGGAACTTGTCGGATCGACCTCTCCGGAGTTCTCTGCCCAATCCAGTACATCCATTTGAATACTGATCTCACTGCCGGTGCCCCCTCTTTTCATGAGGATGTCACCAGTCTGGTACCTATGCGCCAGGGGATAGGTCATGATCCAGTTCCGGTTGTATCCGGGGATCTGGTGGTAGGCAGGGTATCCTGCTACCTCAAATGGCTCATAGAAGTTAAGTCCCTGGTCAACAAGTTTGGACACGAGGAACTCAAAATCAGTATAGAAGTTGGCTGTGTCCGTACCCCTGTCAGGTGTTGTGACATTGAAAAAACGCAGGAGTGTAGTGAAAACATCGATGGGGGACTTTATCAATGCCCCGATGTTATTGTCACTCGTGATCGCAGGAGTATCTTCATCATAAAAATGCTGGCTCTTCAACAATACCTTCAGCATATCCGGAATGGAATAGTCATTGGTCAGGAAGTTTTGTGCCAATGGCTCAATGATATCCTGTTCAACCTCCTCAGAGATAAAATGGTACACAAAGATAGCGGTACATTTTCCTGACAATAAAACGGGCTGTTTCAGCATTTCCGAAATATCATATCCATCAGGTCATCCAGTTCCCCGTAAGCCGACTCAACTGTTGCCAGGTCATCGATAATCTCTGCCGGCTGTATAGATGTATCGTTCCAGACAGAACTGAACGTCTTCACATCGGTATCATGTCCGGTGGCCAGGTCTTGCACCGGATTGCCCCCGGTGGTTGTGGTCATTTTCCCGATAGGCAAGCCGGTATCCGGATCCATGTAATTGAAATCATCATCGTCGACCCAGCCTGTCAGGATCCTTGTGGCCGCTTTGACGTCGTCTTCAGTAAAATTGGTATAATTTCCCTCTTCAATTTGAGGGCCCTTGCCAATGCTGTAGAGTTCGAACATCTCGCGGGCAAAGTTTTCGTTCGGATTATCCTTGTGGTTTGAATATCCATCAAGGTATATCAGCATGGCATTGTCCGTACAGATCTTTGTGAACAATTCCTTGAAACTGCCAAAGGCATAATGCCTGTACAGGCAGTTCTGGTAATAAATCGCCTCACTGGTACGGATCTCGGTCCACCGTGCAGGCAAATGTGTATGGAAAAACCATGTGATTCTTTCTTTCAAGGTTGGCTCTGATTTTAACATTACATCAAGATGCCATGCCTGGAAGAATTTAAACAGATCGTCCTGCTCACTGTTTGATTCCCCCGCCTTTTTTTGTCCCAATGGATCCACCCAGGTTGCGGCGGTCTGTGGGATCAATTGGCGGGGCAGGGTTCTGAGCAGGTTCCGTGAAGAGTGCGTTCATAGCTTCTGTCGCGGTGTAACCCGCGAACTGGTTGATCTGAGCTATGGTAGGCCCGAAAGTGGCACGCCGCAATAAATGCGCCGCCCGGTCGGTACCTAAATTTCCGGTAATTTCAGTTAAAGATGCCATTAGTATGATCAACGGCTATTAGGTAATTAATGTTACGGTATTATGGGGATGATAATTTTATTTTTATTTAGTCTAAATAGAGTGCATGGAAGGTCTCACCAAACAGGCAAACCTGACCTGTCAAACCATGCTGGAAAGCTTGGTCGGATTTAATTTTCCACTTCAAAATATAATATTTATATTTATCCTACCAATCTGATAGGATAAATCTGTAAGCAATTGAAATTCAACACAAAAACCAGATATGGGCTGAGGACAATGCTTGAGCTTGCTTTACGTGCCGATCAGGAAGGGGGGATACTTCAGAAAGAAATTGCTACTAACCAGTCGGTCCCGGTAAAATATCTTGATCATATTATTGCGGCTCTGAAATCGGCCGGACTTGTTGCCAATGTTGGTGGAAAGAAAAGCGGATACAAACTGAACAGGCCAGCAGAGGAAATCTCCATTTTCGACGTTTACCTTGCTTTTGAAGATGATCTTGCCATCATTGACTGTTTACTCGCGGATGGCCATTGTCCCAGGAAAAAAATTTGTGTTCTCAAGGATTACTGGCAGGGGCTGAATCAAACCATACGTGCCAGTATGGAATCCCAGAACCTGCAAGATCTGGTTGAGAAAACAAGGATGGCTGAAGATTTATCCGGGTTTGAATCATTATAAATATATGACATAGAATTACTAACAAATTATTATTAACAACTAAAAATGGAGGTTTTATGGTTGATTCAAGTCTTGTCCTGAAGGGACAAACAATTGCCTACACCTTGTATTGTATTGTTATTCTCCTGGTCATGGGCTGGTTTGCCCTGAGGGTGACCAGGGGAAAGAGCAGTACAGTAAAGCCACGGCTGTTCTACATTTTTGTCGGTTTCCTGACGGTGCTGGGAGTATCATTGCACATCATTACCTACAACACCATCCCATGGACACCGGTTGATCTTCACAGAGGGAATTATACCCCTGATAAAACATTTGAGATCAAAATGGAGGATCATAAATTTATCCTGCCCTCGGATAAATTGATCATCAATTGCAATGATCTCGTTGAATTTGATGTTACATCAAATGATCTCACCTATGGTTTTGGACTGTTCCGGCAGGACAATTCAATGCTCTTTCAAATGCAGGTTGTGCCCGGGCACAGGAATGATATCCTGTGGAAATTCGTAAAATCCGGCGTCTATACCATCCGTTCCACGGAGTATTCCGGTCCCAAGGGGATACATATGATCGTAAAAGATGCTGTCGAAGTAGTGGGCTGTGATGAAACCGAAAAAACCAATTGATATGAGCTATATACAGACTTTGATGAACGGGGAACAGGGATTATTCAAGCCGAAGACCCTTACTCCCATGCAGAAACTTACCCTTCGCTTTGTTGTGGTAGGACTTGTTTATTATCTCTTCGTAGTCGTCGAAGGGATGATCATGCGGTTATTTGAGATCAACCCACTTCCATTTGTCAGCGAGACACAGTTCTTTGCGATCATGACAGCACATCCGCTTGTAGGTATATTTGGATCAACCTACTCCATTGTATGCGGGGCCTTCCTCTTCCTGGTTCCCTTCCTGATGAAAAAGCCCCTTTGGAGCTTTAAACTTGGAAACTGGACCTTCCTGCTGATTGCCATCGGCACCTTTATATTCTGGGCCGCGGGTTTCATTGCCCATTATGCACCCCTTTATACATTGTACTGGCCGCTGCCGGCTGATTTCAGCCAGTTTAACCCCTTGGGTGGAGCCATATTCATACTGGGAATAGCCCTGATCATGCTGGGGACAGTCTTTTTTGTAATCAATGTTTTCAAGACCATTGTCTATACTCCCGAAGGATGGGAAAAGCAGCCCTCAGGTGCATTGCTGGCCTCGGCTCTGGGTGTCAGTGGTGCTGAAAACATATTCAAGAAGAAGAAGCGTGAACACCTGGTTCCACTTCCTGTGGCTGCCATTGCCCGGGGAACGGTCGACATGGCGCTGAATTCAGGGATCATCCTGTTCACAGGGGTCCTTATCCTGGTTTATATGGTTGCAGCAGTGTTCGGTCACAGCCTGGAAAAGACAGCTGTTGATGCACTGCTTTATAAGAACTGGTTCTGGTGGGGACTCGACCTCATTGCAGATGGACTGGTACTGATCTTTGTTGCAGGGACCTGGTACCTGCTGGCCACCCTGATCACCGGGAAAAAACTATTTATGCAGAATATTGCCAGAGCAGCCCTCCTGCTGGAGCTGGTTGTTTCATGGACAGTATGGTCACACCACCTGCTGGCAGACCAGGCCCAGCCGGCCATCCTGAAGGTTGTCTCCGGTGAATTTGTAACGGCTTTTGAGTTGATTACCCAGGGTCTGGCTTTCTTTATAGTCCTGGCTACACTGTGGTCTGCGCGTCCACTGAAGATGACCAATGAACTCAAGTTCCTGCTCGGCGGACTCCTGGGATTTGCCCTGGCTGTCCCGGCAGGGATCATGCAGGCTGATGTCGGTCTCAACCGGATACTCCACAATACACAGTGGATTGTTGGTCCGCATGTACACGTTGCCGTGCTTGTGGGATTGACCATGACCCTGTATTCGGCCATTTACATCCTCTTCCCCATCCTTACCAATGGTGCGAAATTCTACAGCCAGAAACTGGCCAATGTGCATTTCTGGTGCCACCTGATCGGGAGGTATTGGTATGGGCGCCTTTATGGGGATGGCAGGACTTCAGGGGATGCTGCGGCGTACCCTCTATGTGGATGGTGAATTCAATACCCTGATGATCCTGGCTGCACTATCAGGAGCCCTCATCCTGGTTGCCTTCCTGGCCTTTTTCTATAATATTGTAATGAGTGTTGGGATTAAAGGTGTTATTGGGATATTTACCAGATCAAGACTGGATAAGAAGCAACTTCTTCCAGAATCCACCTGATCGCAGGCATGGATATCTATTACCTGATTGAATAGGATATGAAAAAACAGAGCCTTCTTTGTGTGCTTGCACAAATGTCAGCTCTGTTTTTTAATATCCTATTCAATAATTATTTGACTTCACCGCCTATGATCAGGCGGATACTGATTGAATTTACTAAATAATCCAGCCTGGCTTCCGGGTAATAGCCGAAATATTCCAGGCGGTAGGCAATGGAGGTTCCCATTTTGTTCAGATGGCGCCATTCTACTTCAAAATCAGTATGGTTCAGGAGGTTGAAGGAGCCAGCCTGCAGGTTGCTGTGCATATTGGAGATGATATCAAAGGCATGCAGATCATGGTAATAGGTGTCTTCAAGTCCTCGGGACGCGAAGCAAGCCCAATAGACTGAATTGGCCAGCTGGAACCTGAATTTTTGTTTTTTACCATTTTTCTCCAGGATCAACCTGGGACCCGCATCTATGAATGTGAACCAGAAAACATGCCCACTTTCCAGTTCTGTAAATATCTGAAGGTAATAGTTCATGGCCACATAAGCACCCAGGTAAAGTGATATATCCTTATCATCATCCACCAGGGGCCATCCCCCGCACAGGTCCAGTGGCTTGAAATGCAAGTTGATTCCCATGGTTTCCCCCCGAATGCTGCCCCGGCAGCAACTGCAGCTTCATAACGGGAAAAGCCGTAAATGGATTGCTTAAGCTGGTTGTAGCCCAATGCGAAATTGGGTCCATTGAATACATGGCCAAAAATATTTTCATCCTTTAATACGAAAGAACTGTGGTTCAAGGTAGAGGCTGGATGAACTATAGGAGCGCTCTCCTCTTCTGGGCATAGATATCCGTCGGGATGGCAAACAGGGAATATAAATAATAAAAAAATAACAGCCGTATGTCCATCTTCTCATCGCCATCCTTGCTGTTTTTGCCTTTATACGAATCTTTAGGCAGTATGGTTTCTTTTTACTTGGTAAATCAGCCTGATCCTGGCCCTGGGCGATCCTGTTTATTCATTCAGCAGATAATAATTCCCGTTCAGTATATTCTTTTTCATTGACCGGGAAGGTGATGCTAAATTTGCTTTATACAATTTAAAATCACAACCATGAGAAAGTTACTGATCGCACTCATTATTATTGCTAGGCTATCTTGTCCGGGGCTTTTGGCAACAATGAATTTACCCAGACCATCAGGGGGACTGTTACGGATGCCGTGACAGGATTCCCGCTGATCGGGGCTAATGTGATATTGTTAAATTCAGATCCTCTGGTGGGTACCATCACCGATGTGAACGGTGATTTTGAGCTTCCTGCCATACCTGTTGGCCGGCAGAGCCTGGAGATCAGCTATGTGGGGTATTTTCATAAGATTATCCCAAATATCCTGCTGACCTCAGGGAAGGAGGTCGTTTTGCAAATCACGGCTTGAGGAGAAAGCTATGGAAATGCAGGAAGTTGTCATAAAAGCAGGCAGGAGAAAGGACCAGGCTATTAACGACATGGCCACGGTAAGCGCCCGTACATTCTCTGTTGAGGAAACCGAGCGTTTTGCAGGCAGCCTGGGGGATCCGGCCAGGATGGTGGCCAATTACGCAGGTGTAATGACCCAGAACGATTCCAGAAATGATATTATAATCCGCGGGAATTCTCCCATCGGTGTGCTCTGGAGGATGGAAGGAGTGGAGATCCCAAATCCCAATCATTTTGGGGCTCTGGGGACCACCGGGGGACCGGTAAGTATGGTGAACAATAACCTCCTGGCTAACTCGGATTTCCTTACCGGTGCCTTCCCGGCAGAATACGGAAATGCGACGGCCGGGGCTTTTGATCTGAATCTGCGATCGGGGAATAGCCGGAAGACTGAGTTTACCGGACAGATCGGGTTCAATGGCTTTGAAACGGGTGTAGAAGGACCACTTCTGAAATTGAAGAATGGGCAGAAAGCCTCATACCTGGCCAATTTCAGGTATTCCACACTTGAAGTGATGGATAAATTTGGGTTTAATTTCGGGACTGGAGAGGCAATCCCCCAGTATAAGGACCTGACTTTCCTGGTAGATCTGCCAGGTACCAGGCTGGGGAGGTTCAAGGTATTCGGACTATGGGGGGACAGCTTTATTAAACTGGGCAGGGAGGCTTCGGATACTTCTGACAACAGTTATTCCAACCGTGGAACGGCCACTGATTTTGGATCAGGACTTGCGGTCTTTGGCGGGTCACATACCTATTATTTCAATGAAAAGACCCGGATCAAGTCCACCCTTTCCTACCAGCAAACATATTCCACTACCGTCCTGGATTCAATCCCCCAGGATCTCCCTGAAGTCCCATTCCTGAGAAGCAGGCAACAGGAAAACCGCCTGTCTTTCTCTACACAGTTCAGACAAAAGATCAATGCCAGGAACAACTACAGTTTTGGGCTTGTGCTGGATCAATTTGCCATCGATTACCTGGACAGCCTGAACCATCCTGATTACGGTGAATTTATTACGCGTGCGGATGTATCCGGACAAATGGCCATGGTACGGGCCTATGGACAGTACCAGGCTCGCTTCGGGGAAGACTGGACCGCTTATACCGGACTCCACCTGCAGTACTTTGGCGGGAATGATGAAATAGCCATGGAACCAAGGCTGGGAACAAGTTACAAACCAAACCGCAGGAATACATTCAATTTCGGATTCGGACTGCACAGCCAGACCCAGCCAAAGGTCATCTATTTTGCACAGACATGGGATAGCATTTCACGGACCTATCATAAGACAAATGAGGACCTGGGTTATACCCGAAGCGCGCATTTTGTGCTCGGATATGACCACCTCTTCAACCAAAATTTTCGCATCCGCACCGAGACCTATTACCAGCATCTCTACAGGGTTCCTGTCAAGGAGTCTTTCCCTGAATTTTCCCTGATCAATGCGGGAGATTTTTTCGGACTACCCATGGAAGACAGCCTGGAAAACAAAGGCACAGGGCAGAATTTCGGGATAGAACTGACCGTGGAAAAATTCCTCAGCAAGGGATATTATTTCCTGTTTACAGCCTCTCTGTTTGATTCAAAGTACAGGGGAGCGGATGGAAAACTCAGAAATACAGCATTTAACGGCAATTACGTGTTTAACCTCCTGGGGGGATATGAAAGGAAACTGGGCAAGAACCTGAGGCTTACACTTGACCTTAAAACTGTCTGGGCCGGTGGCCGCAGGTATGTGCCAATCGACCTGGACGAGTCTATCCGGAGGGGTGAAGAGGTGAGGGACTGGAGCCGGGCCTATGAGGACAGATATAATGATTATTTCCGTACCGATTTCCGTATCGGAATCAAATTGAATGGAAAAAGGGCCAGCCAGGAGTGGGCCATTGACCTTCAAAACCTGACCGGATTCCAGAGCATCTTCATGGAAGGTTATGATGTTCACCAGGAAGAGATATATACAGTCTACCAGCAGGGCTTTTTACCCATGTTCCTGTACCGTATCCATTTCTGAAAAATTTGTAGCTTAGATGAATTATAATGTTATGAGAATAGGTAGTGTAAGGATAAGCCCCTACCTGGTGGCACTGGTTGGGGTTTTTATTACCGGTATATTTTGCCTCTCCAATGGGATTGATTCTGCTGGAAGGGGACTTGTAAGCCTGGGGCATGGTCTTATCATGACCACCGGGATATGGATAGGTTGTATGGTCATTGTACAGTACCTGTGGCTAAAATACCCTTGGGAATTTTATCCGGTGAAACACCTGATCCTGGAAATTGTTTTGATTACGGTATGGACCATTCTGTATTCATTCACCTTATTTTCTATAGAACGCTGGACAGGTGTCTTTGAGAGAGTGGAAAACCTGTTCATGGAAGCGGTTGTTACTTTGCTCATTACCTACCTGATCACAGCCATCCATGAACTGATCTTTTTTTACAAGCAGTGGAAACACAATTTCTCAAAATCTGTACGGCTGGAAAAGGACAATATACAGGCCAAGTACGAGACGCTGAAGACCCAGATCAATCCCCATTTTCTTTTTAACAGCCTGAACAGCCTGACAAATCTGGTAGATGATAATGAAGCAGCCGTCAGGTATATCGGGGATCTTTCAGATTTTTTCCGATACATGCTTGGCAGCAGGGATAAAGAGCTGGTACTGGTACGAGAGGAAATCAGCCTGCTTAGGAAATACATCCATCTTCAGCAGTCCAGATTCAAAACCAACCTCAACATTCATGTAGATGTACCTGAAAGTTTCTACCATTATGCCATTCCCCCGCTGGTCCTGCAAATGCTTGTCGAGAACAGCATCAAGCACAATATTATCTCAGGGGATAGGCCATTGTCTGTTGTAGTGAAAGCTGAAAATGAGACACTTCAGGTTGAGAACAACCTTCAGAAAAAATTTGGGGTATCTTCCACCGGACAGGGATTAAGGAATATAACTGAACGTTACAGGCTATTTAGCACACGTGAGGTTGAAATAACCGAAACAGCCGCTAAATTTAAGGTATCTATACCGCTCCTTACCATTGAACTATGATAAGAACATTGATCGTTGAGGATGAAGAACCGGCAGCTGCAAGGCTGGAAAAACTGCTGAAGGAGGTAGAACCTGGTATTCATATCCTGGATGTGATTGACAGTGTTGATATGGCCGTTAAATGGTTTGAGACAAATGATCCACCTGATCTGCTGATGCTTGATATACAGCTGGCAGACGGACTGAGTTTTGATATTTTCAAGAAAACAAAGGTCGACTGTTTCGTGATCTTTACGACTGCCTATGATGAATACGCCATCAAGGCATTTGAACTGAATAGCATTGATTACCTGCTTAAACCGGTTGACAGGGCCAGGTTGTTAAATAGCATGCAAAAGTACAGGAAACTCTCCGGACCAGGCCAGTCCGTCAATATAGAGACATTGATGGAAACACTTGAACACCGCAAATCCAATTTTAAGAAACGTTTTGCTGTCAATGTGGGAAGCAGGATCATATCGGTTGAATCCCCATCAGTTGCTTATTTCTATTCGATGGAAAAGAGCACTTTTCTATGCACTTTTAACAATCATCACTACCCCCTTGATTTTTCCCTGGAACACCTGGAAAGTTTACTTGATCCTGAATTATTTTTCAGGATCAACAGACAGGTGATCATTCAGTATACAAGTATCGAAAAGATACATATACTTTCCCGCAGCAGGGTCAAGATTGAGACCAATCCCCCTGCCAATGAGGATTTTCTGGTAAGTACAGCCAGAACCCATCCCTTCAGGTTATGGCTTGACAGATAAATCCATTAAACCAGCAGCGGTAGGATTCAAATCAATCGCATGATAGCGATGGAAGTTTTATCCCATTGAATTAAACATATATAAAGTCCAGGGTGAGACTCATCAATTTTTACTAAGTAAAAGGCTGATAAATTAGGAAAAGCTTATAGATTCTTCCTAAATTTGGAAATAGGTGAAATTGTAAAATGCAATTTATATGTCACCAAGAATAAGTACCTGGAGATTGATAGTAATATATTTAAACGAATTCTTAATTTTGTTCAGCCTGGATTTCAAATCTCCCAGGTTAAACTTAATAATCCGGTAAATTTTCATTGTATGCAGAAGCAAGAAAAAATTCTGGTAATCCATGATACTCTTTACCCAGAGATAAATGAAGATTTCAAGTCCTGGATACTGGAGTTCCAGACTAATTTGAAGTCTGCTGTTAACAGGACTACCGGACAACCCAAAGAATTTGTACTGAGCCTTGACCTCATGGAATATGCCGAGCAGATTCCTGACCTCAGGCCTGAAGAGTTTGATTACTACCTGATATTGATCCATGACGAAGTTAGCAGGACGGATAACCTGAAAAGACAGTTTGATCAGCTTCTTGATTATCTGCGCAGTCTTCCCAGGCACCTTCAGACCAAAAAGACAACGCTTATATTCCTCAAAGAATCTCCATTGGATCACGAGATATTACAGATCCATATTGAGAAAGTGATCAAGTTTTATTCCCAGAAAGGATTCAACCTTTACAACCAGACTGAATTAATGAGTTCTGCGGATAAGGATTATTGGGTGAAAATTCTGGATGTAATTGATCTTATATCACACCAGGCTGATCTGAAGTCAAAAAGAAGGTCAGTAAAAAAACAGCCCATTATTGCTTATATAGGCAGGACCACACCTGACCTGGAAGGTCAGCGGGAAATCCTTATCAATGAATTGAATAAACTGGGCATTGAGACTTTGCCAGATTCAAATGATATTAAATGGGCAGATATCACAGAGGATATCTTAATTGACCTGCTGGATGTTTCAGAACTGATCATTCAGCTTATTGGCGGAAAATCAGGAATGGCACTGGATGACTCAGGCAAACCGGACCTTGAGATCGAATATGATATCATTTCCCGGTTCATGAATGGGGAAACACCTCGCAATCTGGGCAAGCAAAAATCCCGCTCTCGTGTAATATGGTTACCTGAAAGTATTGATATACAGGATATTTTCCAGGAGAAGTTAATTGAGAAGATCCGAAAACAGATTGGATACTCTGGCTGGGATACTGAATTGATCACGGGTTCTTTTGAGCAGCTCAAGGAATTTGTACTGAATATATTAAAAACCAGGATAGCTCATAAGATTTCACTGGCTGAGCATACCCTGAAAAACAGCATCTATCTGATACATGAAAAATCCGTATACCAGGATGCACTGGATGTCGCCTCGCAGCTACGCAACTATCCAATTGATGTGGTGCTGACACACGACCTGCACTTGCAGGAACGTTTTATCAGGGCACATCATGAAACTTTACAGAATTGTGACGCAGTGCTGGTACATTATGGTTTAAATAATGTTCAGTGGTATGAAAGTACCATCAAGGAGATTATAAAAATTTCCAAAACCCAGCGAAAGAGGCCCTTTGCCTTCCAGGCTATCATCAGCGATAAAGAACCTGTACTGCATTTGCCAAAATTTGATGAGTTTTTGTATTTAAAAGTCTCAGAATTAACAGGCCAGGATTTCTTTAAGAAATACCTGAAAAAAATGATAGGTTAGCATGGTAAAGTCTGTATCAATAAATCCCAATTCCGGGGATAATGAAGTCAGGGAGATCAAAAATCCTTTTCCTGGTCTCCGTGCCTTCAATCTCGTGGAGAAGCACCTGTTTTTTGGAAGAGACGGACAGAGTGAAAAGGTGCTGGAACTGCTAACTTCAAACAGGTTCATAGCTATTATAGGACCTTCCGGAAGTGGGAAGTCCTCATTGATTAACTGCGGAATCATCCCGCAATTGTACGGGGGATATCTGTATGAAGCCGGATCAAGGTGGAAAATTGCCAGGATGCATCCGGGTTATTCACCCATCGAGAGTTTATCGATTACACTTACAGAATCTTTTGCAGGTCCGGAAAAAAAACCTGAACAGATTGAATCAGAAACCAACCTGAATTATGTTCTGTTTACAAAAAAAGCCCTGGAAATTAGCACCCTGGTTGGTAAGATTGATAATTACCAGAAGGAAAATATACTGATTTTTATTGACCAGTTTGAGGAGTTGTTCAGGTTTACTGCAGGGATTGATAAAAAGAATCCTGACATTGATGAATCCCTCTTACTGATTAACCTTCTGGTAGAGGCCCTTAAACAGGATAAGGTGCCGATCTATGTCGTTATCTGTATCAGATCGGATTTTGTTGGGAATTGTTCCAACTATCAGATGCTGACAGAGTATATCAACCTCAGCCATTACCTGGTACCACAGATGACCCGGGAGGCCTACAGGTCTGCCATCCTTGGTCCGACATCACTGACCGATGCCCAGATCAGTCCGGATGTATTACAGGAGATATTAAATCACATTGGAGATAAACCTGATCAGCTGCCTGTACTACAGCACCTGATGATGCGCTTGTATAATTTCTGGAAAGCCAATAAAAATCAGGACCAGCCGATAAATATATATGATTATAAGGCTGTTGGTGGGCTGGAGGAAGCTATCTCGCTTCATACAGAGGAGTTGTACAATGAATTATCAGAGGATGAAAAAATAGCCTGTAAGAAGATCTTCCAAACAATCACTGAATCCGGTGGGGATAACAAAGGGATCAGAAGGCCTACTTCCATCGCCAATATACTGAGGATTTCAAAATGTGCCCGGGAAGACGTCTACAAGGTGGCCAATCTTTTCAGGGCAGAGGGGAATTCCATTATCACTCCGGATATCGTAGAGGAACTTACGGATGAAACAGTACTGGATATTTCACATGAAGCTGTCATGCGTAACTGGAAACGTCTGAAAAGCTGGATTGAAGAAGAATCGGATGCAGTACAGCTGTATCTGCGTTTGATTGATGCATCCATGTTATACCAGTCCGGGAAGACCGGTCCCTGGAGGCCACCGGAATTATTTCTTGCCATATCCTGGAGGGATAATTTCCAACCGAATGAAGTATGGGCCTCCCAATATCATCCTGCTTATGTGCGCAGTATGAAGTTCCTTGAGATCAGTGAGGCATCTTATAAGGAAGAGGAGGCATTGAGGGAAAAGGCCAGGGGCAGGGAGATACGGAGAACTCGCATGTTCGCCGTTGTCCTGGCCATTGCAGCTGTTGTCTCGGTAGTTTTCATGATCAACAGTATTAAACTTAGGAAAATAGCCGATGAAGCCCGTACAGAAGAAGAGAATCAAAGGGCTATTGCTGATGCGAATGCTCTTGAAGCCAATACACAGAGGGAGCTTGCCCTGCAATTTGCGGCTGAACTGAGAAAACAAAATTCCATCATTGAAGCTAACCTCCTGGTAACGACAGATCAAAGGGATGTCGCCGTCAAAACGGCGGATGAGGCTATTCAGAAGACAGTAGATGTTGAGGCCAACCTTGCGGAAGTCAGTACTAACCTGATTGAAGCAAAGAGTGAAACTGATGCTGCACGGGAAGAGGCGGAAAGGATCGCAAGAGAAGCACAGGAAGCTAACAGAGAAAACATTGTATTGCTATCCCAGACTCTTGCGAGCTCCTCTCTTGAGATTACCTATGATAGTGAACTGAAAGCCCTCCTGGCATATCAGTCATTTAAATTCAATAAGCAATATGGTGAACTTCGAAACCAGGCTAATATTTACCTGGCCTTAAGGGATGCATTGAAGAACCTTGATGTCAGGTATGAAACCATATACCCGGGGCACGTAGAGTCTGTCCGTTCAGTGGTGTATGCTCCCAGGAACCGCTGGCTTTTTTCTGCAGGAAGTAACGGGAGGTTGATCCGCTGGGATCGCTTTGAAGGGATACCAGATCCTGTGGTAATCAAAAAAAACAATACAATCAACACTGTCCTGGCCTTGAGTAAGGATGAGAGATGGCTGGTATGTGGGTGCGAAGGTCTTGGCATACAGGTATTTGACCTGAGTAATCCAGGCAGCGCCCCCAGAACTTTCAGTGCTCATCAGAACCGGATAAGAAGCATCGCGATGTTTAATGACAGCAGGTCTATGCTTAGCATCGGAACGGATAATACCATATATAAGTGGGATCTGGAAACTGGGATCAGGGAGGTATTCTATGAGTTGGAGAATCCCAAAACCCTCGCCATATCTGCCAATGACGAAACGGTTGCGGTAGGTACCTTAGCTGGCAAATTGTTATTGTTCTCAGGAGGGGGTTCTGATTCACCGGTTGAGCTTTCAGATGAATCCGGAAACCAGATCTGGAGTTTGGCATTCAGGAGCAAGGACAACATGCTGATAGCAGGTGATCAGAAGGGAGTTCTAAGAATCTGGTCGATAGCTCAAGGAGAACTGGTCTACAGAAAAAAAATTCATCAATCCAGGATATTTGAGGTCAAGGTGGATCCTTCACAGAGGTATTTAGCCACAGGCAGCACAGATGGCAAGTGTCTTTGTTCTGGATCTGGAGGATACAAACCGGCCGGCTATTGAAATAGCCAAACTTAATGGGTTTATATATTCGATTGAATTTATTAATCGGGGGAGGAATCTGGTTATCGGCAGTGGAGGCTCACAGCCACTGGTTAGTTATCCTGTTCAGATGGAGGATCTGTCCACTTTTGTCTGTCCCAATTTAAGCAGAAATTTGTCTCAATCTGAATGGAGAAATCACATCGGTGATGATATACCATTTGAAGAAACCTGTAATAAATGATGATGAGATCTCTCAAATTTATATTAACAACTTCATTTTTCATCATCATAACAACTGTTATATATGCTCAGGAACAGGATTGTCTGAGTAAGCTGGATGGCGCAGAAACGCTGTTCAATACTGGATTATTTGAGGAAGTTCCTTCCTTGTTGGAGGATTGCATGGAGTTGTATAGTGAAACGGACAGACAGAAAGCTTACCGTTTGATCATCCTTGCATACTATATGAATGATAATATCACAGCCGCTGAGGAGTCCATGTATTTTCTTTTAAAAGAATTTCCTGATTTTCAGCCTGTTGCCAACGACCTTGTTGATTTTCAGTATATCTTCAATAGTTTCAGTGTCAGGAAGTCCCTTGACCTGGGGGTAAGTATTGGTCCCGCCTGGACTTCCGGCAGGATCATTGAACCATTCAGTCCTTTTTCTGATAAATTTACTTACCGCCCCAATGGTCCCGGAATCTTTGCCGCAGCCTATATAGATATACCTGTAAGCTCATTGATATCCATTAACACAGAGCCAGGCTATCTTTTGGCGAAGTATGAGATTCACTATGAAGATCCAATAAACGGCATATACAACATCGGGCAATCAGAAACAAATTCATTGATACAGCTTCCTGTTTATGCCAAGGTTACATTCCTTGAAAGTAAAACTCAACTTTACGCCAAGGCAGGATTCATGCTTGGGTACATGATAGGGTCAAAAACACAGAGCAATATTGAAAGAATAGATCCTGGTACAGGTACCATTGTCAATACCACGCCAAGTGTTCAGCGGGACCATATGGATTACAGGAACCCGCTTTACTATTTTCTGGGCGGGGGTGCAGGAATAAAAATAAACTTTAAGAAGACCTATCTTTTCGCAGAGGTGGATTATCATGTATCCCTGAATAAAACTCTGAAGGAAGGAACGAACAGGTATGATCAGACAAATCTCTGGACTGAAGGCTGGATTGATTCGGATTTTGGACTGAGCAGCATTTCAATCCGGGTAGGTATGGCCTGGAGCATATATACGATTAAAAAGATTCGCTAATTTTTTGATTGAATGATTAAGAACATTGTAAAATATATTTTTTGGATGGTAATCGGAGGGATGATCTGTTTTATTTCTGCCTGCAATAACGATTCTGTTTCTGAAAAGCAAGGGGAGAGTTTCCTGAAGTATTATGCCGTTGGCATTGAGGACAATACTGGCTCCGAGGTGATACAGACCTCTGACGGATATGCCATCATGGGTAACTTTGATGTTTCTTGCTCAAAAGGATATCTTCGTAATATTCACTGATGAATTTGGCCGTCAGAAAACCAGTGAACCCAAGATCATCGGAACGGATCTAAATGATCATGGCAATGACATGATCAGGTTAACAGATGGTACCTATTTAGTTTCCGGGACCTCTTTCAATGCTACCCAGAAAATGGGGTACCTGGTAAATATCTCGAGTGATGGTACGGTCCTGTGGGAGCAGAATTACGGCGGATACAATGAATTGGAATTCCGGTGTGCATATCCTGCATCGGATGGCAACATTATCGTTACTGGTTACAGTCAGAAGAACTGCCAATGATGATAAAGAAGCTATCATTCTTAAGACATCTCCGACAGGTGATCAGTTATGGCTCAGAGACTTACGATGTTTCTGGTCGTGATCTTGTTGGCGAGGCAATCATCGAAGACTATGAGGACAGATATCATGTTCTTACAACATCAACGGACCGCAATGATATCCGCCATACCCTTATCATGATGCTCAATACTAACACGGATGGGAGATTTGAGACCAGCGAAACAATTGAGACACCCTATCTCAGCGGGAAGGATATGGTAATTGATGCAACAGGGAAAATATTTATTCTTGGGAACCGTGAAAATCGTGTCCTCATGGGTATCCAATATCTTCCTGGCAGAACTTGAATTGTATGCGGGTGGCGTACTTACAAACCTGAAAGATTCTGCTACCATACTTTACAATGAATCCCTTCACGCGGAATCATTTGCCCTTATCGATCAAAATGAACTCGCTATCGGAGGATGGCAGGAAAAACCAAATGATAATGATATTTTGTTCATGAGAGTTGATCTGGGTTTTCAGGATTTTTTTCTAAATACATACGGCACCAAGGGATCCCAGATATCAGAGAATATCATTTATACCGCAGACGACAGGGGCTTTGCACTGACCGGCTCTGTTGACCTGGCTGGCGGGAAAACCAGTATGTTGCTGAAGATAGATTCCCAGGGAGAATTGAAATAGGTCTTTGTGTTATCTCACCGGCGAAGAGAATCATATAATTTTTGATATTCCAGGGATATTCTCTCATACGTAAATTCAGCAAGGACTTTCTCATTGGCCTTGATGGATCTTTTTACCATCAGGTCCGGATTTGAGATAGCCCACTCAATCTTATCTGCCAGGTCATGGTGGTCCTCTGACCTGAAATATAACACTTCATCATCATTGAAGATCACCTTGTTCTCAGGAATATCACTACAAATAATAGGTGTACCCACAGAAGCTGCCTCGAGCAGCATGATAGACATATTTTCATTATAAGAGGGGAAAATAAAATACTTTACGTTCCTGATGATCTCCAGCAATCTTGTTTTTTCCCGGATAAGGCCCAAAAAATCCACATCCAGATCCTTTGCCAGCTCCTGGAGTTCCTTTTTATAAGCAGGCATCTGGTCAATGTTCCCGATGATCTTTACCGGTCCGGGATAATTGATCTTTATCAGGGCCTTTAGCATGGTATGGCAGCCTTTGAGCGGAATAATCCTGCCAGCTGCGAAAGCCAGGCCTATCTGTTTTCCACTTTCAGGGATAACGTCCATGGGTCCTGAATGACAACACCGTTTGGTATATAGACTACTTCCCTGCCATAATTTTCTTTGTAATATTCCTTCAGTTTCAGGGATACGACCGTAAATATGCTTGCCTTTCGCATGACCGTTTTTTCGTTCCGGTTGAAGAGAGTCCTGGCAAGCCATCCCCATTTCTCACTCTCCTGGGGTCTTGCATGTGAAGTAACTATTACCGGATATTTCCAGCGTAACAGAGGTAATATAAATGCTCCGTCAATATGGTGAAGGTGAACCACATCATATTTCCTGCAGGAAAACAACATGGATGGCAGACATAAAATAATAGTAGAACACATTAAGTTTCCTTATTGGGAAGCTACTAAATATAAACTGCTGATAACCGGGAGGATCAAATTGCCTGTCAGCATGCGATGCAATTGAATAGACAGTAAAATCGAATTCCCCTGTGAGATGCTCAATGAGGCTCTGGCCAACCGTAGCAGCACCTCCAAACGCTGGCAAGCCTTTCAACCCAATAACTGCGATTTTCTTCTTTACGGACATATCAATGCTTTACCTCAGGAACTCCGGAGGCAGTGTTTTCAGTAGTTAGTAAAAATACTGAAATAATGCTTGCGGGGCGGCCACTTTTCAAACAGGGTCGTGTTAATAAACTGCAGATTACTACCTTCTCGCAGGTTGCGAACATTCATCATGAAATTCTTGCGGATTTATTTTGAAAGAACCTTACTTTTGAAAAAGCGTATAAGGAGATTTTAGAAGAATAAAAACAAAATGGTAAAAGTATTGATTTTAGGAGTGGGCAATGCCCAGGTGGATGCCCTGCGATATCTGAAAGATATTAAATGTACAACATATGGTTTGAGCCACCGCAATGAAGGAAGAGGACTTGAATATTGTGATCATTTTGAAGTTATTGATATCAAGGATAAGGATATGGTTCTGGCCTATGCAGAAAGGAACAGGGTCGATGTGGTATATTCAGTTGGTTCCGATGTGGCCATGCCCACCACAGGTTACGTCAGCGAGCAATTGGGTTTACCATATTTTTGCAGTGAGGAAAATGCTACCCTGCTGAATGATAAGTTCTTATTCAGGAGTTTTCTGAAGGAACATAATCTCATGAACATGGCCTTTCAGGTTGGAAAGCATCTAAAGGATTTTCAGGATTGGCACACCTTCCCTGCCATTATAAAACCGGTTCGCAGCCAGGGCCAGAGGGGTATACGCAGAATTGAAAATATGGACGATATCGAAAAGCATATTCAAAATGCTCAGCAGTTTTCAGAATCAGGTGAGGTTATACTGGAAGAATTTATTTCCGGCTCCGAGGTGTCAGCAAATATATTTCTGAAAGACGGCAGGATACTCTACTCTTTTATCAGTGACAGGAAAACCTATGAAGAGCTGGACGGCGGTCTTGTGAAATCACATATTTTTCCAACCAGGATGAGTAATGAATTGCAGAACAGGGCCTTACAGCTGATTGCGGATACAGTTCAACAATTAAATATCCAGAATGGGCCAGTTTATTTCCAGATGATGTATGATATGGATGATGTCCATATAATTGAAGCCACACCCCGGCTTGATGGATGTCATATCTGGAGACTGATCAGGTCCTATGCAGGCGTTGATCTCTTAAAACTCACCTTTGATATGCTCTTCGGTGAGACAATCCTTTCGGAAACTTCTCATCCAAATGGGGACGACCAGGGGTTGCACTTCTTCAGCCAGAAACCGAACGTGAAATTCGAATCCGGGGATTTTGTGGTCCCGAAAGAACCAAATACCATGAGTTTTATTATGAAGACGGGCAAATGGTCAGGCCCCTGAACAAGATATTTGAAAAGGTTGGCTATTATATAAAATGATCCTATTCTATGATTTTCTTTACACTGGAAACCTGAAGGATGATCCCACCGATGATAACATTCAATAATCTTCCACTCAATGCCAGGAAACTTAACAGTAATGCTGCTTCCTGGTCCATGCCGAAAATGCCATAAAAGAAAATAAAGGCCCCTTCCCGGATACCAATTGAGCCGAATGATATGGGCAGCAAAAAGATAAAAAACATCACCGGTGAAATAAACATCGGGATGTAGTAAGGGAGATCATAGTTCAATGCCTTGATAAATATGAAAATCGCAAATGATGATAGAAGCTGGATCGCCAGCGCAGATATTAATACTACCGGAAGTCCCGGTATAACTTTCTTCAGATTATAATTTACTTCCTGATCCCCGCCGGTTTCCTCTTTGAGATATTGTGAGAACTTAAACCGGGAATTTCTAAGCCTCTCCAGCAGGGAATTTTGGACCCTTTTAGCAATTTTGCTTATAAACTGGAACCTGCTTGAGAATAATGCCCGCCACCAGGGTAAAAACCAGTAGACCAAAAAACACAATATAGGAGATAACCATTATCCTGTTAATGATTTCATTTGAGCTTATGTCAAGGAAAGGAAAACTTATAATGATGATCATACTGCAGGCAGCCAGTCCCGATAATTTTTCAATGACCGCAACAAATGTATTCCTGATTAATTTCCCGAATTTCCGGGTAGCAGCAATTATCCGGTATATATCCCAGCCGAGGGACCCCGGGGCCAGGAATCCAATACTCAGGCCGATCCAGTAATTATTCATTGAAAAGGAGAGGGGAATAGCTGAATCAACCAATCGTCTTTTCAGGTAGAACCACCGGAATCCCCCGATTATCATAACCACTGGATTAATAACCAGGGCAAGCAAATAGTACTTCAACTCAATATTTTTAATGGATATGATAAAGGAGTTGATATCAATTTTCATGAAGATGTACAGCAGGATCGCAGGTGGAATGATCCAGTAAAGGGCTTTCTGGATCACACGCAATACTTTCCGTGTACTGGTCGGGGACATGGCAGGATTTTTTTTGGCTTACAGGTTTGTCCGTATACATGGAAAAGCAGGAAAAGGTTTTAGTTTTCTGTTCTGAATTCTTGAATTCTTAATAGAAATATCCGAATCTGGGATCATGCTGCGGTTTATTAAAATACATATGGTACTATGATAATTCTTACATATGTTGTAACTTCAGCGATTGAGAGCCATGTCAAGTGTATCAACTGTCATTAGGAGAACCATTAAGAGCTTCCGGATACGTCGGGGGAAGGAGTATAAATCTGCATTCAGACAGATCTGGGAAAACCTGATGCTGATCCTAAGGATACAACTTGAACCCAATGAGTATTATCTGTTCGAGTTATATCCTAAAAAGGTAAACAAGGGACATGTTATTAATTACCTTAACAGTGCCCAGTTTGCCCGGGATATCAACCCGGTTCTGAATCCCCCTGAATGGCATTACATCCTACATGACAAGCTCTTCTCCCATCTTCATTTCAGGAATCTTGGTATCCCGGTAGCCCGTCAGTATGGCTTTTATAGTAAGGATTTCGGATTCCTGAATAGCGGGGGTAAATTGTCCAACCGGAAAGATCTTCATGAATTCCTGATGAAGGAAAAACCGGAAAACATGGTGCTGAAGCCAAATGATACCTTTGGTGGATTCGGGATATTGATCTTTCATAGTATTCAATACAATAGTGATATTCTGTTTAAATCTTCCAATGGGACAGTGATTAAGTTTAATGACCTCTCAGAAAAGATTGACGAATCATTAAATACAAACAAAGCCATCCGGGGATATGTACTTGAATCGGTGATTGACCAGCATCCCGTTATGCAGGAGATTTATCCGCATTCGGTTAATACCTTGCGGATCATAACATATCTGACAAAAGATGGCCAGCCAAAGATCATCGGGACAAGACTCAGGATGGGGAGAAATGGCAACCTGGTAGATAATATATCCCAGGGAGGGATCCATGGGACAATTGATAAAGAAACTGGCAAAATAACAGCTGGATTATCGATAATCTCCGGGAAACAATCATTCATTACAAACCATCCGGATACAGGCGTCAGATTCCATGGAATTGAAATTCCCCACTGGCAGAGTGTTCTTGACCTGTGCATGAAAGCTGCGAAGTTGACCCCATTGCAGCGATTTGTCGGCTGGGATGTGGCTGTGGGTGAATCCGGACCTGTTATCATAGAAGGGAACAGTGCTGGTGTTGAGGTAGCATATGACCAGATAAATGGTCAGGGATTCATGACGGAAGAATTCCGTAATGACATGTTGGAATACGGTATACCCTGGCCGGACCGGCTCCCGGGTATCAGTCCTTCGAGGATTTATCAATCCTATAAAATCAGCAGAAGAATGTATAGGATCTCATAGGAAATATGAAGGTTAGAAAGATACATTTGAGTCCCTTGCGAATCTACTCCCGCCTGCGCTTTTATCTGAAAAGCCAGTATTGGGACCGTGAGACGATTGAACGATATCAATTTCAGAAAGTCCGGGACATTTTAATACATGCCGGAGACAATGTTCCTTATTACCGGGAATTATTCAGGTCAGTACGATTCGATCCCCAAAAGTTTAAATCCCTTAAAGATATTGAACAAATTCCCCTGCTTGACAAAGAGAATATCAGGAAAAATCCTGAAAAATTTATTGCTGACCATCAGCATACTATCCATGGTTACTGGAAATATACTACCGGATCTACGGGTACACCGCTAAAGTTATTCCTTGACAAAGGCTGCCATATTAATAAATACGCAGCCACCCTCAGGGCTTATCACTGGGCAGGTTATACACCCGGGAAAAGGGCCTTTTTACTGGTAGAAACAGAGGGTCCAGGCAAAGTTTCCGGTTACAGATTATTTTCAAATTCACTTTATTTCGATGCAAGCTCGGTTACCCGGGATAATGTGCTCAAGTTTTACCCCTTATTAAATCGTTTCAAACCTGATTATTATATTGGTTATGGAAGGGCTTTTCTCAACTTCTATAAACATCTGGTAGATCTTAAACTTAGCATTCCAGGTCCGAAAAGCATGGTGCACTATGGAGAGAACCTCCAGGAAAATGACAGGATAAAACTGGAAGAAGTATATCGTACAAAAGTTTATAATTTTTACAGCCACAGGGAAGATACTGTAATTGCGGCAGAACCGGAACCAGGAAAGAAATACCTGATGGAAGATTTCTTCTACCCTGAGATAGTAAATGATTCGGACCTGATCATAGATGAAGGGACGGGAGAATTAGTCGGTACGGGTTTTTATAATTATACCATGCCGCTGATCAGGTATAAGACCACCGATATTTTAACGGTAAAGAAGTTTTCTGAAGAAAATGATCATAAATTCACTCGGGTGGAAAAATTGTAGGACGGGTCAACGATAAAGTGATCACACCAGGCGGGCGTGAATTTTATTTCCTTGGACAACCGATATTTGAAGTACCGGGTATTATTTCAGCGCAATATATACAGGAAAGTAGAGATAGCCTCAGGATCAATCTGCTTACTGATGATGCATTTCAGAATGGAGTCAATTGAGCAGCTAAAAAAGAATTATCTGGAATACCTTGGTGAACCCATGACCTTTGACATTCAACTGGTCCATAAGCTTGAGGAAAGGGGTACAGGTAAAAGGCCTGTGATCATTTCACGGCTGGATTGAATCCTATATCCCGGCACATTGTCAATTGATCAAAAAAGCCAGGCCGTTCCAAACCAAATTGATTATATATCGTACTTTCCCTCGAATGTATTACATATTTGACATTAAATGATATTTGCAAAGAAGGAATGGAGAAAAGAATTGGCTAAACGGGAGTTTTCCTTCTTCGGTAATGCTTCCATACTGGCTTCAGGATCGGCCATTGCAAGCCTGATCTCACTGGCGGCCGAACCGATAGCATCCAGGCTATTCCCTCCGGAAGTGTTCGGGTTAGTTTATGCTTATATTTCACTTATAGCCATCGTTGGACTGACCATGTGTTTCAGGTATGAACAGGCCATTGTATTACCTGATAATTATTCTGATGCAGCCGGATTGCTTAAATTGAGTTCCCTGTTAATGCTCGGATGGATCATTGTGTTTTATATTTTTATATGGTCTACTCCCCTGGTTGAATGGCTGGAATGGGAATCCATCCGGCCGATGGTCTGGATAGCTCCCATACTGGCTGGATTGCTGGGGCTCTGGTATATGTTCATGGCCTGGTTCACCCGTAAAAAGAAATTTATCCATATATCCATTTCTTCCATCCTTGTGCCGGTCCCACAGGTCCTGTTTATCATCATTGGCGGATACCTTGGATTCAATACGGCCATTCATCTCATCGGCTACAGGGTGGTGGGGATCCTTCTTCCCCCTCTGTTCCTTATTGTTTTCTTCTTCATCCATGATTCCTGGATATTCAAGATAAGACATCGTGTAAAGGATCTTATTGGCCTGGCAAAACGGTATAAGAAATTCCCACTTTATGAGTTTTGGTCCATCCTGATGAGTGTGGTTGCCTTCAATGTTCCTGTATTGCTCTTCCCGGTACTGTTTGATGCAGTTTCTGCGGGTTATTTTTCCAAAAGTGTCTACGTGCTTTATGCCATTCCCACGATGATAGGAACTTCTTTCAGCCAGGTATTGTTCCAGCAGATGGCTGAATTGAGGAACAAGGGCCAATCCACAGAACCCATTGTCCGAATGACATTAAAAAGTGTCATTCTTCTCGGGGCCATCCCCTTCGTCCTTCTGGGCAATGCCGGACCTGAAATCTTCAGTGTTCTGCTTGGTGGAAGGTGGGAGGTAGCAGGGCAATACAGCCAGTTCATATCTATCTGGCTTTTCTTTCTATTATTGAGTAATGCCCTGCAGACCGCATACCTGGTTTTTGAAAAACAGGAGATAGCATTATTCTTAAATTTCCTTGCTGTGGTTTTAAGGCTGGGTATCCTGATCATTTGTGCAAGGCTGGTGAAAGAAGGGAGTTTTACCATCATTTCAACAGTTGTGCTATTTTCAATCGCCAGTGCTGCGATTAACCTGGCCAAGGTTATGTATATCGGGCGTCTTAATAAAATTGCAGGTGCTTTCCCTCTTCAGGGATATCAGGATCTATCTGCTATTCATGCTTGTCATAGCGGGGAGCTATGTGCTGATAAAGCAACTGTTTAACCTTTCCGATATACTGATATTTTTCACCGGAGCCATACTGGGGGTAGTATATTATACGGTTTTATTATTTACACAACCGGCCCTGAAAAAGTTGATCCTGTCATTCATTTCGAAAAGCAAGCCTAAAGCATAGTTAAAAACTAACCTGCATATAGCTTAAAATTCTTTCTATTTTTATACCTGTACATACCCTGTATTGACATTAACAAATTTATGAAATGAAACCAAACCAATCTTTATCAATAGTCATTCCGGTATATAATGATGAGGATGTGCTGGATGAGTTAGTAAGACGCCTGATCCCGGTAGCGGAATCACTATCAGAAGATTTTGAAGTGATTTTTATTGATGATGGAAGCCGGGATCAATCCTGGAAGATCCTTGTAAAACTTCAAAAGAGCAATCCGAATCTTAAGGTCATTAAACTTGCCAGAAATTTCGGACAGTCGAATTCAACTGCAGCCGGACTGGATCATGCCCGAGGGGATATCATTGTCATCATGGATTCTGACCTGCAGGACAGGCCTGAAGATATTCCCAAGCTGATTCAGTCGATGGAGGACAATGATACGGATATGGCCATAGTGAAATGGATGAGCAGGAAAGATTCATTTTCAAAGAAATTCTTCTCAAAATTCTTTCATTCGGTTTCAAACAGGATCACAAATCTTCATTATGAACCCGGACTGGGAGTATTCAGGGTACTTAGAAAAAATGCACTCGACCAGATCAAAAACATACCAGAAACAACAGGAACCACGCTCAGTCTGATGTACTGGTCAGGGTTTGAATACAGCATCGTTGAATTACAGCGTGATGCCAGGTATGCCGGTGCAAGCGGATATAATCTGCGCAAGATGTTAAAACTGGCCGCAGACCGGATCTTCTCCTATTCGCGATTTCCGATCAGGGTTGCAACATATGTGGGATTGACCGTAGGAGGACTGAGCATAGTATTTGGCATAGTGTTGATCATCAAGCGCCTGATCAACGATAATATTCCTGCCGGATGGACCTCAACGCTGGTTCTGCTTGCCTTCCTGTTTGGCATTAATTTCTTCTTTCTTGGTATCATTGGTGAATATCTAGGACGGACGTACCTGGAAAGCAAAGGGAGGCCAAAATACATCATCAGCAGGATCATCGAAGATCAATAGCGAAGTCACCACCATGGCAAAAAAGATCTTGGTTCCCGGTGCTGGAATCGGCCAGGTAATCATTTTAAAGAAAGCTCAGGAAATGGGACTGACAACCGTAGTTGTGAGTCCCGAAGGAGAATACCCCGGCTTTCAGCACGCAGATATTATTTACCATGAAGATGCAAGGGATCAGGAAAGGGTATTGGAAATAGCCCGGAGGGAGAAGATTGCCGGTATTGTTTCGGATCAAAATGATATTCCGGTGGAAACTATGGGATATGTAGCTGAAAAACTTGGTTTGACCGGTAACAGCCATGCCACAAGTAAGATTTATTGCCGGAAAGACCTGATGAGGGAAAAATGCAGGGAAATAGGCCTGCCCTCTCTTTCATATGGTATGGCTGCAGATCTAAGCAGCAGCCTTAAGATCGCAGGGGAGATCGGTTATCCCATCATGTGTAAACCCACCAATAACCAGTCCAGTAAAGGGGTTTATAGAGTCGATGATGAGGACGGGTTGAAAAGGGTTTTTGATGAGGTATTGGACAATTCCTTTTCCGGTGAGATTTTACTTGAGCAATTTTTGGATGGCAAGGAGTATATTGTTGATGGCATTGCCATTGGGGGAAATTGTAAAAGCCTGTTAATGCTTGAAAATGAGAATTTTAAACTCAAAGATATCTATATTCCACGGGAACGGACTTCCCCAACAGGTTTGCCGGATGACAGGGTAAGTGAGCTCTTGTCAATAGATCTGAAGATAAACACTTCATTTGGCCTGGCAAACGGATTGAGTCATAATGAGTACCTGTTGAATTCTAAAGATGATAAGTTCTACCTGATAGATGCAGCCGCCAGGGGAGGAGGGGCTTTTATATCTTCGCATTTACTTCCCTATGCCTGTGGATTTGATACAATAGAAATGCAGATCAGGTTGGCAATGGGGGAACCTTTGGATATCCGTGATTACCTCCCCGCATCAAAAGCAGTATCCTATATTTGTTTCTATCTTATGGCAGGAAAGATCCTGCACATTGATGGCATGGAAAAGATCAGGGATATGAACTGTGTGCTGGGTATTCATGAGGCTAACCTGGAACCTGGCTTAAAAACCATGGGCCTGCTTGATAAATCAGACAGGCTGGGCCCTATAATGATCGGATGTGAAACATTACCTGAATTGGAGAAAGTAAAACAGGTGATAAGGAATACACTGGTCATTTCGACTGACAAAAGTAAAAATGCTATAATCTGGGAATAATTGATGAAGAAGCTTGCTATAATAGGGGCCAGTTATATGCAGGTCCCGCTGATAGATGAAGCCCGGAAACTGGGTATTGAAACACATGTATTTGCCTGGGAAGAAGGTGCAGTGGGAAAGGAAATATGTGACTACTTTTATCCCATATCCATCACTGAGAAAGAGCAAATACTGGAAAAATGCAGGGAAGCACAGATTCACGGTATCACCTCTATTGGCTCAGATCTGGCCATGCCTGCTGTCAATTACATCGCAAACATGATGAACCTGATCGGGAACAGCATTGATTGTACTGTGGTTACAACCAATAAATTTGCGATGAGGCAGAGATTGTCGGAACAGAACCTTCCCTGTCCCAGGTTCAAGAAATTCATGTCATTCCATCATAGTATTGCCGAAGATTTCCGGGTTCCTTTTATCATTAAACCAGTAGACCGGTCCGGAAGCAGGGGGGTAACAAAAATAGATACCCATGAACAAATCAGGGAAGCCCTTGGGCGAGCCCTGTCGGAATCCATAGCCGGTGAAGCGATCGTTGAAGAATTCATAGATGGCAAAGAGATAAGTGTCGAAATGGTTTCCTGGCAGGGTACACATCATTTCATCACCTGCACTGATAAGGTAAGTACAGGCGAACCATATTTTGTGGAAATTGAGCAACATGTTCCTGCAAAACTGCATCCAGCCCTTGAAAACAGGGTAATTGACCTGGTAAAAGAAGCACTGACGGTTCTGGGAGTAGCATATGGCGCCAGTCATTCTGAATTATTGATAACAAATGATGATGAGATTTTTATCGTAGAGATTGGAGCCCGTATGGGAGGGGATAATATCGGGTCAGATCTGGTTAAATTATGTACAGGATACGATTTCGTAAAAGGAGTTATTGAAATTGCCATGGGAGAGTTCACAATCCCTCAAATCAGACAGATGAGACAGGCCGGAATCTGTTTTCTCACACCAGCGGCAGGCAGGGTAAGCAGGATTGAAAACCAAACTTCTGATTTTGAGGAGATTGTGCGTTCAGAGATCCTTGTTGAAATCGATGATATCATTAAATATCCCATCACTGACAGTTCTCAGAGATCTGGATTTATCATTTATGTGAAGGATAAAGTGGGCAGTATCAATCCTGGGGATGTGATTAAAATCATTACTGAATAATACCCTGAACGTAATATTCCGGATCAGGATGGTTCGCCGGGATTTTTTTTCACAGACTCAAGATATTCATTTAGCAGCTTGCTGCATTTCAAAGCACCGGCGTCATTTAGATGATCTCCATCATAAAAATCATCGGCTGTAAACCTGGGATCCCCGTCAATTTTAAAATGGTATACATTATCAAATTCCCGGCCCATCCATCTGCAGGTATCGATGATCATATCGTATTTAACCGGATTCAGGTTTTCCCTGTATGTTATGTAGGTTGGAAAATTAACGGCATGAACCCTGATGCCTCTTTCTGCACAGAGATCAATAATGTTCCTGAGGATCTCGAGGTTCCAGGTGAAATCCAGAGAGGGACTGTCATGCTTATCTGCCTCTTCTTTGCCAGTTCTTTCCAGATCCAGGCTGTTCTCCATGTGATATTCATCGCACCAGCCCGAAGAGGTGGTGGATATCAGGTTTTTTTTCAATAGATGGTGCTGATAAACCTTTTTTAAACTTCTCTGGACAGGCAGGTTTAGTATTTCCAGGTAATACTCATGATACCATTGATTATCCGGGGGTGTGATATCATAATATCTGTAATAGTTGAATTTTCTCCAGTCTTCTTCCCCATCATTGAACATATAAGTCAGGGAAAGTTGGGCGATCATTAAGACGACATCCTGCAATTGTGGTAAGGAGTCGATATATCTTTCGAGGAGTTTATAGTCAAAAAACAGTGACTGACTTACATAAGCAAGGTTAAAAGTTTCTGAATCAAATTGTTCCGGATCTACTCCGTAGTAAGTATGAGAGCCGCCCATGATCAGGGTCTCAATTTCATCAGATTTCTGTTCCATCTGTGCCTTTTTGTACTTGAAGTCATGGGGTAGCCGACGGAGAACAACCTCAAGTATAAGGGCAACCACTATGATGGGTAAGAGGAATAATGCAAATCTTGCCAGTGCTTTTTTCATTTCAAAACTGTTGATAAACAAATGTATTTTCACCTTTGGCCAGCCAGAGCATTAATATGATAAGAAGATAGTAAACCGGCCATTTTATCCATATGTTTAATTTCTGGAACCAGCCAAAGGTATCTACTTTCCGTTCCTGGAAAGACTCGAAGATCATCCAGATGAAGAGGATAATAAGGGCAAGAAAGAAGTCTTTTCTGTATGCTCCCACCACCAGGTCCCTGAAATTGGATATCAGGAGATCCAGGTCCAGGGAGGTAAACAAATGGCTGACGAAATGGCTCGACTGAGCATATGTTTCTGCATAAAAGAAGATCAGTGAAAAACAGAAAAACAGAAATGTAATGATCCTGCTGATCCTCAAAACCAGACCGGCTGGCAACTTTTTGGCCAGTTTTATCCGGCTTCTCCTGGTAAAAAATTCATAATTGATCGCCAGTGCCTGAATGATCCCGAGGAGAATATAATTCCAGCGTGGCCCATGCCATATCCCAATAATAAGAAAAGTTAATAAAACCGCATAGGCTGAACCCCATTTCTTCCATTTACGCCGCTTATACATAACGATCATAAAAATAAACTCATTGCACCATGCTGTTAATGAGATATGCCATCTTCTCCAGAATGCTGACACATTTTCAGCAAAGAAGGGGCGATTGAAATTATCTGTCAGCTTTATTCCCAGCAAGCGGGCTGATCCCAGTGCTATATCGGTATAACCTGAAAAATCAAAGTAAATATAGAAAGGCTGGAGGAGATACGTCATAATCAGGGTCAGGCCGGAATATTCAAATACATTTCCATATACCTGGTTAATGATTAATCCCAGGGTATCAGCGATGGCCAGCTTTTTGAAAAAACCGAACAGGAGAAGATGCAGACCGGCTGACATATCATCATTGTTCCAATGTTTCTTCTCGTGCAACTGTGGTAAAAAACTGTTTGATTTTTCAATGGGACCCGAAATAAACTTCGGAAAGAATAAATTGTAGATCATGAAGATATCAAATCTCTTTTCATATTCCTCTATCCCTTTGTATACCCGGTACATGTATCCAAGGCACTGAAAGGTATAATAGGATATTCCAAGTGGTAACAGAATGGATAGAAGTGGTATTGTCTCCCTGGCTGAAACCGAACGTAAAAGGAAGTTGATATTCTCAACAAAGAAATTTGAATATTTGAAAAAGATAAGTAGTCCGATATTTATAAAAACACTTGTGAAGTAGAGGATCTTTTTACGCGGTGCAGTTTTGAGAGTACTTATCCATATTCCGAACAGATAATTGACAGCGGAGAAAACCACCGCAAAAAGAAGAAACGGAACAGAAAGACTTCCAATAAATGCAAGGCTTGCAAGTAGCAGTAATGGACGCTGAAATCTATCGGGCAGGATGTAATATAAAAGCGTAATTACTGCCAGGAATATAAGATAACCGAGTGAGATCATATCTGTACTTGCTGTTTAAACTTTATGAAGGCTTATACTTTATTGATCGGACAAAAGTTTCCCTGTGATATTGGTTTTTTTGCCATCATTTTGAATTACATCAACAATTCTATTACAAAACAGGACTTGAGCCTCGCCGGAAAACAGGTTATTTGGATGTGAATCTTCCGGACCGGCAGCAAATTCCTTTTTCATATACATACCACCTTTTGTCTCGATTTCATAAAAGTCCCATAAATATATATTGTCTCCGGGTTCATCCCATGTCTCCCGGACCCATTGGAAGAAATCCCGCGTCATTATGGCCTGTTCTTCTGTTGTATTTTCTTCCAGTAGTGCTGCCCCGGTCCATACTAGGAACCTGGTTTCAGGGAATTCGTGCATTTTATTTTTCAGGGCTTCATAATGCAGTTTATAATTCTCTATCCGCTTCTCCCTGGAATTGATGTCTGGTTGCCCTGTGTCTTCGAGGATATTTCCAACCGGGTAGCAATGTTTCCATATGATCATATCGTGATCCCTGGTAAGGATCTCAAGGGTGGGATCATCGCCGGCAGGTTGCATCCCGGCATTATTGACCCAGATGTCATAATAGTCAAATGGGAAGTTGCCGTATTCGCGGGACTGGCCCGCTGCCGGGAAATACAATTCATTAATCTTATAATTTGTGCCATTTTCCCGGTTGTATTCCTTAAACCAGCCTTTTACAGCAGATCCCCCACCAAGTTTTCTCTGGATTTTGGATTTAACAGTGGACTTATTACCCATCCAGATATTATATCCTGTACTGTGATGCAGGAAAATGATGGACTGATCAGTCCCGGGATTTTCTTGCTTCCCTCCACAGGAGTTCATGCATATTAATATGATTATGGATAGATAGCTACACAGGGCTTTCATAGTGGTTTATTTTATATTGAATTGGACACAATTTTCTGATGGTCTTTTCGTATTAATCTGCAGTAAAAATACAAATCCTTTCGAAATGGGTTTGGCTGTTTTTATACTGTTAGATTTCATTAGTCACTCATTTTAGGCCATTTATCTGGGTAAATCTCAAGTTCGCAAAGTCAGGCTGTTTTAAATCTAACTTACCTGATGGTTTTACGTATGAAATAATGGCGTTGATAAAAATAAATTAAAATTGGGAAGAGAGAATTTGAATTAGAATTTTATGTGTAATACCTTGCCCAAGGTTAAAAATGCAGAACTTATAATAACTAATACTAAAAATTTCCATGACATGAAAAAATTTAACGCTTTTACTATTCTACTGATGCTGTTTTTTATAGCATCTACTTTATCCGTTAAAGCACAGGTGCCTGAAAATGGCCTTGTATTCGACGGATTTAATGATTATGTCAATGTCTCTACTTCCGGCAGAGATGAATTGAACCCAGAGGAAAATTTAACGGTTGAAACCTGGGCATATCTGGATAGTGCCGCTGCGGGCGTTCATCAGCCTTTCTTCGTGGCCAGGTTGAATTCATATTCACTTGCCCTTTCATCAGGCGGACAAATACTGATGTATCTCCGGACTGATGAAGGTGACTGGTATACGATTGGTGGTTCAACGGTTATCCAACCGGGCAGGTGGTATCATCTTGCTTGCACCTATGACGGATCCATAGCACGTGTTTTTGTAAATGGGGACCAGGAAGGATCTCAGACGATCAATGACACAATTTCGGTCAGTACGGCCAATTACAGGCTTGGAGCAAGGAACAATGTACCCAATCAAACCAATCTGATTGGCAGGATGGACGAGACAAGGGTATGGGATGTAACCCGTTCGGAATCAGAAATCCGTAGTACAATGAATCAGAGTATACCTGGAAGTACAGCTGGCCTGGTTGGCTACTGGAGATTTGATGAAAGCTCAGGAACCAATGCAGATTGTGAGACTACCTATGATAATGACGGTACCCTCACAAACATGTCCACACCCTCAGCCTGGCAAACCTCGACAGCACCTATGGGTGAAACTTCGATATTTGCTGTATCCTCAGACATCTTCGAAACACCAGAATGTGCTGTTGATGCGGATTTCCGACCCAGTCCGGAAGGAGATGGCGGCAGTAATTCGATGGCAGTTATGCAGGTGAACCAATCACCAAACAGTACTTCCGGCCTATATCCGGACAGGGCCAGCCTGTACTGGCAGATATGGTCTGAAGACCCGGATTTTGATGGGAATTTCACACAGGATGTGCGTTTTCATTATGATGATATAAGTGGCCTCCCGACAGAATCCTCACTGGAGCTATTCAGGAGGGATGATGCCACAGGAACCTGGGCTGCGGCTACCGGATATACGGTGGTTACTGATGACGGTGGGTCCTCTACCGGTACTGATGGCATAGGGTATGTTGAATTAACAATTACCGAGGCCACACCAGGAGATTTCAGCGGACAATATATTTTATCCTGGAACAATGAACCTCCTGTTATTTCGGATATTCCTGATCAGTCAGTTGCAGAAGGATCAGCTTTCGCCACCATTAATCTGGATGATTATGTGGAAGACCCGGATCATGCTGACGATGAGATCACATGGACAATTTTCGGGGAAGATGATGTTTCTGTTGATGTTACAGACAGGGTAGCAACCATTACCGCTAACGATCCGGAGTGGAATGGGACCGATGTAGTTCGTTTCGTCGCAACAGATCCCGAAGGGGAATTTGACGAGGAGTTGGTGAATTTCGAAGTAACGCCAGTCATTGATCCACCGGTTGTTGGTGGTATCCCGGATCAGGAGATAGTTGAAGGTGCCACTTTCGCCACTATTACTCTTGATGACTTTGTAACGGATCCAGATAATGATATAACCACCCTGATCTGGACAGCCAGCGGCCAGACAGATCTTGTAGTGGATATAACTGACCGTGTAGCCACTATTACCGTGAATGATCCTGAATGGAACGGAAGTGAGACCATAACCTTCCAGGCAGAAGATCCGGATGGAGAAACTGGTTCTGATCAGGCCACTTTTACCGTTACCATGGTTAATGATTCTCCTGTGATTGATGATATCCCCAACCAGACTATAGCTGAGGGTGAAAGCTTCACACCGATTATTCTGGATAATTTTGTGACTGATGCGGATGATGCTGATAGTACGCTTACCTGGACAGCTGCCGATGAAGTCTAATGTTACTGTAGATATTACTGACCGGATAGCCACTATTACTGTAAATGATCCTGACTGGAATGGCAGTGAACATATATATTTCATAGTGGAAGATACCAGCAGGATTGCAGGATTTTGATATATGTAAGATTTAATGTGATCGCTGTAAATGATACCCCAGTGGTGGCAGATATTCCTGACCAGACCATAGCCGAAGGCCAGAGCTTCAGCCAGATCAACCTGGATGATTTTGTAGCTGATGCTGATGATCCTGACAGTATACTTACCTGGACGGTTAGCGGTGCGTCAAATCTTACCGTAGACATAACCGACCGTGTGGTCACCATTAGTATTAATGATGCAGAGTGGAATGGCAGTGATACATTGATATTTACAGCCACCGATACATCTGGAGCATCTGATACAGACACAAGCATATTTACGGTAACAGGCATCAATGATGCACCAACCCTCGAGAAGCCCATACCGGATACGGTGGCGGTTGCCGAGACAGCATTCACCATGGTACTGGATCCGAATACTTTTGCAGATATTGATCAGGGAGATGTACTGGTTCTCAGTGCCAGCATGTCATGGGAGGAAGTACACCTACCTGGCTTACATTCACTCCTGCGACCGGAACATTCTCAGGTACCCCTGCTGATGCAGATAAGGGCCTGATGGAGGTCATCGTTACAGCAACGGATGGCAGTTCAGCGAGTGTTTCAGATACCTTTAACATCGATGTTGAATCCTATGTTGGCATCAGTAATCCGCTTGAGGGACTTGAGATCAACCTGTATCCGAATCCCAACAATGGCAGGTTTGTCATCGAAAGTGACATATTCGAACTGAAGGATGTTGTGCTGGAGATCTTCAATGAGAAAGGACAGTTGATCTGGAACAGGGAGATCAGGAATGAAATAGGCACACTGCATGAATCAGTTGATCTGGACAACGCAGCAGAAGGATTGTATCTCCTGAGAGTGAGAAACAATTCAGGTGTGATCAACAAGCGCTTCGTAGTTGGATATTAGATTAGTATAATATAATCCAAATGCAGACAGAATGAATCTTCCTTTTCTGGCCGTCGGCCAGAAAAGGAAGATTCATTTTATATAAGATAAGGCTAATTGTCAAACCATAAGACATTCGTCAAAATGTGATAAAATTGGACTGAGAGAATTTGAATATAAATTATTTGTTAAATACCTTGCATACACTTATAACAGCAGTTATTAATTTCCAATTACTTAAAACTTAGGAACATGAAAAGATTAAACGTTTTTAATATTTCATTGGTGCTATTATTTCTGGCATCTACCTATACATTTACATGCTCAGGAGCCTGAAAATGGACTTGTTTTCGCTGGGACTGATGACTTATGTCTCAGTGTCATCAACTGCAGGAGATGAACTCAACCCGGAGTTCAATTTAACCCTGGAATGCTGGGTAAATCTTAGTGCACCCGCATCTGCAACCCATAGGCCTCATTTAATCACGAAGCTTCAGTCATACGGACTCATCGTGGAGACCTCCGGAACCGCCAGGTTATTTCTGTATACAGATGGTTGGAACTCTACGCCATTTACTGCGTCCACGACGATTAACCCTAACCAGTGGTACCATCTGGCAGCCACTTATGATGGAGTCACCGGCCATCTTTATGTAAACGGGGCCCTGGAAGCTACTATAGTGCCAGACGATACCTTAAACCAGAATATGGAAAATGTAAGGATTGGTGCTTTGGATATGTTTGATGGCATTGACAATACCATTGGAATGATTGAAGAAGTAAGGATCTGGGATGTAACCCGCACACAGACCCAGATCCGGAATTCAATGAACCGCACCATACCTGGAAGTACTGGTGGACTGGTCGGTTACTGGAGATTTGATGAAACTTCAGGAACCAACGCAGATTGTGAGACCACTTATGATAATGACGGTACCCTCATGAACATGTCCACACCGGCCGCCTGGCAAACCTCGACAGCACCGATTGGTGCAACTTCGATATTTGCTGTATCCTCAGATATTTTTGAAACACCAGAATGTGCTGTTGATGCGGATTTCCGACCCAGTCCGGAAGGAGATGGCGGCAGTACTTCCATGGCAGTTATGCAGGTGAACCAATCACCAAACAGTACTTCCGGCTTGTATCCAGACAGGGCCAGCCGGTATTGGCAGATATGGTCTGAAGACCCGGATTTTGATGGGAATTTCACACAGGATGTACGTTTTCATTATGATGGTATCACTGGTCTTCCGACGGAAACCGCCATTGAGCTTTTCAGGCGGGATGATGCAAGCGGGACCTGGACTGCAGCAACAGGATACACGGTGGTAACAAATGACGGAGGTTCCTCTTCTACCACAGATGGTATCGGGTATGTTGAATTAACAATTACCGAAACAACACCGGGAGATTTCAGTGGTCAATATATTCTTTCATGGGACAATGAACCTCCTGTTGTTTCAGATATACCCGATCAATCAGTGGCGGAAGGATCAGCTTTTGCCACCATAGCACTCGATAATTTTGTTAGTGATCCCGATAATGCAGATAATGAAATTACCTGGACAGCAACCAGTCAGGATGATGTCACCGTCGTTATCACCAACAGGGTGGCTACCATCACTGCCGATGATCCGAATTGGAACGGTACTGACATGGTAACCTTTACTGCAGAAGACCCGGAAGGGGAAACTGACAGTGACCAGGTGACTTTCGAAGTAACCCCGGTTAATGATCCTCCGGTTGTTGGTGATATTCCAGGTGAGACGGTAGCTGAAGGGACGGCCTTTGCTACCATAGACCTTGATAACTATGTCACTGATGTAGATAATGTTATTACTACAATGACCTGGACATCCACCGGAGAGTCAAACCTTTCTGTTGACATTACCGGCCGGGTGGCCACCATCACGGCGAATGACGAGAACTGGAACGGGAGTGAAACCATTACCTTCCAGGCAGAAGATCCGGATGGAGATACTGATTCTGATCAGGCTACCTTTACGGTAACTCCGGTGAATGATGCTCCCGTGATAGATAGTTATTCCTCAAACAGACCATTGACGAGGGCGGCAGTTTCACACCCATTGTATCTTGATGATTATGTTTCTGATGTGGATGATGCAGATAATATGCTTACCTGGACATACAGCCATGAATGCCTATGTTACTGTGGATATTACTGACCGGATAGCTACTGATTACCGTAATTGATCCTGAATGGAATGGATAGGATGAGTTAAACTTATAGCGGAGGATACAGCATGGATTGCAGGATTTTGACAGTTGTCAGATTTAATGTGATCCGCTGTCAATGATACCCCGGTTGTGGCAGATATACCTGACCAGACAATAGCGGAAGGCCAGAGTTTCAGCCAGATCAACCTGGATGATTTTGTCGCTGATGCTGATGATCCTGACAGTCTGATTACCTGGACAGTTAGTGCCGTCGTCAAATCTTACCGTTGGCATTATCGACCGTGTTGCCACCATTGGTATTAATGATGTGGAGTGGAACGGCAGTGATACATTGATATTCACGGCCACCGATACCTCCGGAGCTATCTGATTCTGACACAAGCATATTTACAGTTACAGGCATCAATGATGCTCCAACCCTCGAGAAAGCCTATACCTGATACGGTAGCGGTCGCTGGAGACAGCATTCACCCTGGTATTGGATCCGAATACTTTTGCAGATGTTGATCAGGGAGATGTACTGACACTCAGTGCCAGCATGTCCATGGGAGGAAGTACTCCGACCTGGCTTACATTCACTCCTGCGACTGGAACATTCTCAGGTACCCCTGCCGATGCAGATAAGGGCCTGGTAGAGGTCATCGTTACAGCAACGGATAACAGTTCAGCGAGTGTTTCAGATACCTTTAACATCGATGTTGAATCCTATGTTGGCATCAGTAATCCGTTTGAGGGACTTGAGATCAACCTGTATCCGAATCCCAACAATGGCAGGTTTGTCATCGAAAGTGACATATTTGAGCTGAAGGATGTTGTACTGGAGATCTTCAATGAGAAGGGACAGTTGATCTGGAACAGGGAGATCAGCAATGAAATAGGCACACTGCATGAATCAGTTGATCTGGACAATGCAGCAGAAGGATTGTACCTCCTGAGAATGAGAAACAATTCAGGTGTAATCAATAAGCGATTTGTAATATCCTATTAGACGTTAATGTTGTAGGATCTGACATGATTGCCTGATTTATCAAATACCGATATGCTAACGGGGCTCAGCCTTTGTTAGCATATCGGTATTTTTTTATGAGTTGGAAACTGGAGCTCCATTACAATTTAAATCCTCCAGGCCGAATGGCAGGCAGGTAACTTACCTGTGATAAATTCGTACATCAATAGATATCATCAACATTCCTATTTAACCTTATGATCGGTTTCATTATTATTGGTAAAAATGAAGGACAGAAATTAGTCAGGTGTATCAATAGCATTGCAAAAACTATTGATGAAAACAATATTGGTGATTCTGAAATAATATATGTTGATTCAAAATCAAGTGACAACAGCATTGAACTGGTAGGAGGATTAGATGAAAAAGTAAAAGTATTCAGCATAACAGGTAAAGCCAGCCCTGCCATTGGCAGAAATATCGGGGCTGCAGAATCAGATGCCGATATTTACTGTTTCATTGATGGGGACATGGAAATTGTTCCGGACTTCTTTCCGCAGGTTTTAGATGATGCTGGTAAATTAAGGTATCCATTTGTGTCGGGGCAGTTTGAAAATATTTATTATGATGAGAACAATCAGAAGACTGGCTCTGAATTATATGTGAAAAATGTATTAACCGAAGACAAATTCCAGATCACGACTGGGGGACTGTTCCTTATCGAGAAGAGCTTATGGGACTCCATCGGAGGAATGGATGTGAAGTTTCGGACCGGAGAAGATCTGGATCTGGGACTGAGGTGCGCCAGGAAAGGATTTTTATTACTAAGGAAAAAAGAACTTTTTGCCATCCATCATACCCAGCCTTATAAATCGAAGTCCAGGATGTGGCAGGACCTGATCGCAGGGAAAACATTATATGCCAGGGGTGTATTGTACAGAAAGCATATTTTGCTGTTGAACCGGCATGTGTTCAAGCGGATGATAAAAAGTGATCCGACTTTCCTGCTATTGATTTTTTGCAGTATATTGACTTTAATAACCGGACAGCCCTATATTCTCATCATTTATTTGATCGGAATAATGGCTGCTATATTATTTTTCCGTAAGATCCATTCACTTACTGAGGCCTTTTCCAGGATCCTGTACCAATTTGTTAGAGATTTATCTACAACCTTTTCCTTTTTGTTTTATTATCCACGGAGAGCTGATCTTCGATATGAGAGAATATCGTAACAAATCATTTAGAATGCCCGGAGAATTAACTCCAGTAGTGGTTCTGGATTTAAACTTTGCCGGTTATGGGATAGTTAGGTCTCTGGCCCCTTATGGTATACCTGTAATTGGCTTTTATACCCATGGATTTCTTCCTGAGTCCCACACCAGGCTGTGCACAAAGAAGATTCGTTACCAGGGAGAATCAGATTTGATAGAAAAGTTACATCAGTTGCTTGACAGGCTTACTACCAAACCGGTACTCATTTTAACCACCGATTATTATGTTTGTTTTTTCCTGAATAACAGAAAGTTCATTGAAGAAAACTTCTTAATCCAATTGCCATCCAATAACGTTGTCAGGCTATTATTGGACAAAGTGCAATTTTCCGAATATGCAGTAAAGAATGATATACTTATACCCCGATGTGAACTCCTATTTAAAGAAGAGGATTTAGAGCGTATTACTGAAAATCTGGAATTCCCGGTTATTTTAAAACCCCATAACAGAATTCCCAGGTGGACAAAAGCGGGATTACCCAAGGCATTTCATCTTCACCATATAGATGATGTAAGAAGGATTTACAGGGAGATCAGCACGATTGAACCAAGATTACTGCTGCAGGAATGGGTGCCGGGTAAAGATTCAAATCTGCATTACTGTTTAACATATTTCACAGTAAAAAATGATTGCATGGCTGCTTTCACAGGCATTAAGATTCGCCAGTGGCCTGTGGGAACAGGGAGTACAGCGACTACTGCACCCATTGAAAATCCATATGTATTTGATAAGACCTGTGAAATATTCAGAGGACTTGATTACCGGGGATTTGGTTCTGTTGAGTACAAACGTCATGAAATCAACGGCAAATATTATTTAATAGAACCAACAGTAGGGAGATTGAATCAGCAGGAATATGTTGCGACAGTCAATGGAATAAACCTTCCTTTGCGCTGCTATAATTACATTACCGGATCAGACATTGAAGAAATATTACCCCCCCGGAAGAAAATAATATACATGGATGAGCTTTATGAAATTTCCAGTGTCTGGGTACATTTTAAAGAAAGAATAATATCCCCTAAAGAGTACTTTAAGAGTATTAAGGGAGCGATCAAGTATCGATATGCTAATATTAAAGACCCGTTTGTCTTTCTGGGTATATTGCTGAAAGCTATGGCAATCATCATTAAGAAATGGCCGGGTTTAGAGAAAGAGGACCAAGAATGCATAGATTTATAACCCATGAGTATTAATTTCCGTAGAAATGAAAATTAGGTTGAGTAGCTGTACATGCAGGCTGATTTTCAAGATATGGGCTATTATTTAAAAAGGATTGAATATGTCTGGTGAAATAACTCCGGCAGTGGTTCTGGATTTAGGATATGGTGGATACGGTGTGGTTAGATCCCTCGTCCGGTATGGTATTCCGGTAATAGGATTTTGCAATCAGAGAAAAATGCCGGAATACAGGACTAAACTATGCGATCAGAAGGTCTATTATAATGGAGAATCTGATCTCAAGGATAAGCTCAGACAAATTGTATCCGGACTTCCACATAAGCCTGTGTTGTATGTCACGACAGACAGTTATGTTAATTTTATTATTGAGAACAGGGAGTTTATTGATGAGAATTTTCTAATCCACTTACCTTCCAATGATGTACTGAAGTTGTTGCTGGACAAAACGGCATTTACGGAATACGCCATACAGCATAATATACTGATACCCCAGACCCATAATCTGTTCGGGCAGGAAGATTTAGTCCGCATTGAAGAAACTTTGAGCTTCCCGGTTATATTGAAACCCTTTGTCAGGACCTCTGCCTGGAGAGAGGCAAAATTGTCTAAAGCTTATTATCTGGACACTATTGATGAATTGAAAAAGCTTTATGGCCAGATCAATGCCATTGAATCCAGGCTGATGGTGCAGGAATGGATACCTGGAGGCGATTCGAATGTATATTATTGCCTGGTATATTTTAACGATCAGAGCGATTGCCTGGCAAATTTTACAGGATACAAAATAAGACAATGGCCGGTTGGCACCGGCACTGCCTGCTCAACCGCTCCTGTAGAAAACTCTTTTGTGACTGAGCGGACCGTAGATATATTGCAACAATTGAAATATAGTGGATTCGGATCTGTTGAGTTTAAGCGTCATGACTTGAACGGCAAGTATTATTTGATCGAACCCACTGTTGGGAGGGTTGAACAAATAGGATATGTAGCTACCATAAATGGCGTAAACCTGCCTCTTCGTTGCTATAATGATTTGACCGGATCTGACATAAAGGAAGAACCGCCTCCTTTAAAAAATATTCATTTTATTGATGAACCAGCTGACCTGGCCAGCACATTGGTGCATTTAAGAAAGAGAATGATGACCCTCGGGGATTATTTCAAAAACCTGAAAAGACGTAAAGGATACCGCTATTTTAATAAAGGTGATATAAGGGTATTTTTAGGATTATTTGTGAAGGCTGTTCTACTCGATTTTAAGAAATAACCCTGTATGAGCTGACAAAACCATTAATTCCAAGAAAAAGTGAAAAGAAACCACCGTATTATTTTGACCCTCCTTATCATTGTGTTTCCTGCACTGTTCATTTTTCAGGGACTTGATCTGACAGACACCGGATTTCATCTGGCAAGGGTCTCAAACTTTATTGAACAACAATCGGGGGGGATTGTCTGGTTTTCATTTTTCATTGGATATATCTGGGAAAAAGTTTTTGGCCAGCTAGGATTGACAGGATTTAAGATCCTGAGCTACATTCTTTATGAATTGACTATCTGGACTGTCTTTTTTGGATTCAGGAAAATATTCCAGCGGAAGTATCTCCTGTTCTACATTTTTCTGGGCATGTTGATGACGTTGAGCATAAAGACATTTTTCTTTTCTTATGATAATGTATCCAACCTTTTTCTTGTATTGGGTGGTACCTTATTACTGGTTGGCGTAATTTCAGATTCATGGATAAAGATACTGCTGGCAGGATTTGTTTTTGCCCTTTCTACCTTTTCAAGATTGCCTGATATCGTATCACTGGGAATGATAGGTTTATTCCCATTTTATGAGTTTATTAAAAAATATTGTATCAAGGACGTATGGGAAAGCCGACTTGTCTGGCTTCGATCAACGGGTATATTTATGGGCGGTTTCATTCTGGGTGTCTCCCTGGTGCTGGTTCTTATTCATTTGTTCGGACATTTGGACAGTGTATTAGGATCCATTGGAGAGACCCTGAATATTTTTGCAAATAGCGGTGAAAGTACAAGTCATTCCGCTTCTGACATGATCTCAAGTCAACTGGAATCAGGTAAACGAATGTTTAACAATGCTTTGCTTTTCATGCTCATTTTTCTGCTATTCTCCTGGTTCATTCAAAACAAGACCAGGGGAAAACTGATACTCTATTATTCCCTGGCTGTGATTGGGACAGCTGCATTTATCTTCATGAGAACCGATCACGACTATTTTGTTAATTATGTTAATATTATCACTGGCTCACAGATTGCACTGGCCCTGTTTTTCTTTCTGAGAATCTTTCAGCTGGAAACCAGATACCGGTTTACCCTGCTCTGCGGTATAGCTGTTATGTTTGTATCATACATGGGGTCTGATACCGGATTGCTTAAATCGGCTACGGGATGGTTTATCACTCTTCCAGCCATCTTCTTGATCTTCGATGAAATAGGGGATGTGAAGATCTGGACAGATTATCAATCTTCCCCCAGGACGATGACCATATCATCAGGCAGGATGAAATACTTTCTCATTTTTGTGGTCATTCTTACTTCATTAATGATCAGGTACGTTGCCATTTTCGGAGACAACGGAAGCCGGCTAAGAATGGTTCATGCAGTTGATATTCCTATGGCACGCGGGACCTTAACCACACAAGAGAAAGCCCGGAGTGTAGAGGAGATCTATAATGATCTGCAAAAATTTACCGGAGAGGATGATTACCTGATCGGTCACGGAGGGGGACCATTGTTCATCTATTTAACAGGTGCCAGGTTCTATATGCCCAGCACATGGATACTCTGGTACTCGACGGCCAATATTCTTCCGGATCTAAAAGAGGCCTATGAAAAAAATGGACAACTGCCTGTGATACTGCTGGTTAATGAAGAAAAATTCAGAACGGTTCTAGAGGAAGAGAAGCCTGAAATAATTAAGCAACGGGGAGAGGTTTACAAGTTTATCGATACATTTGATTTTAAGCAGGTAGTAAAGGAAGAGGATTATGAGATATGGGTGCCCGCTGACAGAAATTAGTCCTTTTCTTCGGCCATAAGAACGATTGAGGAATAAGGTTCCAATTGCACAGTCCCCACATATACCTGGTTATCCAGGTCCCGGTATGTACCGGCCAGGTCCACTGTCCTTACTGATTTGGATGGATTAATATAGAATTTAACATATCCTGTGGTATCCGCCAATCCGGATTCTGCAAAAGTCCTGGGTATCGCCCTGTCAGTTATGTATCCGAGGGATTGCCATTCCTGGACTGGTATAAACTTTTGTTTTCCATACAGAGGATTCGCTGTTGATCAATCTTTTTTTGAATGGATCTGCCCAGCAATTGTTTTCAAAAACATTGTGTTCTCCGTTCACTGAATTGGCACTCATTGAATATTGTCTTGCGTTTCCCAATGGTAAAGTGATTATTCCTTATTTCATTATGATCCAATAATGTGTTACCATGTCTGACTAATAATAACTGTGATCCATGGTTATTGTAACACAGGATTATTGAATACTTTGATATAGCGGGAATTATGAATGAATATACCTGATCTGTTAAATGCGGAGGTATTACCCTCAATCTCAATGTTTTCTGATTCATCATCAATGTATATTCCCATGATCATCCCTGCTGTTCAGGACGATGTTTCCAATAATCCTGTTTCCTGGTGGATGTTGAATGCCAGGTATAAATGCCTCCACCGTCTGTAATGACAGTACAATAACCATTGATATAATTATTCTTAACAAGCAAATTGGATTGAGGAAAAAGCTTATCGCATTATAACCGGTTTGAATTACCTCATTGTATTCTATCTACATTATCTGATCCCCTGCTGATATTGATCCCGGTATACCTGGCTGTACCATTTTGTCCCCTGCCCAGGATATGGTCCCGTATTTTCGACCCGGTTATTGGTAAACCGGCAGTGATTCGAGTCCCAGCATCCTATCGCTATATCCAGGGTATTCACGATGTAATTATTGTCTAACCTGATATTATCACAATGATCTATATGGACCGCTAGACGTGCATTATTGATTACATGTGCTATTTGAAAACTTGATATATTTGCTGTATGCTATCTTGATCGCCTCAAGCCTTGATCCACTGAGCGTTAAGATCTTCGATATTGATATAACGGCCGTTTCTAATGGAGATACACTCGCCATGATATGCAATACGTACCTGCGAAGATGGTAAATCCCTGGTGGAATAAATATATATTTCTTTGTCCGTATTATTATATGCCCATTCCCCTTCACTGTCCAATGTATTATAATGGTTCTGGAAAAAATAATCAAGATTTCCTGCAATGTCGTAACTGGTCCCCTCTGCCAGCGTGATCGTTGTCCCGATTTGTGAAAACACGCGAACTGCATCACATACCCAGGTCTGCGTACTGATAACTACCTGTGCTCCTCTCCAGAAATTGTCCTCAAAAGAAAGGCCTGTATCATGAATGATATTTTTACCACTTCCCCCTGAAGATTTTAAAGAGGTATCATTGGGATACCTGCCCAGGGGCTGGCTTTCATCATTGATAAAAAGTGTATTTACATCGATCGGACAATCCGGGCAACTGCTGGTCCAGATATTACCATCCTGTGTCCAGCCAGCCACTTCCCTGGTACCATCAATGATGGGATTTTCTCCTTTTCCAAATGCTCCGAAAAGAATGGGTTTGGCTTCGTTTCCCATAATGTTCTGGATGTTTATTGTGCCTTCAAATCTACTGCCCCGCTCAAAAAGTACCCGGTCACCAGGTTTCAGGGAGATAATCACAGCATTCAACTTGTCAATGCTCGCCCATGCCTGGGCTTCGCTGGTCCCGGTATGGTTATCCTTACCTGTATTAGAAAGGTAATAATCAGTGGCCTGGATGGTATTAATACTGAAAATAACCCCTATGATAATGGCAATTTTTTTCATTGGGTAATGGTTCATTCGTTATCTGTCATGTTTTACACGCAAAAAGCACGCCACAGCCGGTTTCATGTAAACATCCAGCCGTTTAAAATACTAAAATATTTGTATCTTGGGCTTCTTTTATAGTGAAGCTTGATCTCCTTTTCAAAATTAATGGCTAAACGGTGGCTGAAGAGACCTCAAGGGCAAAAATTCTTGTAAAGAACACGGCATGGATTTATGTCGGAAAATTGTTCACCCAGCTTTTTGGCGTCATTGCCACTATCCTGGTCATCAGGAAACTCGCGGTAGATGTTTTTGGGACGTATAATTTTCTGATTAAGATCCTGCTCATTTACTTTGTTTTTGCACTGTCCCCTGTTATGAACCTTTTTAACCGGTATATCCCGGAACTGTTGCAGTTAAAGGATTTTCGGAGGACAAAGAAACTGATCAGGATAGGAATATACCTGGCCGGATCCTGTGCCGTCATCATCTCGTTCCTGATCTTCTTTCTGAGCGAAACCTTTTCAAACCTGTTCAATATTGAGAATCTGAGGCTCTACTATAATGCCCTGATGTTTTTTATCATCATGACATTTTTCAAGAACCTTTTCAATACCATCCTGACCTCCGCACTTTTACATCAGTATGCAGCCATACTTATGACATTAAGCTCCTTAGTCCGATCAGTCCTGCTGGTAGGTTTGCTGAAGATCATTGATGTAAATACCCTGTTGCTCATTGAAGGAACAGCCTCTGCTGCTTTTTTTGTACCGGGACTGGTCATATTAATACGGTTTTTCAGATCGCGTGCCCATCAGCAGGTAGTCAGTGAAGATGATAATAATATTCGAAAGAGGGTTATCAAGTTTGGTATGTATTCTGCATTCAACGAACTGGGCTATGGCTTAGTCGGCAGAGAATCAGACTTTTACATTATTTCAGCCTTTTCAAGCCCATATTTTGTTGGTTTGTACGCTTTCGGGACGAGCATTTATGAGATGATATTCAAGGTCCTGCCCGTACGGGAATTCATGACCGTGCTCCGCCCGGTTTTCTTTCAGAAATTCACGGAGAATTATAGCCGTGAGGAATTTATTCATGTCTATAATTTCATCGTTAAATTAATCTTGCCAGCATTTTTACTGCCTACCGTCTATTTTATCATTTTCGGCCAACAGGTAATAAGCCTGGTATTCGATCCGAAATATCTTGATGCCTACTGGGCAACAAACCTCATACTATTGAGTAATATCTCACTGGCAGTTTTCATGCCCCTGAACCTGGTACTGCATTTAAAGGAAAGGATGGACATTGCCCTGATGAGTAAAATAGTGGCGGTATTCAGCATCGTTGCAGGTATACTGGCAATGAAACAATTTGGTATCGTTGGTGTAGCTGCGGCAACACTTATCGGCGATTTCATGAGGGAGATGTTCGTATTCCTGATCCTCAGGAGAACGGTGGATATTAAATACCGTTTAAGGGAATACGTGAATTACATTTTTATATTCGTACTAAGCAGTATACCCTTCCTTTTCTTAAGAGAAATGATTGATTCACTGGAAATATTGATCCTGGTCACTGTTCTATATGGAGTGGTTATGCTATTACTTATTATCCTGTTTCATCCCTTCAATGCAGCAGATCAGGTTTTGTTGAACAAACTTGCTGAATCAACCAGGATCTCCAGCCTGATTGGTAAAATGATCAGGAAAGTATATGGATTAAGATCTAAGCGGGTATAGTATCACATCCTGACAATACCCAGGAACTCCTCCCATGAAAGTTCGCTGAAATATTTTTTGTACAGTTGTTTCCTGGCATCAATAGAGCCGTTCAGCCCAAACATGGAAAGCATATGATTCATCTTGTTAAGCCTGAGGATCTTATCCTGCATGGACCTGCGCTGCAGGTACTTCTGGGATAATAATTCTGAATGATATTGTTTATAAATACTTGCCAGTTCTAGTTCACGCTCATCACCACCTGTCCCGGTTTTATGCTGGTCATGATAACGGTAGACAGAAAATGTCTTATCTACAGGGTGAAAATGAACGCCCGCTTTTTTAGCTCTTATATACCAGTCCCAATCAAATGTATAAGTTAACTTCCCATCCAGGTTCCCAACCGTTTCCCAGGTCTTTTTTGTCCAGAAGCTGGAAGGTTGAATAATATAATCACTGTATTCGATTTTATGGGATTGAGCATATTCAAATACCGTACTGGCTTTTGTCTTACCTGACTTTTCATGGTAAAGGGCGCATTCGCCAAAAACAATCTTCAGATCATCTGGTTCAAACAGGCCAGCAACTTGATTTAGTGTTCCGGGGGTATAATAATCATCGGAATTCAGCCAGGCAAGGATATCACCGCTTGCCATGTTAAATCCCTTATTGATCGCATTGGACTGGCCACCATCAGGCCTGGATTCCCAGTGAGCAAGTTGTGATTCATATTTCTTAATGATTTCGACAGAATTATCAGTCGAACCACCGTCCATAATAATATACTCAAGGTTTGGGTAATTCTGATCCAGGACTGATTGTATAGTCTCCTCCAGATATTGTCCCTGGTTATAACTTGGTGTTATGATTGAGATCTTAAGCATTGTTTCGGTTTCATTTGATTTTACTGCAAATCTGTGGAAATTCCGGTGAGCTGATATGACTATTTCACCTGGAACTTATACGGGGCAAATGCTCTTTTGGTTTTGGAGATATGGAGGATATAATATCCGGCATTAAAATTGGAAAGATAAAGCTGGTGATCGGAGGCAATATCCTGGTTGATATATGACAGCTGCCCCGTGATATTATAGATCCTGATCGTATACTTATCCAAAGTAGGAACCTTCCACCTGATATTTAGCAGATTTTGCTCCATGTCTGTTATAATAAGGAATCCCGGATCATTAAGTTCATTCAGCCCTGTGGCCTGTCCGGATATGTTAATCTGAATGCCTCCTTTTATTCCCGATCCGTCATTTGCCGTGGCCACGACGAAAACGATACCGTCTGAGACTGCCTGTAATAGACCGGTCTGGGAGATGGTTGCCTGTCCGGTCAGATTAACCACAGACCAGCTCAGGGTGGAATCCGTAACATCAAGGGGCATGACCCTTGATATTATCTGTAAAGATCCTTCATATTCGTCAATGCTCGTTGCTCCCCCTTCACCGGTCAGGCTTATTGAGGAAACCCGGATGAATTGAAGGCCAATTGTAACCAGGAGACTGTCAGCGACCCCGGTCCCGTCATTGGCCCTGGCCACCACTGTGACAGTGCCATTGGATTCAGCCTTTAACAGTCCCGCGTCGGAGATGCTAGCCCTGCCGGTACCGTTGATGACGGACCAGTGTATGGTGGTATCAGAAGCATTTTCAGGGGATATAGTGGCATACATCTGTAATGTCCCCTTATGCATGTTTATGGTGGTTAATCCACCTGCTCCTGAAACGCTTATTGATGATACAGGGATGATCTGATTGGTAATGGCAACCGGGAGGCTGTCTCTTATACCGGATCCATCGTTGGCCGTTGCTACCACTTTTACCAACCCATTGGAAACAGCCTGTAATAAACCATCTTGTGAGATGGTTGCCTTTCCCGTAACATTATCTACAGACCAGAAGATAGTTGTGTCATCAGCTTCAACAGGTAATACCCGGGCTTTCATTTGCAATGTTCCCTGGTTTGTTGAGATTACGCAACTGTCAACTTCTGCCTGTAATTCAATGGATGTAGCCAGGATCTGCCAGCCTGCCAATTTGGCGAACAGATACCAGGCTGCATAGGCCTTCATATTGGCATTGACCGGATGGGAATGTTCAGCAGTGCACTGGTACCAATCGCCCCCGTTGGGTTCATTGTGCAGTGTATCATCTTCTCCGTCCATCTGTACCTTGCCAACAATCCATTCCTCAGCCCAGTTTCCTGTCCTTTCTCCGCTTACCATGTAACTGCAGGCATCATTAACAGAATCATCGAGAAAATAATTATCATCAGGATCCCAGCTCTCAATATCTGCAAAATCATAGAGGATCCTGTTATTGGCCTCACAGTGGTTACGGATATATGTATTGATCCTGTTGGTACGGCCTTCTTCTCCCTGGCCGTTGACATGTCCGGTCATAAATACAAACTGGACTGGTACAGTTCGTTCGCCAATTGTTAATTTCGATCCCCCCGGGCCATATTCGGAGATCAGGCTATCCATCCTTGAACAGTACCCTGGATCCTCATCTCCGTCATGGCCAAGGATCTGGCACCATGACCACATTACGACGTTGACATCCTGGTTGTCAGGAGCATCAAGAAAATCCCTTGTAGTTTGAGGCCAGGTTCTTTCCCCCGCACTCAGATCGCCAAAATAATCAACCAGATAAAGTACGCCTGGCAGTTTTTCTTCTGCCCGGGTATAGATTCCCTTTCCCCCCATGAATGCATCCAACCGGGACATTCCGGTCGTTATGTGACTCCCGTGAGATGTGTGCCAGTATACGATCCGGAGCTTGGCTTTGGCTGAATCTATCCATTCGGATGGTATTCCCTTAAGATCTTCAAGATGCGCCTGCTGATGTCCGATGAGCAAGCCCTGAGAAAACAGAAGGGTAAAATTCGTTATCGAAAATAGGATGGTAAGCATAATAAATTTCAGAGCAGCATCTTTCATATGAAAATCTGTTCTGCAATCCTCAGGCCCCGTCACCATCCTGCATAAAAGGGTCAACATATGGTCTGTGGTCTATTTTTTCCGAAATTAAGGAATCCCGCTGCCTTTTTTTCTTAAAAACGATGGGAATTTTCAACAATTTCATTTGCTGCATCAGAATCGGATGGTAGGTTGTTAACATGTTAATTTTCATGTCAATAATATGATGCAATACAGAAGTAAGAACGGTCTTTCCGGCATCCTTTTTGTTAAAAACAAATGGAACAGTCAAATGATCACCATCTACACAGATCAATACAACCGCTGTGATTTTTTGTGAGTTATCAATAATTCTGTACAGCAGATATAAAAATCTATCTGATCTGGTACTGAAATAGTATTTTGATTTATTCTTATCCTCCAGTACGGTTGCCAGGGAAGTAGGATTTTTTATCATGGCATTAATGTCTTCATGACTTCGTCTTGTCAATTGTGAAAAACTATGTTGCCTGATAAACTCAATCGTGTCGGTATCCTGAATTTGGGTTAAATATTCAATGGAGCGGCTTGGGTCAATTTTATGCGAAGATTTCCATATCCTCAGTCTGGCATTCTGCACAAGGTTTAATAAACCATCAGTAAGCCGGATTATTCCGCCTATATGACGCATCCCTGGAAACTTTTTTGGAATCCAATATCCCATGTTAGATCTCAATAAATATTGATATCCGGCTGCAGATCGAAAATCCTTGAATCGATTGGAGTTTCTAAATAGTTGCTCCGCCCGCTCTGCTGCGGAGAAACCTGCCACATGGCCATCATACAATTCATAAACCTTCATCAGTAATCTTACAGCCATCATGGAATTGGACGGATCAGGATCAGACCACCAGCTTCCCATCCAACCTAACCTGACAGATTCTTCTCCTGCATATAATTCATCAGGAACGATGGCAATATATCCAGAGACCTCTCCATTGAGATACCCTACAATAAGCACGTGATCACCGGGTAAAGTCCTCGGATTCATTATAATCGAATTCGCTCTATGCCTGGTAATGGGACAGTATTTCTGGTTCCAGAGATCATTTCCGGTTAACTCGGCCTTTAGTTGTTGGGCAGTATAGCTTTTAATTTCCATCCTAATACCTTTTAATGATGTGTTTCCCGGATAACCTGTGGATATAGTATTTGCCAAATATAGCAGACATCGCCGATTTAAAGCCCTGGGTGGAATTATCAATACTCCCCCTATGAAAATGCATCCTGAATTCATCTTTGGCAAAGTCTGAGGTGCCAAATGAAACATCTATACTGTCACTGATCCTCTCAAAAAGAGCTGTATCCAGAGCCCTGTCATTGTAGGGAAAGGCAAAAACTTTATAATCTAGCTGGAATTTGCTTACCAGGTTATTCACACTGGTCAGGGTCTGGTTAATCTGGTCCTCTAATGATAATTTTGTAAAATCAGGGTGGTCAATACTATGCCCACCGATTGACATATTATTTCTCAGCATGCTCTCTATTTGATCAGTAGTGAGATATATTTGGTTTTCTTTAAGGTAATCTGTAAAAGAAATACCTAATTCTTCAGCTACGGTATCCAGTGTCTTGTTAGATTTATATTCAAGCTCATGAATAAAATCCTTCAGATTAAAGGTATCACTATTGTAATCGTCTGAAACAAGTTCTGATATCTTTCGTTCGATAGAGATGTCAGACAACTCGTCAAGCTTTCGGAGGATCAGATACTTTTTCCTTTCATAATGTAGATCCCGGTTATCAATAAAGGCATTATTAAGGAAAAATGTTGCCGGGATGTTATGGGATTTCAGTATCGGGTACATGTGATCATACTGTATTGCCAATCCATCATCAAAAGTAATCAGAAGGGATCTCTCAGGGAACTTCCTGCCGGATTGTTGAATGTCCATGAATTCTTTAATACTGAGAACAGTAAAATGGTCCTTGATAAATTTAATGTCTTCGGTAAACGCTGCCTCAGTCCTGTATGGATTCTTGTTTATTTCAGGTTCTGCATCGTAACCTGAAAGGCTGTGATACGTTAAAACAATAAAATCGGTCCAGTAGTATTTAAATAATACATTTAGCGGAATAAGGTTTCCTATTAATCCAATGACTTTTTTTGCGATTACCAAAATATTCTAATCAGGTGAAAATTTTACATTGCCTTGCAATCAGTATTTATTTACCAAGCGCACTTCTAAAATTAAATATTTAGAATTTATGAAAATCAAAAGTTTGATGAAATGTTGATTAAATTAGACGATGATTGCATTATCTTGTCCCAATTGATAAACGGAGCCTTAATGTCCGGTTTTGCTTTAAATTATGCGTAAATCAACTTATTTAATACATTGGATTAAGCTTTTATGGTATAGATCAAATTGAGGAGATATATAATGTTATTTTGTGTAGAATTGATATTTTTTGAAGTAATTTCGTGATGATAAGCCATGGGTGTACTGCGGACAAATATTAATAAAACCAGGGCAGTAGATTATACGCTGCTGTTCCTGTTGGTTGCGACCACAGGCATACCTTTCTTCAAGGTAGGTGATATAACCTTTCTGATTTTTAGTCTTGGTTTTGCCGGGCTCGTTTTTCTTTATCGTAAATTGAGGTTTGACAAATTCTTCTTCTTCTTTTTGCTGTTATATTTAATAGTCATGGCAGCTCAAATGGTCAAGTTTAATTATTTGCCATTGACTACCTACATAGGAGTGTTGATCAGGATATTTTTTGCCTATCTCACCGTACGGATCCTGGGCAGGAATTTCACGAAGTATTATGTTGATATCATCTATGTACTTTCTATCATTGGATTCTTTATTTATATTCCACAGTTAATCATGCCTGGATTCGGAAGATTCCTGGCCACCAGTATTTCACCACTTCTCAGGAATCCGCTGTATGCCGGTGATATCTGGTATGCCCCTGATATTATCTTATATGTGTTTAATTCCGGGGTGGGAACCTTCAGGAATTGCGGTGCTTTCTGGGAACCTGGTGCTTATGCCGGATTTATTGTTATTGCCATGATCTTCCAATACCTGGAAAACAAAACGATCACTGATAAAAAAAGTATTGTCCTAATATTGGCATTGTTAAGTACCATGTCAACGACAGGTTTACTTGCACTGGGATTTTTCCTGGTCATGTTCCTGGGTAACAAGGTCCCCCCACTCTACAAACTTATCCTGATCCCTTCTTTCCTTGCCGCTATTGTAATCGCATTTACCTCACTGGATTTCCTGGGTGATAAAATTGCCTCACAAATGGATGTCTCCAGTACCCACCACAACACCAGGTTTAAAAGTGCGGTCCTGGACCTGCGGGATTGGGCGGAAAATCCTGTTTTGGGCCTGGGAAGGGATCCAAAAACAAGACATAAGGGAATAACCAACCCGATATTAACACACCGGACCAATGGTATTTCAAATTACCTGGTAACCTATGGTATATTCATATTTCTGTTTTACTTTGGGTCAATTTATTACGCCTTATATAAACTATGCCTGAAGAATAATTACTCTTCAAGGTATGCCTTATATGGTATCATTCTGATACTAATAATGGGTTTTTCTGAAGTGTTTTTCAGCCTTCCTTTTTTCTATGGCCTGGCTATGCTTCACATGGCGATTGAAGCACCCGAGAAAAGTATTGTTTATCCTGTAAGTTTAACACCCAGTAGATAGACCCTATCCCTTACAAACATGAATTTATACATCATAATCGCAGTTCACAACAGCAGAGAAATTACGTTAACATGTTTATCATTATTATCCAGGCAGTCTTACCAGGAATTTAGTGTTGCAGTTGTTGATGATGGATCAACAGATGGAACGGAAGAAGCCATTGTCAATGATTTTCCGGAGGTAAAGGTGATCAGGGGGACGGGGGACTGGTGGTGGACCAGATCCATGAATGAGGGAATAAAATATGCCATTGACCAGGGGGCCTCGGCTGTCCTTATGATGAATGATGATACATTCTTCGATGAAAATTACATTGAAACCATGGTCAGGATCACCGGAGAAAATCCTGGTGCGGTAATTGGATCGCTGGACATCACCCGTGAAGAGCCCAGGAAAATTTTCTTTTCAGGAGTGCAAAAAATGATCTGGTGGAAAGCAAAAGGGATCAATTATCATGACAGCTATGATCTGTATGATCCTTCAATGACAGGATTGTACAAAAGCGTTTGCCTGAATGGTAGAGGTACGCTGGTCCCTGTGGAGGTATTTCAAAACATTGGATTGCTGGATGAGGAAAAACTGCCCCAGTATGCCTCTGATTTTGATTTTTCACTCAGGGCTGATGAAGCAGGTATTGAAACTTACATAAGCTGGGATGCAGTGAATTATTCCTATGTTCAGAAAACAGGTAGTGGTAAACCTTTTATAAAACAAAAACTCGGTGTTTATCTGCGCTCCTTTTTCTCAAAATACTCTCAAACCAGCCTGAGTACCAACTATGCCTATTACAGGAAACACTGCAAATGGTACTACTTTCATTTTGCATTCTCTTTTCATATGCTGAAGATGATCTATTCCTATTTTAAGAGGAGGAATGCCTTCAGTGAGATTTAACAACAAAACTTGTATGAGATACACAATGCCCCTTATGTTCATTCTGGCAGGCATCACCTTCAGCTCCTGCCTGGGAAATGATGCTGATAGGCTGGTGAACGTCATCTTCCGGTATGACGATTACTCGGCAAATAGTGTGACAGACGCAGAGCTCAAGATCATGGAGGCATTCCGTAAACATGGAATCCCCATCACTTTCGGTGTAATACCGTTCAAAGTATCCGGAGATCCCGAGGATCCATCGCCACAGGATCTTATCCCCCTTGACTCTGTAAAGGGAGATATTCTGAGAACCGGATATGAAGAAGGTATTCTTGAAATATCCATGCATGGTTATTCTCACCAGACAAATAGTCCAGACTATTTATCGGAGTTTGCCAACCTGGATTACCATGGCCAAATTCAAAAATTATCAGAAGGCAAGAAATATCTGGAGGACATTACAGGAGCCCGGGTGAGGACCTTTTTGCCTCCATGGAATACTTATGACCTGAACACATTGTCCGCACTCGAGGAAACGGGATTTACCATTTTGTCCGCTAACAAAAAGGGCCTCGCTGTTAAAAGCTCAAATCTCCAGTACCTGCCAATCTCATGTGAACTTCCAGAGCTGCGGGATGCAGTAAAAGCAGCCCGGAACTCCTCTGACGATCAACCCCTGGTAGTTGCCCTGTTACACGATTATGATTTTCTGGATATTAATGTAAACGGCGTGCTTACCTACCGGGATTTTTTCGATCTGATAGATTGGGTCAGTGCACAGGATGATGTTCGCATCATCTCCATCGGTCAGGCCGGAGAAATAATAAATGATCTAAGCGCTGAACGGGCCATCCGGACGAAACGTATATATTATCCGGAAAAATTGCCACCTCTCTCACTTGGCAGCTCTATGCTGCTGTACCAGGAATCGCCCAGTTTTGCCATGGCACTGCTGAAAATGGCTGCCTTTTATTCATTTTTTATCATCATTGGCGTGTTGGTATTACGATGGGCCTGGAAAAGGCTGATCCGGAAAACTCGGTAGCAACGAGTAAACAGTGGATCTTTCCTATTCAAGTAAGTAGCTCACCCATTCTTCATCAGATGTACTCAGCAAGTGCTGGAGTGCATCATTGATCAGTTTATATCCGGCAGCATTAATATGTAAATAATCTGATTGATAGTCTTTTTTAACTGTACCCGGACGTGCCTGATTCTCAAGTATTTTATAAGTATCAAACCAGATGAATCCGTTTTCCTGGCAATAAGTCCTGATTTCATCATTAACCCTCATCAGGCTGTCTATGGTAGTGGGGTCCCAGAAAGGCCTTCTGAACAGCTCAATATCACCCGGAGGGAAGATGGAACTGTAAATGGCTTTTATGTTGTGTGCCTTACAGGTTTCAAGTATTTGTAAGGTATTCAGGATACAATTCCGGGTGATAGATGTTTCTTCCAGGAGGCCAATACTTTTGAGATCATTAATACCCACCTGAATTAATACGCAATACGGTCTTGATGCTTCCAGGTCATTAGTGAACCTTTCAAATACCTGCTTTGATGTCTGGCCCCGGATGCCGAGATTACTCGCTCCGGTCCGGATAAAGCCAAGTTGAGCCGTTTCCCAGCTGGCAGCACGTGAATCCCCAATGATCCACAATCCATTTTCTGTGAGTACAGTTTGTGAAACCAATCTGTTAGTTTCAAGTGGGTCCAGTTTAAATCGTAAGTTGTCTTTGTAATTGTCTAGTTTGCAAATCAATAGCAAGGCAAGAATGACAGTCACGGCAGGTGAGACTATGAATATTACCAGCCTATTCCTCATATTGTTTGATCAACCTGTATAAGTACGCGCCAACTACTTTCTGGGCGGCATGATTCCAGTGTCCCCAGGTATTTGAAACATCCCAGTATCTATATTTGATGCCCTTATCACCTAACTCACTGATCAGTATAGGTTCAACACTGGTGCTGACCACTCCATAAGGATCAAATTGACGGGTGATATCTTCCGGGAATCCTTCTTTAAAGACAAAGAAAACCTGTTTTTGTTTTAACCATTCCAGTGATTTTAAGACCCGGATATCCAGATCGACATCTTTTTCTATTTCAACTACTTTTGGCCGGTAGAGTTTATCAAACAAAACCTGCTTACAGGCCTCCCTTTTGGACATTTTTACCGCACTATTCATTGCCTTCAACACGCAGCTTCTTTCCATAAAGAAAGATATCTTCCTGTATACCCGGCAGGTTCTGTTCTCCCAAAGGAATAATCGATGACCAATGAGTCATTGCTCATTTTCAAGGCGGGGCAAGGTATGAAATAATCATCCCTGAAAAGAAAATCCTGTTCGTGAATGACAAATACCAGTATATCTGGATCGAAATCCATGACGAAGTTCTTATACTGGATGATCATATCATTGTAATTATAATTCCCAACGCCAAAATTCATAACCTCATAGTCCGGCCCCTGCTCATACTGGTTCAGCATATTTTCCAGGATATGGCCGAAGTGCTGATCTTCAAAAACATGAAATCCTTCGGTGAAAGAATCCCCCAACAGGGCAATCCGGATGTTATTATTCTTCCTTTCAGGAGGATAGGGATGGCCAAGATAACCGTATTCATTGGAGGCCCCCAGGTAAAATCCTTCCTTAAAGTAATTGATCCTTTTGTCCGGTAATATTTTTTTACCGATCCGTTCATTTAGCTCATGGTAGGGTAGTTGAATTTCAACCAGCTGGTAATAAATCTCGAGCAGTAGAAGACCGATGATGGCACCGATGATAAATAGTCCTGTTTTTGATAAAATACCTTTCATATCTTTTACTAAAACTGAAAGTAAATAAAGGGCAATGGCCTGGAGTTTATTAAATACATTAGCACTGAAAGGAACATGACTGAAAGCAATCCTACCATCAATGACCTGCTCCTGATCCTTTTAAAATATACATGACTGCCTGTTTTATATTCGAGCATATCAAAAACCATGGTAACCAGGGTAAATCCAAGCAAAATGGTCATAAAACGGAGCGGGTAATTACCCCATGTCCACTCTGAACATTTCGATATGAACATGTTGATATCATCCATTCCTTTTACCCGGAAAAACAACCAGGTAAGCACAACAAGCAAGTAGGTTATGATATTCGAGGGCAGAAAGCGAAGGATATCTGCAAGGCTTTTTAGCGGTTTGTTCTCTGATACTATCTTCTTCCCTCTGGTCAAAAATTTATGCACCGCCAGGTAAACGCCATGCAATATCCCCCAGATGACAAATGTCCAGCTTGCACCATGCCACAGGCCACCCAGTATCATTGTGATCATGAGATTCAGGTAAGTTCTGTTAATTCCCTTTCGATTCCCGCCCAGGGAGATATATAAGTAGTCCTTCAGCCAGGATGAAAGTGATATATGCCATCGTCTCCAGAATTCTGTAATATTGGTGGAAAGATAAGGCTGTTCGAAATTCTTCATAATCTCAAATCCAAATAGTTTTGCCGTACCCCTTGCAATATTGGAATAGCCAGAGAAGTCTGCATAAATCTGTATAGAGAACATGAACAGGGCAAATACCATCTCCCAGGAGGAGTAAAGATCCATGTGGCCGAAAATATGATCAACATATCTTCCGGCGGCATCACCGATCATCACCTTCTTGAACAAACCGTATATTATCAGGATTGAACCGTCCTGGAATTGATCCCGGGTGGTTTTTCTACTTGTCGAAATCTGGGGGAGCAGGTTGGCCGCTCTTTCAATCGGTCCGGCTACCAGCTGCGGGAAGAACGAAACAAACAATGCAAAATCCAGCAGGCTGTTTGTTGGCGTCAACTTCCTGCGGTAGATGTCAATGGTATAGGATAATGTCTGAAAGGTGTAAAATGATATCCCAACCGGCAGAATTAGATTAATGTGTATGAAATCAAGATTAAAATTGAAGAGGCCGATCATCGATTCAAATGAATCGATAAAGAAATTGAAGTATTTGAAAAATCCCAGGATCCCCAGATTGGCCATTAAACTAACCAGGAGTAATATTTTCCTCCTTGATTTATCTTCGGTCCTGTGCATGCTTCTCCCTACCAGGAAATCAACGACAGTGGAGATCAGCAGGAGCGAACAAAAACGCCAGTCCCAATACCCGTAAAAAACATAACTGGCAAACAATAAAAGGATATTTCTGCTTTTTCTGCTCTTGAGGAGATAATGCGAAGGTAGAAGAACAGCTAGAAAAAATATGAAAATGAATGAATTGAAAAGCATGCAAACAATCCGGATTAATTACTTGACAATTAACATCAACATAAATATACTCACAATTGATACGAATATGACATGATTTTGTTAGTGATTATCACTGAAGATTGGCTTTTTTGTTGTCAGGGAGAATTTAGAGCCAAACATGTATGTATCCCCAGTGTTGGGGAAGGAGGATGCAATTATTCAAACTTGAAATCACGGATTGCATTGATTATATACTGGCATTCTTCCAGGCTCAATTCATAGTACATGGGCAAGCGAACGAGACATTCAGAATACCTGTCGCTGTTCTCCAGGGGCCTTCCATCATGCTTGTCAGCATAAAAGGCTGATTTATGCAAGGATAAATAGTGGAAAACAGCAGCGATACCAAGTTTTTTGAGGTGGGCAATCAGTTCATCTCTTTCCTTTCCGGTCCGGCAAACCATGTAAAACATATGGGCGTTATTGGTCGCTCCCTGAGGCAAATACGGCAAGCTTACCTTTCCCTGGTCTTCCAGTTCCTTAAGCCCCATATAGTATTGGTTCCATCTCTCAACCCTGGTTCTCTGTATCTCAAGAAGGTTCTCAAGCTGGGCATAAAGGTAAGCAGCAATAATGTCAGACGGAAGGAATGAGGACCCAATATCAACCCAACCATATTTATTGATCTCTCCCCTGAAAAATTCCGCCCTGTTGGTACCTTTCTCCCAGATAACTTCTGACCTGTTAATAAACCTGTCATCATTGATCCCCAGCAGGCCACCTTCACCGGCATTGACGTTCTTGGTCTCATGGAAGGAGAATGTCGAAAGATGGCCTATGGTCCCCAGTGGTTTTCCATTGTAGAAGGATTCAATGCTCTGGGCTGCATCTTCCACAATAAAAAGGTTATATCGTCTTGCCAGCTCCATAATCTTGTCCATATCACAGGCTATACCTGCGTAATGGATGGGCACAATGGCTTTTGTTGCCGGGGTGATGAGTTCCTCAAGTTTATCCGCATCGATATTCGGGTTTTCACTGGTACTGTCTGCGAATACAATTTTTGCTCCCTGCCTGTAAAAAGCCAGGGCTGTCGACACGAATGTATAGGATGGCACGATTACCTCATCGCCGGGTTTAATACCTACGAGGATGGCTGACATCTCAAGTGCATCCGTGCAACTTGTGGTCAGTAAGGTTTTTTTGAAACCATATTTCTCAATAAAGAAATTTTGACAGATCTGTGTGTAATGACCATTGCCGGATATTTTTCCTGAATATACCGCCTGATATATATAATGGGCCTCTTTGCCGGTCAGATAAGGTTTATTAAAAGGTATTTTTTTCATTTGACACTAATATGAAGATTTCTGTATACTACCGATGACTAATTTACGGGAATATATTAAAAATGGTTTTAATAAGGCAGCATAAATTGGTAACGAAAATCATGATTTATATCCACTGATAATGAGGCCTTCATCAAAAAATGTAAAATTATTCACAAAATGATGGAACCTTTTGTTAAAATTGTCGATATACAGGGTGTTAAACCAGTGCATGAAGTCACTATATTTAACCAGTACTAACAACAATAAAATAATTATTTAAATGGATATGATTATGGTTGAAATTGATTCTGTTAAAAGTAAAGTCGTAGAGCATATTTTGAGTTCTTCCTTCAATGAAAAAAGTAAAATTGAAGAGGATACCATGATTTTCAAGGAAGGGATTCTTGATTCAATGGGACTGATGACTTTGATTACTTTCCTTGAAGAGGAATTTGGGATTGCAACCCAGGATACAGACCTGGTTGAAGAAAACTTTGAGACAATTACCGCGATCACAAATTTCGTTTCCCAGAAGCTTTCCTAATTCTATTCCTATCCCGATTTTCTAATGTGTGGAATAGCCGGAATATATAACAAGTCGATTGATCCATCAGATAGTCCGGATATCCTCAAGCGTATGCTTGCCAGGATACAGCACCGGGGACCTGATGAAAGTGGCATTTTTCTGGGGCAGAATATCGCATTGGGAAATGTCCGGCTGAGTATCATCGACCTTGCCACCGGGCAGCAGCCGATTTCTGATGAAGAAGGTATCTTCTGGATAGTATTCAACGGAGAGGTATTTAACTATATCGAGCTCAGGGAGGAACTGGTGGCCAGGGGACATAAATTCCAGACTACCTGTGATACAGAGGTTGTTCTGCACCTGTATATGGAATACGGACCGGATTGCCTGCAGAAGATGAACGGGCAATTTGTCATGGCCATTTGGAATACTGAAAAGAAGGAATTGTTTCTGGCCAGGGACCGGGTGGGTATCAGGCCATTGTTCTATACCAGGATGAATGGTTCATTTGTTTTTGGTTCAGAATTGAAATCATTGCTTGAACACCCCGCTGTTGAGATGAAACTGTCACCCCGGGCCCTTGCCCAGGTGTATACTTTCTGGACGACCATCACACCCAATACCATTTTTGAGGATATTTACGAATTGCCTCCAGGTCATTACATGACACTTTGCAATGACAGGATGAACATTCACTCATGGTGGAAACTATCATTGACCGATGCTATCAATGCTGATGGCAAGGATCTCGATACATCCATTTCCGAATTGGATGCGATCTTCCATGACGCAGCCCGGCTTAGATTAAGGGCAGATGTACCGGTAGGAGCCTATTTAAGCGGAGGTATTGATTCCAGTCTTACCACGGGTTATATCCAGAAGATTGTACCGGATATGCTCAGGACATTTTCCATTGGTTTTGCCAACAAGGATTTTGATGAATCTTCCTACCAGAATATTGCTGTTAAACATTTCAATACCGATCATACGTCCATAGAATGTACAGATGATAGTATTGTTGACAAGTTCCCCGATATTGTCTGGCATGCTGAGATCCCATTGCTCAGGACAGCTCCTACACCCATGTATTTCCTGTCAGGAAGTGTCCGCGAAAATGATTACAAGGTGGTTATCACAGGTGAAGGTGCTGATGAGATGTTTGCCGGATACAATATCTTTAAAGAGGCAGTGATCAGATCGTTCTGGGCAAAGTATCCTGATTCCAGGCTGCGGCCCTTATTGTTAAAGAAATTATATCCTTATATACCACAGATCAGCAACGCAAGTGCCAACATGCTGAAAATGTTCTTCGGGTACCGGCTGCAGGATACAGATTCTCCCTATTATTCCCATCTGGTTCGCTGGAACAATACCTCGAGGATCATTGGTTACCTGAATGGAGATAACAAATCCCTTCTGGGATCATACGATCCGATGGATGAGCTGACAGGTTTGCTGCCGGCAGATTTCGACCGGTACAGTGTGTTGCAAAAAGCACAGTGGCTTGAAGTGAATGTTTTCCTTTCAGGGTACCTCCTGTCATCACAGGGTGACCGGATGGCCATGGCCAATTCAGTGGAAGGAAGATATCCATTCCTGGACCACAGGGTTATCGAGTTCTCAGCTTCATTGCCCGACCATTTCAAATTAAGCGGATTGACCGAGAAGAAGATCCTGAAGGAACTGATGCGGAATGAACTGCCGGATGCCATTGTAAACAGGGCCAAGCAGGCCTACCGTGCACCGACACTGGATGCCTTCTGTACTGAATCTGCTCCTGGATATGTGAAGGAACTTTTATCTTCCTCTGGCATAAAGGATTCTGGTATTTTTGACTTTGAGCAGGTAAAAAATCTTCTCAAAAGGATAGGAAAGAGCAGACAGGTATCAGAGGTAGACGGCATGGCAGTTACTGCAATCCTTTCGACACAATTACTTGTTGATCAATTTATTAATAATACTTCCGAGTTGTCAAAACCGGAACCAAATAATCTTAAAATAGTTACTCAACCCGTTTTAACTAAATAGTTATGGCCGATAAAAAAGCACCATTTACAAAAGACCTTATTATACTTAAAGATGTTGAATCCGTTGTCAATGACATCGTTGCAAAGATGCAAAAGGATGTGCACCAGGCACTTATGCGTCGTGGTGCCGTCGTTGGTATAAGCGGTGGTATTGATTCTTCGGTATCAGTCGCATTGAGCGTTAAAGCCTTTGGTGCGGACAAGGTATTCGGAATAATGCTTCCCGAAAAGGAATCAAGTTCTGATAGTGCGGATTTTGCAGGGATCCTGGCAAGGAAACTGGGCATTGAAACGGTTACTGAAAATATTACCGGGGCATTGGCGGGATTCAAGTGTTATGAAAGACGAGATGAGGCTGTCAAGCGGGTATTTCCTGAATACACACCCGAAACGCATACAATGAAGATCGGGATCAGTGAGAAGAACCTGAGCCAGTATTTGCCACCTGTGTTTATTGTAACCATCATCGACCAGGATGGTGTCAGCAAGTCAGAGAACCTGCCTTCTGGTGAATTTCTCCAGATTGTGGCTTCTTCGAATTTTAAGCAAAGGAGCAGGATGGCCATGCTTTATTATCATGCCGACCGGCTGCATTATGCAGTTATCGGAACTGCCAATAAACATGAAGTTGACCAGGGATTCTTTGTGAAGGGCGGGGATGGTGGTGCGGACCTGTTCCCCATCGGGAAACTTTATAAGGGCCAGGTTTACCAGCTTGCTGAATACCTTGGTGTTCCTGAAGAGATCATCAACCGTACGCCTACTACAGACACTTACAGTGCTGAGCAAACGCAGGAGGAATTCTTCTTCCAGATGCCCTATGAACAGATGGACCAGCTCTGGTACGCATGGGAGAACGGATACAGTCCCGAAGAAGTTGGAAAGTATTTTGGCAAATCCGCTGATGAAATTGAAAAGCTCTATAATAATTTTAAAAGAAGAATGAGGACCACCGAGTATCTGAGGATGTCTCCAATCACGGATTACTAGGCGGCCATTCCAATACAAAACCATGAATGTATTTGATTATTTTTTCAGGGATTCGAAATCGCTGGACAAAGACCTGATCCTGGGACGTGCAGAAACGGCATCATACAAGGAGATTTTCGAAAAAAGCCTGGCACTGGCGGCTAAAATAAAGACAGAATTCGGGGAAAATAATAATATCCTGGTCCTGTTTCCCAATTCATCATGGTTCCTTATCCCGTATCTCGCTATCTTCAAATCAGGCAATGTTTGTGTTCCCCTGAATACTGACATTGAACAGAAGAATCTTGACTATATCATTGATCAGTGCAAACCATCAGTGGCCTTTATCTCAAAAAGGCTGAAGCCGAAGTTAAACCTGGAAGGGATCACCCTTTATGATGAAGATGACCTTCCGACCCTGTGGTCACAGGGAGGTGATATGGTCGCTGAGGATACCAATTTTGATGACAAGCGGCTGGCTGAGATCATATTTACCTCGGGCTCAACAGGAGAACCAAAAGGGGTTATGCTCAGCCACAGGAACCTGATCGCCAACACCGATTCCATCCTGGAGTACCTGAACCTCACTGAAGATGATACCATTGAGGTCGTACTGCCTTTCTACTATTGTTATGGCTTGTCTCTGTTGCATACACATCTCAGGGTCGGAGGATCAGTTGTCCTGAATAATACATTCATTTTCCTGGGATCGGTCCTGGATGACCTGAATAAATACAAGTGTACAGGTTTCTCGGGTGTTCCCAGCCATTTTCAATTGCTGCTCAGGAATTCAACCTCCTTCAAGTCCATGGACCTGCCATACCTGAGGTACGTGACCCAGGCTGGCGGAAAACTACATGATGTATTCATAGAAGAATTCAGGGAAGCATTCCCTGAAGTTGTCTTTTATGTTATGTACGGACAAACTGAAGCCACGGCACGTTTATCCTATCTTCCACCTGAATTATTGCCGGAGAAACTCGGATCCATGGGTAAAGGGATCCCGGGTGTGGAAATGGATATTTTTAATGAGAACGGTCAGCCGGTTGCTCAGGGAGAGGTCGGGGAGATTGTCGCTCGCGGGGATAACATTATGTCGGGATATTTGAATGATGAGGAGCTGACTGCCAAGACATTAAAAAATGGATGGTTGCATACAGGTGACCTGGCACAAAAAGATAAAGATGGATTCTTTTTCATTACAGCCAGGACCAAGGAGATCATCAAGGTAGGAGGGAACAGGGTAAGTCCCAAAGAAGTAGAATCAGTGATACTGACCCTGCCTGAAGTGGTTGATTGTACCATTTCCGGTGAATTCGACGAGATGCTGGGGGAATTGCTTAAAGCAGAGATTACCCTGGTACCGAAGACCGACAAGGATCTTGCCAGAGAAGAAATACAGAAAAAATGTGCTGCTGAACTTATCTCCTATAAAGTACCACAGAAGATTGAATTCCTCGATAAAGTAAAATTTGCCGCTACAGGTAAGAAGGTAAAATAACCATTAAAGGCTTGCCGTTTTCACCTTGGATATCTTGCTGTAAATCCTGGCAGAACATATTCTTCTTTTTCTTACCGTATGTGTAGGTATAGTAGGTTGTGGGACCGGATAACCATTTCGGCCTTACATCATTTAATATCACATGGACATTTTCATGCTTCTTCTGTTCCAGTTCCATGAGCTTCTTGCGCATAAATTTCCAGTTCGTATAATTGGCCCTTGAGATATAAAGGTTTATATCTGAATACTGCATGACCACAAATGCATCACCCACCGGACCGATAGGAGGTGTATCAATAATGATATAGGCATAATATTCCCTTAAGCGCTGCATAAGCTCGGCAAATTTCTGGGATGCCAGCATTTCAACCGGGTCAGCATTGATCTCATTAGAAGCAATGTAATCCAGGTTGGGAATTTCCGTGTTCATGATCAGATCATCCAGCTTGGCATCTTCCGCCAGATAATTATGAATACTTACCAGTGGTTCGGTCCCCAGCTTATCCACAAAAATATCCGGTTTGCGTAAATCCAGGTTGACCAGTATTGTTGGTTGTTTCAACGAGGTAAAACTGGTTGCCAGGTTCAGGGAACAGAATGATTTTCCTTCATCATTGATAGAGGATGTAAGCAGGATAATCTTTGAACTCCTGTCCGCTGACTGCAAAATTAAACTTGTCCTGATCGACCGGAATGATTCAGTCGTAGGGGACAAGGGGAATTCAGTAACAACGTTCTGAAAGGCAGAGGAAGAGTGATGAAGGATCTCACTCAATACCGGGAATGGAGAGATACGTTCAACATCCTCCCGGGTCCTGACAGTCTCATTGAAGAATCCCCTGAAGAAAATGATCGCGATCGGGATCATGAGTCCCAGGAAAATAGCTAATGCAAAGGTGATCGTTGCATCCGGAAATGCTTTACCAAGATATTTGGGGAATTCAATAATTTCACTATCAGGCAGGTTGGATACTTTAACGATCTGTGCTTCAGCCCTTTTCTGTAAGAGATAGGTATATATTTCGCTATTCAGGTTAAACTGCCGTTCAATACCGATAAGTTCCCGCTGCCGCTGCGGAAGTTTATTGATTTCGGCATTTAAAAGGCTGATCCTTCCCTTGACCTCATTTAACTGGACCTGATTGTTACTGATACTGTAGCGAATGTTTTCAGAGATGCTGGTTTTGAGATTTTCAATGGTTGAATTCAGGGTAGCGAAAGCAGGGCTCAACTGCTGGTTATTGGCAATTAAAGTGTTTCTTTCATTATTGGAGGTTGTCAGTTCTCGCGATCAGGGTATTTATGACCGGATCTTCAATACCCATGGAAGAGGGTGCCAGCAGATCCGAAGAGTTCATATTCCTGGTAAAATACTCCTGTATTTGGCGTGTAATACCTTTGTTGCCTCTCAAGATCGCGATCCTGGGTTTCATATTCATCCAGCTGTGCATACATTCTGTTCGCTTTCTCGGCAATATCCAGGACCTGGTAATTCCTCCTGAAATCCTGGAGTTGTTGTTCGGTAAATAACAATGAATCACTGATACTGGCGAGCTGGTCCTCAATGTAATCAATCGTATTGGTTGCCAGGAAATTTTTCTTTTCGAGGTTTCGTTCAATATAATTACCAAATAGAGAATTAAGGAAATCAACCGATTTTACTATATTATTACCTTCAATATTGACGTAAGCCACCGTTGATTCTTCACTTGCAGGTTCAACATCAAGGGTTGATTGCAAAATAGCAACCTGGTCATAAAGGGCTGTGAGAGAAAATAAGTACTTCCGGTTCAGTGCAGTATTGATATCAAATTCCGAATTTAATATGATCTTGAAGGACATATGTGGATTTTCAATCAACTCACCAAACCGGTATGTTTCATCAAGTTCGAATTTCGGTAACTCATATGCAACAGCATGGTCTCCATAACTGTAAATTTCAATCTTTTTCTCGTCCATGACTATCCTGAATTCCGTTTCATCCAGAATTTCAATGGAAAACATGGTCTTGATCGGTTGGAGGTGATCTTCTGTCAGTTCGACGAAATAAGGAGAAAACCTATAAATCTCCTGTTTGAAATATTTATCTTTTACATAGTAGGTTGTGGTAAGATTCAGGTTCCTCACCACATTCTCAATGATGGATGAAGAACTAAGTACAAGCAGCTCGTTCTCAAAATCTTTTTGAGGAGGGGCCAGTCTTAATCCTTCCAGGTTACCGAATTGATCCATATCGGCTGATTCCTGGATATTGATTTTAACGGTGGCTCCAACCTGGTACTTGGCTGGTGCGTATTTATAGAACAATGTGGCAATCATCAATGCCAGTCCAAGAAATAAAGCAAATAAATGCCAATTTCTTATCAGTAATTTTACGATCTCCTGTGCATCAACAAAATTACCTGAGTTGTTTGTATTTATTTGGTCTTCCACTTGTGAAGGATTATAATGTCTAAATTAATATGACTCGGACATAATGCTATTACCCCAAGGGTCGCCGTGACGGTAGTAAGTATCAGGCCAATGGCACCTTTCAAAACCCCAGATACGTCGCTTGAGTGGCTCAACATAAACAATATCATTGGGTTGAATATAATAATATTTTGATGACTGAACCCCTGGTTCAGTCAGGTCTATTCGATGCCTGTATACTACATTTTCCTCTTCACGGATGATCATTATCTTGTTCCTGTTGCCATAAACAGTCATGTCGTCGGCATGTGCAAGTGCCTCGAAGATAGATATCTCTCTCCTGGTGAATGTAAAAACCCCAGGGTCGTTTACTTCACCCAATACAGTTACGATTTTGTCAACATATCTTACATTGACCGCTGGCTGATTCAGATAACCCTTGTACATTTCCTGTATCTTCTTACCGGCTTCTTCGAGTGTAAAACCTGCCACGTAAATATTTCCAATCATGGGCAAAAAGACTGTCCCGTTGATCTCAACCGTATAACTGGAGAGTGATGGATCATATCTGCCATACATCCCCCCTTCAGTGGTGATGTTATAATACTCTGTGTACTCATCCATACTGTTGATCCTGATGTATAATTCGTCACCGGAAGTTATGTATTGCTCCTCCTGTGCAGACCTCTCAGTAGACATGGTACTGGGAGCCTTGGCATCCTCCTGTAAGAATAACCATTTTTCTGTTCGGGACACATGATGACATGATCAATAGTCCGGATAACAGGTAGATGAAATGTTTGTTTGAAATCCTCATTTATTGTAGAATATATACGGTTAATATTGCTTTAAGATACAAAAATATTGAATTTAGTGACAAAGGTGGATTAAAGTTAGAGGTATGAAAACGTTTATCAAGATTTTATGCACTTACAATCCTGTTTGTAACGATATTATATACAGCCGAACAAAAAAATCTAAAATTCACGGCAGATCTGCTGATACGATTATCCTGTATCGCTTTTTCCCACATATAGAGCACCTCTGCCTTAACGTTCGTATCAGCTGAAGGCATATTCAGAGAAACATAGGGTGGAATACAACCGGGTTTCTCCCTGACCCTTTCAGTTTTTAAAAATTCAGATAGTTCATTAAATCGGGTCGGGCTTAAAGGCCTTACGCCCACAATCCGCATTTGTCCTTTTAATACGTTTAATACCTGGGGGAACTCGTCCATCCAGTATTTTCTGAATACCTTTCCCCATCTGGTCACGCGAAAATCATTGGCAGGCTTACCTACCTTGTTATATCCATTCATCTTAACCACGTAATCCTGAATAAATTCCGAGAATGGATGCATGGTCCTGAATTTGTAAACTTTGATAATCTTTCCATTCTTCCCGATCCTGTTCAGTTTAACAAATGGTCCGTAAGTAGGGGTAAATCCAGTCAAGGGCAAACGGGTTTTCATCGCAATCGCGAAGGTGAAGCCATCAATCTGCCTGTGTTCAATCAGCGCAAATCCACAGGATGCAATCCGGCCCATAGCTTCAGCGAGTGAAAGGACCCTGTATTTACCCTTGGTAATGGCAAAATATATCTTGTTTAAATATTTGAGTCTTGGAATCACACGATGTACCCCAAAATCAAGGAATTTTTCGATCTTGGAGATAAATCCACACTTATGTGAGAAAAACCTTTGTTCACGCTGATGCTGGCTTTCAAACCTGGCAACATATAAACCACCATCGGGCAGGATCTTGTTGATTCCCTTTATATATTTATTAATATACCTGGTCCTGTTAAGCAGTTTGAGGTCAACAATCGCCCTGACTCCATCTATGATTACTGCATCTGATGGCAGGGAAAGAGAGGAAGGCATCAACAGGGTATTAATATTATTAATGGCCTTCAGGTTGAGAATCTCAGAAATGTAATCAGTAACTTTTTCTCCTGCCTCATCCCTGATGGTTTTCAGCAGAACAGATTGATCAGAAACATCAGGTTGTTGTTTCACCTGAGCTGCTGAAGGAATCTTTGTAGTTGTGGAAGTGGAAATGGCCATTTGATATTTATGTTTTAAATTGTATGCTGTGTTGACTATTAAAAATCTTCTTATGATTTCGTTACATAAAATTATTTTAATAAAATTTCATAGTAAAGTTTTTAATCAAATCGGGTTTTCAACTTATCTTGATTATTAGGGGATTAATGGAAATGCCCATGACCGAGGTAAATTTTGCAATCATAAGATAATCAATAGTGATGCAGTATTAAGCTTATATGGTAGTTCAGGCCGGGGAAATTCTTTAACATATATTCGTCAATTGTTTTCCTTTTGACGAATGGACAAATTTCTGCCATGAACATCATGATATCATAGACCTAATTTTCGGATATATTTTTGCTGATGGGATATGGACCTGTTTAGATCGTTTTTTCAGTAAAAATCTGCCTCATTATTATCAAAATAGCCTGTTTAAACTTGTTTGGCCTCTTCGACAAAAGAATAAGCCTGGAACGAATATGAAAACATCACAATTCCCGGATAAATTTTAAGTTTTGAGGTAATAGAAAGAAAAAATTCCTAACTTCAAGCTTAAATTATTTTGCAAATGGTAGAACTTCTAATTGAAGAAACTGAGAAAACTCCCAGAATTCATCTGACGGAAGGAATTTTCCTGATAAGGGGCAGATCTATCACTGAGTATCCCAAGCAGTTTTATAAGCCGGTAGAAGACCGGGTCATCGAATATCTCGAGGCTCCCCCTCCGGTAACTGAAGTAACCATCGAAATGGAGTATTGTGATACTGCTTCTACCAAGAGTATATTTGATATATTAAAAATACTGGCAGCTTACCATAACACCGAAAATACAGCTGACATCGTTTTCAACTGGTGTTATGAGCATGGTGACGGGGAAGTTCTGGAACTGGGAGAATTTATTGAAAGCAAGCTTAAAGTTAAGTTCAACTATAAGGAAGTCAGGTAATCTTTATTATTCATTTTCTTCTATCCTGAAATATTATTAGTTATCTGATAATTAGATAATTACTAGTTCAGGAATGTAGGTAATCACTGTACTCTCCAATGATTTTAAGGATCATGTCCTTTTCATGGAAAAAGATGGTCTAAATTAGTTTTAGTTATGCTTAATCGCCTTTAATCAAAAATACTGACCAACTCATCATTTTTTCCTGATTCTTTCGTTATCCTTGTTTAAATTTGAACTTAATGTAATAATATAGGTACGGCAAATTCAAATGCGGGTAAAAACCGGATATTTTTGCTGTACTCACTCACATGCAATATCGAGGGATACATCATGATAAAAAAATACAAATCCGACTTTCAGCCTGCCTACTTGAACAAACTCCTGCTTTTCATTGTCACGGGCCTTCTTGTTTCTTCGACCGCTTTCAGCCAGACAGCAAACATTAATGATCCTGGTTTGAATGAAACAGACCTGGATGCACAGTCCGTAACGATCACACTTGGAGGAGGTGAAACATTTATCGATGCTAACATTGAGTCATCCAGCAATTTTACCCTGAATAATGCACCATCAGGTTTGACTATTCAATCATTCACTTCGGTGGGTTTACACATCAGCTGTAGTGAATTTTGCATTTACGCCGGGTGATTTTGATGCGAGTATTTCAAATTTTTCCATATCCATCGATAACTCGGAGCTGACCCTGACTGCAACCGGTATCCTGACAACCAATGCAATTTCCATTAGCGCTGATGTCGAATCCGCAACACTCACACCTGGTTCAATTGCCGAAGCAACTCTTGATGGACAGGTACTGTACGGTTACGCTGTCGAATGAGCAACTTTGTGGCATCCATCGAACCAGGCAATTTCGACCTTGATCAATGCGCCAGCCGGACTTACCATAGTCTGGTGTGCTCAGATCTGCCCCATGCAGTGGCACAGATTGACTTTGCAGTTTGACGGAGATTTTGATTCGCATATAACCAATTTTTCCATGAGGATTGCTCCGGTTGCACTTGATATATACATCCTGATGTTGACTCCTGTTACAAACTCTATACCCTCACTGCCACCGTCGAAAACCCTGTGGCCACGCTTGCTGCCAGTCCCGCTTTGTCAGAGTATTCACCTGAATGGCAGGTTAGTATCCATCTACGCTTGTTGATGAAAACTTTGGTAATCCCGGGGCGCTGGTACCAGGCAATTTTACACCGGCAAGTGCACCTCCCGGGCTCAGCATCCAATCGATTTCAGGGACTCCCACTTCCACATAGTGTTGACCTGGTTCTTGGATTCGATCTGAACGGACTTTGATGTTGATTACGATGATTTCCATATTCTTATTGATGATATTGTACTTACCCAGTCATCAGTCAGATCTGGCCACCTCCTCGGTCTCTATTGCATATGAGATGGAACCGGTGATAACAAACGTCAGTATCCCCAATGACACCATGCGCATTGGATCGGTAGTACCCGTTACCATTACCGTGGAAGATGATGAGGGTAATAATTTCACCCTGGAACCTGGGGCAGTAATTGGAGGGTATGCCCTTTCAGGCCTGAGCCGGATTGATGCAACTACATACACTTCCAGTTTTACTGTTGAAGAAGGCGGATTAGATTATCCTGCATCTCAGGATATACATGTAAGGGATCTGCAACTTAATAACGGAGCGATACCTGGAGAGCTGATCACGCTTACCTATATATCACAGGACGCTGACCTGCTGGACGCCAATGCGCCTGAGATCCGTTATATCTATACCAATACTGACGGGCCACAGAATGTAGGGTCTGAGATCTATTTATGGATACAGGCAGATGAGAATGGATTAAGTTTCGACCCAGAATCTGAAGTAAATGGCATACCCATAACCAGTCCTTCAATAGAGATCACAGAAAGCGGAGGTGGAAGATATCGCTTAAGATATGTGGTAGCCGAGGGTGACGATCCTGTGGATCCGGGTGAACTCGTAGTATCTATGACAGCCCTGGATGATAGCAGGTAATGAAGTAATCAGAGATCTATCGACCCGAATAATCTGAGTATTGATGCTTCCACTCCGGTGATATCAAATGCCTATGTCAGTTCAACTGATGACGATATAATTGTCGGGGAGACCATAGAGATTGTGGTAAATGCAGATCAGGCCGGCTACAGGAATGATGATGCGAGCACATGGATAAACGGTGTATATATTGAGCCGCTGCACCTGACTTTCACTGATCTGGGCGGTGGTTCATACCAGTATGCCTACACGGTGCAGGAAGAAGATGGAGCGGTCGCCAGGGGGGATCTGGCCATCAATATTGTGCTGCAGGATGCTTCCCCATTCTCCAATACCAGTCCTCCATTTACTGATCTGAATCCAAATGATGTTCAGATTACAACCAGCAGGCCGTCAGCCTCGATCAGCGGCCCGTCAGAGATCTGCGAGGGTGATTCTGCACTGCTTACCGTCGTTCTTGGAGGAACGGCTCCCTGGACCATCGATGTATTTGATGGAACATCAACAGTACAATATCTCAGCGCACATCGCCTTATACATTCTGGGTTTACCCTGAAGTCTCTACCGATCTATACGGTTACCCGGGTAGTTGACGGAACAGGCCTGGATAATACGGGATCAGGCATTGTTTCCATTACTGTACATCCATTGCCGGATGTTCAGATTACGAATCTCCAGGGAATGTATGATGTTTCGACTGATCCTGTTCTGCTGGAATATACTCCGTTGGGTGGTAACTTTCACCGGTCCTGGAATAAGCGATGCTCCCTGGACCTTCGATCCTGGAGTCTGCTGGAGTTTCCGGAGAGAACTTCCCGCATGAGATTGTCTACAGCTATACGGATTAATAACTGGATGTACCAGTTCAGATATCCAGGAGGTTATTGTGGTCTCCGGGTCCGGTTTCATCACCCTTGAAAAAGAAGCAGCCTGTTTCAGTGATGAAACTTTCCTGATCACAGGCAGCAATATATATGGGACAACTGGAAGTTTCTCTATTACACCAACGCCGCCAGCCGGAGTATTCACGGACCATGGCGATAACACCGCCACACTCCGGCCCGATGTCTATGTTCTGAATGATGACCAGGTTTTAAGGATCGATTATACTTTTCAAGACCTGGGCGGCTCACCTATTGCGGTACAATAGAGATCTGACCATAGAGTACCTGGAGGATGCCGTTATTTATGAACCACCCAGTCTGGAGCTCTGCCAGAATGATGATCTCATTGCCCTGGACGGGAATTATAATGAGATGGTGACCGGTTATTCATTTACAAGCCCTGGCGATGGTGTGGTACATGATTCTGTAGGTAATTATCTATTTGATCCTGCACTTGCTGACACAGGTGTGAACCGTGTGATTGTATGAGTATATTTCTCCCAACCAGTGCCAGGTCAGTGATTCTGTTGAGTTCATCGTTATACGACGCTCCGGATGCCGGCTTCATTGTTGTTGAACCATGTATACCTCTGGAGGGAGGCGGCCTGGTACAGTTTGAAAGCAGGTCGGATACCGGTTCAGTAAGGTGGCTTTGGGATTTTGGAGATCCTGAAAGTGGGACTAATAACAACCAGAGTATCTGAGGAGAATCCAACACATCATTATGATGATACAGGAAGTTACACAGTCATCCTGAGTGTTAGTAATGCATAATTGTGATGAACAAGTTGAGAAAACCATTGATATCTATCCCAGCCCGCATGCTGATTTTTCGTTTAACAGCAATTGCATGACCGATGCTCCCATAATAATGACAGGATCAGGAAACGGTCATCCCTCCGGATTCAGTATCTAACTGGAGCTGGAAAATTGACAGTGCAGGCACTGAAATATTCAGGTCAGATACAGGCGTCAGTCAACTCTCTTATTCTTTCGCATCTGAAGGAACAACTTACAGTGTAAGGTATAAAATAGTGACCAATGCTCTTTGTTCTGAGGAAATTGATAAGGAAATCACCCTTAGCCCAACCATCATGCTATCTCCGGATAGTCCATATTCAGAGGATTTTGAACTTGATGAACATGGATGGGAATTAGGGCCTGTAAGCACTCAGAACAGCTGGACTGACACCGTTGTTAACCCGGCTGAATTCCCGATAACTGCTGCATCTGGAACAAGGGCCTGGTACACAGACCGGCCTGATGTGGCAACTCCTGAGAATTCATGGGTGCTATCGCCCTGTTTCAGTTTTGCTGATACATTCTCCCGGCCAATGGTCTCCATGGATATTAAGCGTTCATTGGACCGTGATAAAGATGGTGCAGCACTGCAATATACCGTTAATAACGGGGTTACCTGGAAAAATGTTGGTGATGTGGATGACGGCGGACTGGAATGGTATAATATCAATAATCTAATACCATATGTCGGCAATCAAAAAACGGGTTGGTCAGGAGAATTGTTACCTGGAGAAGATCCCGAATGGTATGAAGCAGCTCACGGACTTGACAATCTGGTCGGGAAACAAGAAGTCAGGTTCCGGGTAGCCTATGGTTCATTTGGTGGTACAAGAACAGAAATGAACGATGGGTTTGCCTTCGATAATTTCACCATCAGGCAGCGCACCAGACTATCTGTGCTGGAATACTTTACCAATGCAAATACAGCCTACTGCGCAGAAACGGATACCATGATAATGGATATCATGAATGAAGTCCCATCGGATGTCATTGATATTCAGTATCATGCAAGAGGAAGCCAGGCTGATGAGTTCTACGATGAAAACGCGGTACCTGCTGAAAACAGGGGATCAATTTATGATGTGCCGGGTATCCCCTACGCTATTCTGGATGGAGGAATTAATATTGATGAGTTGGGACATCCCATGGTTTATAATTTCAATTCAGGTTCATATCCCAATGTAGAGGATATCAGACTTAGATCGCTGATGGATCCTGATTTTAATTTAACCATTACGGTAACTCAATATACTCCTACCCTTGAGTTTACAGTTGAAATGGAAGCAATCAAAAACCTGGAACGTAAGGAACGTTCTCTTTATGGCATTGTGCTTGAAAGAAGGGTGGATGATCCGTTCTATTGGGGGACCAATGGTATTACCGTATTCCGGCATGTAGCGCGTAAAATACTTCCTGATGCAGCAGGACATTACTTCATCAAAGACTGGACTAAAGGGGAAACCGAATACCCGGAATTTTCCTATCCATCCCCATTTTTTGCAACCGACAAAGATGTATTACCATTGCGGTCTTTATGCAGGATGATGAAACCAATGAGATACTTCAGGCAGCAACTAATCCGGGATACGTTACGTCAACGTTTGATGAGATAGCACCTCCTTCGCAGGTTTTGATTTATCCAAATCCGGCAAGGGACCTGGTTAATATCTACTTTGAGGAATCACCGGTGGAAGAAATGCAATTTACCCTGTACGACCTGTCCGGTAAAATAGTGATCACCGATGTTATTGGACCATGGCAGCAGCAATTCACCAGATCACTGGATGATCTTGAACAGGGGATATATATAGTTGAGATCCGGAGCAGGGACAGAAGACGTGTGATTCACCGGGATAAACTATTGCATTATTAAAATGGTATAAAAGCCCGGCATCCCATTTGGGTTGACCGGGCGGGACTATTGCCTCATCATTAGACAGGTAATCGTCATTTATATTAAATCGGCCATGGTTTTAGTGGTCCTGTGTAAGCAGATCTGATGCAGGAACCATTAAATGGCATGGATGGATAAATCATTATTTTGAATTGCAGTACAAACCACTATTAATATACTATGAGAAGACTACTACCAATTCTTATACTCGGACTTTTCACCTTTTCAACTGTCAGCAGCCAGTCTTTTACCATTACCGCTTCTAACCCGCTAACCGAGGTAAACCTGGATACTGAATCCTTAACCCTTGATCTGGGAGGTGGAGAAACCTTTATTGATTTTACAACCTTGCCCATCGATAGTTTTGCCCTGGTTAATGCACCGCCGGGAACCAGCATTGAATCAGTGACCGGTATTTCTAATGTACAGGCCCAGATTGACCTGGCTTTTGATACCACCGATTTCGATATTGATTATTATATCAGTGTTGATATCATGGGCCGGAGAACTTACCCTGACAGGTTCCGGAGTTCTCAGTTCATCAAATACTGAAACTATAACCTCCCTGGTTGAATCTGCCACCCTGAGTGATTCAGTGCTGAACGAGGCGACTCTTAATAACCAGATCATAACCATTGATCTGATCCAGGAGACATTTGTTTTTCCGGACACATTGAAGCCTGAAGATTTTACGCTGAATAATGCTCCTGATAGTCTTTCCATTGTGGATACTGTAGGCACACCCACCTCCACCCATGTCGAATTGGAGCTGGCATTCACACCGGGTGATTTTGATGATGATTCCACGAATTTGACGGTAACCATAAATCCATTGGTACTGGTCCAGTCCGGCGATAGTCTTACCACGGATACCATTACCGTTACCGCTGTAGATGAATCAGCCGATCTCAGTTCATCATCCCCTATCGATGAAGCCAATCTGAATACATCCTCACTCACACTGGTACTTGAAGGTGGCGAAACATTTATTGATTATTCAACTTTGCCCATAGATAGTTTTGCCCTGGCAGGTGCCCCAACAGGAACCAGCATAACATCGCTGACAGGTATTGATGACACCACTGCAACGATTGTCCTGGCTTTTGATACCACTGATTTTGACACTGACTATAATATCAGCATCGACATAAATGCCGGTGAACTTACCATGACAAGTTCCGGCGTCCTGAGCTCATCAAGCGTACTGGTCCAGGCTTTACAGGAAACAGCCATTATGGGTGATCCTTCACTGAACGAGACGGCCCTGGATGGACAGTCGGTAATCATAACCTTAACGGATGAAACTTTAGATGCTGCCCTGGAAAGTGGGAATTTTGTTCTGGGAGGTACCTCGGGGGTTAATTATCCATCCGGACTCAGCATAGAGTCTGTGATCCGCAACAACGATACCGTAGCAGAAGTAAATCTGGCTTTTGACGGGACAGATTTTGATACGGAATTTACAGATTTCTATATTGACATCGACGCTGCAGCCCTTGTCCAGACATCCTCAGGTTTTCTGACACCTGAGAACCGGCTCACCATCAGTCCTTTTGTGGAAGTCCCGGTGGCCGACCTTGAAGCTTCACCCCCTCTGAATGAAGCCATCCTGAATGACCAGACTGTGACCATTGATCTGACCCAGGAGACATTTGCTGTACCGGGCTCATTGGAGGCTGGTGATTTTACCCTGAATAATGCTCCCGGAGGTCTATCCATTGTGGATACCATAGGCACTCCCACCTCCACCCATGTCGAACTGGACCTGGCATTCACACCTGGTGATTTTGATGATGATTCCATAAATTTCACGGTAACCATAAATCCATCGGTACTGGTTCAGTCAAGCACTGGTCTTACCACGGATTCCATTACCATTACCGCTGTGGATGAATCAGCCGATCTCAGTGCTTCATCCCCTCTCAATGAAACCAACCTGAATACATCCTCACTCACGCTGGTACTAGAAAATGGCGAAACTTTTATTGATCATACAAGCTTACCCTTAGTTAGTTTTGCCCTGGCAGGGGCCCCAACAGGAACCAGCATAACATCGGTAACAGGTGTTAATAATACTACGGCAACGATTGTCCTGGCTTTTGATACCACCGATTTCGACACTGACCATAATCTCAGCATCGACATAAATGCTGGTGAACTTACCATGACAAGTTCCGGCGTCCTGAGCTCATCAAGCGTTTTGGTCCAGGCTTTACTGGAAAAAGCCACCATGGGTGATCCTTCACTGAATGAGACGGCCCTGGATGGCCAGTCGGTGATCATTACCTTAACGGACGAAATTTTTGATGCTGCCCGGAAAGTGGGAATTTTGTTCTGGGGGGTACCCCGGGGGTAAATTATCCATCCGGGCTCAGCATAGAGTCAGTGATCCGCAACACCGATACCCTGGCAGAAGTAAATCTGGCTTTTGACGGGACAGATTTTGATGTGAATTTACAGATTTCTATATTGAGATCGCGGCTGCAGACCTTGTCCAGACATCTTCAGGTTTCCTGACACCTTGGAACCGACTCACCATTAGTCCTTTTGTTGAAGTCCCGGTGGCTGACCTTGAAGCAGTAACCTCTCTCAATGAAGCGATCCTGAATGGCCAGACCGTGACCATCGATTTGACTCAGGAGCATTTGTTGTTCCGGGCTGACTGGTGGCTGGTGATTTTACTCCGAATAATGCTCCCGGAGGTCTTTCCATTGAAGGTATTATAGGCACAGGCACCTCCACCCATGTTGAATTGGAGCTGGCATTCACGCCGGGTGATTTTGATGAAGATTTCAAAAATTTCACGGTGACCATTAATCCATCGGTTCTTATTCAGTCAAGCACCGGTCTTACTACGGATGCCATTACCATTGCGGCTGTAGATGAATCAGCCGATCTCAGTGTTTCATTTCCTCTTAATGAAGCCCTCCTGGATGACCAGACTGTGATCATTGAGTTGATCCAGGAGACCTTTTCGGTACCGGGCTTATTGGAGGCTGGTGAATTCACGCTGAATAATGCTCCCCGGGTCTTTCAATATTGGATATTATTGGCACTCCTACCTACCCATGTCGTATTGGACCTGGCATTTACTCCGGTGATTTTGATGATGATTTCACAAGTATCACCATAACTATAAATCCATCTGCACTGGTTCAGTCAAGTGCTCGTCTTACCACGGATGCATTGGTATTACCTCCCTGGATGAATCATCCAGCATTAGTGGTCCCTCACTGAACGAGACTACCCTGGATGGTCAGTCAGTAACCATTACCCTGACGGATGAAACTTATGATAGTGATCTGGAAGCGGTCAATTTTGCACTGGGGGTACCGCCGGGGTCAATTATCTAACCGGGGCTTGGCATAGCGTCTGTCATTCGTAGCACAGCGACAGAGGCTCTGGTAAATCTAACTTTTGACGGGACCGATTTTATGCAAATTTACGGATTTCTATATTACCGTTGTCGCAGCAGACCTTGCCCAAACATCTACCGGTGTACCGACACCCGGCAACCGGCTCACCATTAGGCCTACGTTGAAAATCCCGTTGCCACCCTGGTTCCTGGTCCACCCTTATCTGAATCTCATTGAATGGCAAGGTAATATCAATTTCACTCTTTGAAGAATTTCATAAACCCTGCCGGACTGGTGCCTGGTAATTTTCACCGGTTGATGGACCACCCGGACTCAGCATCGAATCAGTTACTGGTGATAATACATACGCTGATCTTGTGCTTGAGTTCGATCTCACGGACTTCGATATTGATTACCCGGATTTTCATATTGTCATCGACGCAGCAGTCCTTATCCAGTCATCAGTCGATCTGGAACTACTTCCCTGCCCATTGGATATGGACTGGAACCGGTGATGACGGGTGTCAGCATCCCAATGAAACCACGCGCATTGGATCGGTTGTGCCTGTTACCATAACGGTTGAGAATGATGAGGGTAATACCTTCACACTGGTGGATGGTGCGGTGATAGGAGGCTATCCCCTGGAGGACCTGGTCAGAATAAATGGAACCACGTACACCTGCAGTTTTACTGTTTTCGATGGAGGATTCGACTATCCTGTTCGCAGGACATACATGTCATCGGTTTGCAATTGATGAATGATCCCATCCCTGGAAATTTATATAATGGTTATATCGGTTCAGGACAATGATGAACTGGATGGTAACGCACCTGAGATCCAGTATATCTATACCTATATGAGCAGGGCACAGAACGTCGGGTCTGTGATCTTATTATGGATACAGTCAAACGAAAACGGATTGACATTCACTACAGGAATCGCATGTGAATAATGCCTTTGTCCAGTCCCGCTGTAGATACCTCATTCATAGGATTTGGCAGATATAGTTTGCGTTATGTGGTCGGGGAAGGTGATGATAACGTAGATCCGGGTGAACTCGTAGTATCTGTGCAGGCCATTGATGAAGCAGGTAATCTGAGCACGCCCACCCCTATCGATATTAACAATTTAAGTATAGATGCTTCCAGTCCGGTAATAATACGTGCCTATATCAGCTCTCCTGATGATGATGTAAGTGTCGGTGAGACTCATAGAAATTACTGTAGTAGCAGATCAGACAGGGATACCGGAACCTTGGTGCCGGGACCTGGATAAATGGTGTATATGTCTGAACCAGGGCACTTAACCTTCACCGATCAGGGCGATAATACCTACCTGTATTCCTATACGGTGCGGGAAGCAGATGGAGTGGTTGCCAGGGGTGAACTGGCCATAAATATCATACTGCAGGATGCTGCCCCGTTCTCGAATACCAGCCCTGCATTTACCGCGCTTGATCCGAATAACCTTCAGATTGTAACCAGCAGGCCATCTGCCCTTATTAGCGGATGAGCAGAGATCTGCCCTGGTGAGTCTGCCACTATTACTGTTCTTTTATCTGGGAGGTACATCTCCCTGGTATTTGGAAATATTTGATGGAACTGGTACGACTCAACATACCAGCACGGGAGCGACTTATACATTTTCGGTTACCCTGAGGTCTCTACTGTCTATACCGTTACCCGGGTGGTTGACGGTTCGGGCAATGATAATACCGGGACCGGTACGGCTACTGTTATCGATACCTCAGATGCCGGTTGTCCAGATCTTTAATTTGCAGGAGAGTTATGATGTTTTAAGCCAGCCAGTTGTGCTGGCTTATACCCCGGCAGAAGGTATTTTTGACAGGTCCCGGTATCAGCGAAAATCCATGGACTTTCAATCCTGAATCCGCTGGTGTTTCAGCCCCGTCTTCACCTCATGAGATTGTATTACACCTATACAGATGCACAATCTACATGTACCAGGTCTAGATACCAGAGAAGTTATTGTTGTGTCCGGATCCGGGGTCATCGATACGGAGAAGGAAGTTGCCTGTTTTAATGATGCATTCTTTCCTGATTACCGGCAGCAATGTCTATGGAACAACAGGAACATTCTCCACTCTACCTGTCCTGATTCCTGCTGCATTCCAGGACCTGGGCAATAATACGGCTGTCCTCAGTCCGGATGTTCTTGGATTATCAAGGTGCTGACCAAATTTTAATTATCGAATATACATTTGAAGGCCTGGCCGGTTCAGAATTTAAACTATCATGATACATTAACCATAGAATACCTGGATGATGCACGGATAGACTTTATACCTGATGTGCAAATTTGCCAGAATGAACAACCCCTTACCCTGAGCGGGAACTATGATGAGATGATGACTGGTTATTCATTTACGAGTTCAGGTGGAGGAGTGGTACCCGATTCTTCTGGCCATTATCGATTTGATCCATTGCTTGCTTCCCTGGGTACAAATCTCGTGTTATATGAGTATATCTCTCCCAGCCAGTGCCAGGTCAGCGATTCTGTGGAATTGATCGTACATGATGCTCCAAATGCAGGCTTCACTGCTGAAGAACCCTGCATACCGCTGGAAGGTGGCATGGTTCAGTTTTTAGGCAGGTCTGATACAGGTGCTGCAGTCACGTGGCGCTGGGATTTTGGTGATCCCTCCAGCGGGGCAAGTAACAACATGAGTGACCTGGAAAATCCAACACATCATTATGCTGATACGGGAAATTACACCGTCAGCCTTAGCGTGACTATTGGCATTTGTGAGGATCAGGTTGTGAAAACCATAGACCTCAATCCTGGCCCGGAAGCTGATTTTTCATGGAACAGCAATTGCCAGACCGATGCTCCCGATAATCATGACCGGACAGGAAACAGTATATTTCTCCGGATACCGTATCTAACTGGAGATGGGCGATCAATGACACTGCTGGCTACAGAGATCTTCAGGTCAGATACCAGTGGCGGCCAATTCTCTTATGCCTTCCCCTCTGTCGGGACTTACAGTGTAAGATATGAAGTCATGACCGGTAATCGTTGTTCTGACACCATTGAGAAGACCATATCCCTTAGTCCAACTATCTTATTATCTCCGGATAGTCCGTATCTAGAAGATTTTGAGCTGGCGACGCATGGATGGGAATCAGGGGCAGAAAGTGGCCATAACAGCTGGATCTACAGTGAGGTGAACCTGGACGAATTTCCGGTTGATACTGTGTCCGGCAGATGGACCTGGTACACGGACCGGCCTGACGAGCCAACGGGGGAGAATTCCTGGGTGCTTTCACCCTGCTTCAATTTTAATGACTTCCACCGTCCCATGGTTTCTCTTGATATTAAGCGATCACTTCACCGGAACAGGGATGGCGCGGCATTACAATATACTATCGATAATGGAGTAACCTGGGAAAATGTAGGAGGTGTGAATGACGGTGGATCAGAATGGTATAATTCAACAGGAATTACGCCTGATGTCGGTGGAAAGAGAACAGGATGGACCGGAGGTTTAGTAGATAAAGAAGATGAGCAATGGTATAAGGCAGCTCACGGACTTGACGATGTAGACGGTGAGCCTGAAGTCAGGTTCAGGATAGCCTTTGGCGCTTTGGATGATACAAGAACGGAAACAAACGATGGATTTGCCTTTGATAATTTCAATCTCAGGCAACGGACAAGGCTGTCTGTTCTGGAATACTTCACCAATGCCAATACAGAAAAATGTGCTGATACTGACTCAGTGATAATGAGGCTCATGAATGAAGTCCAATCAGATGTTATTGATATACAATATCATGCCGCAGGGAGTCTGGCTGATAAGTTCTACCTGGATAACCGGGTCCCGGCTAACAACAGGGGGACCGTTTATGGCGTAACGGGCATCCCATACGCGATTCTGGATGGAAATATCAGGACCTATGATTTCAGTGGTAATCTGGAAACTCCTAAAGCCGAAGATATCAGACTGAGATCCCTGACGGATCCTGATTTTCAGCTGACGATTACCGTCACTCATTATAGCTCCTACCCTTGAGTTTTCGATTGAGATGAAGGCACTCAGGGACCTGGAGCGTAAGGAACGTACACTGCATGCCATTGTGCTTCAAAGAAGGGTAGACGACCCGTCATATGTGGGTACAAATGGCCTCACTGTATTTCGGCATGTAGCACGAAAAATGATTCCACATGCTGGAGGAACTTATTAGGCAATAAATCATGGAGTAAAGACGAGATCGAAGATGCCCACCTTACCGATCCAGCTACATTATTCCCAACTGACACAGTGTCTATCACTATTGCGGTATATATGCAGGATGAAGAAACCCTTGAGATCCTTCAGGCTACAACCAATCCGCAATTCATAGTATCAGTTGCTGATCTGATAGAGTCTCCTTTCCAGGTTTTGGTCTATCCAAATCCGGCAAGGGAACTGGTGAATGTTTATTTCGAGGAATCACCCGAGGAAAAAATGCGATTTACGCTGTACGACCTGTCGGGAAAAATGGTGATCACTGATGCCATTGAACCCTGGCAGCAGCATTTTACCAGGACGATGGATGATGTTGAACAGGGAATGTATATTCTCGAGATCCGAACCTGGGACAAGCGGAGGGTGTTATACCGGGATAAACTTTTGACCTATTAAACTGGAATGAAAATCCGGCTGCCCATATGGGCAGCTGGACCGCATTAATGACTCATCATTGAAAGGTGATCATCGAGTTGCTTGAAATTAGCCATAGCTACAGCAGCCCCGTGTATATAGTGCTGATAAAGGATTATTACAGCCTGCCATGTCTGCTGAGTTTGATTTAATTCCAAAAATAATGAATTTGACAGGTGATTTGCATAGTATGGCTCAATAATAGGGGAGTAAATTTCTTTTTTTTTAAAACTAAAAGTACATTTAGGGGTTAATCCAAAAAACTAAGTCAATGAAAAACAAAATCCTGCTGATCGGAATATTGATTTCCGGTATCCTTATGTCAACATGTACTACTGATAATAAAGTACCGTTGTTTAACGGGAAAGACCTGAGCAATTGGGAAAAGGTGGTTTTTGAGGAGGCTGATGTTGATGAGGTATTCCAGGTTGAGAATGGTATCATCAAAGTATCAGGTGTACCCAATGGTTGTATTCTCACCATGGATTCATACAGTAATTATAAATTGCATGTGGAATGGAGATGGGCTGCGGTGCCGAGTAACAGTGGTGTACTGCTGCACGTACAGGAAAAAAACCTGGCAGAGTGGCCTTTTTGTATCGAGGCCCAGTTGCAGAATGGGAATGCCGGGGACATTGTAATGATCGGTCATGGTGCTGGCGTATCAGTTGGCGATTCCACCTACTTCATAAGTCCGGAAGAGAGAAGATATAAGGTTTCCGCGAAATTTGAGGAAAGCAGTGAAAAGCCGGCAGGAGAATGGAACACTTACGACATAACCTGTGAAGGGGATAATATTGAATTGATAGTAAACGGTGTTCTTCAAAACAATGCCTCAAAAGCGACAGTAAGTTCCGGACCGATTGCCCTACAGTCTGAGGGCACACCCATCGAATTCCGGAATGTATACCTGATCTCTCTGGAATAAGAATAATAAGATATTTTTATCCGAAAAATATCCGATTCCGAACACTTTCTGTACGGTTTCATACGGTTTTCCAATCTTTTATTTTTTTTTACTTATTTCAGCCGTAAATTGCTGATTAAAAGAGTTTTGTGGTTCTTGGCACATGGATTGAATATTGATTCAATGTCAACTCCCAACCTGGTAAACTTGAAATGAAAGCTGGAAAAAAGATAAAAAATTGGATCGAACCTTTGACATATGTTTTACTGGTTGCAGCATTTCGATTCCTCAGCACCATGGTTACACATGCAAGGAGTGAGGATCCGGTTCAGGATAAGGATTTGGTCTCATTTACCATCGAGAATGAGCTTGAAGCTATGTTCAGTACCAGTAAAAGACAATAAGAAAGTCCGTAGAGAAACCGCAATATTATAAACTCTTAATTAGTGAAACGCCCGTCCCGCAATAGTGGGGCGGGTTTTTTCGTGGGTGTGGGTATGGGTGTGCGTCACACCCATCCCCACACCCCACACCCATGCCTTCATGGCTTTCCTATTCGTACCTTAGCGATTCCGTTGGATTCCTCGATGCAGCAGAGTACACCTTCCACCCTATGCTGACGACTGCAACGAACAGCATAAGCACTACCGGGATAATGAATGTGTATGCGGTAAGGTCGGTATAGATATTCCATATACTTGCCATCATTACTATACTTGATTTCCAGCCGGATACCAATCCTATCACGGAAGCAATCACAATGATGATCATATATGGCTTGCTGATCTTTAAAATGATCTGCTGGACAGATGATCCCATAACTTTACGGACACCAACTTCCTTGGTCCGTCGAATAATACTCAGGGATACCAATGTATAAAGTCCGATCGCAGATAGTATCAGTGCAATAAAGCCGAGAAAGATGTACATATCCTTGATATTCTCATTTATTTGCCTGGCCTCGTCCATCAGTGAATCCTGAAAGAACCCGCTGTAGGGAAAATTCGGTATGACCTTTTTCCATTCCTCTTCGAGGTATTCATTGACGTTCTTCAGGTTTTCTCTGTCGGTTTTTATAGTCAGGAAAAGGTGACGGTCATCACGGACAAAATAGAAAGCTGTTGGCCGAACAGTACCTATGTGCCATAGGGGAAATAATCGGCCATGACCCCGATAATGTATAACTGAACAGTATCCGACATGACAATTCTTTTCCCGACAGGTTTCTCTATCCGAAATCCTTTACAAATTTTTCATTTACAATGATGGATCTGCCTTTATCAGTCTGTTCATATTCCCGTGTGAAAATGCGGCCATCAATGAGTTGGAGTCCCATGGTCTCAAAATAGCCATGTCCTATATCCAGCAGGGAAACATCTTCCTTGATATCATTGTATTGCATTGGCCGGCTATAATTTCCCCAACCAATGTGTTCATCCGACTCACCAACGGAAAGGATCATGGGATTTGTTTTTACCACATCCCTTAGGGCAATAAAACTTTCTTCGCTGTTAAAACGCATGCCTATGATATTGTCCTTGTCATAGCCCATGTAAACATTATCCTGGTATTCGGCATTCTGCCAGTAGATGATCCCGGAGATAATGGCCATGATCGAGATCGAAGAACTGGAATGTTAACAGTATAATTGTCAGTACATTTTTACCGCCTATTTTTAATTTGTCCTGGAAAATGTTCACCGGATTGAATTTGCTGATATAGAAGGAAGGGTATGCCCCGGCTAGAAATGCCGTAAGCAATAGCAACAGGACAAGGAAAATGACCAGGGCCGGATTTTCAAGAAGACTGAATTCCAGTTCCATATATTCCCACATCGCAGAATACGTGGATGTCAGGAACCTGGCTACGAACAGGCCCAGCAGAGCCGAGCAGGGTCGGGAGAAAGTTTTCACCCATGAACTGGGCAATGATCTGTTTTCTATGTCCACCGGCGACCTTCCTGACCCCGATCTCCTTAAGCCTCTTGCTTGAAAAAGCGATGGATGTATTGGTAAAATTGAAACAGGCAATCAACAGGATCAGCAGGGCCATAATAGGCGGGGCTGTTACTGCGGCTGGGTGGAAACTGTTCCGGACCCACCAGTCGTTCCACATATCCCAGCTATCATGTGCAACATCCAGGAATGGCTGAAGCGTAAACGCGGTAATCTGGAAATCCTCCCTGGCCTGGTTATGGGCAGGGACCATATCTTCCAGTAGTTTTTCAACCGTTGCCGCCTGTCCGGCATTGGGGATATGCAGGAATGTGGCGGCGATCCAGCTTTGCCACCTGGTTTCATCGATCTCCCACATATCCACGTAATTGTCAAATTGGGTCAGCACCCGGAACTGGAAACTGGTATTCAGCGGAAGATCTTCGAAAACGGCACCAACCGTATAGGTAAACTCCTCCCCCTTGTCATTGAAAATGGACATGATCTTCCCGATCGGATCTCTTCTCCGAAATAGGCTGATGCAATGGTCTCATCAATAAGGATATGCTGCCTGTCTCTGAACTTTCTGCAGATCCTTTTACAATGGGAAATGTGAACAGATCCATAAATCCAGGGTCAGCATATCCAATGGTCCGGGAGTAGTTATTGAGTTCCAGTTTAAGGGGAGAAGAGGTACATGTAAACCTGATAACTGTTTCAACACCACTGATGTTTTCTCCGATGAAATTCCCGACAGGGATGGGCGTGGCCCCATATGGCTGCTGCCGGCCCTGGATATCCTGGGTGAAATTGACCTTGTAGATCTCCTTGGCCCTAACATGTGACTTATCCCAGTCAGCATCGTATTTATGATTCAGGTAGGCAACAATGGCAATCGACAGTGCAAGTCCCAGGGCAATGATGTTGATGATTACGAAAAAAGAGGTTCCTGGCCAGGTTTCTCAGGGTAACTTTAAGATAATTGGTAAACATTGAGCATGGATTTAATTATACCTGAAAATGATCTTATCGTAGATGATCAGGGCCAGACAGGTCAGTATACCCAGGCTCATGAGGATGACTCCGAACAGGGGGGGATTGTAATTTAACCACAGGTATTGGGTCAGTTCGGGTATATCCATACCCATTAACTCTGCAGCTCTTGCCATATAATCCTGCTGGCTGAAAGTGGAAGAGATCTCCGGCAACTGTAGTCCCCATCTTTCTACTTCTTTCTCAGCAATACGACCTTATCAGCTGTGATCTCATAGAGTTTTCCTGAAATGAGTCCAGCAAAAAAATTTCCAAGAGCAATGGGCAGGAAATAGGTGCCCATATAAAGGGCTGCTTTATCCCTGGGAGCCAGTTTGGCAATGTATTCCAGGATCTTGGGGGAGAATGACATTTCCCCAAGGCTGAAGATAAATATTGACATGACGAGGAACCAGCCATTCCTGGTTAAAAGGGCAAGGGTAATTCCGATGGCATTTACCAGGAAACCAACGATCATGGTATTGATAGGCTTAAACCTTATTACCAGGCTTGATAATAATACCTGGAAAAGAACAATAAAAAATGCATCAAGTGTGATCAGTTTCTCGGCCAGGATCCGTCCATCAGCATCGGCAATGGCATTGGCAAACCCGGGCATGATCCCATGGATACTGCGATAGATCACCGTAGTATCAATCCACTGTTCAATATAAACAGGCAGACTGTAAAAAAACTGCCAGTAAACGGTCCAGCCGGCCACAATGATCAGGAGGAATACAGTGAACTTCATGTCCTTCAGGGCCAGGTAAATATTCACAAAAACCTTTTTTAGAGATTGTGAAAAGGTATCCATTTCCGTTTGTTGTTCCGGATCCCTATAAAAAATAAGCACAATGGCCATGTTAATAACCATGGTTCCGCTGGACATGATAAATATATAATTCCAGCTGATTTCCCTGAGTTCCGATGCGACCAGGGGACCAATCAGTCCACCAAGGTTGATGACCATATAAAACAAACCGAACCCGACTGAGGAATTGGAATCATCAGTGGTCTTGGCGATGGTGGCAGAAATAATGGGTTTAAAAAGTGCAGCTCCGATAGCCACATAAAAAAAGGTCAGGAAAATCCCTGTGAAAGAGCTGAATAGTCCCATAAGGAAGTATCCTGATGAAAGGATGACAAATGATAATATCAGTATTTTCTTATAGCCAATCCTGTCCGCAATGGAACCTGTAATGACGGGAAGAAAGTATAAAATGGCATTGACGATTCCCATGATCAGCCCCTTCTCCACCTGGCTGAAGCCGAGTGCCCCAGTATCTGCTGAACCAGTCAGGTAAAGAGCCAGCAGGTTGAACACACCATAATAAGCCCACCTCTCAAATAATTCAAGGCTGTTTGCGGCCCAGAAAGTTTTTGGAAACCGGAATCTCTTCATTGGCTGCCCTCCGGCTTCTTGAAATAAAAATAGGAGGTTTTCTTCCCTACATCATCAAAAGTATAAAGCTCTTTGTCCCGATGGAATTCAAAATAACTCAGCAGGGCAAAATCGCCGGCACACATGGTAGCATGAAAAAACAGCACGGAGACATAGGTGTATGATGCATAACCAGTAACAAAGATGAAGCCTGCAAGGTTTAACAGTGAAACGATGACAAAGGGAGAAAGGGCTAAGAATATAAAGGCATTCCGGCCTGCCACAAAATCATCCGCCACCGCATAAAATGCGAAATGCTTTAAAACAGCACCGAACCTGATTTTTCTCGCGCCCAGTATGAAGTAACCCAGGGCATGGAGCAATTCATGAAATGGGATAACAATGGTCAGGGAAATAATCAGGCCATACAGGAATTGTTTCAAAAGGGAGACAGTATTCATGTCCTTTACAATAATCCCATAGAGGAAAGCTGACCATTGAAGGATGAAAAAAATGATGAGCAGTACCAGGTAAAAGAACATGCTACGTGTCCTTTTACGTACATATTCAGTGGCAAAATCCACAATATCATCATAATGCAGCTTATCCAGCAATTGGAAACCCGGAATCCTTTTTAATTTGCTCGACAGTATGACGCATGCCCGAATTTACTGATTTTATGAGGGTTTCACAAGCCGGCCTGTGAAAATTATACAGCCTGTCTGCTGGTCCAGGAGTAAATAGACAAATGGATGGTCAGCGTTAAACCTGACCGGGTCATCTCGAAGACTGGATTTCAGGCCGATAATTGCGGCAGTTGCCGCGGCTGCTTCAGTCCCCTGTTCATTTACCTCAATAAATGCTTTATGGATGACCTCATCCACAAACAGGTTTTTTTCACCAGTCATCCCCGAGAGGTCGGCATATCTGCTGAAAGCAGAACCCATACCCATGGAGGTCAGTTCCTGCTTGAGGTTGATCTGTAGCTCTGTCCTGAATTTCGGAAGGGCAAGCTGGACCTCCCTTGTTGCCATTCCGGCCATCACCAGTTTTATCCGTTCATAATTGACGACCTGGCTGATCATCCTCCATCCCTCAATCGATTTCGGGAGTAGTGATCATCAGGGCCATCCTGTTGTTTTTATATGGCAAACTTACAGCCTGGATCTCTTCGTCCTCATAATAGGGATAGGACCTGCTCTGATGCATGAAATCTGTTTTGATGCTTTCCTGCTTACTGATATGAAACAATGATGGAGAAGTGGCCGCTTTGTCAAATGGGAACATCCAGCCACCATTGAAGTAAATTGCATTGGTAAGAACCAGCCTTGTGCTGGCATCCAGAACGCCTGGCTGAATCAGGTCCTGGATCCGCTTATTGGTCTTTTCCTCAACCCAATGATTGATTTTATTCCTGCTCTCCTCACGGTTTGAGGTTTCAACAAAGTCCAATAAGGTAAGGGGGGCATCATAATACTTTTCCACCCTTGTCAGGTAGGCGGGCAAAAAACGGAAATTCTCCTGTGCCCAAATGGCATTGGCAAGACGAAGATCAGTCCCCTGCATGGTATCTGCCGCCAGGATGCTTTCTCTCATCCCGGATTCAACCGGATCCAACAATTCCTGCCGGGGGAAATAGAGCACTTCGCTCATTTCTTCCGCTGTTTTACCATCACTGCCACTGTATACCATAGCCAGCACAGTCCCAATACTGTAAGGAGAGAAAATAAGATTTTCTGATTTTGAATGTATCTGTTTGAACAGGTCTACAGCAAAAAGATTATTGGATTCAGCAAGGGATTCGATATTGTACCTGGATGGCTGAATATCCTGGTTCTTCGTCGTATTTTTATGAGATTTGCAAGCGGTGAGCATGAAGATTGTAAGCAGAAAAATGATGATTTGCAATGCAGGAATTTTCATGGTTATTGATTATTATCCTGATTCATCTAATAGAAATAAGTAAAGCTGGATGCATTTTTAGCTTTCTTTTTATAGGCCCTGGCCTGTTTTTCATCTCCCCTGTCAAGGAAATAACGGTTGAGCCCGTTATAATGCGTATGCCTTTACGTAATTAGCCCGTTCATCAAATGCTTCTGCAAGCCTGAGTCCTTCCTCATATAAAATCCTGGACCTCTCCAAATTATTGTTCTTTTTTTCCTCATAGATCCCCATGAAGATGGTCCCTTTCATTTTATTGTAGCTATCTGAACTCATTAATTGCAGAATAAGATCCAGGGCTTCCTCGTATTGATGGTCGATCAGCAGGGTCTCGGCATATTTAGCCAGAAAATATCCATTGCCGGGGAAGTCCTGATGTAATTGTGATGCATACCGGACTGCACTGTCAACCTTGTTTTCAAAATTGATATATATCAGAGACAGGAACAATGCTGATTCCACGCGCATAAAATTAGTCTCTTCGGCAGCAAACCTTAACATCTCAAGGCCCCTGGTTTTATCACCTTTCCGGAAAAACATAGCAGCGGGTTTATATATCGGGTGGGCTTCCGGGTATGCTTCCCTGTAGTAATTATAAAGGCCTGTTATGAAGAAGAATTCATTAAACTCTTCCTGCAGATCAAAACTGGCCATAATATCCCTGTAAATTTTTCCCAGGTGGGAAATAGCCTTGGAAGAATGTCCGTTGTCAGCATAGTACATGACGATGAACGACCTGTGCCATTAACTCAAAGAAAACACCCTCTGTCTCCTGGCCATTTTCCTTAAGGGTCCGCGAACGTTGCCAGGTTTCTTCCATGATCTCTTCAAACTCCTGTGGCTCCTGGATTTCCCGGGATCAATGGGTAAAATTTCCAATAATATATGAGTCCTTCGAAAAATGGGTTATGGGATGGGAGGGATAGGATCTCCGGAGGTAAACCAGTGTTTTTTCAGCCGAATCAAAATCACAGTTATAAACCTGGTTGATACCGATACGAACCTGGTCAAGTGTTGATGTATCATTGATCAGGTCTACGCCCTTTGCAGGGCGGAGCGAAAACGAGCATAGCATTACTATGAATAGGAATGAGATTCGCATAGGGCTGCAATTTACATAAAATTGTATGGGGTAAAAAAAAGAGGGCACCCCGGCGGGGCACCCTCTTTGGCATGCAAACTCGAACAAAAACTATCTTGTAACTTTAATCTTACTGGTGCTGATGTCATTACCACTCCTGAATCTCAGCAGGTAGATACCTTCTCTGAAACTGCTCACATCAATGGTTTCAGTGTAGGAACCACTGCTGCGCGGACCCAGGTCACGGCTCATTACCATCTGTCCTGTGATACTCAGGATATCCATGCTTAATCTCTGAAGGTTCATCAAGGGTATAGGATATATTCAGGTCCCTTGAAGCAGGATTTGGCCAGATATCGCAGTGAATCTTCTTCTCAGGATGTCATTCGTTGAGGTAGCAACAGATGGCAATTCTATCAAGGCTCCCCCATCGGCAAGGGCCACCCAAATACCAAATGCTGCACCATCACTATTGTTCGATGGATCCAGGAATCCGGAAGCAACGGCTACCAGGGCTGAATCATCCAGAGCTAAGCGTGGCAAGCGGAGCTGAGTAACTGGCTACTACCGTAGCACCTGTCTCATCCCTTACCTGCAGGGTATAATCTGCTGTTGGTAGTTCAAGGTAATCATCATCAAATTCTCCATAAGCGAGGTCATTGATGAGTTCCCCGGCATTTGCTTCGTAAATATCAACCGTAGGTGCATCTGTGGAGCCATGGAACACGAGTATGTCTGTGTTACCTGCAGTACCAGCTTCTTCGCGGCCCATGGCATTGACGTAAATGTCAAATGGTGTGGCAGGCATATAACCGCTTGCGCTGACAATACCATTGGCCACCAGAACATAGGTCTTATCACCCATGAGGGTGTAGGATTTTCTCCAGAGACCGTTTGTTGTATCGGTACTGCTTGGAGGCTGTATGGTAATGTCAAATTCAGTTCCGGCAGTTACATCAATAAAGGGTGATGCTGTCCGGAAAGCAAATCCGGGTAACAATGCTATATCATTGTACCAGACATCGACGGTAGCGGCTGCTGCATCAGCTGAATTATGGATCACCTGTACACGAGCAGAAGCAATATCCACTGAAGGCAATGCGATCAGATCACCACCCATAGGCAGTGCCACATAGAGTCCGAATGCTTCACCATTGCTGTTGTTGGCCGGGTTCAGAAAACCAGAGGCCACAACGGTCAGGGCACTGTCGCTCAGTCCCAATGTCTCAAGGGGAGCAGCATACTCGGCCACAGCTGTACGGCCATCCTTGTCTGTACCTGCAGGGAATAATCTGCATTGGCCAGTTCCAGGTAACCCTGGAATTCACCGTAGGACATATCATCCACTGCACGGAGTCCGGCATAAGGCTCATAAACATCCACCGTGGGTGCATCAGTAGCCCCATGGAAAACCAGCACGTCAGTATTACCTGAAGTACCTGCCTCTTCCTGTCCCACTGCATTGACGTAAATGTCAAAGGGTGTGGCAGGCATGTAACCGCTTGCACTGACAATTCCATTGGCCACCAGTACATAGGTCTCATCACCCATGAGGGTGTAGGATTTTCTCCAAAGACCGTTTGTTGTATCGGTGCTGCTGGGAGGCTGTATGGTAATGTCAAATTCAGTTCCGGCAGTTACATCAATAAAGGGTGATGCTGTCCGGAAGGCAAAGCCGGGTAACAATGCTATATCATTGTACCAGACATCGACGGTAGCGGCTGCTGCATCGGCTGAATTATGGATGACCTGTACACGAGCAGAGGCCACATCCACGGAAGGCAAGTGCGATCAGATCACCACCCATAGGCAGTGCCACATAGAGTCCGAATGCTTCACCATTGCTGTTGTTGGCCGGGTTCAGAAAACCTGAGGCCACAACGGTCAGGGCACTGTCGCTCAGTCCCAATGTCTCAAGCGGAGCAGCATATTCAGCCACAGCTGTGCGGCCATCGCTCGTCTGCACCTGCAGGGAATAATCTGCATTGGCCAGTTCCAGGTAACCCTGGAATTCACCGTAGGACATATCATCCACTGCACGGAGTCCGGCATAAGGCTCATAAACATCCACCGTGGGTGCATCAGTAGCCCCATGGAAAACCAGCACGTCAGTATTACCTGAAGTACCTGCCTCTTCCTGTCCCACTGCATTGACGTAAATGTCAAAGGGTGTGGCAGGCATGTAACCGCTTGCACTGACAATTCCATTGGCCACCAGAACATAGGTCATTCCGGCTTCGAAGGTGATAGGTTTTCCTCCAGAGCCCGTTGGTGGTATCGGTGCTGGATGAAGGTTGAATCGTAATATCGAAGTTTACGCCAGCGGGCGCATCTATGAAAGGTGATGCAGTCCTGAAAGCGAAATCATCGATGAGGCGAGCGTCATCAAGCCATACATCCACTGTTGCTGCCGCAGCATCAGCGGAATTGTGTATGACCTGTACACGGGCAGTTTGCGCGATGACTGATGTCATCAACATTGCCAGAGCAATGGTCAGAGTAAAAATTTTTCTTTTCATAATGATTTTTATTTATTGTTTCGGAATTATCTTGTAAACAATGGAATGGTCTTAATTGTTTGTTAAAAAAACCACCACGACCATCTATTCTAAATAGTGAGAACCTGAAAGGGTATAAAATAATGGGAGATTTAGAAGGGTGTTATAAATTATTGCTATAAACTGAAACAGGCTAAAATTTGAAATTCTCAGGTAAGCGAAAGTTTGACGATCACACAACTACCGTCTTACTTAAACTCAAAATCCGGGCAAAATGAATAGATTTGTGTACATACTTATAATGTTATGAAAAAGGATGTGCCTACGATGGTTGAGTTGGGGGATAAGGTAGTAAGCCTCGACATCATACGGGAAAAATTTGTTTGTGACCTTTCGAAATGCAAGGGGATCTGCTGTGTTGAGGGTGAATCAGGTGCCCCCCTGGAAGATGATGAAGTATTATTGCTGGCAAAAGAATATGACAATATCAGGCCATATCTCCGGGAGGAAGGCAAGGTAGCCATTGAACAACAGGGAACCTCAGTGCGGGATGCTGACGAGGAAATGGTTACCCCCCTTGTAGGCGGAAAACATGAATGTGCCTATGCCCTTTTTGAAAATGATATCGCCCGGTGTGGCATCGAAAAGGCCTGGGAAGAAGGTGCCACCAGTTTCCGAAAGCCTGTTTCCTGCCATATTTATCCAATCCGTGTGAAAAACTATAACAGCCTGAAAGCTGTGAACTATGACCGATGGAAAGTCTGCGACCCTGCCAGGGTGAATGGTGAGAGGGAAAATGTACCGGTATACTGCTTTGTGAAAGACGCCATCGAAAGGAAGTTCGGTGATGATTTTTTTCAAAAACTCCAGATCATCGCAGATGGGCTGGATGAAGATCTTAGCCAGGAGAATATACCTTAAATGTGAATTATCCTTAATTTTATAAATCATACTAAATAAACCAAATCTCAATGGATCAATTAAAGCAATACATAGAAGAAAATAAGACAACGATTCCTGGATGAGCTTTTTGAGCTAATCAGGGTCCCATCCATCAGTGCCAAACCTGAGAACAAACCAGACATGATCAAAACGGCAGGCCTGCTCAGGGATGCTTTGCTGGAAGCAGGAGCAGATGAAGCAAGGGTTATGGAAACAAGCGGTCAACCGGTAGTATATGGATCGAAACATGTGGGAGATGGATCTTCCAACAGTACTTATTTATGGACACTATGATGTGCAGCCGGTTGAGCCACTTGAGCTCTGGCATTCAGATCCCTTTCAGCCGGAGATACGGGATGGAAAGATTTGGGCACGTGGAGCCGATGATGACAAAGGGCAACTTTTCATGCACGTTAAAGCATTTGAATTTATGGTGAAGACCGGTCAGCTTCCCTGTAATGTAAAATTCATGATTGAAGGAGAAGAAGAGGTTGGTTCACCCAGTCTGAAGGAATTTTGCAGATCAAACCAGGAATTACTGAAAGCTGATATTATCCTGGTTTCCGATACTACCATGATTGCCACTGAGATACCATCTATAACAACGGGGCTCAGGGGGCTCAGTTATATGGAAGTGGAACTGACAGGGCCCAACAGGGATCTCCATTCAGGGCTTTTCGGAGGGGCTGTTGCCAACCCGGTGAATGTGCTTTGTAAAATGATCGCTTCACTGACCAACGAAAAAAATGAGATCACCATCCCCGGGTTTTACGATGATGTGCTGGTGCTGAGCAGAGAGGAAAGAGATGAAATGGCAAAGGCTCCGTTTGATGTTGAAGCATATAAAAAGGAATTGGATGTGGATGCCGTAGATGGAGAAGAAGGCTACACTTCTCTCGAACGTACGGGTATCAGGCCGAGCCTTGATGTGAATGGGATCTGGGGAGGTTATATCCAGGAAGGGGCAAAAACCATACTGCCGTCCAAAGCATTTGCCAAGATCTCCATGCGACTGGTCCCGAATCAAGATTCTGCTAATGTGGATAAATTGTTTGAGAAACATTTCAGATCGATTGCTCCCGAGGGGGTCAGGGTTGACGTCAGAAGCCTGCATGGGGGACAGGGATATGTTGCACCAACAGATACAGTAGCTTATCAGGCAGCCAGCAAGGCCATGGAAAAGACCTTCGGCCGGAAACCCATACCCACAAGAAGCGGAGGAAGTATTCCTATCATCTCGGATTTTGAAGAAGTGCTTGGGATAAAAACCATCCTTATGGGCTTCGGACTCGAATCAGATGCCATTCATAGTCCGAATGAGAATTATCCACTTCATCATTTTTATAAGGGAATCGAGACCATTCCATACTTTTTCAAGTATTACACTGAAATGCGGGATTGATCCTGGCTCTTCCAGAATGAGTCTTTCTTTTTAAATCAGCAATTAATGTAGAAATAGATTTGATTCATCCCTATTTTATGGGGTGTTGAAATAAAATTGCTATGTTTTAGTAAATATCGTGTTAAAAATGGGGGCTGAATGATAAAAATACTATATATTTGCCCCTGTAAACAATATTAGATATAATTAAACCATGGCAAATTTACGATTCACCGCTTTACAGGAAGTACTCAGAAGGCAACCTGTAGAAATAGAATATCCTTCCCAGAAAATTTCTGATTTTTTCGGCATCAATGTATTTGACGAGCAAAAGATGCAGAAATATCTTTCCATTGAAGCTTACCGAAGTGTTCAGCGATCCATTGAGAGAAATACCCGCATTGACAGAAAAATGGCGGATGAAGTGGCCGCAGGAATGAAGGCCTGGGCCACTGAAATGGGAGCGACACATTATACACACTGGTTTCACCCTTTAACAGATGCAACCGCAGAAAAACATGATGCATTCATTGAATTCTCTGATTCAGGGTCGGTGATCGAGAACTTTTCCGGATCCAAGCTGGTCCAGCAGGAACCCGATGCTTCGAGTTTTCCGAGCGGGGGACTGAGAAACACATTCGAGGCAAGGGGTTATACAGCATGGGATCCCACCTCTCCTGCCTTTATTGTGGGTAATACCCTGAGTATTCCTACGATCTTTGTATCCTATACAGGTGAGGCACTGGATCATAAGACACCTTTGCTGAGATCTATGATGGCCATTGACCAGGCTGCCGCAGAGGTTTGCCTGTACTTTGACCGTAGTGTCACCAGGGTTATATCAAACCTGGGCTGGGAGCAGGAGTATTTCCTGATTGATGATGCGCTGTTTCATGCCAGGCCTGACCTGGTATTGACGGACCGTACCCTGATGGGACATGCATCGGCCAAAGATCAGCAGCTTGAAGACCATTATTTCGGATCCATACCCGAGCGGGTATCTGCCTTCATGAAGCATTTTGAGATGGAAGCCTACAAGCTTGGGATACCTGTGAAAACCAGGCATAATGAAGTAGCTCCAAACCAGTTTGAATGTGCTCCTATATTCGAGGAGGCAAACCTGGCTGCCGACCACAATCTGCTCATTATGGACCTGATGAAGAACATTGCAAGGAAGCACCAGTTCCGGGTCATCTTCCATGAAAAGCCCTTTGCCGGGGTAAATGGATCTGGAAAGCACTGTAACTGGTCACTGCAGACAGATAATGGGATCAATTTGCTCGCTCCGGGTAAAACACCACGAACCAATCTTTTGTTCCTGACCTTCCTCGTGAATACCATCAAGGCGGTACATGTGCATGCCGACCTGCTGCGGGCCACGATTAGTTCAGCTGGCAACATACACAGATTGGGTGCCAACGAAGCCCCGCCTGCCATCATCTCCACTTTCCTCGGTGCGAAGGTTTCAGAAATGCTTGATCTGATTGAAGACAATGTCACTGACAAAAAAATGACCCCGGATGAAAAAACAGAGTTGAAGCTCAATATTGGAAAAATCCCCAGGATCCTGCTTGATAACACGGACAGGAACCGGACCTCCCCATTCGCCTTTACAGGGAACCGTTTTGAGTTCAGGGCAGTAGGGTCATCGGCAAATGTAGCGGCACCCGTTACTGCCCTGAATACAGCTGTTGCTGACCAGTTGATACAATTTAAAAAGGAAGTTGACAATCTGATAAAGAAAAGGGTTAAGAAAGACGAGGCCATCTTCCAGGTCCTGAGAAAATATATTATTGAATCCAAAGCAATTCGGTTCGAAGGGAATAATTACAGTGAAGAATGGATAAAGGAGGCAGCCAGACGTAAATTAACCAATGTCAGGGATGTACCAGCCAATATAGATGCCTACATGACGGAAAAGACCATGAGCCTGTACGAACGGCAAAAAGTTCTCGACAAACGGGAGATGGAAGGCAGAACAGGGGTACGTTTGGAGATGTACACAAAAAGGATACAAATTGAAGCCCGGGTTCTGGGCGACCTGGCTTTAAACCATATTCTTCCCACGGCTATTAAGTATCAGAATGACCTGATTGATAATGTAAGGGGGATGAAGGAAGTATTTGATGAAAAGGAATTCAAGGAACTCTCCGCTGCCCGCATCGACAGGATCAGGGAAATTTCCGGGCACATTTCGGGAATGAAGTCCAAAGTACATGAAATGGTCGAGGAACGCAAAAAGGCCAATGTTGTAGAAGATATCAGGAAGAAAGCAAGTCTTTATAGTGAAAAAGTCTATCCTTATCTGGATATTATCAGAGACCATATTGACCGGCTTGAACTGATTGTTGATAACGAGACCTGGCCTCTTCCCAAGTACCGGGAGTTGTTATTTATCAGGTAGCCCGTTTTGGATATATTATTCGTCATTTTTTTTCGTTGTTTATATTATCTGGTTCAGATATCATAAAAATCGACTAATTTTATGACGAATAATGACTCCATACATATGAAGCCTATACAGTATCTTCTGCTGGCCGGCCTGTTATTGATTAGTTCCCATGGTTTACAGGCCCAGAAAAAAAAGGATCAAACCACCAAGGCAAGAGCGGCCTATGCTGCGGGTGAGTACACAGTGGCTATTGATCTGTTCAAAGATGCTTATAACAAGGTCAATGACAGGGACCTGAAAAATGAGATCATTTTCCTGATCGCTGAGTGTTACAGGATCTCCAATCAACCGGACAAAGCTGAACTCCGCTATAAGCAGGCCATCCAGCGTGAATATCCCAATCCTATCATTTATTTGCGTTATGCTGATGCACTTAAGATGGATGAGGAATACGAGGATGCCACTGAGCAATACAGGAGGTACAAGGAACTCGTACCGGATGATCCCCGTGGACAGGAAGGCATAACTTCCTGTGAACTGGCTATTGAATGGATGCAGAGACCTACCAATTATACCGTTGAAAACATGAAGTATTTCAACTCCCGGCAGAGCGATTACAGTCCATATTTTGCGGAAGATGACTACAAGATCGTGTATTTCACATCTTCACGGGAGGAAGCTACCGGGAACGATCTGCACGGGGCCACCGGAGAAAACTTCTCGGATATCTTCCTGTCAAGAATGGACAGAAAAGGGAAATGGAGTGTCCCCGTTGCGCTGGAGGAGAATGTGAATACCGAATTTGAAGAGGGCACACCATTGCTGACAGATGATTACTCGACCATGTATTTTACACGTTGCAAAGTCAATAAGAACGCAAATTATGGCTGCCAGATATACACCACTACCAGGTCCGGAGAAGAGTGGTCAGAGGCGGAGGTCCTGAATCTGGCGGATGATAGTTTAGTTGTCGCACATCCTGCGCTTACGCCGGATGAACTCACCCTGTACTTTATTTCTGATATGCCCGGTGGAGTAGGGGGAAAAGACATATGGATTGCATCACGCGATAGCAAAGGAGGAGAATGGGGTGTACCTGAGAATCTTGAAGCCCTCAATACGGTTGATGATGAAATGTTTCCGTTCTTACACCATGATGGTTCACTTTACTTCTCCTCCAACGGAAGGATTGGAATGGGTGGACTGGATATATTCAAGGCCGATGAGCAGGAAGATGGTTCATGGAGGATAGAAAACATGAAGTATCCAATCAATTCGGCAGCGGATGATTTCGGGATTGTATTCGAATCGGATATGGAACGTGGTTATTTCAGTTCAACCAGGAAGGGCAGGGGGAATGATGAGATCTATATGTTCGCATTGCCCCCCATGAAGTTTAATGTGATCGGTGAAGTCAGGGATGACAAAACGGATGAACTGCTGGTAGAGGCAACCGTAAAGTCGATCGGTAGCGATGGTATTACCGTAGAAACAACAACTGCTGAAGACGGTTCCTTCAGGTTTATGTTGAAGCCCAATACAGACTATGTTTTTGTGGCCTCAAGGAACGAGTATCTCAATGGCAAGGAAAGGGAGACCACAAAGGGATTGAACAATAGTACAGATTTTCGTACAACGATCTATCTTTCGAACATCCGAGAAACCATTGAGCTTTCAAACAGCAATGTATTCTATGATTTTGCACGCTGGGACCTCAGACCGGAGGCCCTTGTATCCCTGGATAAGCTGATAGAAACACTGACCGACAATCCTACCATCACCATTGAGCTGATGTCACACACCGATATCAGGGGATCAATTGAAGATAATAATGAGCTCTCCCAGAAAAGGGCCCAGTCAGTTGTGGATTACCTCATTGATAGGGGTATTGACCCGGCCAGGCTTTCAGCCAAAGGTTACGGCGAAGAAATGCCCAAAGTTGTAACCAAAAGGCTTGATGGTGATTACGATTTCTTAAATGAGGGTACTGAACTGACGGAAACTTATATTAATTCCCTGCCCACTGTCGAGGAACAGGAGATCGCCCATCAGCTGAACCGGCGTACGGAGTTCCGCGTTCTCAGGACTGATTACAGGCCGGCGAATTAACCAGCCTGGCCTTTCACTTACCAATTGCCCTTATCCAGTACCGGAAACAGGTAGCTATTAAAGCAAAGCACCACCAGGGCGGTGCCGTATTGCTTATGAGGCACAAATGTTTCTGTGATCACCTGCAGATCCCCCAGATCGTAAGTTTCATACCCATGGTGGTAGATCTCCTGCATGCTTTCATTCAGTTTCTCTTCGATTTCTTCTACAGGGTAATTCCCACTGAGCTCACATACCAGTCCCCCGAATTTCGCACCGCTATCCCGCTCAGTCAGCCATGCCATCGCCATGCCAGCGGTGATACGCTCCCCTTTACGGCAATGTCCCGCGGCCATGATCACTTCCATTACATCACCCTGTTTCATGTTTTCGGGCATAGCTATCTGTCTGGCCTCTGCCGGGAGTACGGAGGAATAGCGTAACGATGTTTTTCATGCCAATCCCGGCGTTGCATAAGGCAAGGTGGAAGGATCCGGCATGGATGGTGATATCGCTTTCACCTGATCCTTTTGTTATAAAAAACTCATGCGGGATCCTGTTTCCCAGCAACAGACGGTGATTGTTATCGGGATTTGTCATCTTTATTAAACTTTGCGACATTTGCAAAACAAAACAAAGATACGTAAAGATCGCATGCAGGATCAATCAAAATATGGTCAACGTGGTGTGTCCCATGCCAAGACCGATGTCCATAATGCCATTATGAACATTGATAAAGGACTGTTCCCCAATGCATTTTGCAAGGTCATGCCCGATGTTCTCGGGAAGGATGAGCAGTATTGCATGGTCATGCATGCTGACGGTGCGGGCACCAAATCCTCGCTGGCATATCTTTACTGGAAGGAAACCGGGGATATTTCTGTGTGGAAAGGCATTGCCCAGGATGCCATCGTTATGAACCTGGATGATCTGCTGTGCATAGGCGCTTTCAACGATATCCTTATCTCTTCCACCATTGGCAGGAATAAGATGCTGGTCCCCGGAGAGGTGATCGCTGAAATTATCAATGGGACAGAAGAATTCCTGCAGCTGATGCGGGACCATGGCATTGGTATTCACAGTGCCGGTGGTGAAACAGCCGATGTGGGAGACCTGGTGAAGACCATTATCGTGGATTCAACGGTATCATGCCGGATGAAACGCTCGGAGGTCATTGAAAACCAGATCAGGGATGGGGATGTTATTGTGGGACTGGCATCCTTTGGACAGGCAAGCTATGAGAAAGTATATAATGGAGGAATGGGCAGCAATGGCCTTACCTCGGCGCGTCATGATGTATTTTCCAGGATCTATGCGGAGAAGTATCCTGAGACTTATGATGGTTCCATTCCGGCGGACCTGATTTATTCCGGATCCTGCAAACTCAGAGACCCGGTTCCCGGATCTCCCCTGGACGCTGGCAAACTGGTGCTGTCGCCTACCAGAACATACGCTCCCGTTATGGCAAAGATCCTTGAAGGTTTTGGTGCAGAGATACATGGATTGATCCATTGTTCCGGTGGTGCACAGACAAAGGTGATGCACTTTATTGACAGCCTCAGGGTGATCAAAGATAACCTCTTTGACCTGCCGCCACTCTTCCGGTTGATCCATGAACAATCTGGTACCCCCTGGCGCGAGATGTACCAGGTGTTTAATATGGGCCATCGTATGGAGATCTATACAGGTCACCAACATGCAGAAGAGATCATAGGAATCTCAAAGTCATTCGATATTGAAGCCAGGATTATTGGCAGGGTGGAATCGGCTGAACAAAAAGAGCTTATCATTGATAGCTCCAATGGCCAGTATCACTATACCTGATAACCACATCCGGGTATTTTTTTTAACTTTGCAAACTGTTTGAAATGGAGGAGTTATGAGTAAGAACCTTATACTGGACAAGCTGGAGGGTGTTAAAAACAGGTTTGATGAAGTCGGCAGGCTGATCAACGATCCCGAAACCATAGCCGATATGGCCAGTTATGTTAAACTGAACAAGGAATACAAAGACCTTGAGCCGGTTGTTATCGCCTATGTAGAATACAAGAATTTGCTGGACAACCTTGCTTCTACCAAAGAAATGCTGGCTACCGAAAAGGATGAGGAAATGAGGGAGATGGCCAAGGCCGAGCTGGATGAACTGAGTGAAAAAGTTACCCCTCTGGAAGAGAATATCAGATTTTTACTGATACCAACCGATCCGGAAGATGATAAGAATGCCCTTGTAGAGATCAGGGCAGGAACAGGTGGGGACGAGGCAAGTATTTTTGCAGGAGAACTTTACCGTATGTATGCAAAATTCTGCGAAACCAAAAAGTGGAAACTGGAGATATCAAGTTTTACAGAAGGAACCGTAGGAGGCTACAAGGAGATCATTTTGCATGTCAAGGGCGATGGGGCCTACGGGATCATGAAATATGAGTCAGGTGTCCACCGTGTACAACGGGTTCCCCAGACCGAGACACAGGGACGGGTACATACTTCGGCAGCATCGGTAGCCGTACTGCCGGAAGCCGGGGAGTTTGATATTGATCTGAAACCAGAGGATGTCAGGAAGGATACTTATTGTTCATCCGGACCGGGAGGGCAATCCGTAAATACCACCTATTCTGCCATAAGGCTTACCCATGTTCCTAGCGGTATTGTGGTAACCTGCCAGGATGAGAAATCCCAGATGAAAAATCTTGACAAGGCCATGGCGGAATTGAGGACGAGGTTGTATAACCTTGAATACCAGAAGTATCTTGACGAAATCTCATCCAAGCGGAAAACCATGGTTTCGACAGGGGACCGCTCCGCGAAGATCCGGACCTATAATTTCCCTCAGGGGAGGATGACAGACCACCGGATCAACCTGACCATGTATAACCTGAGTTCGGTTATGAATGGCGAACTTCAGGAGATCATTGATAAATTGCAAATGGCCGAAAATGCCGAACGTCTCAAGGAAAGTGAAATTGAGGCCTAAGAAATACCTGATATGACAGCCGCTGGGCTCTACGAACAGATCCGCCGAAAAAAGTCCTTTCTATGTGTGGGACTTGACACGGATATCGAGAAGATCCCACAGCATCTGGACCGCGAGGATTCCCCTGTTCTGGAATTCAACAAAAAGATCATCGATGCCACCCATGACCTGGCCATTGCCTATAAGCCCAACCTGGCATTTTATGAGGCCAGGGGAGCGGCTGGTTGGAGCGACCTGAAAAGCACGGTTGAATATATTCGCTCCATTGACCCGGACATTTTTCTCATCGCCGATGCCAAACGTGGCGATATAGGCAATACCGCCGCCATGTATGCAAAAGCGTTTTTTGAGGAGATGGATTTTGATGCCATTACCCTTTCCCCGTATATGGGAAAAGATACCGTCTCACCATTCCTGGAGTATGATGGCAAATGGGTGATTCTGCTCGGACTCACCTCCAATCCCGGGGCCGAGGACTTTCAATTCCTCACCATCGGTTCGGGGGAAGCCCGCCTGTTTGAAGCCGTGCTGCACCAGGGGTCAGGATGGGGAAATCCCGACCAGGTGATGTTTGTGGTCGGGGCAACCCGTGCCGATCTGATCAGGGATATCCGCAAGATCATTCCCGACCATTTTTTACTGGTTCCCGGAGTTGGCGCCCAGGGAGGCAGTCTGAAGGAAGTAGTGGATGCCGGCATGAGCAATCAATGCGGACTCATCGTCAACGCCAGCCGATCCATTCTTTATGCAGGAGCTGATGCTGCATTTGACCAGGCTGCCAGGAAGCAAGCACTTATATTGCAGCAGGATATGGCAGCCCTGCTTTCCTAGTTTTCCGCTCAATCATACAGATAATCAAGAGATAATGACATTAAGGGAAAATCCTCCTCCGGGATCCTTATTATCTGAATTATGGAAAGAAGAGAAGATTTTCTTCAATATATCTGGAAATTCCGCTTATATAATATCCCTTTGGCAGATTCTGACGGTACCCTCCTCGAGGTAATTGAAACAGGTCAACTCAATAGGGATTCCGGTCCGGATTTTTTCAATGCCAGGATAAAGGCAGGCCCGCTATGCTGGGCAGGCAATGTGGAAATCCACTTGAAGGCCTCAGACTGGTACAGGCACGGGCATCAATTTGATCCGGCTTATGATAATGTGATATTGCATGCGGTAGTTGAAAAGGACAGGAAGGTTTATAATTCAAAAGGCCGTGAAATACTGACAGTCATTTTAGAATTCAGCCAGTCTCTCTGGAATAAATACAGGGACTTGCTTGTAAAACAGGAAGAGCAAGCCAGCGCGGGAAAAGTGAATTCTATAAGCTGGGACAGTTTGAATACCTGGATGGAAAGACTGTACATGGACCGTCTGGAAGAACGTATGAAAGCTGTGAGGCTTGTTCTGGAGGAAACAGGCGGGAACTGGGAGGAGGTATTGTACAGGGCCATGGGCCGGGCCATGGGACAAAAAACAAATGCTGAACCTTTTGAGATGCTCACCAGGACCATTTCCCTGGAGAAAATTACGAGATATTGTCCTGACTTGTTTAGTAAGGAATCCATTCTTTTCGGTCAGGCGGGTATGTTAAATATTATTGAAGGAGATGGCTACCACCAGTCAATGAAAAAAACTTATGATTTTTATCGACAGGGGCTTGAACTGCAGCCTATCGAGGCTCATCTTTGGAAATATCTGAGACTGCGGCCGATGAATTTTCCGGATATTAGGATTGCCCAGTTTGCATGGATGCTGGATAAGTATCCTGCCCTATTTTACCGTCTTGCGAGGATGGATAATCCGGATGTATTCATGATGAATTTGAAACTGGGCACTTCCTTATATTGGACGACACATTTTCGCTTAAACGAACCAGGTCATATAAAGGAAAAAATTGTAGGTAAAGAAAGGCTTTCAGGACTCCTTATCAATGCAGTTGTTCCTGTTCTTTGTGCCTACTTGCAGGAACAGGGTAAGATTTTCCATCTGATTGAGATCAGCAACATTCCTACACGGATACCTTCTGAAAACAACCAGGTGATCAGGGCATGGAAAAGCCTTGGGATACCTGTCAGGAATGGTTTTTCCTCCCAGGCCATACTGCAATTGACAAAGAAACTGGGGTTTTTAAAATAAATATTATGACCCGGAAGGCAGTGAATCTGTGATTGTAAAAACGATGAAACTCTGAAGTGCTTTGTGGCATTGGATTAGCATTACAACATCCCTTGCTCCTCCAACCGTTTCCTGACCCTATTATGTTCTGCCAAGTATTTGGCCTCTATATCTTTGACAATTTGCTGAAATTCCAGCTCATCCCTAATGCTGTCAAACATGGGATCGTTTTTGATATTTGCCACCATCCAGATAGGCAACCTTTGTCTTTGATTAAGAATTCTTAAATTTTCAAAGGCTTTGTCTTTGTCTCCCTGGCATGCATATATGGCAGCTAGATTATAGAATAAATGGAAATCTTGGACATATATTTGATTCAACTCAATCATTTTATTCAGATTCTCCAATCCTTTATTAAAATAACATTCTGATTCTTCTTTGTATCCAATAATCCAGTAAGCATGTCCTATCCGGTACAAGTAAGGCCAACCAACGTGTCTTCCAAGAGTCTTGAATCTTTTTTCATATTTAATATAGTATTCCAATGATTCTTTATAATGATCAATGTACGTATGATCGCGTCCTAAGTGGCCAATAACCCAGTAATCTGTTGAATCAATGACGTAAGATTTTTTCCCAAATTCAATAGCTTTTTCAAAATTGCCACTCCTTTCTTCAATCCTAAATAAAGTACGAAAATGGTCTGCTGAATCGTCATCCAGTTTAAGTGCTTCTTCCAAATAATAGTACGATTTCTCTTTACTGTAAATACTAAGGTTAAAAGCAATTTCTCTGCATAATCTTGACAAAAAATACCCTCTGTGTAGAGATGCAGCTTTAAGAAGATATTCAATAATTTTAACTTCGTCATCATAAATATTTGTACTATTCACGTATACAGCCCAATTGTTTGGATTGAGTTTTATGGCCTTTTCATATTCTTTAATGGCTTGTTCTTTATCATTAATCGCTCCATAGTAATCTCCTTTTGCTTTATATGCATTTGCTAATTTATCATCATATAAGAGCGCAATATTTGCCAGGATTAGCATTGAGTCCAGGTAATTCTCAGATAAAACATCCTCGCAATGCTTATGCCAATACACCATGGCCAATCCGTAATATGCTTGAGCAAATGTAGAATCATATTCCAAAGCCAGATGATAAAGTTTTTCAGCTCTTTCCACAGCCTCCATATCATTCCACTTTAGCCAATGCTTTTGATGTTCAGTGGTGGCTTTCTGATAAAATTCAACTGCAGTAAGGTTAGTAGCAGGTATTCTGTCAATGAGTAGTTTTTCTTCAGGAGTAATTATAGCCTGCAGTTTACTGGCAATAGTCATTGCCACCTCACTCTGAACAAGAAAAATATCATCCCAGTTTCTGTCATACTGCTCGGCCCATTTATAGCCTTTTTTTCCTGGTCTGATTAACTGGACAATTAACCTTACCTGATCATCAATCTTTTGAAAGCTGCCATCGACCAAAAACGCTACATTCTGTTCTTTACAAATCTGGGCTGCTGTTTTATCTGTATTCCTGTATTGTTCAACCGATGTCCCTGACATGACTCTCAGATCTTCAATTTTTGAAAGTTGAAGTAAAATAGCATTCCACAATGCGTCTGCGAGATATTGCTCCTCAGGTACATCACTCAGATATCTAAAGGGAAGTACTGCAACTGATTTATCTGTGATTCGTATTTCAAGCAACATGACAATCACCGCAGCAACAATCACCAAAGTTGCGAGTGCGATGAACCTATACTTCCTTGAGATGGAAAATATATTTCTATTTACAGAAGATCTGATACGCTTTACTTTCCCGGGAGGATAGCCAAAATATTCATTGAAACAGGTATTGAAATAGGAAGGACTGCGGAAACCGACCTGATAGGAAATTTCTGCAGCAGTAGCCACTTTTTGCTGTAACAACTCAAATGCCTTCTTCAGCCTGTATTCCTTTATCATCTGGCTGGCAGACGAACATTTTATATATTTCAATTTGCGGTGCAATTGGGATCGGCTGATCCCAATTGCACGTGCTAATTCATCTACTCCGAAATTTTCATTGGCCAGGTTGTTTTCAATCGCTTCATGTACCTTTTCTATAAACAACTGATCCATTGAAGTTTCTTCGTTCATCTGAGTTCTTCTGGTTAGGATTAATTCAAAACGCTATTACTATCATTTATTTATTAGAACTAAGTTTAACATCTCAATTATATTCTCGTCCTTCAAGATTCCATTGTTTTGAAGATATGGTATTCATTATTAGCAAATTTGTCTGAAATTTTCCATCTGGGATATTGATGGCGAAACTGAAACCCTGATAAAGTACTAACTGATGCGATGCAGTGGAACTTTGTAAAAAGGTGTCAAATCATACATAAATTTATGTTAACCTGTTTAGATTATCAAATTTTATCCATATCGAAAAATTCAGTTAGGAAAATTGACCCTTATAAATGAATGGATAAATATTGAAGTCTCTACTGCCACATCCCCTGCTCCTCCAGCCATTCTCTGACCCTTTCATGCTCTGCCTGGTAATTCGCTTCCACATCCCTGACAATCTGCTGAAATTCCGGTTCATCCCTTAGGCTGTCAAACAGGGGATCATCCTTGATATTTGCGACCATAAAAATAGGCATCCTTTGTCTTTGATTAACCATTTCTAGATATCTCAAGGCTTTGTCTTTGTCTCCCAGTAGTGCATATATGGCAGCACGATGGTAGTAATTATGGAAATCCTGGATATAGTTTTGACTCAATTCAATCAATCTATTAATATTTTCCAAACCAGTATAAAAATAATCTTCTGCTTCTTCTTTATATCCATTGATCCAGTAAGCATGTCCAATTCGATAGTTTTGATGAGGAAAGGGTCTGTTGATATTACCCAACCCTATTTTCCATATCGGCTAAAAAGCTGTAATATGCTGCTGAATCATCATCCAGTTTAAGAGCAGCATTTTGATAATCTTTGGCATTGTCATGGAATCCAGCAAGAGAATATGCATCACCAATATCTCTTAATATTTCTGGTAAAAATGGTCCTCTAAGCAAGGAAGCCGCTGTGTGAAGATTCTCAATGGTTTTGACGAGGTCATCTTGGAAATACACACCACCTTTGTACAAGTATGCCCGCCCATTGTTTGGATTAAATTTTATAGCTTTATCGAATTCATTAATAGCCTGTTCTCTTTTATTGCTAAACCAAAAAACGACTCCTCTTAGTACATAAGCCTCAGCCAGTTGATCGTCAAATGAAAGAGCATCATCTGCTAGAATTAGCACAGAATCCAGAAATTCTTCAGATAAAAGAGTTTTCCAGAGATGCTTATTCCAGTATACATGTCCCAAACCGGTATATGTCAGTGCAAAAGTAGAATCATATGCCAGTGCCTTATGAAAATTATCTTCAGCTTTTTCCAGTGCCTCTGTGTTGGATCTATCTACCCAATATTCTTTCATTTCATCCATACCTCTCATGTAAAAATCATATGCTGTCAGGCTGGTTGTGGGTATTTTCTCAATGTGTTGTTTTTCTTCAGGAGTAATGACAGCTTGCAATTCTCTGGCTATGTTTATGGCCACCTCACTTTGAACAGAAAAAATATCTTCCCATTTCCTGTTATATTCCTCTGTCCATAAATGCTGTTCTCTTCTTCCTGGCCTAATTAAATAGACAATTATCCTTACCTGATCACCCTGCTTTTGGAAACTGCTTTCAAGCAAATACCTTACTTTCTGTTCCTTACAAATTTGAGATGCTGTTTTATCTGTATTTCGGTATTGTTCAACAGAGGATCGAGACATAACTCTCAGGTCTTCAATTGTACTTAAATTTTGTCTAATTGCATCCATCACAGCATCAGCAAGATATAATTCGTTAAGATCGTTACTCAGGTATAAAACAGGGAGTACAGCGATGGATTTATCGATGATTCTTGTTTCAAAATATATGAATAAGACTGTTACAGTCAGCACCAATGTTCCTAAAAAGATGAAAAGAAACTTCCGTGGGATAGTATATTTTGTTATAGATCCTTTTGATCTGATACGCTTAACTTTCCCGGGTGGATAACCAAAGTAATCATGGAAACAGGTATTGAAATAGGATGGACTGCTGAATCCCACCTGATAGGAGTTCTCAGAGACAGTGCCCACCTTTTGCTGCAACATTTCATGGGCCCGTTTCAACCTGTACTCCCTGATCATCTGGCTGGAAGACTGGTCGGTTATGGATTTCAACCTGCGGTGTAATTGTGATCTGCTGATCCATGGAAGCTTCTTCGTTCATCGGAGTACTTCTTATGGTTTAGTCTGAATTAAAACAAGTTAGTCAATATTTCAGTATCTGAGGTGATTTATAACCTATTAACAAAAGAATATTCGCAATGGTTCCGTGCCTGCAATTAAAGGTATTGCAATGTAATTTATCTTAATAAGATAGATTTTGAGGACCGACTGGCTATGTAGCAGTCATTGTATCAATTATGATAACATGAACTTTATTCTGTTATTATAATTTCTGAAAGGATTGGGGCATTTAATATGTAACTACAACATTTCATTCTCCTCCAGCCATTTCTTAACTCTTTCATGCTCTGCCTGGCATTTGGCTTCTACATCCGTGACGATCTGCTGGAATTCCTGTTCATCTCTTATGCTGTCAAATAATGGATTATTTTTTAAATCTTTGATCTCAAAATGCGGAAACCTTTGACTTTGGTTCATTCGTCTTAAATATTCATAGGCTTTATCCTTGTCATCCAAAAATGCGTGCATAGCAGCAAGAGTTTTGAAAATGTAAATATCTCTAGCAAAGTGTCTATCCCGTTCAAGCAGTTTATTATAATACTCCAATCCTGCATCGAAATAGTATTCTGCTTCCTTATTAAGTCCGTTCACCCAGTATGCATGTCCAATAAAAAATATGAAGGCGGGATTAGTTTCATCAATAGTCTTGTATCTTGCTTCATATTTCTTGAAGTATTCCAAATACTTTTCAAATTGACCAATAAAACAATGTGTCATTCCTAACCTAATATTTAACCCCAAATGTGTTGAATCAAAGGCTGAGGACTTTTTATAAAACTCAATGGCTTTTTCGAAATTACCATAAGTCTCTTCATTCCCACCTAATGCTCTGTAGTAACTTGCTGAATCGTCGTCCAGTTTAACAACCTCCTCCGTATAAAAAATGGATGTCTCTTTAAAACCAGAATTACTGAACGCGGAACCAATGCTTGTATATATTGCTGGCAATAAGGGCCCTCTATGCAAGGATGCAGCGATTAAATGGTTGTCTATGATTTTTACATAGTCATCGTAAAAATATAACGCACCTTTGTACCAGTAAGCCCGCCAATCGTTTGGATTGAATTTTATTGCCTTTTCATATTCATTTATGGCCTGCTCTCTATCATTATTGAATCGATAATACTCTCCTCTTAATATATAAGCCTCAGCTAATTGATGGTCAATTGACAGCGCGATATCTGCCAGGATAAGTATAGAGTCCAGGAAATTTTCTGCTAAATAAGTTTTCCAAAAATGCTTGTCCTTGTATACCCAACCCAATCCGGTATATACCTGAGCATAAGTCGGATCATATTCCAATGCTCTGTAATATAGATCTTCAGCTCTTTTCAGTGCCTCTCTATTATCATTATCTATCTCAAATTTTAAATATTCATTCCTGCCTCTTTGGTAAAATATATAAGCAGTCAGGTTTGGAGTGGGTATTTTTTCAATTTGCTGTTTTTCTTCAGGTGTGATTACCGCATCCAATTCTTTTGCAATGCTCTGTGCCACCTCACTCTGAACAGAAAAAATATCTTCCCAGTTCCTGTTATATTCCTCGGTCCATATCTGCCTCTCTCTACGTCCTGGTCTAATTAACTGGACAATTATCCTTACCTGATCACCATGCTTTTGAAAGCTGCTTTCAATCAGATACCTTACATTCTGCTCCTTACATATTTGAGATGCTGTTTTATCTGTATTATGGTATTGTGCAACTGAAATCCGAGGCATAACCCTTAGATTTTCAATGGAACTTAAATTGAATATAATGCCGTCCATCACAGCATCTGCATGATATTGCTTTCCAGGATCATCACCCAGGTATAAAAAAGGAAGTACTGCAACGGATTTATCGGTGATTCTTGTTTCAAGAAATAAGATAATCATTAATGCAACCACCACCAATGTTGCCAATGATATGAACAGAGACTTCCAAGAGATGGAATACTTTTTTGTAAATCTGGAAGGCCTGATACGCTTAACTTTCCCGGGTGGAAAGCCAAAATATTCATGGAAACAGGTATTGAAATAGGATGGACTACTGAATCCCACCTGATAGGAAATTTCAGAGACAGTGCCCACCTTTTGCTGCAACATTTCATGGGCCCGTTTCAACCTGTACTCCCTGATCATCTGGCTGGCAGATTGTCCGTTTATAGATTTCAACCTGCGGTGTAATTGCGATCTGCTGATCCCAATTTCATGGGCCAATTCATCCACTCCGAAGCTTTCATTTGCCAGGTTTTTTTCAATCGCTCTAAGCACTTTATCTAAAAACAACTGATCCATGGAAGCTTCTTCGTTCATCGGAGTACTTCTTAGGTTTAGTCTGAATCAAATCAAGTTAGTCAATATTTCAATATCTTACCTAATTTATTGCTTCAAAAAATAAAATGTAAAATTATTATACTCTGAAATAAAGGTGTTGTGAAGTAGCTTATCTTGTTAAGATATGTGTTATGAACGGGCAGGCAGGGTAGCTTCTATTGGATAGACTATGATAAGGCAACCACTATGTGTTTTGTTATTTGTGGATCATGCAATGCCCTTTTAGTTTAATTACAACATTTCATTCTCCTCCAGCCATTTCCTGACCCTCTCATGCTCTGCCTGGTATTTGGCTTCTACATCCCTGACGATCTGCTGGAATTCTGGTTCATCCCTGATGCTGTCAAATAAGGGATCATTATTGATATCTTTGATCATCTATAAGGGCATCCTCTGCCTTTGATTAAAAATTCTTAAATATTCATAGGCTTTATCCTTGTCTCCCAGGAATGCGTGTATAGCAGCAAGATTATGAGAAAGTGTAAAATCTTGAAATGGTGTCGACCCAATTCAAGCATTTCATTATAAATCTCCAATCCCGTATTATATAGTATTCTGCTTCTTCTTTAAATCCATTAACCCAGTAAGCATATCCAACCAGGTGTGGTTCATAAGCGATAGGGTCTATCAAAGTCTTTAATCTTTTGTCATATTTTTTGAAATATTCCAAAGATTCTTCAAATTGACCAAGATACATATGGTCAATTCCTAAGAGATAAACAATCCAGAGATCAGTTGAATCAATGGCATAAGATTTTTCACCAAATTCAATAGCTTTTTCGAAATTACCATTACAGTCTTCTATCTCGGCTAAATAACTGTAATATTCTGCTGAATCATCATCAAGTTTTAAGAGCTTCTTTTACATAATAAATGGATTTCTCTTTGAAACCGGCCGGTGCATATGATCTGCCAATAAACTCTATATATTGTTGGTAAAAAGGATCCTCTGTGCAATGATGCGACTTTATGAAAATTATCAATGGTTTTGACAAGGTCATCATCATAAAACAACAGCCTTTTCCATTGTATGCCCACCAATCGTTTGGATTGAATTTTATAGCCTTATCATATTCATTTATAGCCTGTTCTTTTTTATAGATTATGCCTATAATAATCTCCTCTTAATTACATAAGCCTCTGCCAATTGATCGTCAAATGAAAGAGCAATATCTGCCAGGATTAGCACAGAGTCCAGGAAATTTTCAGTTAAAATAGTTTCCCAATAATTCTTATCCAGGTATACCCAGCCAATCCGGTATATGCCAGAGCAAATGTGGAATCATATTCCAATGCTTTATGATAAAGATCTTCAGCTCTTTCAAGTGCCTCTCTGTTATTCATCTAGCCAATATTTTACATGTTCCTCTCTGCCTCTCTGGTAAAAATCATATGCTGTCAGGCTGGTTGTGGGTATCTTTTCAATGAGTTGTTTTTCATTCAGGCGTGATTACAGCATGCAATTCTCCGGCAATGGTTTGTGCTACCTCACTCTCAACAGTAAAAATATCCTTCCACTTCCTGTCATATTGATTTGCCCAAATGTGGCCTTCCTTTCCCGGCTTGTATTAACTGGACAATTAATCTTGCCTGATCACCATATTTCTGAAAGCTCCCTTCAAGCAAATATGCCACATCAAGTTCCTGACCGATTATCTAGTTGCTGTCTTATCTGTTTCTCGGTATTGCTCAACGGAGGTCCGATCCATTACTCTCAGATCTTCAATTTTTGATAAATGAAGTAATATAGCATCCATCACTCCCATCCGCGAGATATTGCTTTTCAGGATCATCGCTCAGATATTTAAAAGGGAGCACTGCAATGGATTTGTCGGTGATCCTCGTTTGAAAATATAAGACAAACATTGAAGCAATTATCACCAATGCAGCAACCGTGATGAAAATTAACTTCCGTGAGATTGAATACTTTTTTGTAAATACAGAAGATCTAATACGCTTTACTTTTCCGGGGGTATAACCAAAATATTCATTGAAACTGGTACTGAAATAGGATGGACTACTGAAACCAACCTGATGTGAAATTTCCGAGACAGTGGCTACCTTTTGTTGCAACATTTCAAAGGCCTTCTTCATCCTGTACTCCCTGATTATCTGGCTGGCAGATTGGTTGGTCAAGGATTTCAACCTGCGATGCAATTGGGATCTGCTGATGCCAATCTCCTGGGCCAACTCATCTACTCCGAAATTTTCGTTTCGCATATTGTTTTTGACCGTTTCCTGCACCTTCTCTAAAAACAACTGATCCATGGAAACATCTTCTTTCATGGTGATTCGTGTTTTGGTTAAAAATGAATCACTTTAAGGTTTGCTGATTTTCCTATAACCAATAGATCGTTTTTGGATGAATACAAAGACAATATCAGTTTCAATTCACTTTGCTTATCATTCTGCAAGAAACAATTGATAAAATAATTGCGAGGACGGAGTGTGCTTTTAACAGGTTTTTATAAAAACCAATATTGAGCATATTCCCTCATATTGTTCTGAGAATTGTCTTTTGAGATGGGAGTTGAGAAAATTTGGAATGAATAGCCAAGTTAAGAAAAAATTATTCCATAATTAAGATTTATTGGGAATCAGCATATTTATTAGGTCGGGAATTGGGGCTCCTATTGTGATTGACATAAGTAGCCTTCGGGGTCTATTTCGCCTAAGAATTTCAGTAACTACAGGCCAAGCCCGGCATATTTAATATTGGATTATATTTTCGTTTTGATCAGAACCACGCCGTTCACACCCCGTGATCCGTATTTCCCTGTAGCTTCTGCGCCTTTCAGCAGTGTAACAGACCTAACATTCCAGGGATTTATAAAGTCAATACTGGAGATGATCATGTTATCCACAACAAACAGGCAAGCGCCGTTATTTTCCGACAATCCAAAAGGACTTGTATCTCTGCCACGTATAAAAACCTGAATGTTACCCCGATCCGTAACTACGGTTTGAGGAAGTTCTGCCTGGATTAATCCTCTCAGATTGGAAAACATCCGAATATCTTTTTTGTTGTTACGGAACTGCTCAAGTGCGTTTGCCAAATCTTGCTCAGAAATATGTCCATAGGTCACTGCTAAATTCTCGTTTTTTTCACCTGGCACCAGGATCATATTTACGCTAATATCATCCTCTTTTGTGGATACTTCTCTTCGGTTTTTCTCAAAACCCCTGGCCCGGAAAGTAAGAACATCTCCAGTGGATACCAGGATCTCATATCTGCCAAGAGAATCAGTATGGGTTTTCGATCTGGTTTTCCTGGAAGTTACTTCTGCATTATTGACATAATACTTGCTAAACGCTGTAACAGTACCCTTCGCTGTTGAAATCTTGCTGGTTTCGATCATTCGGTCAGCCCTTTCTTCAATGGTCTTTTTCTGACCATTAGCTAGGAAGAGCACAGCAAAAGAAAGAAAAGCTGAGAGGATCAGTTTAGAATGTGTGTTTTTCATGATTTGGTCTCCTTTTCTTTATATGAATTATAAATGGGAATGTCATTTATTTCACGTGAGAAATAGGGAAATTGAGAAACACGGTAAAGTCTAATTATTGAAAATGGAAACATTTTCAACCAGCCATTGGACCAATACATCCCAGAACAGGCTTGTCAGTAACACAAGCAAACCAAAGATCCGCATGGCCGTAGTCGGAGGTAGGATCTTAATCAGGGATACTCACCAGGTATCGGGATAGGTCAGTTCCCGCCGTCAGGCTGTTGGTGTAGTATCCGGTGATACCCCTACCTTCTCCTGCCTCAAGATAAAGGACCGGGACCAATATCCTAGCCAGGTTGTCATCAAAGCTCACATCTTCCTCATCACATCCGCATTCATTTAAATCATCAAAAAAAATGAAACGGAATGCAGGGGGGAGGTTTACGACCATGCGGATAATTCTTAATGGGTTTGTATAGTGGTTGCATCTGATATCTGATTCGTGTTAAATCATTATGATCAAGAGAGATTATCCTATTGTAAAATTAATAGCAATGAGGTTGCGTAATATATAACCAGGTTGCAAAAACTTTAGATTTATTGAATAGGATTTAGATTATGTTGCAGATGATTTTGATTTGGTTGCAAGATGCATTTTCAGTATACTCCTACCTATTCTTAAGGTCTATCTAATAAGTATAGCCTGAACTGTTAAAACCCCGGAAATATTTAATAGGATAGTATTAATAAAAAATACTGTAATTTTAAAAGGTGTTTGTCTTGTTATGTGGATAATCAAATTATTAAAACCTCCCAAGAAATGGAGGACGGATAGCAACAGGTCTGTCATCATCGCATTTGGCCTGTTACTGATCATCGGCATTATTGGGACTGTTGGCTATATGGTGATTGAAGGGATGACCTTCACTGAGGCGGTCTACATGACCATCATTACTGTTGCCACTGTGGGTTTCAAGGAGGTCGCTCCATTTCGAATCTTGGCATGTGGTTTACCAGCTTTCTGATTGTGATCAGTTTTGGTATCTTTGTTTATGCTGTAACCTCTTTTGCTCGCTATATTATAGACGGGTTTCTGAGCAGTTATTACAGGGACAGGAGAATGACAAGGAAAATAGACAAACTGAATAATCATGTGATCATATGCGGTTATGGCCGGAATGGAAGCCAGGCCGCATATGACCTTGCCATGCATAAGGTACCATATATCGTCATTGAAAACAATCCTGAGATCATCTGCAAATCTCAGAGATGAACAGGAAATACTGTATATCGATGGAGATGCCACCCAGGATGAAGTTCTAGAACACGCAGGGATCGATAGATGCCAGGGCCATGATCACCACACTTCCGGAGGATGCCGATAATCTTTATATTGTACTCACTGCCAAGGGGATCAATCCCAAATTGAAAATTATTTCCAGGGCATCCAATGAGAATAGCGACTTCAAACTGAAACGGGCAGGAGCCAATAATGTGATCATGCCCGACCGGGTAGGAGGACAAAGGATGGCGAAACTGGTTACCCAGCCAGATGTGGCTGAATTTATTGATTTCATAATGCTGCAGGAACCGGATAATGTATTTCTTGAGGAATTGACCTGTGAGAAGTTAGCCTCCTGTTTTGATGGAAGGGTGATCAAAGAACTGGATATCCGGAACCAGACCGGCGCCAATATTATCGGCCTGCGAAAAGCCGACCGGTCATATATCATCAATCCCTCACATGATGTTATCCTGTCTTCATCCGATAAGCTGTTTGTACTGGGAACTGTAGACCAGATCAACCAGCTAAAGACCTTCTCGCCGAAGAAGTGGAGCCTGACAGTTAAGCGCTTCTGCATCAGGCACATAATTTACCTTCCTTTATTTTATTTTTTATACTTTATTATTGCTATATCGAAAAAAATAAATACTTTTGCAGTTCGTTTTCTGAGAACAGTAAAGATTATAGAATAAATTACCATGTATTTAACAACAGAAAAGAAGAAAGAATTTTTTAAGAAATATGGCAACTCTGCTGAAGATACCGGTTCTTCAGAAGGGCAGATAGCATTGTTTTCCTATCGGATTGCACACCTTACCGAGCACCTTAAAAAAAATAAGAAGGATTTCGGTACACAACGGGCCCTGGTCAAACTTGTCGGGAAGCGCAGGCGTTTATTGAATTACCTTAAAGACAGCGATATTGAAAGATACCGGGCGGTCATCAAATCACTGAAACTAAGGAAATAAGTCAAGCTAAATAATTAGAAAAAAGGCAATTAAGCAATTGCCTTTTTTCGTATCTATTAATGTAAAGAATAAAAGAAATAAGAAAATGTTAAAAGTAATACAAAAGACAATCGATCTGGGTGATGGAAGGACCATTACCTTAGAAACAGGGAAACTGGCCAAGCAAGCTGACGGTTCGGTTGTTGTAAGCATGGGCAAAACCATGTTGCTGGCGACAGTTGTGTCAGCAACCGAGGCGAGAGAAGATGTAGATTTTATGCCCCTTTCAGTTGAATATAAAGAAAAGTTTTCTGCCGCAGGCAGGTTCCCTGGTGGATTCCTGAAGAGGGAAACCAGGCCCGGGGATTATGAAATACTCATATCAAGATTAGTTGACCGGGCCCTTCAGGCCTTTGTTCCCGGATGATTACCATGCGGAAACCTTTGTCAATGTTACCCTGTACTCAGCAGAAGAAGATATTATGCCCGATGCACTGGCAGGATTGGCAGCTTCAGCCGCATTAGCTGTATCAGATGTTCCCTTTAACGGACCCATTTCAGAAGTCAGGGTTGCCAGGATTGACGGAAAATTCATGATCAATCCTGGTTTCCAGCAGCTTGAAGAAGCAGATATTGATATCCTTGTTGGGGCCACCGAGGAAAACATCCTCATGGTTGAAGGAGAAATGAACGAGGTTTCAGAAGCTGAGATGCTGGAAGCCATCAAATTTGCCCATGAGGAAATCAAGAAACATTGCCGGATTCAGAAGGAACTGGCTGAAGAAGTAAAAAAGGAGAGAAGCGTGAGTATGATCATGAGAACAATGACGAAGATCTCCGGTCCCAGATTGCAGAAAAAGCTTATGACAAGCTTGTGAAGATTGCAGGAGCCGGCATGCCAAAACATGAACGTCATGAAGCCAGTATATGATGTAAGAGATGAAATCATTGAAGCACTGATCTCTGAAGATGATGAAGATGCAGCTGCAAAAACCAGTATGTTCAAGCGGTATTTTCATGATGTTGAGAAAAAGGCACTCAGAAATCTTGTTCTGGATAAGAGGTATGAGAGTGGACGGCAGAAAGACAGATGAGATCCGTCCGATCTGGTGCGAGGTAGATTTCCTGCCGGCCCCACATGGATCATCGATATTTACCCGGGGTGAGACACAATCGCTTACCACGGTCACCCTGGGCAACAAGATGGATGAGAAAATGATCGATGAGGTTTTGATCCAGGGCTCTGATAAATTTACCCTGCATTATAATTTCCCGCCTTTCTCAACCGGAGATGCACGTCCCATAAGGGGCATCAGCCGGAGGGAAGTAGGCCATGGTAACCTGGCTCACCGCGCATTAAAGAAGGTGATGCCTGTTGGAGAGGCAAATCCATATGCAGTCAGGATCGTATCTGACATCCTGGAATCCAATGGTTCCTCTTCCATGGCTACCGTTTGTGCAGGAACACTGGCTTTAATGGACTGCGGGATTAAGATCAGTAAACCTGTTTCCGGGATTGCCATGGGACTGATCACCGATACGGATTCAGGAAAATATGCAGTCCTTTCTGATATCCTGGGAGATGAAGACCACCTGGGTGACATGGACTTTAAAGTGGCCGGAACAGAAGATGGTATTACGGCCACACAGATGGATATTAAAGTAGATGGACTCTCTTATGAGATCCTTGCTGAAGCACTGGAACAGGCAAGAAAGGGCACGTCTTCACATTCTGAGCAAGATGACCGAGGTCATTGATAACCCAGGGAAGATTTTAAACCCCATGTTCCAAGGATCGTACAGATCAGCATTCCAAAAGACCTGATCGGTGCTGTGATCGGTCCGGGTGGAAAAATTATCCAGGGCATACAGGCAGATACAGGAGCTACGATTGTAATTGAGGAGATTGACAACAGGGGCGTAATTGATGTCTTTGCTGACAATAAGGATTCCATCGAAGCTGCCCTGGCCAAGATCGCTGAGATCATTGCAGAACCTGAAGTAGGCGAGATATATAAAGGCAAGGTCAAAGGAGTGGTTTCTTTTGGTGCTTTTATTGAGATTATGCCGGGAAGGAAGGTTTGCTGCACATCTCAGAATGGGACTGGAGAAGGGTTGAAAAAATTGAAGACGAAGTCAATGTAGGTGATGAAGTGGAAGTCAAACTGATCAGCATCGATGAGAAGAACGGGAACCTCAAACTATCGAGGAAAGTCCTGCAGCCCAAACCAGAAGGTTATCAAGAACCCACAGGAGAGCGCAGGCATCGCGATAATCGTGACAACCGAGGCAGTCGTGACAGCCGGGGTAGCCGTGACAACCGGGGTAGCCGTGACAACCGGGGAACAGGGACGACAGGGACAGAAAACCTGAATAGTTACTTAACCAACAATATTTGGAACCGCAGGGATTGATAAGCAGTCTTTGCGGTTTTCTTTTTTGTATATTTAGATCACGGGATGATCAATTACCTGGTCATTGAAGGGAATATAGGTGCAGGGAAAACTTCCCTGGCCAGTATGATTGCTGAAAAGCATAATGCAAGACTCATCCTTGAACAGTATGCAGATAATCCTTTCCTTCCAAAGTTCTACCAGGATCCAGGAAAGGTACTCCTTTCCGCTGGAACTTTCCTTTCTGGCAGCAAGGTATAACCAGTTACACAGGGAGCTAACATCTCCTGACCTGTTTCAGCCATTTACGGTAGCGGATTATTTTTTCAGTAAATCCCTGATCTTTGCCAAGATTACCCTGCAGGTTGATGAATTTAACCTGTACCGGCAATTATTTGATATCATTCACAAGCAATTGCCAAACCCTGACCTGTATGTTTATCTTTATATAGCTTCGAAAAACTGATCTCAGAATATCAGGAAAAGGGGCAGGGATTATGAACAGGATATCACCGCCGAATACCTTGAAAATGTGCAGCATGGATATTTTGAATACCTGCGTTCTCTAAAAAATCAGAAAATTCTTGTGCTTGATTTGGAACATTTAGACTTTATTTCCGTAAAAAGGCATTATTCAATTATTGAGGATGCTATTTTCCACAAGGATCATGCTAACAGGAATGAACCGTATTCAATTACCTTGAATTCAGGATGTATTTGTATGCATTTTTTTTATAAATTGAAAAACATTATTAAGTTTGTAGAAGCAATTCAAAAGAGCATTAAGTATTAAACTAATAACCAAGTAATTATGAGAAGATTGAACATTTTTGCATCATTTATTGCTGCAGCCCTTATTGCCGTCAGTTGTGGCGGGCCACAAAAGATGGCAGATAATGCTTCCCTTGTGGATTACAAGGTAACCCCTGATCCTCTTGAAACTACATGGAGGTAAAGTAGCCGTAGACTGTTAATGTAAGTCTACCCGGAAAAGTATTTTCACAAGAAGGCTATTGTTACTGCCATCCCTTATCTGCAATATGAAGGTGGAGTAACAGAATTAAAGTCTGAAACACTACAGGGTGAGCAGGTTGAGGAAAATAATAAAGTAATTTCCTTTACCTCAGGTGGTAGTTTCAGCTATGCTGATGAAGTTGACTATACACCTGAAATGATGCGTTCAGAACTGTATGTGAAAGGGAAAGCAACAGTTAAGAACAAAGAAGCTGACCTTCCCCCGATGAAGATCGCTGACGGGATTATTACTACCCCCCTGCTGGTAAATAAGGAAGGCAAGTACCGTATCCTTCGGAGATAATTTCAAAAGGATTGTTCCGGATGAATATGTTGCCGATATACATTATATTATTAACAGGTATGATGTAAGGAATTCAGAATTGAAAGAGGAAGATATTGCTGGTATGGCCGATTATGTCAAGGCTGCTACTGAGAATGAGCGAATTGATCTGAAAGGCATTGAGGTTTCAGCTTACGCTTCCCCTGATGGAGAGTTGGATCTGAATACAAAACTTTCCGGTAACAGGGAAGGTTCAGCTTCAAGATTTCTGAAGCGTGACCTGAAAAAAGCCAAAGTTGAAGTCCCCGAAGATGATAATTTCTTCAGTATGTTGACCACACCAGAAGACTGGGATGGATTCAAGAAGCTGATGGAAGAATCTGATATCCAGGATAAAGACCTGATCCTTCGAGTTCTCTCCATGTACTCCGATCCGGTTGTCCGCGAGAAGGAGATCAAGAACATTGCCGAGGCTTTCGAAGAGATCAAGGTAAAGATCCTTCCTGAACTGAGAAGGTCAGTATTTACCGTCAATGTTGAAAAGATCGGCTGGTCAGATGCAGAACTCAAGCAATGGGTTGTTGACAATATGGACACCCTGGTACTTGAAGAACTTCTGTATTCTGCTACTCTGTTCGATGATAATAAAACAAAACTGGCTCTTTATGGTATGGCATGGGAAAAGCATCCCAAGTGCATACGTGCTGCCAACAATGTTGGTGTCACCAAGCTTGCTATGGGGGACATGGCTGGTGCAAAGCAAGCTTTTGAAGCTGCCAAGGCCATTAAGGATCATAACATTGTAAAGAACAACCTCGGTGTTATTGCTTTAAGAGAAGGTAACATTGAAGCAGCTGAGCAGCTTTTCTCTGCAGCTTCAGGTGCCGGAGATGAAGTTAATGAGAACCTGGCTGCCATCAAGATCATACAGGGAGACTATGATGCTGCCAAGAGTTTGCTCGGAGCCACAGCAGAGCTACAACAATGCCCTGGTTATCCTGCTGCAGGGTCAGCCTGATAAAGCATATGAAATGCTGAACGGGACTGAAAGGTGATGCATGCCATGTGTAGATTACCTGATGGCTGTCGCTGCTGCCCGCGGAGATGATAAGGATGCCATGCTTGATGCATTGCGTGCCGCTGTGGCCAAGGAAGCCAAGCTGAAGGAACATGCTGCCAAAGATATTGAGTTCGCTGCATATTTCGAGGATGAAGCCTTTAAAGGAATAGTACAATAATTACTTGGAATTAATATATAGTAAAACGGTCCGGGATCAATCCCGGACCGTTTTTTTTTTGTTAGGATCACTAGAGCCTGATCTGCCTGAACACCTCCCAGATCACCATGCCAGCGCAGACAGAGATGTTCAATGAATGTTTGGTACCGAATTGGGGAATGTCCAGGCTGGTATGGGACATATCTACAATATCCTGGCTGACCCCGCGGATTTCATGTCCGAAGATCAAAGCATACTTCATATTTCTTTTTACTCGGAACCTGTCCAGGGAAATGCTTTTTTCCGTCTGCTCAACTGCCACGATGTGATAATTCTCCTGCCTGAGTTCCTTTATGGCTGTGGCTGTTTCGTGGTAATATTTCCATTCCACAGATTCAGTTGCCCCCAGGGCGGTTTTATGTATGTCCTTATGAGGTGGAGTGGCCGTTATTCCACACAGGAGGATATCGGTCAACAAGGAATGCATCAGATGTCCTGAAAACAGAGCCGATGTTATTCAGGCTCCGTACATTATCCAGGACCACAATGACCGGGATCTTTTCAGCCTGTTTAAAAGCAGGGATAGAAAGGCGGTTTAATTCATTGTTGGCCAGTTTACGCATGCTGATGATAATTAATTGCCGGAAAACAACCTGGCAGGTATGCCGAAGTTAAAAAAAATAGATAAATTCGTCTTTGGTCCATCTTCAAATTACCAGTCACATGAACATACATGAATACCAGGCAAAATCAATCCTGAAAAAGTACAATGTTGCCGTTCCTGAAGGAGGCGTTGTTAATTCACCAGATGCAGCTGTTGAGCTGGCAAAAAAGATACAAAAGAATACCAGTTCAGATTCCTGGGCAGTCAAGGCACAGATCCATGCCGGAGGCAGGGGTAAAGGCGGAGGTGTCAAGATTGCCAAATCCCTGGATGAGGTCAAGGAACATACAAAGAGCATTATCGGGATGACCCTGGTTACACACCAGACAGGTCCCGAGGGTAAAGAAGTCCATAAAGTACTTATTGAACAGGGGATTTACTATCCGGGAGAGAGTGATATCAAAGAATTCTATGTAAGTGTATTGCTTAACCGAGCCACCGGAAAGAATATCATCATGTACTCAACGGAAGGAGGAATGGATATAGAATCAGTCGCAGAAAAAACGCCTGAACTGATTTTTACGGAAACCATTGATCCGGCCGTTGGCATGCAGGCCTTCCAGGCGAGGAGAGTGGCCTTCAATCTTGGCTTGTCCGGCAATGCATTTAAGGAGATGACCCGGTTCGTACAATCCCTGTACCAGGCCTATGTTGGTTCTGATGCTTCGATGATCGAGATCAATCCGGTTATGAAAACTTCTGACAACAAGATACTTGCAGCAGACGCTAAGATCAACCTTGATGATAATGCACTTTACAGGCATCCGGGCTGCATGGAAATGCGGGATATCACGGAGGAAGATCCTGCCGAAGTGGAAGCCGGCAAATACAACCTGAATTTTGTCAAGCTGGACGGGAATGTTGGCTGTATGGTCAACGGTGCAGGACTTGCCATGGCGACCATGGATATTATCAAGCTTTCAGGCGGGGATCCAGCAAATTTCCTTGATGTGGGGGGCACAGCCAATGCGGAAACTGTGGAAGCCGGATTCAGGATCATCCTTAAAGATCCCAACGTAAAAGCAATCCTGATCAATATTTTTGGCGGGATAGTGAGATGTGACAGGGTGGCACAGGGTGTTGTGGATGCTTATCAATCCATCGGGGATGTCCGGGTGCCTGTCATCGTCAGGTTGCAGGGGACCAATGCAAAGGAAGCAAAGGACCTGATAGATAAATCCGGACTCAAGGTTTATTCAGCGATCAGCCTGCAGGAGGCGGCGGATCTCGTCAAGGAACATGTTTAGAGGTGTAAGTCCCTCAGAAACTCAGTCCCTCAGTCCAACCCGCCGGTGTGAACCGTCACAGAATGGTTTATTGGCTGAACCACCGCAACGGCAAAGAAAGATCATTTCCCTGGTTTCCATCACCTTATCCCCGGAGGTGCACTTCAGTATAAAGTCTCCGCTGACCTTGTAGTGGTCCGTTTTTCAGCACCCGGAATTCTGCTTTTTTCTTGCTATTATTCTCCATATCAGTCGCAGCTGTTTGTGAAATCTTCAATCCTGTGGGAACCATCGCAGTATGGCATTTCTTCAGATGCCCCGCAACGGCAGAAAGAAGTCATGAGCATTTTTTTAGCTCCTGTCCGTCGCTTCCGATGATGGTGAAGTCCCCTTCCACGACATAGGGTCCGTCTTTCATGATCCTGATCTCAGCCGGCTGATTTTCGAGCTTCTTTTAACCTGGATTCTTCGGAAGGACCTGATTCGGGAGCTTTATCGGAAACCTTACCTACCTCATTCCATTCGAAGGTCAGGGCATCTGTTGGACACCTTCTGACAATATCTATGATCTTTTCTGTAGATGCGCCATCCATTTTGATCCATGGCCTTTCCCTCGGATTAAATACTTCGTTGAGTTCCCGGTAGCAGGTAGTTGCATGGATGCAGCTTGAGGGCTTCCAGTGAAGGGTAATGTCCTTGTTTGTATATTTTCTGTTATTCTGATCCATGAATACAAAGGTAGGAACAAGTTTGAAAAGACAATGTTGTAATTGCTTCTCGTCCACTAGAATCGGATCCTGGCTCCCCCCATAAGTAAGGATAAATAGGTAAGCTCTGTACAATAAAGAGTGCAGATTCTGGTTAAAATAAAAAAATGCCGTATTTTACATCTATGAACACCAGGCATATACTGCTAAAAATTAGCTTTTTATGCTTTTTGATTATGACCGGACTGGTCAGCAATGGGCAGGACAGTGTCCTGTATGATGTGGATAGCATCCTGGGTGACATAGACACTGTCCGGCAAAATGAGGACAGTATACTGAACACTCAGGACATTTATGTGGCCAGGGCCCTGGTGATAGATGGAGATACTTTATGGGTGGCTGACCTGGATGAAGTATATATATTCCCGACAAAAAAGTTCAAGAGCCGGCGTGAAAGAAGGCGCTATACCAGGTTGATCTATAACGTTAAAAAGGCTTACCCCTGGGCCAAAATGGCCGGTGAAAAGCTGGCGGAGGTGGAGGTTCATATGATGTCTCTCAAAACAGAGAAGGAGCAGAAAGACTATATGAAACTGGTCGAAAAGGAGTTGCTGAAGGATTATAAAGAAGACCTTAAAAAATTAACTGTTACACAGGGGAGGATCCTTATTAAGCTGGTTGACAGGGAAACAGGAGATACTTCCTATGAACTGGTAAAAGAACTGAGGGGTAAAATTTCAGCAGTCTTCTGGCAGGCCCTTGCCAGGCTTTTTGGATCCAACCTGAAATCAGAATATGATGCCGAGGATGAGGATCGCCTGATCGAAGAAATTGTCGTACTGATTGAAAACGGCCAACTCTGAGCAGGTTTCCCTACACCATCTCAAGCATTTTTTTCACTACATTCCGCGCACCTTCATCTATTTGTGTAATCGTGGCATCGAGCATATAACAGGGTGTTGTCACGATCTTATGTTGCTGGTCCACCACCACTTCTCCATGAGTGGTTGCCTTATGGGTTGCACCCATTTCCTCAATGGCCTGAATGGTTCCGGCATCATCACCTATGGTTAGTTCCACGTCATCCCAGAATTTTTGCCAGTATAACGGGGGATATACACAATGCACCAACCGGTTTACCAAGGGCTATCATTTCTTTAATGGCTGCTTCAACATCGCTGTTGACCTGGCAATTACTCCCGTCAAAGGCGAATGTTGAAAGGTTTTTTGCGGCCCCGAACCCACCGGGAAATATGATGGCATCAAATTCTTTACCGCTGAATTCGCTCAGGGCTTTGATATTTCCCCTGGCTATACGTGCTGATTCGATCAATACATTACGCGTTTCCTCCATCTCTTCCCCTGTCAGGTGATTCACCACATGATGCTGATCGATGTCCGGTGCAAATACTTCATAGGCAGCACCGTTACCGGCTATCGCAGACATGGTGAGGACTGCTTCGTGGATCTCGGCTCCATCATATACTCCACATCCTGATAGAACAACTGCAATCTTTTTCATAACTTATAACTGTTTTGGGTTATTTACCTATTAAAAATATTCATTTTCGATGAATTTGGGTAATGAAGCGGACTTTTATTGCTATAAAAACGGAAGCAGGCGAGAAGATCAAAGATTGTATTGCACACAGTAAGACCTGCCTTAAAGGTGAAAGAATAAAATGGATCAGTCCCATGCAATTGCATTTTACACTGGCCTTCCTGGGTGATACCAGCAATGACCAGATAAATCTCACCGGGCAAATGCTGAACCGGGTCGTATCGGCTTATGATGCTCCTGTGGTACAATACAAGGGATTGGGCTTATTCAGGAATATCAAGGACCCGAGGGTACTGTGGATCGGCCTGGATATTGACCCCGTGATCCGGAAAATGAAAGCTGAACTTGACAGGGAGTTGAAATACCTTGGATTCCGGATAGACAGAAGGGACTTTCCGACCCCATCTGACCCTGGCCCGGATTAAAAGTTTGCAGGACACAGAGGCATTGAAGGATCTGCTGCATGCGTACAGAGATTATTTCTTCCAGGAAAGCACCATTACAAAACTGGTCTATTACGAGAGTGTGTTGGGGCGTGAAGGACCAACATACAAGGTGATTAAGAGCGTCGGGTTTAAATATGCCTCCCCTTGAACAGGGTAAGGATGGTATAGATCATGATCTGAAAATCCACGAACAGGGACATGTTTTCGATATAGAGGAGGTCGTATTTAAGGCGTTTGACCATTTCATCCACGTTCACAGCATAGCCATATTTTACCTGTCCCCAGGAAGTGATCCCGGGTTTTACTTTCTGAAGGTGAATGTAGTGGGGGGCTTTTTGTACGATCTGGTCAATATAATATTTTCTTTCGGGCCTTGGTCCCACCAAGGACATCTCACTTATAAGTACATTCCAGAAATTGGGTATTTCATCCAGTTTCCTCCTTCTCATGAATTTACCGAAATTTGTTAGCCTTTTGTCATTTACCCTGCTGAGTTCAGGACCGTTCTTTTCAGCATCTGTGTGCATGGATCTGAATTTATAGAGGGTAAATGGCTTTCCATATCGCCCTATCCTTTCCTGTCTATGCAGGACAGGACCTTTTGAGCTGATTTTAACACCAATCACAAGGAACAGGATCAGTGGTGAGAGCAGGATCATGGCCAGGGTGGAGAAAAGGACATCAATTGATCGTTTCAGATTTTCCTGCCAGATTGGTAGAAGTGCATGGGATATCTGGATGAGTGGTGTACCGAAGATGGTCGTAACTTTCACCTTACCCGTTACAATATCATTGATATCGGGTACGGCCTTTATCCTGACATTACATTCACCGAGTGTGAAGATAATATTGCTGATGGCTTCATGCTCAGCCATATCCAGTGCAATAATGACTTCTTCGATATCATAATCTGTGATGATCTGTTTTACGTCCTTAAGTGATCCAAGGTGCCTGGTAAGTCCTTCCAGCTTGTATTCTCCTGTTGAATCACCATTGATAAACCCTACTATCCTGCCCCCCAGAAGATGACCCTGCTCAATATCGTGGTATATCTCCACGGCCCGTTCATTGCTGCCGATCATCAGCGTATTGTAGCCAATCTTGCCTTGCTGGACTTTTTTCGATATGATGGTGGTCAAAGTGATACGGGGAATATAGGTAAGGACGAACTGCAAACCTGCAAGTACAAAAAATGAAGTATAGTAATCCTTATAGGATACAATCACATCGTCCAGGATCAAGGCAAAGAATAAAATAATTACGCCTACGAGAACGAGGATGAATGTCTGTCCCAGCTCCCTGAGCCTGGATTTTACAATTACATCCCGATAGGTCCCGGCCAGGTAATACAGGGTCAGCCAGAAAAGCGGGATAGCTATCAGGCCGGCATAGAATTTAACACCCAGCTCAAAAGGGATATCATAACCGAATACCTGTGGTTCCACCTGTACCTTACGGTAGATATAAAAAATGGCCCAGCTCAAAGCAGCTGAAATAAAATCAAGCGACAGATATAGTATTACCAGGCTTTTTTTGTTCACGTGAGATCGGGAATTGCCAGATAAGCTCTGATTTTGAATGGAACAGAATGATCCATTCAATATTAACAGTTTTTTTCAAGATTAATTGTCTGAGAGTAGATTTTTTATAACAGGTCTTTGACCATGAGCGGTGGACTACTCTGCCATGGAATGGATGGGCAGGTTCTCGATCATTTTTCTGGCTAGCATAAAAGACTGATAGTAATTATGAAAGGGGGCAAGATAGAAACTCTTGTTCAGGATCATATCAATGAAATTCCAGATCTCTTCAGCAACCGGGTCCTTGGATTTTATAGGTACAGTATATGACTTCAACTTATCATTGTCAGGTACTTTGTCTTTAATGACCAACTTCTTATTAAAGAAATTTAAATTCGCATGACGATTTTCCTGGTAGATAAGACAGGCTGATTTATTTTGCTCAGCATATCCATTACAGGTAATGTTTGAAATGCAGCCGTTATCGAACTCAAGCCTGCCATGGATGACACCAGGGAAACCGAAAAGATCCGGGGAAAAAACAGTACTGGTTTTTTTTATCCGGGCAGGATTAAGATAAAATATAGCATCCAGACATTGGACCAGTGCACGTATGATAAGATCCGGTAAATGCTCTGAAGGGGTTTCAGATGATATGCCTATCCGGTAATCAATAAACGTAGGATTCTGAATATATGGTTCAGCTGCTTTTAGCACGGGATGGAAAAGAAAAGATTCCCGGAACTTAAACAGGATCTGGGCTTCTTCCGCCAGCTTGAACAGATATTCAAGCTCCTCATCCTGCCACTGCAATGGTTTTTCGAGAAGAATATGTTTAGATCCTTTGATGGCATCGATGATATGATGTGAGTTTATATCCTCAGTATGGTCAACAATAATGGCATCACAGCTGTCGAGAAAAGCCTCATAGGATGAAAAGACAGGAATATTTAAATTGTCCGACAGAAGATTCACATGACCTGGACTTGGGTGGTAAGCACCAGAAAAAGAACAAGTTGAAAGTTCAGAAAGAATTCTGCTTAAACTCGCGACTGGATCATATTCCCCAATAATTCCAATCTTAAGCATTGAAGATCATGTGTTTCTGCAAACATAAAGCATTTACTAGATTAGATGCTAAATACTTTTCAACTACTGGTCTTTTTTTGTTAAAAAAGTATCAAATTTGCAGGATCGGGATTTAGCAGGATGAATGATACTTACCGGCATAAAGGTTTAAGGAAACAATTGGTAGAAACAATCCGTTCAAAGGGCATTAGTGATGAGAAGGTCCTTGAAGCCATCGGAAAGATCCCAAGGCATCTGTTCATGGATAGCAGCTTTATCACATTTTCGTATAGAGACCAGGCTTTTCCAATAGGGGAGGGCCAGACCATATCGCAGCCTTATACAGTAGCTTTTCAAACCGAATTGCTGGAAGTCAAACCGAGAGACCGGGTGCTCGAGATCGGCACAGGTTCCGGTTACCAGACAGCCGTGTTGATAGAACTAGGAGCATCTGTATTTACCATTGAAAGGCAAAGGAAATTATTTCTGAGGGCTCAGGAAAACCTTGGTTTGCTGGGCTATAAGCCCCACTTTTTTTATGGTGACGGATACCAGGGGAAACCAACCTATGGTCCATATGACAGAATCCTGGTTACTGCAGGTGCAGGGGATATCCCCGCGAAGTTGAAGGGACAGCTGAAGGTAGGGGGCATCATGGTCATTCCGGTAGGGGGCAGGAACAGCCAGCGGATGATTCGTATCGTCAGGACGGCCGAGACAGATTTCGAACAGTCCGAGCATGGGAATTTTGCATTTGTGCCCCTGCTGAAAGGGATGGAGGATTAATCTTAATATATTATTTATGATAAGCATAAAAAGGCTCGAATTCAATCCCTTCAGGGAAAATACCTATATCCTGTCAGATGATACCGGGGAGTGCATGATAGTGGATCCAGGCTGCCAGGAGCCGGAGGAGCAGGATCTTCTTCTGGCATATTTTGAGGATGAACCACCTGACGCCTGTTAAAATAGTAAATACCCATTGCCACATTGACCATATCCTGGGAACGGCATTCCTGCACGATCAATTCAGGCTTCCCTTCCTGATACATCCGCAGGAGAAGCCGCTGCTTACTGCCAGTATCGCACAGGGGGAGTTTTTCGGACTGGAGGTACAAACACCTCCCGAGCCCACAGGTTTTCTGAATGAAGGTGATACGGTCACCTTTGGCAGGTCGATTTTCGAGGTTATCCATATTCCCGGGCATTCTCCGGGAGGGATAGTCCTGCTAAACAAAGAACAACGATGTATGTTTACGGGAGATGTATTGTTCCAGGGGAGCATTGGCCGGACAGATCTTCCAGGTGGTGACTATGACAGCCTGGTCAGCAGCATACGTCAGAAGTTGTTAATACTTGATCCGGAGATACGGGTATACCCCGGACATGGACCGGATACAACAATAGGTATAGAAAACCAATCAAATCCTTTTTTCAGATAGATAGTATCACCTTTTACAAATAAGTTTTAAATGGATCAGTTTACTTACCGACACATTGGCCCCCGTAAAAATGATGCAGCCTTGATGCTGGAGAAGATCGGGGCCGGGACCTTCGATGAATTGATAGATAAAACCATTCCCTCGTCCATCCGGATGGAAAATCCACTGGGATTACCTGAAGGGATCAGTGAATATGAATATTTCAACGCTTTGAGGGAAATTGCTTCACGGAATAAGGTTTACCGCTCATTCATTGGCCTGGGCTATTACAATACCATCTTACCTGCGGTGATCCAGCGGAATATACTCGAAAATCCGGCCTGGTACACTTCCTACACTCCCTACCAGGCAGAGATATCGCAGGGCAGGCTGGAAGCCCTGCTTAATTTCCAGACCATGGTCATGGAGCTGACGGGCATGGATCTTGCCAATGCATCTCTGCTCGATGAGCCTACAGCAGCTTCAGAAGCTATGATCATGATGTACAATGCCAGGTCGAGGACGATGGTCAGGGAAGGAGTGGTGAAATTCTTTGCTGATGAAAATACCTTCCCCCAGACCCTTGATTTGCTTACCACACATGCCGAACCCCTGGGGATTGAGCTGGTATTTGGTTCTTTTGAATCAGTATCTCTGGATGAAGGATATTTTGGAGCCCTGGTCCAATATCCGGGAGCTGATGGTCGGATCATTGATTATCAGGAATTTGTATCCGGGGCTCATCTAAATAATATACTTGTCGGGGTGGCTGCTGATCTAATGAGCCTGGCTATTCTCGTCCCTCCGGGAGATTGGGGGGCAGATGTGGTGATCGGATCCACACAGCGATTTGGGATTCCCATGGGATATGGCGGTCCCCATGCCGCATATTTTGCCACAAGAGAGAAATTCAAACGGAATCTCCCAGGCCGCATCATAGGGGTATCTGTTGACCGGCATGAAAATCCTGCCCTGCGCATGGCATTGCAGACCCGCGAACAGCATATAAAGAGGGAGCGGGCCACATCCAATATATGTACGGCACAGGCCCTGCTGGCTACCATGGCAGGAATGTACGGAGCTTATCACGGTCCGGGTGGACTGAAAAGGATAGCCACAGAGATCCACACTGCCACATCTCTTCTGGCAGAAGGGCTGATGAATCTGGGATTTGTCCTGGACGGGAAGAACCATTTTGATACCCTGACTATAAGGCTTCCAGAAGGCCTTACAAGTGGGAAAGTCCGGGAGATTGCCCTAGAGAATGAGGTCAATTTGTTTTACCCGGATGAACGAACCCTGAGGATAAGTATGGACGAGACAGTTGGGTTGAATGACCTGAACAGGATATTACTGATTTTTGCCCTGCTCGCAGAAGAAAAGTTCGTACCGCTCACCAGCATGGCTACTCAAAGATAGTATCGATGCCAGGTTCCGGAGAAAAGATGATTTCATGATGCAGGATGTCTTTAACCGGTTTCATTCTGAGACCGAATTGATGAGGTATATCAAGAAACTGGAAAGGAAGGATTTCTCCCTGGCCCACTCCATGATATCACTCGGTTCCTGCACGATGAAACTAAATGCAGCCATTGAGATGTTGGCCCTCAGCTGGCCTGAATTCGGGAATCTGCATCCCTTCATTCCCGTCGATCAGGCAGAAGGTTACCACCAGTTGTTCCATGAATTGAAGAGAGATCTGAAAATAATCACGGGATTTGATGAAGTTTCATTGATGCCCAATTCAGGTGCATCCGGAGAATTTACGGGGCTCATGGTGATCCGGGCCTGGCACATAAGTCGAGGTGATTCTCACCGGAACCTTGTACTGATCCCTGCATCGGCACATGGGACCAATCCGGCCAGTGCTGTGATGGCCGGTATGGAGGTTGTGGTTGTGGATTGTGATGAGCGGGGGAATATCGACCTGGATTGCCTCAGGCAATCGGCAGAGAACCATAAGGACAAGCTCGCCGCATTTATGATAACCTATCCCTCCACACATGGTGTTTTCGAAGGAAAGGTAAAGGAAATGATACAGGTGGTGCATGATTGCGGGGGACAGGTTTATATGGATGGTGCGAATATGAATGCACAGGTGGGACTGACCAATCCGGCCATGATCGGTGCCGATGTCTGCCACCTGAACCTGCATAAGACCTTTGCCATACCTCATGGCGGCGGCGGTCCCGGCATGGGGCCCATCGCAGTGGCCGATCACCTGGTGGAATTCCTGCCTACCCATAAACTTGCTGAAACCGGCGGGATCAATGGGATCCCTGCTGTTTCAGGAGCTCCATGGGGCAGCGCAAGCATACTCACGATTTCCCATGCTTACATTAAATTGCTTGGTGGACCCGGACTGACACAGGCGACCAGGTATGCCATCCTCAATGCCAATTACCTGGCAACCTCCCTGAAAGACTATTTTGAAGTGCTTTATACCGGTGAAAACGGATTCGTCGGGCATGAAATGATCCTGGATTGCAGGCCATTCAGACAATTCGGTGAGATAAGCGAGGCTGATATTGCAAAACGTCTGATGGATTACGGGTTTCACGCACCAACATTGTCCTTCCCTGTCCATGGTACACTCATGGTCGAACCCACAGAAAGTGAGTCAAAAGAAGAACTGGACAGGTTCATCGAGGCAATGAGGTCCATTTATAATGAAATTCTGGAAGTCAGGGATGGTATTGTCCCGATTGATGACAATGTCCTGAAAAATGCTCCACATACGGCAGATGAATCTGCAGGGGATGATTGGGAACATCCCTATGCCAGGGAAAAGGCTGCGTTTCCGCTGAGATGGATCAGAGAGAATAAATTCTGGCCGGCCGTCGGCCGCCTGGATGATGTGTATGGGGACAGGAACCTGGTATGTTCCTGCCTGCCCATTGAGGAATACCGGAACAGGGATGCTGACTCAGCATAGATAGGCCCCAACCCTGGTATTAAAGATCAAATTTATCGATCAGGTACAGGAGGCTGGCCATGGCGGCGCTTCCCATCTGCAATTCACGGATATTTACCTGCTCAAAGGTATCATTGGGGGAATGGTGGTAATCGAAATACCTTTGCGGATCAGGTACAAAACTGATCAATGGTGTGCCGAACTTTTTCAGGGGCGCGATATCCACGCCTCCTCCTCCTGCCTTAAATTCTGTGATCCCGTAAGGCCTGAAGTACTTCTCAAGGGCCAGCATATGCTCCAGCTTTGTCCCGGTGGTCCCGATACCAAATCCCCTGGGCATCAGTCCACCCCGGTCTGATTCAAGCGCAACATAATGAGATTCATTTTTCATTTCAGCCAGTTCAGCATATTTCTTTCCACCCCGCTGGGCGATTTCCTCATCCATGAACATAACAGCCCTTACGGTCCTTTTTGGTCGAATACCAAGGCTTTTATACAAGCGGAGGACTTCTATTGACTGTACACAACCGGCCCCGTCATCATGTGCCCCTTCACTGTTGTCCCATGCATCCAGGTGTCCTCCAACCGTAATGATCTGGTCGGGGTAATCAGTCCCCCGGACCTCCCCAATCACATTATAGGAGCTTACTTCCGGCATGTTTTTACAATTACTCACCAGGTGCATCTTTAATTCGGGATCTCCTTTCAGCCAGGCACTCAGCAGTTCAGCACCCCTGGTACTGACGGCAACTGCCGGGATCTTGTCAACATCTTCAGCATAATACATGACACCCGTATGCGGGTGATCATCCAGTGCAGTCGTCAGCGAACGGACGATCACGGCCACGGCACCATAGGGGGCAGCCCGGGATGCTCCACGTGTCCGCTGGCTGGCTGCTCCGCCATAAGCCCTGAAGGTATTCAGCAGAGACGGGTCCATGGGTTTGTTAAAAAAGACTATTTTATCCTGAATGGCATTTGCTCCAACCCTTTCGAGATCTTCTATGCCATTTACCTCTATCACCCCGGCTGTCAGTCCCACGTCAGACGTTCCCACAGAGAGTCCGAGTCCCGTAACAGCCAGATCCTCTGAGCCCATTATTGCCGAGCTGATCCTGCAATGTTCCACTTTACCCCGGACCCATCGTTTCACCATCAACTTCTGCAGGTAAACCGAATCAAGATCCATATCCAGCATCACCTGCCTGGTGAATTCTACGGCCTTTGCTGCTTCCGGTGTGCCAGATATCCTGCCTTTGCATTCCTTGCAGAGGTACCTCAGGTTTTCATAAGCTTCCCTGCTGGTAAGCGCTTCTTTGAATATGCTGCTGATAACGAGGCTGTCCTTTTCCTGGCACCATCCTGGGAGGGGGATCAATATTAAAAGTAGAAATATGGCTTTCTTCATAGGTTGAAAAATTATGCCAAATGTACCAATTTCTCACCTATCTTTATGAGGATAACCAAATGTTCAAAGGATGATGAAATATGATCGCCGGAGTTTTGTCAGGACCGGGGGACTTACACTCGCTTTTTCAGGACTGGTCCCGGCATTTATCCAGTCCTGCAACCAGAAGGGTATGGAGACTGCCCTTCTGGAAGATATGACAAAGGATGTGCAAGCTCTTACGGACCAGGATTATAGAGACAGGCAGGAAAAGGTCCGGGGACTGATGGCTGACCGCAATATTGATGCCCTGTGGATAGAAGGGGGTATCAATCTGCAGTATTTCTTTGATGTCAGCTGGTGGACGAGCGAACGTGTTTTTGGTGTTGTATTTCCGGTGGCAGGAGATCCGGTTTGGATCTCACCCGGATTCGAGGCACCCCGGGCTACAGAGGTGATCCGTTTTGGTGATGATATCCGGACCTGGGAGGAGCATGAGTCTCCCTATGTTTTGCTGAAAGATGTTTTTACCTCACTCGCCAGACCGGCAAAAAAAGTAGCCATTGATCCGAACGTCCGGAATTTCGTAGTAGAAGGGATCAGGAAAGAAACCAGCCTGGAACTTGTTAACGGGTCAGGGATCATTGACCCTTGCCGGGGCATCAAGACCGCAAAAGAGCTATCCTATATGGAGCTGGCAAACAATATCACTAAAAAAGCTTATAAATGGGCCTTTGCCCAGGTTGAGTCCGGCATGACCTCACAGGATCTGCGTGCACTGATCTCAACGGGACATGAGAACCTGGGTGCCACCGGAGGGGGATGGCCATTGTTCGGTCCCCTTTCAGCTTTCCCGCATGGATCAAGGCAGGAATACCATCTCAGGGACGGGGACATCATCCTGGTGGATGGGGGATGCACCGTGGAAGGGTATCGGTCAGATGTTACCCGTACCATTGTTTTCGGCCAGCCAAATGATAAACAGAAGAAAGTATTTGATATCGTAAAGCGTGCCCAGGATGCTGCCATCGCAGCTGTACGGCCCGGTATACCGGCAGGAGAGGTCGACAGGGCAGCAAGGAAGGTTATTGAAGAGGCCGGGTATGGTCCTGATTATTCCTATTTTGTACACAGGCTGGGGCATGGCATAGGATTGGAATGGCACGAGTGGCCCTACCTTGTCAGGGACAATCCCCTGCTGCTTGAACCAGGCATGACCATGTCCAACGAACCAGGGATCTATATCTATGATGAATTCGGACTTCGCATTGAAGATTGTTTTGTTGTCACTGAAGATGGAGGAAAATATCTTGGAGGCATGCTTTGCCAGTCACTCGAGGAACCATTCGGTGAATAATTGATATATACAACAGGATTTATTAAATTTATAGTAGACCCTTAATCACTGCCGATACCATTGTCCAATGAACAACCAGGATCTCCGTAAGCTGGTTTTTTCATTTCTATGCCTGGTTCCGATGCTGCTTCCAGCACAGATCGAACTGGAAGTCATAACCAATCCTGAAGATGTCAGGATCCAGCATATCGGCCTTGAAGATGGCCTGACCACCAATAATATCTTTGACCTTCATGTTGATTCTTATGGATTTTTGTGGTTCACATCTGACCATGGACTGGGCTATTATGATGGGTATGGTGTCCGGACATTTGTTAACCAGGAAGATGATACAACATCACTTTCCGATAATTTTGTGCATACTATCTACGAAGATAGGGAGGGAATCATCTGGGCTTCCACCCGAAGGGGACTTAGCAGGTTTGACCGGGGAAGGGAAAACTTCCATAACTTTTACCCCGATCCCCATGATCTGAACAGACCGGATAACAACATCTACTTCATCAAGGAAGATTCGAAGGGATTGTTCTGGGTGTTTACCGATGCAGGGATCTTCTCATTTGACAGATCCCAAAACCATTTCACCAGTTTCAAAGATGACAGTATTTATCTTTACAATCCTAAGCCCAGGCTCCTACCGTACTGGTCAGAGGTGATGTTTGCAGAGGATTCCAGCAGCAACCTGTGGATAGCAGGGGTGGATATCAGGGATGGCTTGTATAAATATGACCGTAAAGAAAATGAATTTACGCTGCATCATTACGCTGATTTGCCTTCAGACCGGGCATCGATCCTGGGAACCTTCAGTGTCAATGTAGATAGAAAAGGAACGGTGTGGATATCATCATGGGGTGCTGGATTATTCAGGCTTATCGATGAAACCAACGTTCGATTTGAACAATACAGGCATAATCAGAATGATCAACAGAGTATCCTGAGTGATTACCTGGAACAGGTATACGTAGATCCCGGAGGCGATCTTTGGATATCAGGGTGGTCAGGCTTTTCAAAATTCGATTATAACAAGGATCAGTTTATCAATTATATCATACCTTATCTGCAGGATGATAAATTAAGCGAAGGAGATACACTTGGATATAATAATCTTCTCCAGATCACAAAGGATGTTGAGGGAACAATCTGGCTTACATCCTGGGAAGGCTACTATGGTTTTAATCCAGGTACAGGATCCATAAATTATTTCTCCCATCATCACAAATATCCATACGGGGCGTATATTGAAAAAGTTTACTCCTCCATCATGCAAAAATATCCCAACAATATAGTGGATCTCATTACCACGGATGCAGGCATCATTTGGGTTTCAGTTTTAACCGGGGGCATTATCAAAATTGACAGGCAGGATAAAAATATCAGGCATTTTAAAAGATTGCCGGATAATCCTGATGATTTAATAGAGAATGATATAAGCAGCATATTCCTTGACCATAAAGAACGGCTCTGGTTAGGGTCTTTTAAGAATGGGATCCACCTATCGTCTTCTGAAATGAAAGGCAATTACTATAATTACCGGGCAGATCCATACAATAGGTTATCCAAGGATAAGATCAGTAGTAACGCCATTCAGAAGATCTACCAGGATAAGCAGGGTAATTATTGGGTTTGTACAGGATTCGGATTAAATCGAATGATTATTCATGGCAACCCTAAGCCTTCTCAAAAACCTGAAATATCTTTTATACATTTTTTACATGACCCGGATGATCCTGAAAGTATCAGTGATGATGATGTCACCAATGTCCTGGAAGACAGCAGTGGAAACCTTTGGGTTGCCACAAATATGGGACTGGATATCCTGGACAGAAAGACCGGCCGATTTTCCCATGTACTAAGAGATCCCATTGATTTCCTTCAAAATAAATTCTCTTTTGATTGTTCCATTGTGGAATTATTTGAGGATCAGGATGGTTACCTATGGATCGGGACAACCAATTGCGGCTTATTCAGATACAATCTTAAGGACTCTTCCCTGATTGGTTACCAGAATATACCTGGAGATCTTACGACCATAAGCGATAATAATATCCGGCAAATTATGGAGGATCCGTGGGGTAGGTTATGGATTGGAACATCCAATGGGTTGAACTCATTTGACAGGCAAAGGAACCGTTTCAGAAATTTTGGTGAGGCAGAAGAATTTCACGGGGATATGCTGCAGGGAATGGTTTGTGATGATTATGGAAACCTTTGGGTCAGCCACAATAGAGGAATATCGAAACTATCGTTGGCCAGGGATGATGCATGGTTGGAGAAGCCGAATTTCAACCATTACGATGTAAGTGACGGACTCCAAGGGTACGCATTCAATCGTGATGCAGTTTATAAATCTGCAAGGGGAGAGATATACTTCGGCGGCACTAATGGATATAATGTATTTCACCCGGATAGCATCACCGTAAATACCAACCGCCCGGAAGTCTATATTACTTTATTCCAGAAAGACCAGGAAAGGATTTATTTTGACCGGCCTGTTTATGAGATGGAGACCATACACCTAAAACACAAGGATAATATCTTCTCCTTAGGATTTATTGCCCTGAATTACAGCAATTCACATAAAAACCAGTATGCCTACATGCTGGAGGGTTTCGAAGAAGACTGGACATATTGCGGGAACACCCGGGAGGTAAGATATACCAATATTGATCCGGGGGCATATACTTTTTTTGTGAGGGGTTGTAATAATGACGGATTATGGAATGAAACTCCGGCATCCATCCACATCATCATACATCCTCCCTTTTACCGGACTCTCCTTGCATATATTGCTTATGTAATACTGACTATCCTTGCCATTATCGGTTATATAAGATGGCGAACCTTGCGGTTAAGAAAAGACAAAGAAAGGCTTGAGCAACAGGTAAATGAAAGAACATCTACCATAGAAGTACAGAAGAAAGAGCTGATCAGCCAGAAAGAAGAATTAATAATTCAAAAAGAAGAACTCCAACAAACCCTTGAGCGGTTGAAGGAGACACAGGATCAGCTGATCCAGTCGGAGAAACTGGCAGCGCTCGGGGGACTTGTAGCGGGGGTGGCCCATGAGATCAATACCCCGGTAGGGATCAGTGTGACAGCTGCCTCATGCCTCATGGATGAAACTACGCAGATCGCAGAATTATATAAGCAAAACAAGATAAGTCGCAATGAATTCAAAGAATACCTGAACACTGCCAACCAGAGTGCAAGGTTAATACTTGCCAATATGGAACGCACTGCTAATCTGGTACAGAGTTTTAAGCAGGTATCTGTTGACCAGTCCACCTCCCAGGAGCGAAAATTTAAGTTGAAGGGATATACTACGGATGTGATCCGCAGCCTGTATTCGGTACTTAAGAACCGAAAGATCACGATTCGTTTCGATATGGATGATGATCTTGAACTGTACAGTTACCCTGGCACATTCTCGCAAATAATTACCAACCTGGTACTGAATAGCCTGACCCATGGATACGATGAGCATGATGAAGGAAGGATAATATTAATGGCCCGGATCAATAAGGACAGGTTGATTTTTAATTATTCTGATAATGGCAGGGGAATACCAGAAGAAAATATTGGAAAGATCTTTGAACCTTTTTTTACTACCGATAAGAAGATTGGAACAGGTCTGGGCATGCACATAGTCTATAATCTTGTCACTCAGAAACTGAATGGTACTATCTCATGTGAAAGTAAATTAAATAAGGGTACAAGCTTCAGTATTGAGGTGCCCCTGAGATAACCTTATTTTACTTTCCCCAGTTCAATGGGACTATCCTCAGTAGCAGAAAATGGTTTTAAAGTAAATGAAAATTCATATGGACCGGGCAGTACACGGTATTTGTTCATCACCGATATGGCTGTACAGCCCACTCCACCTACCCGGTGGTCCAGATTCAGTGTAATGGCATCGCTGTCCTGCAGCTGGAATGCATAATATGATCGGTCTAGGTTATCCGGATCATATTTTTGTACACTGAAGTTGAATAGCTTTTCTCCGCTAACCAACAGGCCAATCCCTTCCCTGCTGGTCAATGACATCCAGTGAACATCTGTCCGGTTGCCATGATCCTGGGGTATGATATAGGGTACATAGGCATCTTCAACCGTGCTGGTATAAATACCTTTCCTGGCACCGGTTTTCCTGTCCGGATAAGTTTCAAAGGGTCCCCGGCCATGCCATTGCATCTCCCCGAAGGATTGGGGAAGCTGCATCTGCAATCCGATTTTCGGCAACCAATGGGTCATATGGCCGTGGGGCGTCGAACTTACCCTGATATTGATCCGGCCGTCACTCTGGATAAGGTAATTATAGTTTACATCAAATCCCGTGCTATAGTTATTGGAAGATAGGTTTACAACCGCACGGATTTCAACCTCATCTGTATCTTCCCTGACAATCCTGAATTCTTCCAGCAGGGAGGTAAGTTTATCCAGGCCGATAGAGCGCCATCCATTGGCATGGTTCTGGCCCATACCGGGTTTCCGTTCCCCGATATGCGTCCCCCAAATGCCCCATGCATCCAGCTCATTGGCCAGGGGTGCCCTCCAGACATTGAACCCGGGACCTTTTTCAATCACTTCAACTCTATTATATATCATGGATAGCAGGATACCTGTACCGGTATCGAAAGTGTAGGTGAAATTTTCACCTTTGATAAAAATCTCATTATCCGTTTTTTCAACCATGAGGGGTGAACCCGGTGGCTCTGGAACAGGTTCTGTGGCCATGTACCAGGGAAGTTCGAATTGTTCCCAGGCAACTTCATGCCCTTTATCGGCCCACCCTGTATTTTCCGGCAGGATGAACTGTACCAGCAGGTAATAATAGGTTTCCGGTTGTATGTCGGGCTTATTAAAGGGGATCTTTATGCTTTTCTTTTCTCCAGGATCAATATCCAGGTCCAGTTTACCCTCCTTTAAAACCTGGCCGTCAGCTGAAATGGTCCAGCGGACATCCAGTGCTGAAAGGTTCTTGAAGTGATGCCTGTTTAAGATGGTAAGTTGCCCCGATCCGATATCTTCAGCTTCCACCAGCACCGGCTGCGGTGTTTTCTTAAGTTGCCAGAGCTCGGGCTGGACACTCCTGTCAGGCCAGACAAGCCCGTATGTCCGCCCGGGGATCCCTATGGAATAATAACTTCCGCTTTCTTCTGTTTCTTCAAAATCAAGCCACAGTTTTGCATCTTCCTGATTGCTGGCCGGGTCCTCATACAGGGTTTCTATGGGCAGTGTGGCATCGAAGATCCTCAGTTTGTCGATCTTTGCATGGCACATATATCCCTGGTGTCCGTCTATGATCTCAGAACTCTTGCCTATGTTCACGGAATAGGGGCCATCCAGGATATTGCCGGTACAGGTTTCTTCTCCCAGCAAGGATCCGTTTACATATACCCTCAGCTTCTCACCATCATATGTACCGGCAACATGGTGCCAGTTATGGAGCCAGTTATCAGGTACCTTTGCCTTCACGGCATGCTTTTCGTCCGTAGTTACATAGAACTCAAGATTTGTATGATCTGACTGGATCAGGCCAAACTGGTAATTACTCTTGGTTAAAAAGTAGGCATCTCCGTTCCAGGGTTCCGGGTAAACCCAGAATGAAAGGCTCAGTTTATCTCCGGAAATATCGAGTGCCGGATCTCGGTAAACTTCCACCCAATCATCATGTCCACTGAGTGAGAGGGCCTTTCCGAATTTCCCTTCCTCAAGGTGAGCCTTGTTCATCAGGGCACACTGGATATGATGGGGTGAAGCATCCGGTGTGGTGATCACCGGCTGGGTGATACCCGGACTGATCCAGTCCCATATGGCTCCCCCGGTGAGCCTGGGGTATTGATAGATAAGATCCCAGTATTCGTCGAGCCCGCCCAGACTGTTCCCGGTGGCCGCAATATATTCATCCATGAAGGATGGCCGTGGATCCTGTGATTCGGGGACCATGGCAAAACGCTGTTTCAGGATAAATGGTTGCAGGTACCTGGGCCCTACGATATCTTCACATTTTATCGGATTGGTTTTAGGGTCACTGTCATTATTTCCCCCGTACATCCAGGCCGGCCGGCTGGGATCAATTTTCTTCCCTTCCTCCATGATGGCACAGAGGTTTTCACCAGGCCCGCTTTCGTTCCCTGCACTCCATATCACAACACTCGGATGGTTGCGGTCACGGTATACAAGCTTCTTCATCCTGTCCATGTACTGCGCCCTCCAGCGTGGATCATGAGAGATATTCGTATATGCATGGGCCTCATCTCCCGTCTCATCCACGATATACATGCCAAGTTCATCCGCCAGTTCAATGTATTCCACATTGGGAGGATAATGGCATGTACGGACACAGTTGATATTGAACTGTTTCATCAGGGTCAGGTCCTTTTTCATGGTCTCCACATCTACCATATGCCCGGTTTCTGGATGTTGCATATGGCTGTTCACCCCGTTGAACTTGACCGGCATACCATTGATATAGATGGCCTGGTGCTTCACTTCCACTTCCCTGAAGCCAACACGGCTGCTGAGGATCTCCGTCACATGTTCTTCTGCATTGAGTAATTCGAAAACCAGGGTGTAAAGGTTTGGAAATTCGGCTGACCATTTTTTGGGATTCTCCACGTTTGCAGAGATGATATTTTTTACCATTGGACCTGAGTGATCAGGATCTATCCTGCTGCTCAGGACTTCTGAGAAAACGGGTTCATGCCTGTCATCATATAACTGCAGACGCAGGGAATAACCATCCAATTGTTCTTCACGCTTGCTGATAATGCTCCATTGCACGGTCAGGTCAGCATCCATGTAGTCCTCATCCAGGTCTGTAGTAACATAGAAATCACGTACATGTACTTTCGGGGTAGCCATCAGGTACACATCTCTGAAGATCCCGGAAAGTCGCCACATGTCCTGGTCCTCCATGTAGGACCCATCACTGTATCTCAACACCTTAACCGCAATGGTATTGTTGCCGTTTGAGAGGTATTCCGTAATATCGTATTCGGCCGGTTCCATACCACCCTGATTATATCCTACTTCCTTTCCGTTGATCCAGACGTAAAAGGCGGAATGCACCCCCTCAAAATGAAGCAGTACCTGCCTGTCCTTCCAGTTTTTGGGAAGTGTGAAGGAACGAATATAGGATCCTGTGGGATTGAAGTTTTGAGGGACTCCCGGGGGATTTTCAGGAAATGGCTGCCCTATATTCCGGAACAGGGGATGGCCAAATCCTTCCATCTGCCAGTTGGACGGTACACGGATATCATGCCAGTCCTTTGTTTTGAATCCTTTTTTGTAAAAACCATCCGGCGCTTTTTCCGGTGTTTCAGCCAGGTTGAATTTCCAGGTACCATTCAGGGTGAGATGGTAAGGAGAAGATTTTCGGTTGTTTTCCAGAGCCTGTGTTAGGGTCTCAAACGGCATCAGGGTGGTATGGGGATCTGTCTGGTTTCGTTCAAAGATCTCCGGATTTTCCCAGTCAGGTTGTTCCTGGGAAAATACTCCGGTGGAAATCAGCAGTCCCAGCACCACAGGTATCAAAAAACCTTGTAATCTCATTTTTTCTTGTGTTAAAGTTTGGATTGACATCAGCGTTTTAGTTGAAGTAATTTATCAATAAAAATTTGAAATCCATTATATTTGATAGTTCACATCACAGCCCATGAAAACTGACCGCCTCTATTCCCTGGATCTCTTCCGGGGGATCACCATGTTCCTGCTTGTTATTGAAGGAACCTTTCTTTACAGTGCACTCCATGAATATGGTCCCCAGGATGGATTTTTACATGGATTAATCCTACAGTTCCATCATCATCCATGGAATGGGCTTCGGTTCTGGGATCTGGTACAGCCTTTCTTTATGTTCATTGTCGGAGTTGCCATGGCCTTCTCCCTCAAAAAAAGATGGAGTAAGGGTCAGACCTGGATGGAATCTTTTAAACACATTCTGCAAAGATGCCTGGTCCTGCTTTTGTTGGGAGTTCTCCTGGCATGCGGGTACAGAGGACAACTTACATGGGCCCTGTGGAATGTCCTGTGCCAGTTATCCGTCACCATCCTAATATCCTTCCTGATCTTTAAATTCCCTTTTCGGGTCCAGCTGCTCATCAGTTTTGGATTGTTGCTGCTGACGGAGATCCTTTACAGGTATACGGGGATTGATGGTTTTGACAAGCCATTTGTTCCGGATGAGAATTTCGGTTCCTGGATGGACATGGTGCTGATGGGTAAGCTCAGTGGTGGTCACTGGGTGGCTATCAATGCTATCCCGACGACTGCCCATACTATATGGGGGGTACTGGCCGGGAGAATATTGCAGGAACAACGGTCAGCCATAGATAAATTCTGGCGGCTCCTCATCCCTGGTGTGATCTTCCTGGTAGTGGGCTATTCAATGGACTGGACCGGACTCACCCCCATCATCAAAAGGATCTGTACTTCTTCATTCGTGATTGCCAGCGGTGGATGGTGTCTGGTTGGCCTGGCACTCTGCTATTGGATTGCGGATATCAAGGGATATCAGAAATGGGGATTGATATTTGTAGTTGTCGGCATGAACCCGATCTTTATCTACATGTTTGCCAATACGGTTGGCTCGCAATGGTTTAATGGATTTATGGAGATCTTTACAGGGGGATTCCTGAACTGGCTGGGTGCTTCTGTAGGCACCATTAAGATATCCAATGCCCTGATTGTATTTGGCATAGAATGGTATCTCTGTTACTGGCTATTCAGGAAAAAGATATTTATCAAAATATAAGCCAGGAGACGGCAGCGGTCCTTTAACCTAGCCGGAGGCCGCTATCTCCTTCACTGCCGATATAAACCTGTCCAGATCCTCCGTTGTGATATATACATTGGGTGTTACCCTGAGGCCATGAATATTTTCCCAGTTGATGGTAATGGTATAGATCCTGAAATCACCCATCAGTTTCCGCTGAATGTCTGCCGGCTCCATCCCTTTGATCCCAAAATTCCCGAGGCCGCATGAAAACTCGGGTTTTTTGGAGGTGTGGAAATAAACGCCCGGTATATCCTTAATCCCATCCATCCAGTAATCTTTCAGGTATCTGAGCCTGGCCTCCTTCCTCTCGGTCCCGATCATTTTATGGAACTCAATGGCGGTTCCAATGGCCAGCTCCGAAGGGAAGGACCTGGTACCCATGGCTTCGAATTTCCTGATATCATCACTTTCCGGATCACCCGGGGCCGTTAAGGGCCATATCTTGTTGATCTTATCTTTCTTAACATATAAAAGACCTGTCCCGAAAGGGGAACAAAGCCATTTATGCAGGCTGGTGCCAAAGTAATCGCAATCCAGGTCCGGGATACTGAAATCGAGGTGGGCGAAAGTATGAGCCCCGTCCACCATTACTTCTATGCCTTCAGCATGAGCTGCATCTGCCAGCTTCCTTGCAGGGAGTACCTGTCCTGTCCAGTTGATCATATGCATGATCTGAATGATCTTTGTACGGCTGGTGAATTGCTCGCGATATGCATCAACAATGGCATCCTCATCTTCAATGGGTTGTGGCAGGTTTACCCACTTCAGCACTATCCCTTCCCTTTTCTCCCTTTGTTTCCAGGCGTTGATCATGTTGGGATAATCCTGTTTGGTCAGGACTACTTCATCCCCTTTCTTCAGGTCGAGTCCGAATATTACTGTTTCGAGTGCTTCAGTAGTATTCCTGACAATGGCTACTTCGTCAGCAGTACATCCTGCCATAGAGGCGAGGTTCTGGCGTACTGTTTCCCTGCCCTTTCCAACTACACTCCACATATAGTATGCAGGACCCTCGTTGCTGAACCGGTTATAACTTTCAAATGCTTCCTGTACTACTTTTGGCTGGGGACAAACCCCGCCGTTGTTCAGGTTCATTATGTTAGGAGAGGAAGTATAGCAGTTCTTGATATACAACCAGAAGTTCTGGTCGTTTGTTACATCTCCTGATGGTTCTGGCAGGTTGGCCTTCATATCAGCCATGGAATAGGCGGTGCCCGAATTATTCAGCAGTTTAATGAGGGATATGGCTCCGGCCGCACTGGCGGATTTCCTGATGAAAGATCTTCTGTTGGTTTTCATTTGTATAAAATTTTATAATTTTTGGCCTTTGGGCAGGATCAGCACCCTGGAGATCCGGACATGATCAGGCTGGTTCATGATATACCTTACTGTCTCTACGATATCTTCACCGGTAAGTGGTTCGCGAATATCGAGCAGATCTACCGGATGGACTTCCCAGTCATCATGCAGTTCAGTCAATACCAGTCCAGGTGCAATACATGAGATTTTGATATCCGTATCTGACAATTCCAGCCTGAGCGCTTCGGACAAAGCTTCCATGGCAAACTTGGTGGCAGCATAGGCACCGATGGTTGGCCTGACCCGTGTACCTGCCACACTTGATATATTTATCACATGCCCCGATCCCTGCTTTACAAAGCGCTTCAAAAAACGGTAGGTCAGGCGGAAGGTGGATTCAATATTCAAACGAAGCATGGATGTCATTTTATCGATATCAGTGTCTTCCACCGTACCCTTGGTGATGACTCCCGCTGAATTGAATAGGTAGTCACAATGGCCATATTTCTCATATACATATTCGTCCAGTGAATCCACGAATTCAGCTGAAGTAAGGTCTCCGGGGATGATGTCCACGTTTTCGGATTGCAGGGACTTTAAGCGATCTTCCCTGCGGGCGGTAAGTATCAGCCTGTGCTTATCGGCAGCAAGTGCTTTTGCCATGGCCAGTCCGATCCCGCTGCTGGCTCCGGTGATAAGGCATGTTTTAATGGTACTTTTTTCCAAGATATTATGCTTTATGGTTATACTGCCATCTAAGTTAAGCAATATTGGAATTCAAGAGAACAACTTGAAGGTCAAAGCCTCTTTCATTTTTTCAATAAACTGGTTACCTTTAAATGTTAAAACAGAAACAACTCCCATTTTTAAATTGAAAACCCTATGGAAAACCCGATTAAACCTGACAGAAAATACCTTATTAAGGGAATCTGGATATTTTTAACTGTATCAGCCGTCCTTGCCCTTATTATTGCCATCATACATCTGATCATTTACCTGGCGGACGGGGACAGGCAGGCCGCTGAGATCTTATGGTTAGTGTCACTGTCAATCATACTGGCGATGTGGGTGATCGGTTACCCGATACTGTATTTATGGTACAGGAACCTGGAATTTTGGGTCTATGAAGACCGTGTAAGCATACATAAGGGGATATTGACCAAAACCCAGCAAAATATACCCTTCCGTGCGATCACTGATTTTGCCCTTGTCAGGACACTTTATGACAGGTTCCTCGACATTGGATCCATCAAGATCCAGACAGCAGGGAAGCATATTTCATCCTCCTCGCAATATGAAGGGAACCTGTCGGGACTGACAGAATATGAACAGCTGCACACCGACTTGCGGGAAAGGGTAAAGAAGCTGCATCCTGTTTCAGAAACCGTGACCGTGCGGGAAAGTGAAAAACCAGCAGAAGCCGACGTGTTGCAGGAGATGCTGAAAGAGCTGAAGGAAATCAGGAAGAATACCGGGAAATAAGAACCACACAGCCATCCTTAAATGACAGAAAATAATCCTTCCCTTACCGGAATTTCACCGGTCCGTGCTACTGATCGCATTCAATCTCTGGATGTTTTGAGAGGTTTTGCTATTCTGGGGATACTGATCATGAATATCCAGAGTTTCTCCATGCCTGGCGCGGCCTATATCAATCCGTCAGCATATGGGGATCTGACCGGGATCAATAAATGGGTCTGGCTCATAGGCCAGGTGCTGGCCAATGCAAAATTCATGACCATTTTCTCAGCCCTTTTCGGAGCAGGTATACTGCTTTTCTGGGACAAAGCAAGATCAGCAGGTAAAAGAGCAGTTAATTTGCATTACAGGCGGATCTTCTGGTTATTGGTCATCGGACTGATCCATGCGTATTTCTTCTGGTACGGCGATATCCTGGTGGGCTATGCCCTCTGCGGGGTGCTTGTCTTTCTCTTCCGGAAGGCAAAACCAGGCTGGCTCTTATTCCTTGGTTTTTGCTCCATGCTTGTCCCCTTTCTCATTTACACATTTGGCGGCATGTCCATCGAATACTGGCCGCCGGAAAGCTATAAAGGAAGTATGGAAAGCTGGCTGCCGGCAGCTGAAACCATACAACATGAATTAAATGCCTACCGGGGCTCCTGGATTGGGCGGATGCAAGTACGGGCAGAATCGTCCATATTCATGCAAACATTTTATTTCCTGATAAAGGGGAGCTGGCATTCGGGAGGCATCATGCTGCTGGGTATGGCATTATATAAATGGAATTTTTTATCTGCCAGAAGATCCGTAAAAACCTATCTGGCCTCCATGGTCCTTGGATTGGTACTGGGACTGCCACTGATCATCTATGGCATCCTGCAGAATTTCAAGCACGAATGGTTCCATGATTACTCTATGTGGTTTGGTTCACAATTAAATTACTGGGGCAGCCTTGGGATCAGCCTGGCATATATCTCTGCCATCATGTTAATTTGTAAAGCCGGTGTGCTAACCGGATTCCGGAAGATCCTCGGATTGGTGGGCCGGACTGCCCTGTCTAATTATCTCTTCCAGACCCTGGCCTGTACTTTTATTTTTTACGGATATGGATTGGGACTTTATGGAAATCTGGAGAGATGGCAACAAATACTGGTGGTTCCATGTGTCTGGGGGGTACAAATGACCCTGACATGGCTCTGGATGAAAAAATACAGGTTCGGTCCTGCCGAATGGCTCTGGCGCAGCCTGACATACTGGAGGATCCAGCCAATCCGGAAAATTGTCGAGGGATAAAATATTTTCTGGTGGAGATCGTCTCTATGAATGAAACCTAAAACCCAATGTCATGACTTCAGATAAATTGAAAGATCATCAAGCAAAACAGCATGCCGGCAGGGAAGACCTTACCGGTGAACACAGGCTTGGGGATACAGTCCAGCTAATTCTACTGATAATATTCCTGGCAGTTTGGATACTTGACTCATTTGTGCTGGGATTCTCCACATTCCTGGCTGAAAGTGTACCCTGGTTCATAAGGGTCCCAGTTGGGGTTTTGCTGCTGATTTTCACCTTCTTCCTTGAGAAGTCAGGACTGAATACCGTATTCGGAAGTCCCCAGGAGACTCCCCATGTTATTACCGGGGGTGTATTCTCAGTAGTCCGTCATCCCATTTACCTGGGGGCAATTCTTGGTTACGCTGGTATGGCCTTCATGACCCTCTCTCTTGTTTCTATGGCATTACTGGTCATTATTACTGCCTTCTACTGGTATATTTCAAGGTACGAGGAGAAATTACTCACTCAAAGGTTTGGTGATGAGTACAGGGAGTATATGAGGAAAGTACCCATGCTGTTCCCGATTAAAATATACAAACGCCGGACCTGATAATAGCACTTCCTTAAATCTCATTAAGAACCATCAATGAAAAGGAATATATCTCGGTTGATCCGGATGGGATGGGTTATAAATCCGGTTTGAAGCCGATCCTTTTTCGTCCACTATTATCATCGCTATTCTGCCTGTCCTGTTCTAGTTTTTTAAGAATTTCAAATATCATAAGTATTTTTTCATCCTGGTCAGACACCTTAGTCTCAAGATTATTGAGTTTCAATGCAAGATATTCACTTTGCTTTATCAGCTCCCTCATTCTAACGAAAGTTTCAACGATCCTGATAGATGTTCTGATAGCTCTATCACTATTTACAATGCTTGCCAGCATTATAACTCCGTGTTCTGTAAATGCGTATGGTAGAAAAGGAGAGTATTTAAGCTTCTGAAGGTGGTCGCAATTTGCGACCACCTTTATCTTTTCTTCTTCAGTAAGCTGAAACATAAAGTGAGATGGAAAACGTTGTTTATTTCTTCTGACTTGTTCATTGAGCCGTTTGGTAGTAACATCAAACAAGTCTGCCAGATCACTGTCTATCATTACCTTATGTTCCCTGATAAGCAAAATCTTATTCAATATCACCTCATCCGGGATTAGCCTGGAAGAGTTTGTATGAGTCATTTCTTGTAAATAAAGATTAAAATCTGGCTGGAAGACAACCTGCTATTCTTCCACTGGCTGTGTCTGTGGTGAAAGGAAAAGGAAATTGTCGCAATTGATCTCCGTTGTGAATCTCTTTTTTCCTTCATTATCCTCCCAGGTGGAAGTTTGGATCTTGCCCTCCACATAGAGCGGGTCCCCTTTTTTTACATATTCTTCGATAATCCCGGCTACCTTATTCCATACCACGATGGTATGCCATTGGGTTTTCTGGACTTCATTCCCTTCCTTGTCCAAATAAAATTCATTGGTGGCAAGCGGGAAACGGGCCACCTTAACATCATCATTGATCTGGTTGATTTTTGGATCTTCGCCTACATGGCCGACCAGGGTCACTTTGTTAATTCCTCTTTTCATAGCATTAAGTTTTAAATGAATAATTTTATTGACATCCCTTAATGCCGAAAGGCTGAAAAAATCATTGTCTGCTGATGAGGTAATATGGCAAGTATATTAGTCAATGATATGGTTCCTGATAACAAATGCATATTCTCCTGAACCAATACTATAAACTGCTTTTTCATCAATGATCCCAACAAATGCTGCTCCTTCTGTTTCAGAGATGCTATGGGTTGATTCAAAAATGGTTTCCTCCTTTTCGGTTGGAAAATGCACCATGGCTGTTGTATTAACCGGAACACTGACAGACCAGTAAAGATCACCATCCTTGATTCTCCAATCGCTTTTTATGTGTCCCGTACATTGACTCAAAATTCACCCTGGCAAAGCCCAATTCACCGGTTAGCTGCGGGGCCAGCTGTATATTCTTGAAACCGGGGAGGGCCGGGTCCGGTTTGATACCCCCTATCCCGCTGAAGAACCATGCATCATATCCGGCTTGAAATGGATGGTTCCGTGAACGAACACCGGCAGAATTTTCATCTATCTCTTTTTCTCCCCAGGATTCCCAGAATGTGGTGGCACCGCGTGAAAACAGGTGCCCAATCCCCGGATAGGAGGTCTGTTGAAGGATTTTCATGGCCACACTGCCATGATCATATTCAGCCAGGGAAGGGTACAGATAGCGACTGCCCATATGTCCGGTGTTAAAATGACCATCATGTTTCTTCATGATATCCAGCGCCATGCTGTTCGCTACATCCTGTTCATCTCCATCCGGGACCAGTCCGAATTCAAGTGAGATGGCATTGGCTGTCTGGCTTCCAAAGGTTTTTCCATTCTGGATCATAAAACTCATTGATATAACGATGCCCTGATCTCGGAGGCCAGATTATTCATAAAAAGATGCCTCAACGGATTTTTCCAGGGCAGCGGCCATGGAAGCCATGATTTTAGCATTGAAATAATAAATTGCCGTAGAGGTCAATGCCACAGGTGTTTCAACGGACCAGATATGTCCCGGTGAAAACATATCTCCATATCCCTGATAAATTATTTTGTTTTCTGAGAGACCAGCCAGATGGGCCATAAAATCAGTCATGCCCTCCCAGTGTTCCTGGCAGAGGGATAAATCGCCATAATACAGGTACATGTGCCACGGAAGATGGATAAATGTGGATCCCCAGTCAGGTCGATGTCCACCGGTGCGTCTTCCAGGGGCAATATCCCAGGGTATCCCGGCATAATCAATGCCATTGTCCAGATTCCCGGGCAAAACATCATTTGATACCACTGGTTTTACACCATTTCTGCTGGTCTCGATATCCCTCTCAAATTTTGAAAGCAGCAATGGCACATCCAGGTTATAGATCAGCATTTCGGCAATGATATCCCCCAGCCAACCGCATTTTTCACGGTGTGGGCAATCGGTTATGATGCTGTGAATATTGCTGGTTGCCGTCCATAAAGCTGCTTTATGGATTTTATTTATCATCGTATCCGAGCAGGTAAAATCCCCTGCTTTTGCAGATGATGTGTACACCACAATTCCCTCCAGGTTGTCCGGGCCAGGTTGGCCGGGAAAACCAGTCATCTCTACATACCGGAATCCGTGATAGGTGAATTTTGGTTCCCAGGTTTCCGTTTTGCCGCCACCCTTGCATATATATCTGTCGGTTTGCTCGACCCGGGTTGCATATCCACCACAACTGGCCATGTTGATCATATGATCACCGAAAATCTCCTCTGAAAACCGCAATTGGATCTCAGTCCCCGGTTCTGCATTGATTTTCAGTCTGGCCCATCCGGCAAAATTTTGTCCCATATCATAAACATATACTCCGGGTCTGGGTTGAAAGATCTCTATGGGATCTACTTTCTTCATTTTCTTTATGGGGGGCAATTTTTGTGAAACCAGTTTACCACCTGGTCCCCCGATCAATCCTGCCTGGGCCCATCGGGTATCATCAAATCCGGCCATATCCCAGCCAGTCTGTTCCAAACGTGCATCATAATAATCACCAACATATACATTGTTAAAATAGGTTGGCCCGGCCCTGGCTTTCCAGTTTTGATCGGTGATGATCAGGGTATCCGAGCCGTCTTCAAACCGGATAAACAATTGTGCAATGCATCGTGGTTCCCCGTAATCAGGTTTGTCCCAGCCAAAGGCTCCGCTGACTTCAGTTTGATGATAAAAACCGTTTCCCAGTTCCACCCCCAATACGTTTTCACCCGCTTTTATCCAGTCTGAAACATCCTGGACCACATAAAAGGATCGCATTTCATAATCGGTCTGTCCGGGATCCAGTACATGCTCACCGATTTTTTGTCCATTCATGCGAAGTTCAAAATAACCGAGACCGCATATGTAAATGCTGGCCTTCCTGACTTTTCCTGATATGTTGAATGTCTTTCGGAAAAGTGGTGCTCCCTTACTATGATAAGCAATCCAATCTGCCTTCCAGTCGGCCGGATCCAGCAATCCCATTTCCCAGAATGCCGGTTCACTCCAGTCTGATGTCCGGAGTTTTTGTCCCAGACCCTGACTTTCCAATAATAACGGTGGCCTGAAACCAGCTCGCCGCCTTTATAATGAATAAAAACCGATTGGCCGGAACTTACCTTTCCGCTGTTCCAGACATCTCCCTTATCCTCAGCCAGCAATTCGCTGGATGAAGCGACCAGGATCTGATAGGCCTTCTGTACCTGGTTTTTATGGTCAGAAACCAGTTTCCAGCTAAGTTTTGGATTTTGTGATTCAATGCCCAATGGATTTCTGCTGTATTCACAGGTCAGGGAAACCGGAATAACGGTACCAGGTGGATCCGTTGAACAACTACCCAGGATCAGTATTAGTAAGCTGATAATAAGGATAAAATGAATCCTGTCTGTCCGGCACAAATGCTTATGCATTTACATTGTCTTTTTCAAAGCAGTCTAAAGTTAAACATGCAGATCAGAACTTCAAAACAAAAGCCGGATCTGAAAGGAATGATAAACCATCCAAAAATTATAGGAAATACAGTATATTTATCCAGGAGGGCATAAATCTTAAGGATAATATTGATATGAGAAACGGGGCGCAAATTTTATTGCTGACACTTCTGCTAAGCACCTGTAGCACACCTTATCCCAGGATCCTGATGGAAACCGAAATGGGTGATATCACACTTGAGCTGTACCCGGATAAAGCACCGGTGACTGCTGGAAATTTTCTTACCTACGTGGATGAGAACCGCTTCGAGGGAGCTGTTTTTTACCGCATCGTCAGAAGCGATAACCAGCCCGGTGACAGCATCAGGATAGCCGTGATCCAGGGCGGCCTGTATGAGGACGATCATCCGGCCATGCTACCCCCATTGCCCACGAGACAACCCGGCAGACCGGGATCCTGCATAACGACGGGGTAATATCTATGGCCCGCTGGCATCCGGGAACAGCCACGAGTGAGTTCTTTATCTGTGTTGGCGACCAGCCCGAACTGGATTTTAAGGGGAAACGAAATCCCGATGAACAGGGATTTGCTGCATTCGGGAAGGTCATAAGCGGCATGGATGTGGTGAAAAAGATCCATCAGCTGCCCGTAGAGGAGCAATACCTGGATCCGACAGTAAAGATCCTTACCGTAAGCAGGTTAAATTGAGTTTTCTATAATGAGGTTATAGATCTCCTTTTCAGTGTGGCCAAGGCTTCTGATCTGTATGGGGATGATGCTCATCTCGCTCATCCCGGGGATCCCGTTCACCTCCAGGAAATATGGTTCTCCCTCATGGATGATAAAATCAATCCGTACAAATCCCCTGCAGTCCAGTACATCATAGATCTTAGCAGTCATGGACTGGCATTTTCGGGTCAGTTCATCCGAAATTTGCGCGGGGGTTATTTCCTCGGACAATCCTTTTGTATACTTGGCCTCATAATCGAAGAAATCATTTTTGGTGATCACCTCGGTGACCGGAAAGGTAAATTCCCTGCCGCCTGTCCTCAGGGCTCCACAGGTGAACTCCCTGCCGGATATGAATGATTCTACCAGGACCTCGCTGTCTTCTTCAAGGGCCTTTTGCACAGCCGCTTCGAGCTCATCGGGATGATTTATTTTGGATACACCGAAACTCGAGCCCCCTGAATTAGGCTTGATAAAACAGGGTAATCCGGTCTTCTTAATGATGGCGTCAGCATCCCATTTCATTGATTTCCTGATCAGGAATGCATCGGCTGATGGTATCCCGGCCTGGCTCAGGATATTCTTGCAGGCGAATTTATTAAAGGTGAGGGCCAGTGACAATACCCCTGAAGATGAGTAGGGAATGCGCAGAAGATCGAAATAGCCCTGTAACCTGCCGTCCTCCCCGGGTGGGCCATGCATGGCAATGAAGGCATAGTCGAAACGAACTTTCCGGCCATCCAGCTCAAAACTGAAATCATTCTTGTTAACAGGGATCTCAACCTCATCATCCGGACCTGTTTTGACATGCCAGTTTTCTTCCCGGATATAAACCAGGTATGGATCATATTTTTCCGGGTCTATATGTCGCCTTACCTGTCCCGCGCTTTTCAATGATATGACCACTTCTGATGAGTCACCTCCGGTGATGATGGCAATGTTTTTTTTCATTTCGAGGAATGCGTATTGGTATCAGCAAATATACTGTTTTTAAGCTTTTATTCTCCGGTCCGGCCCCCGGTGTACCGTCGCCATTTTTCAATAACCTTTGTCATATCTTCAGGCAGTTCCGAGTCAAACAACATCTGCTCACCGGTAGCCGGATGCTTGAATCCGAGTGATTTAGCATGAAGGGCATGGCGGGGAAGGACCTGGAAGCAGTTCTGCACGAATTGTTTGTATTTGGTAAAGGTGGTCCCTTTCAGGATCTGGTCCCCTCCATAAGTTTCATCATTGAACAGCGGATGCCGGATATGCTTGAAATGTACCCGGATCTGGTGGGTCCGCCCGGTTTCCAGCTGGCATTCCAACAGGCTGAGGTAACCCAGGCGTTCAATAAGCCTGTAATGGGTTACGGCATGTTTTCCCTGTGAACCATCCGCAAATACGGCCATTTTTGTCCGGTCACGAATATCCCTTCCTATATGTCCCTCTATGGTTCCCTCCTCCGTTTCGATGCTTCCCCATACCAGGGCCAGGTATTTCCGGCTGGTAGTACGGTCATAGAATTGCTTGGCCAGCCTGTTCAGGGCGAGTTCTGTCTTTGCGATGATCATGATACCGGAGGTGTTTTTATCGAGCCGGTGTACCAGGCCGGGCCTCATATCCCCGGTCTGGAACAGGGGCAGATCCCGGAAGTACCAGTACAGGGCATTGATCAGGGTACCGGTGTAATTTCCCACCCCGGGATGAACTACCAGTCCCGCGTTCTTATTGATGACCAGGATCTCTTCATCCTCAAAAACTATGTCCAGGGGGATATCTTCAGGCAGGATCTCGGTATCCCTTGGTGGATGGGGGAGTACTATGGAGATAACTTCTTCGGGCTTGATTTTATAGTTTGATTTTACGGCCCGCTCATTGACAAGGATGTTACCGGCCTCGGCAGCTGCCTGGATCTTACTGCGAGAGGTATTCATCATCCGGTTCACCAGATACTTGTCAATTCGCATTACCTGCTGGCCCTTGTCCACCACAATCCTGTGATGTTCAAAAAGTTCTTCCATTTAGCGAACTATCATTAGTTTCCTGCTTGCCTTGAAGATCCCCTTATGGTCTAACCTTAAAATATAGATGCCTGCGGGCAGATGACTGACGGGGTGCTGCTCCTGGTCAGCCGGGTTGATATACACGGATTTTCCCTGCAGATCATACAGGGTGATTGTCCAATCAGCGGGATCAATAACATCCTGCAGATCAACTGTAAATTGAGTACTTGCCGGGTTAGGGTAGATCTTCCATACTTTTTCAGGGGAATGCTCAATGGCAACCACAGGATCTGATGGCAGGGCTTTCCCCATGATGGGCCTGATCATCAGGGAGCCGCTGAAACCTGAATTTTGCCATCCCTGTCCCAGGTTGTAGAAGATCTTATCATTGTTGACCATATTCCGGTCAAACCCGACGTTCAGGATATTTTCAGTGGTCTTAATCCATCCCACATAATACTCCCCTGACAGGACCAGCAGGGTATCCTTTATTTCATACGTAACAAATTTATTAAGTTCCTCCGCATACTCCGGTTTTACCGGATTGGAGGCATAGATCAGCTCACCCGGGCTCCCGAGGGATTTGTCATGGTCCCACACACCAATCCGGAAATAGTCCTGTGTTGCATCATCCTTGGTCCGGTTAAACAGCATTTTCACTCCCCGCAGGGTATCTTTCTTAAAAGTGTTGAACTGATATGCCACTGTGGCATTGGCTGTACCTTCTCCCCGGAGTCCGTATCCATTTTCCACACTGCCATCATCATAGGCATAGTAGTTAAAAAAATTCTGGTACCTTCTTACCGTATCGTTCCATTTATAGTCCAGGTCCTCCGTGACAAGGTAGGACATCACTTCAAAAACCGTGGAATCAGCATCGTAAAAAATGAAAGGATAATTATAGGGAAAGTTGAATGTATTAATAACTCCCGGCTGCACATTGACGGCACCTCCATTGACAGAATCTGTTTCCTGGTAGGCCAGGTCTGTGATCTTGAGGATCCTGGTAACATTCCTGACGGTTGTGTCATTGTTCCGGTAACTGATCTCCAGGGCGGGCTTTAATTCTGTCAGGTAAGCCTTGGGAAAATGCTGCCATGGGATGGCCTCATAATTCTTTAATATGGATGGCATGGGGGAGATCATTGATACATCATTGATGGCCGTAACATTTGATGATCGTGCTGTATCCAGGTAGACATAATCGATGTGCCAGTGGTCAACATTGCCCTTTTTGTCTGTTGAGAACTGGGTTTGGGGCAGGCTTGCATAGTTCATGAAACGGAACTGGAATCCCTTTTTCAGGAATCGCTCCTCCGAATCACCTGGATGAAAACCTGTTGAAAAGTATCATTTGCTGTTCCGGGAGTATTCCATACGGTTTCCCAGCGACTACTGTCCGGTGCAAAAAACTGAACGGTCAGAGAATCCCATTCTTCCGGGATAATCCCCCAATCCCATTGGCTCATAAAAGAAACTCAGATAAATGTCTGTCCGGCCGGGGTAATCCAGATTGATGGGGGCAGAAGTCAGGAAATCTGACTCAAACGGCAGTCGTGGTCGTGCCATTCAGGTACCCTTCGGCATCGATGGCATCCATGGTGGCAATCCCAATGGATATCGGATTCAAGGTATAGGAAGTATTGATGAACGCATATTCATCCACCCAGAAAGGCGCATGGGGCAGGGGGCCGCTCCGGGCAAAATCATCAAAAAATGGCAATTCGAGGGTATCCGGTTGGGTATCAATCTGGGCGCTTTTTTTGACGGTTTTTGTGTCATTTGCAGCAATACCTGCAGGTACAAGCACTTCCTGTGCATGGATTGGCAAAACCAAGATCAGACAGCAAATAAGGAGCTCAAAAATTTTCAAATCTTTTTTCTTAATCATCCACTGATGGGATTATTTCGGGTTCGGGCAAGGGCAATTTTGTTGAATCTGCAGACAGCCATATATCCACTGAAGATCCGAGGTTCATCAGGGCATCCTCATTAAATTCAGGTTTCTGTTTCCAGACAAAAGCATTGATCGAATCCTCCGCATCTTCGAAGGAAGCATCATATATCACAGCGCCAAGATTCAAATAACCTTGGGTGATCCTTTCTTTCGCCTGTTCAAAAAACATTCCTACCAGATCGGGTGCAGCTGTCTTCTCATTACTCAATCCCCTGCCCAGTACCAGATCTATCGGGGATCCCTTAATAATCGAATCACCTTCTTCAATAACGTTTCCGTTATATTTTTGTTGTAGTACATTGTTGACTGCAATATCAGGTATATAGGTCAATTGACCTATGTTTAATCCCGCTGTCTGTACTATAGCTCTTGCCTGTCTGAGGCTGACACCGACTATATTAGGCATTTTGATTATCTCGGGATTAAACGCATTGATGGTGAGAAAAATTGTACGGTCCTTCTTTACCTTGAATTCTGGTCTCGGATTCTGGTCAATGATACTCCCCCGGGTTAAATTTGCATTATATACCGAGTCGACGATCTGGTATCGCAACTCCCGTTCAGTCAGCATAGAATCGGCTTCAGGAATACTCAGTCCGGTGATATCCGGCACACTGAGTGCCTGGCCATGCCGTGTGTAGATTTTCAGGAACAGCAAAGTAACTATGGACATAAACAGGATAATTGAAATGGCAATTATCAGGTGTTTAAGAAAGATCCTGCTAATCAAAAATTTCAGAAAATTCATATTCCTGAGGGTTAATAATTGGTAAATATAAAAACAAATTAGCTGGGGATAAATAAAAAAGGCTGGCCAGCGGCAGCCGGTCAGCCAAAAATATTCGTTTCAATATACAGATCTATACCTTGTGTCTCGGTTCGTCGGATACAGATAACTTCTTTCTTCCCTTGGCCCTGCGGGCAGATAAGATCTTACGCCCGTTGGCAGATGAAGTCCGGGTGCGGAATCCATGCTTGTTCTTTCTTTTCCTGTTGGAAGGTTGGAATGTCCTTTTCATCTCCTGCCTGTTTTAAATTCAGAATGCAAAAGTAATGTTTTTTTCAAATATACCAAACATTAATACAGGCTGTGATACGGAAGGTACAGCAGCTTTTTACTTTCAAAAAATGCCTCTGAATAGATCTCATTCAGGGAGTAAATTGTGAGATTTTTAAAGGCGCCGAGCTCATCTTTCAGGTCCCCTCCTTTCAGATAATAGATCCCATTGCCAGTTGATGTACCTGAGGGAGGGTAGATCTTGTTTTTTACCCATCCGGTAAACCGGTCCAGGTTTGTCACTGCCCTGCTGACAACATACCTTGCTTTCGAAGGATAATTTTCAGCCCTTACCAGTATGCATTTGGCATTATCAAGGCCCAGGGAATGAATGATCTGGCTCACGGTGTTTACTTTTTTCCCTATTGAATCAATCAGGGTAAACGTTGAACCGGGGAAAAAGATGGCCAGGGGTATGCCAGGAAATCCACCTCCTGTACCCACATCCAGAACTGTATCACCAGGATGGAATTGCACAAACCTGGCAATGGACAGGGAATGCAGGATATGCCTTTCAGACAGGTGGTCGACATCTTTCCTGGATATCAGGTTGATCCGCTGGTTCCAGGAGATGATGGATTCCTTGAAATGCTCAAGTTGAGCTAACTGGACTGTGCTTAGATCTGGAAAGTATTTATGGATGATTTCCATTAAAAAAATGGCTGAAATCCGGTTACATGCTCGAACTACTTGTCTTGAGAATATTGAATAGCAGTTCTCTTGCCCGGAATAGTTGTGCCTTTACTGTGCCTATAGGCAATTCAAGTTCCTGGGAGATCTCTTCATAGGAATACTCCTTGAAATACCTCAGTTCAACAAGGGTACGGTACCTGGGCTTCAGTTTATTCACTACTTCCCTGAGCAGTTTGACCTTCTGGCTGTTGATCATGTGTGCTTCAGGATCCAGGGTGTCGGACTGTATGGTGACCGTGGTGGTATCAGGATCATCATTGGACTGATCGAGGGAGATGGTGGCGGCCCTTTTCTTACGAATAAAGTCGATACAATTATTCGTAGCAATCTTGAACAGCCAGGTACTGAATGCAAAATTCGGTGTATATTGTCCGATGTTTTTAAACGCCTTACCAAATGCCTCAATGGTGAGGTCTTCAGCGTCGCTGGGGTTGTTCACCATTTTCAGCAACATAAAGTATATAGCATCCCTGTACCTGCCTAATAGTTCGGCATAGGCCTTCTGGTCACCTGACCTGGCTTTCTGGACGAGCAGAAAATCATGCTGTGCTTTTTCAGAAAGATTGGGACTTACTTCCATCTGGCTCGTTTAGTTGCGACATAATTGGAAAAGACCATAAACAGGTGTACCCAGGGAAGGGCAAAATCCAACAAGGGCGAAGGTAATAATAAATATTTTTCGTGCAAACGGCCCATCCCCAATTTGATAATAACACTTGTTAATAACATTCTAAATATAAATATACCAAGCACATAGATGGTCAAAACCCGGGAGACTACCAGTGCAATAAAGACTGGATAAAAAATCATTCGACTCGTTAGTTCCAGTCCCACAACAAGTTTCGTAAGGAACCGGTACCTGGGGCCTGTGGTCAGGTGCCTTTTTTTCTGATAATACCAGTCTTTCCAGTTTTTTTCAGTATCAGACCGCGTAAAGCTCTCAGGCTGAATCTCAATGCTTGTATTGGCTTTCCTGGCTACTTCGTTGATAAATAGGTCATCGTCTCCTGAGGCCAGATCATAATGAGATGCAAATCCCCTGTTTTCGAAGAAGAGAGCTTTTCTGTAAGCCAGGTTCCTCCCGGTGCCCATGTATGGATGACCGGCCAGGGACATGCCGAAATATTGAAGGGCGACGAAGAATGCCTCATACCTGCTGACAAGGTTTACCAGGCCTTTTTGCCTGTGGTAGCCCCCGTAACCCAGTACGATCTGCTTATTTCCGGTGAAATTTCGCTGCATATAATATATCCATCTCTTGGAAGCGGGACAGCAATCAGCGTCAGTAAGCAACAAGTTGTCATGTTTTGCAGCCTTGATGCCTACCGTTAGTGCCAGTTTCTTTCCCGCCCTGATATGGTCACTTTCCCTGATAAACGTAGACCGCAGATGGGAATATTGCCTTTGCAGGTCAAACATGAGGTTTTCCGTCCCGTCAGCAGAAGCATCATTAACAACAACAACCTCATATTCAGGGTAATCCTGCTCCAATATCAGCGGCAGGTTTGCTTTAAGGTTTGCCTCTTCGTCCCTGGCACAGATAATAATAGAAACCGGTTTTTTTTCCCTGCTGGTATGGACAGGTTTATAAAACAGGATTTTTGGAAAAACAATAGACCAGTATATTATCTGAATAATGAAACATCCTCCAAACACCAGGATAAGTAACTGAAATCCAATATTGTAATCTATAATATTCAAATTGCAGGATACGATAAAAGGCAATGTCGTAAGTTTATTAAAGATTTGTCAGCCGTACAAATTGGCATGCCCCAAGTCTTAAAATTTTATCCACATTTTATAATTATATTTGCGCTAATTCTGCCTGCCATGAGGTTTACCCTACAACATTCTGATCCCCTGAGTAATGCACGAGCCGGGGTTTTGCAAACAGATCATGGGCCCATTCCCACACCCATTTTCATGCCGGTTGGCACCGCTGCAACGGTTAAAGGAATACAGCAGCGGGAATTGCAGGATGAGATTAAAGCCCCTGTAATTTTGGGCAATACCTATCACCTGGTCCTGCGTCCCGGCATAGATATTATTAACAGGGCCGGCGGGATTCACAGATTTATGCAGTGGGATGGTGCGGTGCTGACCGACAGTGGCGGTTACCAGGTCTTCTCGCTGGCAGATCAGCGGAAACTCACTCCCGATGGGGCCGTATTCCGGTCCCATATCGACGGGACGAAACATACTTTCACCCCTGAGAATGTGGTGGATATTCAGCGCAGGCTGGGGGCTGATATCATGATGGCATTTGATGAATGTACACCCTACCCCTGTGAATACAGCTATGCACGAAATTCGATGATCCTGACCCATGAATGGCTCGACAGGGGAAAGCAGAGATTCCTGGAAACTGCACCGCTCTATGATTACAGCCAGAGCTGGTTTCCCATCGTCCAGGGCAGTACATTCCCCGATCTGCGGAAGGAATCTGCCAGCCGAATTGCAGATGCCGACATGGAAGGGAATGCTATTGGCGGACTCTCAGTCGGGGAGCCGGCTGATATGATGTATGAAATGGTGGAAGTAGTAACGGAGATCCTTCCCCCGGAAAAGCCGAGATATCTGATGGGGGTGGGTACACCGGTCAATCTTCTTGAGTCCATCGCAAGGGGGATAGACATGTTTGATTGTGTGATGCCTACCCGTAACGGGCGGAATGGACAGATCTTTACACGGGAGGGTATCATCAATATCAAAAATGAAAAATGGAAAGACGATTTTAGTCCCATTGACCCTTCCGGAGATTGTTTTGTGGATCAACAATATTCCAGGGCTTATTTACGTCATCTTATCATCTCGGGTGAGTTGCTCGGGGCACAGATTGCCAGCCTGCATAACCTCCGATTTTATCTATGGCTAATGGAGGAGGCAAGGACACAGATCCAGGCCGGGACCTTCAACAGGTGGAAAAATGAAATGATCTCAAAATTATCTATCCGAATATGAGAAGAAAGCTGGGGATAACCATCATAGACCTGTATATCACGAAAAAGTTCCTGGGCACCTTCTTCTTTTCCATTACCCTGATCCTTTTAATTGCAGTTATCTTTGATTTCTCTGAGAAGATTGACAATTTCCGGGATCACGATGCCAGTGCTGATAGATATCATTACAAAGTATTACCTGAATTTCATGCCCTATTTTGCTGTGCTGTTCAGCTCCCTTTTCACCTTTATATCGGTCATCTATTTTACCTCCCGGATGGCTTACAGAACAGAATTCATTGCCATAATCAGCAGCGGGATGAGCTTTAACAGGATCCTGGTTCCCTATTTCTTCTCTGCCACCATCATTGCCATCTTCTCTTTTATTCTGATGGACTATGTCATTCCAGATGCAAACCGGGTCAGGCTGGATTTTGAGGAAACATATTACCATGCTGTGCCGATCCGTGTGACAGAACGGAACATTCACCGCCAGATCGAACCAGGTGTTTTCATTTACCTTGAGAGTTACAGCACCGTTTCTGATCTGGGACACCGGTTTTCTATGGAAAAATACGAGGATGGTGCACTGGTCTCGAAACTCATGTCAGATTATGTGAAATGGGATTCAACTGTAAATAAATGGGTGATCCGGAATTACTATATCCGGACCCTGGACGGGTACAAAGAACATATTACCTCAGGTACCAGGCTGGATACCACCCTGTCCATTCACCCCAGTGATTTTAAACGCCGGATGAATTTTATGGAAACCATGAACATCCGTGACCTGACCGAATATATTGAACAATTAAAAATGCTGGGTGAATCCAGCGTAAAAGCTTACCAGATCGAAAAACACAAACGCTATGCTTTCCCATTTTCAGCCTTTATCCTGACATTAATAGGTGTCTCAGTTTCATCCAGGAAAGTCAAGGGAGGGATTGGGATGCAACTGGGGATTGGCCTACTGGTAGCTTTTTCTTACTTGCTCTTCATGCAGTTCTCCTCACAGTTTGCCATTGGTGGTGCACTCCATCCTGTTTTGGCAGTTTGGCTTCCAAATGTCGTATTTGCGATAGTGGCATTTTATCTGTACAGGTTGGCACCTAAATAAAATGGCCATTTTCAGGTAGATATTCCCTGGATTTAGCAAGATTATATTTGTTTGAAAATAAGCATCATAGATGAAAAAACATATATTATATACGGCAAAAATTTTTTAAATAACATGGGATTTTGTAATGTTGTAGTCCATTCCTAAGCACTAAACCTATCAAGAGATATGCCTTTAAAAAGAAAAATCCAGGAACTTCAGAAGAAAAGAGAAGAAGTCCTGAAAGGAGGGGGTGACAAGGCCCTTGAAAAGCAGGCAGCCATGGGTAAACTGACTGCCCGGCAAAGGATCATTACCATGCTTGACCCTGATTCATTCAACGAATATGACCTGTTTGTTGAACATGATGCCAAGGATTTTGACATGGATAAAAAGAGCCTGGCAGGCGATGGTGTCGTAATTGGTACCGGCACGGTTTACGGAGCCCCTATCTGTATTTTTGCCCAGGACTTTACCGTAGCAGGCGGTTCACTGGGGAGTGCGCATGCAAGGAAGATCGTTAAGATCATGGAACATGCCCTGAAAATGAAAATGCCGCTGATCGGGATCAATGATTCAGGTGGTGCCCGTATTCAGGAGGGTGTAAGCTCCCTGGCAGGTTATGGGGAGATCTTTTTCCGGAACACCATTTCCTCGGGGGTGATACCCCAGATCTCTGTGATCCTGGGACCGTGTGCCGGGGGTGCAGTCTATTCACCTGCCCTGACCGACTTCGTATTCGTGGTGGATAAGATCTCCAAGATGTTTATTACCGGACCCGAAGTGATCAAAACGGTACTTGGGGAAGAGATCTCTATGGAAGACCTGGGAGGGGCCAGGGTACACAGCGAGATCACCGGGAATGCACATTTTTATGCTAATTCTGAAGAAGAATGTTTTGAGCAGATCAAGAAACTGATCACTTTTATCCCATGGAGCAATCTGCAAAAAGCAAAAAAATTCCCACCCAAAGAGCCCGATCCGAAATATAATATAGATAAGATAGTACCGGGTGACCCCACCCAGCCATACGATGTCAGGGACGTCATCAGGGGCATTGTTGATGATTCAGATTTCTTTGAGGTCCAGGAAATGTGGGCCGAAAATATTGTCATCGGGTTTGGCAGGATGAAAGGTGAGACAGTTGGGTTTGTATGTAACCAGCCCATAGTCCTTGCCGGTGTACTGGATGTGGATTCATCAGATAAGTCCGCCAGGTTCATCCGCTTCTGTGATGCTTTTAACATACCAATTGTAACCCTGGTAGACCTGCCCGGATATCTTCCAGGGGTGGACCAGGAACATGCCGGGGTTATCAGGCATGGTGCCAAGGTCCTGTATGCATACAGTGAAGCAACAGTGCCTAAAATGACGGTCATTATCAGGAAGGCTTACGGCGGAGGATATATTGCCATGGCATCAAGGCATCTCAGGGCTGATTTTGTATTTGCCTGGCCCGGTGCTGAGATCGCGGTAATGGGACCGGAGGGTGCCGCCAATATCATCTTCAGGAAAGAGATAGCTACAGCAGAGGATCCCGATAAGGTAAGGAAGCAGAAAGTGAAGGAGTACAAGGATAAATTCGCCAATCCCTATGTCGCCGCAGCCAAGGGGTATATAGATTCGGTGATAGAACCCCAGGACACCAGGAAACACCTGCTGCATGCCATTGAGGTAGCAGGCAATAAGGCAGTCTACCTTCCACAGAAAAAACACGGTATCCCACCCTTTTAAAACCAGCTCAGATGACACCAACCAGAAAATCTACAGCAGGTACCGGAACCCGGACACCCATAAAATCCCGAACTACTGCCAAAACAACCTCGAAGGCATCATCTGCCTGTATAGAAGCCAACGGGGATTGTGGTGATAAAAAGGCAAGATGCAAAACCCTTATCATTGATGGGGATAAATACCGCACAAGGTATAATTCAAAGTTTGAAAATAGGAAGACCTGGAAAAATCCCAATCCCAAAAGGGTCACATCCAGCATTCCAGGTACCATTTTAAAAGTTTTCACCAAGGTTGGAGAAGAAGTGAAAAAGGGTGATCCCATCCTCATCCTGGAGGCCATGAAAATGAAGAACAAGATCGTTTTTCCTATTGATGGCAAGGTAAAATCCATCAAAGTAAAGGAAGGGGAAAAGGTACCTAAGGATCATCTGATGCTGGAACTGGGCTGACCTGACGGGGTGCTCACCTAAGGAAACCGTTCAATATGCAGTGGTTGCCGGCTTATTTCAGCCGGTAAATCAGGATTCTCATGGAAGAGTCCGAATACAGCAGAACCGCTTCCGGTCATGGAAGCATAGACAGCTCCTGATGCATACAATGCCTCTTTGAAGCTACCGATCTCAGGGTATTTCTCAAAGACGGGTAACTCGAAATGATTCACCAGGCGGTCTTTCCATTCCTCCGGCGCAAGCCTCAGCACCTCCTGAACAGGTTGATCTGCTTCTGTGGGACTGATCATTTTGTAGGCCTTGGCAGTATCTATGCTGATACCGGGCAAAACCAGGATGATCGTATAACCGGATAGATCAAGCGGGAGGCGTACCAGCTGTTCTCCACGTCCGGAGGCCAGGCATGGCTCGTTGAGTATAAAAAAGGGGCAATCACTACCGATCATTGCGGCATATTCCATCAGAACGGGCATATCCAGGTCTAATCCGAATATCTCATTCAATGCCCGCAGGGTAAATGCAGCATCGGATGATCCTCCTCCAAGGCCAGCCCCGGTGGGGATCTGTTTGTGCAAATGCAGGTTTACATCAGGTATATTGTGTCTTTCCCGCAGGAGCCGGAAGGCCTGGATACATAAATTATCATCCCTTGCTTCCAGTGGGATACCTGTCACGGTGAGCCTGTTTGATCCGCCGGGATGCCCAGTTGTGTCCGGTACTATTTCCAGCATATCCCTTAATCCGATCGGCAGGAAGACAGAATCCAGGTCATGAAATCCATCGGACCTTTTTCTGAGAATCCTTAATCCAAGGTTTATCTTTGCGTTGGGAAAAACGATCATGGATTGTTAACAATTTCCTTTGATTGGACAATGAGAAATGGCGGTAATCACCATATATAAAGGTACAGATTAATTTTGAACAGCCTGCGTTAATAAGATTCAGAGGGATGTTTAAAAGTGGACTGCCGGTGGGGCATTCCGGAGCAGGCTCATTTCATACCTTTGAATTCCTAATTTAGGTAATTCTTATGGCATTAAAAGGGAATTCACAGACATCGCCGAAACTGGGCAATCTGAATATCGAATATGGAAAATTACCTCCCCAGGCGGTGGATCTGGAGGAAGCAGTACTGGGTGCGATCATGCTTGAAAAGGATGCCGTTCTTTCTGTTCTGGATATCCTGAAACCAGAGAGTTTTTACAGGGATGCACACCAGAGGATATACAAGGCCATCATAGATCTTTCCATGGAGGAAAAAGCCATCGATATCCTGACTGTAACCGAAGAGCTCAAAAAACAAAAATCCCTGGAAGAGGTCGGAGGACCCTTATATATAACCCAGCTTACCAGCAAGGTAGCCTCGGCAGCCCACCTGGAATACCATGCGCGGATCATCCAGCAGAAATACATACAGAGAGAGCTGATCAGGGTTTCTTCCGATATCCAGCGAAAGGCCTTTGATGAAACCATGGATGTGGATGATCTGCTGGACCAGGCAGAAAGTGATCTTTTTGAGATCGCAGAAGGAAATATAAAGAAGGAGACCGCCAAGATCAATGTCCTGGTGAAACAGGCCATTCACCAGATTGAGGAAGCAGCAAAAAGGGAAGATAACCTCAGCGGTGTACCATCTGGTTTTACCAAGCTCGACAGGTTGACTTCCGGCTGGCAGAGATCAGACCTGGTGATCATCGCAGCCAGGCCATCCATGGGAAAAACAGCCTTTGCGCTATCCATGGGCAGAAATATTGCCGTTGAACACAAACGCCCAATTGCCATTTTCTCCCTGGAGATGTCATCCATTCAGCTGGTGACCAGGCTGATCGTCTCGGAAACTGAACTTCCTGTTGACCGCATACGCAACGGGCGGCTGGAAGAGTATGAATGGAAGCAGCTTGATTATAAGATCAAAAGCCTGGTGGAGGCGCCCATATTTATTGATGATACACCGGCCATATCCATCTTTGAGCTCCGGGCCAAATGCCGTCGCCTGAAAGTGCAGCACAATATTGAGATGATCGTCGTCGATTACCTCCAGTTGATGACAGGTTCGGGTGATTCAAAAGGCAGCAGGGAACAGGAGGTAAGCACCATATCCAGATCCCTGAAAGCCATTGCCAAGGAACTGGATGTGCCGGTCATAGCACTTTCACAGCTGAACCGTTCGGTTGAGCTCAGATCAGGGAATAAACGGCCACAGTTATCAGACCTTAGGGAATCCGGGGCCATTGAACAGGATGCAGACCTTGTCATTTTCATCCACCGTCCTGAGAAATATGATATTTACGAAGATGAGCAGGGGAATTCACTGGTAGGCATAGCAGATATCATTCTGGCCAAGCACCGGAACGGCCCGATTGGAGATGTCCAGTTGAAATTCAAGGATGAGTCTGCCAAATTTGTTGAACTGGATGCATTGCAGCCATTGCCCGGAGGTGATTCAGACGGATCAATTACCGTCGGATCAAAAATGAACAAGGAAGGGGTCGAGGATAATTCGGACCTCCCATATTGAGCAGATCTTACAGGATATCCTTCAAGTCCAGCAGTGAATCGAATTCAAAGGTAACCGGATCATTGTGAATGACCCCGTCGCGGTTCAGAAAAACCTGATCAATGCCGAATTTGCGTGCCCCCAGGATATCTACTTCGAGGTCATCACCTATCATCAGGCTTTCTTTTTTTCGGGCATTCACAGCACTGAGGGCCTGGTGAAAGATCTCGGGACGGGGTTTGTTATGTCCCACTACCTCTGATGTGGTAAGGCTCTGGAAGTATCGCTCAAGCTGGCAATTTTTTAGTTTGATCTGCTGGGTGGTCAGGAATCCGTTGGTAATGATATGTAAGTGGTAAGCAGGGAGAAGGTAGTCGAGGATTTCGCGGGCATGGGGGATGAGCAGTGTTTTCGTGGGACTGATAGCAAGGTACTCGTCACCGATCTTTTCCGCCAGTTTTTCATCCGTGATCCCGAAATGGGCCAGGCTCATCCTGAATCGTTTTGTTCGCAGGATATCCTTGGTCATTTCACCTCTGCGGTAGTAGCTCCATAATTGCAGGTTGACCTCATGGTAGACCTGGATGAAATTTTCCGGATCATCTATGGACCTGTCAAGCTGGTATTTGAAGAACAAATCCTTAATGGTCTCACCCGAATTTCGGTCAAAGTCCCACAGGGTCCGGTCCAGGTCAAAGAAAATATGTTTGTAAGGGCTCATTCTTGCTCGAGAGTTGCTTACTAAAGATAATGGTTTTATTTTTGAAAATATGGAAGTTTTATACGGGGTAATAGGATTGATTGCAGGAGGGGGGATAGTATTCCTTGCGCTGCGAAGCTGGCTGGCCGGAAAGCAGCAGTACGTGAAGGAAAAGGAAGCAGAAATCATCCGTTTGACAAGGGAGCTGGCAGTGGCCACGACCAATCATGAAAATCTGAAGGAGAAACTGGAAGAACAGAAGACTGAAATCAGCGAGCTCCAGGATAGGTTCAGGATTGAGTTCAAAAACCTGGCCAATGAAATTCTTGAAGAAAAATCAAAAAAGTTTACGGAACAGAACAGGTCAAATCTTGACCAGCTGCTGAAGCCACTGGGTGAGAAGATCCGCGATTTCGAAAAAAAGGTTGGAGATGCCTATGATAAGGAAGCCCAGCAGCGCTTCAGCCTGAAGGAAGAGGTAAAGAGACTGGCTGAATTGAATAAGAAAATTTCAGCCGATGCTGAAAATCTTACCAGGGCATTGAAAGGTGATTCCAAGGCACAGGGGAACTGGGGGGAAATGATACTCGAAAGTATATTGGAAAGATCCGGTCTGGTTAAGGACCGGGAGTACACTGTTCAACCATCCTTTCAGGGGGATGATGGCCGGCGTATGCAGCCTGATATAGTGGTTTCTTACCCGGGTAACCGATCCGTCATCATCGATGCCAAAGTCTCGCTGACTGCATATGAAAGGCATGTAGATGCCAGCAGTCCCGAATTAACAGAGAAGCATCTGAAGGAACATCTTACCTCTATCAGGAACCATGTAGTTGAACTGAGCAATAAGGATTATCTGAATATCTACCAGGTCCAGTCCCTCGATTTCATCATGATGTTCCTGCCGGTTGAACCAGCTTACATGCTGGCCATAAAGGAAGATCCGGAAATCTGGAATTATGCTTATGACAGGAGGATCCTGCTTATCTCACCCACCAACCTGCTGGCAGCCCTGAAAATGATCGCCAGCCTGTGGCGACAGGAATACCAGAATAAGAATGCACTTGAAATTGCACGGCAGAGCGGGGATCTGCTGGATAAGTTTTATGCCCTGCTGTCTGACCTGAATGATCTGGGCAACAGGCTGAAACTTACACAAAAAAGTTATGATGATACCATCAATAAACTTTCCGAAGGGAAAGGCAATCTGATCCGGAGAGCTCAACGGATTGAAGAGTTGGGAGCAAAGACAAAGAAAAACTTACCGGATAACTTTGAATCCAGGGAAGGAGATTGAGACAGGGACAGAAACCCTCATTGTATGGTAAAATCCGGGATTTTTAACATGCTACCCTGCCTGGTTTTAAGGTTCCAGTCAGTGCAGCATATCATCCATTTCCGAACTACCAGTGGTTCTTCAATCGTTTCCGCAAGAAAATCCCAGTCCTGGGAAACGGTTGAAAATGGCTGGATCATCCAGCTTTCGGCAAGCATTTCAGATTCCGGTTCTACCTTCAGGATAGAGGCGAGACCTGTCTGAGATTCATCCTTCCATTCATTTTGTACAATCATCCAATCCTCAAGCTGTATTTTTTCCTCCATGTAAAAATGGTAAGTGAGGGCAGAAAGTTCTGCGCTCAACTCTATTTCACTTTGAATGTCAGAGGATTGTGCCGGAATGGGTTGGATATCATTTACGAGAAAGGTGGTTTGTCCCAGCATATCAAGACTGCCTGCCAAAAGGATAAGCAGGACAAACATTGTTTTAGCCAGTGCTTTCATATTTTCCTCCACGTTATCAAACCCCGCTAGATAAATCCATCAATTGTGCCAAAGTAGTTAAAATTCAGATAATCAATCAGATAATGCCCACAAGGGTAGAATGTTCCGCTTTAAAAGTGAACGGTTTTATGGCAATATATGTACGATTTCGTACATATATTGCGGATGTTACGGGGCCCCGACCAGGATAATACATTCTCCTTTAGGATCTGCATCTCCCAGCCTGAGCAGGATCTCCCCAAGTGTTCCTCTGCTGAATTCTTCATGGATCTTGGTAAGCTCCCTGGCCAGGCAGGCCGGTCTGTTTTCTCCGAATATCTCAATGAGTTGATGAAGGCATTTATGGATCCTATGCGGGGATTCATACAGGATGATGGTCCGTGTTTCTTCCTTAAGCTGATTCAGTCGTTTTTGCCGTCCTTTTTTCTGGGGGAGAAATCCTTCAAATACAAACCTGTCACAGGGCAGTCCGGATGCCACCAGAGCAGGGATAAAGGCAGCAGGTCCGGGAAGGCATTCCACTTCAACCTGATTTCTGATACATTCCCGGATGAGCAGGTATCCCGGATCGGAAATGCCCGGAGTGCCAGCTTCGGAAACAAGGGCCATCACCTCTCCATTTAATATTCTTTCACTGAGCTGTTCAACGAACTTGTGTTCATTGAATTTATGATGAGAAAGGGTTCTTTTTGTGATCTTGTATTTCTTGAGCAGTATTCCTGTTTTTCTGGTATCCTCAGCCAGGATCAGGTCGACATCTTCCAGTATTTTTAAGGCCCTGAGGGTAATATCCTCCAGGTTCCCTATGGGAGTGGGGACGATGTATAGTTTACTCATTCTTATTCACTATGAATTTTCTTCTGACCAGATCAAGTAACATCTGGACGGAATCGTCTTCCATGTCCCAGTCGTATGAAGTATTGATGTAGCTGAAAGCTTCATTAAAATTGCCGGCATTATTGAGAACATCAATGGTCTGCTGGTAACTGTTTTTATCTCCGTTAAATAGCTCGTTGATCAACTTGAAACGGTCATTCAGACCCAGGGATGTTCCTATATCCCTGATTGGTTTGGACTGAAGCTTGGATGAGAGGTCTTGCCTGGTCCCGTTATCACCCAGTCTTTCATTGATGAATTTTTTTTCTCCCTTGAATTTATCTGCAATGGTGGCTGGTTCTTCGCCTGCCATAGCTTCTGGTGTTACAGCTGTTTCCTCTTCCTGCGGAGTATCCTGTGTGGCCGGTTTTTCCTGTTTCACTTTTTCATCCTTCACTATTTCTGGTTTTGTTGCCGGAGGATTGTGCCCCTTCAGGTTGGAAACATCTGAGTAAAGTTTCCTGATCTTTTCCAGGACGATATCTATTTCAATGGTGGTAACCGGACCTTCTGCTTTCATCTGGCTGATCATCTCTCCGATATCACCAACCTGGGTGATTATTTCAGTGATATTGTACTTGCTTTCCATAATCTGCATTATTTTTGTAAAAATAACGATAAAAATACGATTTTCTTACCCTATGTTTATAGAGATCCCTGCAAATAAGACAGAGAAAAGAGGATGGATCGAAGTAATTACAGGATCCATGTTCTCCGGTAAAACTGAAGAGCTGATCAGGCGTCTGAAACGGGCTACCATTGCCATGCAGCATGTGGAGATATTCAAACCCCAGATTGATGTTCGTTATTCTGAAGATGAGGTTATTTCACATGATGAGAATGCCATCCGGTCTACACCAGTATCTACAGCGGGGAACATTCTGTTGCTGGCAAATGATGTGGATGTAGTCGGGGTGGATGAGGCACAGTTTTTTGATATGGGACTGATAGAAGTGTGCAATTCGCTGGCTAATAATGGCATCAGGGTAATTGTCGCTGGACTTGATATGGATTTCATGGGCAGGCCCTTTGGTCCGATTCCCGGACTTATAGCTACTGCGGAGTATGTCACAAAGGTCCACGCTATATGTGTCAGGTGCGGAAACCTCGCCCATCATACACACAGGAAAGGGATAGCAGAAAAACTTGTGCTGCTGGGTGAGAAAGATCTCTATGAACCGCTATGCAGGAAATGTTATAATATTGCCAGCACTGAATAATGGATAAATATACTACAGGAGAAGTAGCTGCCATGGTTGGCGGGGAACTAAGGGGTTCGCCGGAGGTGATGGTCAGCGGGATCAGTACGGACAGCCGGCATGTCCACCAGCCCGAAGCAAGCCTTTTTGTTGCTATACGAGGGGACCGCCATGATGGGCATTCATTTATTTCCGAATTGTCGGAACGCGGAATAAATGCTTTCATTGTAGAGGAACTTCCCACATCACCTGCCCGGGACATATCCTTTATCCTGGTTAAAGATTCCCTGAAGGCATTGCAGGAACTGGCTGCAGCACACAGGGACCGGCATGGGTGCAGGGTCATCGGAATAACAGGCAGCAATGGGAAAACCATTGTAAAGGAATGGATCAACCAGGTGCTGTCGCCGGATCAGAAAATTGCCAGGAGTCCCAGAAGTTATAACTCACAGATAGGGGTACCCCTATCTGTGTTATTACTGGAAGAAAATACTGGAACAGGCATCTTCGAGGCGGGAATTTCCCGTACCGGAGAAATGTTCAGGCTGGAAGCCATAATCAGGCCCTCCATAGGGATTTTTACCAATATTGGTGAAGCACATCAGGAAGGATTTAGTGATATTGAAGAAAAGCTCGGTCAAAAACTTATCCTGTTCAAAGATGCCGTAAAAATAATTTACTGCAGCGAGCATGAGGTGGTTCACAATCATATCAGAAAACTGTTCAAGGCGGAAAGATTATTTACATGGTCTTTCGGGGAAGATAGTGATGTCAGTGCATCAAAGCAAGAAGGGACAGGCGATGAAACCATACTGGATATCACGCTTCGGTGAGATGAGCTTCGGATTATCCCTGCCCTTTCAGGACAAGGCTTCCATCGAGAATGCTATGCATGTAGTCTCCCTGATGTTGCTACTTGAGATGCCGCTTGTAGTGATCCAGACACGCATCGCTGACCTGAACCCTGTGGCCATGAGACTTGAGATGTTGAAGGCCCAGCATGGATGTACCATCATCAATGACACCTATAATTCCGACCTGAATTCCCTGACCATTGCACTGGACTACCTGAACCAGCAGCACCAGCAAACGGTCAAAACGCTGATCCTCTCGGATATCATGCAATCGGGGAAGGAGGAAGATATCCTGTATGCCGAGGTATCTAAACTGATAAAACTGAAAGGCCTTTCCCGTTTCATTGGTATCGGTCCGGCCCTGATGAGGATGCGCAGGCATTTTCCATCCGGTGCAGAATTCTATCTGAACACAGCCGAATTCCTGTCGGTCCTTGGTGTTCAGGATTTCAGGAATGAGGCCATCCTGATAAAGGGATCCAGGTCATTCCGGTTCGAAAAAATAACCAGGCGGCTTCAGCAGAAGAATCATCAGACCGGACTGGAAATCGATCTGAATGCACTGGTTCATAACCTGAATGTCTACCGGTCAAAAACAACTGCCCGGATCATGGTAATGGTAAAGGCATTCTCCTATGGAAGCGGTTCGCAGGAAATTGCCAATGCTCTGCAATACCAGCGGGTGGATTATCTCTGTGTGGCGTATGTGGACGAAGGCATAGTCCTCCGGGAAGCGGGCATACATCTCCCTATCCTGGTAATGAATCCCGAGGTTTCAGGTTTTGATCTGATGATGGATCATGACCTGGAACCGGAGATCTATAATTTCAGGAGCCTTTTCTCTTTTCTGGGCGCCATGGCAAAAAGAAATCTGGTCTTTTATCCCATTCACCTGAAATTGGAGACCGGGATGAACAGGCTAGGTTTCAGGGAAGTGGAGATGGATCAGCTTTTTGAAATATTTCAACACCACCCGGATGTCAGGATCATGTCTGTCTTTTCGCATCTGGGGACAGCTGATGTGGCTGCAAATGATCCATATACCAGAAAACAAATAGAAAAATTTGAACGGATGAGCTCCAGGATACAGGAACAATATCCCTATAAGATCCTCAGGCACATACTTAATACCGCCGGGATTGAAAGGTTCCCGGAGGCCAGCTTTGACATGGTGAGACTGGGCATCGGCCTGTACGGTATCAGCAAACATATACCGGAAGAACTCCAGACTGTCAGTACCCTTAAGAGTATCATTTCCCAGATCAAACCCGTCAGGAAAGGGGAATCCGTTGGGTACAACAGGCATTTTATTGCCCCCGCTGACATGACCATCGGTGTGGTCCCCATCGGTTATGCTGACGGCCTCAGGAGAGATCTTGGACGGCATGGCATCTGCTTTTACCTGAATGGTGCGGCAGCACCTGTGCTGGGAACCATTTGTATGGATATGACCATGATTGATCTCACGGGACTGGAAGTTAATGAGGGGGATGAAGTCATAATTTTCAGTTCAGATTTTCCCGTAACAGAACTGGCAGAAAAATTAGGTACCATCCCATATGAAATACTGGCAGGTCTTTCAGAAAGGGTCAAGAGGGTTTATTTCCAGGAGTAGAATATATTTAGTAATTTCGAAGCCCTGAAAAAGGAGGGAATGACAAACCTATCGGTCATCATAATTACACTCAATGAGGAGAGAAACATCGGCAGATGCCTGGAATCTGTGAACGACATTGCTGATGAAATTATCGTTGTTGATTCATATTCCACTGATGATACCGAGAAAATCTGTAGACTATACGGGGTAAAATTCATACAGCACAGGTTTGATGGCCACATTGAACAGAAAAACTGGGCCATTACACAGGCCAGGTATCCGCATATCCTTTCACTCGATGCTGACGAAGTACTCTCACCACGGTTAAAGGCCTCTATCAAAGCTGTCAAGGAAAACTGGGAGTTTGACGGTTACTATTTCAACCGCCTGACCAATTACTGCGGGAAATGGATCCGCCACTCCAGCTGGTATCCTTCCCGGAAACTGAGGTTGTGGGACAGCCGTAAAGGAGAATGGGGCGGCATGAACCCGCACGACAGGTTTATCCTTGAGAAAGGAGCTACAAGGAAATTTTTGAAAGGGGATCTCCTGCATTATTCCTACTACACGATCCACCAGCACATTGAGCAGATCAATAAATTTTCTGATATTGCCGCCAAGTCTTTCTATGAGGTCGGAAGAAAGGCTTCCTGGTTCAATATCCTCTTCCATCCATTGTGGAGATTGTTCCGCGACTATGTTATCAAATCAGGATTTATGGATGGATTTTACGGCCTGGTTATCAGTCTGAATTCGGCCCACGAGACCTTCCTGAAGTATTCTAAACTCCGCAAACTTTATAAAGATGCGGCCAATGCATCAAAAAACAGGATATGCTTTTTCAATAGCCTGATAACCTGGGGAGGAGGGGAAAAATGGCATTTTGACCTGTCGACCGGACTGGCAAAAATGGGTTATAATGTTTTTGTTTATTCCAATCCCAGGAGTGAATTAATGAAAAAAATTCAGGAAGCCCGGGTAGACCACCGTGGGATAAATGTAAGTAATCTTAGTTTCCTGAATCCATTCAAGGTATTGATGCTCAGTCGGGTTTTCAAGAGAGAAAGGGTAAGGACCCTGGTGATGAACCTGTCTTCCGATCTGAAAGTAGCAGGTATAGCTGCAAAACTTGCGGGCGTTGATAACATCATCTATAAAAGAGCGAATGCCATCCCGGTCAGGAATACATTCCTGAACAGGTTCCTCTACCGGCGGATCATAACCCGGATGATTGCCAATTCTGAAGAGACCAAACGGTCCATCCTGACCAATAATCCAAAACTTATCCATCCTTCGAAGATCCAGGTCATTTATCCGGGTATTGAACTGATAGACAGGGAGAAATTCAAGCAAAAGCAAATTTACAAGAGAAAGGATGGTGAAATTATCCTGGGCAACGCAGGCAGGCTGTCTGAAGAAAAAGGCCAGATTTATCTGATCCACCTGGCGGAGATCCTCAAGGAAAAAGGGATCAAATTCAGGATCCTGATTGCGGGTACCGGGAAATTGAAAACCTGGCTGAAGAAACAGGCAAGGCAAAGGAATGTGCACAAGGAAGTATTGTTCCTGGGTTTCATAGACAATGTTGAGCAGTTCTATATGGATATCGATATTTTCCTGTTGACCTCATTATGGGAAGGTTTTGGTTATGTGATGGTGGAGGCCATGGCGGAAAAGAAACCGGTGATCGCTTTCGATATCAAAAGCTCGGCTGAGGTAGTTAACAATGGTAAGACGGGCTTCCTTGTCCCGCGAGGAAACGTTGAAGCCATGGCCCAAAAGGTGATTGAACTGGCAGCCAATAAAAAACTGCGGCAGGAATTTGGCAACAAGGGTTACGAACGTGTTGAATCCCTGTTCACCATTGACCATACCCTGGAGGAAGTAAGGGACTTTATCACGGCTGAAAATGGCGTTTCCCATAAATGAAATGGATATACTTCTCCGCCTGGATGTCAAACTGGAATTCAGGCAGGTCTGCCATACCCTTCTTTAAGCTGTTTACCCTGGAGGGGTCTTCCATGCATTGTTTTATTGTCTCAAGCAGGCTCCCGTCCCTGTAAAACAATGAAGTTTCCCTGTATATCCGGGTACCGGAAAAGGACTCATGCTGAAGCATGGGAAGTCCAAAACCATAAGCCAGGTTAAAGCTGCCGGTTATTTTGTATTCCAGATAATCAGCATAGTCTTTACAAAGTGGAGTGATCAGCGGAAGCACAAACCAGGCCTTTTTCAGATGCACATAGAACTCCTCATGCGGGATGAATCCATCGAAAAGTGTAAAATGCTTTTCGAGTCCGGATTCCCTGATCCTGGCTATCAGTTCCTGACCGTCTTCATTGCTTGTCCGGCCCAGCAATACAAACTTAACACCCGAAGGAACTTCCGCTGACTGCATTTCATCGATCAGTGACCCGTAGTCCCGCCTGGCAAAATCCACCGCACCCGGTATGCAGATCCGGAAATCCTGGTCCTGCATTGTCCCGGTATCCATTCCGGTGGGGAAGTAAATGGGATAAAAACTTTCAATACTGACTCCTGTCACCCATCCTTCCAGGTTGGATTTAATAAAATCGGCCAGCACGAAATAATTTCTGACCTTCCTGCTGATGATCTTCTGGCTCCTGCTTGTCCAAAGTTTTGAAGAAAGGTGTATGATCCCCATAAATGCTGTACGCCTTCCGGCTGCCAGACTGAGTTTTCTGACAAGGTTGCCTTCTGCAGTATTCAGGACTGCTTTGCTGATCCCTTGCTGCTTCAGGTATTTGAGCAGGTTTAGGACAAGTTTCCATTCTTCCAGCCACCCTTTTGGTTTATTGTAAGTCTTCCAAAAATCAACTTCACTGTAGGCATACATATGGTTGAGGTGGTCTTCAAAAAGAATTACATGAACCCGGATTCCATATTTTTTCAGGAATAACACCTGGGAATACAGGCATTCGTCGTGGGAACCTCCCAGCTCAATCAGGGCGATGCTTTCTTTTTCCATGATCAGTCCTTCGGTAAATCACCAATATAAACAGGATCTTTGGCTTCATGCCTGTAATACTTCCATCGTTTGTGGGACCAGAGCCATAATTCGGGACGTTCCAGGATGTTCTGTTCGAGCATGGAAAGATATTTTCGAGTGATATAGAATTCCGGAACGTCTTTGGGATTTTCGCAGATTAGTTTGAATTCTGCACTGTAATATCCCCTTTTAATCTTTTGGATGTCCAGAAAATAAACCGGAAAATTAAATCTCCTGGCAATCTTTTCAGGTCCGCTTATCACCGGCGTATCCTGGTTAAGGAAGGTGGTCCAATGCTGGATGCCGGTCCATTGCGGCCGCTGGTCCGCGATGGTATAAAGTATGCAGGGTTTATTGTTGCGCTTGTAGTTTACCAGTGTCCTGAGGGTAGATTCCATCGGGATGGCAATACCACCGAACTGTCCCCTCAATTGACTGAAAAAACGGTCAAAATATTTGTTCTGCAGAGGTTTGTAGATCCCAAGAAGGATAATGGGGGGATAATCTTGATATCCGGGTGGGCCATTCCCAGTTACCGTAATGACTTAATAAGAGGAGGATGCTCTTGCCATTCGTGTAATAACCCGGGAGGAATTCATGGTTCTTATACTGGATCCGCCTGGTATTTTCCTTTTCTCCCATATGGATCCGGTAGACCGATTCGATAAAATAATCACATAACTGCCGGTAAAATATCCTGGCAATACGTCTGATTTCCCCGGAAGATTTCTCCGGCACGGAATTTTCAAGGTTCCGATAAACTGTTTTCTTCCTGTAGCCTACCAGGTAATATAGGATCAGGTAAACCAAATCAGAGAGGAAGTACAGTATTCGTAAAGGCAGGAGGGTGATCCCCCAGAGAAACGAATAGGTCAGGTAGAACAGGATCCTTTTCATTCCGGGTTAACCCAGTTCGCTGATCCGTTCAAGTTTCTGCAGATCCTGGATCTTGATTTTCCGGCCATCGATACCAATGACACCTTCGCCGGCGAAGGTAGACAGGGTTCGGATAGCGTTGGATGTGGTCATATTGGAAAGATTAGCAATATCCTCCCTGGAGAGGTAGATCTTGATAGTGCTGTTATCATCTTCAAAACCATAGGTGTCTTTCAGAAAGATGAGGGATTCGGCAAGTCTCCCCCTGATATGTTTCTGGGTAAGGGTGACCGTCCGGTTGTTGGAAAATCCCAGTTCTGTCGCAAATGCCTTGATGATGCTCAGGCATAATTCGGAGTTTGATCGTAAAAGCTTATAGATGGTCTCCCTTTCAATGGTGCAAATGTCAGAATCTTCTATGGCTACTGCAGTGGCATGGTGATGCTCCTCTGCAAACAAGGCCCGGTATCCAATGAACCCGACCGGTTTGGCCATCCTGACAATTTGTTCCCTTCCGCCTACTCCTTCCTTGAATATCTTGACCTTTCCTTCAGCGATCCAGAGCAAACCTGTAGGCTTGTCACCTTCCTTGAAAATGATCTCTCCCTTTTTGTAATGATGGCTTGAATTGTTCTTACTCAATAATTCCTTTTCTTCAGGGGACAAAACACTGAAGACTGACATCTTATTATCAATGCACTCCTCGCAGGTCATTTCTGGAAATTAATTTAGGTATTAGCGATGTGTTGTATAACATCCAAATGTAACAAAAAAAATAGAAAGCGTATCAATATTTCGCGACAAGCGGCATTCGTCTTCCAACACCAAATGCCTTGGAAGAGATCCTCAGGATAGGCGGGGTCTGATATCGCTTGTATTCATTCTGGTTGACCAGTCCGATAATCCTTTCTGCCAGTTTATTATCCATCCCTTCACCAGTAATATCCTCCAGGGCTTTCTGCTGTTCTATATAAGCGAAGAGTATCTGGTCAAGTACATCATATGCCGGGAGGCTGTCGGTATCTTTCTGATCAGGTTTTAATTCTGCTGACGGAGGTTTGGTGAGGATGTTTTCAGGAATGATCTCTTGCTCACGGTTGATGTATTCGGCCAGCCTGTAAACATCTGTTTTATAGACATCTCCGAGGACTGACAGACCCCCGGCCATATCTCCGTATAAAGTTCCGTAACCTACTGCTGCTTCGCTTTTATTGCTTGTGTTCAGCAAGATATGTCCGAATTTATTGGAGAGTGCCATGAGCATTGTCCCCCTGATCCTGGACTGGAGGTTTTCCTCCGCAATATCTTCAGGCAGGTCTGCAAACAGTGGTTTAAGGTCACTCAGGAAAGAATCGAATGTTTCCTGTATGGGAATAACCTGATAGGACACGCCCAGGTTCCCGGCCAGCTGTTTGGCATCTGCCAGGGAGTGATCGGATGAGTATTTCGAGGGCATCAGAAGTACCATGAGGTTTTCTGCTCCCAGGGCTTCCACTGCCAGGACAAGGGTGACAGCCGAATCAATACCGCCTGATAATCCCAGGGTGGCTTTCTGGAATTTCATCTTGTGGAAATAATCCCTGATCCCCAGTAAAAGGGCGTGATAGATCAATTCAGGCCTTTCCCATTGCCTGTGCTGTAATTCCGGCAAACGGTCCATCACCAGGTCATCAATGTCGATCAGCTGGCTGTCTTCATTGAACATACTGAGCGACCGGACAATCTTACCATGACTGTTAACCACGAGTGAGCCTCCTTCGAAGACCAGTTCTGTTTGAGCGCCCACCTGGTTGACATACAGGATGGGAAGCCTGAATTTACGGGCATTATTGGTGAAAATTTCCGTTTTGACCTGTTGGCGCAGGTAGGAGAAAGGGGAGGCTGCCAGGTTGATGATCAGGTCCGGGTCCAATGCGGCCAGTTTTTCAATCGGATTTTCCGTATACAGCCGGTTATTTGAGAAAGCATTCTCCGCCGGCTGGTCAAACCAAAGGTCCTCACAAATGGTAACGGCGATCTTTTTATCTTTAAAATGCAGCAGCTGGAATTCCTGGTTAGGTTCGAAATACCTGTATTCATCAAAGATATCGTATGTCGGCAGGAGGGTCTTGTGAAATACCTGCTGTACCCATCCATCAAACAGGAAATAGGCGGAATTAAACAGTTTTTTACCGTTGGGACCGGGATTAAGGGTAGGTGCCCCGATAAGGATCCCGATGTGATTGCTGATGGAGGCAAGCTGCTGTATGGCTTTGCTGCTCTCGTCAATAAAGTTGCTGAATTCGAGCAGGTCTTGCGGGGGATACCCGGTTATCGCCAGTTCTGAGAAGACTATCAGATCAGCATTTTGTCCCTCAGCTTTCTTCACCTCGTAGGCGATCCTGCTAAGGTTCTCTGCAAAGTTACCGATATGGTAGTTTAATTGTGCTAGAACAACTTTCATATGATCAGACTTAATATGTACTTTTGCATGGTATAAAAGTATAATATTCGTGGAAAAGAATCTGAAATATTTACCAACCACAGGAAGCTTTCTGCTGGCTGTGATCTTTGTATTCTCTGGGTTTTTTCATGCCTGCAAAAAGGACCCCTACCAGACGGATATTGCCGGGATTGATATGGACCTGCAGATCTCCCGGTTTGAAGAGGAGCTGTTCACCATCGACTTTGACAGTATCCAGGCGGCTATCCCGGTGCTGAAAGCCAGGTATGGAGATTTTTTTGACATCTTTAATTACAGGATCATAAACATCGGGGGATCTGATATGGTGACATATCCTGATTACCTGAAGAGTTTTTTAACGGATTACCTGAACAATGAAGTATACAGGGTGACCATGGAGGTCTTTCCTGATCTGGAAGAACTGCAATCACAGTTGAATAATGCTTTCAGACGTTATCAGTATCATTTCCCGGACATGCAGATTCCTCAGATCTACAGTTTTATTTCAAGGTTTAATCAGTCCGTCGTCACATCAGATGGTTTGCTGGCTGTGGGACTGGACAACTACCTGGGACGGGATACAGAATTCTACAAGAGACTGGCCAGGCACCAGTATCAGATCAATAACATGCATCCTGACAAGATTCCCAGTGACTGCCTGCTTGGTTGGGGCATCACTGAATTCGAATTCAAGGACTCCATTGACAATGTACTTTCAAATATGATCTACCACGGAAGGAATGCATACTTTACCAAATGGATGTTGCCGGAACAACCCGATAGCCTGATCATGGGTTTTTCTGCCGAACAAATGAGATTTTGCCGGAATAATGAATCCAGGATGTGGGAATACCTGGTTGAGGAGAAGATCCTATTTGAAACTGACCGGATGACAATTCAGAAATTTACGGGTAGCGGTCCTTTTACAGGAGACTTCACCAGGGAATCACCGGCAAGGGCAGCTGTATGGCTTGGCTGGAGGATAGTGGAAGATTATATGAAACAGAATTCCAGGCTTACCCTGCAGGATTTGATGGAGGAGCAGGATTATCAGAAGATCCTAACCCTCTCAAAATACAATCCTTAAATAAAAAAGCTGATCCGGTTAAAAACTTATCCGGACCAGCTTTATAATGTTATTATACCAGGACTTCTGAGGCCTTATTCCGGATGGATAGCCTCTACCGGGCAAACATCTGCACAGGAAGCACAGTCTGTACATTTTTCGGGGTCAATCACATAGATATCACCTTCAGCAATAGCGTCCTCAGGACACTCATCAATACATGCCCCGCAGGCTGTGCATTCATCATTAATTACATATGCCATTTTCGATAAGAATTTTTAGTAAAACAACTTGAGTACAAATTTATACTCTATTTCTTTTAATACAAGTGATATTAATCAACATATTGTTATAATTTGAATTGGATCCAGATAGTTTGAAGCCATTACCTCATACATCATTCAGATGCGACAGGGCCAGCCAGGCCAGGGTACCTGTACCGGTTTTGATGGCTTCCTCGTCAATGTTGAAATAAGGAGTATGCAATTCAAGTGGCCTATCCTGCTGCGGATTTTTTACACCGAGCCGGTACAGGACTGAAGGATATTCCTGTGCAAAAAATGCAAAATCCTCTGCCGTCATCCTGATATCCAGTTCATCAACAAAATCTTTACCCAGATAGGTCCGGGCGAATTCGATTGATTTTGCTGTTATCCCGGGATCATTGTTTAGCACCGGGTATCCTTCCACGATCTCAAACTCGCAACTGGCACCCATACTTTCCGCTATGGATTGTGCCATATTGATCATCCTGCTGTGAGCCTCCTTTCGCCACACTTCGTTCATGGTCCGGAAGGTTCCTTCCATTCTTACTTCCGGCGGGATAACATTAACAGCTCCATTGGCCACCACCTTCCCTATAGAGAGTACGGTGGGTGTTGAGGCTTCAGCCTGACGGCTGACGATCTGTTGCAGGGCAACAAGGATATGTGCGGCGATCAAAACACTATCTGTGATCTGATGTGGCATGGCGGCATGCCCCCCTTTTCCCCTGACCGTGATATAAACCTCATCACTCGATGCCATGTATTTGCCTGCTTTGAATCCAATCCTGCCTGTATTCATCACGGGGTATACATGCTGTGCGATCATCAGATCGGGTTTTTCATCACCAAACAGATCTTCCTGTAACATGAGCCTGGCACCGCCAGGGGCCTTTTCTTCAGCTGGCTGAAATATTAATTTTACTTTACCCCGATACTGGTCCTTCAGTCTGTTAAGTATCCTGGCCGCACCAATCAGGCATGCAGTATGGACATCATGACCGCATGCATGCATCATGCCATCATTGAGGGATCGGTATGCTACCGTATTTTCTTCCTGTATCGGCAGTGCATCCATATCTGCACGCAGGCCAACGATCCTTCCCTTTTCCCGGCCTTCTATATCAGCCAGGATGCCTGTACCCGCAATGCCCTGCTGGTAGGATATATTTTCCTTCCCGAGCATGTCACAGATATATTCGGCTGTTTTATACTCATGGAATGATAATTCGGGGTGCTGATGAATATGTCTCCTGATTTCCAGGACTTCCGGAAAGATTTCTTCAGTCAGGTTTTGAATGGTTTCTTTTAGGTTCATAGTGTTTTGTCATGGATCAGGGCCAGAAGATCATACGGGCACCGGCAATCAGCATCAGGACCCCGAAGATCTTCTTCAGGGTTGCCGCAGGCAATTGGATTGCCATCTTTGAGCCCAGATAACTACCGATAAAGAATACGGCCAGCAATAATAAGGAATATTTGATATTGATATGTCCTGCCTTATAATAATTGATAAAGGCCACAAGACCGATAGGGGCGAGCATCATGCCCAGGCTGACACCCTGTGCCTGGTGTTGTGTAAGCCCCAGGAAGAAGATCAGTCCGGGTACAATGATTATCCCCCCGCCCACCCCCAGGCTGCCACTGATAAATCCGGCAAGTACACCTATGATGATGAGGATCAGGATTTCATTTATACTCATGGCGCTGGGTTTAACGTGATTAAAGTGCTTAGAAGTCCAGATTCATTGAGAAATAGAAAATACGTGGGAGAATAATATTGTTCTCTATCCCCCATGCCCAGTCTAACCTTAACCAGTAACCCAGCAGCTGGGAGCGTACACCAACACCATATCCTGCTACAATGGGTTGCCGGTTTGAATCAATGGTGATGGTCAGGGGGCCGCTCTCAATGACTTCGTTGTCATAGGCATTTTCGCCAGACCAGGGATGAGGACCATTCCAGGCGGTCCCAATGTCCCCGAAGCCCACGATCATGAAATTATTCAGAAAATTATTGCTGATTGGATGGTTGGCAATATACCTGACCACAGGCCATCGCAATTCGGTATTGAAAACGGCAAATTTATCCCCGTTACGGATGTTCTGGGTGAATCCCCGCATATTTGTCGCCAGGGTTTGGTATGAATAATTCTTGCTTTGATCTATTGGTATGCTCTGGTCAAACTGCTGTACCTTCGATGAGAAGTTAATCCAGTTATCCACGCTGCCCATGTAGTATATGATCCGGCTTCTGCCGAATGAGGCAGCAGTGGCGAAACGGTTGGCCCAGATGAGTGTGCGGTGTATCTTGACATAATGTCTGGCATCCAGTCCCACGCTATAAAGATCCCACATCTGGTCGTTAAACTGCTGGTAGCCTTCGACAAAGAATTTCAAGCGTGTTCCGTGGTGCAGATTCTGCCCCAGATACCTTGTGTTGTCAAAGATATAGGCCAGGTTAAGTCCCCCCCAGTAATTTTGGATATTGGGTTCGTTAAGGTATTTTAACTCTGTAGAAAGGAATACATAGTTGTCATACCTTCCGTTAATGGTCCCTTCAAAAGCAGAAACCTGATTAAAAGGCCAGCGCAGTTTAAACATCAGGTTGTGTGAATAGGATTTGAATAAGGCGTCCTGCCACCTGTTCTTGAATACCTGCCGGTGAAATATCAACTGCTTGTTAAGCCTTCGTTTGAGATTCTCAAAACTGAGCAGGTACTCATTGCTGTCAAAATCTGCAGCAAGCCTTACCCCGGCAGTTATTTTATAATCTTCAAAGAGATCATTTGTGCCCAGCTTGAACATCAGGTTGAAACCCGGATTATAATATACGGCACCCCCTGTAAAAGTCTGGTAGGAAGCGTTCAAAAAGCTGAAATCTATCTGGCTGGCTATGTAGTCTGTATAGAAGGCGGTTTCATAGATCCTGGGCGGGGGCCGCACAAATGCATTTGTATCCAGGACCAGGTTCAGGTTATCTTCAGCAAATTTTTCATTATAATAATTAAGCTTTTCCAGTTCGAAAACATAATTATTGATATCGATCATCTGCCGGTCGAGATCGATGGTGTCGGCGCCCTGGGTAATGATCTGGTTGTCTTCGATCTCCTGGATGGCAATTACTTCCTTTTTCACCCTTTTCAGGCTGTCAATCTCCCTCAGCTTGGTGGTATGTGCGTTTCGGAAGTCCGTATTGGAAAATTCTCCCCCGAATGCGTCCGGCATGGGGTCCAGTTCATTGTTGTACATATAATACCGGTTATCATGGAAGATGATCTCTGCGTATTGCCCCGTTTCAGGGTTCACATCATGTTCCAGGATGTTCCGGTTGTAGTTGGAAATGGGATGAGACTTTGAATAATACCGGTAATGCGTGGTTGTATCAATGAAGCTTATCGTACTGTCATAATCCGCCACATATCTGTTGATCAGTCCATTGGCATCGCTCAGGTAAGTGAATTTATTATTGCCGATAGCAAAAGGTTGTACATCATTTATAAAATGGTGTTCTGAGACCTTACTGATCTTTTTCTGCCGGGAAGCATAATCTATCACATATAGATTCTGGGGAAGATGCCGGCTGTTGAGGGGTTCACCATCAACCTGATATTCAGTTGTATCCTGGGGACGGTTCGAGCTAAAAATGATCTCTCTCGAATTGTTTATGAACCTGGGATTGAAATCATCGTAGATATCATTTGTCAGGCGTTCATTGGTCCCGGCTGCAATGGTATGCACATAAATGTCTGTTTGTCCGCGGTTAATCCCCGAAAGCACAATTTTAAATCCGTCATCCGAATAATCAAAGTCCAGTACTTTTTCGAAGAAAACCAGGTTCCGGTCAGTGAGGTCCTTCTCATCAACCATGTAATAATAAAGGCGTAGTCCCCCTTTTTCCTCGGTGACAAAAGAAAGTATCCTGCTGGTTGGGTGCCATGCCAGTATAGGATAAGTATAATCCGGGATCTGGTCAAGCCGGTGTTCCCGTTTCAACAGCCGTTTGGTCTTCCCGGTACGTAAATCGTGCAAAAAGATCCTGTACTGTCCTAGTTCATTGGTTGTATAGGCAATATAATTGCCATCCGGACTCATTTTTATCTCGTTATATGTACGCTTTTTATTGGGTTTATTAATGATCTTGCCAGAGGCCGGCAGCTCTCTTTCGATCCTGCTTTCATCATACTGATCAAGGTAATAGGCCATCCAGTCATAAGACAATTCCTTTATTTTAAAGCCGAGTACATATAGAAAGCCACTGTTTGCATTTTTGTTGATCCGCGTAAGGTATATGATGTTCGGAATGACAGATTCCCCATATGTCTCTGCAACATATTTCCAGAATGAATGTCCGGCATGCATGGCATCATCTCCGGTGAGCCAGTTGAATTTTTCGAATTCACCTGAAAGGATCCCGTCCTTAACCCTGTTCTCAATCTCGAAGTCCCAGTCCCTCGACAAATACGAAATCAACCCTTTTGTATACCAGTCTGGCAGATTGATCAGCGTTGAATTCGTCAGGTTTTCCCGGAACTCATTGCCGTATAACATTTCGTTAATGACCACCTCTCCAATGGCTGCGGTGATCTGTTGCTCAAATTCTTTATGGTCACCGTTAAAATAGACAAAGACCTTGTTCCGGATCACCTTGGTAATGCCACCGGTGTTGGTTTCCTCCCTGCCGGAGATCAATCCTATGTTACTTTGCCTGAAATCAGTAAGCTTGTTGTAAACAATGAATATCAAGCGTTTTTCAAGGGTGTAGTCAAAAAAATCCTCGGCTTTTTCGATCTCCTCTGTCAGGAAGTCCGATGTATAGTTGGCTATGGCTTTACCGGACTGGTTGAAGTAGGCGTCAAATTTCTCGTAGCGATAAAAATACCAGTAGAAATCATTGTACTGTACCCTGTTCTTGCCAAAGGTCATCTGGGTACCATAATAGAACTGGCCCGATAATTGTGTAACGAGCAGCAGTAAAAAGATGACAAGAACACTATATTTTTTAACAATGCTGTTCATGGTACGGTTTGTCCAATCCGCCACATCTATGCAGCAAAGTTAAGGATATTTTAATCATTATTAACATGCAACTAATGCAACTGAACCATAGTCGTTCACGTATATATAAACAGATATTTACTACTTTTGTTATGCCTGAATGAGGGTAAATATAGATTATGGCAAAGATGATTTAAAACTATCAAGATATGTGTAAAAAGAATTTATTCCTGGCTTTGATGTTAATATATCCTGTCCTGTGTGTTACCGCACAAACCAAGGATGCAAATATTTCTTTCGATACAGAGGTACATGATTTTGGAAAGTTCAATGAAGCGGATGGCACCGTCTCCGTAAATTTTGGTTTTACTAATACTGGCAGTGTGCCACTCATGATCAAGCAGGTTCATGCCAGTTGTGGATGTACCTCCCCAAACTGGTCAAAAGAACCTGTTCTGCCAGGTAAGAAGGGTTTTGTAAGTGCCACATATAATCCGAAGAACCGGCCGGGACCCTTCTCCAAGACCATTACCGTAGTTTCCAACGCCAGCGGACAGAACAAGGTGCTGACCATAAAGGGGGAGGTGAACCCGAAACCGCAAACCCTGGAGGATATCTACCGTTTCAGCATGGATAAAATCAGGTTGAAGACCAATCATATGAGTTTTTCTCGTGTAATCAAGGACAAGACAGGATCACAGACCGTGGAAATGGTAAACATTTCGGATAAGCCCGTCAAGGTTACTTTCAACAGGGTTCCCGCACATCTTAAACTGTCCGCCAGTCCCGCTGTACTGGAACCAGGACAGGAAGGGGTCATTGAAGGTGTCTATGATGCTAAACTAAAAAACGACTGGGGATTTATCGTTGACCGGGTTGATGTAATGCTCGACGGTGAATATAAATCATCGAACCGCCTGACTGTCAGTGCAACTATCGAAGAGGATTTCGCCAGCATGACAGCTGAAGAGAAAGCCAGTGCACCCAAAATAGCATTCAGTGAGAACACATTTGAATTCCAGGAGATCAAACAGGGAGAAAAAGTTGAACATACATTCACCATAACCAACAATGGGAAGTCTGACCTGATCATCCGCAAGGTAAAGGCCAGCTGCGGATGTACCGCCGTCAATCCCGAGGACAGGGTGGTCGCTGCAGGGGGTACCACAACCATGAAAGTGATCTTCAACAGTGCGGGTAAGGTTGGTAAACAAAATAAGACCATAACCGTAATCTCAAATGATCCTGCACATTCAAGGAGTATCTTATGGGTAAAGGGGACGGTTACCCAATCATGATACAAAAGAGGGCTGTTAAATGCAGCCCTTCTTTATAAAAAATTACATACATCTATCTATATATATAAATGTTATAAAAATGATTTTACAAACCAACCTGAAGCATGTTGAGACAGCTGAACAATATGATGATCTGCTTCGTGAAGATGAAAATGTAATGATCTGTTGCGGCCGTATGGGTCCCATGTGTATACCCGTTTACCAGGCCATGATCGAACTCGAATCGAGCCATCCCGGGGTTGCATTCCGGGATTTTGCCTTTGATACCCCGGATGCCCGGGTCATCAGGAGCCTTCCGGAATGCAGGGGATTCATGGGACTGCCCTTTACCGTCTACTATAAAAACGGGAAAGTCGTTAAGGCAACTTCGGGCATACAGTCCAAAGACCAGGTCAAAGACATACTGGACAGTTTGTTCAGCTGATCTGAGGATATTTTGGCTGGTTCTTTTTTATTAATTTCACAGCATCATTGATGAAGCAAAATGGCTGACGGGAAGAAGCAGGATAAAACCCTGGAAGTTAAAGCCGGAGTTGAACCACCGGGATCCATTAATCCGGAAGCGGTCAATAAGATCCGGAAGCATAGAAAGCAACTGCTTGATGCAGGGGAATATGTTGAAGGGATCGTCAATGGTGACCGTTCCCTGCTAAGTCAGGCCATTACCATAATCGAAAGTGCTTTACCGGAGCACCAGGAACTTGCCCGGGAGATCATAAGCAGCATTCTGCCCCATGCCGGAAAATCTGTAAGGATAGGCATTACGGGCGTACCTGGGGTTGGGAAGAGTACTTTCATTGAATCTCTGGGCACCCGGATAACAGCCACGGGCAAAAAACTTGCGGTGCTGGCCATTGATCCTTCCAGTGAGCGTTCGGGCGGAAGTATCCTGGGCGATAAAACCCGGATGGAGGACCTGTCAGCAGATGAAAATGCCTTCATCCGCCCTTCACCGGCCGGGGGATCCCTGGGAGGGGTTGCCAGGAAAACCCGCGAAACGATCATATTATGCGAAGCTGGCGGGTATGAGGTTATCTTCATTGAAACAGTGGGGGTTGGCCAATCCGAGACGACCGTACATTCCATGGTTGATTTTTTCCTTTTACTCATGCTCGCAGGTGCGGGAGATGAACTTCAGGGGATCAAAAGGGGCATTATGGAGATGGCAGACCTGATAGCCATTACTAAAGCTGACGGGACCAATAAAGAGAAAGCGGAACGGGCAGGTACAGAATATAAGAATGCGCTGCATCTTTTCCCTCCCTCGGAATCCGGCTGGACCCCCAGGGTCCTGACCTGCTCTTCCCTGGAACAGACAGGGATTGCTGAGATCTGGCAGTCGGTTGAGGAGTATGTCAGTTTTACCGGGGAGAATGGTTATTTCAATCGGAAAAGAAGCCGGCAATCCAAATTCTGGATGTACGAATTCATCCATGAATCCCTGCGGTCACATTTCTATGCAAATCCCCGGATGGGAAAGAAACTGGAGCTGCTTGAAAAGAGAGTGATGGAAGGCAGTATCAGTTCTTTTCATGCTGCGATGGAAATCCTTGAAGAATATCTCCCTGAATGAGTAAATTTCTTCTTTAAAATCTTTCTAATTAGCCGTATTTGGACCTGTAATTATCTAAAAGGTGGATTTTTAATTATGTTTGCTGCACCAATTAAAAAAGCGAAATAACATGAAAAAAATAGTATATATCATAGCAGGCATTGCTATACTCTCGGCCTGTACATCAAATCAGGGCTATAAATTAAGTGGTACCATCGATGGACTTCCCAATGGAGATGTCGTACTGCTTGAGCAAAGAATTGATAAGGAATATGTACAGATCGATTCTGCCATAAGCCTGAATGGAACATTTGAATTTACAGGCAATGTTAAGATACCTGATGTTTATTATATCAGTTTACCTGGCAAACGTAACAAAGCAATGATCTTCATTGAAAACAGCCAGATCGGTTTCTCGGCGCATGCCGATACCCTCTGGAAGCCTCTTATTAACAGGTTCCGCTGTGTATGATGAATACAATGCCTTCCAGGAATCAATCAGTGAGATCTATAGCAAAGCACGGGATCTTTACGCCAGTTACCAGGAAGCGGAGAAGGCCGGTGATGAAGAAAAAGCAAAAGAAATCGAAAAAGAGATGGATGCGATAGAAGATGAAGTAGAGGAGTATCAGCGATCTTACCTTGATAATAATCCTGCTTCCTTCATTGCGCCATACATTGTCCAAAGCCTCCATTACAGTAAAGAAGCAGATGAGATCGAGGCCCTGCTTGCTAAACTGGATCCATCACTGAAGGGATCCACTCTGGTTGGGAACATCAGCCGCAGGGTAGAGGTTCTGAAGAATGTAGCCGTCGGGATGCCGGCGCCGGAATTTACACAGAATGATTCCCTTGGCAACCCGGTGAGCCTCTCCTCTTTCAGGGGAAAATACCTGCTGATTGATTTTTGGGCAGCCTGGTGCCCTCCATGCCGGGCGGAAAATCCCAATGTGGTTGAAGCCTATCATAAATACAATAACAAGGGATTTGAAGTGCTGGGTGTTTCACTGGACAGATCCAGGGAAAGATGGCTGAAAGCGGTGCAGGATGACGAGCTTGTCTGGACGCAGGTATCAGATCTGAAATACTGGTCGAATGAGGCTGCTGCCCTGTACGGGATTAGCTCCATCCCCAGTAACCTTTTAATTGACCCGGATGGGATGATCATTAAAAAGAATCTCAGGGGGGAAGATCTGCACTCAGCGCTCGAAGAACTGATGCCTTAAATAAAGTTCTGTTTCCCGGTTCACTCCCGGTTTTCTACGATTCAATACATTTCATTTTTATAGGTGGCAGGATCTGTTGATTTTTGTACCATTGATCATGCAAAAATCCATCCTATGAAAAAGCCCATACTCCTGATCCTAGTGCTGAATGCCTTTATGTTGGTCAATCTCTCAGCCGATTCTTACCATTTCCGGACAAACAATGGTTTTAACTCCATGGAAATTAAATATGATGGGAAGATCCATGTCAGCGATGATGATAAATCGATCAGGAGTATTTCACCGAACGGGTATCTGAAGGTAGGTTACCGGACTTTTGGCAACAAACGTGAGTTGCTTGTCAATAGTGACAGAACTGGCCACCTGTCATATGAGTTCTATGAGGGACGTAAAGAGGTCCCTTTTGAACCCGAAGGAAAGAAATGGCTGGCAGATGTACTGCTTGATGTTGTCAGATCCACCGGCATAGATGCAGAAGGACGTACTGCCAGGTTCTATTCCAGGCAGGGTATGGATGCATTCATAGGGGAAATATCCCAGATACAGAGTAATTCCGTAAAGAGCAAATATTTCAAAGCATTGTTGTCAGACCATAATCTGACGGATCCCGAACTGATCAGAACAGCTGATGCCATTTCCCGGAAGATGACCTCTAACGCTGAGAGCGGCCGGCTCTTTCGTGAATATGGGGTTTTGTTCCTCGACGAAAACAATGTGGCTGCTGCTTATTTCGATGCAGTATCGCGGATCTCGTCCAACTCGGAAAGGGGAAGGGTATACCGGAATATTGACCGGCCATTGGATTTTCATGATCTGGGACCTTGTCACATCATATTTCACCGGCATTCAGAAGATGAGCAGTAGTTCTGAATCCGGATCCGTTCTTAGGCATACCATAGAGAACCAGTCCTTGCCTAAAGGAGCCCAGATCGCCCTGCTTGAGACCGTAGCCAGGATGAGCAGCAATTCTGAGGCCGGCAGGGTACTCAGATCACTGGGTGAGCTCGACATGGGGGATCCGGATATTATAGAAGCCTATTTTCAGGCTGTCGACCATCTCAGCAGTGATTCGGAGGCCGGATCAGTGCTGAGGGACATGCTGAAGAAAAACAATGTGGAAGGCCCCGCCATGTTAGCTTTCCTGAACAGTACCCGCAAAAGGAGCTCCAATTCCGAGATCGGTTCTGTCCTCCGCTCTGTGAGGAAAATTAATCTTGAAGAAGTAAAAGTCAGGGAAAGCTATTTTTCCGTGATCCGTGGCATGTCATCGGATTCTGAATCGGGCCGGACTTTGAGGCATACGCTTGAAGTGCATCAGCTCAATCACCCCTGCTATGATCAGTTTTTACGAGACTACACGGACAATGAGTTCAAATTCCGAAACAGGTAATGTGCTGCGGTCGTCCCTGGCTTTTTTACCTTCTTTAGAGGCGGTCCAGGATGCCTTTTTCACGACGGTAAACAGCCTCTCAAGCAGTAATGAACATGGCAGGGTCTTGAGGCAATATGCCGAGATGGGAGATCTGTCCCCATATGCACTGGAAGGGATACTTAACAGCGCAAGGAGGATCTCATCAAACAGCGAAAAAGGATATGTTCTCCGTACAGTGGCTCCCATGATCAAGGAGAACAACAGCCAGTTGAATGAACTATATATTGATACAGCCAGGTCATTAAGCTCTGATAATGAATTCAGGCGGGCCCTGGAGGCCATTATGTAATCCATTCATAAAACATTATTTTTGATCCCGTGGCAGTAAAAGGCTTAATATGAGTGGCAGGTTCGTCATACGGACCATCATCATTTGTTCACTATACGCAATCCTGTATTTTGCCTACAATCATTTCAGCCTGAAGGGATCATTAAATTTAAAGGAGATCGACTGGCTGGCGGTCAATACTATTTATTCTGCTTTATAAACCTTGCCGGTCTTTCCGGAAACTGGTTGTTATCCAGATTGAGATCCGGCCCTGGTACCCATACAAAAGCTGCCTACCGTTTTATGATCATAGGTGCTGCCGCTATATCATGGATCATCCTGATGAGTGCACTTTGTGGATGGATATATAATATATCTGTTCCTGAGTCACTTACCGCTGGATGAAATCTCTGAGTTGTACCCGGGCTTTATCGCACAGGGCATGGTTATAGGGGTTTTTACAGCCATTGTCTTCGCAGTCCTTGATCATAGCCTGGGATCTTACAGGCAACTTCAGAAAAGGCAACTGGCAATGAAGCAAATGAAAACACAGCAGCTGAACCTGCGGTTTGAGACACTCAGGAACCAGATCAGTCCGCATTTCCTTTTCAATTCGCTGAATACAATTTCATCCCTGGTCTACAGGAATGTCAACCTGGCTGAAGAGTTTATACGCAATCTGGCAGGTGTATATTATTCTGTAATGGAGAATTATGAACACCCGGTCATATCACTGGACAGGGAACTGGCCCTGGTTGAACACTACAGCTACCTTATGCAGGTAAGGTTTGAGAATGCCTTTCATCTCGAAATCCAGTCCCCCGACAATCCTGAAAACTATTATGTTCCGCCGCTCAGCATACAGATACTCGTGGAAAATGCGATCAAACATAACCGGTTGAGCCAGGAAACCCCGCTCAAGGTCCGGGTTTCTGTGGATGGGGATAGCCTTGTAGTAAGGAATAATTATATCGGCAATCCTGTTCATATCAGGATTGGTAAGGATCTTTACCAGAGCCCGATAAAGGGATGCCACAATGGAGTGGGTCTCCAGAATATTCAGAACCGGTACAAACTATTGGTAGATAAACCCATTACCATCACAAAGGATGAAGAATTTACAGTAACCCTGCCATCTGATACCCAAGGATGAAGCAGCAGCTTATACATAAATAAAGCCGCCTTCAGGATACTGTTTCCTGCCATTGCTGGACTCATACTATACCTGGCCATGTTGATGGTCTTTGGAAGTCTTGACCAGCTGGCCGAAAGTTTTTTCAGCCAGGAGGCAATCTTCATCGTCATTTTGACGTATCTCAATCATGAATGGTCTGTAATCCGGTTGAAAAAGGGAAGTGGAAAGGAAATCTTTACTGCAGGGAAAGCCATCAGGTTAGTCCTGCATCTGACCGTTGTAGTTCTCGTTACTCTCATCATCACCTCAGCTACCATACTGTTTTATTTCATTTTCATTATCGGGTACTTTCATTTTCTTCCTGAGTTGATCACACTGAATGTCCTCATGATACTCTTCCAGATGCTGTTCCACCTGTATTATATCGGCATCATTCAGATTGACCATTTACACGCAATATCCATGGAGCAGGAGGAGATTTTTAGCGAGCAACTGGAACTGGAGCTTGAATCCTTTGAGAACGAGATGAATCCAGATTTATTAATGGTTTGTCTTGAGACATTGATATCGCTCATCCATAAAGATATCCAGGATGCTGAGAAATACATACTGAATCTTTCTGGCCATTACCGCTACATTCTGGAGAATCGTCAGAAAGAGTTTGTTGAGATGGATCTTGAAATGAGATCTGCTGAGGAGTTGGTATATCTGCTGGATAGAGCAGGTGAAAAAAATCTGGCCCTTGAATATGGTAAAAGCCGGGATTTCAAAGGAGTTAAGATTATTCCGGGAACACTGAGCGTTATCGTATTGTTTATTGTCAATAATATGATTATCAGCTCATTGTATCCTGTTGGCATCCATATCTCACTGGATAATAATAATAATATTCTGGTCAGCTGTAGAAACAGACCCAGGTTAATGCCAGCTGATGTGCAAACCGGAAATCTTAACAGATTGAACAGGTCTTACAAGCATTATACCGGTCTGGGTATCCTTGTAAGTCAGGAGACCGATAAGATGGAGTGGAAGGTGCCGCATATTCCGGAAATAAAGGAAGATTAAAGATTAAATATACCCATGAAAATACTCATTGTTGAAGATGAAAAACCGGCAGCTGACAAACTTGAGTTGCTGCTGAAAAGATATGATCCGGAAATTGAGATCATCCAGCGGCTGGAATCAGTAACAGCAAGTGTGAAATGGTTTGAGCGGAATGCCCAGGCAGCAGACCTTATCTTTCATGGATATCAGGTTAACGGATGGTATCAGTTTTGAAATTTTCAGGCAGGTCAGGATCAATAAACCGGTCATATTTACAACAGCATATAATGAATATGCACTGGAAGCCTTCAGGGTCAATTCCATAGATTACCTGCTCAAGCCTGTTTCCTATGATGACCTTTTCCGGAGCATGAATAAATTATCAAGCCTCCGCGAAAACCTGATCACTGGAAACCAGAGGCTGGAACTGGAAGAACTGGCAAAAGTCCTCGACCGGTACCAGCATACGTATAAACAAAGGTTCATGATCAAGGTGGGGGACCATATCCGGTCAATCCCGGTTGAACAGATCACACTGTTTTATGCTGATGGACGGGTGGTGTATATTTTTACCCGGCAGGGCAGGGAGTTCATTGTTGATTTCAAGATGGAAGAGCTGGAAGAGGTTCTGGATCCAGACCTGTTTTTCAGGATCAACCGTACCTTTACCCTTCATATAAATGGGATAAAGGATGTGATCATTCATTCCAACAGCCGGTTAAAGGTGGTTCTACACCAGCCATTTGATAAGGAGCTTATTGTCAGCCGGGAGAAAGTAAATCCCTTCAAAATGTGGTTTGGAATGAGGTAGACTGGATCAAACCCTGACACCTACTACCAGGATATCATCTACCTGGCTGGTATCTGCCATCCATTGCTCCAATGTCTCCTCCATGATCCTTTTCTGTTCTTTCAGGGATTTGGTGTGGATTCTCAGCAGCATCTTCTTGAAATTCTTTGATCATGAATTTTTTCTCCATGCGGACCGCCAAACTGGTCAGTATAGCCGTCCGTAAATAAATAGATCATATCTCCCTTCTGCAGGTCAACATCTTGCCTGGTAAATGATTCTATCTACCCGCTGTAGATCCCGATGGGCATCTTGTCAGCACTTCTCCTGGAAAAGTTCCCCGTTGCGTATAAGCCAGAGTGAATTATAGGCCCCGGAGAATTCCATTTTCAGGTTCTTCATGTCGGCAATGTATAAAGCCAGGTCCATGCCATCCTGGCTTTCCCCGACCCTTCCTGTCTGACGCATTGACCTGATCACATGGGACCGAAGTTCATCAAGGATCTCGTTACTGTGAGGAAGATCCCGGTGTTTACTGATGATCTCAGTCAGGAAGGATATGCCCAGCATGCTCATCAGGGCACCGGGCACGCCATGACCGGTGCAGTCCGCCACCACACAAATGACCTTTCCGTCTTTTTCCGTGATGTAATAAAAATCACCACTTACAATGTCTCGTGGTTTAAACAAAATAAAACGATCCGGGAGAAGACTGTCAAGATAATCACCGGGAGGAAGCATGGCATTCTGTATCCGACTGGCATACTGTATACTGTCAGTGATCTCCTTTTTCTGCTCAGTGATCAGGGTATTTTTCTGTGCCAGTTCAAGATTGGCTTTTCTCTTCAGGTTGTTTGCCCGTATCAACTGCACTACCATAATGATAAAGATCACAATGGCGAGGACAGTAATTGTCAGAATGATCCTTGTCTGTCTCAGCCTGATATCCGCCAGTTCCGATTCGGCCAGCAGCAGGGCATTTTCCTTTTCAGTAGCTTCAGTTTCATACTTTACCTGCATTTCCGTGATTTGATCCATTCTCTCTTTCCTGGTTAAAGTATCCTTGATAGCAGCATGTAGCTTGAAATAACTCAACGCATCCCTGTACCTGCCCTGTTTGAGGTAAAGATCTGACAATACCTCATAAACTTCCATCAGGGTTTCTTTGGTATCCAGCTCCAGAGCAATTTCCAGAGAGCTATTCAGGTATTCCCTTGCCCTGCCAAAATTCTCAAACAACAGGTAAACCTGCCCCAGGCGAAGGTAAACGCTTGACTCAACTGCACGGTCGTTCAATTCCTGGGCAATGGCCAGGGCCCTCTGCAGGTAAGGCAGGGCCATATCAGGCTTTCCGGCGGTTACATAGATGATGCCTATATTATGCAGGGAACCCATTATACCCTCATTGAAATCTTGTGCTTCCCACACATCCAGGGCCTGTTCATAATAATCGAGTGCTTCCTTGAAAAGGTCCAGGTATTTATCAGAAGGCTCAGTCTTGATAGAATCCATGTAGAAATCCCCGAACATGGCAACCAGGGAATCCCCGGCTATTTTATTGTAGACCGTCCCGATATTGTGCAGGCTTCTGCCTATTTCCTCCGGGTATTGCCTTGTTCGGTTGATACCTAGCAATGTGAGGTGGGTTTCAAGGGCCTGATCGAACTGCTCCTGGCTGAAATAGATCAGTGCCATACCATTCAGTACGGCGATCATGCCGGCTTCATGATTGATTTTCTCAAATATGGCCAGGGCCTGCTGGTAATGTCCGAGGGCAATATCGTACCTGGCCAGCTGGTAATTGGCATTGGCCAATCGGAGAAGGTTGCTTGACTCACTTTCCTCATCGCCCAGTTCATTGTTGAGAAGAATGGCTTTCTCATAATATCCAACAGCCTGATGGAACTCCCCCTGGTAGTACATGACCATTCCCTGGGATGCATTGATCTCTGCCATCATCTTCCCGGATCCGGATGCTTCGGCCATGGCATACGCTGTATCATAATATGCCATGGCACCTTCGTATTCCCGAATCCGGCGGTTTAATTCACCCAGCCAGTAAAGTGATCAGTCTCCATCCCTTCATTCCTGTTCTCCGCAGCCATTCTCCTTGTACGATTAAGGTATTCAGCAGCCTTTTCCGGATCCCTCAGCCATGAGTATGTTTTACCTATCCAGAACAGGGAGTTCATGATGCCATCGTCATCACCGGATCCCTCGCTGATCTTCAGGGCTTTCTCAAAAGACTCTAAGGGCTTCCTGGTCCATGGCTTCACGGCTGAAAACCTTGCCCTGTTGAAGATGGGCATTGTATAACCACCTGACCTCCCCTGACCTGGCCGCATAATTGATAGCATCTTCCGTATAGGTTAACCTGTCTCGTATGAGAGCCACATGTTTTCCGAAAGCTGAGAAAGGATCTTCAGATGTTCCTCGCCTTCAGTGGATTCAAGAAGTGATACAAGGCTGTCAATGGAAGCTTCTTCCTGTGCATGCAGGACACTGGGCAGTATGCCGCAGCAAAGCGTTGATATAACTAGTAACAATCGGATTTTCATGGCAGTGACCACATGCATAATTACAAAATTATGGGCAGTTACAGAAATATTAAAATCAACATCTTCTGTACCGGGGAGGCCTTTTTATGAACAAAACAATTATTTTAATATCAGCGGATTTTCTCCTAATTTTGTCAGATTGTAATAAAAGACATGTAACTCTGAAAAAATCCAATATATGAAATTTGATGTTCTTATAATCGGCAGTGGACCCGGGGGCTATGTAGCAGCAATCAGGGCAGCCCAGCTTGGTCTTAAAACAGGTGTGGTTGAAAAGGAAAATCTGGGTGGTATTTGCCTGAACTGGGGATGTATACCTACCAAATCCCTTTTAAAAAGTGCACTTGTCTATGATTATTTCAAGCATGCGGAGGAATACGGGATCTCGCTCAGTGGTGAGGCCATACCTGATTTTAAGGCCATCATTAAGAGAAGTCGCGGAGTGGCAGATGGAATGAGCAAAGGGGTTCAGTTCCTTCTCAAGAAAAACAAGGTCGAAGTTCTGACAGGTACAGGGAAACTGTCCGGTCAACATAAAGTTGAGGTCACAGACCCGGATGGAAATCAGACCAACATCGAATCGGATCATATAATTGTAGCCACCGGGGCACGGTCACGAGAGTTGCCAAATTTGAAGATCGATGGAAAAAAAATCATCGGATACCGCAAGGCTCTTGAGCCTTACAGAGCTTCCGGAGAGCATGTTAGTGGTGGGATCGGGTGCCATTGGAAGTGAGTTTGCTCATTTCTACAACAGCATGGGAACAAAGGTGACCCTGGTTGAGGTACTTCCCAATGTGGTACCGCTCGAGGATGAAGAAGTCTCCAAACAGCTGGAGCGTTCATTCAAAAAGGCAGGGATGAAGGTTTTGACGGGTTCCACCGTTGAATCAGTCGATACAAAAGGAAACAAGTGCAAGGTAAAGGTCAAGACGAAAAAAGGGGAAGAGGAAATAGAGGTCGACATTGTGTTGTCTGCTGTTGGGATAAGTCCCAATCTTGAAAACATTGGTTTGGAAGAACTCGGAATTGAGACAGCGGATGGCAAGATCAAGGTGGATGAGTACATGCGTACCAGCGTGGATGGGATCTATGCCATTGGGGACATTGTACCCGGACCGGCACTGGCTCATAAAGCTTCAGCTGAAGGCATCCTCTGTGTCGAAAAAATTGCCAACCATCATACTGAACCTATCGATTATGCCAATATACCTGCCTGTACCTATACAAGTCCGGAAGTCGCATCTGTAGGAATGACTGAGAATGCTGCAAAGGAAGCCGGTTATGAGATCAAGGTGGGGAAATTCCCGTATACCGCATCCGGTAAGGCAAGTGCAGCGGGACAAAAAGATGGTTTTGTAAAAATGATCTTCGATGCCAAATATGGTGAACTCCTTGGTGCCCATATGATAGGTGCAAATGTGACGGAAATGATCGCAGAAATTGTCGTGGCCAGGAAGCTGGAAACCACGGGTTATGAGATGATCAAGTCCGTGCATCCACATCCCACCATGTCGGAGGCAGTGATGGAAGCCGCTGCCGCTGCATATGGCGAAGTAATCCATCTTTAACATTCACACGCAACCTTCTCTCACTTTCCATCATCTATTGTTTGAACAGCGACAATAATTGTGGCAGAGTTTTTGTCCACCAAATTGTAGTAATTTTAACTGTCAAATTCTCACTGAATTAGTTGGTGGACCAGCTAAATAATATAATTAACGGCTGCCTGAAGGGTGACAGGAAGTGCCAGGAACAGTTGTACAGGATGTTCTCTACGAGGATGTTTGGCCTATGCCTTCAATATGCAGATAACCAGGATGATGCCGCGGATATTCTCCAGGAGGGATTCATCAAGGTCTTCCGTAAACTTGAACAGTTCGGGGGAAAAGGATCGTTTGAAGGTTGGATAAGGAGGATCATGATCAATACTGCCCTGGAACGTTACCGCAGCCAGGTTCGCTTATACCCGTTAACGGATAATACGGTGAAAAGAGATGACATGGTGCATGAGGAGGTTTTTGAAAGATTATCTGCGGCTGATCTGATCCGTCTGGTTCAGGATCTGCCACCACGATACCGGATGGTTTTCAATCTTTACGCCATTGAAGGTTATTCACATAAGGAGATTGGAGAGATGATGGGTATCACAGTGGGGACATCCAAGTCGAACCTTTCACGGGCAAGGGATATACTGCAGCAAAAAGTGAAACAGTATTTTGATTCGAGTGAACATATTATCAGGAAGAAATGAGCAGGAGGAAAAATAAAACGGACCAGCAGTTCAGGGACCAGCTAAGGCATTTTGAAACGTCCCCCCCGGACCAGGTATGGCATGGAATTGCATCTGCCCTGCAGTCAGATAAAAGAAAGAATAGGGTCCTGTGGATAAGCCGAATAGCAGCTTCCATAGCGGTTCTGCTGGCACTTGGAACCACCTGGTTCCTGCTGCGGGAGCCACCGGAGACCCAGCTTGTCAACCAGGAAACACAGAATATTGAAACCATCCCGGAGGCAGCGACAAATAAGGCGGCAGTCCCTGAAATTGACAGGGAGGTGGAAACCCGGACTTCCGGTGGAGAATTGATTGTCCGGGAGACTGAGGTGAACCTTGCGGAGGCAAATGTTCCGCCTGCTCAGGATGGCCTGCTGGCTGATGCAGAAAAAGAAACAAAGAAGATGCCTGGTGACCGGACTTATCCGGATCCCCTCAATACCATCCCAGCCATGTCTGCCACCCGTATTCAGACGGAATTTACAGATCAAGGGACAATGCTGGCCGTAAATTACTATCCATCAACCGTATCGGATGATAATGAGGGGATAGATGTTTTCGACGAATGGGGGGATGACAAAAAAAGCTCACATGACAAATGGGGAGTTGGCACCCAGGTATCCCCCATTTACAGCTATCGCAACCTGGAGGTTTCCGGTGGGAGTGCCCCCAGCGCATCATATTATAATGATGTTGAAGAAGGAATCGTATCCTATGCCGGCGGAGTAAATGTTCATTATGCCCCGCTGAAACGTTTGTCTGTCCAGTCCGGATTGTATTATTCCAACATGGGTATGAAAGTAGGGAATGCATCTTATGTAAGTGTAGACAACAGATTTAGTTTCATGGATGAGACTGCAACCGTCAAGGCTTCAATCAATAATTCTACCGGGATCATTGAAACGCAAGAGGCCCTTGCGGCCAATTCTGTTCCTTATCCAGGCTGGGAGCTGGTCTCCCAAAACGCCCTGGTTAGTAGTCCGGATGCACCACAAGGAGAAATCCTTCAGGAATTTCAATACCTCGAGTTGCCGTTGATCCTCAGATACAGGGTAATTGACAGGAGACTTGGTTTTCATTTTCTCGGTGGACTCAGCAGCAATTTTCTGGTGGGGAATTCGGCTTATTATCAGGAAGGAGGGGACAAAGAGCCGATAGGTACAACCGGAAATCTCAGGCCAGTAAACTACAGCAGTGTAGTCGGACTGGGAGTCGATTATTCGATTTCGAAAAGATTCCATGTAAATCTTGAACCCACTTTCCGCTATTACCTGAATTCCATCAATACGGGATCAGTGATCAAATCGCATCCCTATACCATTGGCTTTTTTACAGGCCTCCTGTATACTTTTTAACTTACCTGTCTTTCACTTTTCAGACATCGAACTCTTATTTCTTCCATAAAAATTCCGTATTTTTGTGTTTTTTCGAAAATGATGTAAGCATGTCACAACCAGGAAAAACACAAACTATCCTGTCCATTGCTGGATTGGTATCCATAACTGCTTTGGTAGTGGTTTTATTCGTCCGCGCAACAGGTGAAAGAGACGGAGTGAAAAACACAGTTAACCATAGTAAGTATGTGGTAACTTCTGTGCCCATTCCTGAAGTACTTGATTTTGCGGGAGAGCGGACCCCGGTGCAGAATTTTGATGTCATGGAATCCCTTGACAGAGAATTGCTAATCAACACTTACTGGCAATCTCATACCTTGTTGCTGATCAAAAGATCTCACAGGTATTTCCCGGTCATCGAGAAAATCCTCGCGAAACACGGGATCCCTGAGGATTTTAAGTACCTGCCTGTGGCGGAGAGTGACCTGATGAACCTGACCTCCCCTGCCAGAGCGGTTGGTTACTGGCAGTTCCTGAAAGCAACCGCACAGGAATACGGACTGGAAGTAAACAGTGAGGTCGATGAACGGTATCACCTGGAGAAATCCACAGAAGCTGCCTGTAAATTCCTGCTGCGGTCCTATGAACTTTATGGTAACTGGACAATGGCAGCCGCCAGCTATAATGTCGGGAGGACCGGGCTGAACCGGCAGATCGAGAGACAGGACAGCAGGTATTATTATGACATACTGCTGAATGAGGAAACCGGTCGTTATATCTACCGCTTGCTGGCCCTGAAACTGATCATGTCTGAGCCTGAGAAGTATGGTTTCATCTTCGACAAAGATGAACTGTATCCTCCCATACCGGTCTACCATGTAACCGTTGACTCCTCCGTTGAGGATTTTGCACGGTTTGCCAGCACTTATTCTATCAACTATAAAGTCCTGAAATTATTCAATCCCTGGTTGAGGGATAATAAACTTACCAATACAAAGGGAAAAACATACCAGATATCTATTCCAAGGAAAGGATACCGTGAATTCAGCCAAAGTACGGATTAAGTGATGGCCACTGAATTAAATAAAGAATTTCTGGAGGATGATCAGTACATCCGTGTGCTGGGTGCGCGGGTCCACAATCTGAAGAACATAGATGTGGAAATACCCCGCAACCGCCTGACCGTCATCACTGGATTAAGCGGCAGCGGCAAATCTTCACTTGCCTTTGATACCATCTATGCAGAGGGGCAACGCAGGTACATGGAGACCATGTCTGCCTACGCCCGGCAATTCCTCGGTACCATGGAGCGGCCGGATGTAGATAAGATAACCGGACTTAGCCCCGTGATCTCAATAGAGCAGAAATCAACCTCTCGCAATCCCCGTTCAACGGTTGGGACAATCACGGAGATCTACGATTTTCTGCGGCTGTTATATGCCCGGGCAGCAGATGCCTATTCGCATGTTACCGGAGAGAAAATGGTAAAGTATACAGATGACCAGATCCTGCATCTGATAGAGGAGAAATACGACAGGAAAAGGGTCATGATGTTATCCCCTATGGTAAAAGGCCGTAAAGGCCATTACCGGGAACTTTTCGAGCAATTCAGAAGGAAGGGATTCCTCTATGCCAGGGTAGATGGTAAACTGACAGAGCTGGTTCATGGTCTGAGGGTGGACCGGTATAAGACGCACAATATTGAGGTGGTGGTTGACAAACTGGAGGTCGGAGATGACCGCAAACGACTTAAGGAATCCATTACAACTGCCATGAACCAGGGAAAGGGTATCATGATGGTCCTCGATGTGGAGGAAGACACCGTAAAATTCTTCAGCCGCCAGTTAATGTGTCCGACGAGTGGCATCTCCTATAATGAACCCGCCCCGCATACCTTTTCATTCAATTCTCCCCAGGGAGCATGTAATAAGTGCAACGGACTTGGGGAGATCAACGAGGTAGATATATCCAAAATTATCCCGGATGCAGGCAAAAGTATCAGGTCAGGCGGAATTGAACCCCTGGGGGTCTACCGGAATGCCTTGATCTTCTGGCAACTTGAAGCAGTTGCTAAAAAATACGGTTTTACACTTGAAACACCCATCCGGGAGATTCCCGCAGAAGCTTTTGAAAAGATCCTGTATGGATCAGAAGAAAGTTTTAAGCTGCAGAATACACCTCTGGGAACATCGTCGAATTACTTTTTGAGTTTTGATGGCATTGTTAATCATATTTACCTTAATCTGAGCACTGAAAGCAATGGTAAACGAGCCCAGAAACAGGCAGACCAGTATATCCGTAAGGTTAGCTGTCCGGTTTGCCAGGGTGCCAGACTGAACCAGGAAGCTCTTCATTTTCACCTGGATGGTGAAAACATTGCTGCCCTGGCTGATATGGACATCATTGAACTCTTCAAATGGTTTGATGGCATTGAGGAACGGTTAAGCAAACGTCAGCTTGCCATCGCCAGGGATATATTGAAGGAATTAAGAGGGCGTTTGCAATTCCTGCTGGATGTTGGTCTGGATTACCTGTCCCTCAACAGGAGTTCCCGGAGTTTATCGGGGGGGAAAGCCAGCGGATCCGCCTTGCCACACAGATCGGTTCACAGCTGGTGAATGTCCTCTATATCCTGGATGAACCAAGCATTGGCTTGCACCAGAAGGACAATCTGAAATTGATCCATGCTCTGAAGGAGCTAAGGGATACAGGTAATTCTATCATTGTGGTTGAGCATGACAGGGAAATGATCCTGGCGGCAGATCATATTCTTGATTTGGGACCGGGAGCAGGCCGTCACGGCGGAGAAGTAGTTGCGAGCGGAACACCTGAAAAGATCAGCCAGAAAACCACATTGACAACAGCTTACCTGAACAATAATAAAATGATCCCCGTTCCTGCTACCCGGCGCAATGGCAATGGTCAGAAAATGATCATTTCAGGTGCCAGGGGGAATAACCTGAAAAATATTTCTGTGCCTTTCCCTCTGGGCTTATTTATTTGTATAACAGGAGTTTCTGGCAGTGGAAAATCCTCACTGGTGAATGAAACACTGCATCCCATTCTAAGCCAGAGATTTTACCGTTCAGTGAAAGATCCCCTTCCTTATGAAGCAATCCATGGTACAGAGTTGGTCGATAAAGTGATAGAGGTGAACCAGTCCCCCCTGGGAAGGACACCGAGATCAAATCCGGCCACTTATACCGGTGTTTTTTCTGATATCAGGAAATTGTTTGAACAGACACCGGAAGCCAGGATACGGGGTTATAAGGCCGGAAGGTTTTCCTTCAATGTAGCGGGAGGCAGATGTGATGAGTGCAAGGGAGCCGGACTGCAATCTATTGAAATGAACTTCCTGCCGGATGTTTATGTACAATGCAAGGAATGTGGTGGTCGAAGATATAACAGAGAAACCCTCGAAGTTAAGTACAAAGGTTATTCCATCAGCGAAGTGCTGGGATTTACCATCAATAAATCTGTTGATTTTTTCCAGCATATCCCCGCTATTTCAAAAAAGCTGAAAACTTTGCAGGATGTCGGATTGGGATATATTACCCTGGGACAGCCATCAACCACATTATCAGGTGGTGAATCACAGCGGGTCAAACTGGCAGCGGAACTGGCCCGGAAAGACACCGGAAAAACCCTTTATATCCTTGATGAACCTACTACGGGACTCCATTTTGATGATATACGTATCCTTCTCGAGGTGCTGAATAAGCTGGTTGAACGTGGAAATACGGTGATCGTAATTGAACATAATATGGATGTGATCAAGGTGGCTGACTACATTATTGATCTTGGCCCGGAAGGGGGTATCAGGGGTGGCGAGGTGATGTGTACCGGGACCCCGGAAGAGATTGCACAATGTAAATCAAGTTATACAGCAGGATTTCTGAAAGAAGAACTGAAGCGATCTTCCAAAACAGTGACCCGGTAAAATCCAATAAAGTATAAATATTTAAAGAATCGATCATGAGCAACAACGAAGAAAAAGTTATCAAGGCCTTCGAAGAAAAGGATTGGAATGAGATTCAGGCAGCCGATTCCTGGAGGATCTTCAAGATCATGTCTGAATTTGTTGAAGGATTTGAAAAACTGGCCAGGATCGGGCCCTGTGTCTCCATTTTTGGTTCAGCCAGGACCGGACCTGATAAAAAGTATTTCAAACTGGCGGAGGAGATCGCTTTCCAGCTTACCCAGCGGGGGTATGGAGTGATCACAGGTGGTGGTCCGGGTATCATGGAGGCAGCAAACATGGGAGCCAAGCGAGGAAAGGGGAAATCAGTGGGTATTAATATCGACCTGCCTTTTGAACAGGAAGCCAACTTATTCATCGATCCTGACAAGCTCATCACATTCGATCATTTTTTTGTCAGGAAGGTCATGTTCATGAAATATGCCCAGGGCTTCATTGTACTCCCCGGGGGATTTGGTACACTCGATGAATTTTTTGAAGCCATCACGCTGATCCAGACCGACAAGATCGGAAAGTTCCCGATCGTCCTTGTCGGTAAGTCATATTGGGAGGGACTGATAAAGTGGGTTAAGGAGGTGATACTTGAGGAGGAAAAAAATATCAGCAAGGAAGATATGGATCTTTTCATCGTGGTGGATGGTGGCGAAGAGGCTGTTAATCATATAGAACAGTTCTATTCAAAATACCTTCTCAGTCCCAATTTCTAGTAACCTGTCAACCGTTTTTATCGTATATGTCTGTTAAGCAAAAGCTTAACGACATTTTGATATTGTTAATTTATTATTTTGAAATGTTACCAAATATTTCTGATATTTACATGTTTGACGTAAAATATTGATAATCTTATGATTAAATCAATTACCGCAGTTTTGCTGCTGTTCCTGGGCAGTGCCATGCTGATGTCCCAGGACCCGGTTTCTGTTAAAATGACAGTCCCCTCAGTGGTTGGAGCCGGGCAGGAATTTCGTGTAACCATCACTATAGATAAGGGGGATCTTGAAGAATTCAGCAGGTTACAGCAGGAATTGCCTGCCGGGTTGGAAGCCAGGCAGGAGAATTCAGGCTCAGCCGATTATAGCTTTGATAACCAGAGAGTTAGGTTTATCTGGTTAAAACTGCCTTCAGAAAACCCAATAATCCTAAACTACAAGGTACTGGTAAAAGAGAGGCTGAAAGGGACCTTTACCCTTGGGGGGGAATTTTCCTATGTAGAGAATAATGAAAGGAAATCGGTTAACCTGCAGAGCGAGAATATCAACATTACCCCGTCACCCACTATCACCGCGGACAAGCAAATTGATATAGGCTCATATACGGATGCCCTTGAAGGTGAACAGGCCAGCACCGTTGTGAGCAGTAAGGTTACCTGTATCAGGCAAACACCATATGCAACCAGAACTGGCAATGATATTATGGTGAATATACTGGTATACAAGAGGGATATGAATAAGTTTGCCAAGATTGAAGAGCAGATCCCTTCGGGATTCGAGGCCGTGGTTGTGGAATCAAGGGAGGGGCTCTTTACATTCAAGGAAGGAGTCGCCAAGTTTGTTTGGATGAACCTGCCCGAGGAAAAAGGTTTCACCGTCAGTTACAGGTTGATACCGGAAGCTCCCAAAAGCATTGAAGATCTTAAGATCAGCGGTGCTCTTTCCTATATCCTGGAAGGGCGGAATATCTCTGTCGATATTATTGAGAAGGATGCAGAACTGAGCGGGATAAGCAATGCCAACATTGAAGCGCTGATGGTTGCTCTTGAAAGCGGGGGGGATTTGCCTGCGGGCAAACCTGTTGAGACGGAGCAGGCGGAAGTGAAACCTCCTCCAGTGAAAGAAGAAGAAATCGCCGAGAAGGTGGAAGAGCCAGTTGTCAGGGAAGAAAAACCGGTTGTCAGGGAAGAAAAGCCAGTGGAAAGGGAGACGCGCACAGTATCTACAGGATCATCTGGCATTCCGGATAAGCAGCGTCTGCCTGTTCAGGATGGCATATATTACAGGGTTCAGCTGGCGGCTGCAAGTAGCTTCAGCGATGCCAATAAGACATTTGCTGCCCACAATCTATCGAGACCTGTCCTGGTTGAACGACACAATGGCCTGTATAAATATACAGTTGGTTCTTTCAGTACATATGCCCAGGCGATTGATTTCAGAAGCACCGTATTGTCCAGGGGAATCAAAGGGGCATTTGTTGTTGCCTACAGGAATGGTAAAAGGATCAATGTAATTGATGCCAGGAAGGCAACGGGGGGCTGATTAACATACCCTTATGAGATCCAGACTTTCCATAACGTTATTTCTTTCACTGGCAGCGATTTTCATCATGTCAGGCCGGGCAAGTGCGCAGGAGATCGATTATGATTCCCTCCTGATCAGAAGGGTAGAAGTTGAGAACCCTACCTATATGCCAGTGATAGGATTAGCATTCGGGAACATGCATTTTTTCGGGGACGTAAGGAATAGTTTCCCCACTCCCCTGAGTGATAAGTCTGGATTCAAGATTGAATATTTCATCTCCTCCCTTTGACAGGCAAAAGACATTCGTTGTAAATTTTTCCCTCTTATTTGCGGAAGTAACCGGCAATGAGCGTTCATATGTAAACCTGGACAGGAACCTCAATTTTCATTCTACCATCAATGCCTTTGGTATAGGCGTGGAGTATAATTTTGGTCATCTGATTAAAAAAGAGGCCCCTGTCCTGAAGCCTTTCGTGTCCATCGGCTTTGAGCCCTTCCTTTTCAGTGCCAAAGGTGATCTTTGGACGGGGAACGAAAAATACCATTACTGGTCAGATGGAACCATCAGGAATATTTCTGAAACTGACGAGGGTGTCATGCGAAGTGAGGTCTTAATGAGGGACTGGGACTATGAAACGGACCTTCGCGAAGCAGATCTTTACGGACTGGGCAATTACCGCCAGTTCAGTTTTGCTGTTCCGATTGATTTTGGTCTGGATTTTAACATAAGTGAGCGGATGAAAATGAGACTCGGTACTACCTTTCATCTCACTTTTACAGATCTGATAGATAATGTTAGTTCGGAAGGGGAGGGAGTCACCGCCAATAGCTCCAATGATCATTTCGCTTTCACCTATATAGGCTTGCACCTGGATCTTTTCTCCGAACCCAAGGTGAGGACCGAAGAATTGCTTTTTGCTGAACTGGATGAATTTGATTACCTGATGTTTGAGGATGAGGATGGAGATGGTGTTGTGGATGGGATCGATGAATGTCCCGACACACCTGAAGGTGTGGATGTAGATTCCACCGGATGTCCCTGGGATTATGACCAGGATGGTGTTCCGGACTATATGGATGATGAGGATTCAACTCCGGGAGCATTCGTTAATGAACGTGGGGTTGAAATGAGTGAGAATGAACTGGAAAGCCTGCTGGCAACACCAAATGCCATTTTCAGGAGTGAACTTGACCTGTACCTGGTCCCATCGGAACAAAGAGAACGAATGAGCTTTGATGAGCTTGATGAAAAATTCCATGGACTGGATCTTAACGGAGATAATTATCTGAGCTTTGATGAACTGCTCCTGGCCATTGATGAGTTCTTTGATTTCCAATCATTTATGGTAACAGATGAGGTTTATGAGGTCATCAATTTCTTCTTTGCCCAATAAGCCACTTTTGCTTATCTCCCTTTTTCCAGCCGTTCCATATCGCGCTTCATGTCCTTCTGTTTGATGGCCTCACGCTTGTCATATTTCTTCCTGCCTTTGGCAAGTGCGATTTCCAGTTTGGCGTAACCATTTTCATTGATAAAAACCCGCAATGCAATTATTGTCAGTCCCTTTTCCCGGGTTTGCTTTTCCAGCTTATTTAATTCCTTCCTGTTCAGCAATAGCTTGCGGTCCTGATAAGGGTCATGATTGTTATAACTTCCCTGGTCATAGGCTGAGATCCTCATGTTGGTTACCCATAGTTCATTTTTCTTAAACACACAGTAGGAATCTGACAGGCTTGCCTTTCCCATGCGGATGGATTTAATCTCCGTGCCTGTAAGCTGCATGCCTGCTACCATTTTATCGAGGAGCTCGTAATCGAAATATGCCTTCTTGTTCTTTATGTTTATCCTGTTATCCATTCCTTCTTTTGAGGCTGCAAAGTTAATACAAATTTTTGCGACCTTTGCCGGGATGGCTGCTAACATTTCATATAACCTGGTCACAGTTCTGGGACATACAGCAGGGGGAAAGACAAGATTTGCCGCATGCCTGGCCAAGGAGCTGAAGGGTGAGGTGATCAGCGCAGATTCCCGGCAGGTTTACCGCCACATGGACCTGGGCACAGGAAAGGATTATGAGGATTATCTGGTGAAGGACAGTCAGGTACCTGTCCACCTGATAGATATCCTGGAACCCGGATATGAATACAATGTCTATGAATACCAGAAGGATTTCATCAGGGTTTTCCAGGAAGTACAAGCGCGGGGCTCGTTGCCTGTGTTATGTGGTGGCAGCGGCCTGTATATCGAGGCTGTCCTGAAAGGTTACAGGCTGATCCGTGTCCCGCTGAACCACGAACTCAGATCAGCACTGGAGCAGGAAAGCATGGATGATCTCTCCGTAAGGCTGGCCGGGATAAGAAAACTGCATAATAAGACGGACATTACGGACAGGAAACGCCTGGTCAGGGCGCTGGAGATCGAGCTTTATTACCAGAAGCACCCGGAGCTGGATGATCAGATGCCCGAAATACGGCCCATAATCTTCGGGATCAATTTCGACAGGACTGTCACGACGGAAGAGGATCAGCCAACGCTTGGCCGAAAGGCTTGACCAGGGGATGGTATCGGAGGTCCAGTCCCTTCTTGACAAAGGTGTCTCTCCCGATAAACTCATATATTATGGACTGGAATACAAATACATAACAGAGTACCTGGCCGGGAATTACACTTATGAAGAAATGTTTTCCAGCCTTGAGACAGCCATCCATCGTTTTGCCAAGCGGCAGATGACATGGTTCAGGAAGATGGAACGTAACGGTATGAGGATCTACTGGTTCGACGGATACCAATCCCTTAGGGATAAGATCGAAAGAGCAGTTAATCTCTGCCACGATCAATCCCCACTCCCTGGAAACTGAGGAATGCAGACAGGCTAAAAATCCCATTTCACCTGGTTCATCATGAAAACCAGGGCCAGAATGATTAAGAGATTAAAGGATGTAACCAGGTAATTAAAGGTGTTACGGTTCTTCTTAAACCGCCTCCTGATCATGATCCCGATATTGGGGATAAAAAACGAGACGAGTACGATAATGTAATAAATGACAGATGTACCGTCATTCATATTCTCCTCCGTATTCACCTCGCTGTCTGCAAAGAACAGGACCAGGTAAACAAAGGCCAGAAAAAAGGCCAGGTACAGGAGGTAAGATATTTTTAAGGTAACGGTGGATATCTTTCGCTTCCTGTGCAGCCTGAATGGTTTCAGGAGAATAATGGCAATGACATACACGAACAGGAAAGTGGCAATGAAAATAAAATGCAGCAGGAACTGAAAGAAATTATTCATGCCGTAGAAAATTGTTTCTACGAATTTAAGAAAAAAGATGGCAACCCGGACATATTGCTTTACGGATCACTATTTCAACCACCTGTCAAGCCAGCCGAAAAACTCCCGTTGCCACAGAATGGCATTCTGGGGTTTCGTCACGAAATGTGTTTCTTCCGGGAACACCAGTAACCTGGCAGGTATGTCCCTTAACCGGGCCGCATTGTAGGCTTCCAGACTCTGGGTATAGGGTACCCTGAGGTCCATCTCACCAGTTATGATCATGATGGGGGTATCCCATTTATCTATATGCCTGTGGGGTGAGAATTGATAATTCCTCGGGGTGGGTTTAGCCCAGTATGGCCCACCATTGTCAAAATTCACAAAAAAGGTCTCCTCAGTTGCAGTGTACATGCTTTCCAGATTGAAGATCCCGCAGTGGGAAATGAACGTTTTGAACCTGCCTTCATGGATACCTTCCAGATAGAAGGTCGAATACCCTCCGTAACTGGCTCCGATGGCGCCCAGTCTTTCTTCATCAATAAAAGGTTCTGCACTCAATGCATCAATGGCACTCAGGTAATCCTTCATGTTCTGTCCACCGTAATCTGTGGAGATCTGCAGGTTCCACTCATGGCCGAATGTTGGGAGTCCCCTTCGGTTGGGTATCACCATAATGTAATCATGGGCTGCCATAAGCTGGAAATTCCAGCGATAATGAAAATCAGGATTGATGGCATTCTGGGGACCGCCGCCACAGAAGAGGATGGCCGGGTATTTTTTGCCGGCATCAAAATTAGGTGGATACACAACCCATACCAGCATGTCCTTATTATCTGTTGTTTTTACCCAGCGTTCCTCGTATCTGGGGACCTTGATTTGCTCATAGATATTTTTATTGGTATTTGTCAGCTGGCTCGCCTGGCCGTTGGCGGGATCAACCAGGAATATCTCCGTAGCATAGTCGATATCCTGTTTGGTAGCTACCATCTTTTCTCCTGCCAGGGCAAATGATCCATAGGTATGTGGCCCTTTGGTTATCTGGCGGATCTCCCTGCTCTCCACATCCATCTCATAGAGCTGGAATGTGGCATGGATGCCGCTGATGAAGTAAATTTTATCCCCTTCCCATACCACCTGGTCCACATTCTGGTCGAAACCTTTGGTCCAGTATTCCTTCTGTCCACTGGCAAGATCTATCACAAATAGTCTTACCTGGTCAGCTTCATATCCGGGGGTAGCCATGCTCTGGAAGGCCAGTTTGCTTCCATCTTCTGAAAAGGAAGGGTATTTGTCATACCCAGGCATTCCTTCAGTCAGGTTCCTGGTATCTCCACTGGCGAGGTCGTAAAGGTATACGTCTGAGTTGGTGCTCATGGCATACTCCCTGCCCTTCATTTTTTTACAGGTATAGGCGATCTGTTTTCCATCCGGACTCCAGGTGATCTCCGAGTCATCGAAATAGGGAGCCAGCGGAGCATCCCAGGGCTCTCCCGACATTATATCAATCGGTTTACCTGGCTCCGATTCATCGTAACTGGCCACAAAGATATGGCTGTAGGCATGATCATGCCATGCATTCCAGTGCCGATACATCAGATCGTCTATGATCCTAACATTGGTTTCAGGAAGGTCCGGATAGACCTCCTGTGGTGTCTCCTCCAGCTTTACATCCATGGTAAGCAGGATATGGGATCCATCAGGAGACCAGTCAAAGCTGTTGATTCCTGATTCGAAGTCGGATACCTGAATCTTATCCTGTCCATCTGGTTTCATTTCCCATAACTGGCCACCGGCAAGGAATCCTATCCTGTCTCCTGAAGGGAACCACTTGGGACTGTAATACTTCCCTGCTCCATCAGTCAGCCGGGTTGGTTCACCGCCCCCTGTGGAAATTTTAAAAATATCACTGATGCTGTTATTGGTTCCCACATCATACCTTGTAACGGTATATAGGACCTCTTCTCCGTCGGGGGAAAGGTTCATGCTGCCGAGCCTGCCAAACTTCCAGAGGATCTCGGCGGTCAACACACCACCGGCAATCTCTTCGGGGGTAAGGGTCCCGGTAAAATCACCTTCAACGGCAGACGTGGCAGGTTTTTCCGGTGTCTGGATACATGCTGAAAAAAGGCTACCTGCGAAGAAAAGGACTAGTAGAATATAACGGTTCATGATATTATTGATTTAGCGTGTTGGATAGCATCAATTTTATGTAAGCACGGGTCTATTTCTTTTTCCCGTTAAAGGCTTCTATGATCTTGGTCTCAATTTCTTCCGCCAGTTCCGGGTTATCAAGCATTAATTTCTTGACGGCATCCCTTCCCTGGCCGAGTTTGGTCTCAGCATAGCTAAACCAGGATCCGCTTTTTTTTATCAACTCCAGATCAACTCCCAGGTCGATCAATTCGCCGGTCCTTGAGATGCCTTCACCGTACATGATATCAAACTCTGCTTTTTTAAATGGAGGAGCGAGTTTATTCTTGACAATCTTCACTTTTGTCCGGTTGCCTTTGATCTCATCACCCTCCTTCAGTTGTCCGATCCGTCGGATATCGATGCGGACTGAAGAATAGAATTTAAGCGCATTCCCACCGGTTGTAGTTTCCGGATTACCGAACATAACACCGATCTTTTCTCTCAACTGGTTGATAAAGACACAGGTGGTATGGGTCTTGCTGATATTGGCTGTCAGCTTACGTAAAGCCTGTGACATCAGCCTTGCCTGTAAGCCCATTCTGGAATCACCCATCTCACCTTCGATCTCCGCCTTCGGTGTAAGTGCGGCAACGGAGTCGATCACAACAATGTCTATGGCGCCGGAGCGGATTAGGTGATCGGTTATTTCAAGTGCCTGTTCCCCGTTGTCCGGCTGGGAAATATAGAGGTTCTCAACATCTACTCCAAGCTTTTCCGCATAGAAACGATCGAAAGCATGCTCCGCATCAATAAATGCGGCAATACCTCCGGCTTTCTGGGCCTCGGCCATGGCATGGATGGCCAGTGTGGTCTTCCCCGAAGATTCTGGACCGTAGATTTCAATCACCCTTCCCCTTGGATATCCCCCAACCCCGAGAGCAACATCAAGGGAGATGGACCCGGAGGGAATAGAGGCTATATTATCTATGGCACTGTCACCCATTTTCATGATGGTGCCTTTGCCATACCCTTTCTCAATTTTATCCAGTGTAAGCTGCAATGCTTTTAATTTCTCCTGTTTGACTTTGTTGCCGTTCGATTCTTCGCTCATTATGATTGGATTAATGTTTATATGCCGGGCATCTTCTGATCTTATCCTTCAAGTGCATCCAGTATCTGCTCAGTATGGTTTTTGGTATCGACCTTGTTAATGATCTTGAGGATCACTCCCTGTTCATCAATAATAAATGTTTTCCGGAGTATACCTTCATATACTTTTCCATACAATTTTTTAAGTCCCCATGCCCCATAGGCCTTCAATATTTCCTTGCCTGTATCTGAGATCAGGTTGAAGGGCAGATTATACTTGTCAATAAATGACTGATGCGATTTTTCACTATCCGCACTGACTCCGATTACTTCAAATCCCTTCTTTATCAGCTGCCTGTAGCTATCTCTCAGATTACATGATTCAGTCGTACAACCCGGTGTATTATCTCTTGGGTAAAAGTACAGGATCACTTTCCTGCCCAGCAGGCCTTGCAGAGTGATTTCATTCCCCGACTGATTCTTGCCGGAAAAATCCGGTGCCTTCATACCTTCTGCCAGTTCTTCCATTCTGATTTTTCTAAAATAGTGGATGTAAAATTACAAAGATTGAGAGAAATTCCATCCCTGTTCTACCTGTATAAACAAAATGTTAATATTTTTACCATGTCTTTATGATATCCGGGATGAAATATATGTTCCTTGAAAACACTTTTTCTCTATAGAATGTTCAAAACTCTTGGTAAATATGGATGGTTCTGTATCATCCTGATCCTCTGTTCTCAGGATGCCATATCAGGCATCGCAGCGGATACCACGCAGATCTTTTACGAAGACAGAACATTAAACGGTTTCCTTGACAGGGCGATCACATATCAGCAAAGGGCAGATTCATTACAAGAGCTTTCCATTGAATGGAGGAAGGAAATAATGAAGATGGATGACCCTGCTGGACGGGCAGCCTTACAGAAGAGAATAGCAGCTGTAGAGGACAGTACATTGATCTACAGGGAAATGGCCAGGGTGCATTTTGCTTACCTGAATAGCCGGCTGCCTGTTGAGAAGCAGATTAGTCCCTATCTCGTAAAGGATACCGTATTGAATGGCATTACCGTTTATCAGTACAGGCTGACCGATGAATTCCTGTCCAAACTGAATGAAAAATCGGAAGCCTTGAATGTCTCGGATGGAATCCAGGAACAGCAGTCAGGAACTGGGTTTAACTTCAAAATTTACAATCAATCCCCTTATAGCGCTGCCCTGACCTTCGAATATGATTTTCCTCTTCCTTCGGGTGTTTTTTACCGCATTCAGCTGGCTGTATACAAGAATCGGCTGGCTCCGGATCATTTCAGGGGACTTTCCCCCATCACCACCGAGAAAATTCCTGACAAGAACCTGATAAGATTTTTTGTAGGAAAATTTTACAGGCTGGAAGACGCAAGGAATGCATTGGTAAAGGTGAGGGCATATGGACACACGGATGCCTTTATCATCGGATATTATAATGGAACGAAGGGGACATTTGAAAAACTGAAGGAACTTGAACACCATCCCTGAGCATCCATGCATGTGAATTAAGAAAGAAATGCGTATTTTTGTTACTTGACCGATCTGGGAAACATGTCTGAAAAAGAGAAATCGAAAGAATTTCCGGAACTTGAGGAGTTCTATGATGTGGATGGGGATGAAGAGAATTCGCTGATCCTGCATAACGATGATGTAAATACATTCGAATTTGTGATCGAATCGCTGATTGATGTGTGTAAACATACTACCGAGCAGGCCGAACAGTGTACCTATCTGATTCATTATAAGGGTAAATGTGACGTCAAAAAGGGCTCATTTGATGTACTCAGGCCCTTGCGGCATGCACTGGTGGAAAGGGGCCTGAATGCCACGATTGATTAAACTTTCAAATATTCTTCAACCTTATGTCAATACTCGCGATCGTCCTGTTAATTGTCCTGGGAATTCTGTTATTTGTAGTGGAGTTCCTTCTGATACCTGGGGTCACTATCGCCGGTATAGGCGGGGCAATATTGATGGGTGTTGCTGTCTATATGTCCTATAAGACACATGGCAATACTGTTGGGAATTATACATTGATTGCCACTTTGATCCTTACCATTGGAGGATTTGCCTATGCCCTGAGGGCCAAGACCTGGAATCGATTGGCGCTGAAGAAGGATATTGACGGGAAGGTAGAGGTTGGGCTGGAGAAGGATACCATTAAAGTCGGGGACAGGGGAGAGTCAATAACCCGCATGGCACCTGTCGGCAAAGTATTGATCAATGGCCTGGTTGTGGAAGGAAAATCCCAGAGGGGCTTTCTGGACCAGCATACCCAGGTGGAAGTCATCAAGGTCTTAAACACACAAGTCATTATAAAACCAATTAAAGAAGAATAAATATGGGACCCGTAGGAATTTACATTGTCATTATTGTTGGATCCATCATAGGTTTATGGATCATCTTTTATTTCATTCCGGTTGGACTCTGGTTCTCGGCCCTGATCTCTGGGGTAAGGATTTCATTGCTTCAACTCATCCTGATGCGGTGGAGGAAGGTGCCGCCTAATATAATAGTCAGGGCCATGATCGAGGCCCACAAAGCTGGTTTACGGGAGATCAAGCGGGACGAACTCGAAGCTCACTACCTGGCCGGCGGGCATGTGGTACAAGTTGTCCACGCCCTGGTCTCTGCCAATAAGGCCAATATTGAACTGACATTCCAGATGGCCACGGCCATTGACCTGGCCGGCCGCGATGTGCTGGAAGCGGTTCAAATGTCAGTAAATCCGAAGGTGATCGATACGCCTCCCGTGGCTGCTGTTGCCAAGGATGGTATACAGCTGATCGCAAAGGCAAGGGTTACCGTGCGTGCGTCCATCAAACAACTGGTTGGTGGCGCCGGTGAGGAAACAGTACTGGCAAGGGTAGGTGAAGGAATTGTTTCATCCATCGGCTCGGCAAATTCCCACAAAGCCGTGCTGGAAAATCCTGATTCCATCTCGAAAGTGGTGCTTGATAAGGGACTGGATGCTGGTACAGCCTTCGAGATCCTTTCCATCGATATTGCCGATGTGGATATTGGAAAGAACATCGGTGCAACATTGCAGATGGACCAGGCCGAGGCCGATAAGAATATTGCCCAGGCCAAGGCGGAGGAGCGCAGGGCCATGGCCGTTGCCCTGGAGCAGGAGATGGTGGCAAAGGCACAGGAAGCCAGGGCCAAGGTTATTGAGGCCGAGGTTGAGATCCCGCTGGCCATGGCAGATGCCTTCAGGCAGGGAAACCTGGGTATTATGGATTACTATAAATTCCGGAATATCCAGGCTGACACGGATATGAGGGAATCCATTTCCAAGAGTACCGGAGGGACCGATGAGACTAAAAAGAAATAATCCCCGGTAGTACAGCTAAACAAAGAATTTTCAATAGCAAAGGGTATTAAAACATTGCTGAATTTTGCAGCATTAACTGCAAAATATAGGCAACTAATTTAATACCCTTTGCCTTTGATAGTTTTATTTAATTGCCCTGCACAAATTCATTCTCCCCACCATCCAACCTCCCGATACCATTTACGAATGATAATAGATCTTTATCGAATCTGATATTGTTTAAAAAAGACGCCTATATTTTGTGTTGCACAAAATTCAGCGTCGTTTTAAACAATATCAGATTAAATGAAACCTCTGTTTTTATTATCTTTCGAAAATGGATCCGCAATCTCATTCCATTAAAACCCCTCTCACAGGTCTTGCAATTCTTGCTGTGCTGGGGCCATCCATCGTTTGGGCTTCCGAGTATATAGGTTCAGGTGAAGTCATCCTGGCAACACGTAATGGTGCCATTTTTGGTACCGGCATCATGTGGGTGATCATCAGCGGCATCTTCCTCAAATTCTGGATTGGAATGAGTGGGGCCAGGTATACCGTTTGTACCGGTGAAGGGATGATCGATATGTTCGCCCGTATGCCAGGTCCAAAGAACTGGGCAGTCTGGATCGTGCTGGTTGCCCAGTTTGTATCCGCCACCATTGCTATTGGATCAATAGCTACCGCGTCTGGTGTATTCCTCAGCAGCATCCTGCCCATAAGCCATTCAATAGGGGGATGGATAGCTACTGTTTTTGCCTTCCTGGTCGCCTGGGTAGGGCGATTCAACTGGATCAAAGTAGTCATGAGTTTCCTTGTCTTGATCATGATCATTGGGGTACTCTGGGTAGCATTTAGTGTATTTCCCGGCTGGTCCGAATTTTTGCATGGATTAGTTCCCCAGTTCCCTGCAGTACCCGATTGGGCATTGGCGCAGGGTGTAAGTGAAAATCCCTGGAAGGAGATCCTTCCCTTACTGGGTTGGGGGGCAGGTGGATTTGCCAGCCAGGTATGGTATAGTTACTGGGTGATCGGTGCAGGCTATGGCGCTGCACAGAAGGATGTCTATGGAAAGCCTGCAGATATCGTAAGATTAAAGGACCTTACCATGGACGAAGCCAGAAAGCTTATAGGCTGGAGCCGTATTGTTTATTATGATTCTTCCGTAGCAATTGTACTGGGCACTCTCATTACGGTCGGATTCATGGTTGCGGGTTCAGGGGTCTTGAGACCAGAGCAAATGGCTCCCAGTGGGGAACGCGTTGCACTGCAATTATCAGAGATATTTTCTTCACGCTGGGGCAGTGTAGGGGGATTTCTTTTCCTGCTGGGCGGTACGGCAGCTCTCGTAGGGACCCTTGTAGGGCAATTGGCAGGTTGGCCCCGCTTGTTGGCTGATTGTTTTCGTATTTGTATCCCTGCATTCAACCGGAGATTTAAATGGCTGATGCAATTCCGCCTCTTTCTGGCTTTCTTTTTCCTTTCAAATATGGTCATCGTTTACAGTTTCAACCTGCGGCCAGTCGCGCTGGTAAAACTTGGGGCCCTGCTTGACGGATTGTTGCTTACTCCCCTGCAGGCACTATGGATAGGAATAGGATTATATATTATCTTGCCGAGGCTTTACAGACCTGAGGTAGGCAAGATGCTACGGCCAAACTGGGTGCTGGGTACCGGACTGATCATTGCATTTCTGGTTTTTGGTTATTTTTGCATTGTCCAGTTGCCGGCAGTTTTCAGATAGGCAGGAACTTTTTTATATATTTTCCGTAAAATTCACCAGCCTGACAATATCAGAATGTTAATTCCGTTTTGTGAAAAAAACCATAGAACAATGAAAACAATCATCACCAAAGTCCTTGTAGTTTTTTCAATTGTCCTGTTGTCCACACAGCTTGATGCTCAGACTAAGATCAACAAGCTGGAAATAGAAGGAGATGCTTTAGAAATTGTTACCTCCAAATCCATGACAGCCGATGTGACTGGAACACTTTCTTCCGGAGAATCATTAACCACTGAATGTTATCAGGGAATGTGCTATGTCACTATTGATTACAAGGGCCGAAAGGTTACCGCTCCCATTGGGGACAGAATAACCATCGCACAGATCTGGGAATATGATTTTGGCGGGGATGGTGATAAGGAACTGATCGTGGTCAATGATTATAAAGGTTCTTCGGTGCTTTATGTATTTGCCTACGCAAGGGGTATCATTCAACTGCTTTACGAGAAGGAAATATTCAATAACCGGACGGTCGTGAAACCAAATTATATTGAGTTTTATCTTCCCAGGGGACTCGACACCATCTGGCATTATTACATGGGCACATTCTGGCAGATGAAATCTGTTAGCTAATTTAATGCCCGTCATCCAGTACTGACCTGTCCAGATTCCAGACAGGAGCCTCTTTCAAAAGACCATCCAGTACTCTTTTCATTAAACTTCTGAGGCAGGCGTCCCAGCTCCCTGTAGTATTCCTGGAGTATTTCCGCCTAATTGGCAAGGATATGTTTCCTGAAATTTTCATAAATTGTACAATAAAAAAAAGTCTATGAAATCAAGGATTCTTACTTATTGCCTGGTCCTGAACACCCTGGCAACCGTGTCGGTATATTCGCAGGCAGATTATGTTCCTTCAGCATCTAACCTGGAAGCCAGGGAATGGTTCCAGGATGCCAAATTCGGGCTCTTTGTTCACTGGGGGGTATACAGCGTTATGGGGGGGGGAGGTGATATGGGGATCGCCGAGTGGATCATGGAACGAAAACAGATCCCGGTTGATCAATATGAGAAACTGCCAGGTTTTTTCAATCCTGTTGATTTTGATCCGGCAGAATGGGTATCCATGGTGAAAGAGGCCGGTATGAAGTACATCACCATTACCTCAAAGCATCATGATGGATTTGCCATGTATGATTCGGATATTTCGGATTATAATGTGGTTGACAGGGCACTTTACGGGAAAGATATCATTGGCTTACTGAAGGAAGAATGTGATAAGCAGGGGATCAAATTGTTTTTATATTATTCACAGCTGGACTGGCATCATCCTGATTATTACCCCAGGGGACGCACAGGGAACGATACCGGTCGTCCGGAATCGGGAGACTGGCACGCATATATCGATTATATGAATGCACAGTTGACCGAATTGCTGACCAATTATGGAGACGTAGGCGGCATCTGGTTTGATGGGATGTGGGACCAGTGGGATGCTCCCTGGAGGCTCGATGAAACCTATGCATTAATACATAAACTTCAGCCACAGACCCTGGTAGGAAGCAACCATCATAAAATGCCCATTCCTGGAGAAGATTTCCAGATGTTCGAAAAGGACCTTCCCGGACAAAATTCCATGGGATTTAACCAGACTGGTGTAGGAGAGCTACCGCTGGAGACCTGTGAGACCATGAACGGATCCTGGGGTTTCAATATCAAGGATACAAAATTCAAGTCCACAGAAGACCTGATCCATATGCTGGTCAGGGCAGCAGGACTCAATTCAAATCTCCTGTTGAATACCGGACCCATGCCAAATGGAAAGATCCAGCCTGAAAATGTGGCCACCCTGAAAGAAATGGGTAAATGGATGAAACAATATGGGGAAACCATCTACGGCACAAGGAGCGGTCCCATAGGTGCCAGGAACTGGGGCGTAAGTACATGGAAGGATGATAAGGTATTTGTCCATATCCTCGATGCTCAGGATCCGGTACTCTATGTACCCATGGCAGGACAGAAGGTCTCAAAGGCCTACGCTTTTACCAGTGGAGATAAGATCTCGTTCAAGAAGCAATCTGAAGGGGTATTGTTGACCCTCCCTGAGATTCCTGAGGATACTATTGATTATATCATTGTACTTGAGTTTTAGCCCTTAAAGATGTCATACCAACCCATTGAGAATTATGCCATTATTGGCAACATGCGATCCGCTGCACTGGTGGGACTGAATGGATCCATTGACTGGTTCTGCTTCCCGCATTTTGACTCCCCAAGCGTGTTTGCTTCCATCCTTGATGACAAAAAGGGCGGATATTTTAAAATCTCACCCATGGATCAGACCAGCAAATGCAAGCAATATTACTGGCCAGACACCAATGTGCTGATTACAAGGTTCTATAATGCTGAAGGCATAGTGGAAATAACCGACTATATGCCGGTAGGAGAGGACATTGTGAATGAATTTGATTACCGGATTGTCAGGCGCCTGAAGGGCATTCATGGCAGGGTCCGCATGAAGGTCGAATGTTATCCTGCCTTCAATTATGCCATGGATAAGCATGAAACATCTGTTTCCGGCAGGGGGGCTTCTTTTCATGCTTCGGAACTAAGCCTGGGATTGGCCAGTACCATTCCCCTGTCAAAAAATGACCGGGGTGCCTTTGCAGAATTCGAGATTGGGGAAGAGGGAGAGACGACAGTGTTTGTACTTCATAAAGTGGAAAAAGGAGACGGGTGTACCATTACGTATTCTTCAGAGCAGGCAAACGCCAGGTTCAAGAATACCATTGAATACTGGCGTAAATGGTTATCCAAATCCAATTATAAAGGAAGATGGCGTGAAATGGTGAACCGGTCAGCACTGATCCTAAAATTGCTGACCTTCGAGCCCACTGGTGCCATAGTCGCGGCACCCACCTGCAGTCTTCCGGAAGGTGTTGGAGGTGAAAGGAACTGGGATTACCGGTATACCTGGATCCGGGATGCAGCATTTACCATCTATGCCTTCCTAAGGATAGGGTTTACCGAGGAAGCCTCAAATTTTATGGCATGGACCCTGGAAAGATCACTGGAGGATGACAGCGGAGAGCTACAGATCATGTATGGTATTGACGGACGGCATGAACTGACCGAATCAACCCTGGATCATCTGGAAGGTTACATGGGCTCCTCTCCTGTCCGTATAGGGAACGGTGCATGGGACCAGGTGCAGCTTGACATCTATGGAGAGCTGATAGATTCCATATACCTGTATGACAAACATGTAAGGCCTGTGTCTTTTTTTGGATGGAACAATATCTATAAGCATATAGAGTGGATCAGTAAGAACTGGGACAAACCGGACGACGGCATTTGGGAAGTAAGGGGTGGACAGCAGCACTTTGTGTATTCTAAAGTTATGGCCTGGGTGGCACTTGACCGCTCGATACGGCTTGCACAGAAAAGATCTTTCCCTGCAGACCTGGGGGAATGGACAAAGGTACGTGATAAGATCTTTCTGGAAGTAGTGAACAAGGGCTGGAACGAAAAGATGCAGGCATTTGACCAGTACTATGGCAGCAATACCCTGGATGCGTCCAACCTGATGATGCCCCTGGTATTCTTTATGTCTCCCTATGATCCCATGATGTCAAAAACCATTGATGCCATTTTGAAGCCGCCCCATAAAGGTGGATTGGTATCCAACAGCCTTGTGTACCGGTACAATGTAAATGAGGTGAATGATGGATTATCTGGTGATGAAGGGACCTTTAATATTTGTACTTTCTGGCTGGTGGAGGCATTGACCAGGTCAGGAAAGGAAGATCCCATACTCCTGGAACGGGCCAGGCTGATTTTTGAACAGATGCTGGGCTATGCCAACCACGTTGGCATGTATTCCGAGCAGATCGGCCTCAGCGGGGAAGCCCTGGGAAATACACCGCAGGCATTTACCCACCTGGCACTGATCAGTTCAGCTTACAACCTGGACAGGGCACTGGGCTGAAGAATTTAGAAATGTTTTGCTTGCCTGATCAGGAGAAGGCATTGCTGACCCTGGTGCGAACGGATTTGTTGTTCATCAGCCAGATGATCATTTCGATCATTACCCCCCTGAAAATACCTGCCCTGTAAAGCCATCGCATAAACCTGTTCTGTATGGCGTTGAACCGGATCACAGAATTCAGGGCTTCAGGCTTATGTGTTGGGTCCATGATCATCCTGGCAACTTCCTGTCCGGATACCAGCGCCTGGTGAATCCCTTCACCGGACAATCCTGACCCCAATCCGGCTGCTTCACCCACAAGGAATATATTTCCGAATCGGGATCCTCGAAAATCATAACTGATGGGGGAAGACTCGAGGACTGCGTCCCCAGTATCAATTCCTTGCAGGCTTAGCCAGGTGTGGAAATTCTCCCTGAGTTTGGATGCCTTCATTAAGCCCGGATCACAACAACATCCTACAGCGATGCTGTGGCGATGAGGGAAGATCCATGCATACCAGGATTTGAAGAACCTGGAATGAAGGTAGATCTTCAGTATCGGGGCCACATCCTGAACATCCAGGGTGTATTGCAAACCGATCAGTCTTTTTTCAACAGGGATTCTGAGATAGCGGCGAACGATGGATGCATATCCGTCTGCACCAACCATGTTCCGGTATCCATACTTTGCACCATCTTTCAGGGTGACAGTTTCAGTATCAATCCCGGTAACCTGGGCACTGGTGTGGACAGTTACACCCGATCCTTCCAGTCCCTCTCGCTGCCATTTTCCCAGGTTTTTCCGGCCAATAGTATATAACAAGGGGGATGGCGTATTGGTAAAGCTGCGGTTTCGGGGGGAGAAGAGGGTGGCATCGCAGATCTTCTGTTCAATAATATGGTCAGGAACCTCAAGCATGGCCATGTCCTTCCGGGTCAATCCCCCGGCACATAGCTTATCCCCGAAAACATCATCTTTTTCGAGAAGTAATACCCTCTTATCAGAATTACCGAGTGTTTTTGCACATATCAAACCTGCCGGTCCACCTCCAACGATGATCACATCAAAGACCTCCATCATCTGTGTGGGTTTACTGACAGGTGAGATGTTACATCAGTTTGATACCAGTCTTCCTGCAGTGTTCAATCATTTCTCCCGGCCAGATACTTGCCTGTACCTCTCCGATATGGGCTTTTCGCAGGAAATACATGCATAACCTTGATTGGCCTATACCGCCACCGACCGATTCAGGGAATTCGCCACCAAGTAACCTTTTATGGAATAAGAGATCTTTCCGTTCCAGTTTATCCTGGATCTTTAGCTGATGGAGCATGGCATCTTTATCGACCCTGATGCCCATTGAGGATAATTCGAAGGTATCTTCGAGCATTGGATTCCAGATGATGATATCACCATTCAAACCCTTGTATCCGTTCCCGGTATCTGTTGACCAGTCATCATAATCCGGTGCCCTGCCATCATGGGGTATGCCTGAACGAAGTTCGTGTCCGATCCCAATGATAAAAGCTGCCCCGTATTCCTTAGCGATCTCTTTTTCCCTCTCCTTGGATGTCATGTCAGGGTATTTTTCATACATCTCTTCTGCATGGATGAAATGGATATCATCCGGGAGCAGCGGTACAATCTCCGGATAATTCTCATAAACTATGAACTCGGTTCTTTTGATCACGGCATAGATATGCCTGACAATATCCTTCAGGTAAGCAAGATTCCTTTCCTCAGGTAAAAGTATCTTTTCCCAGTCCCATTGGTCCACATATATAGAATGTATATTATCCAGCTCCTCATCCGGCCTGAGGGCATTCATATCCGTGTAGATGCCATAACCATTGGCAATCCCATAGTCGGCCAGCATCATCCTTTTCCATTTGGCCAGGGAATGCACCACCTCTGCCACTGCTTCATTCATGTCTTTAATATTGAATGAAACAGGACGTTCAATGCCATTCAGATCGTCATTGATGCCGGTCCCACGCTGCACAAACAGCGGAGCAGTTACCCGTCTTAGTCTCAGTTCGGAGGCAAGGTTCATTTCAAAAAAATCCTTGATAAGTTTGATAGCTTTTTCCGTCTCCTTCAGGTTAAGGATGGATTTATAGTCTTTGGGAATGTGAAGTCTCATGATCTATTTACTATTTTATTAATATTTATACGGCAAAAGTAGTAAATAAAATGTCTATTCACAGACATCATTTTGCTGGATGACAAGCACTGGATAACAAGCAGATTGGATGAATATGTGTTTTTTTTTGATGAAGATTTCCGGTTAAAAATAGCGCCAATCTGAACGGGAAAGACTATCTGATTTATAAAAGTCTTATTATCAGACAAATAGATGAGTTGCTAAAATTTGGTCCGTAAGCTTTATAGGCAAGATCCATTTTTGATGAAACTTTTTTTGAAATAAGAAGAAATGGATAATTTAGATACTTGGAACATAAGTAAAACTCTGATAACTAAATATTAAGGTCATGAAAAAAATGTTGCACCATGCAGGACTTCTAATCGTCCTGTTCCTTATCACAGGCCTATTCTCCTGTGAACGTCTGACTGAACTCTACAGGTTAAAAGAATCCACCAGAAGCATGGATGCCAAAGGACATGATAAAAAAGGGAAGGATAAGACTGAAGATCCTTGCGGGGAGCCGGTTATCATACGGCTCGTTTCCACAGAAGACCTGGCGTACAGTCCCGCCAATGTCATTGTTACAAATGATGACGAATTCCTCAATGTAAAATTTGAAGTAACGGAAAGGGACTGGAACTTTGATATGATATATCTCCAGGTGGGGCCCCTGGATCTTGTTCCCCTGAATGATGACGGTACTTATCCTGCATTTTGGGATTTTGACTACCAGTGGGCAGATACACCTGTAGCTTCCTATACTTTCCAAATATCACTGGCAGACCTGGATGATTGTGTTAACATCCTGGCCCAGGCTCGTGTTACAGATGGTGCGAATAATTTGCCTACCCGGTCAGAGGGTATAAATCCGGATTGGACGGAGGGGCCTTTCGCTACCTATTATTGTGTAGAAATATGCAATGTAAGTTCATCTGGTACGGAAACTGGCCAGACAAAGGATAATCCTGATGTTACTAAAGATTATAGTGGTGATGACAAGGATGATGACGATGATGATGATGACGATGATGATGATGATGATGATGATGATGACGATGATGATGACGATGATGACGATGATGATAATGATGATGACGATGATTGATTCTGGCGAAAGAGACGGATAATCTAGATGGTTAGAACTTAAGTAAAACTCTTATATCTAAATTTCAAGCCATGAAAAAGCTACATTATTTTAAAATGTTTATAATCCTGTCCATTGTTGCCGGTATGTTTTCCTGTGAGAAACTCGGTGAATTTTACAGGATAACTGACGCTACCGGAACCAAGGTCGTTCAGGGATCAGATGAGTCTGGAGATGAAGAACCCGATGATCCATGTGGAGAGCCGTTTATCATTCCACTGCTTCACAGTGGCAACCTGGAATCCACTATCGGCCAGATCATTGTTACAAAGGATAATGAATGCCTGAACCTGAGATTTGAAATGACAGCCGAGGGTTGGGAATTTGATCAGATATATTTATTTGCAGGATCTCTCGATACTTTGCCCCTGACATTAGATCCTTATCCGATGTTCTGGGAATTTCCCACCCTGATGATTGATCCGGCGGTTAGTTCGTATGATCACTGTGTACCAATGGGAGACCTTGATGATTGCATTCAGATTCTGGCCCAGGTTCATGGAGTAAATGCGGCACTTGGTGATGCACCTTTGTGGACAAATGGTATAAACCCGGGCTGGACTGAAGGACCTTTTTATACAGATTATTGTCAGGATAATTGTAAGGAGCCCGGAGAAGACCCCGAGAAGGATCCTGGTAAGGAACCCTGTGATAAACCCTGCGATGGTTGCAAAATGGGTATCTATCGCACACAGACACCCGGCGGATGGGGAGCCAAAGCTGCCGGTAACAATCCGGGAGTCTACCGCGATGCAAATTTTGCAGATGCATTTCCCAGTGGCTTATTAGTAGGTGATCCCAACAAGTATTTCATCAAACTGACTTCGGCGGCTGCTATTGAAAAACTACTGCCGACAGGGGGAAAACCTGCCGTACTGAAAAAATCCTATAAGGACCCGGCAGCCATTAAAAATGTTTTGGTGGGCCATATGGTAGCCTTAAAATTATCAGTTGGTTTTGATGATTATGATAAGGATTTTGGAAAGGCTGAGGGGAGATTGAAGAAGCTGATCATTTCAGATGGTTTTGGTTTTGATGGCATGAATATATCGGATATCCTAAAGGAAACAGATATACTGCTGGGAGGTGGAAAATCATCCTACTCGCCCAGCCAGATGAATGAAATTCTGACGAAGATCAATGAGTATTTTGTGGATGGAAAGAAGTCGGATAAATACAAGTTGTTTGATTGTAAGTAATTCTCAGTAGGTTCTCATAATTATTTTTTTTTAGTGGTTAGTATTAGTGTTGAGGCCACCTCGTAAGGGGTGGCCTCTTCTCTTCTCATCAAATCACCTTTTAAACAATACCAACCTGAGGGTAAAGATTTTTGGACATCGTTAGTTTGTGCAGGGTGTTAATAAGTTAGAATGAGGAAAGCAATTAATCGTGATATTTTCCCTGGCAAAAAAAGCTCCATCTGCTGCACTAACTTTATTTGGACTTTAGGTATAACCTAAGTGTATATTAAGCACAGCAGATCATTGAGTTATAGCCAGAGAGTATTTAGGGTAGAACCCATTATCACGATGTTAGCCACTCAATACGGAGCATAAAAACAAAATGTTTATGCAAGTATACGGAATTGATTTATCAATGGAAAAGTTTGATGTAAACTTTATCGACACAAAAGGAAAAGAAAAAAAGAAGGAAGTGAAAAACAGAGTAAACTCCATATCAAAATTTTTATCTACAGTACCTGATGATGGTATATTGTGTGCTGAACATACAGGGATTTATAGTGACTTATTGGTTTACCTGTGCAACCAGGGGGAATTCCAATAGCTCTTGTTCCTGGTTATACAATAAAACATAGTTTGGGGTTATTGAAAGGCAAAGATGACCCATTAGATGCCGCAAGGATCCGAGAGTATGGAGAACGATTTACCGATAAACTTATATTCATTGAATATGATGAAGAAAGCATATCTGAATTAAAACAGCTATATGCCTTACGGTCTCAATTGGTAAAGGCAAGGAAAATCTTGTTGACAAGTGACAAGGGACGCGATCATCTTCCGATGCAGAGTATAAGTGTTCATAATCACCTTGTACCGGTATTGCGTGGTCTTGATGCAGAAATAGAGGCTGTTGAAAAAGAAATAGAGGCATTAATTAAGACCAATGAAGATCTGTATGAGAATTATGAGTTTGCCAAAAGTGTCACAGGAATAGGGCCTGTTATCGCTACTGATTTATTGATCAAGACCGGCAACTTTAAGAAAATCGATACGGCCCGAAAAGCAGCTTCATATGCGGGAGTATGCCCATTCCCAAATGAATCCGGGAAAATGGTAGGGAAGTCTAAAACAAGTCCATTTGCAGATAAAAAGCTGAAATCCTTGCTGTATATGGGTGCAAAATCAGCTGTGAAGCACAACAAAGAATATAAGCTATATTACCAGAAGAAACAGCTTGAAGGAAAGCCTCATTATTTGATTATGAATAACATATCAAATAAAATGCTCAGAACAATCTATAGTGTAGTAAAGAATAAAACACCATATAGTCAGGATCATATATGTCTTGATCCGAGAGAAAGAAATATTAATAGCTCCACAAAAAAAGTGGCTTAAAAACTTGCATTTTATTAGAGTATATACCCCAATAAAACTCTTTGACTTCTTCGGATTGTAGGCTGTATCAGTGATCCAGGGGGTCAATATGTGATAAGTTTAAAAAATGGGGATAGTTTTATCCTGTTTTCATCACTCCTTTCGAGGTGATTTCTTAAAACAAAGTTAATCAGCGATCTAGCATTTAGATTTTAACTTTTTTGGGTGCCCCGTCACCTACAAGGCCTGTATATCCGGGAAAAGGGAACATGATTGGGGCCTTTACCTCGTGTTTTAGATAATTATTAAGCTGATATGGGTGCTTTTAAGCCAATTAAGCATTAATAATTGCCTTTTATGAGATAAATACTAAGTGGTTATTGGCCTAAAATGTCGGATCCGAGATTAAAAATTGTCTAATTCAAATGAAATGCCGCATAGAAACGTAAAATACCCCAATGCACCGTTGCGACGGATATGTACAACAAAGATTGAAAAGCACCAGTATCATCGGGATTCTGGAAGTTGAAGTGTTTATAAACTCCAAAAACCAAAAATGCCAGGGATAAGAGCAAAATCCCAGCCAACATCCTGTGAAAAACCGGCTGAATGTTGGTTTTACCTTAAATTTTGGGGTAAGTCCAATAAAGATTTCTCTTTCCAAATTGATTTTTTTTTCTTATCTTCTATCTGCTTTTACGACCCAAGCCCCTCTTGGGTCTGATGGATACTATTTCAATCATTCTATTTCAACATTGTTGTGTTCTATTTCCTTGGTTATAAAGGAATTAGATATTATTAGTTATCCTAAATATAAGCTCGAAATTTCCGATTACAAATAATAAATGAAACCACTATGAAAACAAAAACTTTCTTCACCAGGTTTCTTTTGCATCATGCTATGTGTATTTTTATCAGGTCTTCTCCCTTCTACCTTAAAGGCTCAATGGTCAGGTGATCCAACGATCAATACTGCTGTTTGCAAGCAGTCTGACAGCCAGTCAGGGTCCTGCGCAGTCAGCGATGGTTCTGATGGTGTCATTGTGGCCTGGCTGGATTACAGAGATAGCCAGACAAGGTTATATGCCCAGCACCTTTCTGGTGCAGGTATTCCCCAATGGACTGCAGATGGGGTCTTATTGTGTTCTTACGATGGAGGAAAACAGGATCTCGCTATTGTTGAGGATGGGTCTGGCGGAGCCATTGTAACCTGGAGGGACTACCGGAATGATGCTGATTTTCCGGCGACACCTGAAGGTGATATCTTTGCCCAGCGCATCGATGCATCCGGCATCGTACAATGGGCCTCCATAGGTGTACCCTTATGCACAGCCCAATGGGACCAGGCCTTTCCTGCCGCTGTAATTGACGGATCCGGAGGGGCCATTGTCACCTGGATGGATGGCCGGACCGGAGACGATCATGTTTATGCCCAGCGTATCAATGGAACTGGTACTGTACAATGGACCACTGATGGGGTTGCCATATGCGAAATGGGATATTATTTGCGTTATCCGGAAATTGCCAGCGATGGATCGGGCGGTGCCATCATTACCTGGTCAGATCAGCGGGTTTTCGATGCTTATGATATTTATGCCCAGCGGATCAATGCTTCCGGATCTGTTCTCTGGACAACAGGTGGAGTGGTGGTATGTAACTCCGGTGGTATGCAGGATAATCCTGGGATTGTCATGGATGGTTCGGGAGGTGCGGTGATTGCATGGAGTGATACACGGAATAGTGCATCTGGTGAATCTGATATTTACGCCCAAAGGCTTAATGCGAACGGACAAGCACAGTGGATGGCCAACGGTGTGGCGATTTGTACTTCACCTGGTTACCAATCAAGTCCTGCGATAGCAATGGACGGAACCGGAGGTGCGATCATTACATGGGATGGCTATAGCACCTATGATATCTATGCCCAGCGGATTCATGGAAATGGAAACATCCTTTGGAGTTCAAATGGTGTGGCTATTTGTACAAATGGTGGCTGGCAAAGATCCCCGCAGATCATCGCGGATGATTTTAACGGGGCAGTATTGGTTTGGGAGGATGATCGCAATGGAGACTGGGATATTTATGGTATGCGTATTGACGGGAACGGAAATCCAACATGGATGAATAATGGTTTGTACATAAGCCGGGCACAAAATGATCAGTCTTTACTGCCTGGTGATGGTAATATGGTAAAAGCAGGAACCTGTGGAGCCATCGTGGTATGGAATGATGGACGGGCAGGTAATGGGGATATATATGCCCAGAGGGTCTATTGTGAAGGTAACCTGGGAGGTGAGGCGATCACCATTGATGTACCCAATGGTGGAGAGAGCTGGAACGTCGGATCAACCCGCTATATCAGATGGCACACAACGGATTTCAGCGGCAATGTAAATATTGTTGCCAGCTATTCAGGTTATAATCCCCAGTTCTGGATCATTCTTGCGAGCAATGAATCCAATGATGGAACCTTTGAATGGGTGGTCCCGAACAACCCTTCAAGCAATTGCATAATCAGAATTGTAGACGCTGACGATGGGCATCCTTATGATGTCAGTGATGCAGCATTTACCATTACAGGTGGTGGAGGTGGCTCCTCATTTATCAAAGTGGATGTTCCGAATGGTGGCGAAAACTGGCAGATCGGCAGCCAGCATAATATTGTCTGGCATGCACAAAATTACAGTGGTCCGGTTAAGATCGAATATTCGATCGACGGAGGAGCCGGTTATACTACGATAGAACAATCATATAGCGGTACGCCACCCTATACATGGACCATTCCCAATGCAGCCACTACCAGTGGAGTGATTAAAATCTCTGATCCAACAGATGCGGATCCGTTTGATATATCTGATGCGGTATTTACCATATCTACAGGTGGTGCAGGAACACCCTCCATTACAGTAGATGTGCCCAATGGCGGAGAAGATTGGGTAGCAGGCAGCAAACATTATATCGTGTGGCATACCCAAAATTACAGCGGACCTGTAAACATTGAGTATTCTGATGATGGCGGGGCCAATTACACTGCCATAGAAAGTTCCTATACCGGTTTACCTTCTTACGAATGGACAGTTCCCGGTATACCCTCTACAAATTGCCTGATGCGCGTGGCCGAACCCTCTTTTTATAATCCTGTAGATGAGAGTAATGCTGCATTTACTATCTCAGCTGCCTCAACCAGCAATACAGCTGCCGGAGAGAATGTCTTGGTGGAATTAGGTGGGAACCATTCGGTTCAATTCCAACATGTTACAGCTTCGGGAAATACAGAACTTACCATCATAACGGATGGGGCTGCCGCGCCCGAAGGTTATACATTATTCCCAGCTGCATCTCCCTTATTCTATGATATTATCACAACGGCCGAATATGAAGATACCATTATCATGAGGTTGAAGTATGATGATGCCAGTCTGACTGAAGATCAGGAATCCCTCCTCAGACTTTTCCATTATAACGAGGACGCAGCACAATGGATACCAATTGCCGCAGAGATCGATCCAGAGAATAATCTCATCATCGGATCAGTTATGCATTTGTCAATTTTCGGGATCATGTTACAAGACGAAGTAGAAGTGGAGGAACCTGCTAGTTATGTTGTAACAAATACCCAGGATTCGGGAGAAGGATCCCTGAGGCAGGTTTTATTGGATGCGGAGATGGACACAGGTGTGGCCGTAATCTCTTTCCAGATTCCCAAAACTGATCCCGGATTTAATGCTGACACAGGGGTTTGGACCATAAAACCGCAAATTGAGTTCACGTCCATCTCGGATGCACACATCATTATTGATGGATTGTCGCAATCGAATTTCATCGGTGAAGATACCAATCCATTCGGTCCGGAGATAGAGATCAATGGTGGATCTGCCGGAGAAAATGCAGAAGGTTTCCTGATCACGAATAGTACCATTGAAATATCCTATTTAACCATAAACCGGTTTTCGAGTTCTGGGATATATATGTGGGAGGTACCCCATGCCATAATCGCAGGTTGTTATATTGGAACTGGCCCCAGGGGTATTAAAAAGGCTGGAAATTATATTGGCATTTCAGCGAACGACGATTGCAGGAATATCAATATTGTTCCCCTGGATACAGTTCCCAATATAATCAGCGGAAATGATAATGGAGGGATCTCATTCTGGGACACCTGTACCAATAGCCTGATCGCAGGCAATATTATTGGACTGAACCGTACCCGGACCGAGGCAGTTGGAAGCAGCAGCGGACCAGGCATAAGTTTCCTCAATTGTGATTCAAATAGTATTGTGGACAACTGGATTGGGGGCAATGACAATGGGATCAGCTTATGGGGGTGCAGTGATAATTTCATTGCGGCTAATAAGATCGGTACCGATCCTGAATGGACCATTGAACTTATGAATTCTGAAGATGGTATCGAGATAGGGCATGAATCAATGCGCAATATGATCATGGGGAATTTTATCGGGAACAATAGCCGTGATGGGATCAGGATCAATGACAACAAAGCCATATATAATACCATTTCTGAAAACAGCATCTCAATGAATGATGGAGAAGGGATCAACCTGGTGAATGGGGCAAATGGAGGCATTGCCGCCCCAGTCATTACCAGTGTACTCGGAAATGAAATATTTGGGACTGCTCTTCCTTTGTCAATCATCGAAATTTTTACCGACAATAATGACGAAGGGCGGATCATCCAGGGGGTAGTCATGTCTGATTCGGCCGGTAATTGGGGATGGGCAGGGCCACTGGAGGGTTCACTCGACAGCATCAGGGCAACGGTTACGGATACCGTGGGCAATACCTCTGAGTTTGGCAAGTATGTTCCTGTAGAGGGTCCGACCTCTATTGAAGGGACCAGACAGCCGATTCCATTTACCTTATCAAATAATTCTCCGGGACATCACTACCCGGAAATTCATGTTTGCTTTGATCTACCTGTAAACACAGATGTTGGCCTTGATGTATACAATTTGAGCGGAGTAAAAGTGGCCGAGATCCATAAAGGAAAACTGCAGGCGGGACAACATTCATTGACATGGAATACTTCCAGGTATGCTTCCGGTATATATCTCATCAGGATGCAAACCCGTAGCGGAGCATTAACTAAAAAATGTATAGTATTAAAATAGAAACATTATGAAAAAAAAGATTTTTTCCTGATAGTGTTATTTGTCTTTTCCTGATATTGCTCTGCGCATTTATTTTCGCCCATGGGGGTGTATTCCCAGATTACCGAATACATTATTACAAATACCCAGGCTTCAGGAGCGGGGTCCCTTAGCCAGGCTTTTTCGGATGCTTTCGAAGGCAACGATACAGTGATCTTCAATTTCCAGATCCCCAAAACGGATCCGGGATTTAATGCAGATTCGGGGTTCTGGACCATAAAGCCGGCGGACAGACTTTCCACCATGTACAGTAAACATGTAATCATGAATGGCATGTCACAATCTGAGTTCATAGGTGAGGATACGAATCCGTATGGACCCGAAATAGAGATCAGCGGGGAGTCCATCTCAGCACTCATAAATGGACTTAGCCTGGTCTGGGGCAGTCTTGAATTGATGCATGTCTGTATAAACCGGTTTACAGGAGCAGGTGTATCACTCTGGGAGGTATCCCACGCAGTGATTGCCGGTTCTTACATCGGGCTGAGGCCATGGGGCTGGAAGGATGCAGGGAATTATGTAGGTATTTATGTGTACGATAAATCCAGGGATATTAACATTATCCCCCTTGATACCATACCCAATATTATCGGTGGGAACAATGGGGGCGCAATATTCTTCAAAGATACCTGTACCAATAGCCTGATAGCCGGGAATATCATTGGCTTAAACAGGACCAGGACCGAGTCGATTGGCGGAGGGCAGGGCATTGGAATACATTTCAAAACAATGTGTGATTCTAATACAGTTTTAGATAACTGGATAGGTGGGAATAATATGGGTATTGGGATTTGGAAGAGTAATGACAACCAGATCGCAGGTAACAAGATCGGAACAGATACTACATGGACAATTGAATTTGCAAATTCTTTGGACGGGATCCTGATAGGGGAGGATTCTAAACGCAATAAAATTATTGGGAATCTTATTGGGAATAACTCCGGGGACGGGATCAGGATCACTGGCAGCAAGGCCATGTATAATACCATATCTGAAAATGCCATCTCTATGAATGAATTGAAAGGTATCAACCTGGTGGATACCGCAAACGGAGGAATAGCCGCCCCAAAGATCAGCCATGTAGAGGAGAATGAAATATTCGGAACATCTCTTCCAAACGCGATTATTGAGATTTATACCGATAATGATGATGAAGGGAGGATCATTCAGGCGATAGTAGCCTCAGATTCTGCCGGTAATTGGGGATGGTCAGGTCAAATTCGGGGTCCATTCGACAGCATCAGGGCAACGGCTACGGATACCTCGGGCAATACCTCTGAGTTTGGCAAGTATGTTCCTGTAAAGGATCCAACCTCGATAGAAAGGACCAGACATCCGATACCATTTACCCTGTCAAATAATTATCCGGGACAATACTACCCGGAAATTCAGGTTTGCTTTGATCTACCTGTTAACACTGATGTTTGCCTTGATGTATACAATTTGAACGGCACAAAGGTTGCCGAGATCTATAAGGGGAGCCTGCAAGCAGGATATCATACAATGTCGTGGAACACTTCTCGATATGCGGCCGGGGTATATCTGATAAGGATGCAGACGCACAGGGGAACTCTTACCAGGAAATGCATGGTACTGAAATAAGCCTTCAACTTGTATTCTCGCATTTTAATTTTCCTGTTTGAGTATTATTGATTAATTTGACTTTCGATCACTTAATCAAACTCTAACACCATGGCTACGCAATCACTGAACCGGTACCAGAATCTCGTGCAGGTAATATTCTCCCTTGTACGCATCTTCATAGGATGGCATTTTTTATACGAAGGCCTGGCTAAATTATTTTCTCCATGGTCTTCGGCAGGTTATTTAATGGAATCACAATGGTTGTTCTCAGGGATGTTTCACAGCATAGCGGAGAATCCGGGTTTATTACAGGTGATTGACCTGTTGAATATTATTGGTCTGATAGCGGTGGGCGTCTGTTTGCTCCTGGGATTATTTACCAGGCCTGCAAGTGCGGTCGGGGCTTTTCTGATCCTGCTCTATTATATCGCAAATCCGCCTTTCATAGGATACCTGAGTGAGACAACGGGCGAGGGCCACTACCTCATTGTCAATAAGCAATTGATCGAGATGGCTGTACTGATCCTGTTCATCTTCTTGCCACGAAGCTTTTTCTGGAGCATTGACAGGTTGTTCTCCAGGCTAAGGGATCGTGTTTCTGAAGATAAGGTTGAAGATAGTCCAGCCGGCGCCAGCCTGGAACGTCGTGAATTATTAAAGGATCTGATAGCACTGCCATTTATTGGAGGATTGGCATGGGTAGCCATGAAAAAGAAAAAGTGGGAAAGTTTTGAAGAAGCTTCCCTTATCAGCCAACCGAGCCGGGTAGATGCCATTTCCGGAGCTACCGGCAGGGCCCAGTTTTCAACCCTGGAGGATCTGAAACAAAAGGTACCCATGGGTAAGATCAAGGGGTATGAGATCAGCCGCCTGATCTGCGGGGGGAACCTGATCAGCGGCTATGCCCATTCACGCGACCTGATCTACGTATCCCACCTGGTACAGAGTTACTTCAGTGATGAAAAGGTGTTGGAGACTTTTAAGCTCTGTGAAGCTGTTGGGATCAACACCATGATCGTCAGGGTTGATAACAACACTCTGAAAGTCCTGGAGAAATACAGGAAAAGGAATGGTACCATGCAATGGATCGCCCAGTGCAAGGTTACAGATGACGACATTAAATCAGACGTTGATTCTGCCGTTGCTAACGGGGCCATAGGAATTTACCTTCATGGAGGAGTATGTGATAATTATGTCAGGGATGACAATGTCACCCAGATCATGAAATCACTTGAGCATATGAAAAAATATGACCAATTGATCAATGGATTGGCCGCACATGACATCAGGGTGGTCATGGAGAGTGAGAAACATGGACTGGAACCTGATTTCTTTATGAAGACACTCAACAGTGGTAATTACTGGACTGCCGGGCCTAAATTAATCGAAGAATCCGCCTGGGTCCCTGATCCAAAGAGCGTGGTCGAGCCTGAATATGGAGCCAATAACAATGATAACATCTGGGCGACTACCCCGCAACAGACTGTAGAATATATGAGGGAAGTCGAGAAGCCCTGGATCGCATACAAGATCCTGGGAGCAGGTGCCATTTCACCCCAGGATGGATTCAAATATGCCTATAACAGTGGTGCGGACTTCACCTGTGTGGGCATGTTTGACTGGCAGATCGTCGAGGATGCCAATATCATGGCAGATGTGCTGAACGGCGGACTTGAAAGATCCAGGCCCTGGAGAGGCTAAGGGTGCTGGTGCTTAATAATTAAGCTCAAGCTTCTTTTCTAATGATATATTCCTTATTGCCGATGGTTAATTCAACGGGAGTATTCCCCTATGTTCTGAATGACCAGGGACTCCTTTGGAAACCATTACTTCAAGTGGATTTCCTTTCCAGGTAACAGGGTAACGTATGGATCTCACGGCTGGTGGTAATTTTGGATTGATCCGAAGTTTTCCACCTACCATTCGAGTCCGCCAAAACCACAGACAATAATCTGCCAGATTCCTCCCAGGGAAGCAGCATGAACTCCCTGGTCTGAAGATTTCTTATTGGGACCCAGGTCAATTTCTGAGGCTTTGCGGAACAAGTCATAGGACAGACCAGGGTCATCAACATCAGCTGCAAGTACAGCATGGCTGGACAGGCTCAGGGAAGAATCATGCAGGGTTTTGGGCTCGTAATACTGAAAGTTAGCCTGCTTTATGGCTTCATTGAATCTTTCTTCCAGCAGGTATACAAGCATCACAACGGATGCCTGTTTGCTTACCTGGATCTGGTTGATCTGATCAATGTTATAATCCTTGAATATGGATCCAACCTGTTCCTGCTTTTTGTATTTGCTCAGATCGATTATTTTCTTCTGCAGATAAGTATCCTCCTGGGCAATGATCAGATCTTCATTTGGAATGGGAAGGTATATCCTGTCAAGTTTGCTCCGTAGGATCTCGATCTCAGCATCCAGCTTCAGTTTCCGGTTCAGGCGTGTAAAAGTCTCCGGATCTTTATCTTTAATGTTATCATATTGCTCAATGGCTTTCTCCATGCACCAGTGAGCCATATAATTGGTATAGGCATCATTGTTAATATGCTCTTTATATTCATCCGGACCGATAACCTTGTTGATGTGATAGGTTCCATCTTCATCATCCGGTTCCAGCCGGCTCCCCCAGAAGATGGCCGTGTCGAACAGGATCTCAAAGCCCGATCTTTTCATGAATTCTTTCGTCACCGGTGGCTATATAATACTGCCAGACGGCATAGGCAATATCAGCACTGATGTGGATCTCAATAAACCCGGTCCATATCTTCTGTGCCTCCCCGGTGACAATATCTGCTTCTCCCCAGGCTGGTGTAACCTCACCATCGTCCAGCCAGGCCGATTCCCATGGATACATGGCTCCTTTGTAACCATTCACATTCGCTTTCTCCCTGGCACCTTTCAGGGAGTTATACCTGTATTCCAGCAGGCTGCATGGCTATTTCAGGGAGAGTGAAGCTGAAAAAGGGAAGTATAAAAATCTCGCTGTCCCAAAAGGAATGTCCCTTATAGCCTTCTCCGGACAATCCCTTGGCGCCAATGCCATAGCGGTTGTCATGTTTCGGGGTCATCCCAAGCAAATGGTACTGGGCAAAGCGAATGGCTAACTGATCGAAGGGGTTCTCACTTTCTATTTGAATATCCATCCTCGACCAGTATTCAGCCCAGCCCTTTGTACTTTCCTCCAGCATTGACTCATAGCCAGCCTGGCGCTGTTTTTTCAATGTTGCCAGTCCATGTTCTATCAACTCATCCGGACTTAAATGGCTGGTATCGGAATCCCGGGTGGTGTATATATTTGAAAATTTTTCAATGGAGACAGGCACACCCTTTCTGGCGGGGAATTCATATATCATATACACTTTCCTGCGTTCCATGGCAAATCTTGATGCCAGCTTTTCGCCTGGGACTTCAATAAGATGGCTTGTATGGTGAATAAAGGTGATTTCCGATTGGGTGGTTTTCTGGGTCATCCGGACAAACCGCCCGTCCAGGACCCTCCTTTCCCCTTCCTGGAAATGCTGGGATCCGCTGTTGGTCATTTGTCCATTGATCCCGGAGACAATCTTTATTTCTGCATTTCCCGCTGAGTGGAGTTATCTTAATCTTTGCAGCCAGTGTGTGCAAATCAGTAAAAGAAACAAAGCGCCGGAATGAAAACTGGAAAGATTTGCCCTCCGGATTAGTCCATTCGAATTCACGTTCCAGTTCTCCCGTCTTCAGATTCAGGGTACGGTGATAGTTGCGGACTTCTCCTTTCTCCAGGGTAAACAGCTCCTTATCGATATAAATATCCAGGGCTGTCACATCAGCAGCGTTTGGCAGCTCCGATACCTCATTTTCAGCAAACCGGTTAAAGGTCCCGGCCACAAAACAGTTCCTGACCTGTCCGACATAACTTTCCTCAGTAGCACTCCTGACACCCATATAGCCATTACCAAGGCTCATTATGGCCTCACATTTTCCCTGATAGAGGGTATCAAATTCAGGCTCAGAAACCAGCCAGTTGGCCAGGTCACCTGTCCCCCGGTTATAGTCCATAGTATCAGATTTATGGGATTGATCCTGCTGCAAATTAGAACAATTTTCCTAATCCGCCAGCATAGAGGTTCAGCCGTAACAAATCAGATCATTCATATTTGAGTGACAGGACAGGGTTCTTTCGGGCGACTGCGAATGGTCTGGTATCCCATGGTCAGAAATGCCATCAGCACTGTCAGGACCAGGACGATGTACAAAATAACCAAAATTGATAGCTGGTGCGGTAGGCGAAATCCTGCAGCCACCTGTCCATCGAAAATAGGCAGATGGGCCAGGCAGATAACATTGGCGATCAGCAACAATACCATGTTTCTTTTGAAAATAAACGTATGATCTGGCTCGATGTGGCACCCATGCTTTTCCTGATACCTACTTCCCTGGTACGCTGCTCAGTTGAATAGGAAACCAGTCCTATCAGTCCCAGTAAGGCTATGATTATGGCCAGTCCGGAAAATATACCAAAGATGATTCCTGTCCTCCTTTCGTTTTCATACATTTTCTGAAAATGCTCATCCATAAAATGATATTCGATGGACTTATCTGTAAAGGATGCCCATGTACTCTCTAATCAATCGCAGGGTCTTGTCCACGTCACTGGTATTCATTTTAATGGCCATGGTACTGAAATTCACCCTGGAACAATAACAGTGGCCGTATTTTACTGTGCAAAGATTCAAAATGGAAGTCAGGTACCACGCCAACGATCTGGATGGGAATAGTGGGTGCAGTCCTGTAAATGGACTTACCTACCGGGTCCTCCAATCCCAATGCTGCTACAGCTGACTGATTCAGGACCACGCTGTTCGAATCGTTAAAATCCTTTGAAAAAAAACGGCCATCCTGGATCTCAATGTCAAATGTAGCCAGGTAGTCCTCATCTGCAGTACCGACTGCCATGATCTGGCTTTCCCCGACGTTATTTCCTTCCAGGTAAAATCCTGAAGCAGCATATACATGTCCGGGTGCCGCAGAAGTCAGGGTAACATTTTTAATGGATTCGTATTGCAGGAGTTCCTGTTTGAATGCTTCATGATTGGGAATGATTCCATATGCCCTGTCTATCACCAGTACCTGATCCCCGGAGAATCCCAGGTCTTTTTCGGACAGATAATGCAACTGGCGGTTGACAATGAGGGTTCCGAGGATGATGATAATGGAGATGCTGAACTGAACGATTACCAGGATACGCCTGAGATTGGACCGTCCATCTCCATTGTTCATTTTTGATTTTAGTACTTTAATGGGCTTGAACGAGGAGAGTATGAATGCCGGATAGCTCCCTGCTGCAACTCCAACGAAGAGAATGATCCCCACGATGCCCAGATAATACCGGTAATTCCCGTATCCAAAAGTCATCTCCTTTCCGGTGAATTGATTGAATACAGGTAAAACGGTTTCCATAATGATCATGGCAAGGATATGGGCAAAAAATGCAAGCAGGATGGATTCTCCAAGGAACTGGCTGATCAGCTGTCTTTTGCTGGCTCCCGCAACCTTCCTGATCCCCACCTCTCTGGCCCTTGAAGCAGCACGTGCTGTGGAAAGATTCATAAAATTAATACAGGCAATCAGCAGTATGAATATGGCGATGATACTGAATATGTAAACATACTTTATATCGCCATTGGCTTCGAGTTCAGATCCCAGGTTTGACTTCAGATGTATATCCCTGATGGGCTGAAGCTGCATGATCCCACCTGTTTCCACCGGTCATGATCTGCATCCCAGGACTGTCCCATGAGCTGTTCAAGCTGGGGAGCCATGTATTTCTCGACAATGGTCTCGAACTGCTCAGGGAAATCTTCAGGTTCATATCCATCCTCTGTAAGGATATAGGTCATACAATCAATATTGAATAAATTACTACTGTTATACCCCCTTCCTGGAGGTAATACTTGCCAGGAAATCATATTTAAAATGGGTGTTCAGGGGAACATCTTTCACAATCCCGGTAACTTCAAATTCCATATCATTATCACCGATGATCCGTTTTCCCATCGGATCATCGTCCCCGAAATATTTTTTGGCTATGGATTCGGTGATAACAACAGTATTTGGCCTGTTCAGGGCGGTTCCCGGGTTGCCCCTGACAAATGGTATGGTAAAGACCTCGGCAATGTTGGAGTCAACAAAGTAGAACCGCTGCTCATTGTAAGCATCCTTTTCATGGATGACGGACATATTGTTTCCTCCATTCACCCTTACAAATTGCTTTACAAACGGAAATTCCTGTTTCAGGACACCACCAATGGGCAGAGAGGCATTTGCCGTATTGATCTCATTGTCACCCACCTTTCCGAGTGTTATCACCCTGTAAATGTTCTCAGCATGCTGATGCTGGTTCTCATATGAGAGCTCATCGATCACATATAAGACGATCACAATGGTACAGGCCATACCCATGGCCAGTCCGAATACATTGATCAGTGTATATACTTTATTCTTAACAAAACTTCTGAAGGCGGTTAGAAAATTATTCCGTATCATTTTGAATGGTTTTGAGGAGAATGATTATCCAATCCTGTGCCATTGGTAATAAGATGCTAGATAATCAGAAAAATAACATGATCCTCTTAATTTGGCAATCTTGTAGATGCTGTATACTTTTTATACATTTATTGTTTATTTTCTACACACGATATTATGGAAGAAGGAAAAATACTGGTCATCGATGATAATGAAGGAATACTGAAATCCTTGCGATATGCTCTGAAATTTGAGTTCAATACTGGTCAGGACCACCCGGACACCGAACCAGATCCCTTCCTTGCTGCAATCAGAGAAATTCGATGTGATCCTGCTGGATATGAATTTCTCTGCCGGTGTAAATACCGGGAATGAAGGGATATTCTGGTTGCGTGAGATCCTGAAGCTTGAACCTGAAGCAGTAGTAGTCCTTATCACTGCTTATGGGGATGTCGAACTGGCTGTACGGGCCATTAAGGAAGGAGCAGTTGATTTCATTGTTAAACCCTGGGATCCTGATAAATTGATTACAACATTAAAGGCTGCTTATAAACTAAGCCTGTCGAAAAAGGAGGTGATGAAACTCAAGCAAACCCAGGTTCACCTGAAGGAAGATATTTCAAGGGAATTTGGTCCCGTCATTGGTGAGTCAGCCGAATTCCGGCAGACCATGGACCTGGTAATTAAATCGGCTCCAACGGAAGCCAATGTACTCATACTTGGGGAAAACGGTACCGGGAAGGAAGTCCTGGCCCGGGAGATACACAGGTATTCTGACCGAAATGGAGAGGTTTTTATCTCCGTCGATATGTCTTCACTTAGTGAGAACCTCATAGAGAGTGAATTGTTTGGGCATCAGAAGGGAGCTTTCACCGATGCCAGGGAAGACCGTGTCGGAAGGTTTGAGTCTGCTTCCGGTGGGACATTATTCCTGGATGAAATAGGGAATATCCCCATGTCTGTACAGGCAAAACTATTGACCGTACTACAGAACAGGATCATCTACAGGGTAGGTTCGAATAAACCCATACCGGTTGATATCCGGCTCATTACCGCAACGAACAAATCCATTCGGGGACTGGTGGCAGACAACCATTTCAGGGAAGATCTGTATTACCGTATCAACACCATTGAAATTCAGTTACCGCCGTTGCGGGACAGGGATATGGACATCCTTTTACTGGCAGAACACTTCTTACATTTGTACAGGAAAAAATACGGCAAACCCCTCCTGAAGATCAAAACAACGGCCATGGACAAACTGAATTCCTATCCCTGGCCAGGTAACATAAGGGAATTGCGACACACCATTGAGAAGGCGGTCATCCTGAGCGAAGGGAATACGCTGACGCCGGATGATTTTCTGTTTTCAGTTGAGGCACAAGCCAGCATGGAACCAGAGACGCTGAATCTCGATGAGGTAGAAAAAAGCACCATTTTCAAAGCCCTTAAGAAATACGGAGGTAATCTGAGCAAGACAGCAGCAGAGCTTGGAATAACCCGAAAAACCCTTTATTCAAAAATTGAGAAGTATGATCTTTAAATCCTTGCATATACAGGTTCTTCTCAGGGTATTCGGGATACTGGCCAATGCCCTAGTTTTTGCATGGGTGCTTGTTTCAACAAGGAACTGGTACTCCATAGGCAGCCTGGGGGGTTTACTCATCTTGCAATCCTGGTTATTGGTCCGTTACCTTAACAGGACCAACCAGATCATGGGGGATTTTCATCCAGCGCTTGCGTGAAAAAGAAAGTACCTCGAGATCATTGCTGGAAATTGAATCCGGACCCTTTCAACAATTCAGCCAGATTCTCCATGAGATCAATGAGTTGATTCAGGATGCCAGGATAGAAAAGGAAAATCAATTTCTATATCTGCAATACATCATTGAACATGTTGGAATAGGTCTTCTTGCCTTCGATGAAACAGGTAAAATTAACCTGATAAACAAAGCATCCCTTGACCTTTTCCGGTTAAAGGAATTGAAGCACATAAGAAACCTCAACCTGGTCAGGGAAGGAATGGATAAGTCCCTGTTGGAGCTTAAACCGGGACAACAGCAATTGATGAAAACCAATATTTCAGGATCCATCATCCAGCTCTCAGTGAAAGCATCCGAATTCAGGATCCTTGACAGGTGGATCAAACTGGTATCTTTCCAGGATATAAAGGGGGAACTGGACCAGAAGGAACTTGAGTCCTGGCAGAAATTAATACGGGTGCTGGCACATGAGATCATGAATTCCATCACACCGATAAATACCCTTACTGAAGCCATGATAAAACAGAACAGGCAACATGAGGAGGCAGTAAAGCAATGGCAAGGGGGCAGCGAGTATTATGACAATATGGTGGATGGACTAGAACTGATCAGAGAACGTGGATCCGGACTTATCGAGTTTGTTCAGAAATACCGGCATTTATCAAAACTGCCTACTCCTACTTTCAATGAAATAGAACTGACCGAGTCTGCTGGATGGAATCGGAAGATTGTTTGGGAAGGATATGGAAGAAAGAGGGATTAAGTTCTCTGTAATGATTAGTCCGGATGACCTAATACTATCGGCGGACCGGAAACTGGTTGAACAGGTACTGATAAACCTGGTCAGAAATGCCATGGAAGCCTTAGCAGAAACACAAGGGGGACAAATAAAGATGATTGCAGAAAGAGAGAATGAGTCCGTCAGGATAAGGATAGCAGATAACGGTCCCGGTATTCCGGAAAACATTATTGACCAGGTATTTATACCTTTCTTTACTACAAAGGAAGAAGGCTCAGGTATAGGATTGAGCCTGTCCCGGCAGATTATGAGGCTGCACCAGGGGACCATAGATATCCGGTCCATACCCTCAGAAGAGACAAATATTATCCTGCATTTTTAAAATGAATCAATAACTTAGTAGCGCTTACCAAATACCGATCAAGAATGAAAAAACTTTTCCTGTTATTTTCCCTGATTTTGCTGGTCCATGTGCTTAATGCCCAGCAGGGAAAAGTGTACGATAATCTTACCATGGAAGAGCGAGATCCTTGACATGGAACGTAAGTATGCCGTCTACCTGCCACCTGACTATGAAACCTCTGAACGTAGTTATCCAATCCTTGTATCTCCTGCATGGTGCTACGGACGACCAGACCGGCTGGATACAATTCGGGGAGGTGCTCAGGATTACCGATGAAGCGATTGCCAATGGGACTGCCACTGCCATGGTTATCGTGATGCCCGATGCTGATACAAAGAAGATGGGTTACTTCAACGATCCCGGAGGAGAATGGCTTTATGAGGATTTTTTCTTTGAGGAATTCCTTCCTTTTATCGAAAAGACTTACCGTATCCGGACGGATAAACGCTACAGGGCGATTGCCGGCCTCTCCATGGGAGGGGGAGGCACCTTTATGTACGCACTGCATCATCCAGAATTGTTCTCTTCAGCCTGTCCCCTGAGTGCCTATTGTGGTCCCATTACCATGGAAGACATGGAAGAGATGGACGGCCGCTGGGAATGGACGGAGACCCGGGCGAAAACCAAAAAACAGAAAGAGGCATATTTCAATCAGCACAGTGCATTGGCCATGATCAATAATATGCCTGCCGAGGAGCTCAAATCTGTGAGATGGTATATCGATTGCGGGGATGACGATTTTCTCTATGAGGGGAATTCACTTGTCCATATTGCCATGAGGAAAAAGGAGATACCGCATGAGTTCAGGATAAGGGATGGGGTCCATAGCTGGACCTACTGGCGGGAGTCACTCCCCGAGGTGCTCTCATTTATCTCAGCTCGTTTTCACTGATGTTAATCGCTGCTGCATCATAAATCTGATAAGTATTATTTAAACCAGACCCATAATGAAAAAACTTACACTTCTATCTTCTTTGATTTTGCTTGTTCCGGTACTTGCTGCGCAGTACGGGAGGGTATTTGATAACCTTTCAATGGAGAGTGAGATCCTTGGCATGGAGCGCAAATATGCTGTTTATCTGCCGCCCGACTATGAATCCTCTGAGCGCAGCTATCCTGTCCTGTATCTCCTGCACGGCGGGGGAGATGACCAGACCGGCTGGGTTCAGTTCGGAGAGGTGCTAAGGATTGCCGATGAGGCCATTGCCAATGGAACTGCCACTGCCATGGTCATCGTGATGCCCGATGCCAATGCAGGTAAAAGGGGATATTTCAACGACATCAAAGGAGAATGGCGTTATGAAGATTTTTTCTTCGAGGAGTTTATGCCTTTTGTTGAAAAAGAATACCGTATCAAAGGTGAAAAACGTTACAGGGCGGTTGCCGGACTGTCCATGGGCGGAGGAGGCACTTTTATGTATGCCCTGCATCATCCTGAACTGTTCTCCTCAGCCTGTCCGCTTAGCGCCAGTTGTGGTCCCCTTACCCTGGAGGATATGGACCGTTACCTGGAAAGAAGGAAGATCCAGGCAGATTCCGAGGAACAGAAGGAGGCTTATTTCAAGCGCCATAGTGCACTGGCCCTTATTAATGACCTGCCCGTGGACCAGCTTAAATCAGTAAGATGGTACATAGACTGCGGGGATGACGATTTCCTGTACGAGGGAAATTCATTAGTTCATATAGCCATGAGGAAAAGAGAGATCCCCCATGAATTCAGGATAAGGGATGGGATCCATAACTGGGTCTACTGGCGGGTGTCACTCCCTAAAGTACTCTCCTTCGTATCAGATCACTTCCATCAATACTAGGAATCTTATAATTAATGGCATGAAATCTCAACTTTCGAGGGCGGGTCTGCTGCTATTCATATCAGGTGTGGTAATATTCATGGGGATCATTACCTCTGAAATTTTGTATACACTGGACTTCAATACCCGTGATAATTATATCAGTGAGCTGGCAGCCGCGTTACCGGAGGGCACGCTCACTCCCCAGCCTTCTGCAGGCATCTTCAATGTGGCCATGATGCTGAGCGGTTTGATGATTCTTTTATCTTCCTGGTTCACTTACAGGGCTGGTAAACGGCTGTTAACCTGCGTGCCGCTTGGCTTATTCGGACTGGGTATCCTGGGAGTTGGTGTTTTTCCCGGAGATGTAACCCCCTGGCATCTTGTCTTCGCGAACCTGTTATTCCTGGCCGGAGGTATTGGGGCTATTACTTCATTTCGCATGGTGCTTTCTCCCCTGCGCTATATTTTTATACTCCTGGGATCCATTTCCCTGGTAGGACTGTTTACCTATAATCATTTTGTGCCGATACTGGGTGTAGGAGGGGCAGAGAGGTGGGTGTTTTACCCGCTTGTTTTCTGGATAACAGGGTTTGGGGGATACTTGCTCGGACTGAAAGATGCCTCGCATATTATTTTGAAGTAGCATCCCTGTGGAGGATTGCTTTGTCGTTTATCCAGAAAAAATCAATACCAACGTTTTTATTCCTTTCGGCACCGACAAATTTGAAGGTTATTTTATTTGTACCCTTATCTAATCGGACTGGTTCTGAAAAGTGGTTTGCCAGGGTTTGATGGTTTGGTTCGAAAAGATCAACCGTTTGATTGCCATCAACCATCACGGGATTTCCGTTGACTAATATTGAAATCTTACCACCAGTCGGACCATGCACAAGTGTGAATCCAAAGCTTGTCCGATCCATGGTTTGTCCAAGATGGATGGGGAAAGATATTTCTTCACCATGATTCTCAGGCATCCAAACCAAAATGCTTCCGGCTGCCCACATTTTTCCCGGTTCGACCTCAACATTTGGATTCAGGTTCATGAGTTTTTCGGCTTGAATAAAACTAAAACCTGACGATCCCAGGTATGCTATGGGTTCCCAGGGCTGATAATCGATTTTTCTTATGTGGTCCCTTGATATTTTCTGAGGATCGGAGATAAGCCCGGGCATCGCATAGAAATAAACGATTCTTCCATAAGAAAACCCTGGTACAATTCCATGATGTCTTAATTCCATAGTAAATATGGCTTTATCTTCAAACAGAATATCGTCAAGGATATGCCAGCGGAAATTAGACACAAAACCTCGGTTGCCGGGACCGTCATTTCTGGGTTGTCCGCAGTACGCATAAGAAAAAAGCCTGGACGAGGACCAGGAATAATTAAAATAGTCTTCTGAGCCGGTCCCGAAAAAAGAAGGGAAAGTATCCCTGTCAATAAAGATCTTTTCATCGCCCTCCCCCCACCAGTTTCCCCAGGAAACCGGGGCATTGCTTGGATTGTATATAAACGCAGCTGCCCCTACAATCCTGCCCCTTCCCGATGCATTCAAATATAGTATATCCCTAATCTCATTGTTCCTGTCATTAATATTTGAAGCCGTTAAATCATGATCGATTCTCCATCGGCAATAAAAATGCATGGTTTTCCCATCCTCCCATTTGTAATCTTTTGTATGGATCTCTCCTGATATGCCAATGGTTTCCCCTGACCGGTTATCAAGGATAACGCGTGCGGAGTGTTGAAAAGGCATGATAAACCGGCAAACCATTGTACTGTCGGCGCGGACCGAAAAGGGGATTGACTGGTATGGGTTGATACCCGGGGCGGCTCCGAAAAAATCACCAATTGGAGCCTGTACCTGGGGTGTGGCAGAGCTGTCGAAATATATTCTTAATATACATTTTCTCAGTACTTCCTCATAATCCCGGGCCTTAATGTTCATCATTATCCTATCTATTGCCTGTGCCTGGCTGGTATTGAATAATTCTATGGTAGAAGATGCAGGCACAACCACCTTAACCATTTGATCTTTAGATTTCTGTATTGCCTTCTTTTCCATTAGGGATGGCAGGTCCCCGGCTGTTCTTTCCAGTTCTAATGCAAATCTTTGATAGTCTTTTTCACTGAAAGTCTCGACATCCACATCAGGATCATATATGCGGACGCCAACATGGTAAAAATGGATCTCTTTTTTATTCCCGATCCATTCAATCCTGCATCCTTCAGCAAAAGGGATGGGAAAATAAACAGCATCAAATTGCCTGAAGGCTTGAAGAGAGTCCATATTCACTCCATTTTCAGACAGAACTTCTGGCGTTCTCCAGAAGAAGTCCTCTGCATCCCCTTCATAAACAGGAGTATACATATCATCCAAAAAGAATCTGATCTTCCCTTTAATGCCTGCTGTCCAGAGACGTACAATGGCGCCTGGTTGTTGGATATCGCAGATAAGGTATGTTCCGATCCCACTGGTATCCGGATGTTTCAGAACACTTTCAAATCCGGGAATAGGTTCATTCCCAAATCCGTCATCGTTGGCAAACCATGAAGGATCACCGGGTTTTGTGCTTCTCCGGTCGTAGGATGAATACTGGACTGTTCTGTACGATTGTTCGGGAAATTGGGACAACCTTTCTAAATCAGTCATTTCATTTAGTAAGGTACCTGTTGTAACAATCTGCCCTGATTTATGGCAAGCACTCAGAGAAATCAATGTCAGACTAATGGTAAGTAAAATTGTTTTCATTTCTCAAAATCTTTGGTTGATTTAGCCACTGGGTATTGAACACTCTCTATATTTTGTATTCTATTTTGCCAGAATGGTACTTGCGTATACCAGTAGGATGTTAATGCAAAGTTGATGGGGACCTTTGTCCAGTGCCACAATTCAATATTCGAGCTTATCGACTTATTGAAAGGAATGGCATCGAGCGAGCGGTGCCTCATGTTCACGGTCAAACCCCAGTCTGTATTCCCAGTACCTTCCGGCTGTGATAAAAAGGGATGAGAAAATGGTTCGGTCCGCGCAAAAGAATAGCCGTAGTAGTCTTCCGAGCCGGTTCCAAAACTTGAAGGGAAAGCCTCACCATCAACGAAGATCTTTTCATCCCCTTCTCCCCACCAGTGGTAGGTGTTATTGAATAGGGTCAACTGGTCACCAACGTAAACACCCTTACCGATGACATCAATGAAATTCAGATCAAAAGGCGAACCATTTTCATTCCTGGATTCAAGATGGCGGTATTCATGCCAGGCAGCTCCGAAATACATGCTATTGGAGGTCCATTGGTATGGTGTCAATCCAGCCAGTCCTTTCAAGCTTATGTTCTCCTTGCCGTAATTAGTTATTACAAGCTCACATTTCTCCCTGAAAGGCATTACCCAGAAAGATTCCATCCTTCCATTCTCATCCCTCTGGTTCATCCATGTTTTGTGTGGATTCAGGCTATACCCTGTGCCAAAAAATTCCCCGACCGGTAACCAGATGGTCTGATGTCCATCAAAAGAGGCCTTAATGACGACAGATCTCAATGCCTGTGGCTTGTCGGAAGCATTCATTTCCATCATCAAACGGTTGATGGCCATTTGATCCTGCCGGAATTCAAGCACAAGAGAATCCCCAGCCATTAATAACTGGTCAAAGTTTTGTATGGTTGCCGAGTTAACCAAATTATTACCCAGGGATTTGCCCGCCTTCTCGAGCATTGTCCTGGCTTCTGTAAGCGCTTCTCTGGAAACAGATTTAACTTTTGTGTTTTGCTGATAGATCCTGCACCCGATATTGTAAAATACGTCCGGCCAGTAATGACCATCCTGAAACGCCACACCTTCCAGTTCGTACAGTAATACCAGGGAATCGCATTCGTAGGTGATTTTACAATGTTGGGCAAAAGGCAGGGGAACATATAAGTTATGATCATAATCCCTGCCAACCTCACCAAGAGAAGCTCCGGCCTGCACAGATAAGGCAAGAGCGGATCGTGTAAGCATGGGACCGCTAATCAATTCGTGAGGGGCTCCTTTAATCACAGGAACTGTATCGTGGTCAATATATATCCGTAAGTTGCCATACTGGGCTTTGTAAAAAGTCATCCACCACCTGACAATGGCACCGGGTCCCTCAGCATCAAGTAAAACAAATTCCCGTCTTCCATTATTGGTCTCTACCCGTATAAAATGGGACATATCAAAATTCTCGTACCACCCATCTTTTTCAGGAGATACCGAAGCGCGGTTATAGCTGCTGAACTGTACATGTTTATATGCCTGCCCGGGAAAATAGCTCAGGTTTTTCCGGTCAACCATTTCTTCAATCAGGGATTCCATTGTCACCTTATCTGAACATGCGCTGCAAATAAGTAAATAGCCTAAACACAATGATCTCAAGAGAATCAGTACTTTACCTGGCATACCCGTATTAAAACAATTTAGTTGGATTTTAAAGATAATCATTAAATCATCGAATGCTGAACAGGGTAAATACATGAATTACGGCGAGGTTAATTAGTCATGGTATTTGTTGAAATGATTCAATATATTAGCGTCAGTAAAATGAATCTTACTCATCCCAGATGAAGACGTATCTTTTGTACTTCCTTAAAATTGCAGGTTTATTTACCCTGCTGGTGTTATTGTTTAATTGTACTGGTAAGGTTGATAAAGCGGGACTTCCGGCATCTCCCGCTTACCCGGTTGAATTCTCCCTGTCGAAGGCTGAGCTCATGGACAAGATCATGGGTGGATGGGCTGGACAGACCATTGGCTGCACCTATGGCGGACCTACGGAATTCAAGTTCAATGGCACCATGATCCAGGATTATACTCCCATTGAATGGGATGATACCAGGATGGATTGGTATTATGCAAACGGACCCGGACTGTATGACGATATATACATGGACCTGACTTTCGTGGAAGTCATTGATAAAGAAGGCATTGATGCACCTGCTTCATCCCACGCCCATGCCTTTGCCAATGCTGAATACGCCTTATGGCATGCCAACCAGTCTGCCCGGTATAATATCCTGCAGGGGATATTGCCCCCGGCCTCGGGACACTGGGAGAATAATCCGCATGCAGACGATATTGATTTTCAGATCGAAGCTGACTTTGCAGGATTGATGAGTCCCGGTATGGTCAACCCGGCTTCTGAAATTTGTGACCGGGTTGGACATATCATGAACTATGGTGACGGATGGTACGGAGGGGTATATGTGGCTGCCATGTATGCCCTTGCTTTCTACTCTGATGACATAGAATTGATCGTAACGGAAGCATTGAAAAGCATTCCTGCTGAGAGTGAGTTCTCACAATGTATGAATGATGTAATAAGTTGGTATTACAAGTATCCTGAGGATTGGAAGCAGACCTGGTTTGAGACTGAAAGGAAATGGTCATCCGATGTAGGCTGTCCCGATGGCGTATTTAAGACATTCAACATAGATGCCCGGATCAATGCAGCCTACATTATCATAGGATTGCTTTATGGAGAAGGGGATTTTGGAAAAACAGTGGATATCAGTACCCGCTGCGGACAGGATTCGGATTGTAACCCGGCCAGTTCGGGAGGTATACTGGGTACTGTTCTGGGTTACAGCGAGATCCCGGAATACTGGAAGCAGGGTATTGAAAAAGTTGAGGACATGGACTTTAAGTACACCACCATTTCCTTAAAGGACGCATATGCAATGAGTCACAGGCATGCTGTGGAAATGATCAAAAGGAACGGGGGCAAGGAAACCGGGGATATGCTAACCATCCTCCTGGAAGAACCCGAACCTGTCCGATTTGAAAAAGCCTTCGAAGGGCATTTCCCCATACAAAGAATGGATTTCGGATGGGATGGGAAATTGCTGGAATATGACGGTCAATTGGAGTATAGTTTCGATTTTGAAGGAATAGGCTTTGTTATGCTGGGAAGGTCACGGAAACTGAATTCTGATAAGCAGGATATGGACATCCTGCTAGATGTGTTTATCGATGGTGAATTACATGAACAGGCCATACTTCCAACTTCATACCGGTCTCGCAGAAATGAGCTGACCTGGAAATACAACATGGCCATGGCGGCCATAATGTCCGGATTGTCTGGAAGAATCCTGAGTCCGGATATGGCATTACCATGGCAGATATTCTGGTATACGGTCCCGAGCCCATTGACTTTTCGAAATAGTATAAACCATTATAACGTTTTAAAAATATGAATTACGGATTTTTTGATGACCCCAACCGGGAATATGTGATAGATAATCCAGCCACCCCCTGGCCCTGGATCAACTACCTGGGTACGGAGGATTTTTTCTCCCTGATCTCCAATACAGCTGGCGGATACAGCTTTTATAAAGATGCCAGGCTGAGAAGGATCACCCGTTACCGGTACAATAATGTACCCATGGATGTTGGCGGGAAGTATCTGTATATCAATGAGGAAGGTGATGTATGGTCCCCGGGATGGAAACCCGTGAAGGCCACACTGGACCATTATCGCTGCAGGCATGGGATGGGATACACAGTACTGGAAAGTGAGCGGAACGGACTGGCCATTGAATCCACATTTTTTGTCCCACTGGGATTCACCGGGGAGATCCACAGGGTAAAACTCGAAAACAAAACTGCGAAATCAAAAAGATTTAAACTTTTCTCTTTTGTGGAGTGGTGCCTATGGGATGCTCATGATGATACCACCAATTTCCAGCGGAATTTTTCCATCGGGGAAGTGGAGGTGGAGGGATCGACCCTTTACCACAAGACCGAATACAGGGAACGGCGAGACCATTATGCATTTTTTACTGTCAATGCTGAGATCAGCGGTTTCGACACGGACCGGGAAACATTTATGGGACTGTACAATGGATTTGAATCCCCTGATGCTGTGCTGGAAGGACGGCCCAGAAACTCTGTGGCACATGGCTGGTCACCCATAGCTTCCCATTGCCTGGATATTGAATTGGATCCGGGTGAAAAGAAGGAACTCATCTTTATCCTGGGATACGTGGAGAATCCGCGGGACAAAAAATTCGAATCACACCAGGTAATAAATAAAAGCAAGGCGCATGAGATGATCAGTGCCTACTCATCTCCTGAACAGGTGGATAAAGCCTTCCAGGAGTTGAAGGAATACTGGGATAAATTGCTATCTGTATACAGGGTTGAACATCCCGATGAAAAAATGGCCCGCGTAGTAAACACATGGAACCAGTACCAGTGTATGGTCACTTTTAATTTCAGCCGGAGTGCTTCCTTCTTTGAATCTGGTATCGGAAGGGGAATGGGATTCCGGGATTCAAACCAGGACCTGATAGGATTTGTTCACCAGATCCCGGAACGTGCCCGGGAGAGGATCATTGACATTGCTTCCACCCAGCTGCCGGATGGTGGGGCCTGGCACCAGTACCAGCCCCTCACAAAAAGGGGGAATGCTGCGACGGGTGGGAATTTCAATGATGACCCGCTCTGGCTGATCCTTTCTGTTTCGGCGTATATTAAGGAGACGGGGGACTGGTCCATACTGGATGAGTCCGTGCCCTATGATAATGATGAAACAACCAAACAACCCCTCTTTGATCACCTGAAACGTTCCTTTTACCATGTAGTCAATAACCTGGGTGAGCACAGGCTACCATTGATAGGAAGGGCGGACTGGAATGATTGCCTGAACCTGAACTGTTTTTCGGAAGAACCCGGTGAATCTTTCCAGACAACTGAGAACAAAGAAGGAGGCAGGGCTGAATCGGTCTTCATAGCCGGCATGTTCATTCTATATGGCCGGGAGTTTGTGGACCTGTGCCGGAGGAAAGGCGAAGAAGACCTGGCGGAAGCATCGGAAAAGCATATCAGGGATATGGAAAGTGCGGTTAATGCCCATGGATGGGATGGAGAATGGTTTGTCAGGGCCTATGACCATTTCGGGGAAAAAGTAGGCAGCCATGAACGGGAAGAGGGCAAGATATTTATTGAGCCCCAGGGGATGTGTGTGATGGCAGGGATAGGTGTGGAAGACGGAAAGGCTGAAAAGGCCCTGGATTCGGTAAAGAAATACCTGGATTGCCCCTATGGCCTGGTGCTGAATAATCCTGCCTTTACAAAGTACATAGTTAAATACGGGGAAATTACCTCCTACCCTGAAGGCTACAAGGAAAATGCCGGGATCTTTTGCCATAATAATCCCTGGATCATGATCGCTGAAACAAAGATCGGAAGAGGGGACCGTGCCTTTGAGTACTGGAGTAAGATTGCCCCTTCCTACCTGGAAGGGATTGACGAGCTTCACAAAACAGAACCCTATGTATATTCCCAGATGATCGCAGGCAAGGATGCATTTAAGCCCGGAGAAGCCAAGAATTCCTGGCTGACAGGAACCGCTTCATGGACCTATGCTGCAATCACACAATACATCCTGGGTATCCAGCCTGATTATGACGGACTCAGGATAGATCCCTGCATCCCGGCCGGCTGGAAAGAATATAAGGTGATACGGACCTTCAGGGGAAAGGAATTCTCCATTACGGTCAAGAATCCCGATGGTTTACAAAAAGGCGTTGGTTCAATCCTCCTGAACGGAAAGAAGATCGAAGGCAACCTGGTTCCTATCGGAGATGCCCTGGAGAAAAATGATGTAGTAGTGGTGCTGGGTGAATAAAAAGGATCATTCCTCCACCTGCCATCCGTAATCTATGTATTCGGTTTCTATCTCATCACCTGATACATTGCACCATCAGGAAGCCTTCTTCAAAGCCACGGTGGGCACCTTTCCACCAGCCGCCACTTACGGCACCTCCGGTGATAAAGTGGGTACCGTTAACATAAATATCCTCGCAGGAATGCAGGTGTCCCTGCAGGACCAGCTTAAGGTTATGCTCCCTGAACAGGTCCAGCAATTCCTTGGAATTTGTGACCACAGATCCCCTGCCGTTCGGAGCGGTTGATCCCACATCAAGCTGGGTAAAAACAGAGATCAGGGGGATATGAACACTGATCACAATGGGCGTCTCAGGATCCACTCCCGGCAAGATCTTCCTTTAGCCATTCCATTTGCTCCTGGTCAACATAGCCATAGTAGCCACCCTCTTCCCATTCATCGATGGAGTCAAGTATATAAAAGCGCCATCCATTGAATTCGAAGACATAATATCTTTTGCCGAGCTTGTCTATAAACATCTTGTCTCCATACAAAGGATGTGAAGAATCCACTCCGCTTTGTTCATAATATCCAAAGACCTCATGATTCCCCATAGTATTGTGGACCGGCATCTTGAAGTCCCGGGAAGTTTCAACATAGAGATCATACAGGGAATCCGCCCTGCCATGTGTCTGCGCCAGGGCATCCATAATGAGATCACCCCCGGTAATGACAAAATCAGGTTTCAGCTGGTTAACCTTGGTGATGGCCGCCTTAAATCCTTCCGTTGCTCTGGTTTCAGGTTGTATATGGATATCGGTTAAAAAGGCAAAAGAAAATCCCGGTTTTTCTTCCGGTGCTTTTTTACAGGAGTGGGAAAGGCCTACAACCACTAAAACGAGAAGCAGTTTGATCAATCTTACTTTGTTCAGGGGACGCATGTCAATATTGTTTTTGGTTATTAATAGTAAAAATAGTAATCCATTTCTAATTCAGGATCTTTTTAAGGGCTAACAGATCAACGGAGGTTTCCTGTAATGTATCCATCCATCGCGAACACCTGTTGGCGTTCAGGGGGATACCCATGACCGGCAATTTTGCCTTCATGCAAAAACGCATGCCCCGGATAAGCTCAACTAAACATGCAATGCCCAGAACACCTATGCTGCCATGTTTTCTGGCGAGTTTTCCGAACATTGATTTCAGGCTCACACGGCTCCAGATATAGGGATGAACCCCGTGATCTTTCAGCACACTGCTTACCTTGTTGATATAACATGTTTTCAGGCATCCCCGGCATACATAATCAATTTCATCAGGACTGGCTTTACAATCCGTTTGGGTTTCCTTAAGGCAATAGGGCAGGAGGGCTATCCTGAAATCAGCGTCCAGGAACCTTTTTTTGTGTATCCTGTTCACCAGTTCAAATTCGACCATATACAAAAAATATTGCTCCTTGCTGTTAAGCAGTTCTTTATCAGTGATATGCTTATGAATAGGGACCTCCCTGAGATGCTGTTGAAGTCCGGGTACATATTCAGCAAGCCCACGGTCTACCCTATGCAGCATATCTGTCAGTGTGGAATACCCCGCTGGTTTTGCAGCGGCTGTTTTCAATTTCCTTTTATTCCTGCTGATAGATTGTATGTATACCAGTGCCTGAGCTTCCGGAAGGGCCAAAAGGGACAGGATCTCATCAGTCAAAGCCTTTATTTTCCGGTAAAAAGGTTCTGTAGTAGTAGCCTGTCCGAAAAGGGAATAGGTTTTCCCAAATATAGGTTTGTAGTCCTCCAAGGCCTGGGATTTTGGGCTGGTCATTGCTAAAATACTTAAATTATGCCAGAATTTTTATAATTTACTGGTCCCTGAGCTTCAATCTACCATGCCAGTAAATGATCCCAGACCTGTTTTTATACTCACCGGAGAGACCGGTAGCGGTAAGACCACCTTTTTAATGAAACTGATTGAGGAGTTAAGAGGGAAAGCTCTATCCCTTGCCGGATTTGTCGCCCTTTCAGTACCCGGTGATGGTCCATCAGGCTCTTATAATATACTTGACCTGGTATCCGGAAAGATCCTTTCCCTGGCATCAAGAAAATTTACCGAAGGTTGGGAACAGATTGGAAACTTCTATTTCAATCCTGAGGGATACAGATGGGGAAAGAGATACTTGAAGATCCGTTGATAATTAACAATGATCTCATTGTTATCGATGAGGTAGGCCCTTTCGAACTGGATGGGAAAGTATGGGCAGAAAGCCTAACTCATTTACTGGGTGGGCAAAATTATTCTGTTTTGCTGGTTGTAAGGGAACAATTGGTCAGCCGGGTAATACAAGTCTGGAACCTTGAGGATGCCATGATCATCGAGATCGGGCAAGTAGAACCAGATCAGGTTGCTGCGGCGATCCTGTCACAAACAGCCAGAATATGAATACTGTATTTACATTGATTTTAACCAATATATCACTTAAATTGCTAGTTTAACCATTAACCTGAATTTTCCATGGAAAAATCCAAATTTCGATCAAACCTGGCCATTGCCGTAATACTGGGATCAGTATGGGGATTGTCCGAAGTAATGCTGGGAGCGGGAATCAAAGCCTGTGCCCATACAGTATCCGGATCGGTGATGACCGGAGTTGCCCTGTTTTTCATTGTTGCAGCCTGGGTGGCCACGAAAAGCTATCACTTCCCTGTTATGGTCGTCCTGATAGCATGCCTTTTTAAACTGTTTGATGCGGTATTATTGTCACTTCCTGTCATGCACGGGGCTATAGGGAATCCAATATTCGCTTTTCTGCTGGAGGGATTTGCCATTCTTTTACTAATCGCCATCTTCCGGAAACAGACCTGGCAAAAACGGTCCTCCAGGGCCTTGCTGGGCGGAGGGGCAGCATTGATTGCCGTAGCCATGTTCCCGCTGGTGAAATTTGCCACCGGGATCCCGGCATGTGTATATCCTGCTACTGCGATCCCACTTTCTATCTTTTTTGCACCCATCGCCGTCCTCTTTTCAGCTTTCACTGTTCCGGTCGGGTTTGTTGCCGGTGAAAGGATCAGAACGGTTTCTGATGCAGGGGCCACAAGATCTGTGTTCAGGTTGGCCGGGACTATTGCTTCACCGCTTACACTGGTCATTTGTCTTGCACTGGTTGCCCTGTTTAGAATGATAGTTACATCCGGTGCATCATGATCTTCCTGATATTGTGAAAAATATTTATTCAAATTTAGTCACAGAACCTGAGAAAAATAAACCAGTTGCCCTGGCGACACTTCTCGACACCAGGGGATCGGTCCCCCAGGTCCGGGGCGCATCGGCAATATTTTCTGAAGTGGGACTGATAGCAGGGACACTCGGTGGAGGGGTGCTTGAGGCTGATGCAAGCCATAAGGCAATTGAAATATTAAAGCACTGTTCTTCTAGATATTTATGAATTCGACCTGAATGCTGATATAACGTCCAAAGAGGAGGCCATTTGTGGTGGTTCTGCCACCGTATTGATCGATGCATGCCTGGAAGATAGCCGCGAGGTTTTCCGGGAGATGGAAAAATCTATCCAGAAGGGTCAGTCCGGGATACTGCTTACCAGCATTAAAAGGAAAAATGGGATGGTCATCGAACGGCAGTGGTTTGAAAATGCCACCGGGGAATACTTGCAGGAGATGCAGCAGTGCCTGGATGATAGAAAATGTTTGTACAAAGAGACTACCGAAGGAAATGTCCTCTTCTTTGAACCCATCTTCCCCCTGCCCAAATTGATCATTGCAGGAGCAGGTCATATTGGGAGGGCACTGGCACACCTGGCACAACCTGCTTGATTTTGAGGTAACGGTGATTGATGACAGGGCCGAATACGCAAATTCACATAATATTCCGGATGCAGATCACCTGGTTGTTGGAAATATTGGAAAAGTTCTTCGCGGGATGCCAGGAACACCGGATACATATATCGTGATTGTAACCCGTGGTCATAAGGATGATGGCGAAGCGCTGAGGGCATGTCTGGATGCCGATGTGGCCTATATCGGCATGATCGGCAGTAAAAGGAAGATCAGCCTGATGCGGGATGAATTTATTTCGCAGGGCTGGGCAAGCGCATCAGAATTTGACAGTGTGTTTGCTCCCATCGGTCTGGAAATAGGATCGAAAACTGTCCAGGAAATTGCCGTCAGTATAGGTGCCCAGCTGGTGCAGGTACGCTATCAAAGATATCATCAGATTAAGAAAAATACCATCACTGCCATCATACTGGGTGCTGGCGAGTCAAGCAGAATGGGCAGGCCAAAAATGTTGCTGCCTTTTGGGGATTCGACAATGATTGGGACAGTGATCAGCAATGTACTGGCATCTTCTGTTGAAAAAGCCATTGTAGTACTGGGATCGAATTATGAATCTCATCATCAGGTCGTCAAAGATTACCCTGTTGAAATAGTCCATAATACGCAGTACAGGGAAGGCATGCTTTCATCCGTTCAATGTGGACTGAAGGCAATCTCCAACAACTCAGATGCAGTTATGGTACTGCTTGGGGACCAGCCCATGATCCGGTCATATGATATGGACCAATTAATTGATTCCTACAGGCATTCGGAGAAAGAGATAGCGATAGCAACCCATGAAAATAAGCGTGGGCATCCAATTTTATTTGGACGAAAATTTATTAATGAGATATTGGAATTCCCCGGGGAAGCCAGCCTCAGGGACCTCCTGCAAAATCACCCCGCAGAGATCCTGGAAATAAAAACCGGATATGACAGGATACTCAGGGATATAGATACTGAAAATGATTACCAGTTCGAACTCAAACACCATCATAAACATGACTGAAAAAATTCAATTTAATCTCAATGGAAAACCGGTTGATCTGACCGTGGATCCGACCCTGACACTGATGTGGGTGCTCCGGACCAATTTTGGTCTGACCGGGACAAAATTTGGCTGCGGATTGGGCTTTTGTGGTTCCTGCACCGTACTTATGGAGGATGAACCTGTTCGCTCATGCATGCTCACGGTTGGAGATGTCGGTGGATTAAAAATAGTCACCATTGAAGGCCTTTCCCGAAACGGTGAGCTGCATCCCATTCAGAAAGCATTTGTGAAGAATGATGCCCTGCAATGCGGGTACTGTACCCCCGGGATGATCATGAATGCCTATGGATTACTGCTGAAGAATCCCGAGCCAAACCGCCAGGAAATCATTGATGCCATGGAGGACAACCTCTGCCGATGTGGTACCTACAACAGGATCATTGAAGCCATACAGACTGCATCCAAAGAAATGAAAGAGGAAGCCGCCATATGAAAAAGAGTAAATACCTGGGAGAAAATATCAACGACGATCCCATCCTGCGTGATCTGGATCGGAGAGACTTCCTGAAGAGAATGGGAGGGGGACTCCTCATCACATTCTCATTGAGTGATTATCATGCACTTTTTGGAGGGAAAATGCTACAGGATGAAAAGCCCGGCATGAACGCCTACCTGAGGATAGGGGATGATGAACGGGTCAGCCTGTATACCGGGAAAATTGAGATGGGACAGGGCCCGATCACATCACTGGGTCAGATGCTGGCCGATGAGCTGGATGTCAACTATGACAGCATCGATATGTTTATGGGAGAGACGGATCTCTGTCCCATGGGATGAAGGAACTTACGGTTCCCTCACCACCCGGGTTTTCGGTCCCCTGCTCAGGGCAGCAGGAGCAGAGGCCAGGGCCACCCTTTTGGAGATGGCTGCAGAACATCTTTCCCTTCCTGTTGATCAGCTGGAAGTAAGGGATGGTATTGTAACAGCAAAAGGAGACAAAGAGAAAAAGGTCACCTATGGCACCCTTACCAGCGGGAAAGAGATAGTGAAAAGGCTTGAAAAAAAGCCTGTTTTGAAAAAATCTTCCGAATTCCGGTACATGGGACAATCCATGCTCAGGATTGATTCCGAGGAAAAGGTAACAGGAAAGGCCAAATTCTCGGCAGATATACAGTTGCCCGGGATGCGTTATGCCAGGATCCTGCGAGGACCTTCTCTCTTCTCAAAATTGATCAGTGTGGACATATCCGCTGCTGAAAGTATGGAAGGAGTAGAGGTGGTCAGGGACGGGGACCTGGTGGCAGTGCTTCATGAATTGCCGGATATGGCTGATATAGCTATCTCCAAAGTGAAAGGCGAATTTGAAACGGATGATCCTGATGTTAATGACCAGAGCATTTTTGAGCACCTGGTCAAACATGGCACCAGAAAAAGTGTTCAGGACGAGGGAGGTGATCTTGAAGTTGGACTGAAAAGCTCCAGCCAGGTTTTCGAGATGGAGTACCTGGATAATTATGTCGCCCATGCACCCATCGAAAACCACACGGCCACAGCTGTGATGGAAGGTGATGTCATGAAGATCTGGGCCTCCACACAAACTCCCTACCCGGCCAGGACGGATGTTGCCGAGATGCTGGGCGTGCCTGAAGAAAAAGTCCATATTCAACAGATCTTTCTGGGCGGAGGGTTTCGGTGGAAAGATTTACAACCAGCAGGTGCTTGAAGTAGCAAAGCTGGTCAACTCACCGGGGGAAAACCCATACAGCTGGCATGGACCCGCAGGGAGGAGTTTCACTATGACAGGCTGAGGCCGGCCGCCGTTGTTAAGATCAAATCGGGTATCGATGACTCGGGGAAGATCACGTTGTGGGATTATGATGTATTCTTTGCAGGCGGCAGGGGCGCCAAACAGTATTACAATGCCGCCAACCACAAGACTGTTACATCCAGTACAGAAAGGGGAGAACCTGATGCACATATGTTTTACACAGGTGCCTGGAGAGCCCCGGCTCACAATACCAATACTTTTGCCAGGGAATCCCATATAGAGATAATGGCTGCGGCAGCAGGTATTGATCCTCTGGAATTCAGACTGAAACAGCTGACGGATGCCAAATATATCAATGTCCTGAAAATGGCCGCCGAAAGATTCGGCTGGACCCCTGCCAAAGGTCCCAGTGGAAGGGGATATGGTATAGCCTGTGGCACGGATACCGGCACGGCAGTAGGCATGATGGCTGAAGTTGATGTAGATAAAACCACCGGGCATGTGCAGGTCAAAAGGGTGGTAGTTGCCATGGATATGGGACTGGTAGTCAATCCGCAGGGAGCCATCATACAGGCGGAGGGATGTATTAATATGGGTCTGGGATATGCCCTCGGGGAAGATATCAGGTTTGAAGGAGGAAAGATGTTAACCAGAAATTTCGATACCTATGATATTACCCGGTTCTCATGGACTCCTGAAAAATTTGATGTTTTGCTGGTCGATGCCCAGGATGAACCGGCACATGGAGGAGGAGAACCAGCGATAATCTGTATGGGCGGGGTAGTAGGCAACGCCATATTTGATGCTACAGGAGCCAGACTTAACCAGATGCCCATGACACCTGAAAGGGTGCTTGAAGCCATAGCAAAGGCCAATACCTGAGGTAGGTTTTAAATACTTCCCATAAAATAGAAATGGAGGTTCCTCATGAAGAAGGATAAATACCTGGAACAGGATTTCAAGGACAATCCTTCATCCATCGAACTGGACCGGAGGGATTTTTTGAAACGCATGGGGGGCGGACTCCTTGTTACCTTTTCCTTGAAGGATTTTCCAACCTTGTTTGGAACCAGACTGTTGCAGGACGAACCGGACCTGAATGCTTATCTGAGGATTGGTGAAGACGAGCGTGTCAGCCTTTATACCGGTAAGATTGAAATGGGACAGGGACCCATTACCTCACTCCCTCAGATGCTGGCCGATGAACTGGATGTCCACTATGACAACATTGATATTTTCATGGGGGATACGGATATCTGTCCATGGGATGCCGGCACTTTCGGTTCTCTTACCACCCGCCGGTTCGGTCCCCTGCTCAGGGCCGCAGGAGCCGAAGCTAGGGCCATTCTGCTGGAGATGGCTGCTGAGCATCTTTCCCTACCTGAGGACCAGCTGGTGGTAAAGGATGGAATTGTATCGGCCAGAAATAACCGCGAACAACAGGTCAGCTATGGACAGCTGACCAGGGGCAAAGAGATCGTGAAAAAAGTGGAGGGGAAACCTGTCCTGAAAGAGCCTTCTGAATTCAGGTTTATGGGCAAATCAATGCACCATGTTGATGCTCCGGATAAGGTCGCCGGGGAGGCAAAATATGCCGGGGATATACAGCTGCCAGGAATGCTGTATGCAAGGATATTGAGACTCCCTTCCCATTTCTCAAAACTGTCCAATGTGGATACTGCAGAGGCTGAGAAGATTGAAGGTGTTAAGGTTGTTAGGGATGGAGACCTGGTAGCCGTTTTGCATAAATTACCTGACATTGCAGATATTGCATTGTCAAAGGTAAAGGCCGGGTATACGGACCATGATCCTGATGTCAATCACCTGAATATCTTTGAACACCTTACTTCCTCAGTTACAGACAGGAGAACGGTTGATGAGGGCGGGGATCTCAAAACGGGAGAGGAAGAGTCCGAACAGGTATTTGAATCGGAATACCTGGATGGTTACAAGGCACATGCCCCCATTGAAAACCATACGGCTACAGCTGTTATGGAAGACGGGACCATGAAGATCTGGGCATCAACCCAGAGTCCTTACCGCCTGAAAGAGAATGTCGCCAGCACCCTTGATATGCCTGAAGAGAAAGTGCATGTAATGCAGATTTTTGTGGGAGGAGGATTTGGAGGTAAATCACCCAGTAACCAGGCTGTCGAGGCAGCCATACTGGCAAAAAAGACAGGCTTGCCCGTACAGGTGGTATGGACACGCAGGGAGGAGTTCTTTTATGACACATTCCGGCCTGCTGCTGTTGTCAGGATCAAATCAGGCATTGATGGATCGGGAAAGATCTCCTTGTGGGACTATGATGTACTTTTTGCTGGTTCACGGGGTTCAGCGCAGTTCTATAATATCCCGAATCATAAGACGGTTTCTTCTGGAACGGGGAGGGGAGAGCCGAGTGCGCACCCCTTTGGTACAGGTGCCTGGCGGGCCCCTGCAAACAATACAAATACATTTGCCAGGGAGTCACAAATAGAACTTATGGCTGCCGCCGCAGGCATTGACGCTCTGGAATTCCGCTTAAAGAACCTGAAAGATGAAAAATTCATCCGAGTGCTGAAAGCAGCCGCTGATAAATTCGGATGGACCCCTGCCAGTGGACCCAGTGGAAGGGGATACGGGATCGCATGCGGCCGGGATGCAGATACGACAGTTGCTCTGATGGCAGAAGTTGAGGTCGATAAATCCAACGGACAGGTGCAGGTCATGAGGGTGGTATGTGCCCAGGATATGGGACTGGTAGTTAATCCCCAGGGGGCCACCATACAGGCGGAGGGATGTATCATCATGGGACTTGGCTATGCCCTTACCGAGGATATCCAGTTCGAAGGCGGAAAGATCCTGAACCGGAATTTTGATACCTATGAATTCACCAGATTCTCCTGGACACCTGAAATCGATATCGTTTTGATAGATGCCCAGGATGAGCCTCCCCATGGTGGAGGGGAGCCAGCCATTATATGTATGGGGGGGCTTATCGCCAATGCTATATTCGATGCCACCGGGGCCAGGTTATACCAGCTACCCATTGAACCCTGAAAGGGTGCTTGAGGCCATGGCAAAAGCCTGATTGGACGGGGTTATTCCTTCTCCTTTTCAGCTGGCTTTTTGAAAAGGCCCAGGACTTCCTTAAAAGTAAATTCTATAAGCTGGTACCTGAGCAACTGAAAATCTGTCTTCAGTTTGCTTACATCCACCTTCACCTTGTATTCAAGGCGTTCAGTTTCGCGCCTGAGGTCTGCCAGGTTATTGATCTTCATCTTCGTTGATTTTGAATATGGAAATAAAGGTCCTGACAAACAGATTGGTCAACAGGGGTACCTTCTTTCTGCCCACCATTATCAGGAGGAGGACGGCCAGCAAAACATCAGCTCCGGCTACGATCAGGTAACCCAAAAATTCATGGTCCAATGTCCCGTTGAGGTATTTGGCAAGGGCGATGGATCCGAAGATGATACCTAACAGAACGACAATTGTAACGATAAAAAAGGTGGAAATGATCCCTAAAAACAGGGATACTTTCTCCACTCCTTTGAGGGTATAGAGCTGTACTTCATCTTTGAAGATGGATTTCAGGCTTTCCTTGATATCATTCAGGCTTTCCATCCTTCTTATCCAATAATTCCTGAACACTGTTCAGTACGTTCTTTGCCTTGTCTACCAAATCTTTGGCTTCATCCGTCTTTAAATCTTCCAGCTCTTTCACCAGGCTGCTTAAACTTTCCAGATGTTTGGAAAGCTTTCCTTTTTTTTCTTCCTCACTGAAGAGGTATATGCCCAGTAATAATCCACCAGTTGCTCCCAGTGCAGCAGCGACCAGTATTCTGACATTTTCCTGTTTCATAGACTTAAAGATAGAAAATCTAAGCGGAAGTCAGCTTAATTATGAATCCGTTTTAATAGCAACTACTTTTTTAAGAATTTTCCTTTCAGGATGGCATCATCAGCATGTACCTCCAGGATATAAATACCCTGTTGTAATCCGGATACATCAACACTGGGCTCAAAACGGCCCTGGAGAACGAGCCTGGATGAGGAGTCATAAATCCTGTAGCTCTGCACGTTTTCATAGTCCAGGTAAATGGTGTTATCGACGGGATTTGGATAGAAGCGCAGTACTGATTCCTTAACGTTTCCAGCTATGCCGGTGGGATTGCTGTATTGTTTATTTGAAACTTTGATGACCCTGTCATCATTTGCCACCGGGAAGCCACCATTTCCCCTGCCATCCTGGTTGGAGGTTGCAAAGAAGATTTCTCCATTCGGGGATACGCAGACATCCCTGAGCCGTCCATATTCATTGTCGAAAAATATTTCCTCTGAAACGATGGTATCACCCGTTTCATTCAGTTTCAATACTCTCAGATCATCAGCCTTCAGGGAAGCCAGCAATAATGAATGCTTCCATTCCGGAATAGCATCATGGCCATAATAATCAAGTCCACAGGTAGCGATGGTCGGTGTCCAGGCCATGAGGGGTTCAATGGCATTGTTGGCAGCGCAATATGTCTGCTCAGCAGGCAGGTCGCAAAATCCCTCAACTTCCGGCCAGCCATAATTCCCTAACTCCCTGATGATATTGATCTCATCATCATTGGACGGCCCGTGTTCTGAACTATATATAATACCATTCGGGGCCCGGACCAGTCCCTGGGGATTCCTGTGTCCCAGGGACCAGACATAACTACCTGCGATGGGATTGTCATCAGGCACTGAACCATCCAGGTTTATCCGCAGGACTTTGCCATGGAATTTAGCAGTATCCAGCGCATAACTGGCGGAACCTACATCCCCGGTCGTCATCAAAATGGTTCTGTCTGGTAAGATCAGCACCCTTGAGCCGATATGGTAGTAACCGGATGGGATCTTATCGAGCAATATCGTCTCGTCCACCAGGGCATCTGTTTCGTAAGTATATCTTACCAGCCTCTCTGTCGGAGCAGTTCCGTAATAGGTATACACGATGTAGACGAACTGGGAGTCAGGATGCATGAAATTCGGATGCAGTACCATGCCCAGCATCCCGTTTTCATTACCCTCGTCTACTATATCACTTATGTCCAGCAGGACTTTTACATTACCAGATGCTGTATCTATCCTGCTTACCACTCCCCTTCTCTCGGTCATCCAGATATGATCATCAGGACCCCAGAGGATTTCCCAGGGGGTATCCAGGTTTTCTGCAATTACCTGGACATCAAGTTCTGTTGAGTCCAGTTTTAATGATTGGGCATTGGTGGGGAGAAGGAAATAAACTGACAGTGCCAAAAATAAAATAGAAAAACGCATCTTAAAATCTTTATTACTTATAATTACTGCGAATATAAAAAATAAATACCAGTATATAGACTAGTTGAAACTAATAAGCCAGCACTTAACATCACTTTAACTTACATGTTCAAATGATTTTACTGATAATATGGTTTTTGGTACATAGGTGATCGCTATAATTTACTATTTTGTAGGATCAGATGAGTTATCGGTCTTGTTATAATTACAATCTTCATAATTAAATTCAGTAAAATGAAATCATCGGTTCGCGTTCAACTTTCCGCCATGATGTTCCTTGAGTATTTCATCTGGGGTGTTTGGTATGTAACAATGGGTATTTACCTGACGAAAATTGGGTTTCACGGTAAAGAGATAGGTGCTGCTTACAGTACACTGGCCATAGGGGCGATCATATCATCATTTTTTGTGAGCATGGTTGCTGACAGGTATTTTGCTGCGGAAAAACTAACCGGATTGCTGCATCTGCTCGCCGGATGCACCATGTTTGTCGTTTCCCGGATCACAGATCCGGATTATTTTTTCTGGGTTCTCTTATTGTATATGATCTTTTATATGCCTACGATTGCCCTCACCAATGCCATTTCATTTCATCAAACTACTGATGCAGGAAAGGAGTTCCCACGGATCCGCGTGCTGGGCACCATTGGCTGGATCGTGGCGGGTCTGGCCATCAGTGCCCTGAATATTGAAACAGGTCCACAGCCTATGCAGCTTGCTGCCGGCTGTTCTATTTTGATGGGGATCTTTTGTTTCTTCCTTGCCGCATACTCCGCCGACATCCACGGGTAAGAAAGTAAACATCAAGGATATTCTCGGACTCGATGCACTGAAGTTGATGAAAAACAGATCTTTCACAGTTTTGATCCTCTGTTCCCTCCTGATTACTTTGCCCTTTGCCATGTATCATCCTTTCACGAATATGGTATTGAATGAGATCGGGGTTGAAAATGCAGCCGGTAAGATGACCCTGGGACAAATGTCGGAGGTGCTATTTATGATCATTATGCCGTTCTTTTTCATTCGCCTGGGTATTAAAAGAATGGCACTTGTGGGAATGGTAGCATGGGTGGTCAGGTATCTTCTGTTCTCCTTCGGGAATAATGAAGAACTGTTATTTTTCTTTTACATAGGGATACTGGTGCATGGAGTCTGTTTCGATTTCTTCTATGTAACGGGACAAATCTACGTCGATAAAAAAGCTCCAGAAAATGTAAGGGCCGGTGTGCAGGGATTTTATACCCTCATTACATATGGGATCGGGTGGTTGCTGGGCTCACTGATCGGGGGCTGGGTGCTTGAGAAATACCAGATCACGGATGTTTCACAAACCGTTACAGGGCATAACTGGCCAGCTGTTATGCTTGTTCCTGCTGCCATTGCCGGTGTTGTCCTGATAATATTCTGGATTTTCTTTAATGAGGGAAAGGACAAGATCAAAATTGAGAAACCACTGATTTAAAATATATCGGATTACTCAGCTGTAATGGGTTAAAGGCTGACCTGCTCAATATATTCCCTGAACAATAGAATTTTTTTGGCATCCTTGATCTGGATAAGAAACGGCAGGATATCGTCGGCCATATCCTGCATATTTAATTTTTCAATTCTTCTAATTATAGCATCTTTAAGCTGGATGCCGTTCTGAATAGATGCTTGCTTCTTAAGGAATTCATAATTGGGTTTTATATTCTTCCCAAGAAGGAAAATGACATCATAAAAATCTCTGCCTTTACCTTGCTTTCTCTCCAATATTGTCAGCATTTTCTGGGCAAGTAAGATATCAGGCGGTGTTACCTTTATCTCAGTGAACACATCAAACCTGTTCAGGAGGAATGTTTCGGGACGAAATTCAAATTGTTGGCCTTCTGAATCCAGTCTTATCAGGATTTTTTCTTCAATATGTCCGGACAAACTGTTGTCATATAGTAACTTCGGAAATCTGAAGTAACAATGATATGCAGCTCGGGCAATGCTTCTTATCTCAATTTGATAACCTTCAAGTTTCAGTCCATATTCTATGGTCCTGGTGACCTCAGAAAATTCCTTTGATGAGACATTAAAATTGTCAAAATCCAGATCCTCTGAGAACCGCTCATTATCATGTACGATGCGGAGTGCAGTTCCACCAATAAAAGCAAATTTATTTGCATGTTTACTATCAAATAATATTTCCAGGATTTTGTACTGCAGATATTCCCTGAGCATAAATCGCTCAAAACCTTTAAGGTTTTCCGGATAATACTGTTTTATATGATCAAGGCTCAGCATAAATGTAATCTAGAAATAGTTCGATTCGGAGCTCCATCTTTGCAGAATCATAAAGCGATAAATAGTTAAGTAATTTACCCTTATCTAGGATTTCCCTTGCTGCCAATCGGTTTAATCTTAAACCATCCAGGGTTATTCGGTCATCTATGACATTATAATATAAGTAGTCCAGGATGGTTTTTTCCGTATCTGCTATCTTAATGTTAAAATCACCAATTTGTATGATACTATAGCCGAAAAATAATTCCTTATTAATTTTCCGGTATTGGTAATTCCCTAATGGAGATTCAAACAACATCGTTTTGCGGGTAGAAATTCCGGTAAAAAGATAGACAGCCTCAGGAATCAGGTTGTAATACGATAATGCTGATTCCATGGAAATGTAGGAGGGTTTGTAGATCCTGTTTGAGATATACATTAAATAACTTTCGCGGAATTTTTTCTGAGGGAATGAATAATACCCGTTCCGGATTTTCCAGATATACTCTTTTGCCTGCCATTCAACAAGCCTGCGTCTATCGAATGAGGGGTATATTTTCAAGATATCCGGGTAAGAAAATACCGTGAATTCTGATAAGGCCTCACGAAACTCCAGAAATTTCATTTACGTTTCTATTTGTTGTTAAAAATAACAACAAATGGGATCAAAAACAAAAATTAATGCCGGTACATTCATCAAATGGAATTGTACCCAGAGGATAATCATTCAGAAAAGAAAATCTGATAGAGAAGAAAATTAATGTTTAAATTGAGACTCGAAAACTGGATCTATGAATTATCGATATTAATCTGATCTCCAATGAACGTAAGACGGGTAATACTGGCCGTATTAAGCTTAATAATTGGTGTTGTTCATGCACAATATGCTGAATCCTATGATTTTAAACCGGTCCAGGAATTGGAAAGGCATGTGGGATTACAGGATCCCTTTATAAAACCTGATGGAGAAAGGATTGAAACTAAGGAGGAATGGGAAGCACAACGGCAGTACATTAAAGCCATGCTGGCGCATTATCAGTACGGGGAGATGCCGCCAACTCCCGAGAATGTAATTGTATCAGAAACCCTGTCAGAGGATATTTATAATGGCAGGGCAACCAGAAAAAATTATAAGCTATCCCTCAATAGGAACGGGAATATGCTGGATCTCCATTTTGGATTGGTCAAACCCTCTGGCAGCGGTCCATTCCCGGTAATTATCAAAAACGACAGGGCCATTGACAGGGCACCGGATGAACTTAATCTTGAGGCCATCAGGAGAGGTTATATATTGTGCCATTTTGCAAGGACTGACCTGGGTTCAGATATAAATGGAGAACTTGAAAAGAATCGGAATAATGGGGTTTTCCTCCTCTATCCTGAATACAGCTGGGGTACCATAGCAGCCTGGGCCTGGGGATACATGCTGATCATAGATTTTTTTGAGGACCTGGATTTTATTGACATGGAAAAGATTGTTGTCACGGGGCATTCCAGAGGAGGTAAAACAGCCTTTTGTGCAGGGATCTATGAGGAGCGGATTGCCCTGACCGTTCCTAATTCTTCGGGACTGGGCGGGACCGCCAGCCACAGGTATTTTGAACTGGGAATGGATGACCAGACCATAGGGCATGCCAGCATCCATAATCCGCACTGGTGGACCCCGGAGTATTTTAAACTGGCTGGATTTGAGACCAGGATACCTTTTGATGCGCATTTTGGCAAGGCTCGTTATTGCACCACGGGGTTTCATGAATACGCATGCTTTGCAGGATTACTGGGCGAATCCCTTTGGTACGCACATCACCCACGAAGCAGCTAAAAAAATATACCGTTGGCTGGGAGTGGAAGATAATATTGCCCTGCACTGGCGGACTGGCGGACATGACCAGGGAGTATTCGACTGGTTGGCATTGCTTGATTTCGCAGATAAATATTTTTATAACAAGGAAGTCGAGAGCAGATTTGATATAGTGGCCTATCCGACGGTGAAATTACCAGTAAACTGGGATGTGCCTGTAAAATAATACTTAATCAAAAAAACCATGAAAGCGAATTATTCAAGACTATCGATGGTAGTTATTTTAATCGAGCTTTTTCAATACCTGTTCTATTACTACAATGGAAGGTCCCTATTTAGCCACAGGGATTAAAATTGGTGAAGTATCCCAATCTGAAGCCATTGTCTGGGTTCGCTTGACCGAAAATCCCGCAACGTGTCGGGAATGATGCTCCAATGCCCGAAGTAAGGTATAAAGATCCAGAAACAGGGGAGATGATAGAACGCAGGGGAAGACCCGATATTACACCGGTTGTAACCTATCCTGATGGGATTACCATAAAAACCATTCAAGGAGCAACACCCGGGAAGGATGGGAAAGTTCGTTTAAAGTACAAGACAGCCGATGACCGGAAATGGAATATTACAGATTGGCAGGCAGTCGCTCCTGAAAAGGACTTTACCCATCAGTTTCACCTTGCTGGATTATCACCCAGGACAGCATATGAACTTATGGTGGAGGCCAGTCCCGATGGCAAAAAGATCAGTGCGATCCCTGGAAGGAAAATTTACAACTGCTCCTCTGCAGACGTTCCCGCTGAAGTTAATTTCATTGTTACAACAGGTACATCATACGGCGATGTAGACAGTGAAACAGGCTATAAATTTTACCCCAGTTCATTAAAACTTGATCCGGATTTTTTTGTGCATACCGGTGACATCCTTTATTACGACGGAATGGGAAAAACTGCTGAGCTGGCAAGGTGGCACTGGGACAGGATGTACAGTTATCCGAATAATATTGAATATCACCGCCAGGTTCCGAGCTATTTTATCAAAGACGACCATGATACCTGGATGAACGATTGTTACCCTGGACTGGAGACCAGGTTCATGGGTGAATTTACCTATGAGCAGGGAACACAGATCTTTCTGGAAGAGGTGCCGATGGGAGAAAAGACCTACCGCACCTATCGCTGGGGAAAGGATCTCCAGATCTGGCTGGTGGAAGGGCAGGGACTACCGCAGCCCGAATCCAATGCCAGATGGACCCGGAAAGACCATTTGGGGGAAAGAGCAAATGGACTGGCTTAAATCAACTGTTGAGCATTCGGATGCCACTTTTAAAGTGCTTATCAGTCCGACTCCCGATCGTAGGACCCGACCGCGGAAAACAAAAATGACAATCATGCCAATGAGGGTTTTAAACATGAAGGCGACCTGGTACGGAAATTCCTCAGTGAGCAAAAAAATATGGTAACCGTTTGTGGCGACAGGCACTGGCAATATATTTCCAGAGATGCAGAAACCGGATTGCTTGAATTCAGCTGCGGCCCGGGAGGCGATGATCATGCAGGTGGCTGGAAACAGGAAAACAAACTCCCGGAGCACATTTACCTGAATGTAGTCGGTGGATTTCTGGAAGGTGCTGTTAATCAGAACCGATGGAACACCTAATTTAATTTTCCGTCATTATAATCCGGATGGAAACCTGTTAAATGAGTATATTGTGAATTCAGAATAAACCTAATATCAAATACATTTAATCATGAAAAAATCAAGAAGAGAATTTTTAGCATTATCCGGTGCCGGCTTACTGGCTGCCTCTTTGCCCGGTATATCTGCCATGGCAAGTCCATTATCTTCAGGTCCGTCGAAGTTCACCTTTGATCTGGGGATAGCATCCTATACATTCCGGAAATTTTCCCTGGAGGATACACTCAAGATGACAAAACGCCTTGGAATATCAAAGATTGGTTTTAAAAGCTTTCATCTGCCCCTGGATGCATCAGATGAGTTAATTGCCTCAACAGTTGCCAAGTGCGAAGAGGCAGGCATCAACCTTTATGGTGGTGGAGTGATCTATATGAAGACTAAAGAGGAGGTTGACAATGCCTTTGAATATGCGAAGAAAGCCAAAATGAAGATAATCATCGGAGTACCCAATCATGAATTATTATCATATACAGAGGGTAAAGTTAAGGAATATGGGATCAAACTGGCCATCCACAATCACGGACCGGGCGACGATCTCTATCCAAGCGCTGAAAGTGCTTATGTATTAATAAAAGATATGGATCCGGGGATGGGACTCTGCATTGATATCGGCCATACCAAACGCATCAACCGGGATCCGGAACAGGATCTTCTTGACTTATTTTGACCGGGTCTTTGATATCCACATAAAAGATGTAACAGCAGCCAACAAAGATGGTTCAACCTGTGAGGTTGGCCGGGGAGTTATTGATATCCCATCCTTCCTGAAGACAGTTATCAAAAAGAAATATGCCGGAACCGTTGCCTTTGAATATGAGAAAGATGCCGATGATCCATTTCCTGGGCTCTGTGAATCAGTTGGTTATGTAAGAGGCGTACTGGCTACTCTCTAATTCCTTTATTTGTTACAGCGCTTTGGCTTATGGCCTGGTGTATTTGTCTTAACAATCTGGCATAAAGATGAGAAGAAGGAACTTCTTTAAGATCTCATTACCAGGCATTGCAGGATTAAATCTTCTTTCCTGTACAGGTTCATTATCTCCTGAACAAAAGATCGAAGAAGATATCATCCATGAAAAGCAAAAGCAAACAGGGATAAAGGGCAGTTATGATATCATCATCTGTGGAGCCGGTCCAGCCGGAGTATGTGCAGCCATCTCCGCTGCCCGCTCCGGTGTCAGGACCTTATTGATTGAAGTAAACGGATGTCTCGGGGGGACCTGGACCGCCGGTTTGTTAAGCTGGATAATGGACTGGAAAACCAAGGATGGCCTGATTGCTGAGATCACTGGGAATCTTGTAAATGCTGGTGCAACTCCTGATTTCGATACGGGGAACAAATTCCCTTTTGAGGTTGAGAAAATGAAGCTATTGCTTGAGGAGATGTGCCGTGAAACAGGGAAGATCGATATATTGCTGCATACACGCCTTGTGGATGTTATTAAGGAGAATAATACGATTACCCATGTTATCACGGAGTCTAAAAGCGGCCGGGAAGCCTGGGAAGGAACCATACATTTCGACTGTACCGGAGATGGTGACCTGGCAGCACTGGCCGGCTGTGAGATTGATATGGGAGATCCTGAAACCGGACTAACCCAGCCTTTTACATTGCTTTCAATGATTTCCGGTGTCACCTATGAAGAGATTGAGCCTTTTGTCAGAAAAAGAATGATAAGGATTCAAAGAAGAAGGTGCTGGAATTAGATGAGAGAGGCCGGTTTCGATCCGAGTATCAAAACGCCCGGGATATTCCCGATCCGGGATGATCTGTTCATGGTCATGTTCAACCACATATATGAAAGATCAGGGATCAATACCCGGGATGTTACCCTGGCGACAATGGAGGCCCGGCAGGAAACCAATAAATTGATCGATGGACTCAGATCCATGGGGGGGCCATGGAAAAACCTTTATCTTGTAGCAACAGCTGAGCAAATCGGGATTCGGGAAGCCCGTCGCATCAAAGGTATTTATACAGTAACACAAGAGGATCTGATAAATGGTACAAAGCATGATGATGCTGTATGCCGGGTTTACTTTGGTGTGGATGTACATTCACTTCAACAGGAAAAGGAAAACGCTGCATCCAGGAGTTACAGACGTGGAATAAAAAGCAAACCATACGATATCCCCTTGCGCTCACTTATTTCAAAGGATATTTCTAACCTTATGATGGCCGGAAGAAACATTTCAGGTGATTTTATTGCTGCTTCCAGCTATCGTGTAACCGGGAATGCCGCCAAATTGGGTGAGGAAGCCGGGAAACATGCTGCCAGGTCCATTCTGAATAATGAATTACCTGCTTCCCCATATAAACACTAAAATCTATTAAATATGCGTATCGTAATTTTTTTCACTTCTTTTAGCCTGCTGCATGTATTGCTGGTGCCGCAGAAGATTATCCCTGGTACACACAGGGAGATTTCACACCCGAAACCAGAATGGAATTCACCATTTCAAATCCCCTGGATATTGATCGTGAAAATTGTCCGGTTGTCATCAAACGTGAAAATTTTCCCATGCCGGATATCCATGAAATGTGGATCACGGTTGTGGATCCGGAAGGGCCACCTTTTGAAGGGCCGTCGGAAGACTTACTTGCGCCTGCAGGGGGGGCACCAGTTGAGGGAGGAGACCAACGGGCATGCCATCTTTCACCAGATGGATGACCTGGATAAAGACGGTATCTGGGATGAAATATTTTTCCAGGTGGATATACCGGCCAATTCCAGCAAGACCATCTTCATATACCTGGGAGAAAATATCCGGGGCTGGAACAAGCATTTTACCCATGCCAATATCGGGAGCTACTGCCGGCACCAGATGCCATTCTGGGAGAGTGAAAATGTGGGCTGGAAGATATGGTTCGCAAACTGCTGTGATGTCTTTGCCAAACGGAAGCCTGTCTTGATGTCCAATCACCTGTATATGGAGAATTATGATGGATATGGCGTTTCCCTGACCAATGAGGACTGGGGATCCGATATCCAGGGTGTGGCGGGTACCCTTGGGGGCGGTGGTATCTGCCTGTTTGAATTTCCGGAAAAACCGAATGCCATTTCCCTGCCCAGGTTTACTCCGATCCAATCAGAGCTGGCCCCCGGGAGCCTTTGGAATGCCGGACAGATAAGCGATACACGCTATGCTTACGAAGTGGTGGTCAACGGGCCGGTCCGTTCCATCATCAAGATCAAAGGCATGAACTGGAATTCAGGCAATGGTTTTTATGAATACGAACAGCTTTATACCGTTTATGCAAAGCAGAGCTACTGTACATCCAGGGTGACCTTCACTACTTTTCAACCCAAAAAATCAGGTGTGATGATGGGATGTGGTTTTAAGAAAAAGCCACAGGAAGATCATTTCATCCAGGAGAACGGGATGATCATCTCCTCGGGTCCGGAAGCCATCCGTGATCCGGAAAAGATTGATGACCGGGAGGATTACCAGGTAGATTTTATCGGAAGTGCATTGGTGGTAAAGGACATATACCAGCCCGAATACCAATTTATATCAGCGCATGGGGGCAATCATACATTTAAGGTTACACCTCATCATAATACTTATGAGTTTATGCTGGCATCTGCCTGGAGCGAAGGAGCAGTGTATAATAATAAGAATGACTTTACGGAGTACATAAAGAAAACACATCTGGAATATAATAATCCTCTGGTGGTTGAATTTAATAGTGTACACAAAAAATAATCCTGGATTCATCAACATAAACCTGTATGTTTTTGTTGTTCTGACTCTGATAGGAGCAGGTTTCTGTGATCACAGGTTTATGCCGGAAATATCATTTATCCCTGGAGAGCAGCTTCAACCATTGTAGAAGACGGTAATGATTTTGATATTCTATATAATAATGTCAATGCGACTGTTATTGACTCGGTGATACTGGAAGGACCCTTTAACCGGGTAATCCTGAGAATAGATTCGGTAAATATTGGAAGGTTTGAGTTCGACACCTATACCCATAAATCAACCAACAACAGAATATGGGTACATGTGCCGGATTCATCTCCTGAAGAAATGTACGATTTGGTAGTAAAAAGCGGCGGGGAAACACACGTTTCTTTGCAATCGGTAAAAGTAGTACACGAATTTAACAGCAGGCATAATTTCATTCATATCACAGACCTTCATGTTTCAAGGCAGTGGGTCGGGCCTGCTGAAAACGGATACGCAAAAGAATTGGAACTGCTGGATAATTTTATCAAGGTGGCAAATATTATAAACCCTGATTTTGTAATTATTACCGGAGATAATATTCATGATTACACTCGTTTTAATGCAGATTCAACAGGATGGGGCGGAGATTTGGTAAGGGGAGCGGACCAGCTACCACTGGTGGAAGAGAAATGGAAGAATTTTTATGAAGGGGCAAACGGTTTTTCAGGTATCCATGGGTTTAATTCGCCAACTTTTACCACTTCGGGGAATCACGATTTTTATGGAGTGGCGGAAGATAACCACCCGGCAAAAGCAGCACTATGGAATAACTTATGCGGAAAACGTGTTTATGGCTTTTCCTATGCTGGTACAAGGGTTATTGTTGCAGACGACTATTTAGGCGATCCTTTAATAGATATCCCGGATAAATCACCTATGTCGGGTCTTCAAGGAAAAGTCCTTGAATCATACCTGAAAGAAAATGGAAAAGGCCAGATCCGTATTATGGCCCAGCATAGATATAACCGGATCGATACAACTTTTTGTAATAAGCATAAGATATCTATCTTATTGAACGGACATAGCCACATACCCTTCTATGAATCCGTTGGAACCACACCAACCATTAGCATTCGGCCAGGAACCGTTTGCAGAAGCGGGTGCAGAGACCCTGATCATGAACTTGGGTACTTCAGGATTTTCACCATTGATGGAGATTCATTTGAATTTAGTCCTCGCATTAAGGTTCTGCAAAGATCCTACCGTACCTTTTCAAGATCTGGAACTCAACCTTACTTTGGATTATGATAAGTCCAACGATGGATCTGCAACTTACAATAAAGCAACCATTAATAATAATTTTCCGTTGATTTGCCAGCTTGTAAAATACGATTCATTATGAAAAAAGGGAATTACCAGGTTTCCGGCGGGATCATTTCACAAGTTATTGAAACAGAGAATTTTTCTGTAGTGGATGTACAGACTGGATGTTGGCTCTGAAAAGAAAGAAATAATAGAAATAGCTCAAAAATAAATTGTCAGTTCTCAATAATCACCACAAGATGAAACGAAGTATCTTAAAATATGCTTTTTCAATGATGCTATATTTCCTGGGGGCAAGCTTGGTAACCTGCCAGGATCATGCAGGAGAACAAAAACGATCCAGTGCGCTATCTGGATCCCGTTTTGAAAATGTTGATATTGAGAAAAATATTGTATTCGGAGAGGTGATCAACCATAAAGGTGAAACTCAAAATCTGTCATTGGATGTTTATACAGCTGTTGGAGATACTGAGATAAACAGGCCTGCCATTTTATGGATACATGGGGGAGGATTCAGGTACGGTAACGATAAAACCCAGAGTTACATCGTTGCCATGGCTGAAAGATTTGCCAGGAGAGGTTATGTGGGCGTATCCATTGATTACAGGGTTAGGGAAAATCCAAGAGATGATATCGAGGGGACACTTACCCATGCACTTGAAGATGCCATGTCGGGACTCAACTGGCTCAGGGATAACAGTGATAAATACAATATTGATAAGGAGAAGATCATTGTTGGAGGCGGATCGGCGGGAGGAATGATAGCAGTGCTCCTCTGTTATAAAGATGAAAGCTCCTCGGAAAGATGGGATAAAAGCGGGATCATCAGGCCTGATAAATTTATGGGGAAGCCCGGATCCTGCATGGCGAATGGGCATGCTGGATGAAAATGACCCTCCAACCATCATTGTGCATGGTACGGAAGATGCATTGGTACCTTACGCTAATTCTGTAAAACTGATCGAAGATCTTGAGCAGAATAATATCAAATGCGAGCTGATTGGGATCGAGGGCGCCGGGCATACACCTGCAGGCCATATGGACGATTTCGCCAAAAAAATTGCCCGGTTTATTTACGAATTGATAGAGGAATAGCCTTACTTGTTGCCAATCATTGAGTTAAACACCTCCAGCTGTTCCTTCATGGCAACAACCCTGTCCTCAGGTTTTGTGCGGGCTTCCAGTAAGATCCAGCCTTTGTAATTTATTTCAACAAATAAATCCATGAGTTGCTGGTAGGGATAATCACCTACATCTAATTCTCTGATATGAACCGTATCGCCAAACCATTTTTTTACTGAGTGGAAATTGGCTTCGAGTCCCGGTGATAACAGATCCTGATCGTTGCTGTTCCAGCAGATCTTTACACTTTTTTCAGTTACCTGCTCGAAAATGGCTTTCATGACAGGTAATTTCTGGGTTTCCTTGCCGTGGACCTCAACACGGACCAGCTGACCCAGGTCACCCGCATACTGGCCTACTTCATTGAGTGAAGCTGCAATCTGGGCAATGGTAACTTCCCTGGGCACTTCCTCGGGCATGGCATTGGGCTTCACCTTGATCCCGGTAGCACCTATATCTGAACACAGCTTTATGTACTCTTTGGTGTCTTCAATGCTTTTCCTTAAAACACCCTGATCCACATGGTGATAATCGAAATTTGATCCATAGCCCACGCAGGTTACCGGACTGTCAGCGAAGCGTTTTTTGACATCAGACCGCTGGCTGGCTGAGAGATCTGTTTCGACTCCATGTGCATGCTGGGTGCGAAGTTCTACACCCAGTAAGCCTGACTTCTCACAGTTTGCGATCAGGGTTGGTAAATCCCAGTCCTGTCCCCACAGGTAAGTGACCAGGCCAAGCTTCATCTTTGACTTCTTCACCATTGCATGTGCAGAAAAAGGGTCAATAAGTGACAGACCGACACCAGCAAGCAGGCTTTTTTGTAGAAAACTGCGACGTGATTGAATATTTATCCATGATAGAAGTAAATTTTTAAGCTTGAAGAATCTGCTTAATTTTCAGCATACTCATCAGCCATTTATTAATTTGATTCCTTTTATACTTTATTCGGAACAACATACCCATCACGGTAATTTCTGGTAAGCATTTTATCTGCTTCAGGGTCGTTCACAAATTTCTCAGAATGAGGATTGAATGTCAACACACGGTCCAGTCTGTAAGCGATATTACCCAGATGTGCCAGTGCAGAAGAGAGGTGAGCCGTTTCAACCGGAGCGTTTAATATGGTCTTATCATGTTTGCGAACAGCTTCAATGAAATTGGTGAAATGCCCATCTGTTCCTCCTGCTCCCCTGGCCATGCCTTCACCCGAGTTTCCTCCATCATCCCCTGATTTACCCGGTTCCCTGTTCCTGCCCAGATAGGTTTTGTACTTATCATAACCATTCACAACCAGGATACCCTTATCGCCATAGAAAATATTACCTACACCCACATCCTGTTCAGTATTGGTGCACCATGGGCGTACTTCAAATTGTATGATCTTATTCTCTTCAGGGTAGTTGTAGACAGATGTAAGTACTTCCGGAACCTCCTTGCAGTCATCCCATAGGAATTTCCCTCCCATGGATGTGATCTTTGTGGGAAGGCCTACATCCAATCCCCACATGCAAAGATCGGTTTCGTGGATTCCCTGGTTGCCCACATCCCCATTGCCATAATCCCAGTGCCAGTGCCAGTTGTAATGCACCAGGTTTTCTGTAAATGGCCGCTTTGGAGCGGGACCGGTCCACAGATCATAATCTATACCATCCGGAACGGGAGAGAAGCCCTTGTCTCCAATATCATCTCTCCAGCGGAACACAAGGCCACGTGCCATGTAAACCCTGCCGATATATCCATCACGCAACAAATGTATCGCCTCGTTAACGGCAGGGGAACTTCTTAACTGCACCCCATGTTGAACAATTCGATCGTACTTCTGCGCAGCTTCAACCATTTTACGGCCTTCCCAGACATTATGTGTAGCCGGCTTTTCCACATAAGCATCTTTTCCAGCCTGGCAGGCCCATATGACTGAAAGTGCATGCCAGTGGTTGGGAGATGCAATACTAACTACATCGATATCTTTGTTGTCCATCACCCGGCGAAGATCCTGCTCAAGCGCAACATCTTCATTGTACTTCTCCTTAAATTCTTTCTGCCGCGTTCTTCAGGATGTTCATATCCGGATCGCAAAGGGTGGTAACCTGCACATTATCCTGGACCATCAGGCCCTGTACATGGCTCTTGCCACGACCGTTGAGGCCCAGAACGGCTGCATTTATCCGGTCATTTGCTCCAAATACTCTTGCCGGAAGTATGGTGGGAGCAACCAATGCTGCTGATCCAATTACAGCTGTTTTTTTTACAAAGGATCTTCTTGATGATTTCATTTTCGTTTTGTATTTAGTTTTGCATTTATTTCGAATGTCTGACCTGGAAAGATTCCTAATTGGTCGAATTGCTTACTTACAAGATAGTAATTTCAAATAGAAAAGCAGAAAATTATAATTTTACTTTTGTATTTAACCTGGTGATCTGGGTGATCTTTTTATCCGGATCCACTTCCACCGTCACATTGCCCAGATCTGTACCAGCTGGTACTTCCATGGTTACATCTACCCATCGTGGGACTAAATCCAGGGGAGCCTCCATGGCAGGAACTACGGCGGTTGTAATGCGATTTTCCCTGGCATCTCTAAGTTCGAGAATTGTATCCGGACTGCCAATGGCCCCCTGGCTGTATACCCGGACGGTAACCCTGTTCCCTTTTATATTGATGCCGGAAGCACAGATGGCCAGGTCCGGCCTTTCCGCATAATCTGTTTGTGCCGGTTCATCCAATTCCAGTTTGATGATGGAATATTTCCCGGATGCAAAGTTCAGGTCCAGTTCGACTTCCACGCTCCAGGTATACAGTGGCCTCGGAAGCATCCGCATCGATCTGTTGATCTCCATTTTCATCAAGCCCCTTACGAATGATCCATTGTCCGGGCTCAATATCCCATAAGGACAAGCCAACATCCACCGTTTTATCGTCGAGATTATATACCAGAAGTTGAATATTCTTTGCATCAGCATTGTTTACGAAAACCCCTAAACTTTCATTGCTGGCTGGTGTTTTAATGTTCCAGCTGACATGATGCTGATGGTAGATATTCCGGATCCTTGACAGGGCTACCCCTCCCAATCGGTCAGATTGTAGATCATTGTGATTGGCTGAGATCCTGTCGATCCAGATACTCCCTTCAGTATCAATGTATTCACGTACGGCCAGATCTTTGATCTTTTCTGTATAGCGTTCAACAATATCCTCCTTCTCGAATTCCTGCTCTCCTGCTAGCCAGTCCCCTATAGGATCCAGGTACCTCTTTTCCCCGGTAAGATCATAAGCGGCCAGCAGTACCTGCCAGTTTGATATCAATCCCGGCCTTCCCCTTGCTTCTCCTGTACTGAAATGGATCTCAGTATAAAATTCACCCTCTTTATCCCGGTGGTCCAGCATGCCATCGGCAATCTCAATGATCATTTTTTTGATCATGGGATTGCCATTGTACCTGGCTATCAGAAATGGGGTATGAAGTACATTATGGGAATAGTGCCCCGACCATTGCCAGGGGTCTTCAACAGACATAGTGGTGCCTCCGTAATGCCTTGAGCGGAAGTGCCGGTGTCCGTCCGGAGCAATCTCTGTGGCGTCCTCCAGTACCCTTTTTGCAATCTCCATCCCTCGTGATATATACAAAGGATTCCCGTAATCCATAAGCATCATCTGCCCGACCATTTCAATGCCTTCCTCATAAACATGCAAGAGGTCAGCGGTAATGGTGGACAAGCCATTCGTAAAAAGCGGCAGGCTATTCTGGCGGAGGCTGGCATCATAGGGATCGCGGTCCTGGTCATAATAACTTTCCATTAAAAGCTTCAGGGATCTGACTATTTTTTCAGGTTCTATGCCCATCAGAGCAGCCCCGACAAATAGATTACTGAAGTCATCATCGTCGGAGAGGCCCCCTCCAAATTCCCCGTTACTTATCTGCCGGTTGTCAATATACCAGGTAATTAATTTTTCCAGGTAGCGCATATATTCGGACTGTAGAAATGCCCATTCCGGGACTCCATCGGGAGGTCCAGGGACTTCATATTCAGGCCGGTCTTTGATATTGCGGGATTTGGCATACTTGTATGCCTGTCCCAGCCAGTGTTCCGGAGTGGCCTCATCAGATCGGTATGGTCTGCAACAAAGCGGTTATAGAGGTTGAGCCTGGGAGAAGAGGGATGTTCTTCCACTGTAAAACCATACAGGTCGCGAACCTGTGTAAACCGGTCCAGTTCATGTTCTGCTATTGCCTCATCCCTCGGTTTGTAAACCAGGCGGATCTGCGATCCCTTCAATGCTCCAGCACTGAGCCCATTTCCGGCCCCGGCCAGGGTGATATACAAAGCCCTGTCCTCGGGCAGTAAGCGGTCACGGGTATCAATCCACAGGGTATAAGCTGTATTTGGTTTTATAGAAAAGCTGAAGTCAGCCAGATCCCGCATCGGCCAGAGAGGATCCTTTACCCGGATATTCATAGGGAAGAGTTCGCCATGTGTGGGCGTAACAGGCAGGGCGGGGATCTCGATCTCAAGACCATCAAGTCCATGGTCCTGGTGGTATTTGTATGGGAGGATAATATGGATAAAAGGAAGGGGATTGCCTGACAAAGGAGCTGATGTAGAAACCGGACCAGCATCGGTATTATCCAAAGTTCCTTCACCAATCATTTTAATCCGCTCTCCTGCAGGATAGCGTCCATCAATAAATGCAGCAACCCTTGACAGGGACTCATTTTTAGATTTTTCCGGTGCAGATTGAAGAGTAAATGTTTCACTGATAGATCCTTCCGGAGCAGTCCCTTCCTGTACATTATAAACGCCCAGTTCGCCTATGGGTTCTTCGATGAGAGCATTGTCAAAGCGTATTTTTCCGCCCATGGCTGCTGTTTTCAGCCTATGGTATGATTTCACCTGTTCCTTGGTTCGGACGCCGAAGGTAAAGTCATATGCATGCTCCTTTTCATGGGTCATCTGTCCCCAGGCTTTTCCCCAAACCTCAACATGATTCCACGGTTCTTCAGGCAAATAAAACTTTATGGTTTGCCCCGACATGGAATAACAATCCCAGTCAGGATATACAAAATAGTCGTACCGCCCGGGGAGTCGGGACATATTATAAACTCCTGGCCAGGTGGTCTCCCGGATGCCATCGTTGGCCTTCCACATCCACCGTTTAACATCATATGCTTCATGAATCCCAATTTTTTTGATGGCCGTTTGTTCAGAAAGCAGTGCAGGCGGCGGATCATTGGGCAGGTTCCAGCCATGGCGGTCCCACCAGGCGTCCCGCCAGCGGCGTTCACCCAGATCTCCTGAGATGACAGGGATCTTCTCGGGGACCTTGCCCTGCGACAGGTCTTCAATGTTTCTGTCCGACAGCATGCGGTCGTAGATCCGTACTTCATCCAGGTCACCTCCCCGCATGAAATTGTACAGACTCTGGACCTGGTAAGGGCTTATGATGCGGGAATGGGGACCAAACTGATCCAGTCCCGTGTCATAAACTTTTCCTGTGACAGATCTTTTTTCAACCAGTTCCCCGTTGATATATAGCCGCACACCTTCTGTTTCATCCCATGAAAATGCGATATGGGTCCATTCCGAAGGATCGGGAAACACCTCCATATAATGCGATACCCGCGTACGTGTTAGTCCCACATCAGTCACAAAAGCATCAAATCCGGATCCATTATAATCAATACGGAGCCATGCCATATCCCAGCTGGTATGATCTGCAAAAGCCACACGAAAGACAGGAAATGGTGTTGGACCTACCGGATAACGTGACCGCCAGTAAAATGCGACAGTCCCGCGCTGGGCATAAATGTTCCCGGGGGCCCAGTATGTCATTAACTGATCATCATCTGCTTCAAATGCCGGGCCAATGGCCCCATCCTGGATAACCTGTAATCCCCTCAGGTAGTTGGGCTTATCCTGTCCACCGGCAGCAAAATCAGCGGTAAATTCATGATCCCCTGATAAATAAAACAGCAATCCTGGCTCCCCAGCAGTTGAATGGTTCACTGCCTGGCCTGCCAGGAATCCAGCCTTCGGCTCCGGTGAAAGTTGTCCCATTGCAACGGCAGATAAGAACAGGGCAGATAGAATAATAAAGGTGATTCTCATTGCATAAATTCTTTTATGGCTAAATGGCCGGTCAAATTCGTATTTGATTTTTGTATCTTGTAAAAGATGTTTCTTAAAAATAAGCAATATCACAATCACTTAATCATATTTAGGGTAATTTGAATTTCCTTTTTCCAAGTTAAACCCACACCGGGAAAATGGATAAACGAAGTTTTAAGATATCACAAACATGAAAATGAAAATCTTCTTACTGGTAGTGATCAGCTCAACATTAGCTCATGAACTTGGGTCACAACCTTCAAAATCTTTTGAATTGAGATTTTTTTCAGATGATCCCAGGGCGAACGGAGAAACAGATTTCAAAGGTGTAACTCAGGTTTTCGATACAGATCAGCGAATAGAATTTTTAAAACAATATGCGCATTTTTCAAAGCATTTCTATAATGACCCGAACCTGGATCATATGGTAGTTTCTGATCCCGAAGCCAGGAAAGCTGCAACCCGCATAAAGCCACAGCCGAAACCGGAATTCCGTAACAGAATAATGCTGGACGACTGGTTATGGACCGGGTACCGGTCGGGCCAGGAAATAGAGGGGAAACAAAAATTGATCAAATATGAAGACACAGACCAGGTATTGGTTGAGGATGGTATGTTGCGAACCAGTTCTGACAGAACCAGATTCACCTGGAGGTTCTCATCCCAGTCCTGGAGGTTCTCGTTTACCTGGCGTGCCATGGTGCCCTCCTCAAATTCAGAAACCGCATTTACTTTTTCAGAATTGGATAAGGTGGTCGGAGCTGAAGTCGGTTTCGGAGACAATGGGAAATTCTACTATACGACTGCTGACAATGAAATTGTAGAATCGGACAGTTACAAAGCAGATCAATGGTATGATTTTAAAATTGAATTTGATATGGCTGCTTTCCGGCGGACAGAAGATCTTGTCAGGTATAATCTTTATATCAATGGTAAACTGGTAGCAGATTATGTTCCATTACAAAGGGTGGTTACGGGTGGTGTAGGATATGCTCAGAATTTCACCAGTATTGCCAGTATCAACCGTATGACCGTCAGATCCGGTCGGGATGTTATGATGGATGATATCTGGGGAGTGGGGTACCACCCAACAGGAAGAGAATCTTACCCATATACAGTGGAAACTTTCCTTGATGAAAACTTTGAAAAGGTCCGGACCATTGAAGGCTGGCAAAACCTGGACTTTAAAGACAGTAACTGGGAAGATGGCACCTTACCTATAGTCCATGGCAGTGAGCGATACGCGGAACAGGATCTATTCCTCAGAAAAAAAATTACGATCGGAGATTTTTCCAGGGCCTATCTCAACATCGAAACACTTGATCCGGGTGGAGAAGTATGGGTCAATGGGAGGGTGGCAGCTGTCATTACTGACCGGTCACCTCAGTGCATCGACCTGAGCTCATTCCTGCAAAAACGTGAAGAGAACCTGATCGGCATAAAGGTCAACCATTTCTATCTTGAGGAGGGAGTTGGCGAGATCATGCCTCATTCTTCCCTGGATTTTAATATCGGATGGTTTGCCGGTAGAATGTCCCTCGACCTGCTGGAACTGACCTCCATCAAGGATGTGTTTGTCTATACAAAATCACTTGAAAATAACAAGGCAGGTATGATCGCCAGGATAAACCTTGAAAATAAATTCTGGGGTGCATTCAGGGGCGATCTGGAAGTTAAATTGTATCCCTGGTTCCCGGATGAATCTGACCAGGTTGTTACCAGGGTGGAAGTGGATCTGCTGTTGCCGCACAATGAAAAAGAAATTGAAGTGCCCTTCGACGTAGACAATGCAGAATTGTGGACTCCTGAAAAACCTTATTTGTACAAGCTGCAATTTATCCTCAAAGACAAGGATGGGAAAATCATTGATGACTTTGTTACAACGACAGGGATAAGAACAGTTGACCAGGCAGGAGGATCCTTCCGGCTGAATGGGGAGGTTTCCATGCTCAACGGGGCACAGATCATGGGATACCGCAGCCCCATCGAGGAAATGGTCAGCGAATCCAGGTGCGCTTCTGAAGAGTGGATCGCCAGAGAGATCCTGCAAATCAAAAAAATGAATGGGAACCTGCTGAGAGTTCACGTACACAACTGGGAATTCCCTGCCAGGGGTATCAATGACCCCCGGTATGCTGAATTTGCCGATCAAATGGGGATCATGTTGCTATGGTGTCCCACCGCCTGGATCCGGACGGGCAGGGGGTGGGGAGATGTCGACTTTGCCAACTATCCAGCATATATGAAACAGATCATCAATCATCCAAGTATTGTGATCTGGGAGGCGGCCAATCACACACAGAGCTTTAAGGGGCATCCTGTATCGGAATCCAATATTTACTGCGAGCAGGTGCACAATACACTTTATCCTGTGGATCCGAGCCGGATAATTTCCTATAATTCGCACATCGGTCACCTGCATTACGGGAACGATGAAGGGACCATCGACCAGCAGGGTGATCCCATTGATCCCGGATGGGCGTGGACTGCTCCAAACGTTACACGTGGTAACCAGGATTCACCTACGGGATATGGCAAGGAATGGAAGGTTTTACGCGAATATCCAGGAGCATACAGGGCTTCCTTCCTAAATAGCAGGGAACGGGCATATTTTAATTTTGAGCACCAGGAATCCATGGCCCAGCCCAACTGGAACCTGGTGAAAGGAAAGCCGTGGTATCATTTGCATTCCTATGAATGGTCTTACGATGTGGGCAGCATTGGGCGGAAACTCACCCTGGAAGAATGGCAGGAAAGCCAGGCCTGGCAGGCATTTGCTGCCTGGGAAGCCATGAAAAAAATGCGTTTTCTGGATTATGATGGTTTCAGCTGGTGCTGTTTGCATGGGGGAGCTAATTCGGTGACCTACAAAAAACCACTGATTGATTTCCCGGGCCATGCGAAACTTGCATGGCATGCCAATAGAATGGCCTTCCAGAGAACCCTGGCCGGAACAGGGAATGTAGATGTAGCCATTGGGCCGGAAGATATGGTAGAGCCTGTAGTGATCAACTGGAATGGTGAAAAGACCATAACTCTTACCCTGAAAGTACTGGATGGGGAGTATAAAGAGGTGGCCAGGAAAGAATATAACGATGTGAAACTCGAAGGAGGGCGGACTGTCAAATACGTCGAGCCATATAAACCAGAAGGATTGAAAGAAGGATATTATTTTATTGTTTATGAAATCGAATAAATTATGAGAGAAACTATCATTTTCATTGGGGTGCTTGTCCTGGCCATAACAGCATGCAATTCCAGCAAGAATGCTGAAGCAGGATCTGGAGAAAAGCCAAATATCCTGCTCATCTGTGTCGATGATCTTCGTCCCGAGCTTAACTGCTATGGTGCCGGGCACATTGTCTCACCAAACATCGATGAACTGGCAGATGAATCTGTTGTATTTACCAGGGCCTATACCCAGCAGGCAGTTTGTGCACCTTCGCGGAATACCCTGATGACAGGTCTCAGACCCGACGGTCTCAATATTTATGACCTGCGCACTTTTTTTCGCACCAGGGCGCCCGATGTTGTGACCCTGTCCCAGCATTTCATGCAAAACGGTTACCAGGCAGAAGGAATGGGAAAGATCTACCATCTGGGCCATGGGAACAAAGATGATTCCTTATCCTGGAGCCTTCCGCACTGGATGCCGCACCGGCTGATCAACCAGCGCGAACCAGTTACATTCAGGCGATACAACCGGTTTGCAAACAAGTTTTCCCAAGATAGAAGGGAAAAATATACCCTGGGTGGACTCCAGATTATCCGAGGAGTTACATAATGATGCCTTGGTGACCACCCATGCATTGGAGCGGATGGAAATCCTGAAGGGTAAACCATTTTTCCTGGCTGTGGGAATGATCAAACCACACCTTCCATTTGTGGCACCATCAAAGTACTGGGACCTTTATGACCCGGATCAGATTGTTGTCCCTCCTCCGGATAAACCTGATGAATTCCCTTCTTATGCTTTTACCAACTGGGGAGAACTCAGGAAATACCATGGCATACCTGCTGAAGGCTTGCTAAGCGAAGAGGATGCCATAAACATGATCCATGGTTATTATGCCTGTGTCAGTTTTATTGATGCGCAGGTGGGACGGTTAACAGGTAAGCTGAAAGAATTGGGTTTGTATGAAAATACCGTCATCGTACTCTGGGGTGACCATGGCTGGAAGCTGGGCGAGTACGGGGATTGGTGCAAGCACACCAATTACGAGCTGGATACAAGGATACCGGTGATAGTAAAGGTTCCCCAAGAAAATGGTCAAAAGGGTTGGAAATCAGACGCCATCATAGAAACGGTCGATATCTATCCTACTCTGTGTGATCTGGCCGGACTGGAGACGCCTGGTCATCTGCAGGGATCCAGCTTCAGGAAGGTCCTGGAATCCAAAAATGCAGCATGGGATGAGGTTGCCTTCAGCCAGTATCCCAGGTCAAGCAATATCAACGGCCAGGCCGTCAAACTAATGGGATACAGTATGCGTACTCCGGAATACCGGATTACCAGATGGGTCAACCGTGATACCGGGGAAACCATGGATACTGAGATCTATGATCACAGGGTTTCGGATCCTGAAATGGTCAATCTTGCCGCCCGTGAGGAACACCAGGAACTTCTGATGAGGTTGAACAGGGAGCTGGATGCGAATTATACAAAAGAGCATGGAAAAAGTTTGAATGATTAATAATACAAAACCGATGAAGAATATTAAAGTATTGGTTTGGACCTGCCTGTGGCTCATATCTGCCACAGGTTGCAACCCAGCCGAAAAAAACTCAATTGATCATTTCCGGGATATCTCCATGTATGATTGGACAGACCTGGTGCATGCCAGAAAACTTTCCACCCAGGGTATTGAACCATTCGCCACTGCAGTGGATTCACTTAAAATGGCTGCAGACAAAGCCATGCTGCTGGGCCCCTTTTCCGTCATGCAGAAGAATATGACACCTCCCAGCGGGGATAAGCATGATTATCTCAGCCAGGGCCCATACTGGTGGCCCAATCCGGATACCCCTGACGGATTGCCGTATGTACGGCATGATGGTATCATAAACCCGGAGTATTATGATTTTGACAGCCGTACACTCGGGCGGATGTCGGCATCGGTATTCAACCTGTCACTGGCCTGGTTCTATACCGGTCATGATCCTTATGCCAGGAAGGCCGTGGAATTGCTCAGGACCTGGTTCCTGGATCCAGCCACCAGGATGAATCCACATCTTGAATATGGACAGGCCATTCCGGGCAGGACTGAAGGCAGGGGCATCGGTATCATTGAAACCGGAAACCTTGTAAGGGTGGTTAATGGGATTGGTATGCTGAAGGGGGCAGAAGCATTGAAGGAGGAGGATCTTCAGGGATTGACAGCATGGTTCGATCAATACACCCATTGGCTTATCTCCAGCAAGAACGGAATGGATGAGAGGATGTATTTCAACAACCATGGCACCTCCTATGACAGCCAGGTCGCAACATTTGCCATATTTACCGGACAGGATTCGGTGGCAAAAATGATCCTTGATTCAGTTGGGATAAAGCGGATTTCCCGGCAGATAGAACCCGACGGGAGCCAGCCCTTTGAACTCAGACGGACAAAGGCCATGAGCTACAGTATCAAAAACCTCCGCCACCTGATAGAGAATGCTGTTCTGGCAGAACATTTCGGGATGGATCTCTGGAACTACGAATCTGACAAAGGGGGCTCCATTGGTCAGGCGGTCAGATATTTAATACCCTTTTATACAGAGGGTAAGGAGTTCACTTACCAACAGATCGGGGGCATAGAAGACCATGCCGGGGCGTTTTATAAGCTCCTCCTGCTAGTTGCTGATAAATATGATGAAGATACTATCCGAGAGGCCCTGGATGCCATTCCTGCTGCCCCGGAGGCCCATGATGTTTTCCATTTGTTGAACCCTGTGTTCTGATTGGCGGGACTGTTGTTTCCAGCAACAGGTGGTACATTAATCGCTGATGATCCCGGCTCTGTCCAACAGCGATGTTTCCGGCTGGAACCCAACTTTCTCAGCCAGCTCAGGATTATACCAGATACTCACCAACTGGTTCCTCGATACCGGGATCTCTGATGGAGGGGTACCCCGGAGGATCTTTTTTGCTGTTTCTGCTGCCCAGGTCCCCTGTTCCCTGGAAACCTGAGTCATGCCGAATATCGAATATGGCATCATGTGGTCCTCACAGGTGATAAGAGGTACTTTAATATGCTGATTAATGAATTCTTTAGCTTCTTCATGATCCCATCCTTTGATAGCTCCTTGCGTCTGAAGGTATATGATGTCATGTGACCGGTTACCTTCTTCGAAAGCCGCTTTCCAGCTTTCAAAATCATCCACCAGTGCTTGAGTCACCTCTATGCCTATACCGTTCAGCAGTGTGTCCAGGATAGGTTTGGTCTTCCGGGAGGTTGTGGTGTTCTCGTTCAGCACCAGTAACCTTTGCATTGACGGGTAATAGGATTTTATGGTGGCCATTGCTTCCTCCACCGGAAGCAGCTCCAGGATCCCTGTGATGTTGTTCCATGACAGGCCATACTGGTCTGCAGACCAGTTAACCCCGCAGAAAACCACAGGCATGTCCTGATCCTGTAAATGTGGTTGTACAAGGTACTTCACTGCATTATCATCCGATACAACCAGAAGGTCCGGATTTGCATCCTTAATGGAATCAAGCAATGCTGCCGCTTTGGATTCTATATATTCCTGTGATGGATTTCGTTTGGTGTCCATGAAATATGCGATAACCTCAAAACTATCTGCCGGCAGGTTCTCCATTAATCCTGCCGTAATCTCATCACTTGGAGGATGCCCCTGGTGGTATGAATTTACATAGACGATCTTAACCTTTCCGAATGTGCCTTTTCGCGGCATGAGGAAAAAAGGTCAACACAAACACTGACACAAACAATATGTGGGCAGTTTGTTTGCCTCTCATCTGTTCAATTCAATTTCTGGGAATGGATTCCGCATTGATGCTTGGAAGGTGAGTTTTAAGCTCCGATTTTAATGGATTCATATTCGGGATCCAGACGCAAGATTGGTCCATTCATTGGGGTCCTTTTCCAGGTTGTATAATTCTTCTGAGCCGTCATTATAATGAATGTATCTCCAGTTGCGAAGGCGGACTGCATGCTTGTCCTTTCCGTAGGTGGTAACAGAAGCGGTTTCCCAGTTCTGTCCGGTGATTCCAGTAAAGGCACCACACTGGTCCCTTCATTTTTCGAATTGGGGGGTAATCCACACAATTCAACGAGGGTGGGGTAGACGTTCAAGCAGGTTAACCGGGCTGCTGCAAACCGAACCGTTCCCTGCCATGCCGGGAGCTTTAATCATGAAAAGGGTCCGCGTGGTATTCTCCCAGAGGGCAAATTTACGCCAGTGCATTTTTCTCTCCCAGGTTCCATCCGTGATCGGACCATAGAACAATGATGGTATTATCTCTGAATTTACTGTTCTCCAGGGCATCCACAACCCTTCCCACACATTCATCCACAAAATTGCCACTGGCCAGGTATCCCTGGACTGCCTTTTCCCACTGATTGTATTTTGTCACGTTATCATGATCCCTGAAATTGATCAATGCTTTTCCGGCCTGCGGGATATCGGCTGTATCGTTTTCCTTAACCACCGGCAGGGACTATGCCCTCAAGCGGGAACCTGTCAAAATATTCCTGCGGGACATACCAGGGCAGGTGGGGCCTGAAAAAACCGCAGGCCAGGAAAAAGGGTTTATCATGCTCTTTGCCCAGCTGGTCAATCACCCAGTCGGCCACCTGCCAGTCGCCCATTTCTTCTTTCGCAGACATTCACCGGTCCCCAGTCAAAATGGCGCGTATTCGGAATACCATTGAGCGGCCTGTTATCCGGCAATCGGGTCATCGGGTTTCTGTTGGGTAAAGGATGGCCAGTATTCATCCCATGATGCGGAATCCGGGAAGGAGCCATGAAAGGTTTTTCCGCTTCCCTTAACAGCTATATCCATGCTTCCGGAAATATTGAGGCAGGGTCAGGATATCTTTTAATACCGGACTCTTCCGCCAGGGATGCGGATTTAATATACGCCTGATGTAGATGGACGTATCCCGGTCATGATGGACGCCCGGGATGGATTACAGGCAGGGGCCGGACAGAAGGCCCTGGAAAAGACCACGCTTTCCGATGCGAGCTGGTCAAACGGGGTGTTTTTGCATCCGGATGCCCTCCGAGAAAGCCAGTCCAGTCATTCAGATCGTCAATACAGATAAATAGCACATTGGGGGTGAGGTTTTTCTTTTGGCTGGCATCCGAACAATAAAATTGCGCTAAGGAATCCGAGTGCTTTTAGGAGCTTCATGGTTTATTCGGTTTAGTGATTTACAAGATATCCAAACCATTAATAATAAACAAACTCGCCTGGTGATGGAACTACTCAAGAATACAAGAATGCAGACCTCAATGGATAACATTATTTTAGCGACAAGTAATAGCATTTATTCCTTCATTTTCAGTTACTCAAGAAATTCTAATGTATATTTAAGTACGTAAAGAAATGAGTATGCTACCTAAAAATACAGTGATAGCGATTATTGTGGCATTGTTATGTGTTCAGTGCACCAACAATGAGGTTAAACCAGCCCAATGTATTGTTAATTCTGGTTGACGATCTGGGATTCTCAGATCTGGGATGTTATGGAGGTGAGATAGAAACTCCTCATCTGGACGAATTTGGCCTCCGGGGGATTACGATTTACGCAATTTAATAACACTGCCCGTTGCTGGCCTACACGGGCTGCCCTTATAACCGGTTATTATCCGCAGCAGATAGGCCGTGATAACGCCCCCGGAATTGAGGGAGGGGGCAGGGGTATACGTCCTGATTGGGCAGGAATGGCACCCCGCTATTTAAAAGATGCCGGTTATAGGTCATACCATTCAGGGAAATGGCATCTTGATGGGATGCCACTTGGAGAATGGTTTTGATCGCTCCTATTATCTTGGTGATCAAGGCCGTTTCTTCAGTCCGAAAAATCATTATATGGACGATGAAAAATTACCTCCGGTTGAAAGGGGAACAGGATTCTATGCCACCATTGAGATTGCCGAAATGGCTATAGACCATCTGAAGGAGCATAAGGCAAAACATGCGGACAAACCTTTCTTTTCATATGTAGCTTTCACTGCACCACATTTCCCTTTGCACGCATTGCCGGAAGATATTGATGCCGTGGGAGACCGTTATGCAGCGGGGTGGGAAAAACTTCGAAATAAGCGATGGGACCGGTTAGAGGAGTTGGGTATCGTGAAAGGGGAATTGTCGAAGGTTGAACCTCAGATTGGACCCCCATATCACTTTCCTGATGCTCTGGAAATACTTGGCGATGGTGAGGTAAACCGTCCGGTTCCATGGGACGGGCTCACACAGCAGCAGCAGAAATTTCAGCAGGATAAAATGACCATTCATGCTGCGATGATTGAGCGCGTGGACAAGGAGATTGGTCGTATCATTGATCAGCTTAAGGCAATGGATGCACTCGATAATACCCTTATTTTATTTCTTTCCGATAACGGCGCCAGTGCTGAGATAATGGTCAGGGATGATGGACATGATCCAGAAGCTGCCCCCGGATCAGCCTCTACGTATCTGTGTCTCGGACCGGGTTGGTCGAATATGTGTAACGCCCCTTTTAGAAGGCATAAAACATGGGTTCATGAAGGAGGTAGTTGCACCCCTTTCATTGCTCACTGGCCTGCTGGGATTGAGGCACGTGGAGAGTTACGCCATACTCACGGACATGTTATAGATATTGTTCCTACCATACTTGACCTTGCCGGCATTTCATCCGACAGCCTGAAACAGGTACCACTGCCAGGTCAATCGCTGAGGCCCTTGTTTGAAAAGGAAATGATTGGGAACGTCCGATCTGGTATTATCATGAAGGGAATCGTGCCCTGCGGGTTGGGGACTGGAAATTAGTTGCTGACAAAGATGAACCATGGGAACTTTTTAATCTTGAAGAAGACCGCACAGAGTCTAATAATCTGGCAGACCGTTATCCTGGTAAAGGTATTGGAAATGGAAAAACAGTGGAATACTATGCTGGGTGAAATTCGCGAAGTTGCCCCAGAAAAAAGTATGGAAAAAAAGGACGACTCAGTTACAACTGAAAATTTGGAATAATAAAATTAATAAAAAATGAAGAAGTATTTTATTTTAACACTGATTACTGTTCTATTTGCAACGTGTAATCAAACCCAGGAACAAAACTTTGAAAAACCAAATGTCATCATAGTATTTATTGATGATGAAGGATACGGTGATGTTGGCTGCTATGGTGCGACAGGATTTGAAACACCAAACCTTGACCAAATGGCAAGCAGAGGAATGAGGTTTACAAATTTCTACGCTGCTCAGCCTGTATGTAGTGCATCACGTGCGGGCTTGCTCACAGGATGTTACCCAAATAGAATAGGATTTTCAGGAGCATTGTTTCCTCACCATAAAATTGGCATTAACCCGGAAGAAGTTACCATGGCGGAAATGTTTAAAGAACAGGGTTATGCAACTGCCTGTTTTGGCAAATGGCATCTGGGCTGGCAAAAAGAGTTTCTTCCCTTGCAGCATGGCTTCGATGAATATGTCGGACTACCTTACTCCAATGATATGTGGCCAAATAGCAATGTCACAGGTGAAAGATTGCCGGAAGGTGAAGGACGCGGAAAATATCCGGAGCTACCTCTGATTGTAGGTAATGAAATTGCAGAAAGAATTACAAGTCTTGAAGATCAGGATAAACTTACAACCCTCTATACCGAAAAAGCTGTTGATTTTATAAACCGGAATGCAAAAAATCCGTTCTTTCTATATGTTCCGCATACCATGGGACACATTCCGCTTGGAGTTTCCGATAAATTCAGAGGAAAAAGCGAGCAGGGACTTTATGGTGATGTGATGATGGAAATTGATTGGTCTGTTGGCGAGATATTGAAAGCATTAGATAGACACAAAATTGAAGATAATACCATTGTCGTTTTCACAACAGATAATGGACCCTGGCTGAACTTTGGGAATCATGCCGGTTCGGCAGGGGGACTTCGCGAAGGAAAAACCACAAGCTGGGAAGGCGGACAAAGAGTGCCATTTATTATTCGCTGGCCAGAGAAAATTCCAGCAGGATCTGTTTGTAATAAACTTGCCTGTGCCATTGACCTTTTACCCACATTTGCAGCAATCACAAATGGCAAATTGCCTGAAAATAAAATTGATGGAGTTGATATTGGTTCACTATTGAAAGGCGATTTCAAATCAGAACCTCGCGAAACTATTCTGTACTATTACGGTAAGAACAATTTAAACGCCGTTCGAAAGGGAAATTGGAAACTTGTACTGCCACATACCTATCAGATCGTACAATACAGAACCGGGCAACGATGGACACGGAGGCAAAAGAATAAAAACGGTAATTGAAAAACCGGAACTTTATAATATGATGCGGGATCCGGGGGAACAATATAATGTTATTGAATATTATCCTGATAAAGTCAAGGAAATAATGGCTGTTGTAGAAAAAGCCCGCAAAGAATTAGGCGACTTAAATGTTGGAATAGAAAAAGGAAGCGAAAACAGAGACATTTTTGAACTGAAAAATTAAAGATTAACCGGGCGCCTGAAGAGAAAGAAAGTGTGAATGTTTTACATATTTGTGTAATTTAATAGCTTCCTCGCGAATTAATTATGAACCAGGACCAAGAATTATGAGAACAATTATCTGTGTGTTATTTTCTTTATTGGCCATCTCATGCAGCCAACAGACAGACTGGCAACCTTTGTTTGACAAAGACCTCACCAATGCCATGGATGAGAAAGACGTATGGTATTTTGACGGTGATGTACTCACCGCCTCTGAAGATGCCTGCGTATTTACAAATGTTGAGTATGAGAATTTTGTTATTGACCTCGAATTCAAGAATGAGAAAGGCACCAACAGCGGTGTGATAGTTTATTGTACGGACCGTGTGGAATGGATCCCAAATTCTGTAGAGGTGCAAATAGCCGACGACTATTATTTTATGGATAAAGACTGGTCACCAAATTATATGTGTGGTGGTGTGTTCGGGCACCTCCCTCCAACATCTACAATGGTGAAAAAGGCAGGAGAGTGGAACCACATGAATATCCGCCATAAAGCCCAGCAGATCACCATCAAACTCAACGGCGAGGTGTCGGCCTACATGGATATGGCGCAATGGACAAGTGGTACCCAAAATCCCGATGGTTCGGAAATCCCATCCTGGTTACCCACTCCATTTGCCGAGCTTCCTACAAAGGGATACATTGGACTTCAGGGCAAGCATGGAGAGGCTAATATTTATTTCAGAAATGTAAGGATTGCAGAGATTTGACATCCTCCATTCCGTAAACGAAATGGATTCCAATAACTTTTACAAAGCTTTGGGCAGTACTTCCTTGCGGGTTCCTGCAGGTTCCTGCTGCCGACCACTTTTGCGGTTCGCTCGACAGGCCATCTCCGTCTGCCCGACGGTTCGTATGTCTCATTGGTTTTCGAGATATTTTCTGGTACTTAATGATATATATCATGAAATATCATTGTTTATTTTTAAAAATTTTGTGCCCTTATATCCCGCACCTGAAGAGAGCGGGTTTTACGGGCAGTTGGATAAACCTGAAGAGCAGGACGAATCCGGTATGGTAAAATGACAGCCTGCAGGCTTGCAGTTAATAAATGTGAAGATACCGGCAAGTGGGGATTATAATATGTTCACACTGTCAGCAAGTTACAATGACTTTAAAGTTTTTGCGAAATAACACCTGCCTGAAAATGAAATACATATTTAATTACTTAATTGGCACAACATCTTTATTGTGTATCGGAATGTGCTTTAGTTGTGAGAATAAGACCATAACTTCTCTGGATTTTAATGAATATTATAGCCATGCAAGACTGGATACTATTTATCCCTCGGCCAAGCAAACTGAAATGCTTAAATCATTTATGCCGAAACATTCTTATCAGCCTGCGCCACCTATTACCAACAGGGACTATTGGGATAAAATTGCTACTGGTGAATCGGGTAAGGAATATCTGAACAAAGCATTATCTGAACTGGATAAAGAACCAGAAGTTCCTATAACAGACGAAATTTACAGAAGAGCAAATCTGGAAGGTAATCGTGGTATATATAAACCAAGATATTATCGTACCATGGAACGTCTGGAAAATTTTATTTTAGCTGAATGCATTGAAAATGAGGGTAAATTCCTGCCCCAGATAGGTGTTTATCTTCATGCGATCATGGATATGAAATCCTGGCTTCATCCCAACCACGATACAAGGGATAATAGTGTGCTTGAAGGCAGGAGCATGGCGATCGATCTTGGTGCCCGGAAATTTGGTACAGATTTAGCACTGGCGGAAGTTCTTCTGGGAGACAAACTGCCGGATGAATTGCGGAAGGAAATGTCTGATCAACTTCAATGGCGGATTATAGATACCTATTTGAAAAGCTGTAGTGGTGAAATGGAAACAAACCTGAACTGGTTCAGAGGTTCCAGCAACTGGAACTCCGTATGCACGAGCGGCTCCATGTTTGTAACTATCTCAGCTTCAGACGATGCGGATGAGCGACTTGCGGCGGTAGGCTGCGCATTGAATAGCATGAAAAAATACTTGAATGGTTTTGGAGATGATGGATATTGTTCTGAAGGTACTGGTTACTGGAATTATGGCTTCGGGCATTATTTATACCTGGCTCAAATTGTATATGATTATACAGATGGAAAAATAAATTTGTTTGATGCTGATAATCCCGGGAAATTAAAGAATGTAGGGAATTTCCCAGAGAAATATCAAATTCAGAATGGTACCTGTGCACCCTTTTCCGATGGCAGTTCACGCGTTTCAAATAATGCTGGTTTTGCTTCAATTATGTCTGCCAAATATTATGGGGCAAGAAAGCCATCACGGACAGGAAGAGGTACAGGGGCAAGTAGGCCTTCAAATATTTTATCGGATGAGGCAGCATATCAGTTGATTGCATGGGCACACCCTGAAGCTTTCATTCCTGATACAAATGTTGATGTAAGGACACAGGAGTTGCCTGATTATTCTTATTTCGATGAATTTGGAATGGTGATTTCCCGTGGCAAACAAGAAGTTCCTTTTTCGATTGCAATCAAAGCCGGGCATAATGCCGAGAACCATAATCATAGCGATGTTGGTACCTACACAATTGTATTGAACAAAGATTTTATTACAGGAGATATAGGGGCACCATCTTATAGAGCCGGTGCATTTGATAAAGAAAACCCGGCCCGTAGTTCATGGGGGCACCCTGTACCAATGATAGACAACATACTTCAATCTAATGGAAGAAATTTTTCTGGTAAAATAGCGACCTTTGAATTTACTGAAGCCCATGATAAAGTAGTGATGGATATTAAAGCAGCCTATGAAATACCATCCCTGACCAGGTTGATGCGAACGATGGAAAACGATAAGTCCGGGTTGGGTGCCATCTCCATTGAGGACCAGTTTTACTCAGCCAAACCCGTTGTATTCGGTATTGCCATAATGACTTATGCCAAATATGAAATCATTGATGACAATAACATCATCCTTACTACGGAAAATCAAAAGGTCAAAGCAGAAATTATAAGCAAAGGCGCATCCATAAGAATTATTGATGAGGCAGTACCAGTTGAACATTTAAGAGAAGGTGACAGGGCTTACAGGATAGGAATTGATTTTACAGAACCAATCAGTGAAGGCACGATCACGGTGAAGTATACACCATTGATGTAAACATGATATCTGATTAACTGATCTACTAATCATAAAGCTATGAAAAGAAGAAAATTCCTTTTTTCCGGAGGACTGGCCACTATAGGATTGGGCACAAGTACATGTCTAAATAGCAGTGTGGAGAAAGCTGCCGGTGCTAAAAAAAACGAACCAATCCTGTTGAAGACTCAGGTATTGGTTGTCGGGGGTGGTCCGGCCGGTATCGGTGCCGCAATCGGAGCGGCCAGAACAGGTGTTGAAACTTTACTCATTGAGGACAGTGGATTTTTTGGAGGTGTGGCTTCCTGGGGGCTTGGCATGCCGATCAATCAGATGCGGCCTCAAAGCAAGCCACGTTCTGTGGTACATGAACTACTGATTGAAAAACTCTTAAAGCTGGGCGATCAGGCCGTTCATATAGGGCAACACCAGCTCTACTGCAATGTTGATTATTTAAAGGTCGCGGTTCTTGATGCGCTTGAGGAGGCAGGCTGCAAATACCTGGTGCACATGCCTGCTGTGGATACCTTGGTGGAAGGCAACCGGGTGACCGGTGTGGTGGTTGCTACCAAGCGGGGATTGATGAAGATTCATGCGAAGGTTGTGATTGATTGCACCGGTGATTGTGATGTGGCCCATTTTGCCGGGGCGGAGACCATGATGGAAACCGTGGAACCTCGTATGCCCAATACCATGCTGATCAATTTTGCCAATATTACTCCGGAGCAGATCCGTGCCGTCAACCGCAGGGAACTCTCCAAACTAGCCAATGAAAAGTTCCCCTTGATACCACAAGGTTGGGGTTTGGGCCCGGTGTCAAAATGCCATCATTATTTCTCGAACCATACGGGAACACGAGACATTAGGCAATTTGATATGACCGATCCCCTCGAACGTTCTCAGGCCGAGTGCATCGGTCGTCGACAGGCCGTTCAAATTACGGAAGCAATGCGCCAGTTTGGAGGTGAACACCTGAAGGATATTGAGATGGTGGGTACCAGTTCCCAAATTGCCGTGCGTGAAACCCGTCGTCTGAAAGGCCTTTATGTTCTGACCGAAGAGGATGCAGCAAATGGAAGTACTTTTGATGATACAATCGGCTGGCGCAGTGGTTATCTCGATCTGATGGGATATAAATTTACAAACATGATGATTCACGACGTACCTTACCGGGCGCTTATTCCGGAAAAAGTGGATGGCCTTTTAACCGCCGGACGAAGTATTTCGGCCACCCATGTGGCCATGGCTGCAGGAAAAAGTATGGGCAACTGTGTGGCGACCGGCCATGCTGCCGGGTTGGCGGGGGCTCTGTCGGCCAGGAAGGGGATTATGCCACGTGAGCTGAAGGTTGCCGAAATTCAGGATGCCTTACGAAAGGATGAAGTTGAACTCACCATGGCGGGCAAGGTGCAGGAGAATGTCACCAAAGATCGCGGGGCTTAGAACCATTATAGAATATAAGTGCGCATGAAAAACATCAAACATGAGTAAAACATTGAAATATTACCACTTAGCTGTAATATTCGGACTATTATCCCTGCAGATAAACACCAGTGCCCAGGAAAGACAATGGAAACCAGATTCCTTTTCAAACTTTGAAGTAGGTACCCAGATAAGGGCCTGGACGATCCATGATGAAGGTATGTCTGCCATACTCGATAATATGCAGTCCATGGCAGGCATCAATAATGTGTACATGGTGGTGGTCATGCACCAGGAACACCGCCCCTTTGAGGCTCCGGAATTCCCCCATAATCCGGCAAGGGACAGCTGGGAAGCAGAAGACTCCCGTGTTACCTTTTTTCCGGATACGAACCGCTATGGTAAGGTCAAACCCCTCTTATCAGATGTCGATTGGATTCGCAAAACAGACTGGCTTCAGCTGATGGTTGATTCCTGCCGGGCCAGGGGCCTGGCAGTTGGAGCAGAGGTGTCCCATTTTCCCATACCCAAATCCATTATCAAGGAACACCCTGACTGGCAGCAAAAAAAGATAGACGGCACGAGTTGGAGCGACAGCAGGTTCTGCCCCAATAGTCCGGAACCCCGGGCTTATGTTATTGCTCTTTTCGGAGATCTGGCAGAAAATTATGACCTGGACTATATCCAAACCTGTCAACATCTATTCTGGCGCGAAGACATTGATGAGGGAGGTACCTGCTTTTGCCGGCACTGCATAGCTGAAGCAAAAAAATCGGGTTTTGACCTGGAAGCGGCCATAAAGGTTTTGGCTGCCGATAAAAATGCACAACCTGAAAGGGATCAATGGAGGGCATTCAGGGCATCTTCCACCACCAGGTTTTACCGTGACATTTCTGAAGAAATTAAAAGAGTACGGAAAAATCCTGAATGCCACCTCAGATATAATGATACCTATCCATACAGGGGTTGGGACCCGAGGGATTTAAGTATGTACATTGACGATGTATCCAAATATCTTGGTTCATTAGTGAACCAGGATCATCAGGAACAGGGGGGAGATCCAGGTGAAGCCTTCGAAAGACGAAAACAATGGCTTACGACCAACCGGCAATTCATCGGTCCGGACATGCCATTGATATGCGGTATTGCCCCACGCATGAAAGCCACTCCCGAACTTGTTAAAGCAGGGATCAAAGTTGCCCTGGAGCATCCGGCTCAAAGTAAACGGACTGGCTCTTAAACATTATGATGGAGCATCTTTCGGATTACTTAGAGCCTTCAAACAGGGAATGCTTGAAGCGGGGGTTCAAGGCCTAACACCTACCCTAGGCAAAGAGTTTGAAGAAATGAAACTCACCAATTTTACAAGGTTAGACGATTATGTGGAAGAATGGGGTGTAGAGACAACTGGCAATGGCAAGGCCAGCTATTCATTCGATAATCAATCCGGCACCTATGATATTCGGATAACTTACTTCGATGAGGAAAGTGGTCACAGCAAAGTCACAATATTCATTGCTGGTGAAGAAAAAGCAAGTTTTTATTTGGACGAAGATGTGGATTGCTGGCGCTGGCATATGTTTCGGAAAATACCTGTCAACCGGGGCGATAAAATAACCGTCGTGGCTGAATCAGACCTGGGCGAAACAGTGAGGCTGGATTATATCGAGTTTATGCCCAGAAACTAAAGCGACCAATTGAATTTTCAGAATGAGTTTAAAACGATTTAACCTTATTGGCCTGTTAATAATTTGCTCCTGTTGCTTGATTGCACAGGGCAGCAATGAGGTTAATATAAAGGATTATGGGGCATCAGGAGAAGGTAAGGATATTACCGCGATAATACAGATAGCTATTGATGATGTTACAGAAAAAGGGGGCGGGATAGTTCGGATACCAGCCGGCTCATATGTAATTTCTACAATATTACTTAAGAGCAATGTTGTTTTGCATTTAGAGAAAGGTGCCGAGTTGTTGGGCAGTCCTGAATATGAAAAATACAAAGAGGTCCCGCCCGTATACGAAACTTTCTTTCTACGTGATGACCGCTACCCCAAAAGAGTATTAATTGTAGCTGTAGATGCTGAAAATGCAGGAATCGTAGGAGCCGGTATCATTGATGGAAACGGACAACATCCGAATTTAAAAGTGGAACGGCTGAAGGCAGTCAATACCATTCGGTTTATTCGTTGTAAGAATATGCGAATTGAAGGTGTAGGCGGCAGGCTTACGGTTCGCAATTCATCACACTGGACTATACAGCCTGTTAACGTTGACACCTTATGCATTCGAAACGTATTTATTTCAAATTTTGGAGGTAATACACCCGATGGTCTGGCCATTTCAGATTGCAGGAATGTATTGGTTGAAAATGTGGAAGTGGAATCGGATGATGATGCCATTACCTTAAAAAGCGGAACGCCTGAAATAGTAATGGAGAACATAATTATCCGGAATTGTATCGGGCGCAGCAGGGTTTGTGGTTTTAAAACAGGGCCACAAACCTTTGGTACCATCCGAAATGTATTGGTCAGTAATTGTCATTTTGAGGGAGCAACCAAACCTCCTGGTACCCAATATGATCCCCAGAATGGTGTCTTTTTAAATGTGTCGAATGGAGGTTTGCTTGAAAATATTAAGGTGGAAGATTGTACTGTAGAAGGTTTTCCATCAGCAGTGGGTGTAGTTATTTCAAAACTGACGAGCAGCTATTGGAAGAATTACTGGCCTGATGCAAAAATGCCCTCGAAATACGGGATCATACGCAATATTAGTTTTAAAAATATCGAAGGGGATAATCTCGGCAATTTTGGAATCCTGGTTGAAGGAAGAAAAACCTCGCCTGTACGAAACATCTCGTTTAACAATTTGGACCTGGCCACAGCTGGTGGGGGTGAATTGGTGGAAGACTTTCCAGAAAAACCATATGGTTACCCTAATATGTATTACCTCTACGAACAACTACCTGCTTATGTAATGTATATGCGTCATGTAAAAAGAATATCTCTTGAAAAAGTAAATGTTAGCTGTAAAAAACCAGATCCACGGCCAATGTTTATTAGCATAGATACTAAAAGAATTAATCATATCATCTCAGAGTAAATAATTCAATTACCTCATCAATTCTGGAATAAATATGCTTACAAAAAATCGAAAAAACACACATTTAAGTCTGATTGCAGGTATAATGGCATTTACCACCATGGTTTCAGTGTTTGTCGCCTGTAATGTGGAGAATTTCTCAACCTCGGAGAGGGACATGATTCTGTGGTACAATCAACCCGGAAAAGAATGGTCTGAAGCAGTACTGATCGGTAATGGTTACATGGGAGCGAGGGTTTTTGGAGGGATCAAGGATGAACGTATTGCCCTGAATGAGGGTACCTTTTGGTCCGGGCGGCCCCATGATTACACAAATCCCGAAGGGCTTGAATATTTTCCAAAGATACGTGATCTGGTGTTTGCAGAAAAATATGCGGAAGCAGACAAAATGGCAAATGATCATTTTTACGGAATTCCCAAAGCTCAACAATCATTTCAGCCCCTGGGAGATTTGTTGCTTTCATTCAGTGGGAATGAAAATGTGACAGACTACTGCAGGGAACTGGATATGGAGACAGGTATTGCCAGGGTCTCGTATAGTGATGGTGATGCAAAGTTCACACGTGAGGTTTTCATGTCCTACCCCGATCGTGTTTTGGTTGTACGTCTTACCTGTGATAAACCGGGAAAGATATCATTAGAAGTTAAATTAAAAAGTCCTTACCTCGATGGAACCATTGCTGAACCTGGTAAACTGATCATGAATGGTACATGGAAGGGTCCAATGGAAGAATACTGGCTGATAGCACCGGTTGAAGGCAAAGGAATGAGTTTTCAGACAGTCCTGCATGCATATCCGGAAAGTGGCGGGTATGGTAAAAGCGATTCCAGCCTGGTCATCAACGATGCAAATACAGTTACCCTGGTATTAACTGCAGCAACAAGCTTTATTAACTATGATAATATCCAGGGAGATCCGGCTGCTGGCTGCGAAGAAATCTTAACTAGTGTCAATGGAATGGATTATCAGACGTTGCGGCATCGGCATGAATCTGATTTTAGTTCATTAATGAGCCGTGTTGATCTTAATATTGGTGCTGATTCAATGAACTTCAAGCCGATTGATGAAAGGATTTTTGATGTCCGACAGGGTAGTGAGGACGTTAATCTTGCTGGTTTATTATTTCAGTTTGGACGGTATATGCTTGTTTCCAGCAGCAGGGAAGGTGGCCAGCCAGCCAACCTTCAGGGAATATGGAATGAGGATGTTGTACCACCCTGGGGAAGCAAATATACCATGAATATTAATACGCAGATGAACTACTGGCCGGCGGAAGTATGCAATCTTAGCGAATGTCATCTTCCCCTGTTCGATGCCATCAAGGACCTATCTGAAACAGGGGCAAAAACCGCAAGGGTTCAATATGGCTGTAACGGATGGGTGGTCCACCACAACTTTGATCTTTGGAGAGGGACTGCTCCGGTTGATGAGGCCAGATTTGGGATGTGGCCGATTGGAGGAGCATGGCTATGCCAGCATATATGGGAACATTACCAGTATACCGGTGATGAAGAGTTCCTGAAAAAATATTATCCGGCAATGAAAGGATATGCAGAGTTTTTAATGGATCTGATGGTCATTCATCCTGAGTACAACTGGCTGGTAATACCATTTTCCATATCGCCCGAACATAGGTTCATCGCCTACCACGGCGCACCCGAAACATCATTATCTCCATCAACGGCAATGGATATTGCTATTATCCGTGAACTATTCCCACATTGTATTGAAGCAAGCAGGATACTTAATGTTGATGAGGAATTCAGTGCAAAACTAGAGGAGGCATTAAAGAAAATACCTCCTTATCAAATTTCGGCTGATGGTACTGTTCAGGAATGGATTGAGGACTGGGAAGGCGGCCCCCAGGGACATAATTGTTCAGCATATTTTGCTTTCTTCCCGGGCAGCTCACTTACCTTACGTGGAAATCCTGAATATGCGGAAGCTTATAGAAAATTTCTGGAACCTCGAAGCAAAAATAGTGGATGGCAAGCAGCATGGGATATAGCTATGTGGGCTCGTCTTGAATACGGGGAGAAGACCGATACATTGCTAAATAGATTCTTAGGAAACCCCAGACTGGGAATCAACTTGCATAATTCAGGCCATAATCAGTCGGATGGCAATTTTGGTTTTACTGCGGCTGTTGCAGAATGCCTCCTGCAGAGCCATGCGGGAGAAATCTCCCTGCTGCCCGCACTTCCACTTAGCTGGACTGAAGGATCGGTAACCGGACTGCGTGCACGGGGTGGATACGAAGTGGATATTGAATGGGAAGAAGGTATACTGGTGCAATGCAAAATAACATCCATACTCGGAAAACCATTTATTGTCCGGTACGGGAATAATACTGCTGAATACTCAATTCCTGCTGGCAAAACAATTAAAATTAAAGGAACACAATTTTAAATTCTACCTGACATTAACAGGTGCTACAATAATAATCATGAAAGCGAAAAAGTGTATGGTAAAATACGGCATTTATATTCCGTTCTTATTGATGCTTTTGTTTATAGGCTGTAAGGATGCTGGAAAATCTGATCCAATATCCGACAATTCACCGGCGTACAGACGTGGAATGACCATGATTACCCCTTCGTCACAATGGAGGGAGGGATTACCATCGGGCAATGGCATCATAGGGGCATTGGTCTATGGTTCAATTAACCAGGAGCGCGTGCTGTTCAATCACAACGAACTCTATTACAATGGCAACTTTACAATGATTCCCGATATGTCGGCGGAACTTCCAGAAGTAAGAAGTTTACTACTGGAAGGAAAATACGCGGAGGCCAACGATCTCTATCCGGACAGGGTCAGGGAGAAAGGATTCAGCGGAAACAACGCTCAATTTCATCCTGCTTTTGACATGCTTTTGACTACAGATAGCGAGAAGATGTTTGAAGATTATTCCAGAACGCTGGATTTTGAAACCGGAGAGGTTGAGGTCAAATGGAGAGACGGCGACACACGTTTTTCAAGGCGCCTGTTTGTCTCTATTCCAGATGATCTTTCGGCCATGTCAATAAAGGCAGACAAAGGTAATGCCGTTAGCGGTACGGTTACCCTTGACATTCATGATCTTAATGATGCAGTCAGGAGAAATGGAGTACGCTTCGACCCGGGATTCACATACGAGACTTTTATTCAGGACGGATATGTAGAATTTCGCGCTGATGGTTCCGGTAAAGGAGAGTTTGGCGGAGTTATGAGAGTTTTAACAAAAAATGGAGAAATGAGCAGCTCAAACCGGGGAGGAAACAGGAGAAGAAATGCTGGATCTGTCAGGTTTGAAGGTGCCGATGAAGTTGTTCTGCTTGTAAAAGTTTATGCCAATGAAAAGGGCGATATAGCTATTCCCCGGCTGAAGAAGAAGCTGGCAGCTATAAACGATGATTATGAGGAACTTTTTAATCGTCACAAACCTATTCATAGTCAAAAATTTAATTCCATGGGTGTAAGCCTGAATATGAATGGTCAAAGGAATACGCCAAACGAGATCCTTCTTTTAGATGCTTATCAGGGACCTGCTTCAACTGAATTACTTGAAAGATTATTCGATTACGGTCGCTATCTCCTTATATCAAGCAGCAGCGCTGGGAGTTATCCAGCCAATCTGCAGGGGATATGGAACGGCGATTACGATCCTCCATGGGATTGTTGTTATGGGAACAACGTGAACCTGGAAATGAATTACTGGCAGGCGCTCCCCGGAAATTTGCACGAGTCTATGATGGCCGTGTATGATTTTTTTGACAGCCGCATGGACGAATTCAGGTACAATGCAAAACAACTGTACGGAACCGAGGGCATATATATACCTCCATTCATGACTCCCGATACAGGAGTTATGCGCGATATGCAGCACCACCTTATTCCATGGACCGAAGCGGCTGGCTGGCTGGCTTCATTCTATTACGACTACTATTTGTTTACCGGGGATAAAGAATTTCTGCAAAAAAGGGCAGTTCCGTTCATGAAGGAAGTTGCCCTGTTTTACGAAGGCTTTATTGTAAAAGACGAGCATGGGAAAAACATGATCTTTCCGTCAGAATCACCTGAAAACCAACCGGCTGACAAGGTATTTATTGATCCTGTTACCGGAAGGAGGAGAAGTATCAGGGTTCAGATCAATGCTACCATGGCCTTTGCCATTTCAAAAGAGGTATTAAACAATTTGATCAGGTCATGCGAATTGCTTGACATAGAAAAAGAAGGCGTGGAAAGATGGAAAAAACTCCTGGCGGATATGCCTGAGTATCAGATAAACGAAGATGGCGCCATACGGGAATGGATGCATCCGGATTTCGATGATAATTACCAACACCGGCACCAGTCGCACATTTATCCCCTGTTTCCCGGACATGAAATTACAGAAGAATCAAGCCCTGAGCTGTATGAAGCCTGCAGGATAGCGATAGAGAAAAGACTGACCATTGGCCTGGGTTCCCAAACGGGCTGGTCCCTGGCCTTTATGGCGAATGTTTATGCCCGTCTGGGTGATGGTGACATGGCGGTTGAAACATTAAATATCATATCGCGTTGCTGCCTGGGACAGAATCTGTTTACCTATCACAACGATTGGCGCAGGATGGGTGTTACTTCAGGTGGATCCCCCGGTCAGCATTCACCATTCCAAATGGACGCGAATTTTGGAATTTCAGCTGCTGTCATCGAAATGCTCTGCGGCTCCTCTGCAGATATGCTGCGGATATTGCCCGCTTTACCTTCTGCCTGGCCTACAGGTGAATTTCATGATTTACTAACCCGTGCTGGAGTTAGAACATCAGCACAATGGGATATGAATAAGAAAGAGATAGATTTTTCCTTAACTGCGGAAAGAGACGCGATATTTGATCTGAAATTTCCGGGTGAGGTAAAGAATGTGAAATGCAGTCAGCCTGATATTTTGGATGAATCTGAATATGGTGAGAACTATCGCATGCTCAGCCTGGAAAAAGGAGATGATTTAACCATCCGTGTTAAGCTCAAATAATTCCGAACCCTTGTGAGCCTTTTTCGCTGTTGATCCTGGCTGCCCACTCCTTCTGCTGAAATTCCTACGAAGGGATACAATGGGCTTCAGCGCAAACACGGAGAGGTCAATATATATTTCAGGATGTAAGAATTGCCGGGAAATAAACCTTTCGCTTCCGATTCTTATTTGTCCAGGTCAACCTCATCCTGCTCAGCGATGAGGTAGGGGTAGTCACTAAGCGGAAGATCATTGAATACAATGTTTCCGCTTGAGTTCTCTATGTTATCTATCTGATAAACCTTTCCTGACAAGAGGTCTATTCGAACCGGGTTTTTGAAGGAGCAATCTCTCAGTTCCAACTTAATCCTGGCAGGATACGGTGTATACTCCTGGGAGTGCCATGGCAACCAGTAGGCAATAAGATGGTTACCTTCGGGTGTGACAAATCCCGCCGCCAGGGGAACGGACGGGAAAGCGTCATCTTCTGCCCCGATCCCGTAAAACATCCCCTGATCAAGCACCTGGATACTATGTTCTATTTTCTTGATGCGATACCGGTCATCCATTACAGCACATAAATTCTGGTAAGTATAGTAGGCTGGTTTGGGAATCAGGTCTGGATTGGAAAGGAGACATTTTTCATTGACACCCTTTGTCCTGACACGGGAACCCCCTCTTTCTGGAAATCCCAGGATGCTGTCAATGGGAGCAAGCATACTTCTTTCCTGCCGTTCTCCCCGGCCGCCCACATGGACCAGTTTGAAATAATTGCTCAGGGTGGCCCTGCAAAAGTATACATCTGTAAATGCCTGGCGGAGCAGCCATTTCGACTGGATATTCAGTCCCCATGGTGATATGCCGCGATAATCCCTGGTACTGCTGTGAGAGGGATATCCGCATTCCCCCTGCCATAGCTGTATATTTGGGTTGTATCGGTCAATCACCTTCCATAGTTCCACTGCCCTGTATATCCGTTTTTCGGGTATGGCTCCATAGTTATGGTAGGAGATTATATCAATCAGGTCTGCCGTACCAGCACCGAGGAAATCCTCAGTGAATCCGGGATTAATTCCTGCCATTGATCCGCCGATAATGATGGCATCAGGATCGATATCTTTAATCAACAATGCAGAAAGCTTGAGAAGCTTTCCATATTCCTTTCCATCTGGCGGGGCGCCCCAGTAATTCCGGTGATTCGGTTCATTCCAGATCTCCCAGTATTTGATTTTGTCCTTATAACGTTCAACAGTGGCCCGGACGTATTTCAGCCAGGCCTCCAGGGCTGCAGGATTCTGCGTTGGCGGGGCAGGCCTGTAGCCGTAAATCTCGGCAAGTTTGGGATCATCATATGTGGTCAACTCAGAATATAGTTTGTTTCCACTACCCAATGTGACAAAAGGCGTGATGCCTTTGTCATAGATCTTATTGAAAGCGATATCAGTCTCTGACCAGTCATATTTGCCTTTTTCCTTTTCAATTTTCGGCCAGGAAGCCCCGAGCCGGGTCCATTTCACTCCAATCTCTGCAGCTTTATCCAATAGCGTATCCTCAAGTGTACTGGCTTGAATACCCCAGTACGAGCTATTGATCTCACTGGAATTTTTACTTCTGAGATTACCTAAATAACCCTGTTCGTAGTCCTGCTCAGCCTGTTTCCCTGTACAGGAAGACAAAATCAGGACTGACAGAAACAATAGTCCACAATTTCTCATATTTCAATGGCTATATGATGGTCCGGCTGAAATATCCAATCCGCCTAATTTAACCCTAAGAGGAGGTAGTCATTCAAGTTCCAGTTTCCTCATGCAGGCTTCGATGAAATAGTAATCAGCATAGATGATGGGAACATCAATCTCTGAATCATTCGGTAAGTGACCTACCGAATGCATCAGGATGAAGTTGTGGTTTTCACCGACTGCTGCCCTGTACTTCTCCGAGGAGAGGCTGATCAGGATTTTGTCAGCAGCCTCCTTATAGGAATCCCCGGCTGCACCCAGATGTGTGCTTAATTCGTAGAGGCCTGAGCAGAGTATTGCCGCGGCAGATGCATCTCTGGGTTCATCAGGAATATTTGGCGCATTGAAATCCCAGTAAGGAACCATGTCCTCCGGAAGGTTTTCATGATTGAGAAGGAAATCTGCAATGTTCTTTGCATGGTCCAGAAATTTCTGATCTCCTGTCTCCCTATAGGTCATGGTATATCCGTAAAATCCCCAGGACTGGCCCCTGGCCCAGGCAGATTCATGGGCGTAACCCTGGTGTGTATGCTTGTGAAGAACGGCTCCGGTGATGGTATCGTAATCCAGCACATGCCAGGAGCTGTAGTCTTCCCTGTAATGGTTTTTCATTGTTGTTTCAGCGTGGGTTACTGCCAGATTATACATGTCGGTATCATTTGTTTCCCTGGCAACCCAGAACAAAAGTTCCAGGTTCATCATATTGTCAATGATTACGGGGTACTGCCATTGTCTGGTTGTGATCCCAGGATTTAGTGCATCCTACGTTTGGATTGTACCTTGTGGCCAGGGTTCTGGCACTCTGGATGATTACATCTTTGTATCCTGCTAATTCAGCCAGGCCGGTAACCATTTCCAAAACTGCAATACATCATAAATCCCAGGTCATGAGTGCCATCGTAATATTGAACCTCCTCAAGATTCTTAGTGAAATGTTTAGCAGCTTCCAGAAATTTTTCATCTCCGGTATGCTCATACATATACCAGAGACATCCCGGGTAAAAACCGCTGGTCCAGTCACGGGCCCTTACCGTCCTCAGGGCACCATCCTGGGTGGTCCGGGGATTCTCATTGGAGTTTCCCAGTTTGTCAATGGACAGGGCAAGTTGCTGTGCAGCCACTTTAAGGCTTTCCTCAGCGATGTTCGTTGGGTCTGTGGATGGCTGATTGCATCCGGCCAGTGAAAAAATAAGCGAGATTACTGTGAGTTTCAGTAGGTTGTTCATACTTCAAGTCTTTTATCAGGTTAGCATGGTTAGATTTTTAAAAGTAATAAATTTTGTATTAGTTAAATGAACCAGGTAATCTTTGATAAATGAAAAAATGCAAAATCAGTATCAGCATTACAGGTAAACAGGGATTAAATAATTAACTTGGTGATTGAACTACTCCCTGTGTATTTGATCAAAAGAACAACATAAAATGAGATGGCATGTAGGATTTTTCACACTTCTGGTTCTGCTCTGCAACCCTGGTTGTGTCCAGGATCAATCAAAATTGGCACAAATCTCTGATGAAGAAAGAATGGAATGGTGGCAGGATGCCAGGTTTGGCATGTTTATACATTGGGGCATCTATTCAGTTCCGGCCGGATTTTACAAAGGAGTAGCACAGCGCAACAGTGCTGAGTGGATCATGAACAGGGGTAAAATACCGGTTGCTGAATATGAAAAATTCGCAGATCAGTTTAATCCCCAGGAATTCGATGCAGAGAAATTTGTCGGATTGGCAAAAAAGGCAGGGATGAAATACATGGTCATTACATCTAAACACCACGACGGATTTTCGATGTTTGACTCAGAATGCAGTCCATATAATATTGTAGATGCAACGCCTTTCAAGCGTGATGTATTGAAAGAACTGGCTGCAGCAGTGTCAGAAACAGGGTATTAAGTTCGGATTTTATTATTCCCAGGCCCAGGACTGGCATCATCCCGGAGGTATCGGAAACAATTGGGATGAGAGTATCACGCGTGTAAGTAACGATGAATATATTCGAGAAAAGGTAATCCCGGAAGTAAGGCAACTACTTACCGAATATGGGCCCATTGCCATTTTCTGGTGGGATACGCCCAGGAAAATGAGCAAAGATATGGTTGACAGCCTGTATCATATGACTACCACCCTTCAACCCGGCATCATTACCAATGATCGTTTGGGTGAAGATTACCCTGGTGATTACAAGACCTTTGAACGAAGAATACCCGGAAAAGCACCTGATGCCCCATACTGGGAGGTTTGTATGCCAATCAGCGGCAGCTGGGGTTACAGGTCTGATGACAAAAGATTTAAATCCAGGACTACCCTGATTCACAACCTTGTGGATATTGCCAGCAAAGGAGGAAATTATCTGTTAAATGTGAGCCCAACAGCCCAGGGAACCCTTATGCCAGAAGCAGTTGAACGTTTAGAAACCATAGGTGAGTGGATGGATAAAAACAGTGAATCCATCTATGGTACTCAAGCCAGTCCCTGTGCTCAGCCAGAATGGGGCCGTATCACCATGAAAACGAAGAAAAAGAAGGCTACCCTTTATCTGAATGTGTTCGACTGGAAGAACAACGGTAAGATTTCCGTACGACTGGATAATGATGTGGAATCTTGTTACCTGCTCACAGATAAAAGCCGGACTTTTATGACAGAGTCTGGTGAAAATGGAATGACAGTTAAGCTCACAGAGGAAGCACCTGATCCATATTCTTCAGTCATTGTCATGGAACTTGCAGGTTTGCCCAATGCCATCCCAACCGAATTTGAAAAAGAGAATAAATCAGCAGACTGGACACTTCAATTTTCTGATCCATGCACTGATAACTGGCAGGATAACTGGTTTCTTGATGGACAAATTGCCAGGGTTGTAAACAGTGAAGAGGGGATGAATTTCAGTGCAGGGCCGGTGAACAGAAATGATGCACACCATGCGGTACTTTGGACAAAAGAGTCTTTTAAGGGCGATGTAAAAATTGAATACAATTATACCAGGACAGATACACAGAGAGTAAATGTAAACATCCTCTATATCCAGGCAACAGGCATTGGTGTGGAACCTTACGATAAAGACATTACTAAATGGAATGATCTTAGAAAAGTCCCCACTATGAGCATCTATTACAATTATATGAATCCACTCCATATAAGTTACGCTGCTTTTAAAATGGTCAATGACGATCCCGATGCTGATTATATCAGGGTCAGAAAATACCCGGTATTAGAAGAGAAAACTTTTGCTGATACAGAAATTCCTCCTTCCTATGATAGAACCGGATTATTCCTTCCGGGAAGAACGTATAAAATAACGGTGATCAAGACCGATTCCAACCTTTTCTTTAATGTTGAAGGTAGGAGAGATGAAAAGCTGTATTCCTGGCAGTTAAACAGTACCAGTACCCTCACTGAAGGCCGGATAGGCCTGAGGCATATGTACACACGATCAGCAAATTACAGGGACTTTAAGGTTTATGTGAAATGAAAGATAATCGTAGAGAATTTATCAAAAAAAGTTCAGCACTAACTGCACTGTCTCTTACCGGAATCGGGACGGCCGGAACCGCTTTTTCGATTGGATATATGAATGCCTTACTTGAACGTGTAAATGCTGAAAGCTAAGCCCTATGAAAAAAACAATAGTCCTGCTATGGTTAATCACTCTTGGGATGATACCTGGCACATTGAATTCTCAAAAATCACCCCAGACTTTTATCCACCCAGGGATGCAACAGACCCGTTCGGATCTGGAACTAATGAAACAAAAAATTGATAATGGTGAGCAACCATGGAAAGATGCCTACGAAAGATTATGTGAATCTGTATCATTTGACTTTCAACCAGAACCATTTACTCATGTAATCAGGGGCCCTTATGGGAGGCCATCCGTTGGTGGAAAAGAATTATCCAGCAGTGCAGATGCTGCTTATGAGCACTCACTCATGTGGTATATAACCGGCAATAAATCACATGCCCGGAAAGCCATTGAGATTATTAATGCCTGGTCACCGGTATTGTGGGATTTTGATGACAATGATGCGAAGTTACTGGCAGGATGGACCGGTCACGCTTTTTTGCAACGCAGCCGAAATATTGAGGAACACTGAGTCGGGGTGGGAGGAAAAAGATGTTGAGCAATTTAAAAACATGCTTTTAACTGCCTATTACCCGATGATTATGAATTTTTTTCCGGAGGCAAATGGTAATTGGGACGCAGCCTTAATTAATACCATGATGTGTATTGGCATCTTTTGTGATGACCGGGAGATCTTTGATCGTGCGGTAAATCATTTTCTCCTGGGTAAAGGTAACGGAGGAATATGCAAATACATTTATCCAGGCGGACAATGTCAGGAAAGCACCAGAGATATGGGCCATACCCAAATGGGATTGGATTATTTTGCCAGGGCCTGTCAGGTTGCATGGAATCAAGGTATTGACCTTTACCAGGCTGCCGGAAACAGGTTGGCTCTTGGTTTCGAATACACAGCTAAGTATATGCTGGATGAAGATGTTCCTGCTTTTGGAGTAATATCCGAGAGAGGACGCGGACGATTCAGGGATATCTATGAACTTGTCTTTCAGCATTACCGGTATGTCAAAGGTCTTGATATGCCATATACTGAACGTGCAATTAAACAAACCAGACACAGATCATCGGTTGAACTTCTTACAAGCTTCAAAGGTCCTCTTAACAATTCACCCGGGACTACTTCAGGATCTCCCATGGCCAGTAAATTTGCTCCCATGGCCGGTGCATTACCTGCATCTTCTTATGCAGCCTCCTCCAAATTCGGTTGTTGTCACACCAGGCGAATCCATTCAGTCAGCTCTGGATTCTATGGCAAAAACTGGAGGAGCAGTGATTATGGCAAGAGGAGTACACACCTTGCCTGCGATGCTTGAAATACCAAGTGGGATTACCCTTGCAGGGGAAGGTATTGAAACCATTCTTTTTCTTGATCCGGAGCTCACCAGTGATCGCGCAGGTACTGCCCTGGTAAATGCCGACAACGATCTGCATAATGTTACACTGAGAGACTTTGTAATTGAAGGTGCTCTTACGGTAAAAACATCCAGAGATCCAAACCAGGATCGCAGGCAACGATCATACCAGATGGCCCCAAGTCGCGGAGGTATCATATTTTCAGGACTGAAAGATGCACAAATGAGCAATATCAGATTTGAACATATTACTGTACGAAACAATACCCATCAGGGAGTAGCAATTAAGGGCGCTAAACAGGTTATCATTATTGGCATGTGATTTCAGTGACAATGGTTCAAGTGTTGTGCCAGGTCCTGGTCTACAACATAACTTATTAATAACCCATGTTAAGGGATGCCAGATAACAGATTCGAGGTTTGATACATCTCCCTGGGGTAATGGTATTGATGTGACCCATAGCTCCGATGTATCGATTTCGAATTGTGAGGTTGCCCGGAACGCCCTTAATGGAATCAGGACAGCTGATTCCAGGCATATTAATATGGCAGGAAATCTTTTGGAAGGCAATGATGGAAGTGGCATTCTCTTTGACCGCTTTACGGAGGGTTCTGATGCTATTGATGTTCAGGGAAATACATCACATTATAACGGAGAATACGGTATAATGATAGGGCATGTTACCAAAGGCAAGATCCGGAATAATACATTGGAAGGTAATGGGCAGGGAGACGAGGTTAAACTTGATATGTCAGAAAATATACAATTTTAAATTGTGATCAGTACCGGGAAAATCTAAAAGAAATAAATATACACTATGCAGAAGATCATCTTGAAATGGCTTTTTCTATTCCTTTTTTCTTTACCAGCCTTTTGTCAATCAGGTTCAGATAAAATAGAAGTATTAATAGTAGATGGATTTAGCAACCATGATTGGAAGCAAACCACCAATGTTGTAAAAACAATCCTTGAAGAAAGCGGATTGTTCAATGTTAGTCTATCAACATCCCCATCAGAACCTGAAGATAAAGCATGGAAATCGTGGAAGCCAGCATTTAAAAACTTTTCTGTCGTTATCCTGAATTCAAATAATATCCATAACAAGGAAATTAGATGGCCAGAGAATGTAGAGAAAAGACTGGAGGACTATGTGAAGTCAGGCGGTGGATTGTATGTGCTTCACTCGGCAAATAATGCCTTTGCAGACTGGCCTGAGTATAACCTGATGATCGGCCTGGGCTGGAGATCACCGGAAGAAGGTGTTGCCCTGCAGGTTACAGAAAATGGACAAATTAAGAAAATTCCTGTTGGGGAAGGAAAAGCAACCTACCATGGCCCCAGACATGATGAAGTGATATATATTCTCAATGATCATCCCATCAATGATGGTTTTCCGAAAGCCTGGAAAACTCCTGACATGGAACTTTATAAATTTGCCAGGGGACCTGCCAATAATCTTACGGTTCTGTCCTATGCTCGGGATTATGAAACAAATATCAACTGGCCTGTCGAATGGACAGTTGCATATGGGAAAGGAAGAGTGTATAATTCCAGTATGGGGCATCTGTGGAAAGGGGAAACATATCCGGTTGGATACAGATGTTTAGGATTTCAAACCACATTGATAAGGGCAACAGAATGGTTGGGTACCGGAAAAACGTCATATCCCTTACCCGATAATTTCCCATCTGAATCTGAAATCAGAATGGCGAGAGGATATTACTAAATACACAAACCTCGGTCCCAATTTCTGGCAACCTTATGATACTTCGCCCAACGGCCAGCATGAATGGCTCAGGAACATGTTCAGGTAGACGAAATGAAAAATGCACCCTTCTATGTGCACAGGGAGGTTAGTGATTTTTGGGTTCATCCGTTGTCTGCTGTGAATATGAGAATAGTATTATCCGTTAGGTTCAATTCATTAGTCTGTATTCAGATGTATAAATCCGCCATCGATGGGATAGAAAGATCCTGTAATAAAGCCTGCCGCATCCGAGCAGAGATAGGCGATCAACTGGGCTACCTCTCTGGGTTTTCCCATCCGTCCCAGGGGTTGTGTTTTTGAAAGTTTGTCGAACATTTCTTCTTTAGATTCCGGATAATACTTATCGAGGTACCCGTCCACAAAAGGAGTGTGGATTCTTGCGGGACCAACTGCATTGCAGCGAATGTTATCCTTGATATAATCTTTGGCGATAGAATAAGTCATTGACTGGACTGCGCCTTTGCTCATGGTATAGGCAAAACGATCCGCCAGTCCCGTATCAGCAGCAATCGAGGATAAATTTACAATTGATCCCCCACCTGTTTTTTTCATATACCTGACAGCAAAATGAGAGCAATTGTATACTGATTTAACATTGACAGCATACAATTTATCCATGTCTTCAGGGTTGGTGCTTTCGACTGTTCCGATATGGGAGATTCCGGCATTATTTACCAGTAAATCTAATCTGCCCGATTGATCAAATACAGTTTCGAAGACTTTTCCTACGGCCTGATGATCAGCTACATCGCAATGATGAAAAGTCACTCCTCCATTGGACGCGGAGATTTCATCAACTGTTTTTTTGCCGGAAATCTCATCTATATCGAGCACATGAACCTCTGCACCCAATTCATGAAATAACTGGGCAATGGCCTTACCTATACCCTTGGAACCACCTGTGACGATGGCCACTTTATTTTCCAGATTTATCATTTGATGTTTTTTAAGTTAACAAATCGTTGTTCCTGACTTCCCAGCTTATCAATGCTTAGTTCGACGACATCCCCATTTTGAAGGAATTGGGGTGGTTTCATACCGAGACCAACCCCTGGCGGTGTTCCGGTGGATATAAGGTCTCCGGCTTCAAGCATCATAAATTGAGAAATGTACCATACCAGGTGAGCTGGATTGAATACCATGGTGGAAGTATTACCAGATTGCTTTAGCTCTCCGTTCACTGTTAATCTCATCTGAAGATTCATTACATTATCAATCTCATCTCTGGTAACCAGGTAAGGCCCCACGGGAGAGAAACCGGGACAGGATTTTCCCTTTACCCACTGGCCCTCCCGGTTTAGCTGAAAATCCCTTTCCGACAGGTCATGAACCACACAATAACCGGCAATTGCATTTTCTGCCTCTTTCTCATCCTTAAGATATAAAACATCTCTATTTAATACTACTCCCAATTCTACTTCCCAGTCTGTTTTTTGACTTCCCTTCGGTATTGTAACCTCGTCATAGGCACCGCTAATGGTGTTCGAAGCTTTCATAAACAGAACGGGTTCACCTGGCAGATCCATCCCGGATTCCCTGGCATGATCTGAATAATTGAGTCCAGCGCACATGATGATCCCGGGTCTGGCTATGGGACTTGCCCAACGTTCTGCGCCTGGCACTTCTTTTAAGGTAAAACTTTTAAGGACATTCTGAAGGGACTGCAATCCACCGTTATTAAAAAATTCCCGGTTCCAATCCTCAAAATATGGAGAACAATCCAATCTTTTCCCGGATTGCACTATTCCTGGTTTTTCATTCCCCTTGTTGCCGAATCTGATTAATTTCATTTTTTTCTGATTAGTATTATAATGAGATGCCTCGTTTCCAGGGCATAAAATCGTCCTGGCCGAGTTGTACGGCAGCCGGCACCATGCGGCCACTGGCTACCTCTATAATATAATCAAGTAATTTTTCTCCAAGGCTCTGGATCGAAGCATCACCACTGATAATTGAACCGGTATCAAAATCAATGATGTCTTTCATGTTTTCGTAAAGTGATGTATTGCTCGATACTTTGATTACCGGACATACAGGATTTCCGGTCGGTGTACCGAGTCCGGTGGTGAACACAATTACATTGGCACCGGAACCAGCAAGACCGCTTGTACTTTCCACATCATTTCCGGGTGTACAAAGAAGGTTCAGTCCGGACCTGGTGGCCTGTTCCGTGTAATCGAGCACATCCTTTACAGGAGAAGTACCGCCCTTCCTTGCTGCCCCGGCTGATTTCATCGCATTAGTGCTGAGTCCCTCCTTAATATTTCCGGGTGAAGGATTTTTTGTAAATCCTGATCCCAGGGCGATGGCACGCTCAGCGTACCGTTTCATGATAGAAGCGAATTTCTCTGCCAGTTTCCTGTCTCGGCATCGATTAAGGAGATCCTGTTCCACCCCGTTCAACTCGGGAAATTCGGACAGGATTGTTATGCCGCCCATTGCAACAAGCATGTCTGAGACGTACCCCAAAGTGGGATTGGCAGAAATACCCGAAAAACCATCCGAACCTCCACACTCCAAACCTAATGTCAATTTACTCAAAGGTGCCGGTTTTCGCTGGACTTTATCGGCTTCTGTCAATCCAACAAAGGTCTTTTTAATGGCTTCTGCGATAAATTCCTCTTCACTGGTCATGCCTTGTTGTTCAAGCACAACCAGGGGTTTTGCAAAGGATGGATCCATTTCCCGGATAGTATGCTGGATGTCCGGGATTTGTATATGCTGGCATCCTAAACTCAGGATCGTTGCGCCAGCCACATTTGGATGGGTGATATACCCTGAAAGTAAGGCACATAAGGTTTGGGAGTCCTCCCGTGTTCCTCCACAACCCCCGTCATGTGTAAGAAATTTTATCCCGTCAATATTCCGGAAGATCCTTTCCCGTGAAACATCCTGAGGAGAACGAATTATGCGGGTATTCAATAATATTTCTTTGCTTGCACCTTCCTTATAAGATCTCACCAGGGGGTGAATATCAAATGTATAATCTTTATCTGAAGGATAGCCTAAGGATTCTGTAAGCGTGGATCTCAATACCTCGATGTTACGATTCTCGCAGAAAGTCAATGGTAAAACCAGCCAGTAATTCGCAGTTCCGACGCGGCCATCATTCCGGTAATAACCATCGAATGTACGTGTTTTCCATCCTTTTACATCAGGTGCTGTCCAGTTGTAATTTTTTATCCCTGTAGAATACGCCTCAATGGCATTGGTTAGGTTATGGATGCTGATCAACCCAGCCTGCGGAATGTTCTGCGTGGCTTTTCCAACAATTACGCCATACATAACTACTGTATCTCCGGTCTTCAGCTCAGTGATCGTAAATTTATGTTTGGCCGGGATATGCTGTCTTAATTTGAATTCCATTCCTTTAAATGAAATTTTTAAACCGACCTCCAGGTTTTCCAAGGCTACCAGAACATTATCATTTGGATGCAGTTGAATATAAGGTACACTCATTAAGTAGACTGTTATGTATTAATCATAAAATAATCCCGGTAGCCCCAGGGATATTTGTGGGATGTATGTAACCAGTATCAGGACCAGAATGCTAACCAGTAGAAAGGGGAGAATTCTTATACTGATCCGGTCAATGGAAATCTTACCTATGCTTGAGGCCACAAATAAACACACTCCCACTGGTGGAGTGGTCAATCCGATAATCAGATTTAAAACAGCAATGACAGCAAATTGAATGGGATCAACCCCTACTTCTACTGCCACATTTAACAGAACCGGGAACATGATCAGCAAGGCCGCAATGGTTTCCATAAAAGTACCAACCATCAGTAAGATCAGGTTGATGAAAATTAATATAACAATCTTATTCGTGGTAAATCCCAGCAGGCTTTCTGAAATTAGATCCGGTAGTCCTTCCGTAACCAGGATCCAGCCGAACAAGTTTGAGAATCCAACCAGTATCATTAGCGATGAAGAGGTTTTGACGGAGTCCAGGACAATGCGGGGAATATCCTTAAATTTCAATTTTCTATAAATGAACAATCCTACTAAAGCCGCATACACCACGGCTACAATCGATGCTTCCGTAGGTGTAAAATAACCTCCTATGATTCCGAATAAAATAATGAAAGTCATCAGCAAAGCCCAGAATGTGTCGGAAAGACCTCTCAATACCTCGGAGACAGAACTCCTGGGCTTTCTCTTATGTGGCTGACTTTTGGAAACAATATATGCAACAACAATAAATCCACTGCCAAGTAAGAGGCCTGGAATGGCACCTGCCAGAAACAATTTCCCCACCGATAATCCAGTCAGTGTTGCGGCAATGATCATTGGGACACTTGGGGGAATAATGGGACCGACCGTCGAAGAGGCAGCCGTAACGGCGCAGGAATAATCGGCGTTATACCCTTCTTTTTTCATAGCGGGGATCATCACTGTACCAATGCTTGCAGTATCAGATACAGCCGTACCTGATATTCCTGCGAAAAGCATGGAAGCCCCAATATTGGCCAAGGACAATCCTCCGCGAACATGTCCGAATAAATGATTACAGAATTCGATTATCTTCTCAGTGATCCCTCCATGATTCATCAGGTTCCCGGCCAAAATAAATCCCGGAATACTCAACAGGACAAACACGTCTATCCCGGAATACATTTTTAAGGGCAGAATAATGATTGGGATACCATTGATCACTATATAAACCAAACATGAAATGGCTATGGCGTAAGCGATTGGAAATCGAATTAAAAGACAGATAATGAAAACTAAAATGAGTAATAATATCATTTGCTTTCGGATTTGATCTGTTGAATTAATTGTTTCAATAAATAATATAAAACAGTGCCACTCATTATCAGCATACTCAAAAATGCAATAGACATTGGTAAGCCCAGACCGGGGGAAGTCTCTTCCATGCCCAGCACAATAAAATGAATGGAGTAAACAGACATCAACAGAAACAGAATCGCCGAGACGGATGTTGTTATCATATCAATGATCCGTTTTGTTTCATGATTGAATTTTCGGTAGAAATAATCCATGCTTACAAAGTAATCTTCTCTCTGGGCAAGACCGGCTCCGAAACTGATGGTATAAATAAAAAAGAATCTCGAAGCTTCCTCGGTCCATGAAGGTGCTATATCAGTAAAAAACCGCCGGGTTACGATTTGAAGAATGACTGTAAATATGAGGGCAAAAGCACTGACAATAGTCCCAAATTCCAGGATGCGGACGATTATATTTTGCTTGTTTTTCATTCTATGGCTATAATTCGATTATAAATATCCTTCATCTCCTCCGAGAGGCTTTGATACACTGCCCCTGAGCCCGTTTGCCCAAAACTCGATACATCCGATTCAATAAATTCCATTCCTTTACTTTCCAGGTGATCCCTGAGGTTGGATTGGTTTTCCCGGAATAACTGGTGTTCATAATCCTGCATGTCATCAACAGCTTCCATGAATATTTCCTGCAGATCCGGAGGCATTGCCTGAAACTGCTTGTCTCCTATTACGACATAAGCCCAGCTTAGGACATGGGCGGTCAGGTTCACATAATCCTGGACTTCAAACAGGTTGGTGCTGCTGATCATTGCCAGGGGGTTCTCCTGTGCCTCAATCGTGCCTTGCTGCAATGAGGTAAACACTTCGGACAAGGCCATGGGTGTGGGATTTGCACCCAGTGCACTCCAGGCAACCGTATAGGAAGGAACATTGGGTACTCTCACTATTAGGCCATTCAGGTCATCCGGATCAATGATAGGCCGGTTTGATGTCAAATGCCGCGGACCTCTTATAAAATAAGTTACGATCCGTATTCCGGTTTCTTCCAGGATCCTCTTTTCCATTTCCTTTCCGATCGGCCCATCCACGAGCTTTTTCATGTGCACCGAATCACGGAAAATAAACGGCATGTCGGAAAAAGCAACAATATCGGTCCAGTTCTGAAGGGAACCTCCCGTTATGGTCATATCAGCGATACCTGTTTTGATACTGCGGATTAGTTCTATCTCCTTGCCCAGTTGTTCGTTCGGAAAAACTTTAACGACGATCTTTCCATTGGATCTTTCAAACAGGATGTCGCTGAAAAATTCCAGGGCCTTGTGCCATGTATGATCAGTATTTGCCACATGACCGGCTTTAAAAATGAATATTTGCGTATTCGTTTTATGGGTACATCCTGAAGAGAAAGTTTGTGAGATTATAACAATACAAATGACAAGTATAAAAGAAATGATTCTCACTTTCCCGGGAATTTTTAATTTATATAATCTTAAAGTAATGGGCATTTCCATAAATTTAGTCCCCCCTCCTTCTGGAATCAGGAAATATTCACCGTTTTTCCTGTTCTTCCCATTTCTCAATATCAAACAGATAAATACCACAGCCAACACCGGTTGCAGCTTTCGCATAAGCAGCCTGAAAAGCAATCATTTTCCCATCATCTCTTACTACCGGATTGGATCCCTTGTAATCCTCCAGATCATTGAAAAAGGTCAGCCGTACCAGGTCCTTACCGGTACCGTCCAGTTTTAATCTATAAACATCAATATGTTTTACTCCCTTTAAGCTGTGACGGTCGCTTTCAATGAGGGTATACTGGCCATCTGGAAAAATACCTTCAGGTTCAGAATATTGATTGGGTGATTTAGAAAAATTCATAATCTCTCCGGTTTTCAGGTTATGGACCATTACTTCACTGGTGAAAAGTCCATCCTCCGTGTTACCGTATTGCGTCCAGGTGAATACTTCTTCGGCTGGACGGATAAAATTCTGTGGTTCAAGAATTCCATCATATTTAATGCCATCAACGATAACGGAATCATTGTCAATGATCAATTCTTTATCTATTATTTCCGGCTTGCCATTCTGGTAGGAAATTTTGCCCGAGTAGATGACTTGCTGATCCGGAGTCCAGACAATTTTCATGTCCGTTCTTGAAATGGCCGGTCCCTCGTCAATCCTCTCATCTATTTTATGGGGTGGACCCTCACTGCCTTTTGGAAGGATCTGAATATAGAGCTTATGCCTTTCCGGTCCGCAGGTAAACAGCAAATCCCCATTTGAGAGTGCATATACCCTGTAATAACCATGCCCCTCGGGGCGAAAATCCTTGGTGCTTACCTGGACAGGTATATTGTTTTTTATGTCAACCTTCCATACTTCGCCTCCCGCCTTATCCACGAAATACACCCACCTGCCATCAAGTGACCATTCTGATCGCTGGCCAAAATCGGTAAGTGGGGTTATGTACTCAGGCAATTTGTCTGCAGGGAAACATCCGCCGGGATTTTGCTTTGAAACTTTGCAGCCAATGCTAGCCAAAAATAGAAATATGAATATCCAGAAACTGATTTGTTTAATGGATTGCATAGCTAACATTTTTATGAAATTCCATTAAAAATCATTAATATAACAGAATAAAATCTAAAGCCTTTACCATGCATTCGAAATTAACAAAATATTGGCAGGTTGCCTTATTGTGTATCTTTCCCATTTGGGCTGCAGCTCAAATCCATCCGCAAATTTATATCACTGACGCCCAGAAACAGGATTTTCTGGACCGGATGGAACAATCTGGAAAGGTGAATGAGTTTATGAATGAATTAACCGCCCATCTGGAACCTTATGTTGAACGTCATACCACCGACCCGGAATGGATTGTTTCGCGCCTTCAGATGTACTGGAATACCCGGTACAAAGAGGTTTTTGTGAAAGGGATGGATTTTTCCCATGGAGAGGGAACTGCCCCGGTTCCGACGGTCCGTTTTTCAGGTTCACGGGATTGGGCGACAGATTATATGAGGCCCGAACTGGAAGATATTTTACCATACATGGATGATGAGAGAGGCTTGTATCTCCAGCATGAAAAAAAGGAGGGACAACCCTGGGAATGGGTACATCCTTCTGAGACGGGGCATATCATTGAGAGAATTAACCGGGAAATACTGGACCTTGCAGAAGATGCTGCTTTTAAATACTGGATTACCGGTGACGAAAAGTATGCCATTTTTGCTTCCGATATTTTTATGATATATGTCGAAGGAATGTACCATCGCGAGCCACCTAAAACCGTTGGAAACCATAGAAATGCCAAGTTGATGGGATTGCAGACCTTTGAGGTAATTCACGAAGGGGTTATTGAACCGGTCACGGTTTGTTATGATTTCCTGTACGAATACCTGAAGGACAAAGGAGCAGATTTGAACATGATACAGGAGGTTTTTCGGAAATGGGCTGACCAGGAAATAAAATATGGGGTACCCGGAAATAACTGGAACCTGATGCAGGCCCGATTTATTACTTATCTGGCGATTGCCCTGGAAGATGATGGGTTTTATCCGGATGGAAAAGGGCAGCAGTATTATATCGACCAGGTATTAAATCAAAATTCAGAAAAACAGAAGGCATTAAAAGATGTCGTTAAAAACTACGATCCCGTCACCGCCATCTGGCCAGAAGTTGCCGGATATTCTACCATGGTTACCGATGATATTCTGGAAATTTATGCTTTGATGGATAAAACCCTTAACAACAATCTTCTGGAAAAGTATCCAACCATAGAGAATGCGGCTTTGGCCAGTTTTAATTATCTGTTCCCGAATGGATTTACAACGGCATATGGAGATGCCAAGCACAGACGGATGAGGTTTAATACCCTCGAATTATTAATAGCCAATTACAGGAAATACGGTAAAACCGAAAAAGAAGATCTTATTACCGGCCAGCTGAAAAGGTTCATTCAGGATGGAGCTTACTCCAGGGAAAATATAAACTCACTTTTCAGAATGTTTTATTACGTAGAAGAGTTAAAAGATATATCTCCTGCCTCTTCTTTCTCATCCCTGGTATATCCTACTTTTTACTCACCGAACGTTAGCTGGGTTGTTCAGCGGAACGGGCATAGTCTGGAGAATGGCATGATGGTTTCAAAGAATGCTTCACTTGGGAATCATTCTCATACCAATGGTGTGAATATTGAATTGTACGCAAAAGGGATGGTCATTGCCCCGGATTGTGCAGCCGGCATCAGTTACTGGTCCAGAGATCACATTGAGTATTACAGCAGGTTTGCCGCACACAACACCGTGGTGATTGATGGTATTTCGGATTATCGGAATATGAGAGGGGCCCAGGCATTTGAAGTAAACTCAATTTATCCCTCAACAGATGCACCAAATCCTCTATACAGCGATTTCACCCTATCTGATGTTACTTTTATTGAACCGTCAACCGATGCCACCCAGCAACGGATTACCGGAACTATCCGGACCAGCGAAACTACCGGATATTTTATCGATATTTTCCGTTCATCAAGAATTGACGGGAAGGATAAAAAACATGAATATTTATTCCACAGCCAGGGAGAGCCGCTTGTGTTAAGAAGTTTTAGCGGGAATGAAATTCCGACGATTGAAACAGATGAGCTATCCTCCTTAAAAGGAGATTTGAAGGGATACGACTATTTTGAAAATAAAAGAGCCACTAAGACGGATGATCATTTCGTCGCCCATTTTAAGATGCCTTCAATTCTGGGAGACAATGCTCAATCTGAATCTTTGGATGAAAGGAAACGAGGGAAGAGTTGTTTTCAGCGTGGAAGCTCCCTATTCACGCGCCATAGGCGAAGAAACCGTTCCGGAAGAATTATATCACGAACCGCTTCCTACACTGGTCGTTCGACATACCGGAGAAGCCCGGACCAGGCCTTTTGTGGCCATTATGGATGCATTTAACGGATCGGAAGGAAAATCGGTAACAGAAGTTGGTTATTTCTCGCCGAATAACGAGAATTCAGGATTTACTGGCATAAAAGTCCATTCTGTGAACGATCGCTATGATCTGATCTTTAATGATGAAAGCCCTGATTCAGAGAACCTTTTCGATCATGGTGAGTTCAAAGGCAGGTATGGGGTAATGTCAAAAGTTGACAGTGAATTTCATTCCATGTTATTGAGCAACGGAACCCTGTTCGAGCATGGCAATATGAGAATCGAAATTCCGGGTAATCCCGGCGATGCGTTGATTAAACAAATTACGGGAGGTTTTGAAATTGATTCACCACAGCCATTTATATTAACCATTCCCATTACTGAAAAGGGTAATGGAGTACTGGAGGTAAAAATCGGAGATGAGAAAATACTATTTAATGGTGAGGTAATGAATAAAGACAAAATCAGACTGGCCACCTTCGAATTGCCGGCATTAAGTCGTGCAAAACTGACCGCTAAGTAAAAATAAAAAACAGACTGACGCTGGTTCAACAAATCTTCAGCATTAAGCTGAGTAGCCTCATCCATATTTCCTTTATCATCTTCTGGTCCGGTCCATGATCGTGCCCCTTTATTTCGAGCGCCTGTGCTCCAGAAGTCCCGCGATCGCCAGCACAACACCAGCACCTGCTGCTATACCAAAAACAAAACCTATTAAAAAGCCCCAGGGGCGGACCAGTGAGATCCAGCCAAATATGGATGAAAGGGCGATACCAGTACCTGCCAAAGAAGCGAGGGCCGCTCCCAGTGAAATCTTTTGTTGAGGGTTCATACTTTTTTACCGTTCTGATATAAATGTATTAAATAAGTTTAATCCTTATCTGGAAAAGTTCTGAATATGATATATTACTGTCTTTTATTTAACCGCCAAATGAGATTACTGGAAACTCTATATCTATTATCTGATGCTTAAATCATAAGATTTCTTTTACTAAGCATATTTCCACTTAACCGCCAAGTAAATGCCATAACACGCAGTTAATCAGGCAATTAGATTGAAAATGTAATTTTTTTTTTCTTCTTTTGTAAATCGTAAAGGCAGAAAGACCACTATTAGCATTAAATACATGAAGGATATATGTTAAGAACAACAACAATGATACTGCTGGCACTTTGTTGTATGTCAGTCTTTAGCATTCATGCCCAGGAACCAGAGAATGATTCACCTTCGTTACTAACACCCTTTAGAATATTATTGCCGGGACCAGAAGTCACAATCAAATACATTGATATAGACGGTGATGGAGATCCCGATGTATTGCGCTCCTCAACCTTGCATAACACTCCTGTACAATGGATTGATGATGATGATGATATGCAGGAAGGCGACCTGGAAGGTGATCTGGATAGTGATTGCCTGATGATTGACCGGAATAAAGATGGACGCTATGGAAGTGGCCATGACCTGATCATTGACTGGAATGATGAAAATGGAGATGGACGACCGGATATGCAGGTTGTAGCCGATAATTCCGGACTGGATGACAGGGGAAGATTCAGGGCCCATTATATGTGGATCATTGACAAAGATCATGATCAGATCCTCAATTATATTGACTGGAATACCTTTGAGTTTGAAGGTTGGGAACATGCCGGTCGATGTCACTTCTTCGAAGACTATATCGGACAGAGTATCATGTTAAAGTCCCATACATCTTCTTTTAATCTCAAGGATGTACGTTTTAGCTGGGAGAATCCTTTCCTTTTTTTTGATCATGACGGGGATGGTCTGACTGAAATGGCAATCCGGCTGACAGATCAGCCAGAAATTGATCAAACAGCCAGGCCATTAACGGAAGAGGACAACATTACGGATGAGATGAGAAGTTTTGATTTCGACGGCATTATAAATGATGCTTATTTAACATTTGATCTGGATAACGATAATGGTCCTTCGAATGAATTTGATTATGATATGAGCCTCAAATTCTCGGGACAGGGATTTGATTATAAGGACCAGGTACATAGGTACGAAAGCATAAAAGGTTTACAGGGAAGCGAGATCTACTTTCACGATCCCAGGTGGAGAAATATGACAGAACTTATTTATGCTGATCATGATTCTGCTTATAAACTTGTGTTTCAAAGAGGCCAATGGGAACAGTGCTGGTTGACTTATGATGAAGATGATGATTGCCAGCGATGGGAAAGAGTGGAATTCTATGGTCCCAGAGATCCGTTTAAGTCAGGTGCTCGTAATGGTGGATTGGACGATAATCCGCAGGCGGATGTGGCGGGTGACCGGGGGGAATGGGATCTTGATTTTTCCGGGGAGGGGCAACTCTATATTGGTCCGTTCGATGGGAAGATCCATCTGTTTGGTGCCGAATGGGGTTGCTGGCGAATAGACCAAAATGCTACCTATTTCCAGGGATGGCAGGGTTGGAGAGGTCCCAATATTCAACCCGAGGATAATGTTACAAAAGAACCTGAGATTTTCCCGACCATAAAGTATTCTGATAAGAATAACAATGGATTTTTTGATCTGATTGAATATGATCTCAATGGGGATCAGGAATTTGAAACAACAGTGGATTTAATAAGTCTCGAAATTCCTGATACAGCAGTTATGATTTATACAGCTGATATGGAGTATGAGGATTTTAAAGAGCTGCATGCCGGAATTGCCAATCAGCAATGGGATAATGCCTTGCAGGCTGTTAAAGTGGCGAAAAATGAAAGGATGAATACAGGCTGGTATGCAAATCTGATGAATCCCAGATCACTGAGAGAAAAATACCACAATGGGTACTGGTTAAACTTTTATTTATACAAAGATCTCAGGCATCTGGGGGAGATCAGGCAGGATAAGGAATTTATTGAGCTTTGTGACAAGGCATATTTTGGAAATGATTGGAGCATTATGTTATAATTTAAAATTTGAGGATGGAAAAAATATTTCATTACTGGAAGACAATTTGTTCAGGGACAGTTTTTATTTTACTGGCTGCCAATAGTGTATTCTCTCAAACACAATTAGATTCACTGATAGATGATGCTATTGAATTTGCAAAAATTCAACTGGAAAATACCATGGAGGAGATTGCACATGATTCGACGATACATCCGTCCGAAACCATTGATTCAACCCATAAATGGCTGGCCGAAGGTTTCAAGTCCTGGAACAGCTGGTGGACCTCCGGTTATTTTGCAGCCTCTTACTGGTATATGTATCAATTAACCAATGAGGAAAAATGGCGGACCTATGCTGAAAAGTGGACGGCCAATCTGGAACCTATGAAGTCTGTAGAGGATTTCTCCAATATTGCAGACATCATCTATTTCAGTTACGGCAACGGTTATAAAAACACATATAAGGAGCAATATGCAGCCATTCTGGATGAAGCAGCCAATACTTATATCAAGCTTTATGATCCCGAAGTCGAAGCTATTAAATGCTGGGGAGGAACCTGGAGCGGGACCCGTTTTGCCGTTGTAACAGATGTCTTGATAGATAATGAATTCCTTTTCTTAACCTACCAGCTGACAGGAAATCAGGACTATTATGATGTCGTCACCGACCATATTAATAAAACCATTGATTATAATATCCGTGAAGATGGCTCTGTATGGCAATTTGTCGACTATGATATTTTTGGCGATCCTATCGGCTATAATAATACCAGTGCATATCAGGGGGCTCCCACTGGAACCAGGTGGAGTCGGGCACATGCCTGGGCGATCAATGGTTTGACCCAGGCGTACAGATATACAAGGAGGCAGAAATTCCTGGATGCTGCCAAACAGATCGCTGATTATTTCATTGATCACCTCCCCGCTGATTTTGTCCCTCCCAGCGATTTCGATCTTCCCCTCGACGAGGAAAACGGAAGGGATGCAGCAGCGGCTGCCATTGCATGCAGCGGGCTCTTTGAACTCGGACAAATCACCAAAGAAGCAAAATACGCCCAGTCTGCCGACAGCATCATGTTTTCCCTGTGCAGCCCTGAATATTTATCAGTCAACAGTGATTTCTCTTCCATCCTTAAACGTGGGCAAGTGAGGTATACTGAACCGGAAAAAGGACTGGTCTATGCCGATGCATTCTTTCTCGAGGCAATTTTGAAATATAAAGGGCTGTATAAGTATTTCATTGAGGGAGAGGGACCGATCAACCTGACACCCATCGCAAATGCAGGCAAGGACCAGACCATATCAGATACGGACCAGGATGGAGTCGAAATCATTAACCTGAATGGATCAGCCTCTCGTGATGCGGATGACTCCATCGCATTGTATGAATGGATGAAGGACAGTATGCTCATGGGGACCGGTGCGTATCTAACAGATACATTGCCTGTTGGCATACATCAAATTGTACTGATCGTGACTGATAAATATGGCAATACCGATTCCGATACAGTGATGATAAGCATCCTGGCAGATCCGACTTCAGCTCACCAAGCCTCCGGTATACAGAGATCTGTTGAGGTCTTCCCAAATCCGGTTGATGAAGGCAGGCTTATACTTAGATTTAAGGGATTTGGTTCTGATGAGAAGCTGCGTATCGAACTTTATGATTTAACCGGCAAATTGATGTATGAGGGGATAGAAATCATCTCGTCAAAAGAGGATAGGGTCCTGCAATTGAATACTTCAGTTCAGGGAGTATGCATTCTTAAGATTAGGGGTAAGGATTACCTCATCAACAGGAAGATATTTTTCAGGAATAACATGCCTTCCAACCGGTAAATCACAATAAAGTACCGTCTGGTTTTTGAAATTTTAGTAACTTACTGTTTTGTGAAAACAAGACATATTCAATATTATCCAAGGACCATACTTCTACTTTTACTGGTGGCGGTTTGGATTAACCCAGTAACTCCTCAGAATCAGGATCTTAAGTTTCAGCGATATACTGTTCTGGATGGTCTTGCAACAGGTTACATACATCACATTTTGCAGGATCATAAAGGTTTTATATGGATTGGGACCGATCATGGATTAAACCGGTTTGACGGATATTCATTTCAAACCTATCTAAAAGACCGGAACGATCCAGGAAGCCTGTATAATGATATGATCACAGCTCTATTCGAAGACGATGAAGGAAGATTATGGATAGGGAATACTTCGGAGGAAGGTGGATTGCAGATTTACAACAAAGAAAAGGACAATTTTACCAGGGTTTTGCCACATCCAGACATTCATTTGGATAATGGTCAGAACAACATTAGGGCAATTATGCAGGATAGCTCGGGTAATATTTGGCTGGGGACAAACAATGGGATCTTAATATTTAATCCCGATGCAGATAAAAGGGAATTCAGACAATTCAAACCTCAATCTGCTGCTCCATCAGGTATTCTCAACGGGAATATAGATAATTTGTATACAGACTCAAAACAAAATCTATGGATAGGAACTCCCAATGGACTCTGTGGACTGGATGCTGAAAGAAAATGCTTTGTTCACCTGAGGCATGCAGAACAAGATCCGAACAGCCTGGGCAATGGTCAGATAACTGACATTGTTGAGGATTATAATGGTTCACTCTGGATAGGTACCAGAGATGGTGGCCTGAACAGGTTGGTTTGGCCGGATTCAGGATTGATGGATCAGGATAATCTTACATTTGTCAGGTACATGCATGATCCTTCAAATCCCAGAAGTATTAGTAATAATGTAATAAATGCTTTAGAGGTAGATGAATCAGGCACCCTCTGGATAGGTACAGATGAAGGCATAAACAGGTTCGATGAAGAAGCATCTTTGTTTGAAAGTTACCAGACTAATCCCCTTGATAATGAAAGTCTTAACTACAATTTTGTGCGAGCTATATGTATTGATGGATCCGGGACCATGTGGGTTGGAACAAGTACGGGACTGAATAAACAGATGAGTCACAAGTTTCATCATTTCAAACAGGATATATCGTATAATAGCTTGGCTAGCAACAAAATACAAGCTTTCCATGAGGACGAAAATGACATAATCTGGATTGGTTCATCCAAAGGATTGAATCAATTCGACAGGCGAAATAATACCTTCAAATATATTTTGCCAGGGGCCATTTTATCGGTCAGTCAGGACGATCAGGGTATGCTCTGGATAGGACAATGGCACAAGGGATTAATCAGATACAATCCTTCTATTGGAGAACAGGTTAATTACACATCCAGCAGCAGTGACTCCACAACTATTGGGGGTAACCATATCTTTACAACCTATGTTGATAGTGAGAATAATGTCTGGATCTGTAACTGGCCCGGGGGACTCAATCTGTACAATAGAGAAACGGACAATTTTAGGCGGTATATATCCAATGGTAATGATCCGTATAGCCTGAGCGAAGACCATGTGAGTACTATTTTGGAAGATTGCAAAGGAAATCTTTGGATAGGCACCCTGAAAGGTCTCAATCTCTTGAAAAACAAGCAGGCTGGATTATTTGAATCCTACCAGCATAATCCGGCAGATAATACTTCAATTTCTCATGACTTTGTCACCTGTATTTACGAAACCATCGATGGTACTTTGTGGATCGGTACCATGGAAGGGCTCAATAAAATGAATACTCAGGATAAATCCTTTATCAGTTATACAAGATCGAATGGATTGCCTGATGATGAGATCATGGGTATCCTTGAAGATGATCATGGGGACCTTTGGATAAGTAGCCGTGATGGGATATTTAAAATTATTTTCAGTAAAATAGAAGAACTGGACTCGCTGACACACTCCATTGGTGAAATTTCCATTTTAAGTTCCTTGGCTCTTAATGATCCGAACAGGTTATTGGTTAAAAAGTATGCTGTTGACGATGGCTTGCAAAGCAAAGAATTTGTACCACGTGCCAGTTTAAAATCCCGTAACGGTGAAATGTTTTTTGGGGGGATCAATGGTTTTAATGTCTTTCACCCCGATAGTATTAAAGACAATATGCACGAACCTGCTGTTGTCTTTACCAATTTTCAATTGTTTAATAAGGAAGTAACATTGGGTAAAGTTATTAATGGAGATACCATTCTTAGGAATGCCATTACTGAAACGAAGGAAATAGTATTATCCTATAAGAACAATGTCTTTTCCATTGGGTTTGCTGCACTGAATTATGTTGCCCCGGAACAAAATCAGTATGCATATATGCTGGAAGGCTTTGAAGAACAATGGAACTTTGTTGATACGGAACGCAAAGCCTCCTATACCAATCTTAATCATGGTGAATATGTTTTCAGAGTCAAGGCTTCAAACAATGATGGTGTATGGAATAAAGAAACAACATCTTTACGTATCATCATTACACCTCCTTTCTGGAAAACATGGTGGTTTAAATTATTAATCATCGTTTTGGTGATAATATCAATCCTGGCAGTTATTGAAATTAGACTCTATGCAGTTAAACATCAAAAAAAGGTTCTCGAGATCAAAGTAAAGTCCAGAACGACGCAGGTAGTCGAACAGCGGGATCAAATACAGGAACAGGCTTTAAGGATCAGACAGATGAATGAATTGCTGCAAAAACACAATATTGAACTTGAAGATGATCTGCATCATCTTTCTGAGGCAAGGGTGATGCAAAAGCTCATCGGTTTTGATGAATTTAAAAAGATATACCCAGATGAAACTACCTGCTGTAAATTTCTTGAAGAATTAAAATGGAAGCATGGTTATAACTGTAAGAAATGTGGCAGCCATGAGTATCGCAAAGAGGAGCTACCCTTATGAGGAGGTGTACAAAGTGTAATTATAAAGAATCTGTTACTACCTGTACCATATTTCACAGGTTACGATTCCCGATCGACAAAGCATTTTATATCCTTATCCTGACAAGTACCGGCCGTGAGATAAATATTTCACAGCTATCCAAGACCATCGACCTCAGAATGAAGACTTGCTGGGAATTTCATAATAAGGTAAAAGACATAATGCAAACCCGGAAACGATTCAAGAATCCGAAAGAGGGATGGAAAGAGCTTATTATCCTCCTCAAAAGCAGGTTAAACCCCAAAATTAAATATGAAAAAAAATACATTGCTTTTTGGCTTGGGCTGGTTCCTGAGCTATCTGATTTGGTCAGGGCCTTCCAGCAGCAAATCCCTGTGGAGTGGGACTTTCATCAGAGCGTCTTCAGCGAATCGCGGCAGTGATCGATCAGCATATTGAGGACAGCTACATTGCAGGAGCAGTAAGTATGGTTGCCCGGAATGGGAAACTTATCTGGTATGAATCGCATGGAATGATGGACACAGAGCTGGGCCAACCCATGGAGAAGGATGCCCTTTTTCAGCTGGCGTCCATGACAAAACCCATAACCGCGACAGCTGTGATGATGCTTTACGAACAGGGTCATTTCCTGCTCAGTGATCCCATCTCAAAATACATTCCGGAATTCAAGAATCCGATGGTGCTGGCAGCTGGATCAACGGAAGATTCTATTCTACTGGTCCCGGCCAAAAAAGATATTACCATTAGGGATGTAATGAATTTTACCTGTGGGGTAAAAGGTAATGGGCAGGATAGTGCAATTGTTTCCGGTCAGGTCAGGGCAATGGCCGCACTCCCCCTGGTTTCTCACCCCGGAGAAGAATTCAATTACGGCCTGGCCTATGACATTCTTGCTTATCTGGTTGAGATCATCAGTGGTATGAGCTTCGATGCCTTCCTACAGGAACAAATCTTCATTCCTTTGAAGATGTTTGACACATATTGTGTGCTGCCAACAGACAAAACCAGACGCCTTGCAAGGATGTATGCGCTGGATGAGAATGGTAAGATACTGGAAACCGCCCAGGAGTATTCCCATCTGCTGACCCGGACCTACTTTTCGGGGGGGACTGGATTGATGTCTACAGGGCCTGATTATATGCGATTCGCTCAAATGATCCTGAATGGTGGGGTGCTCGAAGACATTCGTTGCTGAGTCCCAAATCTGTTGAACTAATGACCACCAATTCCATACGTAACCTGTACTCTACCTTCAGGCATAACAGTGGTGATAAATTTGGCCTGGGATTTGGCATCAGAACCGAACGTGGAACCTATGATGAGATCGAGTCAATCGGAACGGTAGGCTGGGACGGAGCATATTACACCCGTTTTTTCATTGATCCCAGTGAGGAACTCATCGGGATTTTTCTTTCTCAGTGTACTGGCTGCTGGGACCAGGACCATGACGTGATCACGAAATTCCGGGTCGCAGTTTTTCAATCGATTCTTGAATAGTAATCATGCAAACATTCTGTCGCAATTGAACTGTTCTCCTCTCAGATTGAGTCCACTCAGGCAAAATCTGGTCATCGATCTGAATGAGCCAGAGATTTCTGAATTTAGAATAATTCTAAATACCCTAAAAAACTAAATTTATTTATCCGCCAAAGGAAAATGAGCATTTCCCTGATTATATGCTCAAGTCCCGAATTTCTTGAGATTAATCAGCTCAACCTTTCCACTTAAGCGCCAAATAAAAATCGTAACATGCTATAACACAGTGTTTTACGCTTGACAAGTGTGTATTTATGTCATAATTTGCATCGAAATAAAAATGTATTCACATAATTCATAACCAAAAATCGTAATACTATGAAACAAATTTCTACTTTTTTTAAGCTTATGCTGACATCAATGCTGACGCTATTGATGTTGACAACGGTTCAGTCACAGGTTACACAGGATACGATATGGACCTCCGGTGATTTAACACTTGCCAGCGGAACAGGCCAGGCTCTTGGAGATTATAAGGACAGAAATTTTGGAGCTGGACGGCAGCAATCGAGATCTGCAACTTTGATGATAACGAAACTTTGATGTCCTATTTTGAATCCTGGGTCAAATTTGACCTGACCTCCCTGGAGGAATCCATACCGGATGGACAGGATATTCTGTATGCGGAAATTGTATTTAAAGTATCCGCAAACACCGGACAGGGTTATTATGCTTATCACCTGACGGATATTGACGACTGGGAGAAGGAAATGGAAGCAATGGTTCACTGGATACTGAAGGCGGACTGACCTGGACGGATGCACAGGCATTAGATTATGAAAATGAAGCCAATTATACCCTTATTAAAATAAATCCTGAATGTGGCGGCACAAGCTAGATTGAAGAGTTTGATGTCACTTCGGCTGTTATATATGAAATGGGAGCCGAAGGAAATAAGACTTTGACCATCAGGTTCGCACCTTATATCTCGGAATATGATCCGGTTACAAGTCCTAAGGAATGGCTGGGATTTTATTCCAGAGAGGCACCATGGGGAGCCAACACCCTGATCTGGGTATCGCAACGGACGCCGCCCATATTATCTTCTACATTGGTCCCGAGGAACCAACAGTATTCAGTGATATAGCAAGTTTTGGGGACATCACCAATTACGCCAATACACCCTCTAAGTATGGATTCTGGCTGGTCCGGGAGGATGAAGGAGATGCCCGCCTGAAACTCAGTGAAAGGCCTGCTCCGATTAATGGCACACCGGGAGGTGTTGCTGTATATGATGTGGAAACATATGGTGACTTCGATATCAGCCTCAAAGCAAAGCTCAATAAGATGAAAAGCGATGCATTGGATCCAAAGGCAGACTTCATTGTTGCATTCGGATATTCGGATATAAGCAATTATGCATATATGCGTTTCACAGGTGAGGATATCAATGGCTTTTACCTGGTGGACACAAGCGGAGCAGTTGAGGTTGGGGATCTGAACGCCACCCCGGCCCTGAGTGATACAGATGTATCACAATTACAGGCTGGTGCGTGCAGGCACCACCGTTACCGCATACATTGATGATGTTGAATACATGGCTGTAACGGATGAGAACTGGGAACAGCAGGAATGATCGGTGTGGGGAGTTATAACGACATCGCCCTGTTTGACGATTTTGCGGAAGGTGCCGGAGGTACCGGGATCTTTAATGACGTAAAAAACACAAGATTTTCATCGTTATCCAAATCCGGCCGGAGATATATTGAACATTGACGCTGAAAGCCCGATTCAAAAACTGGTGATATCAAATATAGTTGGACAGGAAATAAAGCGTTTACATGATATAAATTCCGGTTCAATAATGATTAATATATCAGAATTTGAGACAGGAGTTTATTTCATATCAGTGGACGGAGTGAACGGCAGATCTACAAATAAATTCATTAAGAAGTAAAGTATCAGATACGGTTATATTTGCCTGCTTTCAGCGGAATAGGTTGATTTGATAAATATACTATTCCATGAAAGCAGGCATATGTCAATAAATCACCAGGCTATTGACGTAAGCATTTTATCTCCAGTACATTACGGTTTATTTTCGCGATATTTTATCATTGATTTGTCAAACAAATACGAACCATTATAGAATTTCATGCTGTTTGAGTAAGGATGCCGAAACTCTTTGCATGAAATGTAGATCGAGGAAATGAAAAATGTTAATAACAGACGTAGATATATATTTTTAGTACTGCTTGAACTGGTGCTGGTCATCCTGATAATTGCAGGCATACTGCTTATTTTAAGTTTTACTGTTTGAAGATCATTTAAGTACGATTATGAACAACCTGAATTAATTATAAATGGCAACAAAAAGTTAAGCTATGAGAAATTTTAAAATCATTTTATTGTTGATAGTGGTTCCGCTGTTCTTCGTTGCTCCTGCCTGTGAGAAAGCCATCGAAGATCCGGTTTCATGCTATAAACTATCAATCAAAAAGGAAGGAGAGGTTCTTGTACTGACCGAACCATTTACAGTGGATGCCGGGCGGTCTATACAATTTGAAAATTGCGGCAAAGCTGATTTTTATGCGTTCTTTTCGGGTACAGCCGGGCATGTCTGGGCAGATTTCAATAACCCGTCTGATACGGAAACTGTAGGTGTTGACACAAAGTCCGACGGGAGTATAGATTATACTTATTCCACTCCCGGGCAATATACCGCCACCATGGTATTAACCAACCGGGAAGTCAAAAATGCTTCTAATTTAAGACAGGTAGCATTAGATTTTGTGATCACGGTAACAGAGGCTGAAGAATAAACTTTATTGAACTGTAAAACATGTACCTAAAAAATAACTATGATGAGTAAATTAAAAATTGGGAAAGTATTATTGTTCGCCTGTGTGGCAATACTTTCTGTTTTTAGCGTAAGTGCCCAGCAGCGAACCCTTAGCGGTACGATTACGGACAATACCGATGGGACTACACTGGTGGGTGCCAATATTGTCCTAAAGGGAACGACTGCCGGTACAGTCACCAATGCAGAGGGGTTTTATTCCATTGAAGCTTCTTCGGGTGATATACTTGTATTTTCATTTGTGGGCTATGCCACCCAAGAGATTGAAGTGGGCAATCAAACCGTAATAAACGTCAGCCTGGATCTTGCCTTTGAGGCATTAGATGAGCTGGTTGTTGTAGGATATGGTTACACCAAGAAAAGTGACCTGACCGGAGCGATTGTATCATTAACGTCCGAGGAATTGGCTGTTCGACCAGTCTCAAGGATTGATTATGCATTGCAGGGACAGGCGGCCGGTGTGCAGGTAACCAATACCAGCGGAATGCCAGGATCAAGTGCCTCCATCCGGATCCGTGGTCACGGTTCACTCCTTACCACGAATAGCCCCTTGTGGGTTATTGATGGCTTTATCGGCGGTGACATTAATTCTGTTGCTCCGGAAGATATTGAACGTATGGAGATCCTGAAGGACGCATCATCCACTGCCATATATGGTGCCAGGGGTGGTAACGGGGTGATCCTGGTGACGACAAAAAGGGGACAAAAAAACCAGAACAGGGTTGATTTTTCGTATTACCATCAAATTTCCACTGTGACAAAGAACATGGATGTGCTCGACAGGGCCGGGTACACTACTTTGCGCAACAGGGCACTTACGAATGACGGATTACCTGCCCTGTTCACACAGGGTCAGATCGATGGAACAGAACCCATTCTCGGGTATAATGCTGATACGGATTGGCAGGATGTAATTTTCCGCCCGGGCCATACGAATTATTACAATCTCGCACTATCAGGTGGTAGCGAGAAAACATCTTATGCATTATCAGCAAATTACAGAATGGAAGATGGTATCATCTATGATTCGGATTTCCAGAGAGGCGGGGTAAGGTTAAATGTGGACCATGAGATAAATGATAGAATGAGCATCGGTGTTAATGCCAATGTATACAGGACCAATTCAAATAGTTTCAATGTATCTACCGGCTGGTCACTGGGTACTGCAGGTGGCGCCCTGACCTCATTCCCTTATTACCCGGTATATGATGAAACAGGGCAATACTTCAATCTTTCTACCTGGGATAATCCCAGATTACAGGCTGAGGGTCAGAAGGATAACCGGATTACAACGGGTATTGTCGGTAATGTTTTCTTTTCCTGGGAAATTATAAAGGATCTTACGGTAAAGGCTGACATCGCAGGTGATTACAGAGGTTACCAGGGAAGGACATTTGTAACCGCTGACTTGTTTGGTGCAACTGCTACCCGTGCCATGGCCCGTGCATCCCTTTCGGATAATGTCACCAACCGGTGGATTGGGAATGTAACCGCTACCTACGATAAACAGCTGGCGGTAAATCACCGGCTCAAAGTTTTGCTGGGAGTAGAGCAACAGGTTGTTAATTCTGATTATAACAACATGTTTAGTGAAGAAATCGGCAGGGAATCATTTTTATGGTACAATATGGCGGCATTCACCCAGGCGAATCATTCGATATCTTCAGGAACCTCTGGCAGTGTATTTCAATCTCTGTTCGGACGGATTGATTACAATTTCATGAACAGGTACATCGTTGAGGCTACCGTGAGGAGAGATGGATCCTCTAAGTTTGGACCCAAGGAAAAATGGGGTACGTTTCCTTCTGCTTCAGCAGCCTGGAAAATCTCTGAAGAGGATTTTATTAAGAACCTGAATGTATTTGACCAGTTAAAGATAAGGGTCAGCTGGGGTATTTCCGGGAATGATAATATTGCTCTCTATCAATGGCTGCCCAGGATGGCAGTGGGTACGAACAGATCTAATGCCAATTTTGGTGGAGTCGGAAGCACAGGTGGTGATGCCCTGTGGATTGGTGCATCGATCGGTCAGATTCCGAATGAGAGTGTTCACTGGGAAGAATCAGCTACAACGGATATTGGTCTCGACATGGGTTTCTTGAATAACCGCCTGCGTTTTACACTTGATCTGTATAATCGTACCACTTCAGAACTGTTGTGGAATTTTCCACTTCCCCTTTACACTGGCTATGGTGATGGCTGGAACCTGGGACAGGGGGTAACCATTGTCTCCAATGTGGCGGAAATGAAAAATAAGGGCTTTGAATTAGCCTTAGGTGCCGATATTTTTGCGACAGGAAACTTCAAGTGGACAATAAACGGTAACATATCAATAAATAAGAATGAAGTCGTAAGCCTTGCTAATGACACAGAATTTTATTCAGGAATTACCAAGATTGAACCTGGTAAACCCATAGGAAATATGTGGGGATTTATCACTGATGGCATCTTCCAGGAAGGTGATGATATTGAAAATACACCGCGCTTTACCGGAGATGAGGGATTGGGAGATCAAAGATACCTGGATGCCAACAATAATGGTATTTTGACAAATCAGGATATGGGTGTTATTGGAAGTGCCCTGCCTGATTATATTTTCGGGATTACCAATACACTCTCCTACAAGGGATTCGAACTGCATGCCATCATCACCGGTGTCCAGGGCCATGATCTGTACAATGGGACACGCCAGGGATTGTCCAATGGTGCCCTGGGAGAATTCAACGGGGGAGAATGGTTAAAGGATAGTTGGACACCTGAGAATACCAATACAGATATTCCAAGAATGACGGATGGTTATGTTGACAAAACCAGTGACAGGTTTGTTGAGGATGCCTCATTTGTCAGGTTGTCGAATCTGCAGCTATCTTACTCGTTTCCAAGAATGTGGATGTCAAAGATTAAAATGGATAATGCAAGCGTTTATGCCAGCCTGCAGAATTTTCTTACCATAACCAATTATACCGGTTATGACCCGGAAATGCATTCAGGAGGCAACAGCAACCTGAATATTGGATATGACAAACACAATTACCCGTCAGTCAAAAGCATCACTTTTGGGGTGAGGGTAGGGTTTTAATCTTCAAACAATAAATATGTCTATATATGAAAACTCAAATTAATTCCATATTTAAAACTGGTTTAATGCTGATCATGCTTGGGGTCATAAGTATGATTGGATGCCAAAAACTGGATGAAATACCACCGGGGATTTTAAATCCTGAAACATACTTTGAAACCCAGGAAGATGCCCTCTCTGCGCTGACCGGGGCCTATGCCGGCCATTATGGTGGCGCCCAGCGATATTATCTCAAATCATGGATCATCATCGTGGATGTCGCATCAGATGATATGGGCGACGGCTTCGGTGGCATACAGGAACGAAAAGAATTGGATCGATTTAAATTTGATCCCCAGTTCGGTGATTTCTACTATGTATGGTGGTCGGCCTATATCATCATAAACAGGGCTGGAAATGTGATCGAAAATGTAAGCAATATGCCGGATCATGCTTTTGACTCACCGGAGCTTAGAAGACGGATCATTGCTGAGGCCCGTTTTCTGAGGGCACAGAATTATTTTAACCTGGTCCGGCTTTGGGGTGACGTTGTTTTCCACGGGGATTCCTATGTGAGCGATCCTGTGGGTGATGCCAGCCTTGAAAGAACCGACATAAATGTCATATATGAATTTATTATCAATGAATTGATAGCGGCCGAACAGGATCTGTGGGACAGGGAAATCACTGAGAAAGGGAGAGCCACCCGGGGTGCAGCCCAAGCCTTCCTTTCTAAGGTCTATTTAACCATGGCAGGATGGAGGCTGGACAATAAGACCAATACCATGGTGCAGGGAGATCAGTCTAACTGGGCCAAGGCTGCGGAATGGGCCAAGAAAACAATGGACGAAAATCATTATAATCTCAGGCCTGTTTACCGGGATGTTTTTCCGGCTCATATTGATGATTATGATCAATTGGAGAACAATGAAGAGCATATCTTCTTTGTAAACTGTACGGAAACTGATAACTGGTTCGAGACCAGGCTGTATTGGGGACCCAGGATGGCAAATGGTGAAGGGGGTTATTCCTCCTTTCTCGGTGAAGTGGAATTATCCTCATCTTTTGAAGCAAATGACCAGCGAGGAGATGTATGTAACCTCGACTATATTGTCGATCCACTGGAAGAAGAACAGGCCCTGGATGCCACCAATGCAGATTACTGGTGGCCCGGAATGGCCATCCCTCATGCTGGAAAATACCTGCCTGAGGAAGATAGCTATGTTTTTCCGCCGACAGGCAATTCCTCCGGCACAAACTATCCCCTGTTCCGGTTTGCGGAAGTGCTCCTGAATTTTGCAGAAGCACAAAATGAGGCCAGCGGCGGTCCTGATGCTGACGCGATTGAAGCATTCAACCGGGTAAGAAGACGTGCCGGTATAAGTGAATGGCCCAATGTTAATGACCTGGATGGCAATCCCTATCCGAACAATCAGGATGGTTTCCGTCAGGCGGTCCGTCAGGAAAGAAGATGGGAATTGTGTTACGAGGGCAAAAGGTTATTCGATTTGCGCAGATGGGGCGCTCTGGAATCAACTTTCCAGGCAAGGGCCAACGTTGCAAATCCGACTCCCCAGGATCTGATCCGGGCACAGAATGTGCATTTAAAACACAACCTGTTCCCCATACCTTTTCAGGAAATACAGAAAGATGCGAATCTAACACAAAATCCGGGCTATTAGGATATGTGTACCATATATATTATTCCCTAAATTAAATGTTTTACTAAAACAAATTCACTATGAAAAACTTTATTCGATTATGCTTTTCGATCCTATTCCTTGTGCAAGGGGCCTTCCTCTTTGCACAAGAAGCCGACAGCATCTTCAGCGATGTCGAATTCTTGGGTAATGCCAATAATTATACGGAGGCTGTAGACACCTTATGGGAAGTATTCACAGATAGTGTGGATATGGAAGTGGTCTATGGAATTGTTGAGGATAAACCGGTCGGTGGAAACCGTACCAGTATTTTAAATGAAAGAACCTACGGAGACAAGGGCGATTTTTATGTTTCAGCTATGATGAAATTGCAGAAAAGGCCGTCAGCTGTGGCTGGATCATCCTGGTGGGAAGATGGAAGGTTGTTTTTTGCCTGGCAGAATGATACCAATTATGCCTATGCCCAATTCTTCAATACCCACGGACCTGCCAAGGACGATCCCATCGGACAGGGAGATGCGCTTGGGCTATCCGGATTCTACTTTGTGGTAAATGGACAGGGATATGGATATATCCATTCTGATGATCCGGGTGATCTGGTTGAAGAGATACCGCCTCAGACCTGCATACCCTACGATGGAGATACAAGTTTTTATGACTGGAACGAAGTCAAGGTAATGCTTCAGGATTCCGTTTTGAGCATGCTTGTCAATGGTGAAGTGTACCATGCCATAGGCCTGGATACTGTAGCCATGATTGAATATTATACCGGCAACGTGCTGGATACCATTGATACGATTCCATCGGCTGTCATTGACCTGATCTTTACACCGGGACAAATTGGTATTGGATCTGGGAACGACCGGGTATATTTTGATGATGTAATGGCTGGTTATGTACCTGTAGAAGGGGTATTCAGCAATGTACCATTTTTCGGTGATGCTGGTAACTACGATGAAGCTGCAGCATGGCTGTGGGATGTATTCAGTGATGATGGAGAGATGGTATATGGCATTGTTCAGGACAAGCCTGCCGGAGGCAACAGAACAACGATAGCCGGGGATGATATGAAGTATGGCGGTCACGACTACTGGGTGGAAGCCGATATGAAATTGCAGAAAAGGCCATCAGCTGTTGATGAAACAGCCTGGTGGGAAGACGGCAGGCTGTTCTTTGCCTGGCAGAATGATTCCAATTATGCATGGGCTCAATTCTTTAATACCCATGGACCCGCCAAGGACAATCCAATAGGACAGACCGATGCACTTGGTCTATCCGGATTCAATTTCATTGTCGATGGTAAAGGATATGGATTTATGCATTCCGATGATCCTGGTGATCCGGTAGAAGAAATAGATGCTGAAACCTGCATACCCTTCGTGGGGGATACAAGCTTCTATGACTGGAACAAAGTCAAGGTTATGATGGAAGATTCTGTTCTGAGCATGCTTGTCAATGGTGAAGTGTACCATGCCATAGGACTGGATACTGTAACCATGATTGAATTCTATACAGGCAACCGGCTGGATACCATAGATTCTATCCCGCCTGAAGTTCTGGACCTGCTGTTTACAGCGGGACAAATTGGTATCGGATCTTCAAATGATAGGGTATACTTTGATAATGTTGATGCAGGCTGGGTCACTGTTGAAGGAGTATTCAGCGATGTTGAAATCCTAGGTGATGCAGCCAACTATACGGAAGTAAATCCCTGGTTATGGGGTGTTACTGAAGACAGTGGTGATACCAGGTATGGAATTACGGCTCCCAAAGAATCCGGTGGAAATCGTATGAGTATCCTGAATGGCAACGGCTATGACCATGATTGGTTCATTGAAGCGGAAGCAAAGTTGTTCAAGAGAGCCAGTGGAGCACCGGACGCTTCATTGTTCGAAGATGCAGTACTTTTCTTCTCATATCAGGATGAGGATAACTGGGCTCAGGCCATGTATTTCAATCATCCGGGAATTGGTGTCGACGGGTGATCCCAAAGGACAGGGTGATGCATACGGTATTTCCGGTATACGGTTTGTTTTCGAAGGACAGGCCTACCGTCTGGATAAAACGGATGATCCGGGGGATCCGGTCGAGGAAATACCACCTGAAAGATGTATCCCGTTTGTGGATGACGGTAGTTTTGACGATTGGAACAACATCCGGCTGGAACGCGAGGGTACCATCCTAACCATGCTTGTAAATGAAGAAGAATACTGGGCACTTGATGTGGATACCTTAACAATGGCCCAGATATATGGCGGAGATGTAGCAGGCTGGCAATTTAGCCACTGGGAAGAAGTGCCACAGGGAGCCAAAGACATGTTACTGGGAACAGGACAAATCGGTGTGGGTTCTTCCAACGATAAAGTCCTTTTTGACGATATAAATGCAGGATATATTGAAGTTACCGGCCTGTTCAGTGATGTTGAGATCCTTGGTGAAGCCGGAAATTATGCTGAGATAAATCCATGGTTATGGGGAGTTTTAGAGGACAGTGGCGATACCAGGTATGGTATTACGGCTCCCAAAGAATCAGGTGGGAATCGTAAAAGTATCGTGAAAGACGCAATCTATGACAATGATTGGGCCATTCAAGCAGATGCCAAGTTGTTCAAGAGAGCTTCCGGAGCTCCGGACGCCTCCATGTTTGAAGATGCTGTACTGTACTTCTCCTACACTGATGAAGATAACTTTGCACAGGCTATGTACTTCAATCATCCGGGAATTGGCGTTACAGGCGATCCCGAAGGACAGGGTGATGCATTTGGTATTTCCGGTATCCGGTTTGAATTTGAAGGACAGGCATACCGTCTTGATAAAACGGATGATCCGGGCGATCCGGTAGAAGAAATACCACCTGAAAGATGTATACCATACGTAGATGACAACAGCTTCGACGATTGGAATATTATCAGGCTGGAACGCGAGGGTACTATTCTGACCATGATCGTAAACGGGGAGGAGTATTGGGCACTTGATGTGGATACATTAACAGTGGCTCAGATATATGGAGGCGATGTCGCAAGCTGGCAATTCAGCCACTGGGAGACTGTTCCGCAGGGAGCCAAAGATATGCTGCTGGGGGCAGGACAGATCGGTGTTGGTTCTTCCAATGATAAGGTGTATTTCGATAATGTCATGGCCGGTGACCTCACTGTATCGGTCGAGGATCTGAGTAATACAAGCGTATCAGGTGTATTGATCTATCCGAATCCTGCAGCCGAACAGTTCACGGTTTCTGAGATTGACCATGTACAGAAAATTGAAATGTACAATCTCAGCGGTCAGCAGGTAATGGAGATGAGAACACATGGTGAGCACTCTGTTACAATCAATGCCAACCAGTTTGAGAGTGGTATGTATTTCTTACGGTGCTATTCTGACGGAGGAAATGTAGCCGTTGAGAAAATTATGATTAAGTAGACAAAGACAAGTCTCACAGTACTTTGAATAAATACATCCTCCCTCCTCCTATGGTGGATGTATATATCACTGGAGCCTTCCCTGCGGAAGGCTCCAGTTGATAAAATAAATGCGATAAATTGCTTTCATTTGAACGATGAAAACTATTTATCGATTCCGCTTTCGACATGTCCAGTTCCCATCATTCCATTACTGAAAACTGAAACATCAAACCCATGAAGATCTTATTTGAAATTGATTATTGCCGGTCTTCTTTTGTTCTCAGGTGCACAGGCATTTTCCCAGGAGTCAAATGTCAAAACAAATGCGGATGGGAAAGACTGGTCACAATTGAAACATACCTGGGAAGCCAAATGGATAACCCACCCTACAGCATCCACATTGGATTATGGTGTGTTTCTGTTCCGGCGTTCCTTTGACCTTGAAGATAAGCCGGAAAAATATGTCATTTATGTTTCTGGTGATAACCGTTACCGGCTCTATGTAAATGGGCAGAAGGTATGCTGACGGCCCCGCCAGGGGAAATTTATTGCACTGGCGCTATGAAACAATTGATATTGCCCCATATCTGCTGAAGGGCAAGAATATTGTTGCTGCGGAGGTGGTAAATTTTGGAGAATACCGCCATGCAGAACAGCATTCCTCCCAGACTGCATTTATTCTTCAAAGTGATTCTACAAACAAAAAAATAATAAATACCGGTGATGCGAAATGGAAGGTCACCAAAAACCTGGCTTATGACTTTATACCCATCACAAGCGACTCAGTGGGAGGGTATTATGCAGCGGGGCCCACAGATCAATTTGATGCTTCTCAACATCCCTGGGGATGGAAGAAGATAAATTTTGAGGATGGTGGCTGGTTCAAACCCAAAACAGCTCGCACAGAAGCAGCAGTAGGCCGTAATTTTTTATTTGGAGCCTCCTGGTTTCTTGTACCTCGGAATATCCCCATGATGGAAGAAAAAGAGGTCAGGCTTAAAAAGGTCATTCGGACTGAAGGGATCCAGCCAAACGATGGCTTCCTGAGGAATGACAAGGCCCTGACCATCCCCCCGAATACCAAAGCATCAATTTTAATTGACCAGACCTGGCTAAGCCTGGGTTATCCCAAATCTTGTCACCAGTGGTGGCAAAGGAAGTGAAATCAAAATCACCTATGCGGAATCTCTGTTTGGAAGGGTGGATCCGGAAAACCTGGACACGGATGACCATTTTAATGCAAAACTGGTGAAAGGAAACAGGAATGAAACTGAAGGGAAGCAGATCTTTGGCTATTATGATCTGATTTATCCAGATGGCGGCAATAACAGGCATTTCACTACCCTTTGGTACAGAACCTACAGATTCATACAGTTTGACATCGAAACAGCTGATGAAGCCTTGAGCATTGATGATTTTTACGGGATTTTCTGGGCCTATCCATTCGAGGAAAATGCATCCTTTGAGTCAGACGATCCCATCCTTTCCAAGATCTGGGAGGCGGCCTGGAGGACACAGCGTTTAAACAGTACCGAAACATATGCAGATTGTCCATATTATGAACAACTGCAATACATCGGTGACACACGAATACAGGCATTGATTACCTACTATGTATCCGGTGACGACAGGCTGGCTCGGAATGCCATCGAACAATTTGATCATTCCCGGATCCCTGAAGGCTTAACCTTAAGCCGTTATCCTTCCTATGTATACCAGGTTATTCCAACCTATTCCCTGATCTGGATTGCCATGATATACGATTATTATGTATACAGGAATGATATGGATTTTGTGGGTAAATTCCAGCCGGGAATGATCTCTGTCCTGGAATGGTTCGAAAAGAGCATAGGGGACAATGGATTGCTGGGTAACCTGGAATGGTGGAATTTTACAGACTGGGCCCCGGAATACAATAATGGCGTCCCGCCCGGTGCCGAATACGGCCACAGTGCCTCTATCAGTTTACAGTATGTCTATGCTTTGAAATTCGCCAGTGAATTATTTAACAGCCTGGGTAATAAAGGACTCGCCGTTAAATATAATCAGATGGCAGGCGACATGATCCAGGCAGTTTATACTCATTGCTATGATGAATCGAGGGGCATGTTTGCCGAAACCCCTCGAAAAAAGATCTTTTCACAACATACCAATATCTTCGCCATCCTTACTGATGCCCTGGAAAAAAATGAACAGAAGGACCTGATGCGAAAGGTACTGGAACAAAAGGACCTGATCCAGGCTACCGTCTATTTCAGGTTTTATCTTTTCAGGGCATTGCAAAAAACAGGTATGGGTGATGAATACCTCAACCATATAGAACCATGGAATATCATGCTTGACCTTGGGCTCACAACTTTTGCTGAAAGGGAATTTGACATGCGCTCTGATTGCCATGCCTGGAGTGCCAGTCCATGTTTTGACCTCTTGCATACAGTAACAGGGATCTACCCGGCAGAACCAGGGTTTAAATCAGTGGTGATAGCACCAAATCCCGGAAAACTGAAATTTATAAAAGCAAGCATGCCCCATCCGGAAGGGGATATCAAAGTCGATTTGAAAAGAAAAGGAAAAAAAGGCATATCCGGATCGGTAAGCCTGCCAGGGAACCTGTCGGGGGTATTTATCTGGAATAATGAGGAAACAATACTGGGTGGCGGAGACCAGGAAATATCATATAAATAGGATACGCATAGTATGAAATATTTATACATGACCGGGCATGTTTTGATGCTTGTCAGCCTGCTTGTTGTTGCTTCTATTGCACGGGCGCAGCTGCCGGATAAGGAGGCAGTATTGCAGACCATGGTAAGGGTGAATGACCACTGGATAAATGGCCATATTGATCCAGGAGACTGGGAATGGAACAGGGCTGCTTATTTCACAGGCAATATGGCCCTGTATTTTACCTGGCCCGATCAGAAATACCTGTATTACGCTTCTGTCTGGGCTGAGAATAATGGCTGGGCGCTAAAAGGCGGCACGGGAACACGGCATGCTGATAATCAATGCATTGGACAAACGTATCTGGACCTGTACAGGATCGAGGAGGAAGCGAAAAAAATTGAGGATATCCAGGAAAGCATTGCAAACATGGTTAACAGCACCAAGAAGGATGACTGGTCGTGGATCGATGCATTTTTTATGGCCATGCCGGTGTTTACACGATTGGGTGTACTGAATGAAGATGACCGTTACTTCCAAAAAATGTACGATTTGTATGAGGATACCAAGGTTCGCAGGGGACTGTTCAATGGGGTATCGGGACTGTGGTACAGGGATGAGAACTTTGATCCTCCTTTTCAGACTCCCAATGGAAAAGATTGTTTTTGGTCCCGCGGCAACGGCTGGGTATTCGGGGCACACGCAAAAATCTTGCAGCATTTGCCTGCAGAAGACCCCCGCCGAGCAGAATATATCTCAACTTTCCAAACCATGGCAGCAGCCCTGAAGGAGGTACAGCGTGCGGATGGGTTCTGGAATGTCAGCCTGGCTGATCCGGATGATTTCGGTGGACCTGAAACCAGCGGGACTTCCTTCTTTACTTTTGGCATGGCATGGGGGATTAACAATCAGTTCCTCGACAGTACGACCTATTATCCGGTCGTTGAGAAAGCATGGAACGGACTGGTCAGTATTGCCGTTCATGATGATGGGAAACTGGGTTATGTCCAGCAAGTGGGAAAAGAACCTGCCTCTTCACAACCTGTTACTTATGAAACAACTGCCGATTTTGGTGTAGGGGCCTTTTTGCTGGCAGGATCCGAAGTATATAAACTGGTCGGGGGAAAACCTGTCAGTCCACCCCGAGGCGGGTGACAACCTGGCCTTAAACAAACTTACCAATTTCTCTGACCAGGAAAGAGGTAACGAAGCGGTACAGGCACTTGATGGCAGTGCGCTGACAAAATGGACGGCCGGAATATTCCCGCAATGGATCGAGATTGATCTTGAAGATGTTTATAACATCTACCGTACCGAGATTATCCCCTATCAAAACAGGGCTTATCAATATATAATATCTGGCAAGGCCTCGTCTGAAGATGATTATACAATGCTTGTGGATAAACTGGAAAACACAAAGGGAGGCATTGTGCTGATTGATACTTTTGAATACTTTCCTGCAAGGTATGTGAAATTGACGGTAACCGGCTGTAATGATTATGAAGGGGATTGGGCGAGTATCATAGAGTTTCGCGTATTTGGTGACAGGCCAGCACTTGAGGTTACTTCAGCTTATCACAGACCTTCCTTCCGATTATTTCCAAATCCTGCACTGGACAGGGTCTGCATGGAAACCGGCATACTTACAGGGGAAAGGCTTGAAATTCAAATTTGGAATGTGCAGGGACAAATGGTCCTCAACAGGTCATTCCCCATTGAAAACGGCCATGCTGATATGACCCTGGAGATTGATGTATCTGGACTCAATGCAGGAATTTATTATATCAGAATATTAGATGAGAACCACATGGAAACAGAAAAACTAATCATTAAATAATATGATCCGGAAATATCTGTTGATATTATTGATTCATCTAATAATGGGAAGTCAAGTTCTGCATGCCCAGTCACCCAGGGATATAATGGATCTGAATGGGGTTGTCGAATTCGATCAGACCGGGACAGCATTCCCACCTGAAAAATTCACCCGGACCATTCCGGTACCCGGATTAATCGATCTGGCAATTCCAAAAATTGAACAATACGAAGCGTATTTTACAGGTACCCAGAAGCCCCGTTACAGCTGGTACAAATTCGTTTTTAATGTTCCTGAAAAGTACCGGGACAAATATGCCCTACTGAAGATCCTGAAAAGCAGGTACAATACACAGGTCATCCTAAATGGTCACGATTGTGGGACCTATATGCAATGCAATACGCCCGTCGAATGCGACCTGACGGGTTTTCTTTCATTCGAAAAGGAAAATACCCTGCTGATACGCGTGGGCGAAAGGGCATGGCTTCCTGCAGCATCCGCAACAGGATTTGACAGGGAAAAATTTACAGATATCCCAGGTATCTGGGATGATGTCTTTATCACCTTCACAGGCCCTATCCATGTCGATAAAGCACTGGCCCTGCCTGACCTGGCAAATTCAAAACTTACCGCTAAAATCATGCTGGAAAACTATGGCAAGCTGGTCGAAAGGAATATGGAATACTCATTCATCGAGTATTCATTGTCGGCTTTTGTGAGGGAAAAGAATAGTGGTCAAACGGTTACCGATACTATCACCCAAACAGGTAAAATAAAGTGCCAGCAGATTCAATACATGGAGTTCGAGATCCCGATGAGTGATCCTCATCCATGGTCACCGGATGCCCCCTTCCTCTACGAGACTGTAGTTTCAGTGACTGCCGATGCAAAGTTCATTGATGATTATGGAAATCCTGAAAGTTTGACACCACCCTCTGATTATACCTGGATTGGCTCATCCGATGAGGTGGCCCTGACTTTCGGGATGAGGGATTTTAAGGCAGTCGATCGGACTTTTGAGTTAAACGGAGAACGATTTAACTTTCTCGGGTCCAATATAACATTGAACAGGTTCTTTGAAGACAATGACCGTGGAGGTTTACCGTGGGACAAAGAATGGGTAAGGAAATTATTCATTGACATCCCGAAATCACTTGGCTGGAACGGGTTCCGTATATGTATCGGGCTCCTGCCTGATTTTTGGTATGATTTGGCCGATGAATACGGAATAATGTTACAGAATGAGTACCCCATGTGGAATTTAAGGGGCAGGAATATGCAGTATAAAAAGGAATATACTGACTGGGTCTGGTCAAATGGAAACCACCCCAGCATCGTAATCTGGGATGCCATGAATGAACAAAAACAGGATTATATCGGGAATGTTGTTGTCCCTGAATTGAGGGAACTGGATCCCACCAGGATCTGGGATGCGGGATATATGAGTGCCGAAGACCTGGATGTAAATGAAATGGATGAGATCCACTGGTATCCCTTGGGGCATGGCTGGTGGCATACTGATGAAGCAGTCCGGTCCCGGCGCCAAAACTTCAGATTTGGCAACCTCTTTGGTAAGAATGCCAGAATGGAGGGGGCTTTCTCCAACAGTTCCCCCATGATATTGAATGAATATGGATGGCTCTGGTTAAACAGGGATGGCATGCATTCGGCCATCCGGACAGAAGGAAATTTTATAAGCAAAGACATCACTCCTTTTAATATCAACTATGAATACTTTGAACCGGACGGGAGCCAGCTGTATTCCGGCAGGGATATTTATGATTATTACCTGGGGAATGAAGCCACTCCCGGGGAACGCCGGGATTTCCAGGCTTATTTGCTAGCCATTGAGAGTGAAACGCTGCGCTCTGCAAGAATATTTGCCGGGATGTTCTCCTTCGTCTACCTGACCGACAACGGAGGATATACCGGTGACTGGTTTAAAAATCATATCAAAGACCTTGATCCCGCACCCGCATTGCTGGCCCAGTCCCACACGCATAAACCATTTGCTGTTTTTATTGACATGGAAGATGGAAGATACCTGAAGGATCCGGTACATCATGAGCCTGGCTCGCTACTCAATCTGAACCTGTTCGGGGTGAATGATTCGAATGAAAAAAAGGAAGGCAAAGTTGAAGTCAAAGTGATGGATCACAATGGTGAGATTGTCTCCACCCTGATGGCCCCTGTTACCATTGAACCTTATTGGCAAACCATCATTCCGGTATCCATTAAAATCCCCGAAAAGGAGGGTGGATATATGCTGATCTCAGAATTGGATGATGGCAGCATGAATGGCATCAGGCAGGTAAGCAGAAGATATTTTCGGGCCGGGCATGCGGTCCCGGTAATATTTCCTGAATATTCATATAAACGGCCCCCTGACTGGCCTAAATAATCTAGTATGAACAAACCAAAATTGATTGTCATATTCCTGTTCATTTGCTGTCTTATTGAAGGAAAGGGACAGGATAAAACCCTGTGGGAGAAGGGGCTGCCGGATGATCCCGCTTACTTTCCGATAGCCGTATGGCTGCAGGACCCGAATGATGCAGCAGCCTATAAAAGCGGAGGGATAAACCTGTTTATCGGACTCTGGCAGGGACCCACCGAAGATCAGCTGTCCACCCTGAGAGCCGCAGGAATGCCTGTAATGTGTTCACAGAACAGTACCGGTTTGAAACACCTTGATGATTCCATCATCGTTGGATGGACACAACAGGACGAACCAGACAATGCACAATCGGACGGATCTGGCGGGTATGATCCATGCATAAACCCGGAGATCATAGTTGATATTTATGATGATATCAAGGATAGGGACCCTACCCGCCCAGTATATATGAACCTGGGACAGGGAGTATCCTATGTCGACTGGGTTGGCCGGGGTACCTGTACGGGTGATACACTCTCATACCCTGATTATATTGAAGGATGTGATATCATCTCCTATGATATTTATCCGGTAACCAGTAAATATGACCTTATCAGGAACAACCTGTGGTATGTGCCACAGGGAATAGATAACCTCCGGCGATGGTCCGGCGGCGATAAGCCTGTCTGGTGCTGGATTGAAACCACCCACATCAACAGTGAAAACAAACCCACTCCATCACAGGTAAGAGCCGAGGTATGGATGGCCCTCATTCATGGTGCAAAAGGATTTGGATATTTCTGTCATGAGTGGGTGCCTGAATTTAACGCCAATGCATTGCTAGATGATCCGGTCATGTTCCCGGCAGTTTCGGAGATCAATACACAGATCCATCAGCTGGCTGAAGTTCTGAATTCCCCTGACATACCTGGCGTGGTTTCTGTTGGATCCAGCAATGCGGGGGTCCCGGTTGACATTATGGTTAAACATTATGAAGACAGCCTGTATGTTTTTGCAGTCTCCATGCGTGATGGGACCACAACAGCTGCTTTCAGCATTAATGGGATACCCAATGGGAAAATAACAGTGATCGGTGAAGATCGTGAGCTTACCATTTCAGATGGTACATTTGAGGATCTGTACGAAGGCTATGGAGTTCACCTGTATAAGATGTCTTTGCCCATTACTGGTGAGGAAAAGGGGACGGCCACTTCTTTCAGTATTTTTCCCAATCCATGTTCCGATCTCCTGACCATACATACGGATCTCCCCATTCAATATCTGTCTCTGACGGATATGACAGGTAAGAAAGTTGAGATCCCTGCCCATCCCGGCGGGAAACAGTTTGATGTAAGCCGGATAATCCCGGGAACTTATATATTACAGGTATCAACAATGGATGAAATACACCATCAGAAAATCCTTATTCAAAATGCGTTTTAAAAGTAAAATATACTTCATTGTAGCTTTTTCAATTGCTGGATCCATCAATCTTTGTGCCCAGGATATTCCGGGACAATACAGGGAGAAATTCTCAGAATCCTTTCCCATCAGGGAACAGCAACACCTGGAATTAAAAGCATATATCGATCTGTTGATCGAAGAGGGCAAGGATGTGTCTTTATCAAAATTTACTCCGGATTTTTCAGGCATCAGACAGTACGAGAAATCCCTTATTATCTTCCGCAAACAACTGGCTGAATCCTTTGGCTACCCACCTCCCCTGGCACATAAGGGCTCAGAACCCCGGACTGTTTTTGTGGGCAAAGATTCAGTATGCAGTATATACAGGATATGGATAGAGGTCGCAGAAGGAGTAGAAGCCTATGGATTATATATGGTGCCGCACAATATTTCGGGAAAGGCACCATTGTTGATCTGTGAGCATGGAGGAGGGGGCAACCCGGAGGCCATCTGCGACCTGGACACCAGGATCAATTACCATTCATTTGGACATGAGGCAGTTAAAAGGGGGTACATTGTATGGGCACCCGGATTGGTTATGCGTTGCGGATACGGGGATGATCCAGAAATTGAAGGGGCTGACCGGAACCTGCTCGACAGCAGGTTAAAACTTCTTGGGACCAGCATAATCGGGATGGAGCTGCAAATGATCATAGAGGGTACGAAGACCCTGGTCAGGCATCACCCTGAAATCGACCGTGAACGGATCGGGATGACGGGACTTTCATGGGGAGGGTTTTATACATTACATGTAGCTGCGCTATTTCCTGAGATAAAGGTAGCCGTGCCTTCAGCAAATTTTCGTGAGCAGGAACTCGTTCTCAACCGGGTAGATGATCCCAAGAACCGGGTTGACAGAAACCTTTTACAATTGTTTGGCAGCGCCCAGGTGGCCGGCATGGTTTGCCCACGTCCCTTGATGATACAGATGGGCGCTGAAGATACCCTGTTCGATCTTGAGGGGGTACGCCGTGAGGCAAAAAAAGCAGCGGGATATTATGAAAAACTTGGCATCGGGAATCTGTATGAATATTCCGAGCACGCCGGGGGACACGTATTTGAGAATGAAAGTATATTTCATTTTTTCAAGAAGCATCTTTAGACATCAATTTTTAACAAATGATAGGAGCATGAAAGAGAATAGCAAAAAACAGAGGTATCTGACAATTTCATTGTTAATAGTATTTTCGATTGGAACGATACAGTCCCAGGATGTGTTTACGCTCAAACCTGAGCTGGTGGGACAGCATCCCAGGATCTTATTCACCCAGGCAGAAGCTGATGCCCAGGCCATCCTGGCACAAAAATATATGCCTGAAGAATGGCAATTATTTTTCAATGATTGTCTCAATATTGGATATACGACCAATACAGCCATCCTTGGCCAGCAACAGTGGTGGTATTTCAGTCGTCTTGGGATAGGCATAGCCATGACAAGGGACCAGCGGCTGATCGATAAGGGAAATGTATGGCTGAGCACGGCTTATGGGGAAAACTGGGCTTTCGATGCAGACAAAACGGTCGGATTGGATGTGGCTCATAAACTGGCTGGTTTTGCCCTGCTGTATGATTGTATGTATAATTATCTTACACAGGGTGAACGGAACGATTACGATGAATTGCTCGAAGAAGGATTGATCAAGTTCAGAACCCACGGTTATGACATCGGTGATTACTGGACCAATGACTACCAGAACAACCACATGCACTTCAGGGCCACAGCATCCCTGTATTGTGCAGCCATCCTGTCTGACAAACTTCCAGGTCTTCAAAACGAATACAACAATGTCATGACAGTCTGGCGGCGGATCGGTTATATGTCCCCGCACGATGGTTCCAACCACGAGGGATTAAACTATTCAAACTATGGCGGACAGATGTTGTATCCTGGTATCTATGGACTGAAACATTGTACGGGGATGGACCTGATGGCCGGTGAACATTATCACAATGTGGGTTATTATTATATCCACCACCTGGTACCTGGAATGGTCAGTGGTTTTGGCTTCGGGGATGCAGGGAATTCAGCCGCTTCGAGTGGTCCGAATTACCTGTTCCAGATAGCTAAATCAACCCAGGATCCCTACATTCAGCATACTGCCCATACATTGAGGCAGATGTATGCCAATTCCTTTTTCCTCAGACAATGGTATATCCTGTTCAATGATCCCCTGCTGGAAAAGAAGCCCTTGACTGATCTTACGCTCTATCGGTATTTTGATGATATAGGAATAGCTGTATCCAGGTCCGATTGGGGACCGGATGCCACGGCAGTGGCATTTAAATGCGGACCGCTCGGTGGTAAATTAATCAATGAGACGCGGGGGACGGAATATTCATGGTTTACTGATTATGTGAATGTGGCACATGATGATCCGGATGCCGGAACATTTCTATTATTCTCCAAAGGGAGCTTTCTGACAACCGGTGATGGTTATGAGAAAGTTGATAAGGTAACCACCCAGCACAGCACGTTCATTGTCGATGATCTTACCCAGTACGGTGGTGGTGGTGCCTGGAGCCAGCCTGAAAAAGACCAGAGCAGGTATGCCTGGCAGAAAGACTTTTTCGCAGTTGATAACCGGATGGTTTTTTCAGGCGATATGAAAGGGGTTTATCCCAACATGGATAAATTGAACCGCACATTTGTGTCACATAAGGCCAATTACATTGTTATTTATGATGATGCTGCTTCGTCTATCCCCGGCAGGACTTTTGAGTGGAGATTGCAAACAGAAGGAACACTTACCAGTGCGGGTGAAAAAACCTATAAGATAAGCAGGGGTGATGGCAGTGCCCTGGTCAGGTTATTATCCCCGGCTGCAGCAGACTGGTCAACCACTACATCAACAGCTATTAATATTGACGGCAGGATTTTGAGGGCGCGTCTCTCGGGACAGCAAGCCAACCAGTATCTGGTCCTCCTGTGGCCAAATGCTGCAGATTTAAGCGCCATCTCTGAGAATTACAATACCTCCAGCACCATTGGAGTCAAAGTCAATACCGGCGGCAATAATGAATATACCCTCTTCCAAAAGGCAGATGATCAGACTGCTTCAGCCGGCGATATTGATTTCAGAGGAAACACCCTTTTACTGATTGAAGATGATTCAGATAACAGCCTGAAATCAGCATCCCTGGTGAATGGGGACAGCCTGATATTTAATTCCACCAGGTGGTTCGGGTCAGACAACCGCGTTAATTTTGGTATTGAAAGCATATCCCCTGATACATCTGAGCTGGTCTATTGTGTCGGTCCCTCATTCAATTCCGATACTACCAGGGAAGTAAGGATTGGCCTGGGTGGATTATCTGCCAACAGTAAATATTATGTTTTTAAGGAAGAGGAAACAAGCAGCATTGAATTTACCACAGACGGAGTGGGCGAAGGTGGTTTCTTCCTTGATCTTGATGCATCATACAGGCTGATTGTAACCAAAACAAATATTAACCTGACCCATCTGCAGGAGGCCATCAAAGAAGCTCAGGACCTGCATGATGCAGCAGTTGAAGGCACTTCACCCGGGGAGTATAAAGCAGGCTCCAGGGCAGTTTTGGCATTGGAAATTGACAGTGCGGAAAATGTCCTGGTAACCGCTGTAGACCAGGCAGCCGTTGATGATGCTGTTACTGATCTTATGGAGGCCATGGCTGCCTTTGAAATGGCTGTAAATGTGGATCTATCCATACTGATGGAGTTGATCGATGAATCAGACACACTCCATGATAATGCGGTGGAGGGGACGGAAGAAGGACAATTTGAACCCGGTTCAAAGGCAGTGTTTAAAACTGCTATTGATAGTGCAAAACAAGTTGCAGCGGATACAACATCAATGCAGGAGGAAATAGATCAGGCTGTTGAGGATCTGGCCGTGGCCATGGCCGAATTTAAGTCCAGGATGGTCCCCATAACTCCCCTGACCAGTCTTCAGTGACATTCCATATTATGGTGATTTTTTAAATTATACGGTAAATACCAAAACGCTATGGGAGGTCACCGAAGAAGAAGATGATGTCATTGTCGGCATGAGTAATTACTCTACGACCAGCGGACAGTATATGCTGATCAACGACTCAAGCTTCCAGCATTTTGAGATCTCATTCGATGCCAGGTCTGTACAAAGTACTTATCCGAGTGACATCATGATTGTTTTTGGGTATCAGGACAAGGATAACTATTCCTATGCCAAGCTGAGTTCAGAAATCAATCAATCGGGGGTTTTTACCCGGATTGGCGGACCGACTAAATTCAGCTGGTTGCTGGAGGATTATGAAACTTATTGTGTCGAGGATTTTGAATGGACCAATTACAAAATGGTGGCCTTGGATTCCCTGATTACCTTCTATCGAAATGATGAGGAGCTTTTCAGTGTTGAGCCTCTGGAATCATTAAGGTACAGAGGTAAACTGGGAGTCGGGACCTATTACAGGAATCAGGCATATTTTGATGACCTGGATGTAAACCGGTTGATATCCACCGTAGGAATAGAGGATATATCGGATGCAAGGTTTATACTCTATCCCAATCCATCCCGGGATAAAATAACCATTGAGTACGATGGCGACATAAAAAGCCTGACGATTTTAAACCTTCTCGGGCATACTGTGAAAAATATAGAAAACCCTGGCTGGCAATAGAATGGAGATCGATATATCTGAACTTGAAAAGGGCATATATCTGACCAGGTTCGTCAACAGCAATGGTGAATTCAAAACACGCAGATTTATCAAACAATAGAAGATATGAAAGTAATATTTAATACGCGGAAGAAATGTGGAGTTATTTTATGGCTTATTTTATCATTACTATACCTTCAGAATCTGGATCTACATGCTGTCAATTATTATGTAGACCCGGTAAATGGGGACAAAGCAGACGATGGCTCTGCAGCATACCCCTGGAGAACACTGGCGGAAGTTTTTTCAGAGAATCATACATTCGAAGCGGGGGATACGATCTTTCTGCTCTCGGGACATCATGAGTCGGTGATCATTAACGGAATAAATGCCGGTTACGTTACCATCCTTCCCCTAGAAGGTCATCTTCCGACCCTGAAAAAGCTGACTTTCAGCAATGCAAAAAAATGGAAGGTATATGGTTTGACCATCAGTCCCGAAACCGCTCCCTCTTATAGCAGCTCGACGCTGCTTACAATAAACAGCTCGGCTTCTGAAATTATTGTCGACAGCTGTTATGCATATTCCGTCGAAGACAATACGCCCTGGTCAGCCAGCGGGTGGGTCAGCAATGCCTGCAATGGAGCCAGTATTTCCGGGGACAATAATATCGTCAGCAACAACCATTTCTTAAATGTGCGCCATGGGATCCTGGTCGAGTCGGGTGGAGTAAATAACCTGATCCAAAAGAATATCATTGAAAACTTTTCTGCAGATGGAATGCGGGGAATAGGCAACGATAATACATTCGAATGGAATACGGTAAAAAATTGCTATGATGTGGACGACAACCATGATGACGGTTTCCAGTCCTACAGCAGGGGAACAGGGGGAACAGTAGGAACCGGCACTGTGTATGGGATCATTTTAAGGGGCAATACCATCATCAATTATACCGATCCAAACCAGCCTTTCAGAGGAACTTTGCAGGGCATTGGCTGTTTCGATGGGATGTTCGAGGACTGGATTGTGGAAAACAATGTCGTCATTACCGATCACTGGCACGGGATTACCTTATTGGGTGCAATAGATTGCAAGATCATAAACAATACTGTTGTTGATAGAAACAACACAACTCCGGGTCCGCCCTGGATCAGTATCGCAAAACATAAAGACGGTACACTTGGTACCGGTAATGTAGTCAGAAATAATTTAACAACCAGCATGTCGAACGATGCCGGCATTGGAACGGTGGAATTCAACATCATTGTAAGTAATTATGATGATTTTTTCGTCGATTATGACAATTTTGACCTGCGGTTAAAAGAAGGCTGCCCAGCCATTGATGCAGGTACAGATACAGATGCTCCCTTCATTGATATCGATGGAAATGTACGTCCGCAGGGAGCCGGATTCGATGTCGGAGCTTATGAATATCCGAGCGGACCGGATACCATACCTCCAGTAATATCGTCCGTGACAAGTATCAAGCCAGGGGAGATCGAGGTACTGTTCAATGAGTGGATGGATGATACTTCTGCACAAAATATCATCAACTATTCCATTGATAATGATGTTATCGTTACCGGTGCTGCTATAAGCCAGAATAAGAAAATGGTCACGCTCACTGTCCTACAGCTTGCTGAAGAAATTACCTATACGCTTACGGTCAACAATGTAATGGATATCTCCGGCAACCCGATCGCGGAGAATTCAACCATGACCTTCGAGCATATCTGTGGCTATGTTACCGCAAGTACCTCACAGGAGCCAAATTTCCCGGAAAATACCCTAGACGGCAATCTATCTACGAGGTGGTCGGCCGAAGGTGTGCAATGGATCAAATATGACCTCTGCGTGGTTCATACAATTTCAGCCATGGAAATGGCTTTCTACTATGGAGATCTAAGGACTTCGAATTTTAAGATTGAGACAAGCAGTGATGATGAAAAATGGAAGGAGGTTTTTAATGGCAGCAGTAGTGGAACAACAGCGGGACTTGAATCCATTGATATCTCGGAATCCTATGGCCGGTATGTAAAGATTACCGGCAGCGGAAACTCCAGCAATGCCTGGAACAGTTATACCGAGGTAGTAATCCATGCAGAGGCATTGGTGATTGCCAAAACCGAACTGGCAGACCTGGTGGATTCGGCCAATGCCCTTCATGATGCTGCTGTAGAAGGGACCGGTGTGGGTGAGTATCCGGAGGGATCAAAAGCGGAATTCAAAACAGCCATTGATTCGGCCCAGGCCGTGCTCGATGATGAAAATGCAAGCCAGTCCGAAATTAGCATGGCATATGTCATTGTTGCTGGAAGCCATGGAGGAATTCGAAGGGAATAAAATAACTGACATTAGTGATTTGTTCATGGCTGATATTAAGGTATACCCAAATCCCTTCAACCAGCAGATCCATATGGAATTACCGGATAATATACAAATTCAGAGAATATATCTGATTGATGTCCTTGGACGGGTGACAGCTTTTCCTGCCAGTACAAATAAGACCACACTTGAGGTGGGAGGGATTGTCCCCGGGCATTTATATCCTGCAATTGCATACAAATGAAGGAATAATAAACAAAAGAATACTTAAATAACCCGGATTTTCAAGCCTGACTCAGGCCGCCGATTGGTTTATCAAAAGTATAAACTCGTGAAAACTCATATCATATTTGGATTTATTAAAGGCGTTTTACTTATCATGCTGGGATTTTATGTTATGATCGGATGCAAGGAACTGGATGAAATCCCACCCGGTATCCTCAACCCTGAAACTTTCTTTGAAACCCAGGAAGATGCCCTTGCAGCACTCACCGGGGCTTATGCGGGTCAATATGCAGGAGCTCAACGATATTATCTTAAATCGTGGTCCAACCTGTGTGAACTCGGATCGGATGATATGGGAGATGGATTCGGTGGTTTTGCTACACGAAAAGAACTGGACCGGTTTAAATTCGATCCTGAATATGAGGATTTTTACAAGGTATGGTGGAATGCATACAGGATTATCAACAGGGCAGGAAATGTCATTGAAAATGTAGCTCAAATGCCCGTCAATTTATTTGATTCACCTGGACTTAAAAAGCGGATTGTTGCTGAAGCCCGTTTCCTGAGGGCACAGAACTATTTTAACCTGGTCCGGCTTTTTGGGGATGTGGTATTTCACGGCGATTCATACGTCAGAGATCCTGTAGGTGACTCAGATATGAAAAGAACAGATATTGAAGTCATATATGGATTTCATTATTGATGAGTTGATATTGGCCGAACAGGATCTTTGGGATAGAGAAATTACAGAAAAAGGGCGTGCCACCCGGGGTGCTGCCCAGGCATTCCTTTCCAAGGTTTATCTGACCCGCGCAGGATTCTGGCTGGATTCAAAAACAGGTACCATGGTGCAGGGTGATCCATCGAACTGGACCCGGGCCGCTACATGGGCAAAAAAATGCATAACTGAAGGGCATTATGATCTGAGAGCCAATTACAGGGATGTCTTCCCGGCTCATGATGACGATTATGATCAACTGGAGAACAATGAAGAGCATATTTTCTTTGTAAACTGTCAGGAAAATTCCCTCTGGTTCGAGACCAAACTGTATTATGGTCCCAGAATGGCAAATGGGGAAGGGGGGTATTCTTCCTTTGTAGGGGAAGTGGAGCTGACATCCTCGTTTGAACCCGGTGATCAGCGACGCGATGTTACCAATCTCGACTATATCATCGATCCGCTGGAAGAGGAACAACCACTGGATGAGAGCAATGCAGGTTACTGGTGGCCCGGCATGGCCATTCCTCATGTTGGTAAATACCTCCCTGAAGAAGAAAAATATACTTTCCCACCCGGCGGGAATGCATCGTCGACAAATTATCCCCTTTTCCGGTTTTCGGAAGTGCTGTTGATTTATGCGGAAGCAATAAATGAGGTATCGGGACCCGATGCTGCATCGATTGAAGCATTCAACAGGGTAAGAAGGCGTGCCGGACTCAGCGAGTGGCCCGATGTAAATGATCTGGATGGTAATCCCTATCCGAATGACCAGGATGGATTCCGCCGAGCCATCCGGCAGGAAAGAAGATGGGAACTGTGTTTTGAGGGAAAAAGGCTGTTTGATTTGCGGAGATGGGGCAACCTGGTAGAAACATTCCAGGCCAGAGCTACCGTTGCTAACCCTACTCCGCAGGATCTTATTAGGGCTCAAAATGTGGAACTAAAACACAATCTGTACCCCATACCGCTTGGGGAGATAAGGAAGAATCCAAATCTAACGCAAAACATCGGCTATTAGGTATGGTTCAGCATAATTAATACCAATATTCAAATGAAAAAATATGGCCTTTTATTATTTATCCCGATCATAATGATGATCGCTGTTTCAGCGGATATTGAAACTCCGGGTATACATTCAAATTATAACCTTGGAACAAAGACTGTTGCACATGTTGCTATCATTGTTAATGACATCGAAAAAACCACAGAGACTTATGCGGAATTATTCGGCATTGAACCACCCGCGGTCAGACTCGGAGTCAGCCCTGTATATTTGGGCAAACCCACCGAAGGGAAGGCCAAAATGGCATTCATAAAATTAGAGAATATTACCCTCGAATTTTTTGAACCGGTCGGAGGTCCCAGTGCCTGGCAGGATTTCCTTGATACAAAAGGTGAAGGCATTCACCATTTCGGATTTTTCATCAAAGACCTGGAAGATCACGTGGATTTCTTTGAATCGAGGGATATGCCGGTAATTCAAAGTGGTGGTGGTGACTGGGGAAGATACAGGTATGTTGATGCAACATCTGGACTGGCTACCATGATCGAATTACTGGAATTGAGTAAACGGGAATAATATAATCATCAAAAAACATCACAACATGAAACGGAATAGAATTACTCGCAGAAGATTTCTGAAAAACTCAGCGATTGCAGGTGCCGCAGTTTCACTGCCATCAACCTGGATGTGCAGCTCAGAAAAGAGTCCTTTCAATGCAAAGGGATTGCCAACCAGGATGCTGGGAAAAACCGGTGTAAAAGTCCCCCTTATGACGATCGGTACGGGGAGCCGGTTTATGAGTGCCGAAAGTGATGATGTCAGATTTGAAATACTAACTTACGGACTGGACAATGGACTATTTTACTGGGATACGGCTGCCATTTACAAGCAGCAAGATGCTGAACATTATAGTGAGGAACTCCTGGGGAAAATTTTAAAGGACAGGAGAAAAGAAGTCTTTCTGGCCACGAAAGTAAGTGACAGGGATCCGGAGCTGGTGAAACAGACCATAGAGAACAGCTTAACAAGATTGCAAACTGATTACATTGATCTTTACCAGGTACATTCCATTGAATCAGTGGAAGATGCCAAAGATATAGGCGCAACCGGCGGCCTGCTTGAAGTGCTTCATAAATATAAAAGCGAGGGTGTTATCCGCCATATTGGTTTTACCGGGCACAGATCTGCTGAAGGAATGAAATATGCAGCCGGATCCTATGATTTTGAGACCATGATCATTGCCATGAACCACTGGACACAATGGGAAGGTGACCCTGAAAAGCAGGCCATCCCGGCAGCGGCTGAAAACGGCCTTGGTATCATTGCCATGAAAGTGATCCGGCCGATGGATACCATTGATAACCTGGATCCCGAAAAACTGATCCGCTATGCCCTCAGCATTGAAAATATTTCCACAGCGGTAATTGGCATTGACAGTCTTGATGTACTGAAGTCGAATATTGAGATCATTAAGAATTTCGAGCCGCTGCCAGCCGATGAAATGGCAGAGATGCGAATGGCCCTCACTCCGTATTATCAGCATAAGGGCCTGGACTGGATGAAGCCGGGATATGTGGATGGGTATTGCTAGATTATATTCCTATTGCATAGCAGCAATATTATATACAGGATCCTGTCTCAACTGATGATCGCCTCTGTGATCATATTTGCAGGATGTGCAAATAAAGATAATCACGCCTACACGAATCCTGAATTGCCTGTCAACGATCGGGTGGAAAACCTTTTATCATTATTGACCCTGGAAGAAAAGGCAAGCTTTCTGACCGGGAAAGACATGTGGCATATCAAGGGTATCGAACGGCTGGGGATTCCATCCATCCGGGTAACTGATTGCGGACATGGAGTCACAGTTGTGCTTGATTCAGCGTGGGCATAACTCAGGATGTTCCACCTGCTTTCCAACGGCAGTTGGCCAGGCATCAACATGGAACCGGGAACTGGTAAAGGAGGTCGGGGCGGCCATAGGCCGGGAAACCAGGGCCCTTGGTGCCGCTATTCTCCTGGCCCCCATGGTAAATATCCACCGTACCCCCCTGGGAGGCCGGAATTATGAAACATATTCAGAGGATCCTTTTTTAACCGGTGACCATGGCCTCATCATTCATCCAGGGGGTCCAGTCCGAACACATAGGAGCGGTGATCAAGGCAGCGACTGCCAATAATCAGCAGACCAACCAGAGTCAGCATAGTGTGGAGGTCTCGGAAAGAGCACTCCGTGAAATTTATTTACCCGCTTTCAAGATCCCGGTTATTGAATCCACTCCATGGGGCATCATGACCAGTTACAATAAGGTCAATGGAGAATATACCTCAGCCAGTAAACACCTGATCAGTGAAATCATTAAAGGTGAATGGCAATATCCTGGATTCATTGTATCGGACTGGAGAGGAACCCATAGCATGAAAGCTCTTTTCGCGGGACTTGACCTGGAGATGCCGGGTCCGGGTAAAATCTTGACAAAGGACGCCATACTAAAAGAGATCGAGCAGGGTAATTTCACTGAAGAGGAACTGGATAGACCGGGTAGGCAGAATACTTGCCACCATTATTAAAACGAAATCCCTCGACAATGATGAATCAGGTTTAAATGCGGAGTGGGATACCCCGCATCATCATGGTATTGCCCGGAAAGCGGCAGAAGAAGCCATCGTACTTCTGCAGAATAAAAACGATGTATTGCCCCTGGCCATTGAGGACATTGAAACCCTGGCCGTGATCGGTCCAAATGCCAGGGAAGCCAGGCTGGGGGGAGGGGGCAGCGCCTCGGTTACCGCATGCCATACGGTAAGTCCCCTGGATGGCATCAGGAATTATTGCAAAGATCCTGTGAGGGTTCTGTTTGAAGAAGGATGTGGAATGAAGGGTGGTATGCCCATTATCTATACCGAATATCTCAGTTCACTGGATGGAAACCAACCGGTCCCGGGACTTAAAGGGGAGTATTTCCGGGAAAGGAATTGAAGGGGGATCCTGCACTGGTCCGTATTGATGATAAAATTGATTTCTCCTGGGGATGGGCAGCACCCTGCCGGGAGGTGGAGAGAGGAGACTATTCGGTTCGGTGGACCGGCCAGGTTATGCCTCCTGTAACGGGTGAATACAAAATAGGTGTTCACTGTACGGAAGGAGGGGTCAGGTTCTACCTGGATGGTGTATTGGTCATTGATCACTGGGGAGACCCTTACAATGAAAACTTTGAAGCCGGTTTTAAAAAGATCAGTGAGAGCGTCAGGATAAAAATGAATGGCAGGGGTATCCCGGGATGTGCAAATTGAATTTCATAAGAAAGCCAACCGCAACTCCATCCGGCTTGAGTGGGAGATACCCGGGAAAAAAGACCCCATTGCCGAGGCTGTGAAAATTGCTTCCGAGAGCGATGTAGCCATTGTTTTCGCGGGATTGTCAAACCTGTATGAAGGGGGGACGCAGGACAGGGAAAGCCTGTTGCTCCCGGAACAACAGAACAAACTGATAAGCTCCGTGGCCAGGGCCAATCCCAATACAATTGTCGTCCTGATAAACGGAACACCGGTGGCCATGCCCTGGTTAGAAGAAGTCCCGGCCATTCTGGAGGCATATTATCCGGGCCAGGAGGGTGGTGATGCCATTGCGACGGATCCTGTTTGGTGAGGTAAATCCATCGGGGAAACTGCCTGAAACTTTCCCGCAACGGCTGGAAGATAATCCAAGCCATGGAAATTTCCCGGGAGATCCTGAAAAAGTCAATTATGGAGAAGGCATATATGTTGGTTACAGGCATTATGATAAAAAGAAAATATTGAGCCATTGTTTCCATTCGGATATGGATTGTCATATACCGAATTTCACATACGATAATTTGCAGGTAAGGAGGATGGAAGACGGATCAGTAAAGGTTGATGCTGAAATTAAGAATACCGGATCGGTACCGGGCAAGGAGGTAATCCAGTTATATGTACGGGACCTGGAATCAAGCATAGACAAACCCGAAAAGAATTGAAAGGTTTTACCAAAGTATTTCTTGATCCCGGCCAGATCAAAGCCTGTGTCGATGACAGCTAAACAAGGATCAGTTTGCACATTTTGATGAGTTTAATGACCAATGGGTTATGGAAACCGGAGAATTTGAAATCTTAATTGGAAGTTCGTCAAGGGATATCAGGTTAAGGGAAAAAATCACGATAGATTAATAGAGCAGGATTATGCTAAAATACATCTCGGGTTGCTTACTGTGCATATTCATGGCTTCAGGTTCATATGGCCAGCTGTCGGGCCCACAGCCCGGTGATATCTACAAGGAATATGTCCTGAACCTTAAAAGCGGTGACAACTGGCGCGTTACCGATCCCGATGCCACCGCTTCCGGGGCCCAGGATTTTCTTCCCAATCCCGTCATGAAGATACCGATTGATGACCTGGATGGTGCTATCCGGGCCGAGGCATTGATGGATATATGGGGAGGCCATACTGGCACCACCGGCAAGAAATTCCGGTTCAACGGGAATGCCTGGATCGATATGCCGGATCATCCATCGATTCCGGAAAGTCCCGAATGTTATAATTCTGAATTCAATTATATTACAGAAGTACCACTGGGTTATTTACAGGAGGGAGATAATGAATTTGAAGGTACCTCCGGCGGCCAGACCTGCTTTAACTTTAACTGGGGACAGTGGGGATGGTATGTTATGCTGATAAGGATATACTATGACACGGATATGCCGCATCCAACCGGCAGCATTGTTTCTCACCCCTCCGGTTCCGATGTCATTGAGATGGATACCATAAGTGTGGAGGCCCAGAGTCCGGCTGGAGTTAAGCGGGTGGACCTGCTGGGGAAATACCGGGGGTATGATGAGAACGGGGACGGGGTATATGTGGACTGGCACAGGAATTACCATACCACTGTATTGGAGGAGCATATAGGATCCGATAAGAGCAAACCATACCAGTTTGTATGGGATAACCGGTGGGTACCTGACCAGGATACGGCATCTGTTTCATTCCTTGCCCGCATCCTGGACAGCAATGATGTCTGGTTCGTAACGGAGATTGTTGACAGTATTTCGCTGGTAAGACCGGAAGGTGTTTCTGTTAAAATGTTCACAGCTGAGAATGTCCCCATGAAATTCTGGGTCAGGGCCGGAGAAAAAAAATCCTGCGACATCAACATCGACGACCTGTCCGATGCAACCAATGCAATGCTGGTCCACCGGACCTGGAACGGTCAGGATGGGGGTGCCGGAAGCGGAACCATACCGCTCCCCCTCTCAGTTAACTCCTGGATGGGGAAGGTGCGAGGATTGAGCCATGATTATGCATTGTCCAGGGTAAACGTGCCCGTAAACTCTTTAAAGGTTGGCAATAATGATGTGGCATACCACTCCAATACCGCGCATCATGGCATTGAGATCCTTTGGCCAGGACCTGCCATTTTGGTGAGATATAACAGAAATGCAGTCCAGGTGGCAACTCCGGTTATAGATCCTGCTCCCGGCGAATATAAAATGCCCCAGGAAATAACCTTAACTTGTGAGACTCCGGGAGCGGAAATTTATTATACCACCGCTGGCAGCGATCCCAATGTAGGATCACGGAAATATAGTGCTCCTTTCGATATCAGTGATTCTGCCATCGTTAAAGCAATCGCCACCAAATTTGATTACCGACCGAGTGAAATAGCGGAACATAAATTCGACCCATATCTCTTTCCCAGCCTCAATGATGCTTACAAAGGGGAAAATGAGTATACTGTGGAGGTGGAGTACAACAAACCTGTTGACAAAAACAGTGCAGAAGATACTTCAAACTACAGCCTGAATAATAATGGTATCATATTGGATGCCCAAATTGATCAGGATGATCCGGCCAGGGTAATCTTATCAGTCGATCAAATGGAGGAAGGTAAGGAATATACATTATCTGTTAATAATGTAGTGGATAGTACAGGGATATCAATTCCTTTTAATTCTTCAGCGACATTTGTTTATGCCTATATTATTAAAATTACTGCCAGCGATGCAGACGGAGAAAATGTTGCGTCCAATACCGTGGATGGAGACCTAACAACTTATTGGTCTGCCAATGGAACATCAGGGGTATGGATTCTCTACGATCTGCGGACAAGCAGGCTGGTACAATCGGTTGATATGGCTTTTTTCCTGGGAGACCAGAGAAAAAGTTTCTTCATCATACAGACTTCAGCAGATGGAGAAACATGGACCGAAGTCTACAATGGGGAGAGCAGCGGGAGCAGCCTGGAACTGGAAAAGTTCGATTTTGAGGATGTGATGGCCAGGTATGTGAGAATACTCGGACTGGGAAATTCTTCAACCAGCAACTGGAACAGCTATACCGAGGTTCAGATCAACTGGTTTGGTAAGGGAACCAATATCCCGCATAATTATCCTGAAGCAGAAATTGAAGTTTACCCGGTCCCGGCAGTACATGGTTTTCATGTCATACTTCCTTCCTGGCAGGAAGAGACTGAGATTTTTATTATTAATACATTGGGACAAAAAAGCCATGCCATGCTAACCGGCAGGTCGACCTGGATTTCAACAAACCAATTAACAAATGGGGTATATTTGATCATCGTACCTGCGGGGGAAGGGGTTCTGTCAAAAAAGATAATTGTAAATAAATGACAAATCAAAATCTATGATAGTATTTAAATTAAGTATGAGACTTTTCCGGACTTTGCTGTTGACCATCGCTGTAATGATCTCTGGAAATATCATTGCCCAGGATACCAATACAGTTGGAGACATCGACCAGATAATAAGCGGTGTTGAGCTGCAGTATCGCAAAATGAGTGAAAATATTCCAGATCCGGCCAATTATCCGAGGACTACAAATCCGGATGGTACGCTGAGGCTGGTTGGATCCGAGGGATTGGACAAGCGGGTTCTTCCCGGGATCACTATGGCTCCTGTATGAGTATACAAATAAAGATTTCTGGTTAGATGATGCTTTTAAGCGTACAGCTGGAATCGAGGGACAAAAATTCAATACCGGCACCCATGATCTTGGCTTTATGCTGGGATGCAGTTTTGGTAATGGTTACCGCCTGTTTGATGATCCTACTTATGAAGGCATCCTTATCCAGGCAGCCAAGTCACTGGCAAGCAGGTTCAACGCCAATGTCGGTTGCATTCGGTCCTGGGATTTTGGCTCCTGGGAATTTCCCGTGATCATTGATAATATGATGAACCTTGAGCTGCTGTTTCAGGCTACAAAACTGACAGGTGACTCCTCCTACTGGGATAAGGCTGTCAGTCATGCCGATGTCACATTATTACATCATTTCAGGGATGACTTCAGCTCCTTTCATGTGGTGGACTACAATCAAACAACAGGAGATACCATTGGTAAATCCACACACCAGGGGTACTCTGCAGAGTCTGCCTGGGCCAGGGGACAGGCATGGGGCCTTTATGGGTATACCATGTGCTACCGTTTTACAAAAGATACCCGGTATCTTGAACTGGCTGAGAACATAGCCTTGTTTATGATTGACCATGATCATTTGCCGGCAGACCTTGTTCCTTACTGGGATTTTGATGCTCCGGCCATCCCGAATGAGCCCAGGGATGTTGCTGCTGCAGCCATCATGTGTTCAGCCCTGTTTGAATTGAGTCAGTTTTCCGACCTGTATGGAGATTCTTTTCTGAATGTAGCCATAGATCAGGTCAAAACTCTTGCATCTGGTGATTATACCGCTGCATTGGATTCTAACAACAATTTCATATTAATGCATGGTACAGGGAGCTACCCTGCAGGTTCAGAAGTGGATTCGCCATTGAATTATGCCGATTATTATTTTCTGCAGGCTTTGACAAGATACCGGCGGCATCTGAACAATCCGCCTCAGTCAAGCTTTTTATATGATCAGGCCGACAGCATCACGCAGCATCAGGTAGATTTCGATGCTACAGCAACCATGGATCCCGACAATGATTCTCTCACCTATCACTGGGATTTAGGCGATGGCAATAAAAAAATTACCCTGACTGAATTAACATCTCATGTTTATGCGAGTCCGGGTACCTACCAGGTGACATTAACTGCTTCAGACAAATGGGGGGGAAGTGACACTGTCCGGCAAGATGTAATAGTTGATCCCCTTGTCAATGTTCTGAGTATGGAAGATCATGGAATATCCGTTTATCCCAATCCGGTTTCTGATGGTTTCACCATTGAATTGCCAGAAAAGTTCGTTGATACAGATGCTTATCTAATCAATGCTGTTGGACAAAAATTCCCACTTGAATTAAATGCCGGAGTAAACTGGATACCAGCAGATCATCTGGAGCCGGGTGTGTATATACTGCTTGTTCCGGTTGAAAGTAGATTCCTTCAGAAGAAAGTATTAATAGGGGAATAGTGAAATAAAATAATTTAAATACGATGAATACAAAAATTTTTATCCTCGTGCTGATGGTTTTGGGAATAAATTATACTGTCCAGGGGCAATATGATGATTACATGAAAAAGATCGGAACATCCGCATGGACAAGTTATGTTATGTATGCCGATCCTGACGGCAACCTGTTTTACATCAATGGGGGCGGGGGATATCTTGATTTGATGAAGTATGATCTGGATCTGGATCAGGTATATACGGTAAAAGACAATTTCATAGATGATCATGACGGGTATAATGGTGGGTTTGGGTCGATTGCACCCACACCGGACGGAGATACAGTGTATTGTATGACAACCGCAGGTACGAATCATGGGAATGCCGAAATATTCCGGCTGATCTGTTCCCAGGATAAACTGGAATATGTTACGGATATTTGCGGGACCAACCTATGGATGATATTCAACATGACCCTGAGCCAGGATGGGAAGGCACTCTATTATATTGCGAACAACACCCCGACTCAGAAAGGGATTTATAAGATCGATCTTAATTCTCTGGAATGTAGTAAGGTGCTGGACCTGGATCCCATCATACCCCACAGGGATCTCTGCTTTGGAGGCATCAACGTGTGGGATAAAATGAATAATTTTTACGTACCGGTCTGGAGCTGGGATTATGACGAGGGTGATCTTGCCTTGTTAAAGATCCATGTTGATGGAGATGAGTTCAGCGCTGAACCAATCGTTTTTACAGACGATGGATCGCCAACGGGTGATCCCCTGCTGCCCGGATTCCGGCATCATTCCTGCTGGTCCGGAATCGGTGCTTCTTCCTCGGGAAATATTTATATCGGGGCAAGCAATCACCATCAAACGGATGATGGAACAGGTGAGTCCGGGAATGTCGCCATGTATAAATATGATCCGGCTAAGGATGAAATATCCCTCATAAATGATCTTAAATCTGTTTCGAAATCAGTGAACAACTGGATGCCCAATGAAAGCCAGCACAAAGTCCATACCTTCCTGATAGAAAATGTTGACAGGAAGATCTATTTTGCAACCATGGATTATGCACCAAGCTTTCTTGTCAGGGGATCTCATATCTATACCATTGATATTGAGACTGATGAGATAAGTGACTACAGCAAGACCCAGACCTATTTAATGGACAGGGATCTGACCACCATCATGAATGGGACCATGGCTGCCACCAACGCTGGTGTTTTTACGGAGTATTATGCCGTCAAAGGAATTGCGCTCCACCCCGGTACGCCTGATATTTTATATGCCATGACCTATGCCAGATCAGCCTCCGGAGGCGGATGGGATGTGGAGCCCGGAAACATAATCAGGTATCAACTGGAAGGAGATTTTGTATCCACCAGGGTAGTATCAGCTTCAACAGATGCACAGGCACATATCTATCCAAACCCATTTAAAGATAAAATCAGTTTTGATTTCAGCGATATGCCCCTGAATAAGCAGGCCATACTGCGTATATATGACCTGCGTGGCAGATTGCTGCTGGATGAAAAGCTTGGCAATATCCAATCACTGACCTGGAATGGAACAGACAGGAATGGAAGGAATGTCCCGGCAGGAATGTATATTTACAAAGTTGACGATGGATCGGTCATCGCAGGCAAGGTGCTGAAGATCAAATATTAAAATCTAAATCACTAATAAAAACCAGATACAATGAAACTAAAGATTCTAACACTATCACTTTTCCTTTTTGGCATGATTCACATTGCCAGTGGGCAATATGAAGCATACATGAAAAAGATAGGGGAGTCCCAGAGAACAAGCTATGTTATGTATACCGATAATAATGGTAACCTGTATTACGTGAATATTGAAAACCACTATCTGGACCTCATGAAATACGATATTCAGTCAGACCAGGTTATTACAATTGCCGACAATTTCATAGGCGATTATCTCGAAGGAACCACACCCTATAATGAAGGATTCGGTTCCATTGCCCCCACCGTTACCGGCGATACGGTTTATTGCATGACCACTGCCGGCACAAACCACGGGAATGCCGATATTTTTCGGCTGATCTGTTCCAGGGATACCCTTGAGCATGTAACAGGCATCTGCGGAACAAACGTCTGGAAAATATTCAATATGACACTGAGCAGGGATAATAAAACCTTGTATTATATCGGCAATAATACATCTTCAGGGAAAGCATTGTATAAAATTGAACTGGAGACACTTGAATGTGATAATATCCTGGACCTTGATCCCATCATCCCCCACAGGGATCTCTGCTTCGGAGGGATTAATGTCTGGGATAATTTTGACAATTTTTATCTTCCTGTGTGGAGCTGGGACTACGATCCGGGGGACCTGGCCATGCTGCGGATCCATATTGGAGATGGAGAATATTCTGCCCAGGTCATAGAATTCACAGATGACGGCTCCTCCGCCGGTGACCGGCTGCTGCCCGGATTTAGGCATCACTCCTGCTGGTCAGGAATTGGAGCTGCTTCCAATGGAAATATCTACATTGGGGCCAGCAACCATTATCAGTCCTCAACAGGTACAGGTGAACACGGCAATGTTGCCATATATAAATGGGATCCCGCAAAGGAGGAAATGACCCTTCTGGGTGACCTGAAATCTACTTCGGAAGCAGTAAATAACTGGATGGTCGGAGAAAGCCAGCACAAGGTCCACAGCTTTATCATTGAAAACGCGGATGGAAAAATGTATTTTTCATCAGACGATTATTACCCTAGTCATTTTGTCCGTGGAGCTCATGTTTACACCATTGATCTTGAGACGGATGAACTGGAAGACTACAGTAAAACCCAATCCTATGTGATGAAGAGGGATTTCTCTGTGGTTGAGAATGGAGATGTAGCATCTACAACCAGCGGGGTTTTTGCTGAATACTACGGACTCAAAAGCATATCCCTGAATTCCAGGTACCCTGAAGTGCTGTATGCTATAACGTGGGCAAATCCGGGGGGGATAATGGAACCCGGAAACATTATCAAGCATTTGATTGACAGTGATTTCAGTACAGATATACATCCACAGATAAGCAATCCGGCAATCAGTATTTATCCAAATCCATTTAATGATCAAATCAGTTTTGATTTCAGCAATATTAAGTCTGAAAGGCAGCCGGTATTGCGAATATTTGATCTGTATGGACGCTTGTTGTTTGAGGAGAAGGGAAGCAAGGATCAAGTATTACTCTGGAGTGGAAAAGATATTAGAGGATTACCCGTACCCTCCGGTTTGTATATCTACTCCCTTGATATTAATGGTAAAAGAATTACCGGCAAGATAATGAGGCAATAATAAGACGTAAGCATGCGCAAGGGAATATCTGGCACTATCCTGGTGATGATCACGGCCTCCTGGTTGTTTACCTTATGTTCCAAACCGGATAAGGGATATATTGAACAAAATGTAGATGCCCGGGATTTATTTATTTCCATAACAACAAATCCCGCCCTAAGAGAAAACAATAACGGTGAAGCATTTGCCTGGAATGCATGCAACGGGGCCGATCTGTTCGTACAGGGCTATAAGGCATGGCACGATACCAGCTGGCTGAACAATGCAGTTAAATATTACCGGTTCTTGCTGGACAATATGAAAGCTGCACCCGATGGGTACAAGGGATTGATCGGAAGGAATTTCAGAAACAGGCTATGGTCAAATGAACAGGTGAGTGATGCACTTGCCATCAATCCTATGCTGGAATTCAGTGAACTGGTCCTGGGTGATCCTGAACTAAGCGCAATCTACGGAACGGAAGCAAAAGAATATGTTGCATTCGCTAAAAAACATGTGATCGAAAAATGGGATGAACGCGGCCTCTGGCATGAAGAAGGGGCATATGGAGATTATATTTTTGGCAATGATTTTATTCATCCGGATAAGCCAACTGAATGGGTTATTGATACTACCGGTATTCATTCCGGAATGAGCCAGAAATTCAATATTGCAAATAAACTCGGTTTGATCAGCCTGCGTCTTTACCGGATCACCGGGGATGAATTCTACCGGGAGAAAGCAGAGAAACTTTTCTATCGGATGAAAAGTAATTTTCAGTATTTCGACGATCACTATGTCTGGCATTACTGGGTCCCTTTTTATGAGGGAGACATCCTGTTTGAAAAAAATGATCTGATCCATTGGACAGCCGTTCACCCCTTTCGATCAGGTTACCAGGCATCTGAGGTAAAACAGATCGTGGAAGCATATCATACCGGTCTTGTTTTCAGTGAAACCGACATACAACGGATCATTAATACCAATCTGGAGGTAATGTGGAATCAGGATACGATCCACCCTGTTTTTATTAATTCAAACGGAGCTATGCCTGATACGACGGGAATGGCAGACTTTTTAAAAGGGCATAAAACAGGGAACAAACTGAGAAATATGGGCACATTGTGGACAGCCCTGGTTGATTTTGATGCAAGGGCACGCCAGCTTTATGAAAAACAGATTGAAAATCCCGATGACAATAAGTCTAAAATCAGACGGGCATATTATCATAATGTGATCCGGCGGGAAGAACCGGGTTTTAAAAGGAAGTATGCCAGAGACCGGGAAGTTAAGGTTAAAGATGTACCTTTTGGAAATTCCCGTGAAATTACGGTTGCAACAGTGATCCCGTACATTATTGCTGGAGGTGAGAACTCATATATAGTTACAAAGTCAAATACCAGCGGTCCACTTGACATGGCCCTTTATACTGCCGATGGAAAAGAAAGGATAAAAACGTTGTATGCCGGTGATATCACCGGAGGTACCGACGGCCATGAGGGTTTCCGGATGATTAAATGGGATGGGACCGACCCGGATCATACAGAAAAATACAGGGGAGAATATCTTATCCGCTGGAAGCTTGGTGATGGATATCGTGATTATGCAATTGAAATAGTTGAATCTGAAAACTAATTTTAAACGAATATGAAAACAGGAAAGACCATACTTATTATCAGTTTTGCTGTTTTATTCTGGCAGACAGGATGCCAGAACAAAATTACGGGACCACTGGAAGTCAGCCGTGAGAATCCAAGATACTTTACCGATGGAAGTGGAAAAGCCATCTATCTGACCGGCTCACATACCTGGTCAAACCTGGTGGATATGAGTCCCGATGACCCTCCTGAAGCATTTGATTATGATGCCTATCTGAAATGGATGGTTCAGTATAACCACAATTTTTTCCGTCTGTGGACATGGGAACTGATGGCCTGGGATACATGGGCCAATGAGCGCGACTCGAGCAAGTATAAAATCCACCATGTGGCTCCGCTGCCATACATGCGCACGGGGCCAGGGAATGCATTGGATGGCAAGCCAAAATTTGATCTGCATCAATTCAACCCCGAATATTTTCAGCGCCTGCGCAGCAGGACTGAAGCCGCCAGGGAACAAAATATTTATGTCTCCGTAATGCTTTTCGAGGGATGGGGCTTACAGCATCTGAAAGCCGGGTGGATAAATCACCCCTTCCACCCTGTCAATAATATTAATGGGATTGATGGTGATCTGAACGGGGATGGATATGGGCTTGAGGTTCACACCCTGGCAGATACGGGTATAACATCCCTACAGACAAACTATGTCAGGAAAGTAATCGAAACGGTGAATGAGCTTGACAATGTCCTGTATGAGATCTCCAATGAAAACCATCCGCCCTCCACCCAATGGCAGTATTACATGATTGATTTTATACATGAATATGAGAAAGGCTTGCCTGACCAACATCCAGTTGGCATGACTTTTCAGTACAAGGGAGGTAGCAATGAAACACTCTTTGAATCCCCGGCGGACTGGATCTCTCCAAACCCTGAAGGCGGATACCGCGATGACCCTCCGGCCGCTACAGGGCGAAAACTGATAATCACGGATACGGACCACCTGTGGGGTATCGGAGGAAACCAACAATGGGTCTGGAAAAGCTTTCTAAGGGGGATGAATCCAATCTTCATGGATCCCTATGACTGTAAGGTCTTAAAGAGGTCCTACGATCCCGAATGGGTGGAACCGGTACGAAAAAGCATGGGCTATACCCTGGCATTTGCTAAGCGCATGAATCTTATTAAGATGGTACCCGAAAATGACCTTGCATCTTCGGCTTACTGTCTGGCAGAAAAGGGGAAAGAATACCTGGTATATTTACCTGAAGGGAATGAGGTAACCGTTAATTTAACAGATGCATCCCGTGACCTGAAGGTGGAATGGTTCAATCCGAATACAGGGGAAACTGTAAATCAGGGAAAAATAAAGGGTGGCCATGTACCCGTAATGAAATCACCCTTTGGTGATGATGATGCAGTTCTGTATATGAAATAATTTTCACCAGATGTTCAAGATCAAAAATTTAAGATGGCTGATTGTAGGATTGCTTTTTGTTGCGACCGCCCTCAGTTTTCTCGACCGGCAGGTATTGTCCATATCCATCCTGAAGATACAGACTGACCTGAATGTTTCAGATGTACAGTATGGCTGGATCAATACGGGGTTTCTGATCAGTTATGCTTTGATGTTCACACTCGGCGGCTGGCTGATCGATAAGTTCGGAACCCGTGTGGGATTGGCTGTATCTGTTGGACTCTGGTCCATTTCCAATGCCATGCATGGCGCGGTGCAAAATGTATGGCATCTGGGCACAGCCCGGTTTTTTCTGGGAATAGGTGAGGGGGGATGTTTCCCCGGGGCAGCCAAAGGTGTGACGGAATGGTTTCCGCAGAAACAAAGGGCCCTGGCCATGGGCATTGCCATCGGCGGGGCAGCACTGGGTGCCGTAGTTGCACCCCCGCTGACCGTTTACCTGATCTCCATTTTTGGATGGAGAGGGGCATTTGTAGCCACGGGCATATTTGGTGGGATATGGGTACTTGTGTGGCTGGTCTTCTTCCACAAACCTCAAAAATCACCCTTCATCACTAAAAACGAATTAGCCCTAATTGAAGAAGAAAAAGAAAAAGAGCTGGGGCAGAAAACAAAAAAGATATCTGTCCCCATAAAAAAGATCCTCCAGACCCGTCAGGCCTGGGGATTGATTTCCATGCGGTTCTTACTAGATCCCGTTTTTTACTTTTTCATGTTCTGGATACCAAAATATTTAAGCCAGGAGCGTGGCGTATCTTTTGAAAGGATAGGTGAATTGTTCTGGATACCCTTTTTTGCCCTTGGTGTATCCAACATTATCGGAGGGGGCGTTTCCGACCGCCTGGTAAAATCAGGCATGTCGGTGAACAGGGCAAGAAAAACGGTCATGGGACTGGCGGCAGCACTGACCATGGTGGCACCGCTTACGGTTGTCGCATCCAGCGCTGAGGTCGCCATTGTCTTCATGTCCCTGATCATGTTTGCCCATGGTTTCTGGATCACAAATTATATTACCATCACCAGCGAGTTGTTCGGTAAAAATGCGACATCGACGGTGGTTGGTATGTGTGGAACAGCAGGGGCAGTGGCCGGCTTACTTATCAACCCGATGATAGGGAAGATCGTCGAGAACTATTCATACCTTCCCCTGTGGATCTTTTCCGGAATATTATACCCCCTGGCATTCATTGTTTTATTAGTCACAATACGGAAAATTCAACCCCTGGAGCTACACCCGGCGGAAAACCAATGAATTTCCAGCAGAAAATAGCGTATATTCATTGAGCTAAAACAAAATACTTTATGGGAGCAAACACAATATCAAGAAGAAAACCCCTGCAGGCAAATATTGGGGTTTTTGGAGTGGGTTACTGGAAGTACTGGGATCAGTTTGATGGTTTGCTGGATGAACTGAAAATCAAACAACAGAAGTTCATAGAAAAACTTACCGTCTGCGATGTTCATGTTTTCGATTTTGGCATGGTGGATGATGCACAGGCTGCCTATGATCTGGTGCCCAAACTGCAGGCAGCCAACCTGGATCTGATCTTTTGTGATATGGTTACCTATGCCACATCCAGCACTTTTGGCACCATTATCAGGAATATTGAAGTCCCCATTGTTATGGTCGCATTGCAGTCGCTGAAAGCGCTGGATTATTCCAAAGCATCCACACATATGCAGCTGGCCAATGATGACGTTTGTTCTGTTCCTGAATTTGCCGGAGTAGCCGTTCGAATGGGTAAACCGGTACCTGATGTAATTATCGGGACCCTTGAAGACGATGCAGATGCAGATGTGGAAATTGGCAAATATTGCCAGATTGCCAAAGTGTTGCATGACCTGAAAAATGCAAGGATAGGTCATTTTGGACATCCCATCGAGTCGATGCTCGACATGCACTCGGATCCAAGCATGTTCACCGCGGCATTCGGTTGTCATATAGTACAAACCGAAGCGGAGGATATACTGGTTCACTATAACAAGGTTGCAGAAGATGAGATCAGGGAACATCAGAAAACCATTCTTGATTTTTTTGAAACGCCCGTCCCGGTCTCTGACCCGATCACACGGAAACTTACGGATGAAGATCTACACACGGCTGCAAAGGTGAGTGTGGCCCTGAATCGTTTTGTTGATGAAAAAAAACTGGATGGATTGGCCTACTATTACGAGTCCCAGGAAGGCTCTGATCTGAGAACCGTCGTGACAAACCTGATCGTTGGTAATTCACTACTCACGGCTGCAGGTTTCCCTATGTGCGGGGAATCCGATCTCAAGACATGCATTGCCATGATGATCATGGACAGGCTGGAGATAGGGGGTAGTTTTGCAGAATTCCACCCGATTGATTTTAATGGAGGGTTTATTATGGTTGGACATGACGGTCCCCATCACATAAATATTGCCGACAGCAAACCTGCCTTGAGAAGCCTGATCAAGTATCATGGAAAACCGGGCAGCGGTGCAAGCGTGGAATTTAAAATAAAAGAAGGTCCCATTACCATGCTCAGTATTTCATCGACTTACGAAGGGAAATTCAAATTTGTCATAGCTGAGGGTGATTCTGTTGCCGGTCCCATTCCCCCGACCGGAAATACTAACACCCGGGGATTTTTCAAACCTGATGTCATCACATTCCTGAAAAGATGGGTTGCAGAGGGACCAACACATCATTTTGCACTGGGGATTGGGCATCATGGGGATACCATAAAGAAAATAGCTGATTATCTGAAAATTGAAGCCGTAATTATTTCAGATGGAATATAATAGAAGATTATACATTTTCTGGCTGGCAATCATTGCTTCACTGGGCGGATTCCTATTCGGATACGATACGGCGGTCATCTCAGGTACCCTTGCTTTCGTTCGCACTCAATTTGGACTGCAAGCAGCCATGGAGGGGTGGTACGTAAGTTCTGCACTGGTTGGTTGTATAGCCGGTGTTTCAGGTGCAGGATGGTTGAGTGACAGGTATGGCCGGAAAATGATCCTCCTGCTTGCCGGAATCCTGTTCTCCATATCGGCTATAGGTTGTGCTGTTTCGGGTTCGTTCACATCATTGATCCTGTACAGGATAATTGGTGGAATGGGTGTCGGCATCGCATCTATGTTATCTCCCCTTTATATTTCCGAGATCTCTCCTCCAGGAGTGAGGGGGAGACTGGTAGCCCTTTATCAGTTTTCCATAGCATTGGGAATACTCTGTTCCTATTTTATCAATGCCCGCTTACTGCACAATTCAGCAATTGGTTCAATGGATAATGAGGCATTACAATTGATCTTCAAAGATGAGGTCTGGCGGTCCATGTTAGGCATGGAGGCCATTCCTGCCCTGGTATTCTTTCTCCTGGTTACTTCCATTCCTAAGAGTCCGAGATGGCTGGTGGTCAACGGTCAGATAAAGAAAGCCTCGAAAATCCTCGGCAGGATAGTCGGACCGGAATCAGCAGCTTTGGAGATCGAAGAAATTATCGAAACAGTTAACGCTGAAAAGAATTCTTTGAGAATGTTACTGAAACCGGGTATGAAATTGGCTGTACTGCTAGGAGTATTACTTGCGGTATTGCAACAGTTTACCGGCATTGACGCAGTTATCTACTATGGCCCTAAGATATTGGAAGGGGCAGGATTCGAATTGAACGAGGCATTGGGCGGGCAGGTGATCATTGGTTCCATAAATTTGTCTTTTACTATCCTGGCGATCCTGTTGATTGACAAATTTGGAAGAAGACCATTATTGATATCAGGGACTGCTGGCATGCTTGTGTCTACAACAGCCATTGGATTTCTGTTTCTCTTTGGTCTTGCCGAAGGAATATCTGCTGCTGTCCTTCATCCTGGTGTTTATCGCCTGTTTTGCATTTTCACTCGGACCGGTAGTCTGGGTGATCCTTTCTGAGATCTATCCCACCAGGATAAGGGGCCGGGCCATGTCCATTGCCACTTTGGCTGTTTGGATAGGAACCGCTACGCTGGGACAGATGATCCCTATTTCACTCGAGAAACTGGGGCCAGCCTTTACTTTCTGGATATTTGCCCTGTTTTGCATACCAACTTTATATATTGGGATCAAGCTGCTTCCGGAAACCAAAGGAAAAACGCTGGAGGAAATTGAGCGTTACTGGTTAAATCTTAAAACAACTAAAAAATAAACCCATGAAAACAATTCGATTTAATCATAGTTTTGTCAGGTTCACCCTTGTTCTCTGCCTGACTCTGTTCATAGGTACCTCATTTGGGCAGGCTCCTTTCAGCTGCATTTTGATTGATCCTGAGGGACCGGAAAGTCCCTGGGGGAAATGCTATGGGGATCTTAATAATGACGGTTTGACAGACCTGGTCATCGGGGGGTATGTTAGCGGGGGACTTGTATACTATGAGAATCCCGGCTGGCAGAAAAGGGTTATATCTGATGAAACAGGATTTTCAACCGATATTGAATTGTTTGATATAGATGGAGATAATGACCTGGATGTTTTCTGTGTAAGGCAAACAACAATAGAGTGGTTTGAAAACCCGGGATGGGAATCCCATGTAATCGATTCTGTGCGATGCCATGACCTGGAGATGAGTGACTTTGACGGAGATGGTAAGATCGATATTGTGGCGCGGGACCAGGGGGAGTTTGGACACATTGGGGATGCCCTGTTTTTCTACAAACAGATCTCTCCTGAATCATGGACAGGTTCCAAAATTACATGTAAAGACGGAGAAGGCCTCAAGGTTTACGACATTAATGATGATCATCGCCCCGACGTAATAACCAATGGATACTGGTTTGAAAATACGGGAGATATCACAGCATGGAATGAACATTCATATACTGATACCTGGACATTTAAAAGCTCCTATATAGATATTGGGGATATAAACGAGGATGGGAGGGAGGATATTGTACTGTCTCCGTCTGAGCTAAAGGGAATGGTATATCGTATCTCATGGCTTGGAGGCTCCTGAGATGCCAACAGATATCTGGAAAGAACATATCATTGATGATGGAGTGGAAGCCGTTCATCATTTTGTGGGATTGGCTGATTTTGATGGGGATGGTAATCTGGATGTAGCGACCGCAGAAATGCTCCAGGGTGATGATCCGGATGAAGTAAAGATCTATTATGCTGATGCCATCAGGACAAACATGGACCAAACAGGTCTTACATGATGTCGGATGCCACAGCATGAGGATCATGGATATCGATGATGATGGGGATATGGACCTTTTCGGGGCAAATCATAATGATCGCAAGATCAGGCTCTGGGTGAACATGACCAAATAACATTTAAATAGTTATGGGTGTAAGAACATTATTGTACCTTATTTGTCTTTTCTTTTCTGCTGTAGCTCCTGTCAAAAATCCCAATTCTTTGAGATCAGTGGCATATATCCACACCTGTCCTATTATAACAACGAGGGAGAATGTGGAACGGGAGCCGTGGTGCCCTGGGCAGGAAAGCTCTGGGTGGTTACCTATGGGCCTCATTTCCCCAATGGGTCATCTGACAAGTTATATGAGATAACACCTGGATTAGACCAAATTACACGGGAAGAAAGTATTGGAGGAACACCTGCAAACAGGATGATCCATAAAGAAAGCAATCAACTTTTTATCGGACCCTATGCCATTGACGGTGAGGGGAATGTCAGGGTCATCCCTTATGAAAAGATGCCCGGACGGCATACCGGCAATGCCCGCCATCTGAATGATCCGGTGGGTAAGATTTATTATGCTTCCATGGAAGAGGGTTTTTACGAGGTGGATGTGAATACCCTTGAAATAAATACCTTATACCCGGATGCAAACGCCCTTCAAAAAGAAGGTGATATGCAACAACACGGGTCATTATTGCCCGGTGCCCATGGCAAAGGCCTGTATTCCGGACAGGGTGTGCTGGTATATTCAAACAATGGGGAGGCCAACCAGGCGGCTCTGCATGACTTCAGGGCAGAATCGGGTGCCTTACTGGAATGGGATGGTAAAGACTGGACCATGATCCGCCGGAACCAATTCGTCGAAGTTACCGGTCCCGGGGGAATATATGGTAATGCTAACCCTGAAACCGATCCTATCTGGGCCACCGGTTTTGATTTTAAATCCTTATTACTCGGGCGTAAGGGATAATGGTCAATGGACGTTCTTTCGCCTACCCAAGGCGAGCCATAGCTATGATGGTGGCCATGGCTGGAATACCGAATGGCCCAGGATCAGAGATATTGGAACTGAAGGGAATCCAGATTATTTGATGACCATGCACGGCATGTTCTGGCGGTTCCCGGGAAGTTTTTCCAGCCATAATACAGCCGGGATACGTCCGCGTTCTGCTTATTTAAAGGTCATAGGCGATTTTACCAGATGGGGAGATCGCCTGGTTTTTGGCTGTGATGATTCTGCACAAAGAGAGTTCCTGAACAAAAGGAAGGCAAAGGGGAATATTGAGGGCCCGGGACAATCCCAGTCTAATCTCTGGTTCACCTCCATCGAAAAACCCGATCAGCTGGGTCCTGGTACCGCATCAGGGGCGGTTTGGCTCGAGGAGGATATTAAAGCAAATGAGCCCTCCGATGCATTTCTGTTTGCCGGATGGCCCAATCGATCTGTCTGGATAAAGAACTATGGAAATCAGGATATTGAGCTGACTTTTGAGGTTGATTCTGAGGGCAATGGTAAATGGGCTGCCTTGATCACCAAAAGCCTTACTCCTGGAAATGCTGATCGGATGGAATTCTCAGAAGACCAGCAGGGAGAATGGATACGTGTGAGCTCGAACAAAGACAGCAAGGTTACCGTTCATTTTACCTATGCAGCAGAGGATGAAAGATCAAACCAGGCCGACGGATCATTCAGGGGACTAACAGATGCTGGTAGTTATGAAGTCTACGGGGGACTCTTATACGGTCTTGGTAATAACCGCAGGGCATTGGGCATGTCCGCCAGATACAATGGAAAGGATGCCGGTTATTATGAACTTGGTGCTGACATGAAACTGGTACCCAAAGACGATGCCGAAACCAGGAAATTCATCAATGAAAAATTTGCCATTCCAGACAATGTAGTTAGCGTTGACGAATCTTCAGTACTGATCATTGATGATAGCGATCGGCGCTGGAGATTACCATTGGGGGGCAATGCATATACTGAGCTTATCAATACTGCCCAATTGAGGCTATGTCGGGAAGTGGCAACCGAACGTGATCTATTTAACTGTCATGGAACATTCTATGAATTGCCGGCTGAAAATGCTGATGGATATGCAAAGATCCGGCCGATAGCCTCCCACCGTTACCGGATCCATGATTATGCTTCGTACAGAGGCTTGCTGGTGATGACCGGAGTTGACCCGGAAGAGGGGAAACATAATCAACACATCATTGTTTCTGAGGATGGAAAAGCAGCCGTTTGGGTGGGTGCCATTGACGATCTTTGGAGCCTGGGTAAGCCTACAGGAAGAGGCGGTCCCTGGAAAAACACCGGGGTTGAGCCGGGCCAGTCATCGGATCCTTACCTGATCGGGTTCTATGACAAAAAAGAATTGTCACTCAGTCATAAACTACAGGAAAATGTAAATTTTATTGTGGAAGTGGAGCCGGCAGGACATGGGGACTGGATGAAATATATGGAGATATCTGTTCCTGCCAGAGAGACCTACAAACATGTATTCCCCGAAAATTTCCATGCCAGGTGGATAAGGTTCAAAGCGGATAAAGGGTGCAGGGCCACGGCCTGGCTGGTCTATGAATAGCAGATTGTGAAAAACCTCATTCTGTATATTGTTTTCATCCTGTTGGTAGTATCCTGCAAGCCAATCCAGGAAAAATCCAACAGATGGTATGTGTCATCACCCGATGGAAATTTGAAGGTGGAGATTTTCCTGGATAGTTTAAGAGCACTTTTATATTCGGTCTATCTTAACGGTGATATGGCGGTGCAAGAATCCAGGTTGGGCATAGCGCTTTCAGATTATACATACTCCTTTAATGAGGACCTGGATTTTGCCGGAACATCTGAGAAGACGGTACATGATCAATATTTAGCTGTTTCGGGCAAGAGAAAGCAATGTTCTTACCAGGCTAATGAAAAAACAATCGCTTTCAGGAATGTCTCCAGTAAGCGTCTGGAAGTAATTTTCCAGGTGAGCAATCATGGCGTGGCATTCCGCTATAAACTAAATAATCAGCTGGAAGCCGCTGTTGATACTGAAACAAGCGAGTTTACGCTGCCTAAGGAATCACTGGCATGGATACAGCGTTACAGGCACATGGGGAACGATTATGAGATGGAATACACAAAACGGCTGCTTGATACAATGAAATTACCGGCATATTATCTGCCGGGCCTTTTTCAAACCCCCCAAAAGATCTGGGTATTCATCTCTGATGCATCTGTTAATGGAGACTATGCCGCCTGCCAGTTATCCCACAAAGGATCGGGCAAATTGGCCATCAGGTTCCCTGACCAGACTTATGATTTGGAAGAAGGAGGACATCATCCCTGGTTTAAAATTGTATATGAGGAGTCTACGGAGATACAAGCACCCGCCAACCTGATTACTCCATGGCGTGCCATGATCATCAGTGATGATCTTGGAGATATTGTCGAATCCAACCTGATTGAACATTTGAGCGAACCCTCAAGGATAGATGACCAGAGCTGGATAGATCCGGGGGTTGCGGTGTTTCCATGGTGGGGACATTCCCTGGCAAATGATGATCCGGAAATAATGAAAGATTATATTGACCTGGCGGCGGAGATGAACTGGAAGTACCTGGAGTTTGATATTGGGTTGATAGGCAATAATGGAGGATATGCAGCCGGGTACTGGAAAAATATTGATTACATTCCGGAGGTTATTGACTATGCCACCTCAAAGGATATTAAGGTTTATGGCTGGGATGAACGAAGGTTCCTGGATACCCGTGAAAAACGGGATGAGATTTTCAGCCAGTACCGTGAATGGGGCGTTGCCGGCATTAAAATGGATTTTGTGAACAGCGATAAACAGGAGGCCATGAAATGGTATGAGGAGGCCACCTCCCATGCGGCTGAATACGAGCTGTTGGTAAGTTTCCACGGGGCCATTACACCCAGGGGATTGCGCCGGACCTTTCCCAATATTATGACTTTCGAGGGTGTCAGGGGGGGCGAATATTATAAATGGCCCAACGATGATCCTACTCCGGAACATAACTGTACACTTCCATTTACCAGGAATGTCAGTGGCCCGATGGATTATACCCCTGCCAGCTTTTCTACGCCGAGGAGGACTTCAACATATGCCCATGAAATGGCCCTCCCATTTGTTTTTGAATCCGGCTGGATCTGCATGGCTGATACGCCTGAAGAATTTCGCAAAAGCCCTGCCAAAGAGCTGTTTAAAAGTCTTCATGCGGCCTGGGATGATATCCTTTTTATTGACGGTTATCCCGGAGAATATTGCTGCCTGGCAAGAAAAAAAGGAGATGACTGGTTTGTGGCAGCCGTCAACTCAGAAAAAGCCCGCCAGATAGAGATCCAATTCGATTTTCTTTCCGGGGACAATTATCGGGCAAAACTTTATACAGATGATGGTAAGGATGGTTTAAAGATCAAGAACTTAAACATTTCGAATAAAGGTATTGAGAAATATCATCTGGAGAAAAATGGTGGATTTGTAATTCACATTGTAGCCGGGAATAGTTCTCTGGTCGGAGGATAGTTTTCCTGGTTCGGTTATATGAAACGCACTTATTGGTTTGATGAACTTAAATCTCGTGTTCAAAGGTTACTTCCTGGCAGGGCTCCTCTCTGTTCAACTGCATGCCCAGGTACCATTCGAATGTGTTGTAGTGGATTCCGCCCGGAGTGCTCCGGCCAAACCGTACGGTAAGGCCATAGGCGATGTTAGCGGGGATGGTCAGCCGGATCTCTTTATCTCGAGTGCAGATGGCGATGGTATGTACTGGTATCTGTATCCGGACTGGCAAAAATATGCGATCCGTACCCAGGGATCATGGTCTGAAGATTGCCAGCTGGTTGATATTGATAATGATGGTGATAAGGATTTGGTAAATGGCAATAAGCAAGGCTTATACTGGTATGAAAATCTGCGCATTGCTGGGAGAAGCTTGCCGGCCGGTATTTGGACAGAACATGCGATCGGGTCTGACGGTACCAATATTCATGATATTGAAATCGCCGATCTGAATGGTGATGGTAAACCTGACATAGCGGTCCGTTACGAAAAAGAAAACCGTAAGCCAGTCTGCATTTTCATGCAAATGAATCCGGGAGATTGGATGGCTGTAACCAGCACCAATCTAACTCATAAGAAGGGAGAGGGCCTGGCGCTGGGAGACCTGGACGGAGATGGAGATGTTGACGTGGCGCTGGGAAATATATGGCTTGAGAACGCTGGTAAAGTGGCCTGGTATGCCATCGGAAAAGATGCAGGTGATCTTTGGATGGAACATACCATAGATAGCAATGTTACCCGTATGCATGGTTTGGCAGTTGGAGATTTTAACAATGATGGGCACCTGGATATTCACACTTCCATCAGACACGATCATCCGGGTCCCCGGGATCACGTAAGTATCTGGCTGTCAGACGGAAAACCGGAACCAGACTTCACGGAGCAGGTGCTGGCTATAACAGGTTCTCATTTTTCGAAAACCGGTGATGTGGACCAGGATGGAGATTTGGATATATTCGGAGCCAACTGGTCAGGATCGGTTGACCATCATGCGGACATTTTACTGTGGAGGAATAATCAATAATAACACACCTGAAAGAAGGATCGGAGTATGCCTTTGCTGATGTTCAGCATGATAAAAACAAAAATAAATAAAGAAAAATGAAAACTTATAAGCAGCAGTGGATTGTCTTTATAACCGTTGTTTTCAGTTTTAGTTTAACCTGTGCACAATCGTATAAAATCGATTCTATTTATGAAAAATCTGATTTCCCGTGGCCCGAAGGAAAGATGATGGGATTGAGTCTCACTTTTGACGATGCCCGGCTTTCCCAGGTTGACAAAGGCATTCCATTGCTTGATAAGTATGGAGTAAAAGCAACCTTTTACCTGTCTCCTGATAATATGACACAGAGGCTGGAAGGATGGAAAAAAGGGGTAAGCAACGGCCACGATATAGGAAATCACTCGCTGTTACACCCTTGCACCGGCAACTTTGATTTTGCAAAGAATAAGGCATTAGAAGATTACACGATCCTGCGAATGAATAATGAACTTGATTCTGCCAGCAGGCTCCTGGAGAAAGCATTTGGTATCCTGCCTGTATCTTTTGCCTATCCATGTGGGCAAACTTTTGTGGGGAGAGGAATATTAACCAGAAGCTATATACCTGTAATTTCAACCAAGTTTGAGACAGGTCGCGGGTGGCTGAATGAGGGGCCCAACGATCCTGCTTTTTGTGATATGTCGCAAGTAACTGGTATGGAGCTGGATGGCAAATCGTTTGAACAAATAAGAACCTTAATTGAATCGGCAAAAAGCAATGGTCAGTGGCTGGTTCTGGCAGGTCACGAGATGAATGAAGGGGGATTTCAAACCTCACTGCTTTCCACCATTGAAGAAATATGCCGGTATGCATCAGATCCGGCCAATGGTATATGGATCGATAACGTACACAACATAGCTTCCTATATCAAGGAGAAAAGAGGGGAACCGCAATTTGCCGAAGTTCCTCTTTATAAGAATCCTATCTTCCCGATGGAACAAAGAATCCGTGACCTACTTTCGCGCATGACGTTGGAAGAAAAAGTTGGACAGATGAACATTCCAACATGCTATTCAACAGAGCTTGGATGGGGACTTGACAGCGATGCGCCATATCTGTGGGATATGGAAGACACCAAGGAAGTAAGAGACAAACAACTTGCCGGTTGCAGGAAATGGGCAGAAGGTACGCACAATGATGTATTGGGACCGGGAGGCGGTTTTTTTACGCTATCGGACAGGCTAATATATGAAGGTCCAAGGCGACAGGCAGAAATCATGAATGAGCTTCAGAAGATCGCTCTTGAGAAAACCAGGCTGGGTATTCCCCTCTTTCAGATCGAAGAAGGAACTCACGGACTGATGTGTCCGGGAGGGACAATTTTCCCGGAAGGTCTGGCCATCGGGGCATCATGGAATAAAGACCTTGTACAGAAGATCTATACGGTTGCAGCCAGAGAAGGGAAAGCCATTGGTGTCCATGGATTATGTACACTGGTGATCGAGCCGAACAGGGACCCGAGGATGGGTAGAAATGAGGAAGGATACAGCGAAGATCCATACATGTGTTCACAAATAGCGGGGAGCATTGTACAGGCTATTCAGGGATTTGATATTTCGTCATCTGACAAACTGGTGGCTTTCCTTTGTCATTATCCCGGTCAAAGTCAACCGGTAAGCGGAAACGAACGCGGTGCTATGGAAATTTCAGAAAGAAAACTCAGAGAGGTTTTTTTACCGTCTTTTGCTGCCGGCATTAAAAAATATGGAGCAATGGGTGTTATGGCCACCTATCCTGCCATAGACGGTGTTGCTGTTCACAGCTCAGAAAAAATCCTTACAAAGATACTGAGAGAAGAATTGAATTTTAATGGCATTGTGGTTGGTGAAGGCGGAGGATTGGGAACCATTGTAACTGAAAGACATGCAGCAACACAGAAGGAAGCAGGGGTTTTGGCCATAAAAGCAGGTCTTGATGTAGGCATATCCATAGAGGATGCTTATATGGGAGGATTGATTGAAAATGTTTATGAGGGAAAAATATCCATGAAGGAGGTTGACCAGGCAGTTTCCAGGCTTTTAAGACTCAAATTCCAAATGGGATTATTTGAAGATCCCTATGTTGATCCCGAATATGCGGAGCGTATTGTCAACTCTGAAGAACACAGGGAACTTGCTTTACAGGCCGCCAGGGAAGGCATTGTATTACTCAAGAATGAAAAGAATATACTACCACTGAAAAAAGATATAAAAACAATCGCGGTTATCGGACCCAATGCAGACGCCCCGATCGATCAGCTGGGTGATTATTTCCCTCATCATATTCCCCAGGATGTAGTTACGGTCATTGAAGGCATTAAAAACAAGGTTCCGGCAAAAACAAAGATTACCTATGTAAAGGGTTGCGATGTTATTGGCAATGAACTTAATGAGATAGAAAAGGCCAAAAATGCAGCCAAAAACGCTGATATTGCCATAGTTGTTATTGGTGAAGGCGGGTATATAACGAACGGGGAAGGAAGAGATGTTGCAAGTCTGGATTTGACAGGACTTCAGGAGGAACTTCTCAGAGCTGTTTATGCAACAGGAACTCCGACCATAGTTGTCTTGATAAACGGCAGGCCATTATCTATTCGATGGGCTTCAGATAACATCCCGGCTATCGTAGAGGCATGGATGTGCGGGGAACAGGGAGGGAATGCCGTGGCAGATGTTCTTTTTGGTGATTATAATCCAAGCGGCAGACTACCCATATCGGTACCACGCCATTCAGGGCAATTTCCATTTTATTATAATCATTCAGCAACAAAGAATGGAGCAAAGTATATTGATATGCCGGCAACACCCTTGTATGAATTTGGATTTGGATTAAGCTATACAACTTATGAGTATGGTAATCTCAGTATTCTCCCGGAAGAAATAAATAAGGAAGGTGAAGTTGAAATAACGCTTGATGTAATAAATACGGGTACAATCAGGGGTGATGAAGTGGTACAATTGTATATTAATGATATTATCAGCAGTACTTCCAGGCCCGTAAAGGAATTAAAGGGTTATGAGAAAATATCCCTTGAACCGGGGGAGAAGAAAACCGTAAAATTGAAATTGCTTCCTGAAGATCTGTCCCTGTATGACAGGGATATGAATTTTGTAGTTGAACCCGGTATTTTTCAGGTACTGGTTGGTAGCTCATCGACGGATATAAGGCTTAAAGGTGAATTTGAAGTTAAAAAATGAACACTATTCTACTACCTCAAAGCTTCCTTTAAGCCTGATATCCTTACAGGAACTTCCGATCATCACATCAAAGCTGCCTGGTTCGACCACACGTTCCATAGCCATGTTCAGCAGGGAGAGATCATGTGGGCCAAGCTGAAAGCTCACTGACTTCTGTTCCCCTGGTTCAAGTGATATTTTTTCAAATCCTTTCAGCTCTATGATGGGTGTCACGACGGAACTGATCACATCATCGATATATAATTGTACTACCTCCTTTCCAGTCAGATCACCTGTATTTTTAACATCAAGGCGAATATTTACATTACCCTGGGGATCAATAACATCGGGACTGATACTCAGGTTGGAATATTCGAATTCTGTATAGCTCAGGCCGTAACCAAATTCCCATAAAGGGGTTAAAGGATAGGTAACATAGGCCCTCCAATGCCTGTTGAACTTGGCCGGTTTATAATTATAATAAAAGGGCATTTGTCCCACATGCTGCGGGAATGTAATGGGCAGCTTTCCATTTGGATTAACCTCACCGAACAGTACCTCGGCAATGGCTTCACCCCCCCGCTCACCACACATCCATGCTTCAATGATGGCGGGAACATGTTCTGCCGTCCATCTGATGGTCAGTGGCCTGCCACTGATCAGGACAACAATGATGGGTGTCCCTGTTTCCTGCACAGCCTTGATCAGCTCAGCCTGATACCCTGTGAGGTCAAGATCTGCAGCATCGTCACTTTCTCCGTCGGTTCTTTCATCTTCCCCTACAACGACGACGGCTATATCTGCTTTCGATGCTGCAGCTCTGGCAGCGGGAATCTCATTCAATGTACTGTCCAGCACATTGCATCCCTTCACATAGCTAACCTTTGTCGATGGTGAAACTTTACCCTGTATGGCTTCCAGAACCGTCATGGCATCGTAGAGTAAATTCTTTGGGATATAATCCCCCAGCAGGTTTTCCCGGTCATGGGCATTGGGACCGATAACGGCAATGGAGCGAATGTTTTTATCAAGCGGCAAGAGATCGTTCTCATTCTTTAACAACACGATCCCCTCCCGGGCAGCTTCCAGGGCAAGATCCTGGTGTTCTTTATTGTGAACAAGCTCAACTGCCCGGTTAACATCAACAAAAGGATCTTCAAATAAGCCCAACTGGAATTTCAGCCTGAGGATGCGTCTGACAGCACGATCAAGCAGGTCCATCGGCACATTGCCTTCATTGACATTTTCTATCATATCCTCCATATATCCTGATTCAAAGGTGATGTTCACATCCACACCCGCATTCAGGACAATGGGCCCTGCTTCTTTTTCTGTGGCTACCACTCGCTCATAAATAAGGGTGCCGGTATTGCTCCCTTCGCTTAAGACATTGCCTCTGAAACCGAGTTCATCCCTGAGTATGGTGGTGAGATGCTTTTCCGAACCATGGTTTGGATAGCCATTAATGGATGGATGGGTGGCCATGACACCCAGGGCACCTGCTTTTCTGACACCGGCCTCCCAGGGTGGCAGAAAGATCTCCCGGAGGGTCCTTTCCGAGATGTCCATGCTCCCACGGTTGATCCCGTTCAGTCCCTGTGTCTGCCCAGGGTAATGACAGAGCCCTGCGATAACCTTATCATTGGCTGAAATATCATTGCCCTGTGCACCATAGACGATGGCCTCTGCTATCCGGGAACAGAGAAATGGATCTTCACTGTAGGTTTGTTGATTTCTTCCGTGCCGGGGATCACGGTTGGGTTCAATGACCAGTGTAAACAGCTGGTGGACACCGGCTGCTCTGGCCTCCCTCGCTGCAGCACTGTAGACATCCTGGATCAGGTCCGTATTCCAAGTAGCTCCCAGTCCCAATCCCTCGGGAAAAATCGTCGCTCCCGGAGCCATATAGCCATGTGTACCCTCTTCAACCTGCATCAAGGGGATTTTTAGCCGGGTCTTGTCAATGGCCAATTGCTGAAGTTCGTTAAAAACCTCAGCCTGTTGCCGGGTGCTCTCACGTGATATTTCATTTGCCAGGGTAAAGAATCCGCCCCCGGGACCTATGCCCAGCAGGTCTCCGGTAACAAATTTTCTAACCCCTTCCTGCTTGGCAGGAATGTCTTTCCCAAACCTGTCATTATATACACAGGGCCAGTTGATCTGTCCGACTTTTTCTTCCAGGGTCATCCTGGCCAGCAGATCCTCGACCCTTCTGTCGACCGGTTTGTCCGGGTCCAGATAGACCGGATTCGCATTATCTTTCTTTCCAGTTCCACAGGCAGAAATCAACAGGGTGATAAGCAGTATATGGAGACTTGGAATATATCTGGCCATAATCTTTAGTTGGTTAACTCATTTATCATTTGTAAAAAACCTTCAATTATACCTGATTCTGCACCGGATTGAGCGCTTGTAGACCGGACCTCGTAACCGCCCTTAGAAATGGCATCATCACTAACCAGATAACCACAGCTACCATTACAATGGGTAAGAAAGAATGTGTTCGAATAAGGGGACAGGTTTTTTAGCTTTACACCGATCTGATTGAAAACTTCCCCGTTTACACCGGCAAAAATGACATTGCCAATTTTAATGGCTGACAGGCGTACTTCAACATCGTTCCCGGGATCATATCCCTGATGGTGAAGGCGGTTTGGTTCATCCACTTTTCCGGGAAGATAAATGTTTTTTTGAACAGCTTTTATAGTCCCGGTTGATCGGGTCTTAATATCCTGAGATACCCTGATGGCTTCTTTCCCCAGATCACGGCCAATGGCTTCAAGCGCATAGGCATATGAATTTACATCTACGAAATCAATATGGGGACCGTATATCGGGTTGATATCTCCCGAGGCCCCGATCAGTATGGGAGCTATTACTGGATTATCAAGGCTGTCTTCAATATAGCGGGAGGCTGCGCCTGGCCAGTCACCACTGATGAAATAATTCCGGGGACCCATTACCACAGCATGGCATGGCCAGTTAAGTAGCAGGGACATGATATTTCCCGTCGCGTCATCAATCCGGACTACCCCGACTTCGTGATCGCAGGGTCCATAGGGATTCCGCCCAAGTTGAATATTCCCATTGCCATCTTCTGCCCTGCGGTTGATATTCATCCTGCATTCACCCTTTCCGGCACCTATGGCCACCGGTTGCAGATCCCCGTCCGCTTCGATGACCAGCCCTACCAGTTTTTGCTGAAGTTCGTCTGCATAGGCATTCACCTCTGGTGAAACATTATCCTGATAAACTCTTGTAACCGGACCGCTATGGTTGTGGACTACTGAAAGGAGGATGTTTTCCCGCTTTATTCCAACTTCCTGTTCAATAAGACTGGCGGTTTCCTCACAGAATGAATTTGAAAATCCAATGATCTCAGCCGATAAAACAGCCGCTTTATTTTCCCCGTCACTAAAAACGATGGCCCGTGCATAGATTGAATCATGGATGCCATCAAATGGCTTGGTCCGGCTCCGGTATCCACTCATCGGGATGGGTATGGCAGGTGTAATATTCACCCTGGCTGTCCCGGCCGAAATCTCGCTGGTTTCAGAAGGAAAGAATGTAAAACCAGACATTAATAAGGCCAGGAAACAGCAGAGCAGAATTCCCCTTGAATTGTTGATGGGTTTCATAAGCATAATTACCCTTTGCAAGCTTCTAGAAAGGCTTCTGCTTTTTGCTTTATTTCCTCGTCTGTTGAGTGGATATTCAATCCCCATCCTGCTCCGAGTCCCCCGTCGACAACACCAACACTGATATTGATGGAGCGTGATAAAATATCATCCGTTACCGGGAAACTGCCCAGCTGAATGGGCCTGCCGATCTTTTTAAAATATTCCAGAACATGTTCCATGTTGGCATAAACATGCCAGCCACTATGATCAACTGTATCCGTCCCTAAGGCTTTACAGACCGCATCGACTTTTTCTTTGCTGTCAAAGATTACCGTACACACGGTAGCGATTGCTCCCGCTTCATCATTCAGTGTACGGAATTTAAATCCTTCAGCACCTGAGATTAAATTATTAAACTTCTGCTTCTTTTCCTGCAACATTGAACAGATCATATCGATCTTTCTGAGTTGAGCGAGCGCAACCGCTCCGGTTACTTCATTCACCCTGAAATTCAATCCAAGAATATTCCTTTCCCCAACCTGTATGCCGGCCCTGGCAGGCGTATGTCCCTGGTCATGAATGGCAAACATATGTTCATACATCTTCTGGTCACTGGTGATGATCATTCCCCCATCACCGGCAGTGATGGTTTTAAAAACATTGAGTGAAAATGCTCCTACCAGTCCCATGGTCCCAACTTTCTTCCCCGGTATGATGCTCCTGCTGCCTGGCAGCTATCCTCGATGACGACGAGGTTATGCTTTCTGGCAATTTCCATGATTTCATTCATTTTACATGGGTTTCCGAGCATATGAACCGGCATGATAGCCCTGGTTTTTGAGGTGATCCTTGCTTCAACATCTTTGGGATCCAGTGTAAGGCTGTCATCAATCTCAGCCAGAACTGGCGTGAAACCGGCAAAGATGATGGATGAAAACGAGGCCACAAAGGTATATGCGGGGACAATCACCTCATCACCCGGATTTGCACCCAGGGCAATCAGGGGGATCAGTAATGAACCCGTACCGGAACTGGTGGTGAGGGCATAGGGAATACCGCAATATTCTGCAAACTCTTCTTCGAGTGTATGAACCTTGTGCTTGAAATCCGGATCATTCAGATCCCCATAGCGGGACAGATGACCTGACTCCATTACATCCATTAATTCTTTGATTTCTTCTTTTCCGACTAAGTATGAACCTGGACCTGGCATGATGTTAAATTTTTAGTAAATATTTATTATTATTTGATTATAATCTTTCTGGCAAATTGTATGGCTACCGGTCCCATAAGACCCGATTCCAGCAAGGGGGCATCCTTCCAGAGTGTATTGTTCTGGAAATTTGGACCGGTAATATTGGTTTTAGTATACCGTTCACTCTCAGGAAGGCAGCCCGTCACCCGTCAGGCGGTTGGACCAGGTGTTTGCGACTTCTAAAGTTAATGTATTTTCTCCTGCCTGGATAGCCCGGGTTATATCCATTTGATAGGGAGGTTTCCACAGGATGCCCATATTCTCTCCATTCACATAAATCTCCACAACTTCCCTGACCTTGCCCATGTTCAGGGAGATGATCATCTCATCACTTATGTATTCCCCGGGTATATCAAACTTCTTATGATAAGTTGCAATTCCAGAAAAATATTTAACGCCTTCAAGATCCGAATCTGTCCAGGACATTAGTTCAGGGATAATGATCTGATCAGGTGCTCCCCAGCCGGCCGGAAAATCTATTTGCCAGTCCCCCGTCACATTTACCGGTGCAGGTATATCAATGATCTCGAAAACATTTCTATTGCCCGTATTATCTGTAAAAGCATACTGGCCCTCATTCCATGCAACCAGACTTATTGCGTCACCAGCCATTTGAACATCAGCAAATAAACCACTTTCAGGACCCTCATATTCAGCTGTAATGATGTGTTGCGATTGATCCTGATCCCTGAATACCAAGAATACCGAGCCATGTGGCTGCAGTTTTAACGGGATTCTTGTGTGCTGATCCTTCACATCGTACAATCCTGCTTTTCGCATGGTCCCGGTTTCAGGATCCCATATTTCAGGGATCCCACTGACCCTGAATATCCCATCAATGGTTTCACATTCGTTTCTGGTGTTGCTCACAAAATATATCTCTTCTTTGCCTGTCCTGCGATGTATGAAGTCAAGCTTTGTTGAATCAGTATTGCTGCTGAAACTAAATCAGGCCCCAGTCCCCGTTCAGCCAAAACCTGTTTCAGGGTTTTTCCCCAGATCACCTTCCCCTTTCCATATTGATTTTCCTTTACTGTTTTGCCATTACAGTCCCCCCATAGCCTGTCCGCGATTCTTTTAACGAGTTCATCCTTTTCATCACGATCTTTCAATCCACCTGAACGGGTGGGTTTTGGGCCCACAATCGTGGCTCCCCTTTCAACCAGGCTCTCAATTCTTTTTAAAACTTCCGGATTTGCATGATCCTATCAGGAAGAACCAGGATTTCATAGCTCTGACCATCCGGCAGGATAAGTTTCCCGTCTTTTACATTGAGCCGGGTAAGAATGATCTTCGCTGTTCGTCACATCATAATCGTAGCCAAATCCGAGGGAAGGATCTATATGTTTGGGCTTCACAAAATTAGGGGCCTGGTCACCATAATAATAAAGTACATCCCCTACAAAGTTCCCCTGCTGAAGCATGAAACAGCTACGGGCAATATAATCTGAGAATGGCCTGGATTTAGGCCACCAGACCCGGGTTGAATTAAAATGGGGCTCCGGCACGGGAAACAAAGCCGGGAATACCTGCATCCGGCGTTGTATGAGGTGAAGTATGATACACGAAACGGTTCAGTCCCTCGCACATGGCCTTGTCTGCCAATGGCTTTAGCTCCGCTGGCCCTTCCTGCTGAGTGCAGGAAACTGGTAAATGCTTCTCCCTGCACTTCTTTTTTTTACCGTAAATATGGGCAGCACAGGATATTTCTTTTACCAGTTGCATGATGTCATTGCCCTGTTCGTCTAAGCGTTCATGTTTATTCCATAACTCTCCCTCGGGATATCAAGTACGCCCAATGCCCTCAGTGCATCTACAGGAACATTATGCACCGGTGCTCCTGTCCCCCGGACTCTGAACACAACTTGATCCCATAGGGATTGACCATTTCCCGGCCTTTCAGGTATACATTTTCAATCAAAAGGTCAGACAGGGTATGCTGGTAATCATACATAAACCGATCGGTAATATCCTGGTTCTGAATTATTTTACCCTGGAGTATAGGCAGGTAAGGGGTCATGTCATAACCACGCCGCTTTTCAAATTCTTCGAGCATTTGAGGCGTCCATACAAATCCCACTACCTCATAACTGCATAAATAGAAATAGTGATGGGAGTGTTCCCGATGTCTCCCAGTGTTTCCTGTAATCTTTCAATAAAATAGTTAAAATGAAATTCTGTGGCTTTGGCATTAAAATGATCCATACTCAGTCCTGTGGAATTCGGACTCGGGCATTTCAGCATCTCACCTGTATTGGCACAGACAAAACGGGAGACTCCCGGGCACCCTCCGGCGCCTGCCATTCCAGTTTGCCATTTTCATCAACAAAGTCTGAAAGGTCAATTACCTGTGACAGATCACCGATGATCTCGTTCCTGGAGGCGGGAACCGCCAGGACTGCTACATCCTTGTAGAAGACAGGCGTTCCATCCACATTTTTTTCAACGTAGGCACTCTTTGACCCGCCCTGTTTTTGCTTGGGAGCTCGGGAAATGGCAGGTCCAGTTCAATATCTCCCGGTCCGGATACAAGTTCTGTTGTTTCATACAATGCCATGGAACCATGTTCCGGCTTGATCCAGCTGCCTCCTGCATCCCAGCTGCTGGAAAGGATCAGCCCAAGTTCCATATCCAGGCGGGTTGCTTCCTTTACAGCATGGCTGATCGCTTCGAGACATTCTTTTCCCATAAATGCCGGTCCATCCGGCACAATACCATCGGGATTGCTGACCGCACCGATATCAAATATGTCAAAACCAGCCATTCCCTGGGCCTTGGCTTCTTCCAGTTCCTTGGTAAGCCGGGATAGATCAAAATTCCCGTTCATCCAGTCCCAGTACCCCTTCGGACGTACCGAGACCGGGGGATCATTAAAACCTTCTTCCAGAGAGATCATAGAGGGATTGAATCCAGAATGATCCTTTTGCTGCTGACAGCCGGTAAGTGCGATCATTAAGGCAATTAGCTGAATAAGTATTTTTTTCATAATCAAGTATAATTAAGGTTCTCCTCATTTTCTATCTGGCTCCCGGAGAAGGATCTGTTTTCCAGTATTGAGAATTTTGCTTTCTTTCGAATAGGTATTCGGACCAACAATATCCATATCCCCATCATTTCCAAGGTCACCCATTACCCCATAATACATTCCGTATTCGGGATCGATTATTTTTTTTGTCCAGCTCGTTCCATCACCATCATTCAGCCAGAGGTATATTCCTTTCTTTCCGAATGATAGTCCCACAAAAACGTCCATGTCCCCGTCCAAATCAAAATCACATGCCAGTGCCTGGTGGTTGGCCGTAAAGTTATCTTCAATGATGTGTTTTGTCCATGGCTGGTTTCTGGGATCCTCAGGAAGATCATACCAGGCCAGGTACACCTCAGCTCCTTCAGCCGGGGTAACGAGCAGGTCCTTTTTTCCATCACCGTTCAAATCGGCATACCCGTTTTTCGTTGAGTTAGATAAATTTCCTTCCTTGTTCATCCAGTTCCTGTCAAAAACAACCTGCTGGTACTTGCCCTGTCTGGGATCATCAGCAAACAATGCATATCCATTCATTACTATGTCTGCGATGTTATCATGATCAAGGTCAAACACATCCAGCCCTTCCCTTTTGGGTTGATCAGGAAGTTTAACCGTATGCCAGTCATCCGGGCTGTTTTGAAAGTAGAGGAGGAGTTCATTATTATTCCCGAGGTGCCTTACTATCACATCGATTTTGTCATCTCCATCCAGAAAGGCAACATCCATATCACCCAGATGAAGTCCATCAGGTATATCGGTATCGATTACATGCTTTTTCCAGGCCAGGGTAGCATCCTCGCCGGGAATAAAAGGATTCTCAAACCAGTATAGATTGGCTGGCAGTTCAAGATTACCGGAATGTTTGTCTTCCGGCAGGATCAGGTCCAGATCACCATCATTATCCACATCGGCAAACTCTGAATCACCCGTGAATGGTCCCGGTTTGAAGTCCGGGTTAAATTCATGCCTGGTCCAGCCAGGAGCCTCATACCATGCAAACAATTGCCTTCCCTGGGCATGTTTCCCACCTTCAAATCCAGCAATATCCGGAAGCTGGTCATTATTCAGATCGGCGATGTTTACAGTGGTGACCCCGCTGATATCAGGATCGGGGATGAGGATCTTAAAATCCTGTCCAGATAATTTTACAGATGAGATTATCAGAAATAGTAATGCGAATGCACAATGTTTAATAATTGCCATTGATTTGGAATTTTTAGTAAGATAACATACCTGTTTTTCCCATCCAAGCTTCCCAGGCAGGAAAGGGTTACTTCTTGATAAAGTTCTTTACTGCAGTACTTCCATCTTCGCCAGAAACCCGGATGAAATATATTCCACTATTGAGTTCAGAGATATTTAACTCAAGCGTATTGGAGCGGATATTCCCAGATCTTATAATTTGTTGTCCCAGAACATTTTGTATGGAAATTTCATGGATCATACTTTCAGCATCTACATGCAAAATCTCCAGGACCGGATTTGGATAAATATTGAAATCCGGCATCAACAGACCTGTAACTGAACTCGAACCCCCTTCTCCTTCCTTAAAATCATCAAAAAGCACGATATCATTATAGGAACCCATACCGATTTTTCCTTCTTTGCCGAGGGCTGCATCATCAACCGTAAGGTATTCTGTCCCGTCGATATAGGCAGTCACAGATGTACCGCTGCGGACCAGCCTGTAATCATGATACATCGTATCGCTTACGGCCGGGGTACTTACCAGGTCACCCACCTCCGTTAAGGTTCCTCCATCCGTTGTATCAACCCTGTAAAATCCATTTATATCTTCGCCTGTGAATCGCATATAGGAGTAATCCAGATAAGCCCCATATCCAAATACAATAATAAAATCAGCCCTTGGATCCAATGCATCACCGCTGAGCTTGTTGAGTTTTGCTTTTACACTAATATCAAAGTCACCATATGTGTCCAAATTATACAACGCATACCCTCCGGGTGTTTTGTTAATCGGAGCAGGTCTCTCATTGAGTTTGAAACGGGGATCTCCTTCATCCTCAACCACAACCCATTTCCCAACTTCATTATACCACAATCTGAAATCAGTACCACTGTTAATGAGTGTTGTATAATTCTTGTCTGTCCCAAAATCAGCTATATCACTAAAAATTGAATCGGGTTCAGTACCATAATAGACATAAAGCTTTGGGGGAGTCCAGCCGTACTCCCAACTGGTAGGATCTGTGATATAGATCATATCTCTTGAGCCGGCAGCATAAAATGACTCTGCCGGATTATCCACTCGGATGGTCATAAATGTGTCCTGACCGGCCAATTCTGCCAGCAGGGCACGGGTTACATCCAGGCTGAGAATTGCTGCATTACCGCCAGAGAATGAGGTACGGTCCAGTGTATCGGTATATACGACACCGACATCTGGAGCCTGGTCAACCGGGATGGTTGCATCCTCGTTCCAGTTATCGTTAGCAACGTGAAGGACAATAAAATCAGGCTTGCCCGGTCCCTGGTTAGTTGTCGTGGAAACCTTTAGTTTTGCAGAAAGTATGATCATTCCATCCGGAATTTCTATACTGTCTTTCACATTAAATTTGAAGTAGGCGTCATATGAAGCGGGATTACTCAATGTCGTATTGGCCATACGGATCTGGGTTTTATGGCCAACATCTGTATTATTGTGGCCACTGCCAATATCAGTATCATGGGTTGGTATAAAAGAAATCTCACCCACAACTTGCGCTTCGGCAACAAGAAATTGTCCGGTAATAAAAACAATAGCCAGACAAAAAGTCTTAAAAATGTAAAATTTTTCATTCATAGTTGGTTGGTTTTAATGGCACATATGTTTGATGGATTTTGAATAGCTTTTATTTATCCGCTAAATTGAGTTCTGCATAATCTGACCGTTTCGGGTATATCTGTATATCTTTAAATATTTATAAGCATAAAACATTTCCATTTAACCGCCAAATAGTCGATCTAACGCACTGATATACAGGTTTTTGAAGAATAAATATACAATTTATTTTGTATTTTAGTATATTATATCCAGTCTAATTACACAAAATGTTCATTATCATGCAATGAGAACAATACTTAAGCTTGGATGCTTAATCCCACTCTGTATCGTAGCCACTTACAAACCCATTTTTGCATGCACTGTATTCAGTGCTGCGCTGAATGGTATTATTTTAGCTGGAAATAATGAGGACTGGTATGACAGCAATTCAAGAATTTGTTTTTATCCCCAGGAAAGTGGAAAATATGGGCGGTTCATTTTCCGCGATCTGTATGGTTTTCCCCAGGGAGGAATGAATGAATGTGGATTGTTTTATGATATTGCCGCCACACCCTTATTGGAGATTACCTCTTCCCTGGATAAGATCCCTATAAATGGTCGGGATATACTGACAAAATGTTTGGAAGAATGTTCAACCGTAACGGAGGTACTCAAGGTATTTAACCGTTACAATCTTCAATTTATGGGAAAGTGGCAGATCCTGTTCGCAGACTCAACAGGTGCTTCCGTGATTATTGAAGGAGATGAGATCATCCAGAAAGAAAAACATTACCAGGCAATGACAAATTTTAATCAGTCACTGTCAGATCCTCCTTATTCCTGTACCAGATACAACACAGCTGTCGAAATGCTGGACACCAGCAATGATATTTCCATTAATTTATGCAGGGATATCTGTGACGCGACACATCAGGTACATGATTGGTATACCCAATATTCCAATGTTTGTGATTTAAAGAATGGGATCATATATCTGTATCTCAAATATAATTTTGATGATGTAACAATAATTGATCTTAAAGAAGAATTGCAGAAAGGTGAGAAAACATATCTGATATCTTCCTTGTGGACTTCATTGGATGTTGACAAGGTATCGGATCCCTCATTCGAAGTCTTCCAGAATTATCCAAATCCCTTTCACACTACTACCAATATTTCCTATTACAATCCTGTAGCCTCTATGGTAAGATTTAGATGCTATAATATTTTGGGGGAAGAGATGGCGACCATGGTAAACGAAAACATGCTACCCGGAATGCATACCATTGTATTTGATGCAAGTAACCTGCCTCCAGGTCAATATATTTATGGCATTGAAACAAAAAGATACAGAATTGTCAGGAAGATGCTTTTGGTAAAGTAACTATTTCCAGAGAACGAAAGCATAAATGATCAGCAAAGGTATCAATAGCCCGGCCAGCAGGTACCACCAGCCATGCCTGAATTTTTTCTTTTTCCTGAACCACATAATGATTCCCGTAATGGCGAATATAATCATGGAAAAACAGGAAACATCATACATAACGGCCCAAGCGGTATATGCCCAACCGCCCTTAAATCCCCTTAAAATATGGATACGCTGTACCACGGTATAAAAGGTCATTTCCTGGCTTGATCGCTGAATATACAATGTATCCTGATCTGGTGTAAGCTTTATCTGGTAAGCCTTACCGGGGATATTAAAATGGAATATCCAGTTATCATTATTATCCTGCCGATATTCTGTCCTTCCCTTCAGATCCAATGTTTCTTTCAGGTATTTAGCATAATCCTTCGGATCTCCCTTCATGGGTTTTTCTACGAGAATTTTGGATTGGCTTACTTCAACCTCCGGCATGGTAAACAGATCATGATTGATCATAATAATACCCGTAATTACATATACCAGCATGAATGAGAACATTATCATGCTGGCGATCAAATGAATTTTTTGTATCCCTTTTTGAAATCTCATCCGACCAGCCATATAAAGATCAATAAAATTACAGGAAAGGAAGCCAGGGCCCCGGCAATGATCCACCCCCTTCTTTTCCTGAAGGAACGGACATACCATAAGTGGATAGTGATCAGTATAACACAGAATACAACCAGGGCGATTGGCACTGAAATGATCCTCCAGGTTTTAATAAAAAAGGGGCCTTTTCCATGACCCCGCATTCCTGACGCCAGCGGGTGCATGGCAATGATTACCGGCCAGGGACCGGTCCTTATTTCCTTGATCCGCCAAAGATCATCATACGTGGGAACAGTGACCCAGTATTCTTTCCCGGGTCTGGTGACCATAAAATGATGTACTCCCAGGCTGTCATGGTAATCCTTCCACCAGGGAACATATCCAAAAAGTCCCAGGCTATCCCGGACAGCCCTTTTAAATTCAATGTTTTCGCTTATTTCAGGGGTTTTAAAGGATGCTTCCCAGTAGCTGGTTTTGTCCCCCGGCTTGGGAAACTTTGGATGGTGCTGGTGATAAAAAGCGCTGATGCTGAATATGATCAGGAATCCAACGGAGAATAATCCACCATAAACATGGAACCTGTTGAGAAAATTTCTCCATTTGCGATTTCCTGCCATTCCCCTTCAGGGTTATTTGAGATTTTAAGATCCAAATATAGTTATTCATTCCGGTTTATGCCTAACCGATTTCCGGACCTGCGATGGCAAATTGCTTTTCCGGCAAGCCTTGATGGGGCAGTTGGCCAAGGCACATCCGGGTAAAAGACCGCTGTTCTGTGAAACCGGATTCCTCCAGGATTGAGATCCAGTCTGGCTTATCGGCAAAAACATCAATCACAATATCCTTTGTTTCCATGGGATCAAGTATTGTTGCCAGTAGATCTGCCGCATAAGCAGATCCTTCGGCAATAATGGGACCAATATGTTCAAACTGGCTTCCGGAACGGCCCATGCAGTATCCCTTCAGGGAAGCATTTTCCTTCCGGCTGAAGGCATATTCAGGATTTCGTTTGAACATGTTGCGCAGGATCACGGATCTGTCTGCACCGAATATGGGCAGGTCCAGTTGCATAATTGACGACAGCTCATCACCACTCATTTGAATTCCAGGCTGAACGGCATGCTCGTTTATCTTATCCCCGGAACCAGTTGGACTTTTGATAAATCTTACAAGCTCATATTCAGTCTGAAAACCCAGCCTTTTGTATAGTTCATATCCTTCCGCGGTAGCATCAAGCCTGATGGCTCCCTTAGGTTGGGCAAGTTCTATTACCTTGTTCATCAGTGTTTTTCCAACCCCCATTCGCCTTGCATTCGGATCAACAAGTACCATCGCTATCCAGGTAAAGTATTCCTGGTAGGGAAGGGATATAACTATACCAGCATCTTCTCCATCCAGGCAGGCAATGAAATTGTCCCCACCTGCCTCCAGTAACATTATCCAATCAGCTTCCAACTGGTTCCATCCTGCCAGGGATTTCAGTTTCATCCCGTACGGAATGTCCTCAGCGGTCATTTTGCGCAGGCCAATTTGGTCTGATCCCAATGCTTTTTTAACCATTTATCAGGATGGAAGGCTATTTATACATGTCATCAATGTCTGCCCTGGCCAGATCTATCAGAAGTTTACTGATCTTATCAGTAATGGCCCGAAAATATTTAACTCCCTTGCCCTTACTGGCTTTTTGGGGATTCCCGATGCCGGTGTCCGCAGTGACCTTGGACCACTGGCGTTCGGCCCATGCCCAATCTTCATTGAATGCCTTGATCCTGAATTTTTTGAAATCTCCGTCCCCTGCTTTTTCCAGTGGCAACACAAATTCAGGAGCCAGGAGAAGCATCAGGCTGGTTTCCATTTCATCTGCGTGGTCACCATCATTCTCAAATATCCTCTTTTTTTCATATGACATGTACCAGTTGCAGGTGGAGATAAACATTTCCGGGTACTGGTACCCGAGTTCCCTGATCATCTGTCTGAAATCATTCCCGCCATGTCCGTTCATGATCAGGAATTTGTAAATTCCATGATGGATCAGGCTTTCAACAATATCTGTTAAGATAATTGCCTGCGTACTGGGATTCATATTGATGGTCAGTTTTATATCTTTTTGTCCCGTATTCACTCCGAAGGGTATGGTCGGCAAAACAACGACCCTGGCCTTCTGTTCCCATGCCAGCCTGGCAGATTCTATGGCAATTTTTTCGGTTTCAATATTATCCGTGCCAAAGGGAAGATGGTAATTATGCGCCTCGGTGGCTCCCCAGGGCAGTATAGCCAGGTCATAATCCTGGTTTTTGACGGTTTTCCAGTTCGTCTCACTTAATACATATGGTCTCATTTTGGGATTTTTTAATTACTGCTAAGTATTAAAATCATGCCTGTATCAGCTTCTTTGGTGATGGTCAGTAAGCCAGGAGTTGAACTGACATCTGCGGCAGTGTATTCGTTCCGCATGGGATCAAACCACCGGGCCTTGTAAGAAAAACCGAATGGATTCCGGATGCTGACAGGTCCGTTCTTTGGTATATAGACCAGGATCTGGCTCCGGTCCTGCTTGGACAGTACACCCACGAATTCATCATACTGGTTGTCTCCAGGCTGTTCCAGCAGCAATCCTTTGTCCGGGTAGAATTCCCACCAATCAAACTGATCCATAAATTCATACAGGTATTCCATTTCAAGGCTCACGGGCAATTCCAGGCTGTTCTTCCAGCTAACGGTCCACGGTGCCTTCCGGTGATTCAATATGGGACCGCCATCCTCCTCCACCCAGGGCCAGATCCCGTTTGCACCGTAAGTTATGCCGGCAACCGGTGTAGCAAATAGGCTCCACCAGATAGCGTTCCTGACATTCTCAGGGGTCTGGTGGTCATGGATATTTTCATAAAGAGGTTCCATATTGATATTGGGCATGGGTCTTATCTTATCCCAATTGTTGGCAACCTCTTTCCTGTTGATGAAATCCACAACGCGCTGCTGGTAGCTGTGTGACGACTGGTAACCCATAATGCTGAACCAGGATTCACCGGCGTAAATATCACCAATATAGGAACTGCCATGAGGGTGGAGTGTGGCAGGAGCATGGTCGATCTCATTAAAAACACGCTGACCGATGGCCTTCCAGCGATCTTCAAATTCATCAAAATAGCGCCCGTCTCCACCCAGGATCCAGATCACCTGGTTCCCCTGGTATCGGGCGACGATATATTTAGCCAGGAGCACTGCCTCATCTACCGGCAGGTGATACCCGGGACTCAAATCACGGCCGTCTCCGAATGGAAGGGCCCAGAGCAGTACCGGTGATGCTACCAGTCCGAATTCATTGATCCGGTCCACCCTCTCATCCAGTTTCTGGAAGAACCCGGGATTGATCTCGATCCTGCCCGATCCGGTATAGGCCTGGTCCCCGTCGAGGTTGGAATCTCCTCCTCGCCACTGTGTCGTGACAAACTGTATCAGGTTATAGTTATGGTCCCTTCGATGCTTCAGGTAAAAATCCCAATCAGTCTCTGTTGATTTCATGGCACCATTCCAGGTGGTACAACCCATCCAGAAAAACGGGGTCCCATCATCGTAGGTCAGGTAATATTTCCCGGGTGGATGTTTGATGGCGCCGCGTTTAAAGATTTCCAGGTCTTCAAGTCCCTTTACACAGGTAAAATAACCGGACAAACCATGGAGTCCACTATTGTCTTTATCAGAACATGTTGATTGCCAGGACCATTCGCCGATCTCGTCCGGCATGAACCTTACTTTCCAATCCCGCTCCCCATCCCAGAACCCATTCACCGTCTTCTCCCGCCCGGTGGCCGAGGTGAACACAATTGTGAAGGTATTAACGTCATATACAGGATTGTCATAATCCCTGTCGCTGGTAAACGCTATCTCATATTTATGCCAGATGGCTGTCTTATCTGTTTGATTGGCCAGGACCAGGGCACTGGATGCAAATAGCAATAAGGTACTTGCAATAAGTTTATTCATGATCATGCTTTTTGATAAAAAATAATTGAGTGATGCAAGATACAACATGTGGGATTAAATAAGAACCGGGGCAAATAAAAAACCCTGCTCCAATAAGTCGGGGCAAGGTTTTTCATGATAATTTTATATAAGGGATATGGTCCGGATCGTCAGGCCTTGTATTTTTTCCAGGCACCCAGAACTGCCCCTCCGATACCCAATCCAACCGTTGTAAATCCTCCGGTGATCCAGGCAAGGCCATAAGGATCCTTGGCGAACATGCCACTCGTCATGGATGAAAGCAGTACAAAGGCGAATCCTAGGAGCAAACCGATAAGAAGGCCCTGCACCAGTGAGGTTACATTGATCCTGGTATACAGCCAGGCCAGTACATACATGGAAATTACCGCTGAGACAATATTGGTGATCCATTCTTCAGCGCCTGGCGGATTGGCTTCAATGGTTGCCAGATCAAGGCCAACCATTCCCATCCAGGGTTCTCCGAAAAGGAGAGGACCGTACCAAAGAAAGCCAAGTACAAATTGTAAAACAATAGCCACCAATACAGCAAGGTGGTTGATTTTTAGTTCTTTCATCATTCAAATTTTAAATTTAATACTTATGGAAGCATTGATAATGATTTGCAGATCAGCAATATATGATCTTTCAATCACATATTTTTGTAAATAAATGTTAAAATACTTACTGGATCTTATAGAGAAACTTACTGGTGCGCATCAGAATGGATCCGTCTAAAATGGCAGGAGTTGCCCAGATCTCTCCATCCAGGGAATTGCGCGCAACAATATCAAGCTCACGTCCCTCTTTGATAACCAGGGTTTCTCCCTGGATGGAGCTGAAATAAATATGACCGGCACTATAGACAGGAGAGGAATTGTATTTCCCCTTCAGTTTTTCCGACCAGACAGTTTCCCCGGTTTTGGCATCTATACATATCAGGGTCCCTTCTGAATCAATCGTATACACCAGTCCATCTTTGACCAGGGGAGATAATAGCTGCAGGATAGGTGACCTGGCCCGCCAGAGAATATTGCTGGCAGCAATGTCTCCCTGTCCATCCGGATCCACGGCCAGGAGTTCGGCATACTTTTCACCATCAGGTGTGGCCACATAACCGGTATAAAAATAAATGATGCCATTTTCTTCCGAGGGCATGGAAATGGTGGAATCTTCACCCTGTACAATGCGCCATATCTCTTTGCCTGTTTCCGGGTCATAGGCGATGCAAACTGCGGCTCCGTTTGAGATCAGCTGATCTTTTCCATTTACTTTTACGATAAGGGGTGTGATATAGGCTTTCTTGCCTATCCATTCAAGCTTATCCATTATTTCTTTCGGGCGGTCAGTTTTCCAGACTGTCTCGCCGGTGGATTTGTCAAGCGCTATGATATACTGGATATCGCTGCCTTCCATATGAAGGATCAGCTTGTCTTTATACAGTACGGGGGAGGCAGCGGGTCCCTGAACATGTTCACATTGCAGATCCGTACGGCTCCATATAATTTCCCCTGTCAGGGTGGATATACAGGCCGTCCCATACCTGCCATAATGAACATATACGTAATTCTTTTCAATGCAGGGGGTAGGGGTGGCATAGGAATTGATGGAATGTTTTCTGTACAGGGTGTCAGGCTGGAATACCTTGATATTAAACAGGTTCTGACCTGTATTAAAATCCGTGCAGATGGCGAACATTTCTTTGCCGTCACGGGTGGCGGTTGTATACCATATCTGTTCCTTATACACTACAGGTGAGGACCATCCCCTGCCTTCCAGGGCAGTCTTCCAGGCAATGTTTTCGGTGTCCGTCCAATTGATAGGTGCAGACTTGTCATGGGAAATGCCATCCAGGTCGCTTCCCCTGAAATGGGTCCAGTCCCCCGATGACTGGCATGCCATGCCTGCAAGAAGGAAAAAGGTGTATATGACTGTATGAGAATTAAAATGGCGCATGCTTCTTACTTGTTATTCAAGTCACGCAAGATAAAAGTTTAAAAGAATACACGCAACCATTGCCCGGTTCATGGCATCATTTTAATAAACGCCTTAACTTTGCAGAAGCTATGAAAACAATATTGCTTACGCTTCTTTCATTAATTATAGGAATCAACCTCCAGGCGCAGGCATATCAGTTGAAGCCGGATATGGAATTGACCATCCCTGCTGAAGATCCTTACGGAGTCACTTACCATGGAGAACATTTTTGGATTTCTGACCCCGGATCTGGATATATCATCCGTCTCCATAAGTGGAATGAGGACTTGTTCAAACTCAAAGCCCCGAGGAAACATATTACAGGGATCTTTTTTGAAGGAGAATACCTGTGGGTCCTGAGTGATGCCTGGGACACCATCACCTATCCGCATCACAGCCTTCCGAAAACACAGGCCTTTAAAATCGATCCGGCAGATGGGAACGTGCTTGACTCCATAATGATCCCCTATTATAATGTGCCTGAGATCAGCCAGCGCTTCATGATGGGAATGGCCTGGTTTGATTCCAGTTATCTGGTATCTCATGCCGGGGGATGGGGACCGGGGATGACCCGTATCAACTGGGACAGGAGCTTTGAAGAGATCTGTTGTGCACATCCTGCCGGGATGGAAGTAATGAAAGATGAGCTATGGGCTGTCAGGCATGCGGAAGGAGATGGCACAGGTTATATGATCCTGCCGGTGAATATCCAGGATTCTTTGAGCAAGGAGGATATGTCCAGAAGGATGGAATTTAGCTTCCCGGCCAGTGACCTTGCCTGGGATGGCACCGATATCTGGCTGCTGGATCCGGTTGCTAAAAAGTTGCGGATGATGCAGATCGCCGATACTTTGCCGACTGAGCCATCAGATACCCTCCATGGATTGTTCAGGATTGATTACCTGGAAGTGATCCCTGCCAGACCTACCATTGAGGATAAAGTAAAAATTGTCAGCCACACTACCTTTAGTTCAGGAGGATGCGGACTGGCAGAAAGCCAGATCGTGCAGGACTCCAATAGCCACCATATTTTTGCTATGCACAATATGGGGATGCTGACCTATATCTGCCATTCAACAGATACATTTGATCTTGGCAGGTTAAAGAAAGGCTTCCATGAAGTAAACTATGAACTTTCAGTCACGGATAAGAAACTTCCATCGGTTTCCGATATCATCAAGTTTTTTGTTCAGGATATAATACCTCCACCATACTACCTTGAACTGATTCCTGAAGTGCCTGTGGCCGGACAAGAGGTTAAGATCCTGACGCACGGGATATGCTATATCAATACCTGGATAGACCTGGTTGACAGGCATATCATCCTGCAGGCCTATTACAACAGCTGCAGCATGGTGCCCTGTGGATTGGATACACTCTCCCTGGGTTTCCTGAGTGCGGACTCCTATACGCTGGATTATTACCTGTATGATATCTGTGCTGATCCATGGTGGGATTCCCTGGTTTATTATGAGAATCTCAAGTTCGATGTAACCGGGACCACCAATGTCATTGATATCACCGCAGAAGATATCGATATGTATCCCAACCCTGCTTCAGATATGATCTACATTACCATTCCGGAGTTCGATAAAGCATTTGATCTTGGGATATACTCTATCACAGGACAGCTGCTGCAACTGGAGCGGCTACTGCCACCTTTGCAGAAGCCGGTCTACCTGGATCACCTTTATCCAGGCCTTTACTTGTTTCGGTTTTCTGAGGGTACTAACAGATACACTAAAAAGCTGGTGATCAGAAGATAATTCATTAATTTGGAGGTAGAAATCTCAAATTTACCTTATATGTATCTTCAACCCATAAAGGCTACCAGGAGGATCAGCAGAAGACTGGCAATCATCGTACTGCTCTATGTATTCAGCCTCCGTGTGGCGGGGCAGGACCTCCCATCCATTGGGACCGAATTCACCATGATGGAAGCCTCGGAATTATGCCAGCCTGCCTTGCATTGCATCCAGCAACCCTATCCTTACAAACCGGGACATGTACTGGTAAGCGATAGTGATGCCGTTCCGCCCAGGATGCAGCACCCTGCATTTTACGGATGTTTTGACTGGCACAGCTCTGTACATGGACACTGGACACTGGTAAAATTGTTAAAACTTTTCCGGATCTGCCGGAAGGGGAGGAGATCAGGGAAAAACTCTCCCAGAACCTTACCGCGGAAAACCTGGAAAGGGAGACCGCTATTCTTTTATTCGGAAGGGAATAAAACTTTTGAAAGGACCTATGGATGGGCCTGGCTCCTGAAACTGGCCCATGAGATGGCCACATGGGATGATCCCCTGGGAAAGGAACTGTACCGAAACCTGGAACCGCTGGCGGACTCACTGGTGGGGAAGTATGCAGAATTCCTGGAGATCCTGCCCTATCCTATACGGGTCGGGGAACATACCAATACCGCATTCGGACTGACATTTGCGTGGGATTATGCCAGCTATATCGGCCATGGTGAGCTCCTGGAGGTCATTGAAAGGAGATCGCGTGATTTTTACCTGGGAGACAGGGGTTGTCCGGTGGACTGGGAGCCAAGTGGATTTGATTTCATTTCACCCTGCCTGATGGAAGCTGACCTGATGTCACGTATCCTGGATGAAGAGGAATTCGGGAACTGGCTGAAGGATTTCCTGCCGGGCATCCTGGATCCTGAGGTTTTTGATCTGTCACCGGCCTGGGTGACCGACCGGTCTGATCCCAAGATCGTCCACCTGGATGGATTGAACCTGAGCAGGGCATGGAACCTTTTCCATATCTCTAATAAATTAGAACGCAGATTCCCGCACCTGACTGACCTTGCCTGGCTGCACCTGAATGCCTCACTGCCGCATATCGCCAGCGGACATTATGAAGGGGAACACTGGCTTGCCTCCTTTGCCGTATATGCCCAGTTCGCACAGTTTGAATGATCCTCTACCTGAATTCTGGTGATGATATAATACCAGGTACAAATTCAAATTAAAATACTCCCTACGACAATTCCTGACACTAACAATATGACAATATTTATTCTCCTTTTTCTTTTATTTTGTGTCCTTCGGGGAATATACAGGAAGGTTATAAACCATATCATAAAGGAAAAAGCAAGAATTGAAGAAACCAGCCTGACAGGCCAAATAAAGTCCTCAAATTTATAAAGGGGCCGGGTTGCGGGTTTCGCTGAAACGCCCCCTGTACGCCTGGTATTGGTTGTCTTTATAGCTAAATTTGAAAACAACTTTTTATATCCGGGAATATCATTGAATTCTTCCGCTGTTAACAAACTATTTCGCGGAACGAAGCCTGAAAAGCTTATGAGCGTCCAGCTTTTAAGTTCATTGGTATAAATCGTATCCAATAAGGTGCCTTCATTCAGTCTGGCAATAATATGAGTGTTTGAGTGATACCTGATGTTCTCCTTTACATTTAATCTGCAATCAGGATCAAGACTCTCTTTCCAGACCCAGCCATAAACCTGTACTTCAATAAGTGAATCCCTGTATATTACCTTCCTATTTGTGGAATAAACAAGTGGGGTATTCATCAACTCACCGAATTTCTCACCAGATAGGTCATAGGTATTAACAGGATCCGGATACACGATCAATTCATCTTCAGGCTTGTTATGCACCAGTTCAATATTATAGAATTGATGATATTTTTTCTCACCAATTTTTTGTTGCCTGGTGAGCTGGATATTTGCCTCAGTGAAAAATGGAATATAAAACCCGATGAGAAAAAAAATTACCGACAGTATTGTCTTTTTTTTTAATAAGAATCTGAGTAATTTCCCTATATAATTTCGCATATTCATTTGCACCAGATATATAAGAGCCAGTCCCCCGTCATCCCGGGAGAGGACAAACGGGTAGTATGGTTAAACTCTTTGATGGGTTGGACCTTGTTAGGATCATCCAGGATCAACTCCATATATACGCCAAACCTCAAAGGAAAGGGCATGTTCCGCCTCGACGGCGATCATGTTTTCATTGACCTTGACATTGGTGCTCTGGCTGATGATGGAGGGCATCCAAAGAAAACAGATCAAAGTATACATGGTCAATCTAGAGCTGAGCTGAATTGATATCATGATAAGATCCAATTATTTGTAAAGTTGTTGATATACATTTTCATTGGTAGCGGAAACCTGCTCCACAAGTACCTGATGGGGCAGACCTCTGATGTCCAGCAATCCCTGTTTAAGTAAGGTACGCAGTGGGTCATACCGGCTCTGGTACTGGCATTTCATATATCCGAGAATGAAGGGTAGTTGTATCACCTGGTTTACATAGATGTCATAGAACTCGGCTGCCTTTTCCTCAGATGGGAACTGGTGCCACAAAGTCCTGGGATACTCAGGTGTATAAAAAGCAAACCCATGATCTGTAACGAATACCGGTTTTCTGGTGAGATTATGAATATGCCTCCAGTAAGCGGGATCGAATTCCGATTCATCCGGTCCCTGTCCCACATCAGGCCCCCTGGTCGGACCCGGCTGGATGGATATGATATCGAAGTATTTGCCTGCAAGCTCCAGGATCCCGTCGGGGTGATCGTACATCTTGAATTTTTCGCTCAACAATAGTGCACCCGGATGGAAAATATCAAAATATTTCCTGGTCATTTGATAAATTTGCTCTGCTATCAAAACAAGGAAAGCTTCATCATCCAGGCGGACGGCTGGCCTGGTCAGTTCCAGGTAGCTGAAATCATATGCCAGCAATTCGCTGAAATTATGGAGGTTATCAAGGCGGTAATCTGCCCTGAACCTGTTAAAGTCTCCAGTATACCTTTTTTCCAAAAATGCCACGTACCTCTTTTTGCCAGGAGTCTCCGGGGGAAGTCCCCGGATAAATGACACCCAGTCAGTCCCCCTCCTGGCCCGAATGATGTCAAGGTCATATCGGGGGGTATCTGTTAGCGAATAACCAATGATCCTGGTATTGTCCCTGCCAATCCTGCAAGCCTGTTGGGCGGACATTTCCACATGATCCTCAAATGTTTCACTGAACACATCTGTAAAACCAAACTGGCTTGCCGGTAACCAGTGCAACGCATTATGTAATCTGACACTGATAAATCCAGGGAAATGATCAACCATCCACCCGGGGATATCGTACCCGCCGGTATTGAAATTCCATTTCCGCAGGTTCTCTATAGCCTGTTCTTTTTCCTCATCATCGGATGCCTGGACGTGGTTGATGCCCAGAACATACATAACATTGCCTTCCGGTGTGATAAACCAATGTCTGTCATCGATCTCTTCTGTGTGCCAGTCCCCCGTTTCCCTTCCCTTTATTCTTGTAAAACCACCAAATGCATCAAGACTTTGGGCAAAAATGTCTGGTCCTGTGAGAATAAAACCGGCCAGGATGGCCAGGGGTAATTTTTTCAATATTATCCTCATGGATTTCCTTTTTGTGTTGTTTAAAAATAATGGTTTTTTGCCGACAATTCTTATTGATTCCCCGGTACAAAAAACAAATTTGGTTCTTAGTTGTTTTAGTGATAATTTTAATTGGTATGAAGAAGATATCAATCATTGGAGCTGGATTTTCCTCCTTATCAGCAGCATGTTACCTGGCCAAACAGGGCCATGACATAACAATGTATGAGAAAAACCCCACCATTGGCGGACGGGCCAGGCAATACAAGGAGAATGGTTTCACCTTTGATATTGGTCCCACATGGTACTGGATGCCTGATGTTTTTGAGAAGTTCTTCGGCGATTTCGGTAAAAAACCTTCTGACTACTATTCCCTTGAGCGGCTGGATCCTGCCTATCGGGTATACTTCAGTAAGGATGATTCGGTGACCATTCCTGGTTTCCAGAAAGATATAGTGAGCGTTTTTGAAAACAGGGAAAAGGGAGCTGGAAAGCAACTGGAAAAATTATTGGCCAATGCAGGATATAACTACGATGTTGCCATCAATGATATCGTTTACCGGCCCGGAATATCTCCCCTGGAACTGGTATCAAGAAAAACCATCACCAAAGTCGGGACTTTTTCTGAAAAGTATCAGTAAGATGGCAGGATCCTATTTCAGGGATCCCGGACTGCGGCAGATCATTGAATTCCCGGTGCTGTTCCTGGGGGCCAAACCTTCTGATACCCCTGCCTTTTACAACTTCATGAATTATGCTGATCTGAGTTTGGGAACCTGGTATCCCGGAGGAGGAATGTATTCTGTCATACAGGGTATGGAGTCATTGGCCAGGGAATTGGGTGTAGAGATATTTACTGATTCACCGGTCGAAGAAATATCAATAAAAGGAAGGATGGTCTCCGGCATCAAAGTGAATGGAGAATTTATTAAATCTGACATTATCGTCAGCGGGGCAGATTACCAACATACGGAACAACTGCTGGAAACCTCAGTCCGCAGTTATTCAGAAAAATACTGGGATAGCCGGACTTTCGCGCCATCTGCCCTCCTGTTTTTCCTCGGTTTGGAAAAAAAACTTGAGAATGTTGAGCATCATACCCTGTTTTTTGATAAGCCTTTCGATCAGCATGCAGGTTCCATCTATGACCACCCGAATGGCCCGAAGCTCCGCTTTTCTACGGGAGTTTCCCCAGCCTGACAGATCCGTCTGCAGCTCCGGAAGGGAGGGAGGCCATGATTATCCTGGTTCCACTGGCACCCGGACTGGAAGACACAGAAACGATCCGGGAAAAATATTTCCAAATGATCATGGACCGGTTCGAGGATTTGACCGGACAGCAGATCAGGGATTTTATCAGTGTGAAAAAATCATATGCCATCAATGATTTTATAAAGGATTACAATTCATATAAAGGCAATGCTTACGGGCTTGCCAATATCCTCAGACAAACAGCCTTCCTGAGACCAAAAATTAAGAGCCGGAAAGTAAGTGGATTATATTTCACCGGACAGTTGACGGTACCCGGACCAGGAGTCCCACCAAGTCTCATTTCGGGGAATATCGTCTCAACCATGATAAAGAAAGATTATTAACATCTGACTATGAAAGCCATATTTGATAATATATCATTTGATTGCAGTAAGACCCTGACCAAGGCATTTAGTACCTCCTTTTCATTTTCCTCAAAGTTACTGGCGCCACAGCAGAGACAGGCCATCTATGCGATCTATGGTTTCGTAAGGGTAGCCGATGAGATTGTCGATACCTATCTTGATTACCCCCAGGAAAAATTACTCGACAGGTTTGAACGGAACCTGAATGAGGCGCTTGAAACCCGCATAAGCACCAATCCCATCCTGAATGCATTCCAGGATACCGTTTACAAGTATAACCTTGAACGTGACATGATTGATGCCTTTCTGAAAAGTATGCGGCTCGACCTGCAGAAGAAGGAATACAAGACCAGGGAGGAGTATCAGGAGTATATTTTTGGTTCGGCTGATGTGGTAGGCCTGATGTGTCTGAAAGTATTTGTTGATGGCGACGATCATTGCTATGATATGCTGAAAGATTCAGCCATGAAGCTGGGCTCGGCCTTTCAGAAGGTGAACTTTTTGCGGGACCTGAAAAATGATATGGAAATACTCGAGCGGAGCTACTTCCCGCACATAGATTTTAAAAATCTTACCAGGGAAGTTAAGAAGGAGATCGTTGATGAGATAGTGGCTGATTTCGATGAGGCCTTTATAGGGATACGCCGTTTGCCTGATTCTTCCCGCCTGGCTGTTTATGTGGCTTATGTGTATTATAAGAAATTGTTACGGATCATCCGCAGGAAACGTCCTGAGCAGATCCTCCAAACCAGGGTCAGGGTGAGCAATTCGATGAAAATGTGGCTGTTATTTAAATCATATTTGAGGTACAAAGCGGGACTTCTTAAGCGGTATGATTGATCTGATTAATACGTTATTTAGAAGTTAAACAGGCTGAAAATGGTTTGGTTATACACAGCCATTGAGTATTTTTAGGTGATGGAAATAAGAAGATTATGGAAATAGTAATATTCATTCTGGTTTTGCTGGCAAGTTATTTCTTCATGGAGTTTGTGGCATGGTTTGCCCACAAATATGTAATGCATGGATTTGGCTGGTTTTTGCATGCGGACCATCACTCAAGGGAACCCCAGCATGTAGATTCTTTTTTTGAGAAAAATGATTCATTCTTTGTCATATTTGCCGTGCCCGCCATGCTCGGATATATTTTCGGGTCCATTTATGCTATGCCCCTGATGATAGCTGCAGCTATTGGGATCACCCTTTACGGGGCTACCTACTTCATGATCCATGATGTCCTTTTTCACCAGCGGATCAAGATCCGGATCAAGGGGAATGTGTATTTCCGGGCTTTGCGCAGGGCCCATGGGATGCACCATGTTCACTATACCAGGGAAGAGGGTGAGTGTTTTGGCCTGCTGATCTTTCCCATGAAGTATCTGAAGATGGAATTAAAGAAATCATAATAAATGTCTTTATACCTCCTTCTCAACATCATTGCCATCTCCTTTCCCCTGCTGTTAAGCTTCGATAAGAAGGTACATTTTTATACCCATTGGAAGTATTTCTTCCCGGCCATGATCCTGACCCTGACCATTTTTATCATCTGGGATGTGATCTTTACGAGCCAGGGAGTATGGGGTTTCAATGAACGCTACTATGCTGAACTGACAATTTTTGGCCTGCCGCTGGAAGAGTATTTCTTTTTCATATCTGTACCCTACGCCAGTGTTTTTACCCTGTATGTGATAGCCGCCTATTTCCCCGGACTCAGGCTGAACACAACCCAGGTAAAGTGGGTTACGATAATACTTGTGTTCTTTTTGCTGGTACTTGCTGTTATCAATATTAACAGGGCATATACCGCTGTGAATTTTTTCTTTACCATCCTGATCCTGGTACTCGTCTATTTCTCCCGGCAGGGATTACTCTCACAGTTTTATATAAGCTACCTTGTGATCCTGATCCCATTCGGGATTATCAACGGCATCCTGACGGGAAGCTTTATTGAGGAGCAGGTAGTCTGGTATAACGACCAGGAGAACCTTGGATTCCGCATAGGTACCATCCCCTTTGAAGATATCTTTTACGGGATGTCACTCATCCTGCTGAACTATTATCTTACAGAAACGTTCCGGAGCCTGGCATCTGGAAGAAAACACAGTTCAACATGAAAGCGGCTGTGATCGGATCCGGGGTAGGGGGACTCGCCATTGCCATCAGGCTGGCTCAAAAAGGTTATGATGTCACCGTATTTGAAAAAAATGATCATGCCGGGGGAAAGATGTCTGAGATCAGGGGAAATGGCTTCAGGTTTGATACCGGCCCATCCCTGTTCACCCTTCCCGAGCTGGCCAGGGAGCTCATTGAACTGACCGGAGAAAAGGTGGATGAATACCTGCAATATACTAAGCTGGATAACATATGCACCTATTTTTATGAGGATGGGACCCGTATCCAGGCATTCGGCGACCCTGAAAAGTTTGCAGCAGAGATCGAGAAGCAAACCGGGGAACCTTCCGGTAAAGTATTGAGACATCTCAATAAATGCCAGGTACTTTATGAACTGACAGCAGATATTTTCCTGTTCAATTCCCTCCATACCCTCAAAACCTACCTGAAATGGAAGGTACTGAAGGCCATTATGCTTTCTTACAAGCTGGATGCCCTGACCACCATGTATAAACGGAATTCAAGCAGGTTTAATGACCCCAGGGTGGTCCAGTTATTTAACCGGTATGCGACCTATAATGGTTCAAACCCTTATGAAGCACCGGCAACACTAAATGTTATTGGCCACCTGGAGCATAACATGGGCGCCTATTTCCCTGTAAAAGGAATGAGATCCCTTGCTACCGGACTGGAAGCACTGGCCAGAAAAAAAGGTGTAAGGTTTCAATTTGAAAGCAAGGTGGATAAGATCATTGTTGAAAAAAACAAGGCCACTGCAGTGGAAGTGAAGAACGAACAATATCCTTTTGACCTGATCGTATCCGATTCGGATATCCACTTATTTTATAAAGAACTGCTACCTGGTGTGAAACCCTATAAACCCAACGAAAAGAACCTTTCATCCTCTGCATTGATCTTTTACTGGGGGATCAGGGGAGAATTCCCTTCATTGGGACTGCATAACATTCTGTTTTCAGAAGATTATGAGGCTGAATTTCAGCACATTTTCCATGATCGTGGCATATACCGGGATCCAACGATTTATATCTTTATCAGTTCCAAAGTCGTGCCCTCAGATGCCCCTGAAAATGGAGAGAACTGGTTTGTGATGATCAATGTCCCACCCGATACAGGGCAGGATTGGGAAAACCTGATTGCTGAAGCACGGCAGAATATGATCACAAAAATAAACCGGATACTGAATACCAACATTGAGGATAAGATCAGTTTTGAGCAGATCGGCTCCCCACAGACCATTGAAAAAAACACCTTAAGCTGGAAAGGAGCCCTCTACGGAGATCATTCCAATTCGAGGTATGCAGCATTCCTGCGACATGCCTACAAGCACAGCTTGATCAAAAACCTTTACTTCGTCGGGGGAAGTGTTCATCCGGGTGGAGGGATACCCCTCTGCCTGGCCAGTGCGAAAATCGTGGATCAGGAGATCAAGCCTGTTTAGATTATACACCATGGATCAATGGATAAAAAATATCAGGGATAAACCACAGCTTATTATTGGTGTTCTTGTCCTTTATTATGCAGTCGGACTGGGATTGTACATGATCCAGGACACCCGCATTTTATTCAACAGGCTGACCCCTCTTTCATTGATAGCATCCTTTGCTGTCATACTGGTATTTCAAAGCATCTGGAAATGGAAAACTGGAATCGCTTTCATAATTGTTTTCCTGTCAGCTGTCCTCATTGAGATCATAGGTGTGCAAACCGGCATCCTTTTCGGCAGCTATGAGTATGGAAATGCTCTGGGTATCAAGGTCTTTGATACACCAGTAATCATCGGCCTGAACTGGTTACTCCTGATCTACTGTACCTCAGCGATCACAAATACGCTTGCCATTTCCAGGATAGCCAGGATTTTCCTTGGATCCGGACTGATGGTAATGTATGACCTTGTTCTGGAGTATGTGGCCCCGGTCATGGATATGTGGTCCTGGGAAACAAGTTATCCCGGAATAAGGAATTTTGGAATGTGGTTCCTGGTTTCCCTGGTTTTCCACTCATTGTTCCAGTTGCTGGATCTTCGCATTGAGAATAAACCGGCGCGTTACCTCTTCCTGATCCAGTTCCTGTTTTTTGGAAGCATCGCACTATATAGCATAATTTGAACCAGGATTGATTTCATCTGTTTATACATAAAGTCAGATCAGCATGAAAGGATTTCATAAATTTTTGCTCACTATTGTATTCCTTGCCTTTAGCATCGGTATCGGGAATGCACAGCCTGGATTTCAAAAGCAGATATACAATGCTTACCTGGATGATAAGATAGAGGAATGGGAACAGATCATAGACAAAATGGATGGCAGGAAGGCAGATCTGACAGTTGATCAGCTGGTAAACCTGGTAGGCTATTACTACGGCTATATCGGATGGATCATTGGAGAAGGCAAAAACAAGGATGCCAAAAACAAACTGGAGGAAGCTGATGAGTTGCTTGAGATGCTTTTATTACAGCATCCTGGCAATCCCGATCTGCACGCATTCAAAGGAGCTTTTCTGGGTTACAGGATTGAAATGAACAGCATCAGGGCAGTGGTCCTGGGCCCAGAGAGCATGAAACACATCAACCATGCGATTGAAATTGGTCCGGATCGGCCACAGGCCTGGATCGAACATGGGAATGCCTTGTTTTATATGCCAAAGATGTTTGGCGGTTCTAAGGAAAAAGCACTGGAATCCTATGCTAAAGCCATCCGGCTTTTGGAAGAGTCCCCTGCTACACTCCATGACAACTGGATGTATTTAAATGTATCGCTGATCATGGGAAAGGGCTATGAAGAAACCGAAAAGTATCAAATGGCGAAGGACATTTATGAGAAAACCCTTCAGTTTGAACCTGGTTTCAAAACATTAAGTGAAGAGGTCTATCCCTCCCTGTTGGAGAAGATGAAAACTTCGAAGTAAATATCTGCCATAACAATGCTTTTTACAGGTATTCAAATATCTTTTCCACGATTTCAAGGCCAGCCCTCTGCCCGGTTTCGCTGAAAATAACATTCCCGGTTTTATCGGAAAATTTTACCTCCACAACGGAATCGTTACTCTCCTTGATCCTTCGCGACATTTTGCCTGTCTGGGGAGCTTTTAATTCCCCTGAACTGTTTCTCATTACCCTGGTTTCCATGCTGAACCGTCTGTTCTCTATGAGTACTGTCAATTCCTGTCCTTCAAATGTTACCCTTGTAATTTTAGACCTGTTATAGGTGCTGAACATATGATACTTGCCATCCAGGTATAAGAAAGCGATAAATCCCATAAAGAATTTTCCGAGCCAGGGTATTTTTGCAATTGAGATGAACATTGAAGCATCTTTGGAAGGAAAATTATTGCATTGCAACCATATCCAGGCCTCGGGGAAGGAAGTCCCCCAATCCTTTTCGATATAACCCTTACCTCCTGAAAAATCGATCTTTTTGTTCTGGTGGATCAATGTTCCTGATAATTCATGGTTGGCCGAGACGATCCCATGGTAGCATTCCATAAAGGGAACATAAGAGTACCAACCCATGATACCCGGGGATAATAAAGTGCCCGGGTACCTGACCGGATCTGTATATTCCAGGTTGCCTGATAGTGCCAGAGGTCCTGAATGGATGTCCAGCTGGATCCCTTCCAGCGAAAAGGCCGAGTTACCAACCCGGATCCTGAAATCCCTGGGATCCCATTGAAATGCATCGAGCGGGTAAGGGATATAGTGTGTTTTTCCCGATATACCATCGATGATCTGAATAAAGGCATGGGGATCAGTGGAGTTCAGTGCAATCCCCGGAATGACAGACAATACATTTTCCCGATCTGCAGTAACATGTTTCAGGAACCAGCCTTCGAAATAATTTTTCTTTTTTAAGTTGCCCTGAAAATTGGAAGGATGAAAGATCTTATAGAGTCCCATTTCATATAATTAACCTATACTGTGATAATTCACATCGGCAAGGTAGAGAAAAAATCAAGATCCCTCAGAATATAACATTCTGATGAGGATTTGCCTGAGGTTGATAGTCCATCCGGAAGGCCAGGTACCATAATAATTGCTCCTTGTCTGATCATCCAAAAACTGACCTGCATCAGTTTTTATTCTGACTTTTTCGTATATTGTAGCCAAGGCAAGGATGACAGATGGATAATACACAGCAGTTTACAGGATGTACGATCAACCCGAGGGAATGCAGGTGTTTTGAGAAGCTTACAAAGAGTGAATTGACCATGCTGGAAACCAACTCTGTCAAGGTAAACTACAAAAAGGGTGAGATCATTTGCAAGCAGGGTGGCATGGTTAATACCGTTACGTATATTGAAAAGGGCCTGGCCAAGGTTTATCTTGACAATGGTGTGAATTCTCTCGTTCTGAAAATAATCCCTGATGGGAATTTAGTGGGACTGGCATCAGTATCAGAGGAGTTCAATACCTATCAGTATTCAGCCATGGCATATATTGATACCCAGGTCATCCAGATTGATGTAAATACTTTCAGGGAACTCGTTAAAAAAAATCCGGATTTTGCCAAAGAAGTGATAGATATCCTGAGTTCAAACAGTGTGCAGATCTACGGGCGCTTTTTTTGCCTCACCTATAAACAGTCTTTTGGCAGATTGGCAGATATTCTTATTTGCCTATCTGACAGGATCTTTAAAAAATCTGAATTTGAATTGCCATTATCCCGTAAAGAGTTGGCAGAATTGACAGGACTGAGTTCAGAAACTGTTATCAGGGCATTAAAAAAATTCCAGGCTGATGGAATTATCAGAACTTATGGAAAATGCATAGAGGTAACTGATTACGAGCGGCTTAAGCAGATAAGTGAAAGAGGTTAATCCAATCATATATATTATCCATTATGAAGCAAATAACTTTTCTTACTATCACGCTGATATTTCTCGGCCTGGGAAATGCCTACAGTCAAAAATCCAAAAAGCTTGAGGGTGGCTGGGTTATGGTATACTCCAAATGGGAAATGCCAGACACAGTTGTCGAACTCTCTCAATTTGAAAAACCATCCTATAAGATTTTTACCGGGAAACATTTCACCCTCAGCCGGCTGGATGAAAATGATCAATTCATCGGGCATTTTGGTAAATATTCATATGATGGGAAAACCTATGTCGAACATATAGAATACAGCTCCTATGATTATGTCATCGGAAGGACCGAGACTTTCAATTCCTCCATCAAAGGAAATAAATGGACCATTGAAGGTAAAATCGGTCAAGAGGGTGAAGGATTTAAACTGAAGGAAGTTTGGGTACGCATTCGAATAGTCAGCTAATTCATAATATTATTTCACCATTCCTACTCCTCTTCCGGATTTTTCAATCCTGCCAAAACGGATAGTATCATTCCAGGAAATTCAGTAAATTTATAAGGATCAATCCAGGCCTCAGGATATGGATACCAAGCATTCCTAAAACACGACCACGATGAAAAAGTCAAAAGAAAATACTACAATGGACAGACGGCAATTTATCCAAAAAACATTAGTGGGCACAGGCGGTGTATTCCTTGCCCCAACCATTTTATCTTCCTGCGCCAAAGGTGCGAATGACCGTATAATGCTTGCCCATATCGGGGTTGGATCAAGGGGGACAAATATCTTGCAGAATTACTTTCTTCCATTGGAGGATTCAATTTCTGTGGCAGTTTCTGATGCCCATCTCGACCGCCGTACAGAGCGTGCAGGGCTGATCAATGCACATTACGAGGAGAGCGGGATCACTGCACCGGAGTGTCAGGCATATCTTGATTTTGAGGAAATACTGGCCCGTGATGATATTGATGCCGTTGTTATGGCCATGCCTGACCACTGGCATGTTCCGGGAGCTCTCAAAGCAGCCAGGGCAGGGAAGCACATCTATCTTGAAAAGCCCCTGGGATTGAGTTATCCTCACTACCTGAAACTGCAGAAAGAATTGAAAGCAAGGGATCTCAGGTTCCATTACGGCACCCAGCAGAGGGTGGCCATGCATATGAAAATGGGCATAGAAATGATCAAGGAAGGTGCCATCGGTGAGATTGAGAAAGCTGAAGTATGGTGTCCCCCCATCAATCCGGTGGAATCACCAGTTTGCCCTGAGCCTGTGCCGGTACCGGATACTTTTGATTACGACAGGTGGACCGGTCCCGCGCCCTTAAGGCCATACTGTCCGGATAGGGTTACCAATAACAGCTCCTGGTTCATTAGTGATTACAGTATTGGTTTTCTGGCCGGCTGGGGAGCACACCCGCTTGATATCCTTGTCTGGTGTTTAAAGGATGAGATCGAGGGCAGATATACCTGTGAAGGTGAAGGCGGTTTCTGGGCCCCTGGTGGATTGTACAATAATGTTAATTCCTGGGATTTAAATTACACTTTCAAGCAAGGTATCAAAATGCGATTTTTCAGCACTGATGTCGCAGCTGAGAAGAACCTTTTAACATACCGGACCAACGAGGAGTCCAATGGCACTACCTTCTACGGCAGCAAAGGATGGATCTCACTGAGCAGGAGTTCTGCCAACGCCAGCGATCCCGAAATAGATCAAAAACTGAATGACAATATCAGGGATTATATCGGGATGGGCGAAGTTTTTGTAGATATGGTAAAGGGCGAGACCGGCGAGGTGTGCCCGATAAGCGATGCCATCATCTCTGATTCCATAAGTCATGTTGGGAATATGGCGGTGAGAACGGGCCGGAAAATCACCTGGGATACTGAACAGGGAAAAGCCATCGACGATAATGAGGCAAACAGGTTGTATGTCAGAGAAATGAGAGAGCCTTATTTTGTCTAAGATCGCTCCGGTCTAGAATTCAAACTCTTCTCCTCTCTCGGGGATGCGGATGTTGTCGAATCCATTCGACTCCATACGAGAGCGATAACTTTGCTGGGCTTCATATTCTCCGTGGACAATAAAAGACATTTTAAGTTTGGTTTTGTCCTGGCAACCAATGAAATCAAGCATCTCCTTGTAATCCCCATGGCCAGAGTATGAGTCAATCCTTTTAATTTCCGCATTTACAGGATATACGGCACCGTGGATGGATACCTCGCGATCTCCTCTCAGGATCTTTGCTCCGAGGGTGGCAGGTGCACAATATCCAACAGCCAGGATGGTATTTTTCGGATCAGCGATATTATTGGCAAGGTGGTGCTTAATGCGGCCGGCTTCCATCATACCGGATGCTGAAATAATGACAGATGGACCTTTCAATTTATTCAGGTGTTTGGAATCCTCGTGTGACCTGACATAATGCAGACTGTTAAAGCCAAAGGGATCCGGATCACGCTCCATTACCGCAAGGATATTCCTGTTAAAACATTCAGCATGCAGTCTGAATACCTCAGTAGCATTGATGGCCATTGGACTGTCCACAAAGATGTCGATTTTTGGAAGCCGGTTCTCGTTATAAAAGTTATTAAGGGAGTAAACGATCTCCTGGGTCCGGCCCACACTGAATGAAGGAATGATCAGCTTACCCTTTTTCTCGACACAGGTCCGGTAAAGCACATCGAGCAGTTCTTTTTCAGATAGGCTGGAATCCTTATGTAAACGGTCCCCATAGGTGGCTTCAGTGATCAGTATGTCAGCCTGCGCGAAGGGAGCCGGAGGTGCAAGAATGCGGTTTCCCGGGCCTGCCAATATCACCGGTATAGGCAATACGCAGGGTCCTGTTTTTTTCCCGGATCTCGATACTGGCCGTGCCTCCACCCAGCATATGACCATTCTGGGTGAATTGTAGGGAGATATCTTCATCGACAAAAAACCTGCGGTTAAATGGAACACCGATAAAAAGTTCCAAACAGGCCATGGCATCCGCTTTATCGTAAAGAGGCTCCACAGGTGGGAGTCCCTGGTTTTTCCTTTTCTTATTAAATGTGCGGGTATCATGTTCCTGTATATGACCTGAATCTGCCAGCATTATCGCGCATAGGTCGCGTGTGGCATTGGTACATATTACCGATCCTCTGAATCCCAGTTTATAGATATACGGAATGAGCCCGGAATGATCTATATGCGCATGGCTCAACACCAGGTAATCTATCTTCTGGGGATTGAAACCCAGATCCCGGTTAAGTTCCTCTGTTTCGAGTCCCTTTCCCTGATACATCCCGCAATCAAGCAGGAGCCGTTTCCCTTTCCCTGTAAGGATCAAGTGTTTGCTGCCAGTCACTTCACGAGCAGCGCCAAGAAATTTAATTTTCATAGAAATAGTTAAGTGTGATTTATAAATATCTGAGTTTGGATTTGCATCATTTTCACTAAAAGTACTCCTTTTAAATATATCGAATTATTTTACCTTCGTAGTGGCGTCTATTCAGAATAAATAAAGCTTATTACAGGAACAATCTAACTTACATCATGATGTCTAAAATCTATTTGCTATCCCTGGGCTTGCTGCTGCTTGTCTGCAGCTGTCAAAATGCCTCAAAATCAAAAGTGTCAGAAGGATGAAAACCATGAATGGGTCGACTTATTCAATGGTACCGGTACGGACCACTGGCGAGGGTTCCATATGGATCATTTTCCGGATTCAGGATGGTATGTTGAAAACAGTGAATTAAGAAATGATGGATCAGGGGCGGGGGGAATTATTACAAAGGATCAATACTCAGATTTCGTACTGGAGTGGGAGTGGAGATTTTTTGACGAGGGAGGGAACAGTGGGGTGAAATATTTCGTTAAGGAGCGGCCAGACCGGGAGGGGAAATATGCCTATGGACTTGAGTATCAAATGCTGGATGATAGTGGTCACACCCTGGATGATTACCATACTGCCGGGGCACTCTATGAATTCTTTCCCCCCTCAGCAGATAAAAAACTATTTGGCCCGGAACAATTCAATACCAGCAAACTGGTCTCAGATGGCAATCATGTAGAACACTGGCTCAATGGGCTAAAGGTCGTGGAATACGAACGTGGGGGAGAGGAATTCCTGGCCATGAAGGCAAAGAGCAAGTTCCATGACCGTCCTGAATACGGGCTTCATAAGGAAGGCTACATCCTGCTGCAGGATCATTCCAGCAAGGTAGGGTTCAGGAATATCCGGATAAAGATCCTGGATGCTGCAGACTAGCATTGAAACCGGACATTACGGCCTTCTGAATTGCATGATTGAGGGTGCCCTGGTTTTGTTCATAGCAAATTTACCATATGGTGCAGGAGCTTCAGGGCTGTGGACTGGAATATACAGGGGAACCCAGTGAAAAAATCCATTCCCGGTTGAGATCATCTGTTCCTGCATATACCATGTCAGAATAGGGTTCAGGTTTTCATTGTATAAGAAGTTCTTCAGATGGGGATAGTAGCCGGGATTGATCCGGACCATATTGACCAGGTTTCCATTCATGCATTCAATGACATCCACTTTGTGATCGAATTGCATCAGGCATGCAGTGAAAAATACCGTTAGCTCGGAATGACTACCAGACCGGTTTTCTATGATCATTTCCGCGTCCGTCTCAAAAAAATCCTCCGAATCACTAACTGTAACTTCGAACTCTTCCAGCATTACATGGTAGAGGCTCATGACTTCATTTATTCCGAGGTAGAGAAACCATGAGTCCAGATCCTGATAATAAGTCCCGGAAGCATAGTTGAAAAAATCCTTTAAACAGGATTGAGCTGCCATATTCACTGCAATGGAATCTATTTCTGAGTAATTGGAAGCCTCCGTAAATTTCTGATACGATTTTACAGTTTCCTCCTCCCACATTTTAATATAGGTCTTGAAAGTACTTTTATAACGCTGGAGCATCTCTCCCATGCCTGGGGTATCCCCCGTGACTGCACGGCCAATAGAAATGAAAAGGAAAAAGGCCATAAATGCTATTACAAGATCTCGCTGTATATCAAGCTCGCTCTCCCTGAATGAAATAATACGTAGTGCAAATATAAAACCCAGAAAAAAACCTGAGAGCATGGCGAGAATACCCAGTAATTTGGATTCCATGAACAGCCTGCTGGATATTTCAAAAATAATGAGGAGTCCGGGTACCAGCAGGAAAAATATAATAAACAGGTAGAGGGGTATGATGATAATCCTTGTCATCCTCTTTTTCCTGATAGAACCAACCGTTTTCCTCCTGGCTCGCGGCCTGTTTTCTGCTGAATAATTATCCCTTTTCATTTTGGCTGCTCATGCTAATCCGTTTGTCTGCTCCAGTTCTAGAACATGTCATCAAAGATGGTTCTGGTAGTGTGCATTGCCCGCTGGAGTTTTTCTACCCGGACCAACAACCGGTATTGTTGCCTCTCAGCATAATAGTTTGATTTTTGAAGTATATCCCGGAATTCATTCAGCAGGATCTGTAGCTTGAATTGATCTGTAACATCTAATTTTCCCAGTAATTTTGCTTTTCCGGATACTATTTCACGAACCCCATGCTCGAGACCGAACTTTCTAAGAGGTTTTTCCTTCTCGAGGATGTCATCAAGATTCCTGCAGAAAACAGTGATTAAACCGATATCCTCCAGGACATTTCCGGATATCTCCGGACCATTAATGCGATATCCGTGATCCCAGGCATAATCCTCCAGGGCAGTATAAAGTGACAAAAACTGTTCATAATTTTGCCTGCGTTCAACACTGGTCATGTGGTCATCCAGCTCGATTATCCGGCGGGCGAATTCTTGTAGCTTTGCCTGTATATCCTCTTGCAGTGGTTGTTTCTCTTTTTCCATGTTCACGATATTGGTGGAAGTTCTTATTATAAGACCAATTTCGTGCCACAGATCCTGTCAGCTCCAAAGAGACTAACAATGAGGATGTTGATCAACTAAACAATTAGTTGAAAGAGGGGTTAAGTGGAATAATGTGCGTATTTTGGACGCATTAGGATCCTTCTTTGCGCCAATTTGGAATTGTCAGTGTAGTGAAAATATTTGAGAATTTTACATCCTTTTTACCACCTATTAAAACGAGTATGATTTCTTTCCACTGTGTCGCAATCGTAGCGATCAATTCCAGATCATCAGGATCTGCTACAAAATGAACATCATCCAGGATCAGTACAGGTTTTTTGTTGCCTTTCTTCCTGAATAGTTTGGACAGATGGGGACAGATAGCAGATATCTCTTTTGCCTTCGGATCACCAGGTTTAGGGGCAGGATCGTTGATCCTTATGTTGTATCGGATATCCTGAAACAGTTTCATTATACCTTCCGTCCCTAAGCGGTAGTAGTAAAAATTATACTTTTTCTGCATCGCATGACAGAACATAGTGATAAAAGCTGTTTTTCCATATTGTGTAGGTGCCTCAATGTATATTCGCTCTGAAGAAAAGATCCGGTTCAATTCCTCAATTTCCTCGTTACGACTTGTCCATTTGGGTTTGAAGTTGGGCAATGCAAAAATATCCGCATCTTCTGAATATACCTTATCCGGTAAGCGCTCTGTCAGGAAATACCTGATGCCTTTTCCCTTACCTGATCGCCCCATTATTTGTAAGTCGATCAAGACCTGGAGGCATTGGCGGATTCGTCCTTCTGAGGTATGCTTGATAGCCTGGTATTTTTCTAACTCCTCGATCAAATCTTTCAGTTCAAATTCAGATCCATAGGATGAACTGAGGTATTTGGACAGAACATTTATTTCGGTATCATTCATTTTGGGAAGCAGATCCTTCCCTGTGATTTCGTCAAAAATACGTTTATCCAATCTGGGATGTTTGGAAGGGAAGACCGGTTTTATATCCTGGCTCTCACCGATGATCTTTCCCCCAGCAGGATCCATGCTGTTTCTTTCACAGTAAATATGGAACCTCTCGATAAAGGCATCAGTGAAGTTCTCAATGTTATCGACAGGCAGGGTTGTCACCATGGCTGATTCGAATACACGGTTTAGGGCTCTCAGATTTCCGGGCCATTTTCTCCGTTCGACGAATTGAGCCAACGATTTGGCCTGTTTCTCTGCGAATTTTCTGACTTGAGCTGTTTCGGGGATTTCATCATCCTTTACTTTCTCTTTTATGTCGAACAGTTTTTTAATAACATCATAATCAGTTCGTTGACCCACGCCGTTGCAGATAAATCCTGGAATAAAATTTCGAAAATCCTCCCTACGGTCATCAAGACCTTTGATCTCAATAACTTCTCCGACCCTGTAATACAGATCATCTCTGATCTTTTCACGGGGCTGGTTGGTGGCGGATATGATGATCAGGTCTTTTAGCGAGTAGTCCATTTTGCTTCCAGTCCTTCGACCTTTCCGGGTTTCAGGATCCAGTGCCAGCAGCAATTTGGGCTGGACCTTCTCAGGCAGGTCTCCAATTTCATCTATAAACAAAACACCACATTTGATCACTTCAAACAAACCCGGGGTGGTTTGCGCTTCATTGAAAACAAATTTCTCGTGCCCGAATAACATCGATTCTGCCAGGGTTGGTATGATGGTTGCCCCATTGATTGAATTGAAGGTACCCACAGTCAGGGAATTGATGAATTTGTCTCGGTCCTCTCGTGAATATTGATCATCATATTGTTCGTAAAGAGCTTCAAACTTTTTAGGCCATTCGCGCTCCCACCTCTTGTACAAATCACTCTCTGTTAATGCTTTATAGTAATGACGTGCAAGGAATTCCTTGCCGGCACCGGTCGGACCAAAGATCATGATAGGTTTTCCGTGCCTGGCAAAGGCTTCTACTTCTTTATACACTTCCTTTGTTTCGGGATTTTGCGGGCTAAATCCAACATAAATAGGCTCATCTGGAAAGGCCGGAGCTTTTGGGATCATAGGTGTAATGATTTAAGGCAAAAAATATATGTTTAAGATACATGATGTTTATGATTTCAGCAAGAAGAAAAGTCCGGGTAGCCCCGGACTATCTTCAGGAGAAAACAAAACCCAATCATATATCCCACTGAAGATTCTCCTGCTTATTTAGATCTCAACATCCTGGGAAACTGAGGGTCATCAGCCTGATTAAGTAACATTCGATTTCGATTATATTGATGCGTCAGTGAACGGAACTGGCCATTGTTTTTCAGCCGGGTGATAATCAGATTCTTAAGGTTCAGACGGTTTATGTATGCTTTACGCTGTGGATCATCAGCCAACAGTTTTTCATGGATACGCTTTTCCCGGTCCCATGATTGCACGTGGACCAGGTCCGTGTTCGCTGTATAGAAGAGTCCGTTTGGAAACCCGATTTCCTGGTCTGGTGGACAGGTAATTAGCAAATCATTCTTCCCAGGCAAATTGATGAGTTGAGCCAGGATCTTTCCGGAATCGGTTGATAAAAAGGAGACCCTGCCGTCCCGGCTCCCTGTGACCAGGACCCTGTCTTCATTCATCAGACATATGCTCCATATCCAGTGTGTATGTATCTTACGATAATATATCAGTTCATTTGTCAACAGATCAAAGCAGCAGACAGACCCATCTGCAGCCCCGCTGAACAACCGGGTTTCATCTTTTGAGATCCGTACATCCCTGATATCGGGCTCATCGTGATGAAAAACAGCAGCCAATTCCCCGGATAATCTCTTGTAAACCCTGACAGATCCATCCGTGCATGCTGCTGCAAAATATTTAGGAGAAACAGCCACTTTTCTGACAGACCCTTCACACTCAAAATATTTTAATATCGGAGCACTTCCTTTAAGGGGCCACCGATAGCTACAGCCATCATCACTGCCTGTATAAACGTAGTCCTGGTCATAAGCTATGTCCATGCACTCGATCTCCTGTCTGTCATTGCAGTGCCTGTAATGGTTAAGGATACTCCTTGAAGATAGGTCCCAGCACCTGGCAGTATTTCCCGACTCAAAATCAAGGTCGGTATCATAACTGCAGGTGAACAGGTATTTCCCCTTTGGATCCAGGAAAACGCTGGGACACCTGCCAAACCCGGATAAGATCTCCGTGCAGTTGCCTGTAGGAATGTTAAAACGGCGGGCAGTCCCATCCCAGGACCCGGTAAAGAATTCTGAATTGTCACTACTGATGCTGGTGAGTCTCACCGAAGCTGAATGCCCGGAATAGGAATGTGACAGGTACTCCAGTTTATCCAGATCAAGTACACGGATCATTCCGGCTTTGCTCTCATTGGTGATGATAAGATATTTATTGTCAGGACTGACATTCACTGAACGGACACCATCTAATCTGTCATCCGGATTGAATTTATGACTCAAAAATCCGGACTTCCAGGGCTCTGGTTGGTTATTGTCAATACGTGTGTTTCCTCGCCCAGCAGGCGAAATATAGTTTCCTTTACTCATTATGATTTGGCATAGGTCAGCAGGTCCATTGAGATCTTCCGTTTCTGGTCCAAAATATGCTCCTTAAGTTCCTTAACTTCTTTTCGCAACTTTTTTGAATGGGCACTGATGTCATCCAGGGCATTCCGGTAATCCTGTGTTTTCTCTTCATTTGTGTAATCATTCTGGATCAGTTCGAGATGGGCCAGGTGGAGGGCTAGACTTTCAGTTTCATTTTGGAGGAATTCCAGTATCTGCTTTATCGGGGCACCTGTGGAGATCATAAATTCAAGACGGTTGCCTATCTCAAAATTCTCGGGTTTTATTTCGAGGATCTCACAGGCCCTTTTATACAGTGACTCAAGTTGTTCAAGGTCCGGAAGGCTGTATAGCAGCATGGATTGTGAGAATGAGAAGGATTCCTCCTTTGAACCTTTCATCAATTCCAGCCACAACTCATTTATCTGGCTTTGCTTTTGCTGAGACAGTTCATCATATTTTGGACAGGTATCACTATGCAGTAAAAAGAAGAGTTTTTTCAGCATTTTCTTGCAGGCATCCATGTAGGCATTTTTAAATTCATTAGTGACTGGCTCAGGGGTATGATCAACTCCCGGATCACCTATATAAGTCAGGCTCCTGGAAATTTTCATTTTCAGATCATTTCTCTTTTTGTCGATTGCCAACATGCTGTCTTCTGCACGTCTGACCAATTCCCTGTAGGATATATTTGGATGATCCGGGATCAATTTCAGGATGATCCTGAGTTTTTCGCTCCTGAAATGCAGCTTTGATTTCTCAAGCTCGCTTTTGGCAAAAGTTCTGAAGTACCTGTTCTCAATGTTCTGATTCAACCTTTTCCTGCGTTCCAGCCAGAGCAACATATCATCCAATTCGCCTGATTTTAGTTTCCATCGCTCCTTTTGTCTGGAATATGCTGTTTTTTGGGGTTCAGGGACACGGAGAAGTAACCTTGCTTCAGTGATATCCACTTCAGGATATTCCTGGTTTATACATTCATTTTTCGTCAGGAATGTGCACTCCTCCAAAAGGTCACGGATAAAAAAACCACATTTACTGTATGCTAAATTACCTCTTGATCCTCCAGTACCATCCTTTAACAGGCTATAGATTTTATCCCAGCTTGGCTTGAATCCTGTCCTATACTTTACTACGGAAAGGGGATTCTTTAAGAGGGAATCCAGATCAGATTCAGATCCATCCGGGTAGCCTGTTATATCAGCCAGATAGCTCTCCCATGACGCTTTCAGCATCAGGGCAATGCTAGCTGACAGGGATCGCTTTGCAAATGTACCAATACGGCAGACCTGCCGCGTGTGACAGGAAAAAATGATCGGATTTCCGACCAAAGACCCCCACAAACTCATCCTGGGTTATGTCCAGGATGGGCTTTTTGTCCTGCAGCATAATAGGATCAGGATGATCCCTGCAGAAGCGGATCATATCCAGCTTTTTCCCCCCTGCATTGTTGGCTATTTGGCGGATGTCTTCCGACAGGGTGGTGATATTGATATCTGTTGATTTCATGGTCATGCATATTAGAAGTTACAATCCTCTATGAATCCTCATCATTATGACCCTGTCATCACGATCCTCGTCATCACGGTCCTCGACATCAGATCCTCAGCTTTCTTGCCAGTGATCTGGTTCAGGAGGGCAGACCTCATTTCTTTCGCCAGTTTGGCCTTATTGAGCTGGTGGAAACCTGAATAGGGGACAAGGCTACGCTGGCACATGGCCAGTTGATTGACCACATAGGTCAGGGAATATGCAGCCCTGTTCGGATCTTTACATGTACACAAATAGGCAATAAGTGGATGCCTGATATTAAGACCAAGCAAGATATTTCTTTTCAGAGGCTTTCTCTTATGGACTTTCCCATCCTCTTCACTTCCGATGAAATTTGACATGTAAAGATCAGACAAGGGTTTTCCATGGCTATCGAAAAGTCCGGTTGAAATATACATTCCCACCGTCTGCTACATCGAAATACGCAGTACGGATGTGATTGATCTTCATATCAAAGCTTTCTATGAGCACATCCCGAATTTTGTCGCTGTACAGGAGCTTATTGAGTTCTGCCTGCAGTTCTTTTTGTTGTTTTGTGAGTGCCATTTTGTCGGCAAATTCCACCTTTGGGGACAAAGACTCGCGATCTACAATACCCCGTTTGACCAGATCCTTCAGTTTGGCGGTATCGCGTTGGATCCGGTCCAGATCGATGGTATCTGAAAATAGTGCCTTGAAGATCTCGGAATAGAAATCACGCAGACCTCCCTCCAGGGTGAAGTCATAAGGCGTGAGGACGAAATCATGCTTGAAACGGGACCCCAACCACCTTACATTTTCCTGCTTTGGTGAGTAGTACAGGGGCCATTCCGGTGTCCGCCTTTTTTTAATATCCTGGAGCGAAAAGAGCTCCCGTCTTTCTGCCACCCTGAAGACCTGGGATCTGGTCAGTTTACGGAGTGCTCTTGTACCGGCATTTTTGGGATCGAAATCACCAGGATTATTGAGGTATTTCGCGATCTTCCTTTTCAGGCTAAAAATATTTGCCATAATCAGTTGCCAGTCAGTTATATCCGACAGATATTCAGCCAAATATTCTAGAAGCGCCTCGTTGATGACTGAAACAAGTTTATCAAAGGCATTGTCACAATAGAATCTGTCCCGGCTGATCGTCACATTCAGGTCATTGGAATTCACTACTACATGCAAGCCTGGAATGAAGGGAGTTTCCTTGTATGCATAATCTGCGATATTATCATATGGTTTGGTGGACCCTGCCATAAAATAGCTGATATAATACCTCGATATATACTCATATTTACAAAGAGCGGTAATCCTGGATTCGCCATATCGGAGTGTCGGTTGGATATAACCCTCAATACCGTCTTTGGCAAAGAAGAAGGCATTCATTTTCCGGGCTTTATCCCATTCAGAGATACTTTCAGTACCATTGATAGTAAAACGGCATGGGTAGTATTTCAGGCTTAGCACAGCCTCTTCAAGACATTCATCCGCAGAAACATCGTTGTTGAAAAACACTTCCACCATGGTGCCGTATTCAAGGTCATGGTCAAGGATCTTATGATCTATGTCAGGCACTGTTTTTGGGTCTTTAACTGTAAAAGTCAGTTCGACAGAAAAGTTTTTGCAGACCGTTGTGACCTTAACCATGGAAGCACCAAGCCGTTCGTTAAAGAGCTGCTTGAAACCAATGCCAAAGTTTCCGATCAAAGAAGTGACTCCATATTTAGTTGTTCCACCTACAGTAAACAGCATACTGATCTGGTCAAGGGACATCCCGCTTCCATAATCTTTAATAGCTATATATCTGGGACCGGTTATGATATCCCCCTTGCGATCCTTTATGGGTACATCTTCCGGGTAGCTGTCTAATGCATTCTGAATTAGTTCTTTGAAGGCTTTTGCAGGTCTGCCGCCCTGCTGGCGGGATGTTACTTTAGGCCATCCTTCCTCAAGGTCATGTTCCATGCCTTCCTCAAATACTATTGTTTCATTTGTTGTATTCATGATAATATTGAATTGGTTTATTAATGATCAGTTCTTAGAAAATAAATCATCCGGATCATTCCGGAATTTGCGTCTCATCCTACGTCCCTGGTATGCCCTGAATTCAGGATCATCCATATCCTCATGCTCGGGATCCGGATCGTCTACGCCCATTTCACCTGCCCTGAGCATGGCATCAATGGTAAGAAGATCTTCTCGCACATCTTCTGAAAGGTGGGGCAGTACATTACGTTTATCACTGAGACACAGCGCTGTGGCCCAGTGACCCGCAAGTGCAGGCGCCTGCTCGGATAGTTCAATTAACTGCTGGACTTCCTGGTGATACAGGTTCAGGACAATTTCATCTCTGCGGTATATGAACATATGGGTTTTACACGGTGTTTCTCCATCGCGGTCCATCAGGTAATTAACACGCCATTCCATATCCTGTAGGTCATGAATGGCCTGCATAGATTCATCCATTGTTCTGGAAGGCATGATCGCTTGTAGTTTACGGTATTGTCCACCTGTCATATGCTCGGTGAAATTCCTGGTACCGCTACTCAATTCATCCCCGAACACGCCATCTTTCATGCCCAGTGTCTCCTGAAACCGCAGTGCATCTTCAGGCAAGGCCGGCCCTTCTCCCTTTCTCGGTTCAAAGATCAAATCATTCTCCCCGATCTTAATCAGGTTTTCGCTAAAACAATCGTTGATCACTTTCATGGCCATATCCGGTTGATCTTTTATCAGAACCGGCAATTCAAACCTGGTAAAGTCCACCCCATCAAACTCCCCGTCTTCTATGAGGATTATCTGTTTTTCATCGTAGATTTCCAGTAGTTGGTTCAGGCTAAGGGGATCTCCTACAACAGCCTTAAATACCGGTACGTCAAACCATGGATGGTCGGTATTACTCATCATAAAACAGGAGACTGAAAATGTGTTGTTCAAAATCTTTGGTCATGACACCAAATTCCTTAACAAGATTTCCTGGATAGCAGACGGATATTTGCTGGATCAATCTTGGAAGCAACTCATTCCTGAGATAATCACATACCGGATTAAGTATATTCTCGTTCATAAGGCGGTGCCTGCCGAAAGGAAGCTGGAAATCCGGGCTGTCGATCCTGATCCATAAATTGCTGATCTCCCAGGATTTGGGAAGGCCATATGATATCAGGTTATATTCCCGGGAGATCAGGATACGACTCTGATATATCTCCTGGCCACCCGGACCAACCCCCATAACAATATCGAAATGATTGCCTCCATAAGTAAAATGTGAGGTGATTACCCCCGGATCTAACGGATGCCCCCATCTATCATTAATAGTGAGCATAAGAGCCTCCGACTCATCACCGTCTGCCGGCAGTTGAACATTGATCTCCATCCGGAGGAAACGGGCGTAATCATTCAGTACATCGTGTAATCTTTGCATATACCTGTACCGTGTAACTGAACTTTCGATGGTTACTTCAAGTCGGGTTCCCTGGGGCAGGACCTCTTCCTGTTTTTCCAGTTTGATAGGATCGCAATTTATCAGGGAACCTGTTGTTGCCACCCATGTTGATTCACCTGTCGAGGTGATCATTTTATAGCCGACCTGACCAGGTATTTTCGCCACTGTAAGCTTCCCCAATCCATGGGTACCATGCACTTTCCTGTCATCCAGGCTATCTGGCTTTTTCCGGGACCGGTACACGGTGAAATGATCGCTGAAAACCTGCTTGGTCATTCCATGGCCATTGTCTTCACAGATCACGATCAGCTTCCCGTCTTTTTCCTTGCTGTAGACCCAGAAGCGCGACGCCCCGGCATCCGAGGCATTCGCTGCTATTTCCTTGACCCAGAGGTCGACGTTGGGCATTTGTGAACACATATTTATTGTGTTCTGTTTCTTGTTTACCTGGATTCCGCCTTCCGTTCTCTCCCGCAGGGCTTTATCCAGGTTTTCCCTTTCTTCATGCTGTTGTGTTTGTTTCTTTTTTGTCATAACTGTTGGGTTTTGTTATGACAGGCAGAATGCATATCCTGTGCCTTTCTTTACAACAGGCTTACTTGCAGGTTGATACGTCACAACGGTGCGATCGGCCATGTGGCTACATGGGCACTTTGAGCGTAAAATGCGCTTAATTCTCATAGTTAATTAGAAAGAATGAAGTGAATCAAAGGTTGGTTTTTAATCTCCAGTAGTATTTGAGGTTTGGCATGACCGGGAATCTATGACTTCTGGGCATCTAAAATTATATTTTTTTAATTGTCTTCCCAACCAGCATCAAAACATATGGAATATTTCTTACAGAACTCCGATCGTATTCTTTAACGGATTCTGGTAAATTTTTCCAATCAACCAGGTTTTGGTTTTTACGGGTTCTTGGATCATCTTCTTTTCCATAAGTCCATCCGGCAAGTGACCGTTCCGCATACCAGCGCTTGTGCTCAAGTATTGCCAGGTTTTCCACTGCATCCTCAGGAAATTTTATCGGCTTTTCCGACTTAACAATATCCGTGATCTCGTATCCAATGGCCCTGACTTTGACACCGATATGATCAGCTGCTCTCCTGTTTGAGTCTTTATATTCCTGGGATAGCTCCTGCCAGGATTTTTCAGATTCCTTTCTTGGTAGATTGTGTTCTAACATTCGTTGGATTGCTCTCTCAATAAGGTAGTTATAGTGAAATGCAACGCCAAGAGTGTCCAGTTTGCCCATGCGGATAACATCATCTGAACAGGTAATAGATGGAAGCCCGTAAGGATTAACCTCTTCTGGAAATGTCTTATATGTCTCATCATCGTTGATCCTGACAAATAACCATGGTGGATCTCCTTCTTTATACTCTTTGAGATTTTCTAACTGTTTGCCAATCATCATGTTATGTGTGCTATTGTCAAGGCAAAGCACCATAGTCGTTAATGCCCTGGGATCATCAAAGTATGGTGATAAGTGTTGGATCAATTGTGGACTATCAGCGTCCATTGCCAGATATAGAAGATCACAATAATCATTATAGGTCGGATAACGCCTCAGAAAATCAGGGATCTTTTGTGCTGCCAATCGGTCGATGATCAATACATGTGGTTTTTTCCCGTTTAAATAATGTCCGGTCTGGGCAGTTTGCAGAGCCAGTGCCTCACCTGCCTGGCCAAATCCAATGATGATTATTTGGACGTATTTATCACTGTTTCTCGATATTCCTGAATGATCAGGTGGATTCTCTTCAAATAATACTCTGGCACTGTTTTCATATACATTAAAAATGCTCACCGTGAGCCCATCTTTTGTATCAATTGCGAGATTATGACTTCGCATTGTATATAAAAATTCCTGATTTCTCAGGTGCATGATACAATCTAACGCGTTAGAATCATCTCTGTCACTCTTTTCAATCAGCTGATAAATCAGAAGGCAAGTATTGACCTGGCTCGTATCATCACCCATCAACAAATAGACTGATTTGGCTTCAGTTATTCTGCTTTTTTTTATGACTGCTGGCTGGGTTGCATCACCAATAATAGTAAAACTTCTTCGGGACTTGATCGAATCCAGTAAAGGATTGTGAGGATCTATGTCAATCACAAGGATCTTGTCTTTCTTTTTTAGGAAATTATGGATCATTCTTAGGATCTTGCATTTCTTTTCCTGGATCTGATCTTTCTTTTTTAGATGATTTTGGAGTACGTTTCGTCCCTTCTTACCGAAACCGATGATCACAATATGGTTTTTTAATCTGGCTATTTTAATACGTTTTCGCTGCTCCATGATAATATCCCATAGTGCTCCAATAACTGCCAGAATCGTTATAAAAGGAGCAAAAAATCGTATTAACTGAAGTAAGCAAGGAATTGGCTGCTGGATGTCACCACCTTCAAATGTGAATAGTTGCAGTGCGCGATAGAGGTATCTCCCAAAGTTATATTCCTCACCATGAATAATAAAATAACTTCGAAACCCAATGGCACCAAGAACTAAGCATGTCAGAAACAAAACAATTAAAATGATCCAGTAAGCCAGTGTATGGTCGGAGGTGTTGTTTTTTGTATGAGGCATTCGTTTATTTCTTGGAAGGATTTTCTAATTTCTTTTTTTCTTCCTCTAAGCGTTGAATTGCGAATCTCAAACTTTCTTTTTCTTCTCCTCTCTTTGAATTTTGACATCATCAGCTCATCAAACTCTACAACTTTGGATTTCACAGCATGGGCATTTCTTGTAAATATTGTATTGCGTAATCCAGAACCCGCTTGTGCAGAATGTGTTTCGAGGTAAAAATATTCCCCTACGATGGTCAAATGTTCTCGCATATCTAATTCTTCATCCATGGCAACCAAAGCTTTTATTGGTGTGGTTGAATGTTTATTGCTGCGGTCAATATTTTCCAGGAAATTAATCAATGTATCTATTCTTGATATTACAGCACTTATATCACGGTCTTGATATCTAATGGAAGGATTTATGATTAAACTAAATCCAGATCCCCGAGCATGTTCTTCCAAGATTTGTCTTTCTTCTCGTCCCTTTTCTTTTATATCATCAGGCGCCCCTATTCCAAATAATCCGTTCCAAATATCCAAAGATTCCCCCTTATCTGGAATAGCAAAAACACTCAATGCACCTTTATTCCTAACATGTCCATAACTATTTTTATCTTTTAAAAGGGTAATAACCCGGCTGGCATAATTCTTTAATATTTCATATCTTCTACTTCTGTGCTTCGCGAAAATAAACGGTGAATTTTCTACTTCAGCATCTTTAATAAGTCGTTCAAAACGTAAAATATTGATGTCATCGCCGTTATTCCATGGATCAGCATGGATTTCTCTACAATCCAGCAGGAAGGTTATCATCTATTGATATAGGCAATATTGGAATATTCAGAGCCATCGCATATCAATTTCCTGATGTACCCACCACTTACTTAAGGAGGCATTTGAAATTATTGGCACAAGTACATGGGAAAAGGCGATGAGATCTTTTAGGTCTTCACTGAATTCAATACCTGGAGTAATTTCCTCATTCCAGGAATATATCAAATATCTCCATTTTTCGGAAATGTTGAACTATCTTATCGACCTCCTTTTTATCGTCAAAAGAATAAGCAATGAATATTCTGATTTTTGATTCCATAAGGTTAGTAGGCAAAGTATTGATAACTCGTTTTATATTCACACTATTCAGCTTCCTGAGCAATACAGCTTGGCAGTTGTAAGATCATTTAGGAGGTGAAGTTTTGTCAAGGGAATCATTTATTATCTTAAATTCAGGATGTTCAAAAAAGACGGGTATTTTCTTTATGGTGTTGATATCTTTCATCTTCTCTGGATCATCATCCAAGAGGCTTGGATGGTATTTTAAGAAATCGCTTCTGATCTTTCCGTTATTTTGCCATCCTGCTTCTTCTCTTGCTTCTTTCCAGCCCTGATGTTCTTTTTTGGCCATTTTTTCCAATTCCGTGTTGTTGCCGATAATTTTACTCTTAAAGTCGGACATTCTATCTTTTCTCGGATCCTCCTTCGTTACCACTTCAAATTTCTTTTCCTCGAGCATAGATTTCAGCCGTTCTGCTGCACGGAAATTATCATATTTCATATCTTCCGATAGTTTCAGATATTCTTTGCGGTATATGTTTTTTTCATTTGCATCTTTACTATGCCAAGCCAGCTCAAATGAATGTTCTGGGCCAGTTCCTCCAGAGGGAATTGATTTCTATGGTCATTAGCGATCTTCATGAATTCTTCAAAGTCTACATGCAGATTCATAGTTTCTCCTGAGGGTAAGGCAGATCGGCTAATCTTCTTTGTTGGACCACTGCTAAGATGATCAAGGAGACGTCTCAGGCTTCTGGATCCATGATTATATTTACTTATGGTCAAGAAAGACCTGATTAGACCTGGGTCCATTTGAAGCTCTTCATCCGGTTTCTTTCTTAGGCTGGAACGGAGGAACAAGGCTCTTCTTACAGGGTACAGATGGTCAGATGGATCTTCTTCTATCCAATCGTCTTTAATACAGTTATATAACATTTTTCTATTAGGGCCAAGGATATTAATATAAGCATGCAATCTGCTTTTGAAATCCGTACCTTTTTTAGCTTTGAAATCATCACACTTTTTATGCCTTGCCTGCATTTCCTCATCTGATAGCTTGGCAGCTTCCTGCTTCTCTTCTGTACTATATTTCCCGTGGATCAATAGGTTCAAAAGTCTGCATTTCATGCACAGTTCCCCCGGCAAAAATAAAAATGCACCTCCCTATTGGGTGAGTGTCCTTTCCTTCCTGGAAGACTCCATCCTGCATAGGAGCCAGGAAATATTGAAGCCATCCCAGGTCTCCAGAGTCGAACTCGTCCCAGAATACAAAAGGCATTTTTCCCAATAATACCAAGTCACGGATGGTGTGAAATGCCCCAGCCAATTCAGTTTCATCTCTGAATTGGGATAGGTTGAACGTTATGAAGGCAGCTTTATCATCGAAATCTTCTTTATCAAAAATTGAGTAAGCAATCTGCTCAACAGCAAAGGATTTGCCTGCCCCAGGTGGTCCAAAAACAGCCAGATTGAAAGGCTTCGAGGATCTGCCTGCAATATATTGCAAGATCAGTTTACGTATATTCCGCAAACTTTCAATCTCATTTCGGTCTATGGTAAACAAGAAATTACACTTGAGGTAAGGCACATGCATTAACTGGTTGATTCCTTTCTGTGCGGTCCGCATGGCAGCATTTAGTACGATCTCCTTTGTAAATTTCTTTTTTTTCGCCTTAGCTTTAAGTGATAATGGTCTTAAATGGTCGTAATTATTTAAAAAAATAGACCATAGGTTTTCATTGAGGTATTTCTCATAATCAATTGGAAACTTGCCGGTTGAGGCATACCAATATGGTGAGGGGATGAAGGCATCTGAAAGCTCAAAAATATCCTGTGGTTTTAATTCAACATCTGATCCTGGATCCTCCATGAGATTTTCTTCATTAAATTCAGGATACGGTGCTACCTCGCCACTGAATATGACCCTGAAAGGAGACCATTTAAATTTTGTAACCAACAATTTTCGCAGGTAATAAGTGCCTTTTTTGACGCTTTTCATGATGTCTGTGATCCTGACTTCTTCAGGATCGGGAGCCATGCTTTGCATATGATTATAGGTGAAGCCAGCTGTAAAAGCGCACATTTGACCAATACAATTAAGATTTAGTTTTTGTTCCCAATCTCCTTCCATGTATTCTGGGTCAAACACCAATGCAAACTCAGCCATTTTTTCATTATCTCCATCTTTAATGATAATCGCACCTGCTGCACCCATGGATATTACCAGGAATTTGCTTTTCAGTAAATTGGTCAGAGCTTTGTGTGTAACTAGTTCATAACAAAGGTCAAGACACGTCTGTTCCCATGAGATACCTTTACTAATCTTTATATCATACTTCCGTAATTCATTGATTGAAAGCAAGGTGATCAACTTTCTGGAATGTTGTTCTATGAGGGTTTTCCATAGTTTTCCGTCTGCCAGTGGACTGTTGGTTTTCAATATATAGCATTTGGATTTAGGTAATGCCTCTACTAGCGCATGTTCTCTAAATCCCAATCCTCCTTCATCGATTACTAAAATATCCGGATCAATTTCAGGCTCTTCAACAAAATTCTGATATTTGAGCTCCTCTTGATCTTTTTTTACATTACCAAAACCTAATGCTTGTTTGAAACTACATTTATCCTTACTTACAATATCCCATTCTGCATAAGCCTGGTCTTCTGGGTGTTTTGATATCTCTTCAAAGGCTTTTCGCGAATTATACCAACTAATTACCTCTTCTGTGTTATTTGGAAATCGTAGAAGCGAATAGGTTAAATGAGCTCCTCCCAAGGTCCTTATAATCTCAGTTCCGCCAACATTTTTTGTTGCAGCCTTTTTCCTGCTGCCTTTATAAATGTGATTGTCAATAATTAGATCACCACAGACTAGTACTGTATTAATTTCATTTTTTAAATCATTCATAGGTATATGCGTTATTTTATTAGGCAAGATCCAAGGCAATTATTAAAACTTTGTTGTAGATAAATCGAGTTAAGGGACATAATGAAGTGAATCTGGATGGCGTTGATAATGATATTGTGTTTATAGTGAAAGTTATTAATTTTTTTTGGATAATTATGATAGACTCAAATTTTACTTGCTGCCAAACACCTCACCTGCAGCACCACCGAAATCCGTAGGTTCAGGCAATCCTTTTTTCAGGGCTTTCTCGCATGCAATTTGATGGTTCATGTCTGCCGGGAAGAAGCGTATTTTTTTCCCAAGGCGTTTTGCTGCAATCAGTTCGTCCCGACCGATCTCACCACCACCAATACCGATCAACACATCGCTTATCTTAACCATAATTTCGAAGTTGGTGACAACTTATCCCCTGCACCAATAAATCCCCCCCATGTCGAGTCCTCAATGTAGAATACATAGTCAACAAAGGGTGATAGTTCAGCATTGTATATTTTTGCTTGTGTCGACACAATACCTGTAGTGGTGTATCCTTGGCCCTTGGCCACTTCGTAGATTCCCCGATCCCCTGAATAGTGGCTCCAATGTTAACTATGACTGTTGAGGGATCAAACTCATCTAAGATATTCTCCGCTATCTCAAGCATAGACTCTTTATTCTTCGTAACCAGTACCTGAATATCCTATAAAAGTGATTACTTTCTTGTTTAGACTTTCAAAAAGAAGCTGATGATCTCGTTCAATAGTTGCTTGTTTTATCATGAAGGAATTTATATGAGTTAAAGCATTGAAGTAAAATTCAGCAAAAATATAATGCAAATTACAATGCTTTTGAAATTTAATAGCCAATCCAAGAATAATAACATATAGGCATGTAGGTCTTAAAGGCTGGAGATGTTTTTTTTGTTCGATCTGGTCATTTCTGTTTGAAATTCCTGCCATCAATTACGCAGTTTATAGTTTTCAAGACAAATAAACTCAAATATTTTTCTGACTATGACGGATGTATTTTTGAATTCTATCCTCGTTTATGAAATATTAGACCTTCTGCATTAAAATGGAGAAGAATGAACAGGTTGGTTATTAGAAATAGTGTAGTATGTTGATCTTTATATAGATAAGACAAAAATTCCAATCAAGTACGAAGTGTCCTATGGATGCGAGATGCTCGGGATTGATCCCCTAGGCTGGTTAACGAGGGTAAAATGGTAATGGTCGTTGAACCTTCCAGACGGATGATATTCTTCAGGTTCTCAGACAACACAACCTGGGAATTGACAGTGCTGTAATAGGAAAAGTATCCGGTAAAGAAAACAATGTTGGAAGTGTAATACTGAAGAACGGCCATGCCTCAACGCTTCTTCAGCGGTCCGAGGGAGCTCCAATTCCACGGCTTTGTTGAGAGAATATTAATCCCGTATTAAAGCTTAAGCTTCATCCGCTTCCCCCTCACAATTTTGTATTCCATGTGCTCGAAGTAGTCGGGGATATGGCGGATGGTTTCCCTGGAAGGCTCTTTTTCCCTGGATTTAAGATTCTTATATTTCACCAGCCGTGGATCCTTTTTGTAATAATCATTGTGTTCAGTGCCCTTCTTCCAGCCGGTCTTTTTTCTTGCCTTTACCCAGCCCGTGTGTTCTTCTGCAGCCAGAAATTCCAGTTCACTATCATCCTTGATGTAACGCATTTTAAATTCAGCCATCATCTTTGGTCTCAGATCTTCCTTTCTAACAACCTTAAATCCCAGGGCACTGAGCATATTCAGTATCCTTTTAGCGGTGAGCAGATATTCATATTTCATTGCAGAAGGCAAGGTATCATATGCCTGGTTGAAGGCGGGTGGTCTGTTATCCTCATTGAGGTTTTCATGCCACGTCAGGTGTATGGCTTTTGCCAGTTCTTCCACCGGAAGCTTACCCGCCCTGTTGGAATTGGCAATGCTCATGAATTCATCAAAATCAACATGCCCGCTCATAAATTTAACTGATGGCAATGCAGACCTGGATATCCTACGGGATGAATCACTTTTAAGATGTTCCAGGATCCGGGTCATACTCCTGGCTCCTTGCTTGTACTCACTTGTTTTCAAAAAAGCCATTATAAGGCCCGGGTCCATTTTCAGCTTTCTGTTATTTTTCTTACCCAGTCCGGACCTGAGATGCAGGGCTCTTCTGACAGGGTACATAAGATCCTCCTGATATTCGGAGATCAGATTCTCCTGGTTGGCGCTGTACCCATCTTCCTTATTGACACCCGATAAACTCAGCGAGGCATCCAGGTTATTGCGGAATTCCATTACCTTACTGGCTTTGAATATTTTTAGTCTCTTTCGTTGACGCTTCGCTGTTTTTTTAGACATCCTGCCAGTGCCTGGTTCTTCTGGTTTGTAAAGGAACTTTCCATTTTCACTGTTTCCGGTAAATATAAAAATACTTTGCCCTATGGGGCGGATGTCATTTTTTTCCTGAATAAAACCATCCTTCATGGGTGAAAGTAAATATCGCAGCCATTTAAAATTACCAGAATCTATATCTTCCCAGAAAACGAATGGCAGCTTCCCCTGCATTACCTGATCCCTTATCTGATTAAAGGCTCTGGATATCTCTTTTTTATCACTGAATTGAGCAAGGTTGAAGGTCAAGAGTACGCCACGTTTTTTAAATCCTTTTTTCCCGAAAAGGGAATAAACGATTTGCCTGACAGCAAATTTCCTGTCTGAACGGGGTGGTCCGGATATCCCCAGATTGAGTGGCCTGGCCGATTCGCTGTCAATATACTCTGACAATAGACCGCGGATGTTTCTCAGGCTTTCAATCTCATGCCGGTCTATCGTTAAAAGTTTCCGGCACTCCAGGTAAGGAATATGTTTTAATGTCTGGAGGCCGTTTCTTACGGCCCAGGATGCCGCCAGCAGTAGGGTATTCTCTATGAGATCACTGATCGATTCGGAAAGTTTAAGCTTTCGGTTATAGTTGTTTAAAAAGATAGACCATACGCTTTCCTTTATATACTCATTGCGTGGTCTGTACCAGAAAGGTGAGGGGATAAATGCATCTGAGAATACAGATTCAGCCTGAGCAGCAAGGTCACTACCAGATACAACCTCTGGTTCCGTACCCCCAGCAGGGACAGGCCATCCGGTTTTTGTTTGTATCATATTTCTCAGGTAAAGGGTGCCAATCTTGGCGCCCCTTAAAAGATCTGAAATTGTTATTTTCTCAAGATCTCGGAGATCCCTGTTCAGCAGATTCAGCGTGAAACCTGCAGTAAAGGCACTCATCTGTCCAATGCCATCGATGGCTTTCTTTTCCTCCCACTCACCTTCGAGATATTCGGGATCATAAGCCAGGGCAAATTCGGCCCTCTCTTTTTTGTTTCCATTCTTTATTATGATTGCCCCGGCCGTACCCAGGGAAACCACCAGGATTTTACTTTTGATCAAATGTTTCAACATGGAATGATGGGCCAGTTCATAGCAAAGGTCCAGACAGGTTTGTTCCCATGATATACCTTTACTGATCTTAATATCATAGCCGCGTAATTCATCGATGGAGATCAGGGTGATCAGTTTGCTGATCCGTTCCATGTTCATGAGGGTCTTCCAGAGATAACCCTCTAGCAAGGGCTGGTTGGTTTTCAGGATACAGCACTTATAACGGGGCATTTCAGAGGTAACGGAACTATGTCTGAATCCAAGTGCCCCGTCATCTATCACCATCAGGTCAACGTTGTCTACGCCGCTATTGTGTATCCGTTCATAATCCAGGTTCTTTCTGATATCCTGCACAACCCCGTAACCCAGTCCCCGTTTAAATCGCCATGTTCCATCTTTGGCTAATTTCCATTCTGCATAGGCCTGGTTTTCAGGATGTCCTGCCCTGATGGCGTTCATAGCCAATTCCGGATCGTACCAGCAAACTGCCTCCTTCCCGTTCTCAAACCGTCTGATAAGGCTGTAAGTAAGATGGGCTCCCCCAAGGGTACTAATGATTTCAGTCCCAATAGCTGTTTTCCATGCTGCCTTTTTCCGCCTGCCTTTGAATGTGTGATGATCGATGATAAGGTCGCCACAGACCAATACAGAGTTTAGTTTTGGTTCTTTACGTGACGGCGTCATTTGCAAGCGGTATAATTTTAAGTCTCAAATGTTGGAGCAAAAAGATAAGAAAATATCTTATGCTGTGCTAATCAGTATTGTTGGTAACCCTGAGCTGATTTTCTATTACGGCATCCTAATATTTGCGATCCAACCTAACCAATATCAAGGTGTGGGAGTGGGATAAGCTGTAAGTTTCATTAGATCATCAATTTCCGGGGAAAAATTCGCTATGATCTATCAAGGATCTTTAATGTGTTAATATCTGAGCTAAGTTTCCTTGTGTTGAAAACTACTAAAGCAATGATTCCATACAAATTACATTATTCTAAAGATATTTCAAATTTTTCTAGAATAGATTTGTGTATCTTGATATGGCAAAAAATACCAGGATAATGAAGACTATCATGAGAATCTTATCGGTAATCATCTTACTACTATTGTGCCTGACAAACTGCACAAAGGAATCAAGCCAGGATTTGACAGACCATGTTAAAAGCATTAAAAAATTTGATATCCACACCCATATGGGGAGTGATGCGCCCTGGTTCAGGGATGTGCTGGACAGTATTAATCTGAAAGTCCTGACTATTTGTACAGGAGGGACAAATCCCGAAAGAATGTACAAACAAATTGATACAGCCCAACAGCTCCTAAAAAGGAAGCCACGATATTATGCATGGGTTAGTACCTTTGATTTGACTGGAAGGGATGATCCCGGCTGGGCAGATAATGTGATCAAGCAGTTGAATGAAGATTTTCAGAATGGTGCGGTCGGTGTAAAAGTGTGGAAAGATATAGGGATGAAAATTACAAACAAAGACGGTGAATACATACAGATTAATGATCCCATTTTCGAACCGATCTTATCTTTTATCGCTGAACAGGATAAGACACTGATAGCCCACCTTGGTGAGCCTATAGATGCGTGGATGCCCAGCAATATAGAAAGCAAACCACAATTTTACTGGTCTAACCATCCGGAATACCATTTCTGGGATAAACCTGATAAACCATCCTACAGTGATATTATGGCTGCCCGTGATCATGTACTGGAAAAGCATCCTACACTCAGGTTTGTGGGAGCCCATATGGGAAGCATGTCCTATGATGTAAACGAGGTCATAAAGCGGCTGGACAGATATCCGAATTTTGCCGTGGAAATTGGCGGGCGGACCAGGTATCTGATGTGGCAGGCGAGGGGTAAAGTAAGGTCATTCTTTATTGAATACCAGGACCGGATCCTGTATGGCACTGACAAGAGTGCAACAATCTACAATGAAGAAGGAAATCGCATTTCTGAAGAACAGATTAATAGTATGAAGCAGTCCTATCTGCAGCGGCATGATTTCTTTATGCGATACTATGCCTCTGATGAGATATTTCCCTGGGCAAATAATATCCGGGGAGGGAAACCTGCACCAGCTACAGAATATTCAGTTCAGGGACTGGCCCTGCCAGAGGAGGTGCTGGAAAAGGTCTATTATAAGAATGCTGTTAATTGGTTTCCTGGAATCGATAAGGAATATGATTAGCTACAATCTGATTATTTGCCGGTAACAATTATTGAATTGGTCGATCAGATCTGAGAGTGTACCTGACCCAATCTGTTTTTATTTGCTTCGTCCCTGTTGCGGGTGGAAGTTCTTTCCAGTTATATCCTTCATCCTGGATCTCTGATAATTTGTCATCCATCAATTCTGTGAATCTGCCTGCATCCGGATGAGTTTCTATCATGTTGTAAATCCTGGTAAATATCACTACTCAGATCATAAAGCTCATATTCCTGAATTCCCATGTTTTTAATGTAGGTCATATCAGGCTCGGAAAATCTATGGGTACGTTGTACTGTATCCATATCCCTGCCCATGACCATCATGTTATCGAGGCGAAGTGCGATCTCAGGTGATGTCCTGTAAAAGAACCAGAACAAGGGGTTCTCCCGGGTGAAATCCTTACCTTTTAAGAGTCCGAGAATGCTAGTCCCGTCAATTGCCCTGTCATTCGGTGGATTAATTCCCAGGATTTCGCATAAAGTGGGCATAATATCCACAAATCCAGCAGGCTGGTTGATGACCTTCACCTTGGTTGATCATCTCCGGCCAGTGCACGATCCCGGGTACCCGGATCCCTCCTTCATATAGATAGCTCTTTTTGGCCCTTAGGTCCCCGTTTGATGCCTGCCTGTAGGACCCGTTATCAGAACTGAATAGCACAAGAGTATTGTCCAGGTATTGCTTAGTCTCGAGATATTGGATTATCCTTCCTGCGGCCGAGTCAAGGTTCTCGATATTGGCCAGGTATTCCGCATCAAAGGGGGGATATTCTTTATACTTCTCAACCAGTTCGGGAGGGGAAGCGACCTTTGCATGGGGTTCATGAAAGGCCACATACATAAAAAAGGGACTGCTTTTATCGTACTGATCAGTCAACCATGTAATTGCTTCATCAGCAACGATCTGGCAGGAGTAACCCTCCTGCATGCCGAGGGGCTCACCATTCCTGACAAAGTTAATTGGGTTGAGATGGGAAGGCTGGCTATTGTTTTCAGTACCAAAAGAATAACTGAATCCCTGATCCGAAGGTTGAGGGTGTTGGAGGATGGAATCATACCCCAGGGCTCCCAAATGCCACTTGCCGAAATGTGATGTCTGGTATCCAATACCGGATAATACTTCAGCAATGGTTATCTCATTATCTCTCAGGTGCATGGGGTGCCCGGGAGGCCTGTAGCTGTAGATGCCAATCCTGGAAGGAGCACGTCCGGTAAGCAATCCTGATCGTGATGGAGAACAGTTTGGGGCAGCGGCATAGAAATCAGTAAACATGATCCCATTGCCGGCAAGGTGATCAAGGTTGGGTGTATTTGAATTACCACCATAACATCCCAGGTCTGCATATCCCATATCATCAGCAAGCAGGATGAGTATATTTGGTTTTTTCACATGGATTTTCTGCCTGTTCTGGTGCTTGCATCCTATCAACAGCATGAATATTAGAACTACCCAAATACATATTAGTTGTTTGTTCATCTTTTTAATAAATAAATGACATCCTGTACCATGGGTTGCATAATGCAATGTTAGAATGAGAACTAAATTAATTGATTCATCTGTACAATTAATGATAATCATGGACAGAATTGAAAATTTACATAAATTTGGATAAGAAAGGAGGAACTTTACAAAAAAATACACAATTAACTGCCCTGGCTGCAAAAAAGAAAATACAGTCTATAAACCAGGATGACAAGGTAAGGATCACCCCAAAAGCAAAACTGATTAAGGATACCAATTGAATTAAATCTAAACCCTGACGCCATGGAAGCACACGTCCAAATTCAGAAGAAACCTTTGGTGAGCCGATCTTTCTATATTATTTACCTTGTGCTGTTGTATACGGGACTGGTATTGCTGATCTATGGGATCCCTCTTTTGCTTGATGGGAATGAAGATGAAAGCCTGCCATGGCTGGTCATTGGAGTTCTGCTAAATGTTGGTGCATCTGTTTTAATGCTGGTAATGTTTTACAGGTTCTGGGATTATACGATAAAAGAAATGAAAGCATCCGGCCAGACCCCGGCGATAGACTCCCCGGATAAAGCCATTGGTTACCTGTTTATTCCCTTTTATAATTTCTATTGGATTTTCATGACCTATGGAAAACTGCCAAAGGACCTTAATCAACTTGCTGCATCAAAAAATGTGAAAGAAAGACTTCCGGAGGATACGGGTACCATAATCGCTGCTTTGGTGCTGGTTGGGGTTATTCCTTATGTAGGATATGTAACCTCTTTCATTAGTGGATTTATCATGCTTCCCATCTTTATCAGGAAGATCATTCGTTTTGTTGAGGCCTTGCCTTTTACAGAAGCCATACTAGGGGAGGATATTAGCATTGAAAGTACGGAGCCGCTCCAGGTCTTTGAAACCATCCACGACCATACCAGGGTTTTTAATGCCAAGGAGAATGGAATAAACTTTCCTGCTGGCATTGGTTTATTCATTGGTCTGGTTATCACTCATCTGCTCTGGATTCTAGGCGACCCTGCATTACGAGGTGGTTTTTTTTTGAATTTGTTAGCCAGGTATTATTTGCCGATGATAATTATTGATGTTTTTCTGGTAAGTACTTTCCTGCTGATAATCCATTCCATAAAGAAAGACATGACCCTGTTTATCACTTACGGAATTGCCCTGGTTATGCTAGCCATATTGAAAGGCCTTGTATTCAAATATACCCTCTTGAGTATCCAGGAAATAGGTGCCCCTGTGGTATCATTTCGGAGAATCATTAGTGTTTTTTGCTATGCTGCATTCTTTATGGCCGGACTGGTATATTCCATCCGGTACTATGGCATCAGATGGTGGAGTATCAGTGGAGGCCTGGTCTGCGCTTATCTCGCCGCATACCTGCTGACAGAACTTATTGGTCTGACCATGGGATCAGTATTCTTTTTCAGACTCAGGGATATGGTGATTTCCCTCGTCACTTATGCCATCCAGGGATTCGCACTGTGGTATGGGATAAGGTATTTCGCCCTTAAGAAAGGTATTATTGCGGCCTGAGGTATGATTCTATTCAACGATCCTGGTTTCCCTCACTACATCAGGATCTGAGAACTGGTCCAATATGTCTCGGACCGTGGTGGAAAAGGAATACATGACAGCTCCGCTTTCACCAGCCTGAAACCAATGTTTGGTGCCCGGTGGTAAAATAAGCTGCTCGCCCGGAAGAAGGACGACCTCATTTCTCATGGTATAGTGATCCTCTTTGCCATCGACAATAAATCCGCGTTTTAAAGTATCCTCTCCAGGAATATTGAAATACAGATCCCCGCTAATCGCCCTGATAATCTCTTCTTTGCCAGGATCATCCCCAACTGCCGGGTGCCAGTGTTCGGGAATGGTCTGGTTTGGAAGCAATACAAGGATCTTACCAGCCACCCGGTCTGTTTCAAACATGGTAAGGATTTGTATACCTTCATTCCTCAGACGACTTAAACCGAAATCAGCAGCTGTTATCTTTGTTCTCTCCGATTCGGATAATTGGATCCCAGCAGCATCAATCATCCTCAGGGCCTTGTCACAAGATTTCTTAAACTCAGTTCGGGTGATCATACTAAATATGTTATTTATGCATAAATTTATGAATCATTTTGGGGAAGTATTCATGTTTCATCCAAAACTGCAAAGAAAAAAACATATGAAGAAAATGATCGGTACCGTATGGATAGTGGCCCTGGTTTTGCTGGGGATATTCAGTTGCAAGAAGGATACTCCAGTAGAAAATCCAGGTAATGGAGATAAAGAGACACATCATCCTTTCCTGATAGTTAAAAAAGACCAGTTCCAGGCTTTACGGGATAAGGCTGCCTCAGAACCCTGGAAATCGATGAAAGCGGATGCGATTAGCCGCTCCAACGCTGGAAGCTCAAACGATGCATATAAGCTGCAGGAATATATCGGAGCAGCCGCGCTTGCTTATATTCTTGATGTAGAAGATTCCACCCTTCATGCTGAACGGGTCAGGGATGCCATACTGGATAAATACTCAGAGGTGCATTTAGATGAAAAGGACAATTGGGGAGGTGTAGTCAAACCCATGGGGTCTTTTTTCTCGGCTATCCTGGCACTGGATATTGTATACAATGCACTTTCATACACAGATATTCAGGCTTGTGAGGAGGTTATCAGTAGACCAGATTTTTAAAGTAGACAGGGAAGGTTCATGGAAAACGGTCCGGTATGGAACGCATGGGACCTGGGATATATACAAGGGAGACAGAACAGACCCTGATGATAAATATTACGATGCTACATTACACCAGATCACTTCTGATGGGGTTAGTCCTGTAACCAACCACTATGCGTGGGAAAGAGTGGGTGGAGGGAACAGCAGGGTCTCGAAATCCGGCTATATGGATGTCCTGGAATTTACCGGGATAGATAACAGGTATTACAACAATGAACGCATACAGAAATTCCAGCGCTGGCTTTTTGGTTCAAGTATCAACTGCGCAAAAGAGATGGCCATTTTTGGTGATATGCTGCCTACCCAGGGTATTGGCAATTATATGCTGCACCGCCGTATTGTGAATTTTGATATGGAGGCAGCCGGCTACGCTGCCTGGTTTCTCGAGGGTATACCGGCAATCGGCCACATGCTAACTTACATTGTACCAGGATCAGGCCCTGCCGGACGCGGTAGTGCCATCCAGCAAGATCTATGAGAACGGCGGAGCCTTTTTAAGGGATACGGAAGATGACCCCAATGGATTGCATGCCGTATTATATAATATTAAATCCCAGGATGAGTGGCATACACATTACGAGGCAAATGGCCTGGCCCTTTCAGGCTATGGCAACCGTTTACTGGTGAATGGAGGGAGACTTGGAGCACCCGTCCGTGCTGCAGACCTGAACAACACCCTGACCATAAATGGAGACAATCATGATTCAAGATTGGGTGGTGGAATTACCGAAGGTTTTACTTCCGTGGGAATTGATTTTGCGGTTGGATCAGACGGCCCTTCACTGGCATCCGAAACGCATAACCGGAACCTGATCCTGGTGCATCCAAACGATGGAGTTAAAGGTTATTTTATCACTTTTGATGAGGTATCGGCGACCGCAAGTGACAAGGTTCACAATTACCTTCATCCTGCCAATCAAACCAGTGTGCAGGAAGTATCTGGCCTGGAGGAATATACAGCCAAAATTGATCATTATCCTTCGGTTAGCGGAACATCGGTAAGTTTCTATTATGTAACCCCGCCTGTTGAAGTAAATATTGAAAAATCCCAATCAGCTGTTCCGGACCGTTATCCGGGATACCCTGACCACAACAGGCTGGAAGCTATTTACGACATGGACAGTGAGGGAAGCAGAAACCTGGCAACCGTCATTTTCCCTTATAATCTTACCAATGCCAAAGCTGATTTCCAGAGAATATCCGGGGACAGGTTTAATGGATGTTCAATCAGCCAGGGAAATGTTACTGGACTTTGTTTTTGAATCTTCCGCTGTAGATACTATACAGTCGGGTGAATATTACTTATCAGGCCGAGTTCTGCCTGACCAGGAAGGCTGTCAATTCAACCGCGTTTTACTTGGTCAGGAACGGTCAGTATTTTTCAGCCAATAATGTTGGTTTTGAATCTGATAATCTGCTTACGGTTTATGCCATGGGAAATGAAGGAGTAATTATTTCAGCAGGATACGCCACAGCTAAATTGTACGGACCAGGCATTGAGAATGTTCAATTCGATCCTGCCGTACAGACCATTAGTACAGGTACCGATTATATTGAAGTCCAGATAGATGAAGGGACATATAATTTTAATTAGCAGACGAAACTTTCTCATATAACCTTGTCATTGCCATTAAAGGATTATGCCCTAAATAGTCCTGGCATGGTTCATTTTTTTCGGTCTGAGGCTTTCTTTGAAGCTCTTTCTGATCTCCTCCAAAAGGATGGTAGAATTCCCAGATGGTACCCGTCAGTTCAAATTGTTTAGCACTCTGGTCGAGTGCCTTTTCCAGCAGTATTTTTGCAGCATCCTCTCTTCCATAGTTAATACAACCACGTGCTATCCAATAAGTCATACTATTCCAGGAAGATCCTCTCCATAATCTTAACTCAAATTTGGGATCACGTATACCAACTGTAGCAATGGGATGGATAGAATTAAAACAGGTTGTATCCAAAACATATTCATCTATGATTCGATTGGCTTGCTTTACCGTAGCAGCACCCACAATGAGAGGAAAACATGTTTCAAATGCCAGTGTACGAAATGATCCGTTTTCTATCGCCCAGATGTCATAAAACAATCCATCTTTTTCATCGTAAAGTTCATTTTGGATAAATGATTCAAGTTCCATCTTACGCTTTTCGAAATAATAGTCATCCAAATTGAGCATCTCAGACCATTTGCATGCCATTTTATATAGATTGTAGACGTGGCTCGTTGCATCTATACATGCCCATTTGCCATAGGATGTTTCATCGAATCGTATTCCTTCATCAACACCGCTTTCCCAGCGTTTGTATAATATATCGTTATAGAAAAAACCTTCTGTTTCGGCTTTACGGCTATTTTCAAACCATGTAATTTGTCTTATTAGTGGAGCATAAAAGTATCTCAATACCGAATCCTGTCCGGTCATTTCAATGAAGTCATCAACTGCAAATACCCATACAGGTGGATGTCCTTCAATATTCCTGCTCCATGTTGCACTATCCGACTCATCCTTAGGCATCCAGAAGGAACCTGGTAACAATCCATGTGGTTCCTGATTTTTTATGTTGTTTAATAACTGCCGTAATGAATGTTCAGGATAAGAAGGCATAACATCAATTGCCTGGTGCACGATATCCCAATGGCCAAATGCAGGTCCATAAATGTAACCCGGACCTATTTCCTCCCATTCGTAATCAAAAGGCCATTTGGGTGGATGCGTGCTTTTCTGGTGCAGATCTGCCAGGTACGTTAGCATAGGACGCCATTCTGGCTTGCCAATTATTTTAGCTTCCTGTTTAAGATTTTGCCAACCATCTGTATTTGTTACTTTTTTATTTTGATCGCATGAAATGGAAAGGATCAATATGAAAATACCCAGTAAAGCTTTTTTCATTAATTGTAATTTTAAAAGAACCAGCAACCTTGATTTGACATAAAGATATCAATTTGGTAGCAGAATTATAGTCGGGTTTCCACAAGCTGACATGACCCATAATACCAGACAGCTATATTTTGTATATTGGCTGGATTGATAAACTGGAACTAATAAATTTAAATATGCGATTATCCTTAATTGTCACCCTGATAATAATAATTGTATTCCTCAATTCGTAGAATATTTTAATGAGAGAATCAACGATGAAAAATGAACAGACAGGAAATCATTAAGTGGTTGCTGGAAGGAGATGTATCCATTCAGTATCAGGTCTACCGGGATCTGTTGTCCGATGAGCGTAAAGATTTTCAGGGCAGGATTTCCCTGGAAGGATGGGGAGCCCAATTCCTTTCAAAGCGCAGAACTGATGGACACTGGGGAATGAAGTTCTACCAGCCGAAATGGACATCTTCCCATTACACCCTGCTCGATCTGCGAAATCTGTGTATCGCCCCTGATTGCAGGGAAATACAAGAAACCCTCGAAATGATCATCAGCACTGAAAAGGGTCCAGACGGTGGGATCAGACCCATAGGAACTGTTCAGGTCAGTGATGTATGCATAAACGGGATGTTCTTAAACTATGCTTCTTATTTCAAGACAGCAGCTGTAAAACTTGAATCGGTTGTTGATTTTATCCTGTCTCAAACGATGCCTGATGGTGGTTTCAATTGCATGTCCAACAGGTCAGGTGCAGTCCATAGCTCACTCCACACCACCCTTTCAGTCCTCGAAGGAGTAACTGAATATGAGCGGAACGGTTACCTTTACAGGTTAAAGGAACTAAGAAATGCAGCTCAATTATCCATGGAATTCATCCTCATCCATCAATTGTTCCTATCAGACAGAACAGGTGAGATTATTAAAAAGGATTTTCTGCGCCTGCCATACCCAGGCCGCTGGAGGTATAATATTCTGAGGGCATTGGATTATTTTCAGTATGCCAAACAGGATTGGGATGAAAGAATGGATCCTGCCCTGAAGGTTTTGTTGAAAAAGAGAAATAAGGATCTTACCTGGAATTTGCAGGCTAAACATCCCGGTCAGGTTCATTTTGACATGGAAAAAGCAGGGAAACCAAGCAGGTGGAATACTTTGAGGGCTTTACGTGTATTCAAACATTTTAAGATAGATAGCAACCATGCACTCCAACAAAATAGGAGACGGTTCAACGAAGACTAAGAAAATATTAAAGAGAATAGTAATTCCTGTTCTATTGTTTAATATTCTTAGTTATTTGCCATTCAGCTTATCTGGAGAGTATAAGACCTCGAATTACGGTGGACAGGATTGGCGAACTGAATGGCATCCTAGCTTAATGTTTAAGCATTATACAGGACTGACTGGCAGATCAAAATCAACTCATACAATACTGGGCGTTATATACTGGCCGTGCATATTTTTGGACAGGATGTGCTGTCACAGGACGGAGTTTATTGAATAAAGATATTTGAACAACTGAAATTCTATTTACCACGGGAAACTTAAATATTTAAATCTGGCAAAATGTATAATACTCTTAAATCGTTGACTGTACTTTCCATCTTAATTGTGGTTATTATTGACAAAAGTATTGCTCAACCCCTCTATGATTACTCCAAACCTTTTATAGCAACTTCTCAATTAGGGTTTCGGGAACAATCGCCTAAAGAAGTAAGCTTTTTTGGTGGCGAATTATCTGATGATTTGCCCGATGAGATCCCATTTTATATCACCAATGTTGGTTACCGACTGCCACGCAAGACCAACACGCCTGAACCGTGGACAGATGTAAAACATGTTTTCCGCTGGCCTTTTAATGAAACACTTGCTCCCTATAAAGATGTAATAAACGATCCAAAATTTGGAAATTTTCTCTATAAAGGAATGCTGAGAAAACAGGAAACCAAATGGGGGTCTTTCTGGCGTGCTGATTTTTCAGATTTTAAAATGTCTGGCAATTTTCAGATTGAAAACGAATATGGTTTTACGGTTCCATTCAGGGTAGACAATGATGTTTATGACCGTTTGGAACGGGGATATCTGGAATTTATGTTTGGTCAGCGTTCGGGTGTCGAAGTACCCGGGATCAGACCTGTGGAGAATGCTGATGATGGAAGTCTTTTTTCAGACACAACCTTCTACCTGCCTGTTGCAGGAGGATGGAATGATGCCGGCGACTGGCGGAAATGGCTGTTCTTAACCCTGCCAAATCTTGATGCGCTCGGACAGGTTGCTGAATTTGGCCACCCGGCTTTTCACGAACAGGCGATGGAAGAAATGGAATGGGGTAACCGCTATTTTCATCACATGATAAAGGAAGATGGACGGGTTTATGCCGACGTTGGTGGTGGGGTGAATCGTGCCGGAGACATGGACGAAAGCTGGTGGAATGAAAACCATCCGGGTGTTACTGCCGCAGGGGATCAGAATTCTGACAATATTCCCATGAATGGTGCAGAAAGACATGTGCGTGAGGACTATAACCCCTTGATCCAGTTCCAGTTTGTGCGTCACCAGGCAAAAGCTTCGATGATCATGGATTTCCCACATAAGAGCAACTGCCTGGTTCTGGCCGACCGGGCGTGGAAGTATGGTAATAACGTAGGGCATGATAATCGTACCCTTTTTGTAGCGCAACAATTAGCAGCTGCTATTGAATTATACCGTGCAGGAAGCCCCAGCATCCTGCCTGAAGAAATAGAAGAAATGGCAGATTTGCTATTGGCCCGTCAGGAAATTAACGAGGAAGGATTAAGTGGCTATTTTATGGAAGACAATAATAAAGATGGTTACAGAAGTGTGGCATTCAGTACCGAACCTGCATTGGCCCTTCTAATTCTCACAGAAGCGAATATCCCGGAGATTCCCGAAATATCACAAAAAGCCGAAGAGGCGGTCATAACATTTATTGAAGATTACCTATTAACAGATGCTATTTCCAATCCTTTCAGTCTTCCACCTTACGGAATTTATGTTGATCCACCTTATCCAAACGAACAAAAATTCAGGGATGCTACTGAAGACCGTTTTGTGCGGACATTTATACATGTTTACAGCAAATCGCCAATTCCTCATGGCTGTAACCAGGTTTTTTTGGAACATGCCTATCTGATGGCGCGCGCCGGAAAATTGATGAACAAACAAAAGTGGCAAGATGCGGCAGTACGAATACTCAACTGGACGATGGGACACAATCCCTTTGGTCTGTGCTTGTTTACAGGGGTTGGATTTAAACACCCTGTCCCCGCTAATTTTGTCAGTTATTATATCCCATCTTCAGCGGTTGTTGGGTTTTTAGGCACACCTGATGATCTTCCTTACATCGAAACCCAGAATTTAGTGGAATGGAGCACTCAGGAGATATGGGATGTTCCGTATTTTTATACGATAGGGATCATCAGCTATCTGAAATAATACAAGACCAATCATGGTGTCTGGTTGATCTATTTGTGCTTTTCTGCCCAATCCCAGAACATGGAGATTGATTTTGCCAGGACCCCTGCAGATCCTTTAAAGTTTGCAGAGCCCTCCGGAGTCCCATCAATTTTATACCATTCGTAAAAGCCATTATTTTCCAGCACCCTGTCAAACATAGGCTTAGCCAGGGTATATGCTTCTGCTACAAAACCATAGGCTACGAGTTGTTGTATCATTCGCCCGCCAAACCAGGTCCAGTCCCCACCATTCTGATAATGATATGGGGGTGAAATGTTCTCAGCCAAAACCTCAGTGGGGTAAGGAGGGTAAAGTGTTAAGCCTATTGAGGGAGCCCCGGATAGTTCTACATTTTTGATCATATGGGAAAGTACCTCTGCTATCTCTTCTCTATTTAAGATTCCGGCTTCAATAGCTACCGCCGTTCCCCCGTGATAGTGAATGGCATTTTCATCAAAATCGCCAGGAAAAGGAGAACCATTGAGGTATATATGCGGAATGAATTTGTTTTTCCCCGGGTCCCACAAATGCTTTTTAATATTTATTTTAATATTTGAATGCAATTCCTTCCAACGCTGTTTTTCGTTCGGGTTTTCAGTAAATCCTTCCATGTTCCTCAAGGCAATGGCCAGCATGGCATTGTCATATATATCGATGCTCCAATGGCTTAGCTCATCAATATCAACAACCCTTCCTCCTTCCACCTGAACATCTCCCCAGTCAAATGTGGTGGCCCCGGTAATCAATCCGTATTTTTCTGAGTATCTTTCGGTTAACAGGAACTCAATGGCCAGAACAAGTCTTTGATAAACAGAAATCCCGGCAACGGTCTCATCAAGTATGGATTGATCATTTGTCTTTGATATATATTTCGCGATGGCTTGTATCAGTGAAGTTTCCTGATCAGATTCAACTGTATTTTTAAAGCCTATATGTCCAGGTGCAGTAGTTGACTCATAGGTATTCGGGTCCTCCCAATTAAAACCTTCTCTGGGGACATATCCATCCAGCAGTTCGCCGTTTTCCTGCTGAAAATGAAAGAACATCAACAGATTTTCCCTGAGAATTTTCAGATCATATTCTTCACAGGATAGCTCAATAAACGTGTTCAGGTCCCGTGCCCAGACCATTTGATAACCGGAACCCGCATAAAATCCTTTTTTCATTAGCTCCCTGGCCATTTTATCGACACTCTGCAGGGATTGATCAGCAAGGATTTGTTTTGCCAATTCCTGCTTGTCCTTTTCATTGGGACTACATGATACGAGCATGATTGACAATATGACGAATATGGCTTTTCTCATTATTCTTTTAACCTAAAGATCATTAAATTTTCTGTACAATCTAAAAGAACCGGAGAGATTGCCGGGTTTTCTCTAAATTTAGGCAACATTAGATTTTGGATTTATGAAAATAAAATACCTGATACTCGCATGCATTCTGGTGACCATGTTACACTCATCTGCAACAGGCCAGAAACCATTGAAAGTAAGTAATGAAACCTTTGAGGTGTTGAAGAAAGTATCTGAATCTGCCCTGGCAGAGGGTGATATCTTACTGTCCCTTACCACCCATCAGGATCTTGGTTGGGTTGACGAAATTGAGAACTGTGTTATCATGCGGGATACACAATGGATCACACCTTTTATGCAAAGAATGAGAGATGAGGATAGTTTTGAGATGGATATCGAACAGGCCTCTGTAATCCAGGAATATATTGGCCGGCATCCTGAAAAGAAAACCGAGATTACTAAACGTCTGAAAGAAGGAAGGATGTTGATAGGCGGCACATACACCCAGCCCTATGAGGAAATGTACTTTGCCGAATCACTGGCCCGCCAGTTCTATCTGGGTAAATTATGGTTAAAGCAGGAGTTTGAAGGTTACAATGCCACGTCATACTACAACTCGGATGTGCCCGGAAGGAGTCTTCAGATGCCACAGTTAATGGCAAAGGCAGGCATTGAGAATATGTTTGTCAGCCGGCATGGGCGTGGGGTCTTTGACTGGTACAGCCCGGATGGATCAAAAGTGACTACTTATACTCCTGGGCACTATATCGACTTTTACAACATCCTGGCGAAAGAAGATGAAGCTGCCATCAGGGCCCTTGCAGAGCAAGCTATTATACTGGTCAGACGGATACAATGATGTTCCCGGTGAGACAGACCGTTATGCCAGCCGTATTAAATTTCGAATTTATATGGGATCCTAAGCCGGTTGAAAACCTTGACCCTTTCAAAGAGAAATGGAATAGCCTGGGATTGGTGGAGAATGAAAATGGAGAACAATTAGCCGTAAAATTGCCGGATATTAAATACTCAACCCTGGATAAATTCTTCGATCAGATCAGAAATTCTTCAAAGGAATTACCCTCCATCATGGGGGAGCGGCCCAATGTCTGGATATACATACACGGACCCTCCCATCATTGGGCACTGGACCATAGCCGCAAAGCAGATATACTGCTTCCGGCTGCTGAAAAGTTTGCCATGGCAGACGCGTTGGTGAGCAGATCATACTCTAAATATCCGGTTGAATTATTCAATAAAGCCTGGGAATCAAAGATCTATCCCGATCATGGCTGGGGAGGAAAAGGCGGCCGTAGCACGGATGATATTTTCCTGATGCGTTTTGCCGATGCACATGAAAAAGCGGAACGGCTCCTGGATCATTCATTGCAATCCCTGTCAGCAAAGATTGCTACGCAGGATCAGAAAGGTATACCTGTGGTTGTTTTTAATAGTCTGAGTTGGGAAAGAACCGGCCGTGTAAATTGTGTGATGAATTTTGATCCGCAACAAGCCAGGTCCATCCTGGTCTATTCTAAGGATGGCAAGGAGATCCCTGCTCAACTGGGAGGGGTATGCAAGGATGACAGCGGATATCTTCAATCTGCAGAAATCAGTTTCATAGCATCAGATGTTCCATCAATCGGCTATGACACCTATTATTTAACATATTCTGAAAAAGAAAGACCTTCCGTCAATAAAGAATTCCATAATGTTTTCGAAAATGAATTCTACAAAGCTGAGCTTTCAGATGGTGGAATTTCGAGCCTGCTGGATAAGGAGTTGAACCAGGAGCTGATCGATCCGGAATTTTTCAAAGGAGGTGAGATCTTTACCATGAAATCAGAAGGAAACGGCGCTGGAGAATTTGATGCCGTCCAGCAACCTGAAATGGAAGGCTTTGACAAAACTGGTAACCATAATACTGAATGGAGTGTAGAGGAGTTTGGACCGGTATTCACATCATTCAGGTACAGACAACCCATCAGGAATGCTGTGGCTGAACTGCTTGTTACCTTTTATCATCAGGTTAAAAAAATAGATTTTGATATCGCTTTAAGAAACTGGGATGGAACAATGTTCCGGGAATACAGGATGGCCCTGCCACTAAACATGAGGGATGGGCAGATTGCCTATGAAGTTCCCTATGGTGTGGTTGAAGTTGGGAAAGATGAGATCCCGGGAGCCGCAGGTGAAAGATATGAAGTTGAGTGCAGCAAGTTGCATCCCAGGGGAATAGAGAACTGGATCAATGCATCAGGGAACGGATTTGGCGTAACACTGGCTTCAAGCGTTGTGGGAATGGATTATTTAAATCCCACGGACGAAGAATTGCAGAATACTATATTACAACCTATTCTGCTGGCATCCAGGCGAAGTTGTCACGGGGAGGGGAATGATTATCATCAAACCGGGCATCATAGTTATACATTTTCAATTACTTCTCATGAAGCCGGATGGAAGAATGGGATCCATTTTGGCAGGGAGAGCAATGAACAGCTATTTACCATTGTTGCTCCACAAAAGTATGAGGGGGCAGACCTTGGTGAAAGCCAGAGCTTTTTAAATATAGAACAGGATAATATCATTGTTACTGCCATGAAAAAAGCTGAAAATGAAGATGCTATGGTCGTCCGCTTTTACAATTATGAGGACCAGGATACTGAAGTTGAGCTGACATTGTGGAAATCCTTTGATGCTGCCATTGAAACCAACCTGATTGAGGAGGAAGGAAAACTATTAACTCTGGATAAGAATGACCTCCAATTGAAAGTAGGTCATCATGAGATTGTAACCATAAAGGTTAAGTAGAAACAAATACCACAAACCTGTATTAGTATGAAGTCCCTGCCATCGAAATCATTCATTTTTTTGCATTTTCTCATTTTATTGAATTTTGGTTGCTACAATAATAAAAGTACAAATGCTGAATTAACAGATGTAGATGATCCCATGATGACCAGGTTGTTGGACTTAATGAAGATAAGCATTGATACTACTGGTTCCCCTGATTATAGATTTGAATGGGAAAGAGAAGAAATAAATTATTCAATTTCCAGATTAATTATAAAAAATAATGCCCGGGAAGATATCCCATGCTACCTGTTAATACCGGATAACATTGTTCAACCTTATCCTGTCATGATCTGCCTGCAGGGACATTCACCTGGAATGTATATATCGATAGGTGAGGCCAGGTCAAAAAAGGATTCTGCATTAATTGAAGGTGGCAGGGACTTTGCCATGCAAGCCATTAATAATGGTTGGGCCGCCATTACCGTTGAACAAAAAGGTTTCGGTGAAAGGTCAGTAGACGCTGTTGATTGCAATGATTTATCTCTGAGGGAGCTGATGAGGGGAAAACCTATGTTGGGACAGCGTGTAAAAGACATATCAACGGTAATAAATTTCATCTCCAGTTATCCTGCATTTGATCATCAGACCATTGCTTGTATTGGACAATCTTCTGGAGCTACAACATCATATTTTGCTGCATGCGTAGATCCCCGGATTTCTTTAGCGATCGTATCCTGTTCATTCTCTACCTATGAATCTTCATGGCTTGCATATCATCACTGCTCATGCGGTTATTTGCCCTCCATTCTCGAAGTGGGTGATATGCCCAATTTTGCAAGTTTGATTGTTCCCCGAAAATTGATCATCGTAGCAGGGAAAAACGATCCAATTGCTGATATTCAAGGTGTAAGAGAGGGTTTTCAGATAGCGAAACAGTATTACAATGATTATGGAGCGGCTGAAAATATTCTTTTAATTGAAGGGGGAGGAGGACATCAGTTTTATCCTGATTTAACCTGGCCGATAATTGAATGAATGCAGCATAGGGGACGAATTAATTTGATACAGTTTTATATTTGACTCAAACAAATTCAAACACCATGCGCCATATAGCATACTTGTTGACTTCTCTGATTTTCCTGCTATGTATTTCCGGATGTGTCCAGGAAGCGGAACAGCATCCCAATATTGTGTACATACTTGCCGATGATATGGGTTTCGGTGATGTAGTCCTGCCTGAACCCTGATTCAAAAATATCGACACCAAATCTGGACCGGCTTGCCCAGGAAGGGATCAGCTTTACGGATGCACATTCTGGTTCCGCTGTATGCACACCTACCCGATACGGGATCCTCACCGGGAGATATTGCTGGAGGACCCCCCTGAAAAGTTCCGTCCTCTGGCCATGGGATGGACCCCTGATCGAATCTGAACGGCTGACAGTTGGCGATTTTTTGAAACAGCACGGATATACCACGGCCTGTATCGGCAAGTGGCACCTGGGCTGGGAGTGGCCTACCCATGATGGTTCCGGGATGAATGAAGATATCCCTCCGGGGAAATGGGACAGGGATATCCGGGGGCGTTTAGCCGAAAAGATTGATTTTTCGGCTGAAATAAAGAACGGACCGATCACGAGGGGATTCGATTATTATTTCGGGGACGATGTTCCGAACTTCCCGCCCTATTGTTTTATTGAAAACAACCGGACCATCGGGATACCTTCCATAGATAAACCTGACAGTATATATGGAAATCCAGGCATTATGATGGAAGGCTGGGACCTGTCAGCTGTAATGCCGGCTCTTGCCCGAAAAGCTGTGGAATATATTCGGGCCGGGCGGGACACACCATTCTTCCTTTACTTCCCGTTAACGGCACCTCACACTCCCATTGCTCCGGTGGCTGATTTCCAGGGTACGAGCCATGCAGGTGCATATGGCGATTTTGTGCAGGAGGTAGACTGGACCGTGGGACAGATTATGAATGCGCTTGAGGAAGCGGGATTGGCAGAAAATACCCTGTTGATCTTTACCAGCGATAATGGATCTCCAGGCAGGGATGGTACCAACATGGGAGGGCCCACCAGTTCTGTCAGGGCATACGGGCATAACCCAAGCCATATTTTCAGGGGAATAAAGGCAGATATATGGGAAGGTGGCCACCATGTTCCTTTTTTTGCCAGGTGGCCAGGGAATATCATTCCCGGATCGGAAAGCGAAGAGATCATCTGCCATACCGACCTGTTGGCAACTTGTGCAGCCATCCTGGATAAATCCCTGCCGGATAATGCCGGTGAGGATAGTTATAATATTCTCCCTGCCCTGCTTGGAGAGTCCTATGATAAACCCATCAGGGAAGCAACTGTCCACCATTCTGTTAATGGATCTTTTGCCATACGGCAGGGGAAATGGAAACTCGAGCTCTGTGGCGGATCCGGTGGCTGGAGCAAACCCGGAAACGACCTGGCAAAAGAAATGGGACTGCCCGAAATTCAGTTGTATGACCTGAGTACAGATCTGAAAGAAGAAAATAACATCTATGACCAATATCCAGAGGTTGTAGAGGAATTGACCGTACTACTTCAGAAGTACATGGACGAAGAGCGAAGTACCCCCTACTAAGCTACCTTCGACCCTTCACCTTATATTTTCAGTCCGAATACCGGAACAACCCCGTTTGAAGTCCTGTTCTTGATTAAGAAATGCTTATCTGGAATGATTCTAAATAATTTTTATATCTTTGAGCAAGAATGGCTTAGGCAATTGTTTTTACAACCAATATGTGGCATTATCGATGAATAACCTTAATCAATTTTGGGAGGAATTAAAACGCCGTAAGGTTTTCAGGGTACTTGCCATGTATGCTGCTACAGCTTTTATTATCCTTGAAGCAAGTGATATTATGTTGCCCAGGCTGGGATTACCGGATTGGACAGTCACATTTGTTATCATTTTAATAATAATTGGATTTCCCATAACAGCCATTGTTTCCTGGATATTTGACATTACGCCTGAAGGTTTGATGAAAACAGTACCCCTGAATGAGGAAAAGAAAAAGAGAAAATCTGGTCCAAGCTCAGCCAACCTAGCTAGGGGTTTGTTCAATGCAAACAACATTGTGATCGCGATATTAATTGCGGTTGTTGTGATCCTCGCATATCCCAAAGTATTTAATTCAAACAAATCTCAGTTTGACAGGGCGCGAGAGAGGAAGGAAATCATTGCCGTTTTACCTTTTATGAATAATACAGGGGATGATTCCTATAATCACTGGGAATATGGGATATCGGAATTGCTAATCAGCTCACTTTCCACTTCAAACGAACTGACCGTTATTGATAACCAGACCATTACTGATGTAATTCAGAATGTAGAAAATGTTCAGACAGCCTCCATCGGACCGGATATTGCAAAACAGGTGGCCAGCAGGATACAGGTAAGGTCATATATCTATGGAAATTATTTGCTTGCAGGTTCCACATTTAGGATCAACCTAAAACTCATTGAAACCAAAACGAATGAGGTCTTGAAAACATTCCATGTCGAGGGTAAAGCAGATAGTATTTTTTCAATGGTTGATGTTCTTTCAAATTCCATTACTGATTATTTGGAAATTTCTGTACTGGAAGAAGGGACACAAATTGAAACAAGTGATTATGTGACAACGTCCTCTCCGGAGGCATACAAATATTTTATCCAGGGAATGGAGAATTTATGGACAGGGCAGGGAGGTTTAAGTGATTTTTCAAGAGCCATTAATATTGATTCGACATTTACAAGTGCGTATTTTTTTGCAAGCATCTCCCTTTCATCCAATGGGGCATTCAATTGGGCAAAAATCACTATGTTAAAAGCTGATGCAGGGAAGGATAAACTGCCCGAGAAGATGCAGCTATGGCTGGAGGCTTTTAAGGCTCAATACATTAATAAAGATCCATATGTAACCATTCGTTACTTTGAACAAGTTGCCGAGTTAGACCCACTCTCTCGTTTGAACTGGTTATGGCTGGGGTCCACCTATAATCAAATTGAAAATTATGATGAGGCACTGATCTGCTTTAAGCAGATTATAAAGCTTAACAAGCAATTCGGACCATGGAGGAATCAGACTTTTTATAGTGGCTTAAGTTCCACCTACCTTCAACTTGGTGAATTTAATAAAGCGGAAAAAATTCTTGAAGAAGGTTTTCTGCTCTTACCCGAATCCACCGATATCTGCCAATCCCTGGCAGTCTGCGCATTGCTTCAAAATGATTCTATTACTGCCAAACAGGTATGCAAACCAATTTAAAACATCTTTTCAAAAGATAGGAAACTATTATCCTGAATCATGGCGAATCGCTCAAGTAGGCAAAATGTATGCTGAGGCCGGAATGGATCAAAAGGCTGAAGAAAAATATCAGACAAGCCCTTAAGGAAAGGTTAGACCTAAGCCTGAAGATGATCTTGGAAATCCAGGTAATGATTTATACTGGTATTATCAGTTATTGGGAAATCAGCTAATTGATAATAGCATACATCTTGAAGAGGGAATGGATTATTTGCAAATGGCTATGGATTGTCAAAGGAAGAATACGGAGATCATCATCCTTTTGTATTGCATAGCCTCGGATCTGGCTATTACAAACAAGGCAAATTTGGAGAAGCCCTTCAGGCTCTTAAACAGGCTGAAGAAAATATGTCGGTATATGATCATCACCTACATCAACTTATCCAGGAAACGGAACAAGCGCTTGCCGATCAGAACAAATTAAATTAAAGCCAATATGGCAAAATCCCTAAACAGATTCTCTCAATTCTGGAATGAACTCAAACGCCGTGAGGTCTTCAGGGTAATTGCATCTGGATATAGATTTAGGAAATTTCTGGTATATAGTAGTATCCTCTTAAATTATGTTGCCGTAAATGCCCAATTCAATGAGAATATCTTTAATAAGGTACTGATAGAAATTGATGAAGAGGAAGTATTTGATATGTCAGCAATTGCCCAGGACCATAAAGGGTATATTTGGATGGCTACTAATTTGGGACTTATCAGGTATAATGGTTTAGAGGGTAAAAAATATAACAACAGGATCAACGATGCTCCAATTGTTAAAGATGATATTCAAACTTTATTTGTTGATTCTGAAGGTGATTTATGGATTGGAGCCAATTCCGGACTAAGCAAATACAACCCTGATTGCGATTGCGTTTATCGATATCCCCAGGTTAATGATAATACTACCCTTACCGGCATTCGGTCGATTGCCGAGGACAAAAATAAAGATATCTGGATTGGCACCCAAACGGGGGGATTATACAGATACAACAAAGAAAACAATGTCCTGACCAGATTTCTTCATGAACCATCAGATTCCATAACGCTTGTCCATAACAGCATTGAACAATTATTAGTTGATGGCAATAATAATTTATGGATTGGAACTAACTCCTTTGATTCTGGAAATATTTTAGGTTTGGTACGATTCAATATTGATTCAGGTGTAATTAAACATTTTTTACACGAGCCAACAAATCCCAATAGTTTATTGGATAATCGGATAAGTGCACTATATGAAAATCAACAAGGTCAAATATTAATCGGTACGGGCAAGTGCGGATTTCATATTTATGATGCAAAAAGTGATTCATTAAATAGAATTAGCTTTAATATTAACAATCCCAATCAATTACATGCGCCATATACAGAAGACAAAGTATTTGAGTTCGACCCTTATGTATGGCTAATACATCAAGATCAGAATGGAGGCTATTGGATTGGAACCACAGGCGGGGGAATAAATTATTTTGATCCTAAAACTAAGACAAATAAAAACTACTCTTTTAACCTGGTTAACCCTCAATTATTATGGTCATTTCATGAAGACAGGCAGGGTAATATATGGATTGGAGGCATTTTTGGCATTGGCCTCTTTAAAACAGATCTCTTTGCAAGAAAGTATAATGTAAACAAGAACTTTACCAATGTAGAAGCTGCCTATGAATCACCTTTAAGTCCGGGAATTTTATGGGTTAAATCTCAGGAAGCAGGACTTAGTAAAATGAATTTAAAAACTAATGAAATTACAAGATATCTGCACGATGAAGATAATATTGAAAGTATTGGACATAATTGGGTGCGTTCAGTTTATCAAGAAAATAAAGGAATACTCTGGGTAGGTTTAGGCACTGGTGGCGCATATGGAGGTCAGGCTGGAAATGGAGGCATTGACGGGATGAACATTGAAACAGAGACATTTACACATTATAAATTAACACGAAATGATGATGGTTTGGATGATTTTAGTTATACGGTGTATAGTATCTGTGAAGATAATGAGGGTTATTTATGGTTAGGCACAGGCCCAGGAGGCATTTTTCGATCGAATAAGGATAAAATAGAATTTAAACATTTTAATTCTTTTGAAAATAACAATTTATCGAGGGATGTGTTCCTCAATATCGTCCGTACTGATTCAAATGGAGATATTTGGGCATCAGATTTTAAAGATGAGGGAACCTTATATTTATTTAATCGACAGGAGGATAAATTTTACTCATATTTAAAAGGATTTAAAGTCTATGATATCTTGATCGATAAAAAAGGATGGTATATAATAAGTACCTGGGAAAAAGGACTAGTGCATTTAAACCCCAATGATAGTAGTTATATTCAATATACTAAAAACGATGGATTACCAAGTAATGATGCTGTAGATATTGTTGAAGGAGATAATGGTATTGTTTGGGTTAACACCCGAATGGGCCCTGCAAAATTTGATACTGAGACAGGTGAGATTTCTTCGATCGGACTGCCAAAAGGCAGATATAATTCAGGCATTTTTAAAGCGAGTGACGATCAAATATATTTGGGGGCAAATAATGGTTTAATTTCATTTCTACCCTCATCAGGTAACAGGAAATCCTTATCCTCCTCAGGTAGATATAAGTGAATTGTTGATTTCCGATACGAATTACCTAACTGTAAAAAACAATGCTAATGAATTAACCTTGGCTTACGATCAGAATGACATTGCTATTAAATACGTAGGACTACATTTCAGCAATCCTGAAAGAAATAGCTATCAATACAAACTTGATCCAATAGATGATAGGTGGATAAATGCTGGTAATGAACGAATGGTTCGATTCGCCAATCTATCTCCTGGGACATATAATTTTCAGGTAAAAGCCTCTAATAGTGATGGTGTATGGAGCGAAACACCTGAATCGATACAATTTACCATTAAGCCAGCTTGGTGGACAACCTGGTGGGCCTATGCCATTTATATTGCCATTTTTGTCTTCATGTCAGATAGATTTTATCGCTTTCAACTATCAAGAAATATGGCAGTTTCAGAAAGCAAAAGACTCAAAGAGCTCAACCAGTTCAAGAATAGATTATTCACTAATATAACCCATGAATTCAGAACACCTCTTACAGTTATTAAAGGAATGACCGGCACCATAAAATCAAACTTAGAAAATAATCAGATTGATGATATTGAAAATTCATTAGAAATGATTGATCGTAATAGTGATGGTTTGCTCCTTTTGGTTAATGAGATGTTAGATTTAGCTAAGATTGAAAGCGGAAAGATGGAGTTACAATTGGTACAGGCCGATATTATACCATTCATTAAATATCTGGGTGAAAGCTTTAGTTCGTTGGCTGAAGAAAATCAAATTAATCTTACTATATATTCTGAAGTCGACACTTTGGTAATGGATTTCGATGGTAATAAATTGACTTCTGTAATATCAAATTTGCTTTCTAATGCTATAAAGTTTACTCCTGAGTTGGGCAAAATAATAGTTCATATTAATCAAATTACACAAAAAGAAAAAACCAGTTTATTTATAAAAATAAAAGACAATGGCATAGGTATCGACAGTAAAGAGCTTCCCAATATTTTCAATAGGTTTTTTCAAACAGATGCATCGATGGTTCGGGAAAGAGGAGGAACAGGAATTGGTCTAGCCTTAACGAAAGACCTTGTGGATTTAATGAACGGAACCATCGAGGCAAGAAGTACAATTGATGAAGGAAGTGAGTTTACTGTAATGATTCCTGTTACAAAAAATGCGCAATATCAAAACAGGTTCAGCCTGGTAAAGTGCCTCACGCTTCTATTTCAAAAAATTTCCAACACCATTAAAACAAATCCCTGAAACAGATTCCGAACTCCCATTAGTGCTTATCATTGAAGACAATGTGGATGTGGCACATTATTTAAAAACATGCCTTAATAGCAAATATGAAACTATGCATGCAATTAATGGCATGACAGGTATCGAAATGGCTTTAGAAAATATACCAGATATTATTATTTCTGATGTAATGATGCCTGGGAAAGATGGATTTGAAGTTTGTGAAACATTAAAATCTGATGAACGTACTGACCACATCCCAATTATTATTTTAACAGCTAAAGCTACTTTTGAAGATAGATTAAAAGGCCTGTCTTTTGGTGCAGATGCTTATCTGGCAAAACCATTTATTAAAGAAGAATTATTTACACGATTAGATCAATTGGTTTCAATTCGGAAAAAATTAATAAATAAGATTCAAAAAGAGGGTTTCAATACATTATTAAGAAACGCACGGTAAACCCTAAATTACAATTCCTTCAAAAAGTTGAAAAACTAATTCATGAGGATATAGGTAACTCTGATTTTGGATCTGCAGAACTAGCTAAAAAATTACCATTAGTGAATCGCAACTTTATAGAAAAATAAAAGCAATTACTGGTAAATCTACTGCGGTATTTATTCGTTCCATTCGATTACAATACGCTAAAGACTTGTTAATAAATACAGACAATACAGTTTCTGAAGTTGCCTATGATGTTGGATTTAATGATCCATCTTATTTTAGTCGTGCTTTTAAAGAAGAGTTTGGTTTTGCCCAAGTGCTGCATCTAAAAAGGAAGTTATAAAATCTTAAGATACTACACTCCCCCTTTTTCAAGAATAGTACAATTCTGATTTAAATTTCACAAATAGTCCTAGTTTTTGAAGAAATAGTAAATGTCAGATTTTGGCTTATGGTCTAATCTTGTAGGGTAATCAAAACCAGTATTAATCATTTAAATTATTTATTATGAAAACAAGATTAACATTTACATTTATTATGCTTTTTGGATTGTTACTTACCATTTGTAACGCACAAGTAGATTTAATTAACGATGAATTTCCTGAAGCGAAACAAGAAGTAATGGAAACTTTTGGAGCCATCGCACAAAGTATTATAGATGGAGATATGGATAAACTTATTTCTTTTCATGCCTATGGACCAAAATTTACTGAATTCAAAAATGGAGAACCACGTAATGGGGATGAAGCAAATGAAGCCCATGAACGCAATGTTTTTGGATCTGTAACCGAAGTGGTGAAATTCGATGCAAAAGATTTGCAAATTGCAGTTTATGGTGATGTTGCAAATCTAACCTTTCATTCCGATTTTCAACTAAAATTCGGTGAAGATCTGGTAGTAGTGAACGATCAAATCACCTTATTATTTGTTAAAACAAAAGATGGATGGAAAATGGTTCACGAGCATCATTCACCATTGAATAAAGAAGCAAATATTTAACGTACTGCAACACTTATTAAGTAATAGGGATTTGAATTCAAATCCCTATTATTTATTTCACACGCTTTACTAAATACTATAGAGATGAAAAAAACAATATTTATACTCGCTATAATTTTTAGCTCTATATATTCGAATGCTCTTCTATTTGTCCGGAATTGGACCACTATAAAAATTCATCCTAGTCCTTCATCAACTTTGCTATATCCTCTTCCAGGGCTTCAAACATTAGCAGGTGGCCTTCAGGATTTGGATGAAGGTAATCCGGCATTAGTTCTTTATTACCTTGCCCTCGTTATCAAGGTAGATATGGCCAATATCGATGTAACGGATATTTGGATTCTTTTCCGGGAACTTTGAAATAAGGCCATTGGTGGCCTTGTTGATATTGTCCCTGTGGTTGGGTTTATAACCATAGGGTAAGATTCCCATGATAAGGATTTTCGTCTCAGGAAGTTTTTCTTGAACAATCTCACAGATCTTCCATATTCCCCCTGCCAGTTCCTCAGGTGTGCTGATGTTAAGATAGTGATTGCCATCGGTATTGTTTGTGCCAATTAATATGACCGCCACCTTTGGGTTTATGTTTTCAAGGGAGCCATTCTGAAGCCTCCATATTACATTTTCAGTCCGGTCCCCGGAAATACCCATATTGACGGTCCGGTATTGGTCAAGGTATTTTTCCCAGACTTCCTGTCGGTTTTCATTATCCAGCGAGTGGAAAATGGAATTGCCAATGAGTATTAATTCAGGATCTTTCGACAGCTTGCTTAAAATAGTTTGGTGCCGCTCCATCCACCATTCTCCTTCTCCTTTTACCGCCAGGGCGGCAGGATTTTGAGTGATTTCAGGAGCGCTGTTATTGTCTCTGGAAGCACATCCAGATAAAAGGATAATTCCTAATAATCCAAGTATGATTTTATTCATGTCGAGATTCTGTAATTTTAGTCTTCAAATTAATAATAATTAAGTATTTTCGGTTTCGTGGCAAATCTGAACCTGAAACTTAACAACAAATAATTATGAAAACAAGAATTATGCTTTTATTGATGGCTCTTCTGGCTGTCAATTTGACTTTTGGACAGGAAAAAATATGGGATGAAACCCCCGAACAGCAAAAAGAAAGAATGTCCTGGTTTACGGATGCCAGATTTGGCATGTTCATCCATTGGGGATCCTATGCGCAGGCTGCCAGGCACGAATGGGTAAAAAAAAGGGAAAGGATCCCTGATGATGAGTACCAGAAGTATTTTGAAGTATTCAATCCTGATCTGTTCAATCCAACCGAATGGGCAAAAAAAGCAAAAGCAGCCGGAATGAAATATGCAGTGATCACATCCAAGCACCATGAAGGTTTTTGCATGTTTGATTCAGAGTATACGGATTATAAGGTTACCAATACCCCATACGGTAAAGATATCATAAAGGAATGGGTGGAAGCATTCCGTGCTGAGGGACTGGGTGTTGGGTTTTATTATTCACTGATCGACTGGCACCATCCGGAATATACCATCGACAGGGTACATCCCCAGAGTGCCAGGACCCAGGAGGAATATGATAAATTGAACAAGGACAGGGATATGTCCGTGTACCGTGAATACCTGAAAAACCAGGTTCGTGAGATCCTTACCAGTTATGGTAAATTGGATATCCTCTGGCTGGATTATTCATTTCCCGGAGAATTCGGTAAAGACCGGAATGACTGGGGTTCTGTAGAACTGGTGAAAATGGTACGGGAACTGCAGCCCGAAATCATTCTGAATGACCGGGCTGACCTGCTGGATGTTCCAGGTGGATGGGATATCAAAACACCGGAACAATTCAAGGTGAGCAAATGGCCCGAAATTGACGGCAAAAGGGTGGCCTGGGAAACCTGCCAGACATTTTCCGGATCCTGGGGATATTATCGTGACGAACATACCTGGAAAGATAACAAGCAATTGCTGGTCCTGCTGATTGAAACAGTCAGCAAGGGTGGAAACCTTCTGTTGAATGTCGGTCCGACCGCCAGGGGAACCTTTGACCACCGTGCAGACAATGCCCTGGAAGATATGGGAGAGTGGATGAAATTCAATAACCGGTCGATTTATAATTGTACCGCAGGCACCGGATGATTTCTGGGTTCCTGATAATACCTTGTTGACTTATAATCCTGAAACAAACCGGCTCTATATCCATTTACTGGACTATCCGACTACAAAACTTCTCATTGAAAGGATATGGGGACAAGGTAAAATATGCACAATTTCTGCATGATGCTTCTGAGATCCGGATTACTGCTCCCCGTGGGCACTGGATACGTGAGGAGAGATCAGAGAACGACATTAACCTGAGCCTTCCCGTTAACAAGCCGGATGTTGAAATACCTGTCATTGAGGTGTTTTTAAAGGACTGATAGGGTATCTTGATACTTATTTTCAGGTATTAGCTTCAACTAACTTAGAATTTATTGAGAGGACTTACCCTTTTTGCGCCTAAAACAGACATATAGATGCTAATATCCTTTAAGTTGGAATTTAGAATTAATTTATACAGTGATTTCAAGTATTCCTGGTGAAATGTCAATAGTTTTAGTTAAAGTTCAATAATTATTTTAACCAAACCATTTCGACCATGAGAAAAGTTTTGTCAAATCACTTAATTGTCATTTTTTGTTTCACATTGATTTGTTTCCAGTTGTAGTAAGGATGGTGATGCTGGAGTTAGCCAACTGTACGAATGCATGGGCGACAGATCTGGAAGGTGAACTCACTGCAGTAATTGGTGCTGCAACAGCCTTTAGTACCGATGCAAGCGATGCAAATTGTAATGCCTATAAAAGTGCTTACCAAGATTATATTAATGCATTAAAACCCTATGGCAATTGTGCAACCCTTGTTTGCCCGGCATGGGCGATAACTATAGGGTGCAAGTCCCAAACGCGCCTTGACAGTAGGAAGCGTTAGCTTAAGGCAAGGGTGTCCATCGCAAGGTGGAATCTGAAGGAAGCCGGCGGCAAAGTCCTGGCCTGACGAACAGAAACTGCATATAAGGCCTAAGGTTGGAAGGATAAGTTTGCTAAACAAAACGAAGTCCGATACTGTCCGGATCCACCAAGGTAAATGCAGCAGGTATATGGGATGAAAGTGATCGCTCTTAACCGGGGAGGTCTCATAGACGTGCAGAAACAGAGTATGAAGCACGGTTGAAACAAGATTTACCGTGAGAAGTCAGCCGAGGTCGTAGTACCGTACCCGTCGACAAGGGACGGAAAGGACCGAACCTTAATCAGTGAGAGTAAATGAATGTTACCGGATGAAGGGAGGAAAACAGAAAATATCGAAAGATACCTGCCTGCAAAATAGTAGGGCGGAACCTGAGGGGCTATGCAGGAGGGCAGACCTTTATTTGGATGACTGAAAACAACCTCACCAATACCGACAGACCTGAATATGGGCTGTTAGAGCAGATTCTGTCCCCTTCGAACTTGAACCGTGCCTTTAAACGGGTAAGGAGCAACAAGGGTAGTGGTGGGATAGACAAGATGGAAGTCGAATCCTTATGGGATTATCTTGTCAACAACAAGGAGAAGCTCATACAATCCATATTGGACTGTAAGTACCGTCCTAATCCGGTTCGGAGGGTAGAAATATCCAAAGAGAAAGGGAAAGAGAAGTCTCGGTATCCCTACGGTGGTGGATCGAGTCATCCAGCAGGCCATCGCTCAGATCTTATCCCCCATTTACGAGAAACAGTTCTCACCGAACAGTTACGGGTTCAGACCCAAGCGTAATGCACATCAGGCATTGAACAAATGCAGGAACTATGTCACAGACGGTTACAAATATGCCGTAGATATGGACCTGGAGAAGTTCTTTGATACGGTCCATCAGAGTAAGCTGATAGAAGTGTTATCAAGGACGGTAAAGGATGGGCGGGTAGTCTCGCTTATCCACAAATACCTCGATGCTGGAGTAGTAATACGCAACAAGTTTGAAGAGACGAGAATCGGGTGTTCCTCAGGGGAGTCCACTTAGTCCACTGTTGAGTAACATCATGCTCAATGAATTGGACAAGGAACTCGAAAAACGAGGACACCGATTTGTACGTTATGCTGACGATCTGATAATCCTTTGCAAGAGCAAACGGAGTGCCGAGAGAACGCTGGCGAACATCGTTCCGTACATCGAGAAGAAACTGTTTTTGAGAGTAAACAGGGAAAAGACCACGGTAGCCTACATCTCAAGGATTAAATTTTTGGGATACTCCTTTTATGTATATAAAGGAGAAGGACGATTGCGGGTACATCCGAATAGCATTGCAAAGATGAAAGAGCAGATTAAAATGCTCACTTCTCGGAGCAATGGCTGGGGATATGCAAGGCGGAAGGAAGCACTCAGGCAGTACATTACTGGATGGGTGAATTACTTTAAGCTAGCCGATATGCGATAAGCTACTTGAAAGAGTAGATACATGGTATCGCAGACGTTTACGTATGGTGATATGGAAACAATGGAAACGGATACGTACTCGTCGTCGTAATCTCATGAAGCTTGGCATAGATAGTCACAAAGCATGGGAATCGGCGAACACTAGGAAAGGCTATTGGCATATTGCCAATAGCTTTATCTTGAGGCCGTCCTATTACCAATGAGGTCTTAGACAGGTCTTTTTTTTCTTTTCGGATTATTACGGGTCTGGTCAGGCTATTATTTAAGGAACCGCCGTGTACCGAACGGTATGCACGGTGGTGTGAGAGGACAGATAGGGAAATAATCCCTATCTTCCTACCCAATTTGTAACTTTATGCTCCAACCACCAAGTAAATAGCCATATGAAAAAAGCAAAGGTCCTCATTTTCTCGTTTATTATATTGAACATATTCATGCCGGAAAGCAAATCACAGATCATGATCGGATCCACCGAGGTCGATACAAATACGATTGCAACAGGTCTTGATACTCCCTGGGAGATCCTCTGGGGACCGGATGATATGATCTGGGTTACGGAACGGGAAGGGAGAGTGAGCCGGATAGACCCTGAAACCGGCAGCAAAGAGGTCCTCCTGGATATTACAGATATTGTTGAGGAAGGTAGTGAGAACGGAATGCTGGGTATGGCGCTGCACCCGAATTTCATGCATCCCGATTCTCAATTCGTTTACATTGTTTATATCTCTTATATTTCAGGCAATTCAGAAAGACTGGTGAGGTATACCTTTGATACAGACACCCTGGTTGATGAGTTAATTTTGCTCACTGGTATCCCGGCCGGACAGTACCATATCGGATCCAGGGTGATCATATTACCCGACAGGACCATATTAATGTCAACCGGGGATGTAGGTTCCGCCAGTTATGCGCTGGATACAAACCGCCTGCACGGGAAGTTTTTACGGCTAAACCTGGACGGTTCGGTACCCGATGATAATCCCATTCCGGGAAGTTATGTCTGGTCCCTCGGCCACAGGAATCCCCAGGGACTTGTCCGGGCCCCGAATGGTATCATTTACAGTTCTGAACACGGACCTTCCAACGATGACGAAGTCAATATCATTGAGAAAGAACGGAATTACGGCTGGCCCGAGGTGGAGGGATTCTGTGATCTTCCTGCTGAACAAACATATTGCACTGCCAATAATGTAAAAGAACCCATTGCGGCCTGGTCACCAACGCTGGCTGTTTGTGGAATTGATTATTATGATCATGATGCCATTCCGGAATGGAAGAATTCAATATTGCTGGCCACTTTAAAACATGCGGATTTAAGGGTGTTAAAGTTAAATGCTACAGGAGATTCTATCTCGTCAGAAGAAATATTTTTTAATCTCGAGTTTGGGCGGCTGAGGGATATTTGTGTATCTCCTAAGGGAAAGATCTACCTTGCGACCTCAAACCAGGATGGACGGGCCCGCAATCCTTTTCCAACGGCGGAGGATGACAGGATAATTGAGATAGTATCCTTGAATTATATTGAGATCTGCAATTCAGAACAATTTGCTACCATCTGTCCGGGAGAGACCTACAATTTTAATGGACTTGAACTCAGCATGCCCGGAACGTATTTTGATACCATCCCGGGTGGAAGCGAATGTGATACCATTGTTACTCTCCAGTTGGATGTATGGGAGGTACCTGACATTGGTGTTGAGGATTCCGTGATGATGGATTTGGATGATACCGTGACCTTAACTGCAAATGAAGGTTTCGTTTCTTATAAATGGAATGATGATCCTCCATCTCAAAACAATACAATCACTGTCATTGGAAGCGAATTAGGAGTTGGGACACATTTTTATACTATTGAAGTTGAGGATACCAATGGATGTGCAAGTACTGATACTATAACATTAATTGTTAGACCTCTGGTTGGCATCGAAAAATATTCAGACCTGGAATTCTCAGTCTACCCCAACCCTGTTAGAGGAGAGGAATTGAACGTAGATTATTCGATTAGTACTGAAGCGGTAATGATCCTTTATAACCAGGTTGGAATGGAAGTATCCAGAAAGATCCTTTCTCCGACGAACAGCCATACAAGCATCACACTCCCTGAGACGAGCGGACTGTATCATCTTATGATTAAAAGCGATGAAGGTACCGGGTATGTGAAAGTGCTTGAAGCACTAATACTATGATAAATATGAAAACCAGCCTGCTTCAATTCCTTTTTTTTCTAAGCTCAACGATAATATTTGCACAATCTCAGACTTCGGATACAGAAAACATCCTGAATGGTTTTGGGAAGAAAATAAACGGACAGGATTTTACCTATCAATCTTCTATTCCTGTTGCGAAAGAATGTTTGCTGGTCAGAGCAACAAACGGGAAATCGACCATGGAGTGGGAAACAGCTCCTGTTCCATCAAATATTCAAGGAGAGTATGTCACTTTTGCCTGGCTTGCTGGCCTTGGTTCAAGTCCCGGACCTGCGAAATTTAATGTTGAGGTAAACGGGATTAAGAAATTTTCATTCTGGACCAGGGACATAAATCAATGGGAAGTAAAAGCAGAAGATGGCTCTGTTTTATCATTTAAAAAGGATATGATAGACCGAAGCGGAGACCGCTTTGGATTTATGTACCTCAAAGTTCCAGGAGGAGGAATCAAAAAAGGAGAATCTCTTAAAATTAAGGTTACGGGAGAGAAATTTGAGAAAGAATCCTGGTATATGACCTTCAAGTTCCCGCTTGAAAGTGGATTGAGTTTTAAAGCATATCCGGCTTTGATCACTGAAGATGGGATTGAAAAACAACTTGGAGTGGCTGGAATTATGCATTTCGGAGAACCTGCAGTTGCCAAAATATTTATTGATGGGAAATTATTAAAAGAGGCATCCATAAAGTTCGGCTATAATTATCTGAATTTGGCTCTCCCAAAGATGGATAAGGAAAAACAGGTTTCCTATAAGCTGCTTGCAGGAGATTTTATTGATGAAGGCAAAATAACCCTCAGCCCGGTTCCCGAATGGCGTGTTAATTTTGTTCAGCACGCCCATACTGATATTGGTTATACACGCTCACAAACAGAAATTCTCGGTGAACATTTGCGCTATATTGATTATGCGCTTGATTATTGCAATCTGACCGATAACTATCCTGATGATGCTAAATTTCGATGGACCTGCGAAGCAACATGGCCGGTGAATGAATATTTGCGTTCGCGTCCTTCCGAACAAATTGAACAATTAAAAAAACGTGTTGCTGAAGGGCGAATTGAAATTGCAGGCATGTATTTCAATTTCGATGAATTACCCGACGAGCAAATACTGGCCGCATCCCTTCAGCCTTTGAAAAAGATAAAGGAAGTCGGATTAGATGTAAAAGTTGCTATGCAAAATGATGTAAATGGCATAGGCTGGTGTTTGAATGATTATTACAGTGATCTGGGAATTAAATACCTGAACATGGGGACCCACGGACACAGGGCCTTGATTGCCTTTGATAAACCAACCCTCTTCTGGTGGGAATCGTCCTTCAGGAAAAAAAATGCTGGCTTACCGGGCCGAACATTATATGACACGGAAATTTTTTCGAAATTCATAAAGAGGATTTTAATGCTTTTGAAGATAAATTATTAACTTATCTCTCGGATTTGAAAGACCAGAGGATATGAATATAACCTGATTTCTATTCAACATTCGGGTTATTTTACCGATAATTCCCCTCCATCAACCAGGCTTCCGAAATGATAAAACATGTGGAATGAAAAATATACCTGGCCAAAATTAAAAACCGCTACTGCCACCGCGTTTTTTGAAGAAATGGAAGACAAAACATGGTAATGAGTTTCAAACCATACGAGGTGCCTGGCCCGATTGGTGGACGGATGGTTTTGGTGCCTCTGCCCGTGAAGTTGCTACAACACGCCGTGCTCAGACTGATCTGATTGCCAATATATCGGGTCTTTCGATGGCAGCCATTCTGGGATCTGATTTGCCGGAAGAAATTAATGATCGGATTGTACTGGACAAATAATGCCTTGCTGTTTTATACTGAACATACCGTTGGCTATCATGGCAGTGTACGTGAGCCTTTTCATAAATATACCATGGAGCAGCGGGCATTTAAAAGAATCGTATGCCTGGGAAGCCAGCCGACGTTCAAAAATGATTGGAGAAGAAGCACTTGGACTTTTACAATCGCATATTGAACGTGAGAAAGATCCTTCGCTTGTCGGTTTTTAATACCTCTGAACTGGGAAAGAAATGGCCTGGTTACTGCCTATATCGATCATCAGCTTGTACCAAGATATCAGGAATTTCAGTCTGATTGATGAGAAATGGAAATAAGAGCAAAAGTACAGGCAGTTGAAACACCATTCTGATGGAACATACTGGGCCATATGGGTTGATAAGGTTCCTGCTTTTGGATATAAAAAATATATAATCATACTGCAAGGTGAAGGCAGAGCAAGCTGAAATCAGAAGAAGTATCAGAAATTTCTGAGCTTGAAAATCAATGGTATAAGATTAAAATCGATAGCTAAACGAGCGGCCATTTCAAGTCTTGTTTGATAAAGATCTGAACAAGGAATTAGTTGACCAGGAAGGCAAAATGGAAATTAGGTGAATTTATTTATGAAACGCTGGGTAATCGTTCTCAAATGGAAGCTTTTCATCTGGATGATTATAAAAGAGAACCACTTGAAAAAGTCTGGTTTGAACGCTATGAAGAAGGTGAAATATGGAATACTGTTTATTTCAGAGGAAATACGAAAGCTGCCATTAAAGATAGGAATTATGAATTTGAAATCAGATTGTTTAATACAACCAAACGTATAGATTTTGCTTATTCCATTCAAAAAAAATCAGTTACCGATCCTGAAGGGATTTATATAGCATTTCCATTTTTACTTGATGATGGTGTATTGTCTTTTGATGTGCAGGGAGGAGAAATCCGGGCTGGAATTGACCAGATTCCAGGCTCATCAAACGATTGGAATGTGGTTCAGAATTATGCAAGGATTCAGGGTGAAAAAGGACAGATAATATTGAGCTCTCCGGAAATCCCGTTGATGCAATTTGGAGCCATTAATACGGGAAGGTACAAAGCTGGTGCAACACCAGAATCAACGCATATTTATGGCTGGCCGATGAATAATTACTGGACTACCAATTTTAATCCAGAACAACATGGAGGGATTAGCTGGGTTTATAATATAAGCAGTTCAGGCAGTCAATCACAAACTGAAGCTACCAGATTTGGATGGGGCAATCGTGTGCCATTTTTAGCTCGTGTCCTTACCGGAGGTGGAGAAGGTGATCAATCCTGGCAAAGATCCATTATCCAGGGATGGCCGGAAAATGTGATCCTTGTGAGTTCCACACCAGATAAGAATGGGAGTTCCTGTATTTTACATATCCGGGAAATTGAAGGGAAAAATGCTGATTTGCAATCACTGAAATTGGCCGGTAACAGATCGTTTGATGGTCAGACAGGCGAATGTGCTGGGAGAAGATATAACTCCAGGATCTGTTCAATTAAAGCCTTTTGAAACGAAATTTATAAAATTAGACTGGTAGCTGGTAAAATAATACGGGTACTTTTAGTTGACTTCCAATGAAAGGCAGAATATTTTTTTCGCCATTTAACCTGGGAATATTATTCATATTCCTGGACCTGATCGGCCAGGGATGTTACGCTCAAAATGCCAAAAATACAAACTCCGAGAAGAAAAATCGAATGTTGAAGAGATAATAGTAGTTTGTAAAACACATTTTGATATTGGCTATACTCACCGGGTGGATGAACTGATTTCGTATTACCGTACAGACATGATAGACAAAGCACTGGCTATCATGGAAGATTCTGAAGAATTACCACCCGAACAACAATTCGTATGGACAACCCCGGCCTGGGTTATGAGCAAAGTTCTGGAAGACTGGGAATGGACAGACACCCGAACGTAAAAAAAAGCTTGAGGAAGCTTTTAAGTCCGGCCGGTTTGTATCTCATTCACTTCCGTTTACCTCCCATTCTGATATTATGAGTCCTGAAGAATTCGCGCGGGGTACACAATATTCATCTTTCGTATCCCAGAAATATTTGCTGCCCTTGCCTTATGATGCCAAGGTTACTGATGTGCCGTCTCATAGCAACTCCCTGGCTACCGGCCTGGCAAATTCGGGAGTGAAATTTATTCATATAGGCTGCAACTGGCCATCTGGACCGGTAGATTACCCGGGATTATTCTGGTGGGAAGGCCCCGACGGTTCGAGGGTCTTAACATTCTATAACTCCATTTATGGAACATGTACGGCTTTATGGCCTGTGGGATGGGGTGGCAATACGGGAGATGACCACCCGGGAATAATTGGCACAAACTTCCTGCCACCGAAAGGATGGCCTCATAAAGCATGGCTGGCAATCCTAGTAACGCCTGATAATTCAGGTCCTCCCCAGGCAGAAGACTTAAAACCACTCTTTGATGAAGTGGCTGAAAAAATGCCTGGAGTAAATATTAGAATGGGCCGTATGCAAGAATTTGCTGATGCCATTATTGAATCGGGGACAGCCTTGCCGGTTGTTAAAAAAGAAGCTCCAGACACCTGGATCCATGGTGTTATGAGTGATCCTGGGGGGATAAAAACATACAGGAACCTTCAACCTTTATCTCCTGCAGCAGAAGCATTAAATACGCAATTACAAATTTGGGATTTGCCGGTTGATGATGCCACACAAATCTTTAAGAAAGCGAATGAGCAAATGATGCTGTATGCCGAGCATACCTGGGGAATAGCCCAGGGCGTAAAGGTATATGGAGATAATTTTTATAATGAACCGGAAGATAAATACAAGAATCTGGAAGATTCCTGGGAAGACAAAACGGACTATGTCCGAAGGGCAGACTCCTTGATTAGTATACAGGTAGCATCAGATTTGAAAGCATTGGCCGAAGCGGTGGATCATAATGGAGAACGTATACTTGTGTACAATCCCTTGCCCTGGAACAGATCTGGAATGGTTGAGATCCCGGATTCAACTGGCAGATATTTCTATGCAGAAAATATTCCGGCGAATGGATACAAGACTTTCCCTTTAAAAAATATCAAATCCCCGGAACACGCAATTGAGGCATCAAATGCTATTGAAAATGAATACTATAGAATAGCATTTGATCCATACCGGGGAGTTATCAAATCCCTGATCGATAAAAGGTCTGGCAAGGAATGGGTTACATCCAACTCATCTGAAGGATTGGGGCAGTATATGAATGAGCGTTTTACTTATGAGCAGTGTCTTGACTATACCCTGAGCTATCAAAATAAACGAGCTCTGGGCTGTTTTGATCTGCCAGAAGATGAAGACTGGCCTCATCCCGGCATTAATAAACCCGGTATGATCCCGGATAGCATAGTACCGTATCGTGCAGCCTCGCCTAAAAATGGTACACTCACAATTTCCCGTAACGGAATAATTCAAACCGCTGTCCTTAAAATGCCGGGAGATAGTGAGAATCACATACCGGCGATAGAGTTACATGTCCGATTAGGATCCAGGATGCCTTATGTGGATATTGAATGTATAATTAAGGACAAGGGAAAAGATAACTGGCCTGAGGCTGATTGGTTGTGTTTGCCTTTCAATATACAAAACCCTACTTTTAAGATTGGCAGGGCACTGGGGACAATTGATCCGGCAAACGACCTGATGGAGGGTGCCAACAGGCATTTGTATTCGGTTGGTTCAGGAGTTTTTATCACTAGGATCCGATGGCTCCGGAGTTGCTGTTTGTCCGCTTGACCACCCGCTTGTTAGCCTTGGAATGCCGGGAATATGGAAATTCTCAAGAGACTTTGTCCCACAAAAACCCACTGTTTACCTGAACCTGTATAATAACATGTGGAATACCAATTTTCGTTATTGGTACCCGGGAAGCTGGAGCTCTCGGGTCAGGCTCTGGACTTTCAACAAAGAACAGGATATAGAGAACAGATTCCTGACAGCATCACTTGAGGCCAGGACTCCACTTTTAGTTTCAATGGCTAAAGGGACTGGAGGAAGTCTTCCGGCAGAACAGGAAGGTATTACCTGTTCACGAAAAGGCGTTGTGATAACAGCATTCAGTGAAAATCTCAATAATGAGAAAAAGACATTAATTAGGGTGTGGGAACAGGCTGGAAATTCAGGAGAACTAACCATCACTTTTCCTTCAGAAATGATTATTAGCCATGCTCAGCCAGTCAACCTGCGCGGGCAACAGACGGGAGATCCTATTCCCGTGAAAAGAGGCAAGATGAGTTTTAAGCTGGGGGAATATGCTCCCGCAAGTTTTATATTAAAATAATTAGTCCATGAGATCAATACACTTTTTATTGATTGGTTTAGTTTTTTGCTCTTGCAGTAAACCGCCAATTCAGATTTGTGATTTATCCAATACCAGGGTTGGGACATATGCAGCTTCTGAAATGGAGAAATACCTGGATCATCTGTATGGAAATGCTGATTTTAAATTGCTTGAAGATGCAGAAGATGCAGGAGATGCAGATATTCAATACTTGCTGTCTTCCCAGGCATCTGAAAACGGACTTGAAATAGCTGATCTGCCTGAAAAGCAGGGAAGCTTTAAAATAACCAGTGATAGGGGAAAAATAGTGATTTTAGCACCTGATGAGAGAGGCCTGCTCAATGGTACTTACGCATTGCTTGAAAAGCTAGGATGTGGATTTTATCTTTCTGGTGATGTATTGCCGGAGCCCGGAAAATGGAAGGGCTTTGATGGTTGGGCAATGGAAGATGAACCCTTGACGGGGGACCGCTTCGTATTTAACTGGCATAATTTTCTGAGTGGATGCACAGGCTGGAATTTGCCTGATTGGCAATTATGGATAGACCAGGCCAATAAAATGCGCTACAATGGGATCATGGTGCATGCTTATGGCAACAACCCGATGTTCAGCTTCGAATATTTAGGTGAAAAGAAAGCGACGGGATATTTGAATAATACCAGCTCCGGGCGGGACTGGGGAAACCAGCATGTAAATGATGTACGGCGTATGGCCGGAGGTGAGATCTTTGACGGTCCGGTCTATGGGGCAGAGGCCTCAATGGCTCCTGAGGAAACTAAAGATGAAGCAGCGAAAGCACTGATGCAAAAGGTTTTTAGTTATGCGGAAGAACGTGGGACCAAAGTGATCTTTGCACTGGATTTTGATACCTGGATGGCCAATCCTCGCAATGTTATTGAGAAATTGCCGAAAGAAGCTGTATTTGAACTGGGAGATGGTCACCTGACACCTAACCCGGAGCATCCTGAGGGTTATGCATACTATGAACAGGTATTGCGGTCTTTGCTGGAAGCGTATCCTGAGATTGACCAGCTTTCCGTCTGGCACCGCAGGCCCAGCATGCGTCCCGGATTGGGCACCATATGGATGAATTTCCCTTATGAAAAACTACCAGATCACTGGAAAAAGGAGTATCTGGGTATTTTGAAGGACCATCCGGAAATCCCAAATGACCTTCAGGCTTCCGGTATGTTTGCCTACAGCAAAGTAGTGAGGGCCCTGCAAAAGGCCAGAGAGTCGGTAAAACCTGATCTGGAGATAAGCAGCGGTTCATGGCAGTTCCATTATGTGAAATATGCTGATTTGTTTTTCCCCCGGGATGTGGCACTATTGCCGCTGGACTGGCAGGTTGTTTTTGACCAGCCAGAAGCGAAGGCAACTTTGACAAAGGCGGGTGCCAACAGGGATGTGTACCCCATAATCTGGGCACATCATGATGACCACAGGTATATCGGCAGACCTTATAAGCCATGGAAAAATCTTTCGGACATGCTGGCGGAAAGGAATTCGAAAGGATTTGGGATTATTCACTGGACCACCAGGCCCCTGGATCTGTATTTTACCAGTTCGGCAAGACAGGTTTGGAGAAGTTCTGAGAATGAACCATTGAAAAACACAGTTGACAGGTATGTAAGAGACCTGTTTGGAAAGCAGGATGATCAACTGTCTGATTATTACTACACCTGGTTGACAGATGGTCCAATGTTTGGCAGGGAAACCTCTGATTATTTCATTGATCTTGGCGGACAAAAGTTAGGTCATGGATTGGAATCATGGGATGAAATGAAAGAAAAAACGCTTTTGCGTTTGGAACAAATAATTGATCTGCCTGGAATCGAGGATAATAAGCTCTTGAGATATCAGAAGGAGATGGAGGAATTCTATTTATCATTTTTTGAAAACCAGATACTGTTTCAAAAGGCATTTGATCTGGCAGTAGGAGGTGAAATTGAGAAAGCTGCTGATATATTGAAGAATGCAGATCCGGAAAATACGATTCAAAAATATGTGCAAGCTATAGAAAACATTGGATTTACAGCTGGAGAGAAAGCCATGGTTTTTTCAATGAATACCCGCTGGCTGGCAAACTTTTACAACCTGGAGCAGTACCTTGGTAAAAGTCCGGTTCGATTTCTATTTTCTCCTACACAGCATGATCCTTTGGCTCAGGCTCCGGGCCATTTTTCCTATTTTATTGATGAAGAGCAAAATTGGTGGAGATGTCTCTGGGAGCAGGAGATTGAAAGAAAATCGATTTGTGAACGAAGGTGGAAAAACTGCCCTAATAGTTGATGATGAATTGGAATTTCAATTGGTTTCCATGCATGGACAACCTTTGCCAGATGGGATCTACCTGGTGGACATTAATCTCTCAGCTGGCCAGGAGGTGAAAGAATTGATATTGAAACAGGTAGATGGTGATCATGAAAGAACCATAATTAATAAAAAATCAGGGGATAATTTTTCTGCAGAAATGGACATCAGTAATGGGAACCTGATGAAAATCTCCGGAGTTAAAGGCCTGGCCCTGGAGGGAATTGAACTAACAAAGAAACAATAGACAATCTTTCTTCAGCAAATGAAAAGTACAATACAAATTTTCAAATCTCAGCACTTGCCCATTCTGATCTTCCTTCTTTTAATTTTTACAAATATCCATGCGGGACTTGCACAGAATAATGTGGAAGGTCTCAAGGATTTACCTGTCATCAATGCATCATATATTGAAGGAGTCCAACAGGATTATTTGCTTGGAAAGATCAGTGAAAAGGCTGAAGCCTTCAGAAATGAAAAAAGCAATGAACTGATCCTTTCCAATGGATTAATCTCACGCACGTTCAGGCTATCACCCAATGCGGCAACCACAAGCCTGAAGATCCTGACAAACCAGCAGGAACTTGTCAGGGCAGTTAAGCCGGAAGCAGTAATAGTGGTAAATGGATTCACGATCAATGTAGGAGGATTGACCGGGCAGCCAAATCTGGCATTCCTGTATCCGGATTGGATAAATGGATTAACTGCAGATCCATTCTCATTCAGGTTTTCCGGGTTTAAGATATCAGAGCCTGAGAAACGTTTTGAGTGGAAGGAGGTCAGGCATCATGCTCCGGGTACGGAGTGGCCTCCAAAGGGGATCAAATTGCAAATGGATTACCGCCTGGGAGAACTGTCATCGGAAGATCTCCTTGCCATATCCAATGAAAGTAAAACTGGCCGCCAGGAAATATACCATGACGATTTTTTTTCGCTGGCTCCGGTATGGAAAGTCAGAACCAGCCCCTCGCATGAAAGAAGTTCGTTTATTAATGAAGGAAAGCCGGGAGAGATATACACTCCCAATAATACGGCTGTTTATGCCGAATATGTTTTGCCGGCAGGTGTTGGACTGGTGGAAACATCTATTGATGCGGGAACTGATCTGAGTGGTCAATGGGGACCGGGGATTGCATTGTTGTGGGAAGACCGGACCATAAAATTCAATATGAGGCCGGGTAATGAATCGGGTGCAAAGAACAATGGAGCCTGGAGATTTACCGTATTTGACGGCGAAAAAGAAAATGAAAGGGCCGGGGGCAAAGACAATGTTGACTTCAGCGGAACCTGGGTATTGCGCATGAGGATTGATGGGAGCAAGGTGTATTGTGAAGCGAAACCTGAAGGTGGAGTTTGGAAAACCTATGAGTCTGTTGATTTTGGCCGGCAGGTTGAGGATCCTCTGGCTGTACGGATAGGAAAACTGGGCAGACATGCGGAAGGTATTGACCATGAGTTTGTGGGTGACCTGGTACGTCTGAAGATTAATGAATTTGCAGCCTACACCAGGCTTGACAAGGAGGAACTCGATAAATTGAATGTAAGGATTAAATGCGCTTAAGAATCTTGTGATATCAGCACATTATGAATTGTATGATGGGATACCGGTCATGTCAAAATGGATCTCTGTTCACAATGAATCGAATGCTGGGGTACTGGTTGAAAACATCATTTCCGAATACCTGGGTATTACTGACCACGATCCTTATGGTGGTTATCGCAACCGGGATGACCTGAAGGTCAAACCAAATATTCATTTTGAAACTGACTATGCATTTTCTGCCGGCCGGGTGGCTGTAGCCAATCATCAAACAGTCCACTGGGAGGCTGATCAGGATTATGTTACCCAGATCTCCTGGATTCAGGATATACCCAACATAATGAAGATCTTTCCTGTACATGGATATCATCAGCATGTTGGACCGGGAGGATCCCTGGAATCGATCCGGACATTTCTGCTTCCATATGATTCCTACGATAAGGAAAGGAACGGACTGGCACTGAGGAAGATGTACCGGACGATTGCTCCCTGGACAACAGAGAATCCCATGATGTTCCATATTACCCGGTCTGGTTGGGATGATTTTACAGCAGGTGTGGATCAGTGTGCAGAGCTTGGATATGAAATGCTGAATTTCTCTTTTGGCAGTGGATTCAATCCTGAAGATGAGAGTGAAGAGAATTACCAGCAGATGAAAAAGTACGCTGAGTATGCTGATAGCAAAGGGATTAAAATCGGAACCTATTCCCTCTTAGCTTCGAGAAGTATCAGCGATAAGGACGATGTAATTAATCCGAAAACCGGGAAAAGAGGTGGTTTTGCCACTTTTGGGAATTCACCATGCCTGGCGAGTGAGTGGGGACTGGATTACTTCCGAAAAATGTATAAGATGTTTTCGGAGACAGGGTTTATGACCTTTACACATGACGGCAATTATCCGGGCGACATTTGTGCATCTGAAGACCACCCCGGGCACAAAGGACTGGGAGACTCACAATTTAATCAATGGAAGATCATATCAGACTTTTACAAATGGTGCAAAGGAAATGGTATTTACCTGAGGGTTCCGGACTATTACTTTTTAACCGGCTCCAATCAAAATGGCATAGGATACCGGGAGAACAACTGGTCTTTACCACGAAGGCATCAATTGATACACACCCGGCAGAATATTTTTGACGGCACATGGGAAAGTACCCCTTCTATGAGGTGGAGCTTCATTCCCCTGGCTCAATACCATGGAGGAGGGCCTGCCGCAACCGTAGAACCGCTCCATGAGCATCTGGATCACTATGAAATGATGCTGGTGAGTAACCTTGGAATGGGTGTACAGTCAGCCTTAAGGGGGCCACGTCTGTATGATACAGATGAAACGAAAAAAATGGTCAAAAGGGTAGTAGACTGGTATAAGAAGTACCGCAATATTATGGAAAGTGACATCATACACCTCCGAAGGTCTGACGGGCGGGATATAGACTATATGATGCACGTAAATCCGGATCTGAAAGAAAAAGGCTTTCTAATGGTTTTCAATCCCACCGACGAAGTGATCCGGAAAAAAATTAAATTGCCATTATATTACACAGGAATCAAGGATGTTGCCAGTCTGCGTGAGCAGGAGAACCCTGCATATACTTTTGAACTCGATCGCAACTATGAGATCGAAATTGAAGTAGAGGTTGCTCCCAACTGGTACAACTGGTATGTGATAGAGTAGTTTTTATAATCATCTGGATATGGAATCATTAGACCGACGTAGTTTTTTACATTTATCTTATCAAGGCGCATTTGGATTGGCCATACTGCCTTATGTGTCAGCCTGTAATAATGCCGGTAAAGCACCTGCTTTCATTGACCGTTTATTACCCGCTCCTATAGGCGGAGGATTCCAGGATCCGGATTATTGGATATGGGGGGCTTCTGTTATTAAAGGTGAGGATAATAGATATCATATGTTTGCAAGCAGATGGACAAAAGAGGTTCGATTTGGCAATTGGGTGACCAATTCTGAGGTGGTCAGGGCAGTAGCAGATACTGCGGTCGGACCCTATGAATTCCAGGAAGTGGTTTTGCCCATACGAGGGAAGGAGTATTTCGATGGAATGTGTACTCATAATCCCCGGATAATAAAATATGGGGACCAGTATCTGCTTTACTATTTCGGAACAACATATGACTTTCCTTTACCTGGTGTTCAGAATCCGGAGGTAAGCCGGGAAAACTGGCGGAAATCCTGGATGAATAAGCGGATAGGCCTGGCCATAAGCGATTCGGTAAAAGGACCCTGGAAACGGCTGGACAGACCGGTGATTGAACCCCGTCCTGGTCACTGGGATGCTTCCATTACCTCTAATCCGGCACCTGCTGTTGATCCCAAAACTGGAAATATACTGCTTATGTATAAGTCATCTACTGTAGGATTGACACCACCACTGTTATTGGGAGTTGCTATGGCTGATAATCCTCAGGGGCCTTACCGCCGGCTAAGTGAAGAACCCATATTAAGATTTGAAACGGAAGGAAACAACCGGCGTGACGTGGAGGATCCTTATATCTGGTGGAACGGCAAGCAATATGAAGGGATCGTTAAAGACCGATCCGGAGAGATTTGCGGTGAAGAAGGGGGAGGAATCCACATATGGTCAGAGGATGGAATTGAGTGGAATCTATATGAGCAAATTAAAGCTTACTCAAAAGATATTCTCTGGGATGATGGCAGCCGGTCTTTTCAGAATCATTTTGAGCGGCCATTCCTGCTCATCGAGGATGGGGTGCCGACTCATTTATTTGCAGCGACCGGTACCGGGCCAAAAGCCTGGCAGTTTGATCGAACCTGGAACATGGTCATTCCGCTGAGAAAGCATATGTAATATTAATACTGATACAATGAAAACTAACTTTTCCCCGGTAAAAAGCATTGTCTGCCTGGCAATGCTTCTTTTCTCAGTCTTGGTCTTTGGTCCCGGTACAATGGGCCAGTCTCCCGTTGATTCTTCAAAGATTATCAGGGTATTAACCTATAATATATACCATGGCGAAACGATGAAAGGTGATTTTAACCTGGATACGATTGCCGGTGTCATCAAATCTGTAAACCCTGACCTTGTCGCCTTGCAGGAGGTGGATTTCAGGACGAACAGGGCAAAAAAAATGGACCTGGCTATGGAATTGGGGCAGCGAACAGGGATGATTCCTTTATTCGGCAAGGCCATGTCTTTTAGTGGAGGAGAATATGGTGAAGCTATATTGTCCAGATACACCTTCTTCAGCAGCCAGAACCACGCATTAGGTGGGCAGGAGGGAAGAGAACCCAGATCGGCATTGGAGGTGAAAGTGGAGTTGGGGAGTGGAGATATCGTACGATTTATTGGGACACATCTGGATCATACCAGGGAAGAGTCAGACAGGATCAGCCAGGCCAAAAAGCTGAATGATCTTTTTGCCAAAGATGATATGCCCTCTATACTGGCAGGAGATCTTAATGCCAGGCCAGAAAGCAGGACCATGGAAATCCTGCTGGAAGAATGGACAAAATCATCAAAAGAAAATATACCAACCTCCCCCTCAGCAAACCCCAGGTCGAAAATTGATTATATTCTTTTCAGGCCGGCCAGTCGCTGGCGTGTGATTGAAACCAGGGTAATAGACGAGAAGGTTGGGTCTGATCACTGTCCCTTTTTAAGTGTACTGGAGTTATTAGATTAATCAAAAGCAGAAGAATGAAGAGAAGAAAATTTCTAAGAACGACAGTGCAATTGGGAGCAGCACTATCACTTCCAATGTCAGTTTCTGGATTTAGCATGAAAACCAGCGAAAAGGTGAGAATAGGTATGGTGGCGGATGTCCATCAGGATATCATTCATGATGCTTATGCCAGAATACGCTTTTTTATTGATGATATGAAAATCCGCAAACCGGATTTTATCATTCAGCTTGGCGACTTTGCTTTACCCCGTAAAAGAAACCAGCCGTTTCTGGATGCCTGGAATGAGTTTGAGGGCCCCCGGTACCATGTCCTGGGAAATCACGACATGAAGGATCTTGGATTTACAAGGGAGCAGACCATGGATTGGTGGCAAATGGAAAAGCGCTATTATTCTTTTGATCACGGCGATTTTCATTTCATCGTGCTGGATGGGAACGACCAGAATCCTGACCCATGGCCTGACTTATACCATCGCTATATCGGTCCGGATCAGCAGGAGTGGTTGAGCAGGGATCTGGAAGGATCATCCAAACCTACCATTATATTCAGCCATCAAAGTATTGAATCACCCCGTGGCGGAATAGCCAATCACGAAGAGATCAGAAAAATACTGGAAGGGCAAAGATCTGCATCAGGTCAATTGAAGACCATAGCCTGTCTGAGTGGCCATCATCATGCAGATTATGTAAAGGAAATTAATGGAATACCTTATGTACAAATAAACAGCATGTCGTATAAATGGGTTGGCAGTGAATTTGAATACAAGCGTTTTGGTCCGCATATTGAGCAAACCTATCCGGCTGTCCGTAAAACATGTCCCTTCATTGACCCTCTTTATACTGTGCTGACTTTGGATCCTGTGGAAGGCACAATGCACCTGGAAGGACGGGAAACAGGTTTTATTTCCCCAACACCAGAAGAAATTGGTGTTCCGAATGCTGAAAAAATGCGCCCTACTATTACTGAACGAAATTTAAGCTACCCCACTAATCCATAAATAGAAATGAATATGAATAATTGTAGAAAATTATGCTTTTTTATTTCCATGGTGTGTATGGGCATATCCTTTCCCATTCTGGCATCTTCTCACGAAAATCAAGATAAAGATGATCCAATAGTATATATGGATATGGAAAATGAAAAGAGTTTTGGAAAAGATTCCACTATCGAAGGGATAAAGGGAAAGGCAAAATATTTTACGGCTGATATGGGAAACCCTGCTTACGCTTTGATCAATGAAGAGGAATCACATTTCCAACTTTGGGAAAAGCTTGATTTTTCTGTGGAAATATGGGTGCAAACAACTGCTGCCAATGCAGCATTCAATGTAATAGCTTCCAATAAGGACTGGAATTCAGGGGAAATAAAAGACTTTACTACCATCCATGAGTTTGGATTCAGCCGCAGCAGTGGCCAAAATAAGGGATGGGCCATCATTTGCCAGCCGGATGGCAGTTGGGCCTGGAATATTGGCGATGGAGAAAATAGACTGGACTACCGTCCTACGGTCCCACGCCAACAAATAAATGACGGAGCATGGCACCAGATTGTTTTTACCATTAATCGTGAGCGGAAGGAGACCAGGATGTATTTCGATGGAAAGAATGTGGCGATATATAATATGGGTGGACTGGAGGATATGAACAGCCATTTGCCGGTAGGCCTCGCAACAGATGCACATGCACATAAATCAATGCCCTCCTTCGAAGGAGGTATTGATGAATTTAGCATTTACGACCATACACTGAATGCAAGTCAGGTAGCTAAAAAGTATAAAAGCTTTGTTCCGGCAGCAAAATTTCCCCAGTTATCAGATCAGCCTGTTAGCCGGTTAAACTTGATGGCTTGGAATATCTGGCATGGTGGCCGCAGGCATGGCAGGGAAATTGGTCCACAGCAGGTCATCGACTTCATAAAAGAAACAGGAACCGAAATAGTGATGATGCAGGAGACTTATGGCTCAGGTGCTTTAATTGCGGATGCACTGGGTTACTATTTTTACCTGGCCAGTTCAAACATTTCTGTCATGAGCAAATATCCAATACTGGAGACATGGACGGTTTATGATCCTTTCAGATGTGGTGTAACCACCATAGAATTGAGTGCAGGACAAAAAATCAACCTGGCCAGTTTATGGATACATTACCTGCCGGCATGGAGAAGTGATAGTCGTGAGCCCGATGCTACTGCCGATAAGTTGATCAAAGGCGAAGGAGAGACCCGCCACCAGGAAATAAAGGAAATTGTTCAGTTATTGGATCCAATTATCCAGGAAGCTGATGATATCCCTTTTATTATTGGTGGCGATTTCAACAGCCCTTCACACAAAGACTGGATCCAGGAAACCTCAGACTGGCACAATGGCCTGGTAGTAGAATGGCCGGTGAGTAAAGTGATGATGGAATCGGGATTTAAAGATTCTTTCAGGGAAATAAGGCCGGAACTGAATTACCAGTCAGCTACGATGCCAGCAGAGAGGATCACTTACAGGATAGATTATATTTATTACAAGGGAGAAAAGCTGAAGGCTGTTGATTCTGACATGCATTTCAGGTATAAGGGAATATGGCCAAGTGATCACCCCTCAGTTACAACTACTTTATCCATAGAGTGATATTTGTAGTGATCTTTTAATACCAGGCTTACTCTATCAACAGGCTGGATTTTCATCTTGGTTCTTAGCCTTAATTTCATTAATTTGGAATCCGAGCCTTCACTAAATCTAATGTTATGAATCGTAGAGAAATTCTCAAGCACTTATCGGTGATCCCCTTGGTCGGCACAGCTATGACACCGGAGCTTTTTGCCAGCCAGGCTTCCTCAATTAAGAAGGAAACGAAGAAAAACATATACCGCTCCATAGGAGTGGAGCCCGTCATCAATTGCAGAGGAACCTTCACCATCATCGGTGGGTCGGTTGAAAGGCCAGAGGTGCTGGAAGCCATGGAAGCAGCCTCCGGTTATTTTGCCCAGTATGACGAACTTGCATACGGCATTGGCCAAAGACTGGCTGAGGTGACAAAAACTGAATGGGGAGTCGTCACTGCCGGGTGTGCAGCTGCCATGAAGCATTTCACCGCGGCCTGTGTGACTGGAGGAAATCCTGAAAGGTTGATCCGCATACCCAATCTTACGGGAATGGAGAAAACTGAGGTGATCTGTCCCAGATACTCCAGGAATCTTTATGATCATGCGGTTCGAAACATCGGTGTAAAGCTCATAACTGTAGAAACTGCGGATGAGATGCGCAAAGCCATCAGTGAGCGCACTGCCATGATCTATGTACTGGCAAACAGGCACTCACAACCTGGCCAGCCTTTTTCCCTGGAGGTTATAGCCGAACTGGCTAAACCTCTTGATATCCCGATCTTATTGGATGCTGCTGCGGAAAATCTCACCATACCCCCGGTGCATCTTGCACAGGGCGCAACGGTAGTTGCCTACAGTGGAGGTAAAGCCATATGCGGGCCACAGTGTGCCGGCTTATTACTTGGCAAAAAAGACATATTAATGTCCGCATGGCAGGCAAGTTCGCCACATCATGGCCCGGGACGAGATAACAAAGTAGGAAAAGAAGAAATGTTTGGCATGCTGGCGGCTGTTGAAGCCTGGACTACACGGGATCATGAAGCAGAATGGGAGCGATGGCTGTCATGGTTGGATCTTATCTCAGAACGTATGCTTACCGTTAAAGGAATTGAAACCGAAGTTACACAACCTGAAGGCCTGTCAAATCACGCACCGGTATTGCATGTCCGATGGAATGCCGACGAGTTGAATATCACCGGAGAAGAAGTGGCTGAGGAGGTAGCCAGGAATAAGACAAGGATAGCTATCGGTAGCAGGACAAGGGACAATATGACATCCATTAATATCACTCCCAACCAGATGCAGCCGGGCAATGCAGAGGCAGTGGCAGAACGTCTACATGGCATCTTATCACAAAATCGGCCATCCCGCAGTGAAAATCTGAAAGCTGCCAATGTGGATATAAACGGTCACTGGGATATAGAAGTCTCATTCCCGAGCAGCAAAAGCCAGCACAAACTGTTTATCGAACAGGATGGCAACTGGATCGAAGGGGCACATCAGACAGATTTTGAATTATTTGAGCTTGTCGGCATGGTAGAGGGTGATGATATTAAATTGAGAAGTAATTTTCGCATACCGGGCAACTCTTTGACCTACCTGTTTTCAGGTGAGGTTAAAAATGAAAAACTATCCGGGTCCATTTTTCTGGGTGAATATCTCACCGCAACCTTCACTGGCATCCGGACACCCTATGATAATAGACGGAGGAGGATCACCATTCCTGGAGGGCCGCCTCTGGCAACGTAAAACAAATTTAACACCATGAGCAAGTATAGAAGAGTACCACTTTATTTCCCGTTTTTTATTGTTCTCTTACTGATATCAGTAGGACATATTGATGCCCAGCACGACCTGCTGCTGAAGGGAGGCCATCTGATCGATCCCAAAAATGACATTAACAAACCCATGGATATTGCCATTACCGATGGTAAGATCTCAGCCGTGGCAAGCAATATTAATCCGGATCAGGCAGGCAAAGTCATCGATATTTCCGGATTATATGTTACTCCCGGATTGATAGACATGCATGTCCATGTCTTTATGGGTAATGATATGGGCTCCTACATTGCAAACGGGCCAACAAGTGTGATGCCGGACGGATTTACATTCAGGTCTGGGGTAACCACGGTAGTAGATGCCGGATCCTCTGGCTGGCGTAATTTCAGACAGTTCAAGGAACAAACCATTGATCAGGCCAGGACACGGGTACTGGCCCTTCTTAATATTGTCGGAACTGGCATGTGGGGACGTTTTGAAGAGCAGGATGTTTCCGATATGAATCCTGAAATGGCAGCACATATGGTCACCCGCCTGTACCCGGAAATCCTTGTCGGCATCAAATCAGCCCACTATTGGGGCGACTTCACCCAGGTTGACAGGGCCGTGGAAGCAGGCAAACTGGCCAATGTACCTGTCATGATTGATTTTGGGGAACATGATCCGCCTAATTCAATCAAATCACTTTTTCTGGAGCATCTGCGTCCGGGAGATATGTTCACACATACTTTTGCCAGTATAGGCCAGCGAGAAGCCGTAGTGGATGAGAACGGCATTGTAAAGCCTTTTGTTTTCGAAGCCGAGAAAAAGGGTATTGTTTTTGACCTGGGACATGGTGGTGGTTCTTTCACCTGGCAGCAGGCTATCCCTGCCATAAAACAGGGTTTTCTGCCTACCGTCATCAGTACCGATCTGCATACTCAGAGTATGAATGGAGCCATGAAGGATATGTGTAATGTCCTTTCCAAATGCATGGCAGCGGGTATGACACTGGAAGATGTTATTTCACGGGCCACCTGGATACCAGCCAAAGTCATCAATCGTCCTGATCTGGGCCACCTGAGTGTTGGAGCAGAAGCTGATATAGCTGTTCTGAATCTGAGAGAGGGTGATTTTGGATATATTGACGTTCGGCGAAAGAAAATGAACAGTCCTCACAAACTGGAAACTGAATTAACGCTGCGTGCAGGCCGGATAGTGTGGGATTTGAACGGGATCAGTATGGGAGAATTTGAAGACCTGACGCTTTCTTCTCATCAGTAATTGGTAAACTTCTCATTTTCAAAGGAGCTTATTCCCGTATCAGTACCAATCCAGACGATGCCATCCTGATCAACGGCGAGGGAGAGTATATTGTTACTGGCCAGTCCGTTGTCCGTGGTATAAGAGATCCATGAGGATCCATTAAAAACAGATATTCCCTCCTTTGTCCCGAACCAGATATTGCCTTTCTCATCACCGGTAATAGCCTGTACTAAATTATTGACAAGGCCATCATCTGTTGTATAGACAGTCCAGCCATCAAGCGTTTCATTTCCGGTATGTTTGGCAATGCCTCTTTTTGTGCCGAACCATTTTGTTCCATCAGGAGCTATGAAGATGCTCTGAATATTGTCAGAAGGCATGATAATGGGTCCCCATTCAGCATAAACGGAGGCCCCTGAAATCCCATCAAGATTATCACGGAAAACCCTCAGCACACCAGCCCCATCTGTCCCAATATAGAGTGAATCTCCTTGTGGATTAGTAGCCATTGAGGTTATTGGGAATACTTTAAACATCCTGTCAGGGTAATGCAGATCGTAATAAGGTTTGAGCCATTTATCACCCATCAGGGCTGAAATTCCCTTATCGGTACCTATCCAGCGTATTGAATCATTTCCTGCTGCAATACCAAGTACATCCGTACCCAGCATTTTTCCGTTTTCAGGATTATACGTATAAGCATCTGTCTGGTCATCAAGGGGAAGTCTGGCAACTGTAGCTCCATTGGGCGACGCAATCCAGAGTTCTGATCCTTCGGGACTACCAACGTATGTAACTCCTTTCAGATCCTGGTTTGGCAAATTCTTATTTCCATCATACAGTTTCCAGTTTGCGCCATCAAAACTTACAAGCCCGTTACCGGTACTAAACCATTTAACATTTTCCTTATCCACGATAACTGAATTGACGTTCATTACTGAAATTCCTGCGCCGGTAGAAGAGCTGTCATGTTTTTCCTCAACAGCAGCATCCTGGCCAATTATAAGATTTCCAGGAATTGTAATCAACTCAATAACAACAATAATAACAACAGCAGTAAGAAGGTTTCCTGGCCGTGGAATATTAGTTTTTGAACGTTTCTTGTCCATGATCCTGCGATTAATTTTTAATGGTTTTAAGATACTAAAATTAACCAATTTTTTGTTTATGAACCATCCCTGGTTAATTCTGCGGAGCGGTACATTGACTTAAGATTTGTATCTTTACTACTCTTTAGTGTATAAAATACATGAATAACATTTTATGAGAAGTTTATCAGTTATTGTATTGCTTTCCGTTGTTTTTTTTGCTTCAGTTAATTCAGGGCAGGCACAGGAAATTGATATTTTATTGAAGGGAGGGCATGTAATTGATGCAAAAAACAGCATAGATTCCAAGATGGATGTGGCCATTGCGAATGGAAAATCCTTCAGGTCTCCCCAGATATTCCCGTCAAAAAATGCCAAAAAGGTAATGGATGCAACGGGTTTTTATGTGGTCCCCGGATTAATAGATCTTCATACACATGTTTTTGTTGGCAGTAAATCCGGTTTTGCAGATGGCTTCAACTGTGTATCGCCTGATGATATTACGCTGAAAGCGGGTATTACCACAGTTGTAGATGCCGGGAACCTCTGGATGGCGTAATTTCCCTGTTTTTAAAGAAAAGGTAATTGACCGGTCAAAAACACGTGTACTCTCTTTTCTGAATATTGCAGGTTCCGGAATGACAGGATTTCCTTCCGAGGAGGATGTCAATGATATGGATTCCCGGATGACAGCTCTTGTTATTGAGCAATTTCCGGATATTATTGTTGGCGTTAAAATCGGACATTATCGCGGAAGTGAATGGACTCCATTTGACAGGGCACTGGAAGCGGGACGTATCGCTAATGTTCCGCTCTTTGTTGAGTGTCATCTTCCCTTGCTTCCATTGGAAGGAATACTTGAACGAATGGCGCCTGGTGATATCTATTCGCATACGTATTGTCAAGCTTCTGACAGAACGTGTCTGCTTGATGATCAGATGAAAATCAGACCATATGTGTTGGAAGCTCAGAAGAAAGGAGTCCGGTTTGATGTTGGACATGGTGGAGGCATGTTCCATTTTGATATTGCGGTACCGGCTTTGGAACAGGGACTTCTACCCAATTCCTTTGGTTCAGATCTTCATCGGTTCAGTATGAATTCCGGGATGAAAAACATGCTCGATATCATGTCGAAATTTTTGAATATGGGAATGACCATTGAAGATATTGTTTTCCGGGCTACATGGAATTCTGCTTTATCTATTAAGCGGGAAGACCTGGGCCATTTAAGTGAAGGGGCTGTTGCAGATATTGCGGTATTGAGTGTAAGAAAGGGAAATTTTGGTTTTATTGATACCCGTGGTAATAAAATGGCCGGGGACCGCAGGCTTGAAGCTGAATTGACCATTCGGGAAGGAAAAGTGGTCTGGGATCAAAATGGCCTGGCAGCCAGGGAATGGGTTAAGAAATAGTTTATCATTTATTTAACAAGAAGATACTTCTAATCGTATCGGTATTTGTTTATATTTAGATAGTTAAAAGTTTGAGTATTGGAATAGCACCATATGGGAACTTTAAGTTGCATAGAAAATGAAAAGACGTGATTTTATAAAAGTATCCTCTGCAGCAGGTATAGCCGGACTTGTGGGACCAGGATACTCGGCAATGGCTAATACTACACCATCAGGAACAGACGGATTTGATCTTCACCCATTTATCAAAGAACATCCTGAAGCAGTTTTTATAAATCTTACATCGGTAAAAGAAAAAACTGACAATCAGGCAATTCATGATGCTGCATATAAGCTTGCCAGTGAGATGTTCGTTAAAACTACAAGATGGAAAGGGCTATCCAAATTCAACCAAAGTAAACTGTAAGCCTAACTGGACTTGCAACGGCAGGCCCAGATCGTGATCCGGAATGGACAAGCTTGGAATAACTACTGATCACAATTTTATTGAAGGTTATTTGAATGGCGTTAAGAATAAGGGTCCTCAGGAATATTTACCTGAGAGAATGTGCCTGCCCTCAAAGATGGGAAGCCAATGGTTAGACCGGCATGGCGGAAAGAAACAATTTCGATCTGAGGAACTTATCCTCAAAGGATTACTGGGATCTTGAGGAGAGTGATATCATTTTTAAAGAAGTTGATGATGGAGTTGTTTTCAAAAAAATCGGATTTATGGCCCCTATGAATGCGCCTGACACTTTCCTTATAAATATTGCAAAATTCAAGACGCATCAGATGGGAGTTACCGGTGCGATCAAAAATCTGCAGGGCATTTGTGGCAGAAAATTTCACCAGTTCTGTGGTGGCCATTTTGATATCTTCAGAATCCTATGACAAGCGGTATCATCAGTTTTTCCAGCCTGATTATATGGAACAGGATCAAGGAGCTTCACCAAAAGCATATGGAGGCTGGCATACCACGCTGGGACACCCTGATGGACAGGCCTCCTCACGGTGGTGGCTGGTTTTATGGAGCAATGGGTTCAGCGAATGATTGATTCCTATAGTGTTACCCCAACAGGAATCAATATTGTTGAGGGCATTTACGGCCTCGATGGCAATGGTTTCGGAAGTGGACCTCATGATGGGAGAGGCAAGACTTATATGAGTAATAATGTGATTTTTGGAAAGGATGCATTCAGGGTTGACATCATAACACACTGGCTGGCCGGTCATGAACCCGGGAATTTCGGACTTTTCCATATTGGTATCGAACGTGGTGTTTCAGATGTTCTCGACCCATTTGATATTCCGGTCTATCTGTGGGAAGATGGTAAGGCAAAAAAAGTAAAACTTGATTCATTGAAAAGGACTCCTCTTCTTACCTACTATCTCAGAAAAAATAATGATGGATTTGATGAACCCAGGTATCATATGTGCGATGAACCTTTCGATTATAGTTCATGGAAATTAACAGGAAAGATTGCACCAGAGAGATGCTCCTTCTGTTCGGGCACTCGGTACCGATTCAAATGATAAGGTTGTTATGGAAGTTTCCGTTCCTGAAAAGGGTGATGTTTATGTGGATATTCTTAACCGTCATGGTGAAGTGGTATGGCGTATGCAAGCAGACGGACTGGAACCCGGGAAACATCAGGTTGTATGGGATGGATTCTCTGAGCCAGGGATGTATAATGTGTACGTGAAAGGAATGGGTTGGGATGCCGAGAGAGAAATGGTGATCTATACTTAATCCTCGAACCCATCCATTCTGATAATTTCAGGCCAACTGACATCTTCGGTCTAGTTGGCTAATGATTTCTCCACATGAGAATCATCAATATCAGACTTAAGCAACTCTTTAACTATAAGGTTCTTAATTCTTTGCCAATCGTTTCCCCCATTTTTGGTACTTGTTTAATTTTGATTTAACTTTTCAGGAAGATCTGTTTCATATAATAAAGTTCTTAATTTATCTGAATTGTTTCAATGTTCACCAGCGTTTGGCTTAGATTTTAAACCAATAGGTATGGAACATGTGGCACTGGATTTTTTTTCATTAATAATCAATAACAAATTAATCAATGAAAACCCTAAAAATCATTATTTGCTTTATTATTATAGTGTTTGTTATGCCTTCGTGGGCATCATTGAAGGCAGAAAAAGCTGCGGAAATTGAGTTCTATGTTTCTCCGGAAGGAAGTGATTCACAGGATGGGACAAGTGTTGATAAGCCCTTTGCCACCTTGTGTAGAGCCCGTGATGCCATAAGGGCACTAAAGCTGGGAGGAGAGTTGAAATCGCCTGTTACTATCTATATTCTTGGTGGCACATATGAGCTCTCGGAACCATTCGTACTGACAACCGAGGATTCCGGGACTGAATCATGTCCGATTACTTATCGTGCTTATAATGGTGAGAAACCAATTATCAGTGGTGGCAGAGAAATCATAGGTCAATGGGAGCGATATAAAGGGAACATAATGGTTTGTAAAATTCCGGAAGCCAAAGATGGTAAATGGAAATTCAGACAACTTTTTCTGAACGGTAACAGGATGGATCGTGCCCGCATTCCTGATAAAGATCGATATTACAGAATCGAAAAAACTAATCAGGATATTGGCCGGAGTGCAATGAAATTCAGGGATGGTGACATTAAAAAATGGAATAATCTTGATGAAGCAGAAGTTGTGATATTTCATTCATGGAATGATTCAAGGCTCTTTATCTCCGATATTGATGAACAGGAAAGGATAGTTACATTTACCGGACCGATAGGCAGAGGGCTCAGAAGGGGTTCCAATTCTTATTCCAACCGGTATTATGTTGAAAACGTCCTTGAAGGATTGGATCATCCAGGAGAATGGTACCTCGATACCCACACTGGTCAACTATACCTGTATCCAACTGACGATCTTGGTAAATCGGAACTCAGGGCACCTTTTATCAGTCAGCTGGTAATATTAGAGAGCGACCTGGAGGGGCAGGAATATGTGCAACATATTAAATTTTCAGGGCTTACTTTTTCCGATGCTGGTTATGTTATACCCAAAGAAGGAATTCCCACAATACGTGACGTTGGTGATATCTACAAACCATCAGCCATTACTTTTAAGGGAACAAAATTCTGCATATTTGAAAATAATTGTATAAGAAATGTCGGAACATATGCCCTGGAAGTAACAGGAGATGCAAATACAATCACCCGAAACAAAATCTATGATACCGGTAGCGGGGGTATTATAACCCGTAGCTACGGAAAGAAGCCCAACATAATTTCCTATAATTATATTCACGATTGTGGAGAATTATTTTACAGCGGCTGCGGGATAAATGTCGATGATGGGGGTGGAGAAATTGCTCACAATTTAATTCACGATATTTCTCAAACCGGAGTTTATGGACGTCACTGGTCTACAGAAACTCAGGAGCAGGAGCGAAGGAACCAGGAACAGACACTAGTTATCGAGTACAATGAGATTCATGACGTGGGTAGTAAAATAAATGACTGTGCCGGTATATTCATTCGCGATTCAAATATAATAATCAGGAATAATCTCATCTACAACGTTTACTCCTATATGTACGACGAAATGGCAGGGCAGTATAATGACAAGGGAGTCCCGGGATGGGGAATATATATGGGATGCGAAACCAGGTATTCACAGGTCGTGAACAATGTTCTTTACAATATCAATGAAGGGATGCATGTTTTTTATGGAACAAGACATAATACCATAGAAAACAATATTTTCGCTGATTGTTTAAAAAGGCAAATCCGGTATGAAACCCCATCTGACCGGGAGATGCCAAATAACCGGTTTGTCAGAAATATTATATACAGCAGTAACCCGTATGCTGAAATTTTTAATGTAGGCGGGAAAAATGATTATCCAGCGGAATCGGATTATAATGTTTTCTATTACACCGGTGGAAAAACTCCTATTATAGGCGACTCGGCCAGGGTTGATGCCAACTCATACGAAGCCTGGTTGGATCTTGGTTATGAGAAAAACTCCATTGTAGCTGATCCTCTGTTTAAAGATCCAGTTAACCATGACTATCAATTACTACCTGACTCTCCAGCTCTGAAACTTGGTTTTAAACCGATTGACCTGAAGCATGTGGGATTGGATGGAAAATTGATCGGGCCAGATTATTAATAATTAAGTTTATGAAAACTGTAAAAAATCTTCTTTACCTTATTGTACTGGTGCTATTTCTGCCTTCATGGGAATCTTTGAATGCGGAAAAAACCAATGAAATTGTCTTTTTTGTTTCTCCAGAAGGAAGTGATGCACAGGATGGGACAAGTGTTGATAAGCCATTTGCCACCTTGCAAAAAGCGCGTGATGCCATAAGGATACTCAAACAAAAAGGTGAACTGGAATCGCCTGTTAATGTTTACATCCGGGGCGGCACCTATGAGCTCTCAGAACCATTCATACTGACAACCGAGGATTCCGGGACCAAGGCATGCCCGATTACTTATCGTGCCTATAATGGTGAGAAACCATTAATCAGCGGGGGAAGAGAAATCAAGGGTCAATGGGAAAGATATAAAGGGAATATATTGGTATGTAATGTTTCGGAAGCCAAAGATGGTAATTGGAGTTTCAGACAACTTTCCCTGAACGGCACCAGGATGGATCGTGCCCGCGTTCCTGATAAAGATCAATATTACGAAATCGAAAAAACAGATCAGGATATCGGCCGGTCTGCAATGAAATTCAGAGAAGGAGACATCAAAAAATGGAATAATCTTAATGAAGTGGAAGTTGTGATTATTCATATATGGAACGATTCAAGACTCTTTATCTCAGATGTTGATGAAGAGGAAAGGATAGTTACGTTTACCGGGCCAATAGGCAGAGTACTTAAAAGCTCCGCCAGAAAGGATGCCAACCGATATTTTATTGAAAATGTTCTTGAAGGATTGGATCAGCCGGGAGAATGGTATCTCGACAGCCGCACCGGTCAACTCTACCTGTATCCAACCGAAGATCTGAGTAAATCGGAACTTCGAGCCCCTCTTATCAATCAGCTGGTATTGTTACAGGGCGACCTGAAAGGTCAGGAATATGTGCAACATATTAATTTCTCAGGACTTACTTTTTCTGATGCTGGATATGGTTTACCGAAAGAAGGAATTCCGACAATAAAGGACGTTGGTGATATCTTCAAACCATCAGCCATTACTTTTGATGGTACAAAATTCTGCACATTTGAAGATAATTCAATTAGAAATGTCGGAACATACGCTCTTGAAGTAACAGGTGATGCAAATGTTATTACCCGGAATAAAATTTACGATACCGGCAGCGGAGGTATTATTACCCGTAGCTATGGGAAAGAACCCAACATAATATCCTATAATGATATTCATGATTGCGGAAAAATATTCTATAGCGCATGCGGCATAAATGTCGACGATGGTGGTGGAGAAATCGCTCATAATTTGGTGCATGACATTCCTCACTCAGGAATTTATGGCCGTCACTGGGCAACAGAAACCCAGGAGCAGGAGCGAAGGAACCAGGAACAGACGCTGCATATCGAGTACAATGAAATATACAGGGCCATGCAGAAAATGAATGATGGAGCGGGTATTTTTGTGAGGGATTCCAATATTATCATCCGAAATAACCTCATTTACGATGTAATTTCTTACCCGGGAGGCCATCCCGGATTTGGGATCTATCTTGGATGCGAGACAAGGTACTCACTGGTTGAGAACAATATTGTTGACAGGGCAAGCTCAGGAATACATGTATGGTACTCAAGCAGGCATAATACGATTGTAAACAATATCTTTATTGATATTCAGGATCATGTAGTAAGGATCAATAATCCGAATGACCGGGGACATGAAGATATCCGGTTTATCAAAAATATTGTTTACCAGAAGCGCTCTGACGTTGATATTTATCGGATTGATAAAAGGCTTTCCCTCCCTGCAGAGTCAGACTACAATATTTATTGGAATCCGTACGAATGTTTTCTTCAAATTCCATTTCTTATAGCTTACAATCCCCGTTATTTGAAGGATTTTGAGGGAATCGAAAATTTTTCAGACTGGCAAGACCTGGGTTTTGATAAGCACTCACTTGTCGAGAACCCTGACTTCATTAATTTATCTGAGGGCGATTATTCATTAAAACCTGGATCACCAGCTTTCAAAATGGGATTTAAACCCATCGATATCTCAAATGTTGGACTAAGGGGTAAATCAAGATAAAAGAAGATGCTCAGGTTATGCATATCAAAATTACTTGTGACGATTACGGTCACCCTGATTTGGTCGACTTTCTCTGTTATGGCTCAGGTAGAAGCTTATAAGTTCTCTCTGGTAGTAATAGAACCAGAAGTGGACTCTCTTATGTCAGTCAAATGGAATGATGATTTTAAACATGTAAGCTATCCCGAACAGTGGCTGGATAAGGTATTTATTGTAGAACCGGGCGGGTCCATCCAATCGGCTATAGACTCAGCAAACTCAACCGGGGGTGGTGTTGTCCTTTTGAAAGCAGGGGTTCATCGCATTGATAGCAGCATATTTTTGAAAAGTAAGGTCACGATAACCGGAGAAGGAAAAGACCTGACTATACTGATGCAGGGTGCTGACATGAGTGGTTCTGCTTTCGATGCAGGACCTGAATCCCAGGTCACTGATGTGCTCATAAAAGACCTGACCATAAAAGGTTTACACATGAACAGGGCCAATGGGATCTCAATGGCGGGAAGGAATGAAAGCAGGCACACCCGTATCATGCTTCAAAATATCACGGCCTCGGATTGGTCAAAACAGGGAGTCCACATGAAGCGAACAGACAATATTATCATGGACAATTGCAATTTTCAATTCAATGGTTCGGCTGGTGGATTATTTCATAATGTCTATTTTCTGTATAATAAGTACATTCTGCAGTCCGATTGTGATATGTCCTTTCCTGTAAAAGGCAAAGGAAATAAATATACATCCACAGAGTATGTACTGGCCCAGCGGTGTACCATAAAGGATTGTAAAGGGAATGGAATCCAATCCGACCATGAGGAGGCGGGTTATATCTTCTTTCATGAGTATAACATATCAGGATGTGGCCGGGTCGCTCTGTGGTTTCCCTGTGAGCATTTTTATGATAAGTATACTTATACTGAAGATCCGAAATACGCACCGCAAAAGGTTATCCTGAACAGATGTACCATAGTTGATAATACCTGGGGTGCCATGTGGCGGCTTGTCAATGACTCTCATGTCATCAACTGTGAATTTGCAAATAAGAAGATCGACATGGGATTACTAAAGTGCGATGTTACCATGGAAAACAGCACCTTCAGTAAGGGCAATGAAATTTATACGGATGTGAAACAATGGCCAGCAGATGTAAAAATCTTATGGTAAAATTATTAGACACCCCGAATGGGAAATGATTTAACTTTTGTTCAAAATGACATACCTTAATTTAAAAGCTTTCCCGGTTCCCAGAATATATATTCTCATACTCTGAACGCCGGCATTTAAAGACGCTTCACGGGTAACCGTTAAGTCCTTCCAATCCTGCCATCCGGTGGAATTAGAGTTTCCGAAAGGCATGGATACATCACCGGTTTTATCCTCCCCATCAAAAGAGAATTTTATTTTCCCGTTTCCATTTCCGGCAGCATATTGCACAGTGATCTCATAAATTCCGTTTTCTGGGATGTATACTGTATAATTCATCCACTCTCCGGGTTCAAGGTCTGTCAGCTGATAACCACCTCCCGGGGAGATCTCTATATCCACATCTCCCTCAGAACGGTAAGCTCCTCCGACATTTCCTTTTGAAATATCTTGAAAGGTTTTCCCTTCACCTCCACCGGCACTTAAAGGAAAGTAATCGTAATTCTCCAGATCCAATGTGCCCGGGAAAATATTTAGACCTAAAACCGGTTTTTCGTTGATGAATGAAATACAAGGATCACCCTGGCAGTTGACAGGGCGACGGAATGTCAACCCTCCCCATCCGGGATTCTGTAATTTATATCCCGATTGTTCATAACCGGTTTTTTCAATCGCTTTATCGCGGGCACGTTTTAACCATTTGAGGCTGTCCTCAGGGATATTCATGCGCATTAAGTAATGATTCAGAGGCATTTCCCACGCCGGTCTGCCTGGGAAAACACCCCTTTTCCTCGGACTGATTTTCATTGCCTTCCAGCAGGCTGACCTGGTCAGCACCTGATAAAAATCATTCGGTTCAGATGGCTCCCACGGGATCAATTGATCAGGATATGAGTTTTCATAAGAAACGTTATATCTCATGGTATATTCAAGTCCCAGCAAAAGACGGTTATTTGTCCATCCGTAGAGATTATCTCCCTGGTTCCATGCCATCTCGGATATCTCGGAAGCAAAAGCAAGTCCCATCATTGAATGCGTCTGGTCACGGCTACTTTCCTGGCATTGACCATTGTCGTATATATAATTGGTGAGTACTCCTTCATATCGATAATCCTCAATGCTTGATTCTAATTTGTAATTGTAAGATATAGAGTATTCGCTTTGTGACTTAATAGAAATCGGAGTTCTGGGGCCTGGCTCATAGGGCAGGTCGTCAGGTCTGTGAGGCAATCCTTTAACATATCGTAAGGCCCTGTCATATATAATTTCATTATCGAGAAAGATCCCCATTGCCATCAGGGTTCTCGCAGGTGCAAGTTCCTGGTTCCCGTGCCTGGCAGGATCAAACATATATACACGCCAGTAAAAAGTCACATTATCGTTGGCTATATCGCTGCGTGGGACTGTTGTGTTTGAGTAGCCCGGATGGACAAGCATGGCTTTAAATTTATCGATATCCGCCTTATTCCAGCCTCCATATGTACTTTTGATGATCTCTGCTGCATTTATAATTGGCGCACCATAGATCCCCGCAGATAAGGGTTCTGTTCCCTGTCCATAGAATATTTCGCGATCAGCACCATCACCGCCATAGAAATTGGTAAGGTTGCTCCATGTATTCAATATCTCGATGGTTTTATCAGCATGACGGGAATCGCCTGTGATATACCACATCAGGGCATTGAGATAGGCGGCCCTTACATCTGAATCCCACTCACGGCAGTGATCGCAAGGGTGTTCCCTTGATATTTTCGTCCAGGAAGGATCTCCCTGGATTACATAATCATAACTGGATTTATTGTCGGCTTTCATCAATTGGTATGATGCATACCACGGATCAACTTTGGCCATGACTGAATATTTCATCCTGTCCAGATCCGATTTTTTATGCAGTATCCCCGGATGAACAAATGTCCTCTGGCCACTGATTAGGACTGGCAGAATCAATAAAACCACAAAACAAAGCCCTTTCAACTGGGGATAAGAATTTCTGCTAATATCGATTTGTTTTGTTTTCATGAGCCTGTTTTAAGACTATTATCAACTTTTTGCTACCATTTTCAAACTCCAATCCTGAGTGGATATTTTTTTCCCATCGGGGAAATGATTGATAGGAATTGTTCCCTCTTCATCGGCACTGATTTTTTGGGATTCATTTAACCATTCGCCCGTAACAGGATCAAACCATTGTAAACTGTACTCCTTGTTGGGAAGGAGGTTGGTGATTTGAGGTGCTTCACATCTGTTTTCGAAATAGAGCATGGCCAGGCTCTTGTCCTGCAGCCATATCATAAATGCCCATCCGTCAAGCCCGTCAGGTTTACTACCTGGGGATTTCCGTGGGTGCAAATTATTTGATGCCAACTGGAAATCCTTATATAAAAGACCCTCCGATTCCATGAATTTCCGAAGATATCCAACTTGCTCACCTGCAGGATAATTCAAGGCATCCCAGATATAGGGACGGGCACCCTCTTGCTCACCTACCGTAGTACCATCATATGCCCCTGTTCCATATATATGCCCGGCCAATCCACCGGAAAAAACACTACCCCATGCCTGGGTACGGCCAAAATAATTGTCACGATCCGAGTTCCTCTCAGCCCGCTCGCCTGCAACAAGGGTCACTGCATACTGATCCCAACCAGGATAATAAGCCTCAAGATTAGCAGCAGGTTTAGGTGGATCAAGAGTGAACTGCTCTTCAAGCCAGGGATAAAATCCATGGTTACGGGGATTATTGCCAACAGAATTCATTGTAAGCCAGGGCACCTTTTCTCCGGAACCATAGGTTATATGGGTAGCACCGTTAATTAGTGAACTTACTGGTTGTCCATAAGGTAAAGGGCCATACTTGTTATACCAGGCCAAAAGTGCCTCATTGAATTCATTGCCCGAGAGGCTGTGAACTGGCGGAATCCAGTCCAGGTGAATGGGACTAAGCATAAAATTGTATGCGCCATACCTGGCAGCTATGTACTGGATATATCGCACAAAGGAATCAGGCCAGTCGAAATAAGCTTTCCACGAAGGTCCATGGTCACGTCGGACAGTTTCCATGAATGGAACAAATCCTACAGAGGCGAGAAAATCCATCTTTTTATCCAGGGATTGAAAATATGCCGGATTTAATCGATCAAAATCTGCTAAAGGGCCACCATCTTTCAAGGCAAAAGGGCGGTTACCCGATTCATCATGCATATCCTTGGCAGTGGAGGTTCCGAATTTTTCCCAGGGCTGGCGAATACCTATGCCATTATCATCTACAATTATAGCCGGAAAACTATCCGCAGCCCAATTGGGGTAGCAGGCAATCATGGCCAGCGAATTATATCCCTGTTTCTGTCGATAGTGTACGACATTTTCAAAAGAGATCCCCTGAGGTCCCGGCACCCAGTCGGGGTCAGGAGCCTTTCCTGTTAAGGGATACCTCCATGTTGGGGCTGCCCACCATGTATCTCCGATAAAGAAAAAAGGTGTGCCATCCGCATATTGCAATGCATGTCCGTTGGGTGTGGCCCTGATAAAGCCTCGACGGTTGTTATTAGCCTCTTTTTCCTGCTCTGTCCATTCGATTGCCCTGAAAGATCCTGATTGTCCATTTAATCCAGGATCGGAGGTTGAAGTTGATCCGCTGGTCCATGACCAATCACCGGGTTTTATTGCTGTGACCCTGACTTTAAATTGCTGTCCGCCATCCCAGAATCCGTAAATACGTTTATTAAAATCAGGTCCCTGAAGCTCTACCCAGCATTCAACATCCTTATAGGGATTATCGTAATGATCTTCTGCGGTTAGCAAAATCTCTATTATTTCAAAGACGTGGGCTACCTGGATCTCTTTCTGCTTGCATGAAGGTAAGCATACACATGTCATAAGCGATAGAGCCACTACTAAGTATTTTAATATTTTCATGACGTTCACCTAAATTTTATTTAAGAATGTAACCTGACATTAAATGTACTCAAAATTGAAGGAATGTATCCCGCTTGATGAAGCAAAAGTAGATTATAAAATGAGGAATTATTTTAACTTTATAGAAGGTTGAAAAGCTATAATGTTTTATCAAAACATTAGATAGTATGAACAATTTCAACAGCCTGAAAAAATGGATGAATCCTAAATCTTAAAAACCTTTAATGAAGCTGATATGAAAGAGAATCGTAGAGAATTTATCAAAAAAAGTACAGCCTTAACCGCACTTTCTCTTTCCGGGATCGGTGCTGCCGGAACCGCGATGGTCGGATGTGCTGACAAAAATGAAACTCCTTTTAAAAGAGTTGAAAAAACTACGCCAGTAAAATCTGATATGAAAATTGCATTGCAGGCCAAACCTGAACCCACTGAAGAGGACATCACATTCATCCAGCAACTGGGGCTCGACCAGGTGGTTCTGTGGACAAATGGCTCAGATCCCTCAAAAGCCAATGCTGAATACTTTGCAAGTCGTAAAAAAATCTTTGGAGATGCAGGAATAAATGTCTTTGGATTTGGCAATCGTAAAGTCCATAACCAGGACTCAATTGTACTCAATCTGCCAGGCAGGGATGAAAAAATTGAAGAGTATTTAACACATTTACGGAATTTAGGTAAGGCAGGTATTGGTTATACAACTTATGCCCATATGGCTAATGGTATCTGGAAAACTGAACGGGAATCTGCCCGAGGCGGGGCCAGCGCTCGTGCACTTGACCTTGCTAAACTTGATACTGAAGGTTACGGATACCTGGGACAGAGTGACATACAAAACACCTTTAAGCCACGATCGCAAGTATACCTCAGATGAGATCTGGACCAATTATGAGTATTTTATCAGGAAAGCTGCGCCTGTAGCAGAACAGGAAGGTGTCAATATTGGGATACATCCTGATGATCCACCTGTTGAAGAACTCGCCGGTGTACCCCGTTGTATTTTCAGCAGTTTTGATGGCTACAAGAGGGCCCTGGAAATTGCCGACAGTCCAAATGTAGGAATATGCCTTTGTGTTGGCTGTTGGCTTGAGGGCGGTACTTTAATGGGCAAGGACGTGTTAGAAACAATTGACTATTTTGGTAAGCAAAATAAAATATTTAAGGTTCATTTTCGAAATGTGGATCAACCATTGCCACACTTTACTGAAACCTTTCTGGATGATGGGTATGCTGACATGTACAAAATATTGAAAGCATTGAAAAAAGTGAATTTCAATGGCGTGTTTATTGCTGACCATATTCCTCAAATGGTAAACGGTGCAGGGACAGCTTTTTCGATAGGTTATATGAAAGGATTACTTGAGCGTGTTAATGCTGAAGGCTAAGGATGAATTGACATTTTCCATCTGAAGTGAACTGGTTTTACGGACATTATTGAAAAATATCATCATGAAGAAAACAATTATTGTATTTGTACTGCTGTGTGGCATAATTATGAGTGCCTCTCAGCCGAAAGAAAATCCCAGGGCGGAAATATCAAATGGCATAATCAAGGCCCGTTTGTATCTTCCTGATACAAAAAATGGTTACTATATGGCAACCAGGTTCGACTGGTCAGGCGTTATATCCAGCCTTGAATATAAGGGCCATAATTATTTCGGACAATGGTTTGAAAAATACAGTCCTACTATCCATGATGCAATCATGGGCCCTGTGGAAGAATTTAGTCCTTTGAATTATGATGAAGCTGATCTCTGGGGTAATTTTGTTAAGATTGGCGTGGGTGTACTGACCAAACCTGCTGATAAAAAGTATAGTAGCTTCACCTTATATCCAATTGTTGATCCCGGTTACTGGAAAATTGAAAAGAAAGCAGACGGGGTTCAGTTCATGCAGGAATTGAATAATGAAAATTATTCATACGAATATACCAAGTCAGTTCAGCTTGTTGAGGGCAAACCTGAAATGGTAATATCTCATGTCCTGAAAAATACCGGGGATCAGACCATCGAAACAGATGTTTATAATCATAATTTTTTTGTGATTGATAATCAGCCAACCGGGACAGGTTTAGCATTGACCTTCCCTGTGGATATCTCAGGTACCGGAAGAGGGATTGGAGATATTGCTGAGCTGCAGGGGAATAAGGTAATCTTTAAGAGAGACCTGGTTAAAGGAGAGTCCATTTTTTGCAGATCGCTGGAAGGATTAAATGATAGCCTGGTTGATTATGACATTAAAATTGAAAACCTTATAACCGGTGCAGGGGCAAGAATTCGAAGCGATCAACCGCTGTCGAAAATGGTACTATGGGGCTGTTCTACTACTTTATGCCCTGAACCATATATTCATATTAAGGTCGAGCCAGGCAAAGAATTCAAATGGAGTTATTTCTATGAATTTTATATATCAGAAGTTCCGAAACAGTAACTCTATGTGAAATACGATCCTTCACTCCACCGCTTCCATAATAGCAACAGTTGCCAACAAACTTTGCTGTTTCACTTAGATACAGGAGGATAGATCTTTTCAGGAGGATTCCTCCTTTTTGGTCGCTCGATCAGTTCCAATGTCGTACCGATCAGATCCTCTGTGTCAAGGTAGGCATAGTGTCCGTCATCGTCGGGTCCAAAACCTGCTCCATCCTGGGTCATGGCAATGCCACATTGTTCTGCCCTGTGGAGTGAATCCTGCATATCATCGGTCAGGATCCCCAGGTGGTGCACCCCGTATCCGTGCTTTTCCACGAACTCCTGGTATACGGTATCACCTTCCATGGGTTCGATCAGTTCAATGCGCATATTCCCGATATAAGAGAGAGCGACCTTCATTTTATAATCTGCCCGTATCCCCTTGCGGGTCATCCGTTTCACCAGGGGTTTACCGTATGTGTAGAAGTGCCATGGACCTATCCCGAATCTTTTCCAGTAAGTTTCAGTGGCCTTATCGATATCAGGTACGATGATACAGATCTGTGCAATGTCGGGCAATGGAAAAACCGGTTGATTTTCATGCTGTTTCATAGTGATATGGATTAAATACTACTTTCCTTGCTTCCCCTGTCAATGCAAGATCGGCACCTGTCTTAAAATCGCTTAATGCAAACCGGTGCGAAATGATCTTTTCTGCCGGGATCCTTCCTTCAGCGATCAGCTTGAGTGCCATGGCATTGTGGCGGGGCGCAAATATAGTAGTACCGATCAGGCTCAGGGCCCGGTAGTGCACCGTATTCATATTGATCCCCGGTGTGGCTTTTTCAGGTGGAAGTCCACCGAAAACCAGGATACGCCCGCCTTTTTTGGCCATTTCAACGGCCTGGACCTGGGTTTCAGGATCAGGGTTCGCTGTAATGATCACATCCGCTCCCATCCCGCCAGTAAGCCTTTTTACTTCTTCCACAATATCGACTTTGTTTAGCATCCAGCAAGAAATCCGGACTGTCCTCTTCGATCATTTTCAAGCGCTGTTTACTGATATCTGCCACAAGTATGGTGCCTGCGCCCCTTGACCTGGCCAAATGAAGGTGTAAGGCACCGATGGGTCCGGCCCCTATGATCACCAGCGTATCTCCCTTTCCGATATCACCTCTTTCCTGGGCATGGACCACGGAAGAGAGGGGTTCCACCAGGGTAGCAAAGGTAGGATCCATTGTATCCGGGATTTTCAGAATAGTTCCCCGGTCCACTGCCTCTGCGGGGATGGCCATGTATTCTGCCAGGCCACCGGGCCATGCCTGCGCCAGTTCCAGGTATTCGCTGCACAGTTCGTACCGTTCCTTCCTGCAGAATTCGCATCTGCCGCAATAGACCAGCGGTGAAACCGCAAGCCGGTCCCCTGGCTTCCAGCTTCCCGAATAGGATGGACCTGTTTCGATGATCTCTCCGCAGACCTCATGTCCGATGATAAAAGGGAGCTTCACCCTGTGATGGCCTGTCCGAAGTGTGCGCAGGTCCGAACCACATAAGCCACAGGCCAGTACCTTTATCAGTATGCCCGCATCTGGACAGGGAGGTGCTTCAACCTCTTCCACACCGTATTTACCCGGTGACCTGACGATAACTGCTTTCATGATTGATCCCCCATCCACGCGTCCTGCTCTTTTCTTAATTTGTAAATAAAGGTTGACTTATCCGGCAGTATATTTTCCGCTGTTAATAACTCCCCTTTGGCAATATCTTTAATCACCTTTCCACTTTCAGCGATGCCTACAGGGATTGCCTTCAGCAGCCTCGCTTCGGCATACTGGTAGATCCTGCCATAGAAATCTGCACTCCCGATACCATGGATCTGTTCTCCTGCCTTGAGTGGCCTTTTTGCCACGGCTGCAACTTCAGAGTTCATGCTGGCTGCAGTGACAGTCACCTCGTTCAGCAGTATGGCTTCCGCTATGGATTGCGGGGTCTCCAGGTCACACAAGATGATAGGGACGGAAAAGCAGGTAATAAGGCCCTTCGGCGTGGGTAATGAATTTCATGTCTTTCCGGATCCGGGGATCTGAGGCATATACGATCACAAAGATGCCCGGAGCAATACTGCCTGTACTGTAATCCACTACCCCTCGCCTCGTCAGCATTCCTCCTGCTGCTTCAGGGATATATATGTTCAGCAGATCATCCAGTTCCACCTTTGGACCATGCATCCCGGGAATATCCGGAAGCAATCCGGTGGCATTGGAAACCGCTGCCATTTCCACCATGGTCTTGGTCCCATCCCTGAAGGAAGCAAGGATCTTGGGATTCATGTCTTTTGAGCCAGCTTCCTCTAAACATGACTCCGGGGTGGCATCAAGATCAAGCGGATTGTTCTTCCCTTTCCCAATACATACCACCTCGAATCCCATCAAAAGTGCCTGCTCCCAAAGCATTTTGCACACACCAGGCTCATCACCCGAAGCGACTGTATAGAGCGCATGATTCTTTCTTGCCATATGGTTAAGGTAGGCCCCTATGGTAACGTCAGTCTCCACATTGAGCATGATCACTGGCTTCCTTTTCTCAATGGAGTTCCATGCCACTTTTGCCCCAATATCGGTAGCGCCTGTGGATTCCACGTTGGCTTCAATCCCATCCAGGTCTGTCATTACCAGCGGATCAGGAGTAACAATAAATTGGCCTTTTCTCAGGGCATCATTCAATATCCCCGGGTATTCCGAAACCACGATCTGCTGCTTTTCAATCCCCATATCCCTGAAGGTATCAATGCCTTTTTGAGGTTGGATATCTGCAATGGCCATAACCTGCATCCCTTTGATGTTATGGATGGTATGGGCCAGTCCTGAGCCCATCTGCCCGCATCCGATGATCCCAATTCTTGCCGGGTTACCTTCAGCATGACGCTGGTCCAGTTTGGAAATCAGTTCCATTTCGATGAATTAATTATTGATATACTTTTTCCGCAACATCGCCAGCGTTTTAAAATCACCTTTAATATGCTCATATAAATCTTTGTACAGAGAGAAGTAATCCATATAGAGCCCATGTTTATCTTGATCAGGTTCCATGGGATCGATATAGCTGGTAAACTGTTCAGTCACCGAGAAATCCTTAAATACCCCGGTGGCGACACCGGCCAGGATAGCATTGCCAAATGGAGCACCGGTCCGACGTTTCACGAGCACAGTCGGTGTATTGAAAACATCAGTAATAATGGACCTCCATAATGTACTCTTCGCCCCGCCTTCATTCAAGACGATCTGTCCGGAGATCTTGTGACCCGTTTCTTTGAGGATCCTGAACGAATCATAGAGGGCAAATGCTACGGATTCCATCATGGCCCTCATGATATGGCCGCGTGTATGATTCAGTGAAAGTCCGAACACCGTACCCCTGGCATGTACATCCCAGATAGGAGTGCGTTCTCCCATCAGATAGGGCAGGACTACCAGTCCCTCACTGCCTGCAGGTACCATTTCAGCCTCCCGGTTGATCAGGTCAAAAGTGTTCAGTCCATAGACCGGTTCAGCACCTGTTTCCATCCGGTAGAAATTGTCCCGCATGTAACGGATCAGCTGCCCACCTGTGGTAGTGGTCGGTACAATGATATAGGTATCCTCGGAATTGGTTGTATAGGCAAAATTGATCATGGAAGGAGGGAAGTTGGTGTCTTTTGTGATGATGCCAAAATTCCCGCAGGTCCCCAGGTTCATCTGTATATCCCCTTCATGGATAGCACCTGCACCCATCCAACCTGCGTTACAGTCCACCTGGCCGGCTGCCACAGGTGTTTCCACAGCCAGTCCGGTTTGCTCAGCCGCCTTGCGGGTCACTGTCCCGATAATATCCTCGCACCGGTACAGGTCCGGGAAAATCGATTGCTCCAGCCCTATCTTTTCGAGCATCTCATGATTAAACTTCCTGTTCAGCAGATCGTATGCCACCCCGTAAAAAGCCGCCCCCGAATAATGGCAGGTCGCCTCCCCGGTCAGTTTGAGATTGATGAATCCATCAATGGTCAGGGCTTTGTATACCGATTTGAAGATATCGGGACGGTTGTTTTTTTCCCAGAGCAGGTTGGTGATCATCGGATGGTCTTCCAGCCGGTTTTTTGAGAGCTTAAAGATCAACTCCTCTCCAATTTGCTTTTTCAGCCACTCCACCTCCTTCACTGCACGCTTATCCATCAGATTATAGGCGTTCTGCAAGGGATGATGATCCTTGTCCACCATTACCAGGGAGGGTAGGGCCGAGGAGACGGCAATGCCTTTGATCTGGCCGGACCGCACCCCGGCATCAGCCATGGTTTTCCGGATCAGGCGGCAGGCCGCTGACCAATAGTTATACGGATCATGCTCGGACCACCCCGGATGGGGCGTAAGAATCGGATATTCTTCAAAAGCATAGCTTAATTCCTGGCCGGAGGGGTCAATGATTGTGGCTTTTGCACCCCCTGTGCCATAGTCAAGTCCCAGTAAAAGTGCCTCTTCCATGATCTATTGTATAGGTTCTTTAGCGAGTCGTTTTGCTGTTTCGAGGTCGGTGATCAGTACATGGATAAGCTTTCTGCTAACCGCTGCACGGATCGTATCATATTTCTCCATGCCACCCGCAATGCCAATAATCCGTTTCAGTTTCCCAATCTCCGCTGCTGTGAGTCCGACAACCCGATCATCCAGCTCATTTGGTATAAAATCACCATCCCGGTTAAAAAACCGCAATGAAATATCTCCCACAGCCCCCTTCATTGTGAGTAATGTTTTATCCTGTGGTGAAAGGATGGTGTTTGACTTATTGAGTGGCGCTTTTTCTCCGAAATATCCGATCCCAACCACCACAATATCTGCCCTGGCAGCCAGCTCCAATGTACCTTTCACCTGAAAATCCTCCTTCAATGCCTTACAAATATTACCATCTCTGACAATTCCAGGGGCCTGGATCAGCCAGGGACGGGTTCCACATGCCTGCGCCATTTTCCGGCAAAGGTCGGCACCATGGAACTCAGATTGGGGTTCACCCAAACCTCCCAGCATCTGGACGATTTTCAGGTCGGGGTAATTCATTGGGGGTAGACTGTTGACAAAACTGAGCAGGGCCCTCCCCCAGGTAAGTCCCACCGTTTCCGTACCTGCCAGAATGGAGGTGAAATAATCAGCTGCCACCTTCCCTGCCTGGTCCACCCAGGTGGCAAAATCTCCCCCGGATCCGCCTGCAATAATCAGCTGGTCAAGACCGTACTTATCTTCCAGCAATGTTTCCAGTTTAACGTAAGGATCTTTGGGTGGTATAATCTTTATCTGTACGATCTTACCTTTCTGTGCATGGTTCAGTAAGCGCGATACTTTGATACGTGAGATACCATAACGATGGGCAATCTCCTGCTGTGTCATGCCTTTCTCGTAATAGGCCAGGGCGATTTTGTAGATGAGGTTATCCGTTTCCATGATTGATCAAATGATCATGATTGAACAAATGATCATTTTGCAAGCTATTGAATTTCTTTCATAATTCAAAACTGGGATCAATATTCAGGTATCTTAAATTTTACATATTCCTGGTCAGGGAAACATAAATGGGACATTGGGCATTTTCTGACTACTGTACCAGGTTTCAGAAAATCTTTGCAAAATGAGGTGATTATTCAATATTTAATATTAGCTTTATGGGACTGATTATCAGTATGGTAGTATTGCGACAGATAGCATCGATCGCCATTCAGTTGTATCCCGAAATAATCATCCATTAATCTGCAAATGAATTTCACATGAAACATGATATCGAGATTACTAAACTGATGGAATAAAACCAATTATAAATTTATGACTGCAAAAAAGTATACCAATATATTATTAGTAATCTGCATGATCTCCATCTATGCAGGTACCTGGGCGAATGATCCCGTTCGCCCTTTAATTCTTGTGACACCATCCGACAGGGAAGATATATTGGCTAAAATTGAAACCCAGGAATGGGCAAAAAACATTTATACTGATTTTATCGATCAGCTTGACAGGGATATTGAACTGCATCAGGCAAATCCTGAAGCATTTCTTAAAGAGATGCCATTTGACTGGGAGAATAGTAAGCCGGGTGAAATACCCCCGTTTACATACACCGTACATACGGTGAATGGTAAACGGACCAACCTGGACAATGGCACCCCTGAGGAAATGGCCAATGCCAGAAAACTCATCCGTTTCCTGGAAATTGGCGTTGATTGTGGCATGGCATATTATCTCTACCGAAGATGAAAAATATGCACAATGTGCCACCGATATTCTGAATGCATTTGTGAAAGGTGTTCTGCAAATGGAACAATCGGAGTGGAGAGGGAGGGGAGGTTGGCTGTTTCCGGATGACGGTTTCAGGGAAGTAAGAGTGATAGGTGCCAAGGTTCCGCTCATATATGACTTCGTTGCTGCATTTATCAGGAATGGAGGGCAGGCATATGACCTTGGTAAAAAGAGCTTCGATTGACTTCCCTCAGGCAGAGGCACAGATGGTTTTTCGTACCTATGCCGATTTTACTATCAATTATGGACATGATCGCATCGAATCATCCCATACTGGAAGCACCCAGCCTTGGTGTATAATGCACTGGCCATGGAGGAAAAAAATGAGCGTAAGGAACTGCTATCGTATTTCCTAACTGAAAATACGGAAAACCAGGATGCACTGAATGTAATGGCCGGGATATATAAGGAAGAGGGAGATATATGGCCGGAAACTTCCCAATATCTCAATGCCGCAGGTTCCATATTAACCAGATTGATGCTGATCGTCAATAAATATGATCCCTCTCTTCGGTTGGGAGAAAAGTATTCGAACGTACTGTTTTCCTTACCGGCACTGGATTATCTCGTCTATCCAAACAATGAGATCATTCGTTGGGGAGATGGGCACCGGTACGGTACACCATCCTACAGCAGTTATGAAGATGCCTATCTGCTTGGGAAGATGGATGGGGTTGAAAAAATCACCAGTACATTCGGAGCCCTGCTCAACAGCGCCATGGAAAACGGAAGATACAGAAGACGTGGAATGGATGCGGTTCTTTTGCATGGCGGTGAAATAAAAGGAGGTACTGAATCCCTCATTCTTCCCCGAACCGACAGGGTCGTTCATGCAGGTATATTCCTTCAGCGTAATTTAAGTTCAACCAGGGATCCCGATGACGGACTGATGTGTTTTGTGGGTGGGGCACACATGGTACATGGCCATGCGGAAGGCATGAATATAGAGCTTTACGGCGAGGGACAGGTGCTTGGTGTAGATAATGGAAGAGGTCGTTATCAGCAGGATATTCATGAAAATTATTCCCGCATTTTTGCGGCTCACAATACAGTCATTGTAAACGGCAGTTCACGCGGTGATTCGGGCTGGGTAAATCAGGGAATAAATACGGTACAGCTTATCAGCATGGAACCTATGCGAGGGGAAGAAGGCATTTCACCATACCACTCTTATACCCAAACCAGTTTTATTGACGATAGGGGAGACAAGGCAGAAGCCACGCAGGAAAGAACCCTGGCCCTCATTCGCACATCACCCACAACCGGATATTATGTGGATGTATTCCGTTCCAAATCAAAACTGCCCGATGAATATCACGATTATTTGTACCATAATATAGGAGACAAGTTGACTTTTCAGAATGAGGATTTGAATTTTACCGGTACTCCTGAGAGGTATATGGCAAATGCTGCCATTCCCTGGAAACAGAACAGACAATACCGGCATCCTGGCTGGCATTTTTTTGAGGACGTACAAACGGTCCCCCAATACAACAAGGATGTTAAAGCACAATTTGCTCTTGAAAAACTGGAAGGCAAAATGATTTATATGAACCTGTATATACCCGGTTGTGAGAAGAGGGATTATACCAGAGTTATGGCTCCTCCTACTTTTGAGGCGCCAGAACCCTACGATAAATTGTCTACACCTACGCTTGTCATCCGGAAAAATGGTGAGGCATGGAAAAATCCTTTTGTGGTAGTGTACGAACCGTTTAGTGAAATGGAGAAAGGTCCATCCATTCAATGGGTTGAGAAACTGGAACAGGATGGACTGTATAAAGGATTAAAAGTTGTTAGTAAAACAGGGGGCTATAATCTTATCCAATATATAATCACACAATCCCCAAACGAGGTTTTTGATGATGAAAAACTGGATATTTATTTTAAAGGAACATTTGCCGTAATTACACTGGATGAAAATGATCAGCTGCAGCATATGTATATCGGAGAAGGTGAGGATCTTCGTTTTGGAGAAACGGTACTGAAACCCGATAGAGGTAAAAGGGCAGCATACAAGGAAATATTGTGATGCCTCAGTTCTTTCCTGTTATTCTCGATATAGCTGAGAAGTCGAATTACAAATCCTTTCAGGAGTTTCGTGAGGTGATAAAGAGACAACCGGTGGATTTTCAGAATAATATATTGAAATACACAGGGCTTTACGGCGACTCATTTACATTTTATGCCGATCATACAAATTATTAATCTGCTGAATAAATCACTAAAGTGGGACTGGGTTTATTGAGTGGCTTTTGCAGCGGCATGAAAAATTTTAACTTTATGCAGGTAACAGAATTTGTTGGTATGCGTCACCCATCCACTCAGCTCACCGTAATCCGATTTGATCAGCAATTTGCTCAAATGAACACCACCCGCATATTAGCTATTTACAAAATAAGCATAACTGGAGACTGACAATGAAAGCCGTTGCCTATAAAACCCCTGGTCCATTTGACCGTGAGGATGCCCTGCAGGACGTTATATGTTTTAAAAATTATTAGTAAAGAATATGAAAATGGCACATCGATTTATAAGGCTAGCAAAAGCAGCGATGCTTTTATTTGGTATGACAATAATTCCATTCGCGCAGTCTTCATTTGCACAATCGCAAAAAAATTATCTTGAAAAGAAAAGTGCAACTGTGGAAGAACCGGTTCTATTCCTCACCCTTAAGGATCGCTGGGAGGAAGCCTGGCTTGGTTCGCCGGCCATAGCTGACATTGACAACGATGGTGAGCAGGAGATCATAGTCCCGCGTGCTAATGCGCTTATCGTCTGGAAAGCCGATGGATCTCTCTTCTGGAAGTTTAATGAAACACCAGGTCGAATATTTGCAAGTCCAGTTGTAGCTAATTTTCGAGATGACGCACGTTTGGAAATTGCTTTCGCAGCACGTGATCAGGTTTTTATGCTTGACGCAGAAGGCAATGTCCTTTCCGGTTTCCCTGTCACATGGGAAGATGAGATACGCAGCCTTGCTGCAGGAGATGTTGATGGAGACGGACAACTTGATCTGGTCGCGGCCCCGGCCTATTCGTCACCTACTGACGTAATGAATGCATGGCACGCCGACGGTTCACAAGTGGAAGGCTTTCCTCCAAACAGTTCTGGATCGAGTGGTTGTGATCAGGACTGCCATCCCGCTGGATGCTATGACCAGAACATTGCCATTGGAGACCTGGATGGAGATTTAAAACTGGATATCGTAGTACCTCATGACAATGCATACGCAAGTTTTCATAAGGGATCAGGTGAGGCATTCGATGCGAACGCCATGTTTCAGAACTGCACGAAAACCCCCGGAGTACGTTACCTGCATGACCTGGCGCTCGCTCAGCAGGGTTGGTCAAATAACGAAGATGTGGATCTACAATCCGAGTTTACCAACACAGCACCTGCCATTACCGATGTCGATGGTGATGGCATCAATGAGATCGTGCTCCTTGGTCATGTCCAAAACGCTTCCAGGACCGATCTTAGGAAAGGAGTTGCATTGTGGGTTGTACGCCCTGATGCAAGCCGGGTCCTCGGTTGGGAAACACCGTTTCATGCTCCAGATTACCTTGCAGGTCTAGGGGGATTTCAAGGTACAAACATTGTTGGAGCAACCAACCAGGTTGCGATTGCTGACATCAATTCGAACAAACCCGGTCCGGAGTTTATCTTCGCCGGATTTGATGGCAAAATTCATAGCGTTGCTTCCGATAAAAGTGAACTGTGGTCATTCATTTACACAACCGACACAACCGTTTTGACAGGCGGAGTCGTGGTGGGCGATCTTTCCAGAGACAGCATTCCTGAGATCGTGTTCAATACATATTCAACAGAAAACGATATGGGAGCACTCTTTGTGCTCGATGCAGGCGGAAACGAACTTCATCGAGTACCACTGCCCCGCCGGGGTGCTATGCCTGTTCCCACACTTGCCGATATTGATAACAACGGTACTGTAGAGATAGTAGTATCACTTAAGGATGCTGAGGATAATGTTGAAAGCGTGCTTGTCTATTCAATTGATTCTTCATCGGCCGACAACCTGATCTGGCCAACGGGTAGAGGGAATCTCTTACGCAATGGTTGGTGGGTAAATCAGGATACTGGTCCTACTACCGTGAAGACTTTAAACGAGAAACCCTTGCTAACCCAACTCTTTCAGAACTATCCGAATCCATTTAATTCATCAACACAGATAAAATTTTATTTAGAAGAGCCCAATTATGTAAACATTGAAGTATACAACACCCTGGGTAAAAGAATAAAAACACTTCTTAAAAAGCGGTTAAATGCAGGTCATCATGAAGTAATGTTCAACGCTCAGGATCTATCAAGAGGTATCTACTTCTATAGAATTCAGGCAGGTGCATTTCAGGACGTGAAGGAGATGATACTTATAAGATGAAGTGCAAATACCAGGCTCAGAGGGGATAATTTGAGGATACAGTTTTTGCAACACATCTCTTTTATACTTCTCAGAATATCTCCCAAAACCTCACAATCAACAATTAATTCACATTGTTGCTGAATCAGGAAACTGAAGAAAAAAAATTAATTTTAAAGGTGAGATTACAGGTAGAAGGCAAGCCTTCCACGGAAACACTGAATGTAACAGTACCGGAGGTACCGGGAATAACAAAAGATAACTGATAGATATGTTGATAACAACAAGATCTCCCTCAAATTACTCTGCAACCTTGCTGGCAGTCATGATATCATTAATATGTATCCTGGGATGCACTACACACGACAATGAAGCAGGTAAACCCAATATCGTGTTTATTATGATCGATGACCTTGGATATGGAGATCTGGGATGTTACAATAACCGGTTTAATCTGACTCCGAATATTGACCGCCTGGCCGATAGGGGATTAAGGTTCACGGATTATCATTCCAACGGTCCCATGTGCACACCAACCCGTGCTGCATTCATGACAGGAATGTACCAGCACAGGCTGGGTGTAAAATTTGAAGCTGCACTTTCGGGCAAAACCCAGCATGACCAGGGCATGCCTTCCGGGGCCCTCACCATTGCAGAGGTCCTCAATGAAGCAGGCTATGCCACTGGAATGTTCGGGAAGTGGCATCTGGGTTACCTGCCTCCCTACCTACCACATGACCAGGGGTTTGATGAATTCAGGGGACTGGGATCCGGTGACGGGGACCACCATACGCATGTGGACCGATGGGGCAGGGAGGATTGGTGGCATAACAATATGCCGGAAATGGAAGTTGGCTATAGCAATGATCTGATCACCCGGCATAGTGTTCAGTTTATAAGGGATCACAGGGACGAACCATTTTTCCTATACGTTTCACATCTGGCCATCCACTTCCCCTGGCAGGGTCCGGATGACCCGGCACACCGCGAAGCCGGGACATCTTACGAAAAGGACAAGTGGGGTATCATCCCTGACAAAAAAAATGTTCGTCCCCATATAAAAGCAATGGTCGAATCTGTTGATACAGGGGTTGGTGAAATCATAAAGACATTGAAAGACCTAGGACTGGAGAAAAATACCCTGGTAATATTTACATCGGATAATGGCGGCTATATCCATTATGCAAATGAATTCTACAATATATCCGACAACGGAGATTTGCGGGGACAAAAAGCTGAGGTATATGAGGGAGGACACAGAGTTCCCTGTATTGCATACTGGCCAGGAAGGATCCGTCCTGGTACGGAGACAGATGAAACCGTATTGACGATGGACATGTTTCCGACATTTGCTGAGCTTGCCGGAGCAGAAATACCTTGGAACAAGCATTTGGATGGGGTGAATATACTGCCTGTTCTGACTGACCAGGAGAAATTACAGTCCCGCTTCATTTTCTGGAAAATGAGGAATGAAATAGCCATCAGAAAAGGACCCTGGAAATTGATAGTTATTGGAGAAACCGATCCTGAACTGTACAATCTTGAGAATGATATTGGAGAAAAAAACAATATTTCTGATGAACATCCGGAACTTGTAACAGAGATGCTAAAAACATATGATGAATGGCTCAGCGATGTATCAGATCATGCAGAAAAGTTTGAATAAATTCAAAACTATTACAGTATGACAAATTCATTTCAAGAATAAAACAAAAGGCAGTCACTTTCAACTCCTACCAAAAGGATCTTTTTAAAGGCTTGATTTTTAGGTTGATGTTGCTAAACTCATTTACAACAATTTCAACTAGATCCTAATTTCGGCACATTAGATTATATACAACTTGCAACCTGGTGTATGGCACTTTTATGTCTCTCCAGGCACTCACCAAGCGTGGGTCGCCAGGGGGCCATCATATATCCCTTTAATCTTGATGGATCTACAGCTTCCGAGCAATATTTCACCGTCCCCTCCATGTTCTTATCATTGGAGTGATTGCTTCCGGTGGGAATCTGGTCATATCCATATTTCTCAAGGTCATTATACAGTTTCAACATTTTCGATGCTGATTCATCAAGTTCGGACAAATCAAATACATCTCTATAGTACCAGTTACTCTGGAGTACGGATTTTGGCATTTTCCTGAAAAACTTATCTGGATGGTCCCAGGCATAATCAGACCATATCCAGGGACGCATTCCATTCTTCTCTACTTCTCCAATAAGAAAATACAAATCGCCCCACCACAGGTCATTTTGGCGAAGTACTACATAATCACGGTTTCTTTGATGTCGCGCAGTTTCCTCATCCATCCCCAGATGAAAAAACCGAGGCTTATCAAAAAGGATTGATACCTCCTCGATCAGGTTTCTACATACATTATAATATTTATCTGTTGAGACCATTCTTTTGTAATCCTTTAACCATACATCATGTGTTGTTGCAAAATTCAGCTTTGGAATCGGTTCAATGCCAAGTTTGCGAATTTTTGCCAGTTCAGTTCTTAATTTTGCAGGTGTCCATGCATTTCTTACTGCTATTTCCGGATGGCTCTCATATTTTATTCCGTCTCCCAAATCTATGACGACCATGTTCATCCCTACTGATGCCATCTCACCCATCAGGGCATCCCAGACCGATTCATCGAAAGTCAGGCTTGACCTGAGGCCATGAGCCCATTCCCTTGCTTCCTGACAGGTAGAGCATTCAAAATTCTCATCCCGGTATTTCAGAGGCACAGAATCTTCCCACATGTTATAGCTTAGATGCAGAAGGTTAGCCCAGATCATTCCAGGTTCAGATTTCAGCTGTGAAAACAAAACATTCGGGATACTGCTGAGTATTGCCGCGGCTGAGGCTTGTTTAATAAATCCTCTTCGATTTACCATGATATTTTCCTATTATAATGTGTAATGTTTAAAGTTACTCAGATATTAAAGAAAACCATAGCTTCGCTTCGCTCATGCCAGGCAAAAATCATTGACATTCTGCATATTTTTGGATAACTTTATATATAATATCACATTTCCCGGAGTGCCACTACATAGCACTTGGCATTTTTATCATTTTTTTCAATTCCTTTTTACCTAAGATATTGAGCTTTTGACTCTACTATTATTGAACATAAACTAACATATTAAAAGGAGATCACATGCGACGAAAACAATTAAAACTGAGTGTCGTACTCTTGTTGGGACTCGGTTTTGCAACAAGTGTACTAGCACAGGAGGCCATTCCTGCTTCAGGGGGTAATGCTTCGGGCAGTGGAGGTTCAGTGAGTTATTCCATTGGACAGGTATTATATGCAACTAACATAGGCACAAATGGATCTATGGCAGAAGGAGTACAACAACCTTTTGAGATTTCTGTAGTAGTTGGAATTGACCTGGCCAGAGATATAAATCTAAAATGTACGGCTTATCCAAATCCTGCGACTGATCTGCTCACGCTGGAAGTAGAAATCCCTGACAACGAAAACTTGTTTTTTCAGCTTTATGATGCACTGGGAAAGCTGATAGTCAGTAAAAAACTAATAGACATCAAGACCACTATTCCAATGTCAAATCTCCCACCCTCAACATATTTCCTGAAAGTTACCGACAATCAGCAAGTAGTTAAAACATTTAAGATCATCAAAAACCAATAAAACCCCAAATAATGAAAAAGTTATTTTCACTTTTCGCCACCATTGCGGTATTATCTAGCGCCTTAGCCCAGTTACCCGAAAAAATGAGCTACCAGGCAGTAATCCGCAATAACAGCAGCAATTTGGTAACAGATGTTCCTGTTGGTATGAAAATAAGCATTCTGCAAGGTTCTGCAGAAGGCACCGTTGTATATGCTGAAACCCAATCATCAATTTCCAATGCCAATGGATTAGTCAGTATTGAAATTGGCACTGGATCAACCAGTGATGATTTCTCGACTATTGATTGGTCAAATGGTCCTTATTTTATAAAAACTGAGACCGACCCCGCAGGTGGATCCAACTATACCATCGTTGGCACCAGTCAATTATTAAGCGTACCCTATGCTTTTTATTCAGAAATAGCGGGGAATGTATTCAGTGGCAATTACAATGATCTGACAGGCAAACCAACAACACTTACCGGTTTTGGAATAACAGATGGTATGAGTACTTCGCATGTGGCGAATGGTATCACTTCAGGTTTAATTGCCAACTGGAACACTGCATTTGGGTGGGGTGACCATGACGGGCTTTATCGTCCTGCCGCATATGTACCTGCCTGGAGTGAAGTCACCGGCAAACCAACATTTGCAGCCGTTGCAACAAGTGGTAGTTATACCGATTTAACCAATACACCTACTGTCGAGGGCAGTCAATGGACCACTTCAGGCAGCGATATCTACTACAATTCTGGCAATGTTGGCATCGGGACCAGCAGCCCGGCAACATATATTCATGCACATGGATCACCAATTGCTAGCCGGGGACAGCTGTCTTTGTCTGCTCCTTCCGGGGAAGGTGTCTTCCTGTCGCTTTACGATGACGACATATTCAAAGCCTACCTCTGGTATGATGTTGGCGACGAGGATCTTCGATTGCAGAACTTTACCGCTGGTGACTTGAATCTGAATCCCTATGGTGGAAGGGTTGGAATAGGCACAGACGATCCGGAATTTCGTCTTTCCCTGGATAATGATGGTGGCATTATGGCTAAAGGCGAATATAGCAGTGGTAATACACTCGCTACCTCAGGACAGGGAACACGATTGATCTGGTATCCAAGAAAGGCTGCCTTCAGAGCTGGATTTGCTCTATCCAATCGATGGGATGATGCGAATATTGGTAACTACTCCACAGCCTCTGGGTATAATACACTGGCCAGCGGGACATATTCCTTAGCCATTGGGGATTACAACGAGGCAACCGGAATGGCTGCTACTGCTTTTGGTGGGGGCACAAACGCAACCGGGAACTATTCCACGAGTTTGGGAGGGACCACAACTGCAAGCGGGAACTATTCCGTAACCATGGGGAGATTCACAGATGCAGAATCTTTTGCATGCCTCGCTATTGGCCGCTATAATACAACCTCCGGTTCCAACACTCCGGACTCATGGGAAGATACAGATCCGGTATTCCTTATCGGAAATGGTACAAGTAACATGGGAAGACATAATGCGGTTCTGGTAAGGAAAGACGGTGCAATCTTTTTTCCGGATGTTTATGAGGATGGATTGATTCTATTACCTACCAGGGACTTGTATATTAACTCGGCAGGGCAAATAGGCTATTTTACTTCTTCCATCAGATATAAAAAGAATGTCCGTCCCATGGAAGATGTAAGCTGGCTCTATCAGCTTCGTCCGGTTAACTTCTTATACAACGCTGACAATTCTGGAACCAAACAATACGGGCTTATCGCCGAAGAGGTAGAAAATGTAAATCCACAGTTCGTTAGTTATGATGATAAAGGAGAGGTAGAAACAGTCTCGTACAGCCAATTAGTTACTCCAATGCTAAAGGCCATACAGGAACAGCAACAATTGATCGAGGAACTAAAAGCCAGAATTGAAGCCCTGGAGAGCAAATGAATAACTTTTGATCCGTTAATTCGTTAATGTATGGAATATAGGCTTCTGACGTATTTAACGTAAGATTTGCATAATGTCTTCCAGGAAAGTATTATTCATACTGTCGATTACTGTTTCATTGATTGGTTTCACCTTCGGGGATGGATTTGCAGAGGTGTATCCTGTCGGTCCGGGACAGTCCTACGAGAATATAGGTGATGTACCCTGGGAATCACTTGATGCTGGCGATTCTGTACTGATCCATTACCGGGAAGCATCGTATCACGAGAAGTGGGTGATCTGTCGTGCAGGTACTGAGAGTGCTCCGATCGTAGTCAAAGGCATACCGAATAAGGATGGTGATTTACCGGTGATCGATGGGCGGGACGCGACCACCAGGGCAGCACTCAATTTCTGGAATGAACAGCGTGGTGTTATTAAAATCGGCGGTGCAAATAATCCGCCCGATATGCTACCAGCCTACATAGTCATCGAGAATCTCGATATTCGAAGCGGACGTCCACCTTTCTCGTTCACGGGAAGATCGGGCTCCGCTGATTATGTGAATAATGCCGCTGCCATTTATATAGAGAAGGGCGAGCATATTATTATCCGGGGTTGTATTCTCCACGATTGCGGAAACGGACTCTTCTGCGGGATCAGACCACTGACCTCGTAGTTGAAAATAATTATATATACGATAATGGTATCGAAGGTCGGATCTACGAACACAATAATTACACAGAAGCTTATGGTATTCTCTTTCAATTCAATCATTTCGGCGCCCTGCGGAGTGATTGTGATGGGAACAATCTGAAAGACCGTTCAGCAGGTTGCATTATCCGATACAACTGGATAGAAGACGGCAATCGGCAATTGGACCTCGTAGACAGCGATGACGAAGGATTCTATTCGGATCCTGTATACCGGAGCACTTTTGTTTATGGAAATATTTTGGTAGAAGGCGAAGGCGAGGGCAACTCGCAGATAATCCACTACGGTGGTGATGGCGGCGATGAATCAAGATACCGGAAGGGAACCCTGTATCTTTACAACAACACGATAGTATCGACAAGGAGTGGAAATACGACACTGATTCGGCTATCCACTGATGAAGAGAGTTGTGATGCCCGTAATAACATCATTTATACGACTGCGTCCGGCTCGAGCCTGGCCATGCTGAACTCATGCAGGTTCGATATCACTCCGGAACAACTGGCTGAAGAGCGGATGGGTGAACAGCCATAGTCCGGGTACAGAAACCGTCAATGATTTGGGCAATGAGGAGGGTGAGGAGCCAGGATTTCTCGGAGTTCAGTACGCAGAATTTTCAGCTCGCTGAAGGTTCACTATGTATAAATGGCGGTACCTCTCTCCCTGCTGAAGTTCTCCCTGAGCATTTACCTCAGATGCAGTACATCAGGCATTGTTTGTCAGCCTCTCGTCCGTCCGATGCTACCCTCGACATTGGTGCTTACGAGTATACTGAAGCCACCGGCGTTGTGAATTCAAATCCGGCTGACCAATATCACCCTTTCATGTTATCCAAATCCTTTTAAAACAAATACCACCATTAGCTACGATCTTCCACGTCCAACACAAGTTACCATGACAATTTATGATAGCCAGGGAAAACAGGTCAGGCAATTGATGGCTGGACCTAAGCCGGCTGGACAACATACGATTTCATGGGATCCTGGAAATTCTGTTGGCGAAACGATTTCAGCAGGGCTCTATTTTTGCAAAATGGAAACTGACGAATTTATCCGGGTGATCAAACTGGTATTGCTTAAATAATTATTATTAAGCATGATCTATACCTGCTGCTACCAGCGGCGTTGTTTAAGAGAATAAATTGCATTTATCTAAAGCAGGAATTTTCCGGTATAATATCGTAACTTTTGCAAACGAAATTTTGGAAGTTCCAGAACAAGCCGTTAAACGCAATTTGGATCCGTGCTTCCGGGCTCTTGAGTCTGCATGAGCAAGCTCAGCAGACTGCGCCCTCAGCCCTGAACTTCGTTTAGCGCCACATTAGGGCACATGACGAATAGGTATAGCATCGTAATGACGCATATTGATTATATAATCAGAATCAGGAAGAATGGAGAAACTTAAAGCTACACTAACAAACTGGATTCATGAACCCCTCGTAGAGCGGATGCTAGCTATATTGATCGGTACTGCAGTGATCCTCCTGATAACTTATTTTATCAAAAGGACCCTGAAGCGCACCATTAAATCAAATGACAATAGGTACAGGGCACGAAAAGCAGTGAACGTATTTGGTTATATTTTAATTGTAAGCGTAGTACTTTTCGTATATAGCGACAAACTAGGAAACATCGGTGTAGCGCTGGGTGTGGCCGGAGCAGGCATTGCCTTTGCCTTGCAGGAAGTAATTATAAGCCTAGCGGGTTGGTTCAGCATTATGATTGGTGGAATTGTGGGGGTTGGCCAGCGCATAAAAGTTGGCGATGTGAAAGGGGATATAATTGATATTGGGGTCATGAATACCACTGTAATGGAAATAGGTGATTGGGTGAATGGAGACTTATATAACGGGCGCATTGTTACTTTAGCGAACAGTTTTGTTTTTAAAGAAAAAGTGCATAACTACTCTGCTGAGTACCCTTTTCTCTGGGATGAAATTATTGTTCCGTTACGCACTGAAAGCGATTATCAACTCGCGCGAAAGGTATTTACCAATGTATTAAACGAAGTTTGTGGACAGTATGCTTCCAATAGTGAAAAACAGTGGGGTAAACTCACCGATAAGTATCGGGTTGAAGAGGCGCAGGTACAACCTATGGTCACACTTCAATTTGATGAGAACTGGATATCATTAACCCTTCGCTACATTGTTGATTACAAAAAGCGAAGGAGTACCAAAGACATTATTTACACCCGGTTGCTGGAAGAAATAAGCAAGTATGATGATATTATCATGATCGCCACGAGCACCTTGGAAATCACAAACGTAATTGACAAAAATGGTAAAAAGTAAAAGCACGATACCATAATAAATGGCATTTTTCTCAGGTGCCTTGAGGTTTTGATTTGATGTGGACATCGCGTTGCGGAAACGGGATTTGAACCTTATGCTCTCTGAACGATGCATCTATGTCATACCGGATATCACTTTTAATACTTTCTACCTGGAATGTCTCCGTTGTCCAGAAAAACAACTGGAAGTCCAGGGATGAGTCTCCAAAATCCTTAAACCGGACGAATGGTTTTGTTGTCTGAGAGATTTTATTGTGTCTGTCAGCACAATCAAGCAGAATCCTGGTTACCTTTTCCACATCCGAACCATAGGCTACACCAACATTTATGTGAAACCTCGTTCTTTTCTCCATATGGCTCCAGTTAATCACAATGTCAGTTACAAACTTTGAATTGGGTACAACCATCATGATGTTGTCACGGGTTTCAATTTTTGAAGTCCGGAGTCCGATCTCAACGACTCTTCCAACGATATCATCCTGAATCTCAACTATATCGCCAACTTTCAGTGTTCCTTCAAACAGAATGGCAACGCCCGACATAATGTCCTGGAATATTTGCTGAAGTCCGAGCCCAAGTCCCACCAGGATCGCAGCCGAACCTGCCAGAAGCAGGGTTAGTTTAATGCCCAGCGTTTGCAGCGAAATCATAATGGCGGTTATCCAAAGAATGTATTTGATAATCTGCAGGATGGCATGACTTCTTCCCTGATCCAACAGCTTGATCTTTTCGCGTCTAAGGAATATTTTCCTGAGTATCCTGATGAACAGGTAGGTCATACAAAGTATCAGAAGTACCGTAAACAGTTCGTATACAGTGATATCAAAGTCCTTGGTTGCGACTATAATATGGTTTAGGAATTCATTAAGGGTCATGTTCACTTTCGTTAAGTCATCAATATGGGAAGACCATTTACCAGGAATCTCTTCCAAATAATGCAATGTAATATTTTAATCACATTTTTCGATGCATCACCCAAAACTATAATTATTAACAAAAGAAGGATCAGATGAACCAGTGAATCAAAACCAAATGAAATGTACCTTCTCTGATAACCGGATTGATTTAAGGGAGGAATGATCCACACATATGATGGAGAAGAGAAACATAACAATGATCAATAGCTTTTTACGAAGAACAAAAAAATGTCTTATATTGAATTGGAATACAGATTGAAATCTGCGCTTATATATGAACCTCAATGAATCTTTAAGTGAGAATTTCCTTATTTTAAGAGAAGACCTTGATAAGCTGATTTTCCTTCCCTTGGAAGAGGGTTTTTCTATTTTAAACCAGTGTATCGCATCCATTTCAGGGGACAAAGAAGAGGTGGATCTTCTCTCATCGCTGACCAGCCTGGGAGAAACAATTAAGCCATATGCATTCGGGAATTTTAACACAGCGGATTTTTTCCGCTTTGATGAAACTGTAAAGTCATACCATTCACAGCTTGAAAAGATCATCAGCCAGGAGCAGAAAATCATTAGAAAGGAACAGGATGCTGATCGGATAACACTGCTGAAAGATGACAGGTTTTTCATCAAATCTGTAAAAACTGTAAAGAGGCTCCATTTTTACTTTAGACGTTCCGTATATCGAATATTCAGCTTTGGGAAGAGGCAGGCAGCCTTCCATCTTTACCAGACCATTCCGCACTGGCAGCTAATCAGATATGTGTATCGGACCAGGATGGTTCAGAAGCTTATCCCATCCATGGAAGTTTTATTTCCAGATTCCTGCAGTCTTCATGCTGAAATGCATTACTTGTTTCATGATGCCGAAAAAGGGTACCTGCTGAAACTGTATAGTCCGGGAAAGGTAAATGGGGATCCGGGCGGTGAAGTTTTGGATCTGCCACAAAAACTCCAAAAAGTTGGTACAGCGATTCCTGAATTGAAAGGAAGAATGCATGATGAACTGAAGCGGATTAACACCGAGATCAATGAAGAGTATGAACAATTGATGTCCATCTGCGGCACTTTTGAATTTCCTGCCTCACGGTTGTGGCCACGAAGGATCAATGCACAATACAGAGAAATCGCTGCCAGGACCAGGCGATTGTTTTCAGGCTGGGGAAGGAACCACTGGCTCCTTTATGAAGATTGGAGATTTGACAGGAAGATGATCTCCTATGTATTGAGCCTGATTGAGGCTGGAGAAAAGGTAAGACAGATATACGAGCTAAAAATCAAGGAAGGTTTAGCCTCATTCTTTCAGGCACAGGATAAACTTGCACAAGAATTCATAGCGATGTACGATGAGGGATCCCTAAGTCGCCGTGCCTTGAATGAACAATACAGGACTTTTAAATTCAGATCCTCCAGTGTTTTGATACGTAAAATCTCTGAATTCCAGCGGGCCCAATTGGACCGGGAACTACAGAGAATTCACCTGAGCCTGTCATACAAAGCCAGCACAGCTGCAGAAACCAGCACCATTGCCCGTTCTTTCCAACCACATAAACTGGTCAGGGACAGGGACGTCGTTGAGGTAAAACCCATGCAGCTTATATCGGTCGATATTGTCCCGAAATTGGCAAATAAGCTCTCTCAGATCACAGAAGAGATGAAGGGCATGATCGAAGATCTCATTGCCTTAATGGTCCAGGTTACTGGAATCCTTGAATTTGGAATGGGTGCTGTTATCAGAAATGACACCACTGACAAAACAGATGGGAAAGATATAAAGCAGTCCATTATAGAAAGTTACAGCCGGGCGACAAACAAAAAGACTGATTCTGAAAGTACTATCGAAAACCTGGATGAAATTTTTAATAAACAGATACCGGATGCCATTTCCTCCACCATAGATATGCTTGTCGGGATGCAAGATGCTGACAGTGTGCTGGCCCTCAACCTGAAACTGGCCCAGGCAAAGACCATCCAGACCATGAAGAATTTCGGAAAGGGTCTTGGAAACGGACTGAAATCATCTGGTGCTGCTGCAGTCCGGGCTCCGAAAAAGATTTTTAACAGTACCGTGACCTTCACAGGACAACTTCGCAAAAAGATCGGATACTCTGCTAAACCGGTGCATATTTCGTCCGAGCTGTCTGATTTTCTGTCAAGGACAGATACTATACTCTCTGGTCTCCCTTATATTTATCAGCGTCTATACTTCATTGAACCATTGGAAGACGAGCTGTTTTTTGTTGAAAGGAAAGAAGTCCTCGAAAAGATCAGATTGGCTTTTGACAATTGGCTGAATAACGGTTACAGTCCACTTGCCGTGATAGGCGAAAAAGGGGCCGGAGCCTCAACATCCCTCAACATATTCCAGAAACGTACTGAAGGTTACCAATTTCTCCGGATCAGAAACATAGGACAGATTTTCGATGTTGACACATTTGTCCGGCATATTTCGAAGGCAATAGGTATGGATAGTATTAGAGACTTTGAAGCCTTGAGGGATCATCTTGTTGAGCTTCCACAGCGTTCAATCATCATTCTTGAAGATATTCAAAGGTATTACCTGAGGACGGTGCATGGCTTCAGTGTTCTGAAGAAAATATTTGAACTGATCTCCGCTACCAACCAGAACATTCTTTGGCTTACTTCCTGTACAATCTATGCCTGGCAATACCTTGACCGGGTCATCTCCATTTCCGCTTATTTTGGCTTTTTGGTCACATTGGATGACATGGATGATGAGGATATTCAGAGGGTCATCGATCAACGGCACCGGATTTCCGGATTTCAGATCAGGTACCTGCCTAACAAACTTCAGCTTAAAAACAGGAAATTAATGCACATGACTGAAGAGAAGCAACAGGATTATCTCAGTAAAAGTTACCAGTCTAGTCTGGCAAGGTTTGCCCGGGGGAATATCAGCCTCGCACTGGTTCACTGGATAAGATCAACCAGTGAAATACAGGAGAAGACTGTAGAGATCTCATCCATATACGAGCCTGACGATATCTTTTTTGAATACCTGCCGGTAGATCATGTGCTGACACTTCATGTCCTGCTCATCCATGATGGCCTGTCGGTTGAGCACCTTTCGATCGTCCTGAACAAGGACCTGGAGGAAACACAAAGAATTCTGTTTCAGCTATTCGATGACGGTATTCTTAACCGGAATAAAGACATTTATTTTCTGAATCCTCTAATATACAGGCTGGTAGTTAACTTTTTAAAATTGAAAAACTTCCTCCATTGATGAATGCATTTCCCCTGACCGGAATCCTTATCATGCTGCTGCATGCCACTGCTGTGAACGCACAGCAGTCCCCTGCCATCGATACCATGGCTGGAACTGATTCCATAGCGGTGATGGAATCCATGCCCGGCATAGTATCGACCAGTGATACAAGCCCGGTTGAATCCTTTCCATTGCATGATTCAGTAACCGGGTGGACGGATACCCAGGAACTTCAGGATTCCCTGGCAACAGACAGTCTACCCGGCCAAATGAAGGATGCGGCTGAAGTGAATACAGGTTTGATCCAAAATGAAGCAAGAGAAGCCCTGGCTGAAACAATCCCAATAATTACTCCCGCAGTCCCTCAACCATCAAGCATCTTGAAAGAGGATACTGCGGAGAAAGGGCCGCCCCGGACCGATTCATCACCGTATAAACCTTTCGTGAATTCCCTTTTCACCGCGCCTTCAACAGACAGCCTTGCTGGCCGGTCACAAATGGAGTCAGCGGATCCTTCCAGAAAAATCACCCAGATTGGTGAACTGGTTTCTTTTTCCAAGATCTTCTGGTCTATCGTCCTGATTCTTATTAATATTCTTAGTTTACGACTGATTTTCAGACTTTTACATTATTTTGCCGATAGGAACTCCAGGATGAGGTTCATGGTCAAGGGATTCATTCCCGTCTTCAGGATCATTGCCTGGTCCGTCGTGGTTTACATCATCATACAGGTAATATTCAAACCCAACTGGCAAACAATTCTGGCACTGAGTGCTTCCATCGGAGTTGCCGTTGGTTTTGCCGCACAGGATATTCTTAAAAATATTTTCGGTGGATTTACCATCCTCGCAGAGAAGTCTTTCCAGGTTGGTGATAAGATACAGGCTGGTGAACATTATGGAGAAGTATTGAGCATAGGTTTCCGCTCATCCAAGATCGTAACTGCTGATGATTCTGTTGTAACCATACCCAATGCAGTTCTGACCGCAGACCCCGTCTCCAACTCAAATACCGGTAAAACATACTGCCAGGTTGTTGCCGAGTTCTACCTCCCCGAAGAGATCGATTTTGATAATGTGAGAAGGATTGCAACCGAAGCGGCACAGATATCCGGATTTATTTTCCTCAATAAACCCATCAGTGTGCTTTTCTCTCACGAGCGGGAGAAGGAAACCGCTTATATCAAGATGCGGCTGAAAGCTTATGTACTTGATGTCCGATATGAGTTCTCCTTGAAAAGCCAGATGACGGAAATTGTCCTTCAGGAACTCAGAAAGGAGAAAATAATTTGACCCATGAAGAGCTATGGGTATATATTCTCTTTATGATGAGGCAATAATATGCTGGGATGAATCCGGATTATCCATTTCGGGATCCGTAGGAGTGATGATAGAGTATAGCTTCAGGCCCTTCGCGACATGCTACAGAAACTTCAGGGCAATTGAATTATTCTAATGTTTCTGAAATGAATTTCAGCTCCCTCCGATTCAAGACATATAAATCCTTCTTTTTTAGTTGATTTACTTATCCCGTTAACAAATTTACCATTTACCGAAAGCTTAATGGTTCCATCAACACATACCACTTCGTAGGTGTTCCACTCCCCTTTTCCTTTACACCTGTTTTCAACAGATTTACTACGGCGTCCCCTTGGATTATCAGGCACAGTTTCTACCCCTCCAACACCAAAAATTTCGCCATGTACATAAGCAACCGGAGGTGTTTTACCATCTCTTGTATTCAGCTTTACCCAATCGAGTTCCAGCATTTGTACTTCTACCCCGTTTGGCAAACGGTTGTCGCCTGGCTCAGCATCGCTCCACACAAAAGTCCCTGAATTCCCTCCCGGTTCCATGTGTTTCCATTCGATGTGCAATAAAAAGTTTTCGTACCTCTTTTCTGAACGGATTACCCCAATCGGATGCCCTGAACAGATTAACTCATTCCCCTTTACTTTCCAGGTTTCAGCTTCAGTATTTACCTGTATCCAGTTAACGGGTACACCTTCCACTTTCTCGCCTGAAATAATCTTTTGCAGACCAATCTCTTCACCAAATCTGAAAAGTGATTCCTGCGCTGATATAACTCCGGCCAATAGGATTAATCCTGTAATAAAATAAACTGTTTCATTTCGAATAATTTAATGTTAGACTTAAGTCAACTTGTTTTCTTCCCCAGCCAGGGGTATTTCTTCAGGAATTCCGGGAACCGGGCCAAAAGCATAAGTTTTGGGTCCCAAATAGAGGTCTGAATTCATCATTTCTTCCCATGTAACTTCTTTTCCGGTATAAGCCGAAATTCTGCCCATTATGGTCATCAGGGTCGAATTCACCTGTGCTTCAGCATCGTTAACGGTGTTTCCGGTTCTGATACCGGTTACAAGATTAATGTGTTCCTGTACAAAGGGATTGGTAACTTTCCATTTCGATTCGGTATCTCCTTCTTCCGGTATCGGATATTTCCATACTTCATTCCCATTAACATCAAGAATTTGACCAGAAGCAATAGCAACTCCTTTGGTACCTACAATACGTTCCACCTTGCCGTTGGTACAGCCATTTATCTGACGTGCTGCACAGTGTGCTCTTACACCATTTTCGTAGACGTACTCCACACTAAAAAAGTCATACTGATCGCCTGTAATCCTCCTTTGGCGGCCACCCCAGCCAACTGCTTTAACCGGCGTCCTGCCCATGTGCCAGCTCATTACGTCAATTTCGTGAATAAATTGTTCCGTTATGTGATCACCCGAAAGCCAGCAAAAGTTTCCCCAGTTTCGCAGCATGTATTCCATGTCGGTCCATTCGGGTCTTCTTTTTCTATACCACAAAGCGCCTCCGTTTCTGATAATATTAGCGCCAACAATTTCGCCTATTTCACCGTTAGCTACTTTCATCTGGGTGGTCATATAATCCTTCTGTACTCTTCGTATCGTACCACTAACCATACACAGTCCCAGCGATTCAGCCATTTTTGAAGAAACCAGAACAGACCGTGCACCCACCGGATCGACAGCAACTGGTTTTTCCATAAAAACATGCTTGCGGGCATTTATCGCCGCCTCAACATGTTTTGGACGGAAATGAGGTGGTGTGCAAAGTAATACCACATCCACACCCGAATCAATTACTTTTTGATAGCTGTCAAACCCCAGAAAACACTTTTCATCGGCAATCTCCACACCTTTCTCTTCTTTTAAATTTGCTCTGCAAGTATCAATCCTATCCTGAAAAACATCGCCTAAAGCCACAATCTCCAGGTTTGGCCCGGCATCTAAAAAATTAATGGCTGCACCGGTACCGCGTCCTCCGCAGCCAATTAACCCTGCTTTAATAACTTTGCCATCAGGTGCCTGGTCAAGCAATTCAGGTGGTTCATTGATTGGTTTTGTTTTATTCCCTGTTGAACAAGCCGATATGAAAGCTGCAGCTCCGATTGTACCGATAGTAGCTTTTGTTATAAAATCTCTTCGTTTTAAATCTTTCGGGTTCATTGTTAACTAAAGTTTTCTAGATGATAAATTGTTGATAATCTGACGAGTAGATAAATAAAAAGTGTTGCACACCTTCGTCTAATTGACTGTATCTGAGTTAGTTAAGCAACGGATGTGACATGCAACACAAGGAAATTACAGAAAATTTAGGTGAATTTCAAACATTCCTAGAAGACGATAACAAAATAGGCGCATAAACAAGGTCTGTACCGGCTGCCATCAGCGGCTTCGTTTGGGAGAAATAGGGATTTATCCGTAAGAGTGCCGCTTTCAGGATCAGATCCTGGCCACTATTCATGGATTTAAGTTTCGCTGCGATCGCTTGATTTCCTGCGCGCGGGCAAAAGTTTCGAAGGGTTGGCCTTTGCTCTTTTCAAAAAGCAGAGTACCCGAAGGGCGTGCTTTTTGAAATGGGCAAACCGGATGGGGAAACTTCATTTTTCTTTACTAATTGCAGAATAAAATGTGCATGATTTGTTAAATATTCAAACATATTTTAATCAAATACCATGAATTATTATATCTTTGCAATATAATGTATACTAAATGAATAGAACCATTCATGTTAAATATTGAAATATCTCAATGTTAAATATTGGTTTAGCTTCATGTTAAATATTGTTTTTGAATTGTAACATATGGCCTTCCCGGAATACAAACCTTTTCCTCTGATCATTGATCGTCCCGGATTTTGATTCGGAAATCGCTGACCTTGTCATTGACCTGGATCATCTCAGGAAAAAAGAGATTCACACCAGGACCCACCCCCTGGTTTACCGTGACCTGCTTTCACTATTCCATACCATTGAGGCTGTCGGCTCAGCCAGGATCGAGGGAAATACCACTCAGCTCCTCGAGCTGATGGATGCGGAGCAGAGTCCTGAATCAAGGATCCCTGAGGGTGTGAAAGAAATCCGGAATATGGAAAAAGCCCTGGTTTTTATCGACCAGATTATTAACACACAGGCTATCGACCTTGATTTTATCATCGGAAGTACACAGGCTGATCATGGAAGACCTCCGTCCTCCACCTGCCGGGGACGGCGACCATAGGCCGGGGAAATTCAGGCAGGAAGAAGTGGGCATTGGTCATTCCTCTCATCTTCCCCCGCCCCCATGGGAAATAGTACCACTGATGAAAGAACTGATCGCCTTCATGGATACGGACCATGCTCCAAAATATGACCTAATAAAAGCGGCCCAATTTCATCATCGTTTCGTTTGGATTCACCCATTTGAAAACGGGAATGGAAGAACGGCCCGTTTGCTGACTTACGCCCTGATGATCAAACAGGGATTCAGGCTAAACAATAGCCGGATTATCAATCCCACCTCGGTTTTCTGTATCGATAGAAATCTTTACTACAAAATGCTTTCAGTTGCTGATAAGGAACCAGGGAGGGACAGGAGAACTGGTGTACCTACATGCTACGGGGGCTGAGGGATGAGATCAGGAAAATTGACCTGCTTTCAAACCATTCATATTTGGCAGAGAAAATCATCCACACTGCACTTGTCCTTTCAGAAAAAGAGAAACGCATCACCTCAAGAGAAAGGTATATGCTGAAGATTGCATTCGATGCAGGTGCTGTTAGCGCCACCCATTACAGAGACCTGTTCAGGGACAAAACACCACAGGAAATCTCACGCAGGATAAGAGGCCTCAGGGACAAGAACCTGCTGCTTTCACTTGCAGAAGGAAGCCGGAAGTATGTCATCAATCTGAAAGCCGGGTTGCTCCGGCTTGGGATCATGGAAGCCCTTGATCAACAAGGTTTTTTACCTCCACAATTACCAGCTAACCCATAAAATCCGATTGGGGGGTCTGGGGGCATGCCGCTGCTCCTTCTAAATTTTAATGACGTTTTATTATAATAATTATTTCCTTTCTAGCGTGATTTTACCCGTTCAGTAACAGGATTGATTCTTGCCATCCTATTTCCTGGTAACCTGACAAAATATTATGAATGCAGATTAGGGTCCGGTACAATGTAATCTGTACTATTATCTGTGCTCCGGAATGGATGGCTAATTCAAGCCGGCTGTAATCTTCATATCTGGCTTCCCTCCAGATATGCATGTGACTCAAGGTATATCCTGCGCTGCAAAGATCCTTCATTAAGGACGAATACCACTGTTCCTCATATATCTTTGATCAAATGCCCCATTCAACTCCGATTCTTTAGGTTCGACAGAAATGATAATGGGAAGATGCTCATAGTCCAGGGAGATAGTAGTTTCCGGTACTGTATTCTCCAGGTATTCCTTCACTCATGGATCCAACCGTTTTTTGTAGCTATTGTGGGTTCCTATCACCTGGATCTTGTTCAATCTAACACCTGAATAATCTTCTGCATACCTTTGGCAGAACGCACCTAAAAAAGAGACCGTTACCACAACCAATATGATTCTTAAAATGACCTTCATTTTTGAATCATTCATTATGAGATCCAAAAATGTGTGAAGACTTATCACTCCCGATGGGACCAGGTTGGGATTTAACAATCCCCGGGTTGATTGTAAGATTAAAATTAGGAACACTCTGCTTCATAGCCGTTTTGGGGATAAAATCAAAATATGAAGCATAAAAAATACTAATATGGCTTTCATGGCAATCAAATTAATAAATTTGGACGTTAAACATGCATGCATGTTTTCGTGGCTAAATCCAATCCTAACAGATCATTACATTCTTAATGGGCAAGATCATGAGAAGTTACGATATCGACAGAGACGGGGCCTTTAATTTTTGTGCGATAGAATGTAGACAAAAGACTTATGACAACCATATCTGGAAAGCGGTATAATTTTACCCATAATCTCTGCATATGTTAAGGCGTAAAGAGCAGGCGTCTTCTTTTGCAGTCAACAGAAAGGACATTATGAAAAACCTTATTCGAGTTTCCGTTCTCACTATTCTTTGCATCTTACTTACCGTTTCCTGCAGAGAAACTCCCACGATTTCACACGGTCCGATGCTTGGTGCCGTTTCAGAGAGCACCGCCGCTATCTGGGTTCGCACTACAACGACGGCTAAGGTAACCTGCACCCTTACTGAAATAGATGACATATCAGAACAAATTACCAAGAAGGTTCATACCACACCAGACTCGGACAATACCTTCACATTCCGCTTTGATAAGCTGAAAGGGGAATCCAAATATCGATATACAATTCGCGTCGGCAAGTCAGATTACGAAGCATCCTTCACCACCACAGGTCCTTCACTCAGGAAGAGAGCCATCCGGGCGGTATACGGATACGGGTATATGCCCGGACAGGATAAAATGGAACCCGGTACATCTTCATTCGTGCAAATGGCTTCGCGCAAGCCGGACCTGACCCTCTTCCTCGGAGACTTCCCATACACATCACTGGGCCAAAGAGACGAAGTGCGTGAGGGCAATAAGGAACTAAGGGCAATTGTCGGCTTCAGACAACTAACTGCTTCTATACCAACATACGGTATATACGACGATCATGATTTCGGGCCGAACGACTGCGATGGCGATCACCCGTATGCCGATGAAGCCCTTGCCGCATTCAAAGAATACTGGCCCAATCCTTCATACGGGCTGCCTGATAATAAGGGTATTTACAGTTCCTTCGACGTCGGAGACGTGGAGTTTTTCCTGCTTGATGGACGGTACCAGGCAAGGAAGGATCAGGGAACGATGCTGGGAGCAGTACAGTTCGTATGGCTCTGCAATGGACTCAGGAACTCGAAGAGCCGCTATAAGGTTCTTGTTTCCGGCACTCAATTCGGTAGGGTTAAAGGTGACAGTTGGGCCGGTGAGTTCTATGTGGGAGAACGCCAAAGACTTTTCGATTTCATTTTTGAAAATGATATTACCGGCGTGATCGGGATTTCGGGTGATGTCCATCGCAGTGATATCTATAAACTACCGATTGGGGGAAACCGGTTCTTCTATGACTTTACACCAGGAGCCCTCTCCAGAATACATCGTACCCCGCCCGAACCCATGCCCGCTGAAATGATCCATTCCTATGGCAAGGAAGATGACAATAACATGTTCGGAGAGATCGAGTTCCGTCCTTCTTCTGACAAAGAGGCTGCCATCATATTCAGATCCTATTCCGCGAAAAACGGATTGATCTACGAGCATACTTTGTCACCGGATAATCTCGATATTCAAACGGAGGACTGAAGGAAGGCGGGTTGAAAGGATCATTCGGAAAAGTCCCAATCCTCCGGATACACCGATTTGCCGTGGTATCGCTCTGCCGCTTTCAGGGTCCAGGTCCAGTACTTTTTTGTTTCACGGGGCCAATCCAGGACATAAACATCTTCGGCATCTTTATCAGGAAGCCATTGTTTCAATTCTTCCTTGACCCCGGTAAAAGACGGATCGTCGGCCAGGTTGTTCCACTCCATCTCATCCGTGGAGTGATCGTAAAGCTCTTCTCCTCCATCGCTGTAGCGGGTATATCTCCAGCGACTGGTGCGCAGGCTGTGATTGCCCTTGCCATGGGTGGTCAGTGCTGGTCTTTCCCATGTGATAAGGGATCCTTCATCAGCGGTACCAGGCTGGAACCTTCCAGTGCAGGATTGGGATCCAGTCCGGCCAGATCAACCAGTGTTGGATAGATATCCAGGAAACTGACAGGTGTTTTGCATTTTCCGGGTTTTATGCCGGGGGCAGCGATCATCAGAGGTGCCCTCGCGGATTCTTCCCAGAGCGTGGCTTTTACTCCAGTGCCGCTTTTCACCAAGATGCCAGCCATGGTCCCCCCAGAAGACAATAATGGTATTATTGGCATGCTGGCTTGCATCCAAGGCATCAAGCACCCTTCCCACCTGCTTGTCTATGAAACTGATGCAGGCCAGGTAAGCCTGTATTCCTTCACGCTCCTTTCCCCCTCCAGTTACTGCACGGTAGTACCTGTTCTCCGCATAATTCAGGGCTTTCTCGGGCAGGTCATCCAGGTCATCCTCCTTGATCAGTGGCATGGCAAGAGAATCCCGGATTGTACATGTCAAAGTACTTACGCGGCGCATACCATGGCAGGTGGGGAAGCGACCAGCCGCATGCCAGGAAAAACGGCCTGTCATATTCTTTTTCCAGCATCTGGATGGTATGCCGGGAGTTTTGCCCCCTTCATGGCAGAATCGGCCACATCGAGCGGCCCCCAGTCGAAGTTTTCGCTATCCAGGCGATTCAGGTTCTGTTCCGTTGGCCTGGCTCCCTGCATGCCCTGGGTCCTGAGGTTGGGATAGAAATCATCCCATGAAGCGGGATCGGGGAACTTTCCGTGGGTGATCTTACCCGCTCCAGTGGAATAATAGCCATTGTTGGAGAAATACCGGGGCAGTGTTACTGCATCGAATCCCACCTCTGACATCCGCAGTGCCTGCCTGTTTCCGTAACATCCGGTCGTGGAAGGATTCATACCGCTCATTACGCTGGCCCTGGAAGGATTGCATATAGGGGCTGAACAATAGGCCTGTTCGAACAGAACGGATCGTGCCGCCAGCCGGTCAATGTTTGGCGTGAGGGCATCCGGATGCCCCCCAAGGCATCCAATCCAATCATTCATGTCATCAGATATTAAGAACAGGATATTAGGGATTGTTCCTTCCCTGCATGGTCTTCAGGTGGCTTGCAGGAAGACAGCGTCAGGCTGAATGTGAGTATAAAAGGGTGCCTACCGAGATAGAATTTTTCATCATACTACTAATATACAGTATCCATGCTTTCCAATGCTCATTCTAAGAGGAAATTCCGGAGTCCGGAGGGGATTATTATTGTTTGGGAGTTTAATTCTTAGTATTTTTCTTTTATATCCCATTTCCAGAAGAAGGACTTGGAGCTACATGAACCAAATTGATGATATGTCGGCCAGAACTGTTTGTCCAGGGTTTCTGTTTTCAAATACCGCACAGAGGTTAATCTCAGGCAACTCATTTTTGCGTATTGTCGGGAGCCGTATCAGACTTTTCCTCATGATCGGTATTGCATGGCTGCCGGTTTTGGATCATGCTTTTGGCCAGGCAAATCCCTTCTCAGCTTTTTCCGGGGGCATTTGGATCCCTGCTACGGACACCGCCAGGGTTAAAACAAGCGGGACCTGGCTCAGGTCCAGGTCAGGCTTCAGGTATGCGGCGGAAGAACACCTTATGACAAAGGAAGAGGACGCCCTTCTCCACATGGACTTCGAGGGTAATGGCCTGGTCCTTCGGCTCAGCGGACATCCCGTTCCTTCATATCAACCCCCAAACCTGGGTGTCCTCGAGGTAGTTATAGACGGCATATCCATGCCTGCGATTTACCCCCGTGAGACATCCCGGGAAATTGTACTGGCCCGGGACTTACCCCCCGGTAAACACAGGATTCAAATGTTTCACAGAGGAAGTACGGCAGGAACCGGATGCCGGATAGAAGGATTTTACATCCTCCGCGGCCAGACCGGGGAACTGGCCTTTGAGATCAACGGGGAAGAAAACGCGCACCTGGTGGATGTGAGAGCGGTTCTAACGCACCAGGGTAAAGTCATCCGGAATACCCTGGTCCGAAATTGGCTGAATGGCCAGAGTCGCCTGGCCTGCCTGCCTCCTGGCAAGGATTACGCGCTCCGGCTTACCGCATCCGGCTGGATCCCCCACACGGTATCAGGAATTGAGATCACCGCGGGGGCCCAGGCTACGCTGCCGCCTGTTTATCTCAAGCGCGAGCCGAGGACCAGGTCCCAGGGTGTACGCTTTCCAAGCATGGGGCATCCTGTTATTCGACTGCCTGGCAAAGCGTTTCGCACAAGACTCGTCATTCGCCAAAACCAGGTCGAATCGTTGAGGCTTATACGGCAGGTGGGTCCCGCGACCATCTCAAGGGAACTTGCCCTGGAAGAGGATGTATCCGCTGCCTTCTACTATGACCGGGAATTCATCGTGAGGATCCCGGATGATATGCCTTCCGGGCTCTATGATCTGGTTGCCACGATCCGTACTGAACAGAGCGAAACCCTGACCGTGATGTCGCCGCGGAGTGTTCACGTGGTCAGCACTTTTCCTGAAGATCCCGTATTCATGACCTTCGGACACCTGGACACATGGGGCCAGTACCAGGCCGAGTATCTTGAGCAGTTGGCAGGGATCGCAGACATTCTCGCTCCGGATATGTTATTGGTGAGCAATGAAGTGAACGCAGCCTATGTTTCCGGGGCACTTTCCGATGTGGATGTCCCATATCTGATTAACTTCGGCAACCATCAATTTCCCGGCCATGAACACTGGTATGGAGAAACCGTAGGTGCCGTTGATTTCGGCAGGGTACTTACCGTTCTAAACTTCGGGCTGTACTGGAACAACGACCTGTCCAAGGCAGACGCTTTGCTCTCGGCAAGGGCAAACACGCACATCAAAGTCATCAACGGTTTCGAGCATAACGCCCCGGTACAAACATTTCTCGACAAGCATTCCGTTGCCATGATCCACGACGGACATGGTCCGGGTATTAAGGTCATGGAGATGGGGGCCACACCTACAAAACGCATAGGCAAGAGCTCCAGCGAAAGTTTCCGGATCGTCCGGTTTCAGAACGGCAGGGTAAGCTCCTGTACATATCTGGGCAGTGAAGTGGATCCCATTCCATTCCGGCGCGGCGAGCAGGCTCCGGTCCGGATCCGCTATTCCCCCGCCAATAATGGGCGTCATAGCAAGGTCTCGGGCACGGTCTTCAATGACCTGGAAGAAACTTTTCCGAATTGCAGGGCTGTTTTTGTGATGCCCCGAACTACCCATTTCGATGTAGACAACGCTCAACTTGAGCACGTAATAACAAGCGACGATGGCTCCTTCTCGGTTGTCTCTGTGCGATTCACGCTCCCCGCAAAAGACAGCCTGATGGTATCTGTAACAGGCAGATAAGTATTATTATACAATGCCTTGCAAAGAAGCGAGAAGGCCCCAAAGAAGCCATAGAAAAAGGACGAACCAACAAGAAACCGGAACGTCCGATATTGTCGGGTTTTTGAACGATGTTCGAACTTATTTCGAGTTTTCAGCGGAAAACTTCTTAATGATCTCCCATTTCATTTGAAACAGACATTTTTTAATCTCCCATCCTATATATTAAGCCAATAACCATTTAGTAATTATCTCACATAAGGCAATAATTAATCACTTAATTGCCTTGAAACACCCATAGGAACTTAACATTTATCTAAAACAAGACTTCATGCCCCAATCATGTTCCTTTTTTTCCGGATATACATGCCTACATAGTAACGATCCTCCCAAAACAGAAAAAAAAGAACGGTGAGTCTGTTCTTGGTTGTATTTACTGTAAATTTGAACCTTGTCTTAGGAAATGTTTAATTTTAGATTAATTGTAACTACTACTTTGAATACAGTATAGTCTTGAAATAAGACATACATATATAAATATATTAGCATAAGAAGCTATAAATAAATCACCATGGAAGAAGAAAAAACTTTTAGAAATTATGAAGCGCCAGATGTTTCGGTAGCTGTAAAAGAACATTATCGTAAAATGCGTACAAATCAAACGCTAGAATATGTGCATAAAATGCACAAAAAGTATTTAATGTTTGATAAACCTATGGATCTTTGGGAAGCCATACGTCATTTAAATAAACTTATTGATGTTAGTGATCCTGATTTAGATTTACCAAATATTCAGCATTTAATACAAACTGCAGAAGGTATTAGAGCTGATGGTCGACCAGATTGGATGCAAT
>CAVYEL010000009.1:0-202673 GCA_963767555.1 uncultured Bacteroidaceae bacterium | reverse complement strand
GAATTAAAAGCACAAGCCAACTGGGAGGCAGGAATGCGATTTGGCAACAATATCTCTGCAGAATTAACAATGCCATTGGCAGCTTCGCCGCGTTTCCATCCAGCAGTTTATTTTAACCGATTTGGAATTGGGGGCTATTTCGACTGGATGTTTGCCTTATCAGGAGGCCCTACGGGATTGAAATTTTATCCTGGAGTTGGACCGGAATTCTGGTTCGGCAATAATTTTGATTTCAGTATTGCAGGTGATTTTGGTGTTGAGTATGCTTTTGAATTTCCATTAACTATCGGATTTGACTGGCGCCCTGGATTTATGCTAACTGATGGATTTGACTTCAAAACCAGCAACTGGGGATTCTCAGCCAGATTCCGATTTGGGAAAGGTGCGAAATTTGTAAAAGCCAACTGACATTAGGCCCCAGGACTATTACATTTTCTATAAATAATTTAACAACAGATCTTATGAAAAAAATAGTAACAACTACAGTATTATTAATCTGCATAGCAAGTATATCGGCCTATGCGCAGGATGATAAACCTCAAAAAAATGGGATCCGTGCAGGGTTTCATTCTGCCTCCATGGTTGATGCCGGAAGTAAGCCAGATACAGCAAATGCACTGAATAGTTTTTATGTGGGATTTTTTCGCAGTAAAAAGGTGGCATCTATACTACATTTCGACTCAGGTATCGAGTATTTCCAGAACGGACTCAAGTATACGGAAAATAGTAAGAGGACATTACACACAGTGAGTATTCCTCTGGATCTCAGGTTAAAGATCGGGCCTGTATATGCTCTTGGAGGTGCGGCCGCAAACTTCAAGGTATCGGAGAGTTACGATATTGGAGATAATTCCTATCCACCAACTGATAATGATAAATCTAACTGGTTTGATGTTGCTGCATTTGCAGGTGCCGGTGTCAAGATTTGGATTCTTAGTGTGGAAGCCAGGTATCATTGGGGACTTCTTGAAGTCAGAAATGATTTACACAACAGGTATTTTCAGATTGGTGCAGCGGTGTCTTTTTGAGAAGATTTGATGCGAAGAATCATCTAGAAGAGGATGGTTCTTTTCCATTGGATTCGAGACAGAGCTTTACTCTACACGGAGATTGCTTTTTTTACGTCAAATAAATGAAGATTGGACATGCACGATTGTTAATGATCTTAATTATGCAATTAGAGGCTTATTAGGAAACACAGGTAGTTCTTTCTGGTCGTATGATGGAAGCTGCTGTAAAGGGAAAAGTTAAAAAAATAGATTTAAAACTTAAACTGTGCTACAATGAAAAAATTATTAACAACAGTGCTGCTTATCGTTTCAATGCTTGGAATGCTAAGTGCCCAACAATCCCAGGAAGAATTATCGGCAGCAGCAGCAAATCCATTAGCAGATTTAATAAGTCTTCCATTTCAGAATAACCTGAATATGAATTATGGCGAATACAACCGAAATATGAATATATTAAATATTCAACCGGTCATTCCTCTTGCAGGTGGCAAGCTAATCACCCGCACCATTTTCCCTATCGTTCGTATTCCGGATTTTGCTAATGAAAGTGGAAAACTTTCTTCAGGATTGGCTGATATGGTATTGACAGCATTTTATGTTCCTGAAAGCAAAGGGTTGATGTGGGGGTTTGGACCCGTATTTGAACTGCCAACCGGAGGTAGCATCAGGGGCACACAAAAATGGAGTGCAGGGCCATCATTGGTAGTATTGGCTCAACCGGGCGCCTGGACCTTTGGAGCACTCATAAATAACGTGTGGTCGTTTGCAGGAAACTCCGATAGAGAGAATGTAAATCATATGTTGTTAAATTTATTTGCTGTCAGGCAATTAGGTGGAGGCTGGTATGTAAACAGTGCGCCCATAATTACAGCCGACTGGACAGTGGATTCTGAAGACCGATGGATTGTTCCATTGGGTGCTGGTGGCGGAAAAGTGATCATGCTCGGCGGAAAATTGCCTTTAAATCTGCAAACACAACTGTATTACAATGTGGTACGTCCAGATTTTGGACCAGAGTGGCAGTGGAGAGTACAAGCACAGTTTCTTCTTCCTACAAGTATGTTTCAAAAAATCAAAATAAATAGATGAACCAAAAAAATCAAAAAATGAAAACTAAACTATTCATATCAATTTTATCAATAGCACTCCTAATTGGCTGCAATCAAAAAGCACCTGAGCTAACACCAGCCGAAGCCAAACAAATTGCCAAGGAAGCTTATATCTATGGTTTTCCTTTAGTCCTCAACTACAAAACGATGTACGACTATGCCGTCGATAAAAAGTCACCTGAATATAAAGGGGATTTTAATCAATTAGGATGTGCGGCTAGAGTATACACGCCTGAAGACAAAGCTGTTATTACGCCAAATTCAGATACACCTTATTGTATGACATGGGTTGATATGAGAGCTGAACCGCTTGTATTTACCATTCCCGAGATAGAAAAAGAAAGGTTTTATGAAGTTCAGCTTATTGACCTCTACACACATAATTTCGCATATATCAGTACGGTAGCAACTGGGAATGTTCCTGGGAAATACCTATTAACAGGACCTGATTGGAATGGAGAAGTTCCTGAAGGTATTACAGAAGTTATTCCTTGCGAAACGCAATTTCTTTTTAGCATACACCGTACGCAACTCTTTAACCCCAGCGATATTGATAATCTTAAAAAAATTCAAGATGAGTATCGTATTGAGCCACTAAGTACTTTTCTTGGAACGGAAGCCCCAGTTGCAGCAGCCACAGTTGATTTTCCTGAGTGGAAGGTTGGAGTTGAGTTTAGTGCGGGGGCATTTAAGTATTTGGACTTTATGTTAACCCTTGTGAAAACGCCTCAAGAAGAGCAAACACTTATGAAAAGATTTGCAAAGATTGGATTGGGAACTGACGAGAAATTTAATATAACAAAATTCTCCCCAGAGATTCAAAAAGCTATAGAAGAAGGTGCTCAAGAAGGCCTTGCTGCCATAAAAGAATTTGGTAAAAAAGAAACTAGTGACCCATTAGTTAGCGCAAAAGTATTTGGTACAAGAGCATTTTTAAACAAGAGCGCAAAAGATAATTATAGTTTGAAAGACTTATTTATGATTCGTGCAGTTGGCGCAGAAAAAGGTATCTATGGAAACTCAGGTGCTGAAGCTATCTATCCTACCTATTTAGTAGATACAGAGGGTGCTCCATTTGATGCTTCAAAAAACAACTATACAATGTCATTTGAAAAAGGTGAATTTCCACCCGTAAAGGCATTCTGGTCGCTAACTATGTACGATGGTAAAACACAACTACTGATAGATAACCCTTTAAACAGATATCTTCTTAATTCTCCTATGATGGATGATTTTGTTATGAACGAAGATGGTTCACTTACGCTTTATGTACAAAAAGAATCACCTGGGAAGGACTTAGAGTCAAACTGGCTACCTGCTCCTGGTGGACCTTTTTATGTGGTAATGCGACTTTATGGTCCGAAAGAAGAAGCACTTGAAGGGAAATGGGTAGCTCCGGCACTTGTTAAAGCATCAAAGAATTAATCAGATTACTTTCAAAAATAAATACAATGAAAAGAATACTATTAATTTGTGGAGTTGCCTTACTATTTGCAGCTTGTCAGCAACAGGCAATAGTTAAAAAGAACGTTCAAACTTACGAGATGACCACCGAAATTCCGGTAGGTGTTCTCACCCCCGATAAGGTGGAAACAAGTATTGGAACCTTGGAGTATTTCGATGGTGTGCCCTCAAAAGCAACCTCTGAAAACGTGTACGACTATTTGGACCGAATGCGTGGTGTCGATGCTTTTATGAGAGGCATACCTGGTGCTTCGGTAAGAGGTTTAATCTTGGGGCTAGTAGAAATTGGCGTAGATGATTACAACAAAGTAGGAATAACAAAAACCTTGTTAGATTCAAAATCGCTGCTCTTGACGGCAAATACCTCTACCATTTATGTTACTCCATATTTAAATGTTGGAAAAAACGGTCCCACAGTTATGGAAATTCCTGCTGGTATGTTGGGTGCTTTTAACGATGCATGGTTTCGTTACATTGCCGATATTGGACCCTTTGGCGAAGACAAAGGCAAAGGCGGCAAATATTTGATATTACCTCCAGGGTATGAGGGCGAAATTCCAGAAGGTTATTTTGTAATAAAGTCTCCAACCAACAGAGTATTTGTTTTTACGCGCACATCCATTGCAAACGGCATTGAAAAAGCCGTAAAGGCGATTGGAGAAAATATGAAAATATATCCATTAGCAGAAAAAGGCAATGCTAAAAAATTGGAGTTGGTAGATATATCAGGTGCAGACTTCAATACGGTACATACCAATGATTTTTCTTTTTATGAGCATATAGCAGAATGGATTAATGAGGAGCATGTTGATATGCTAGATGATGTAACAAAAGGACTCTTTGCATCAATAGGCATTGAAAAAGGAAAAGCTTTTGCTCCCGATGAACGAATGAAAGGATTACTTACCGAAGCTGTTGCCATAGGAAACGCTGCCGCACGTTCAATTACCTACTATCCACGTACCCACATGAATTTAGCTGGTGTTGAAATTTATCCCGATACAGAAAGTTCCTGGATTATGGCTTTTGCCAATAAAGACGTATTCTTTAAAACTGAAACCGGAGGCTTAAATATTAATGCTTTGGATATGTTCCATTATAGTTATACTGCTGTTACACCAGCTATGGCTGTTACTATTGAAGGGGCGGGGTCTGATTATGCCATTTCATTTCTGGATGGAGAAAAAAATACCTTTGATGGCGCAAAAGAATATAAATTGCATATCCCGGCAGATGTGCCTGTAAATGATTTCTGGGCAGTAACCATATACGATACGCAAACGCGCTCATTGCTACAAACCGATCAGCAATTTCCAACAGTTGGTAGTCTAACGGAAGGGTTTAAGCAAAACGAAGATGGTTCTTTCGATGTCTTTTTCTCCCCAAATCCTACTCCAGGTAAGGAAAATAATTGGTTGCAAACCATTCCCGGAAAAAGTTTTATAGTCATCCTTCGAGTATATGGCCCCTTAAAACCATGGATTGAAAAAACATGGATTCCTGGTGAGGTTATGCTGGTAAAATAAGAACTTATAATTTAAAAGATAATCCTGCTATGAAAACAAAATATATCAAACGCGTTGCTTTTACATTATTGATTCTGATACAGAGCTCTTTTACATTTGCACAAGAGGAGATGGATGAAAGCAAGATTCGTGAAGAACAGGCCTACACGCTTGGTACAAGCGCCTACACCTGGGGTTTCACTATGACCGAAATCTATCGGGTGCGTGATATGCAGATCAAAGCCTTTGGGGCAAACACGTTCTTTCATATCCGAGAACTCGCCGACCCGGAGACCTCGAGAGCCAGTGGAGTCGTGTCAGCTAACAATGCGACGGTGTATTCGCAAGCATGGCTCGATCTCTCGCTCGAACCGATCGTGCTCGATGTGCCGCCGATTCCAGATCGCTATTACACGATTAACTATAACGACTTTTACCAGAAGTGCGAAAATATCAGCAACCTGACTGAGGGCAGCAGCGGCGGATCGTATGCATTCACAGCGCCGGGCTGGGAAGGTTCGCTACCGGACGGCGTGAAACGAGTTAGTGTTGAGACCAATGATCTCTGGATTATTGGCCGTACAGAGGTAAAAGGCCCTGAAGACCTCGCTGCCGCCAATGCCGTCCAGGATAAGTATGCGCTGACAGCATTAAGCGAATGGCAGAAAGGTAATCGCAATAGCATGGGAGATAATAGTTACGATGAGTGGCCTGCCTATGATGTGAGCAATCCGCTTAATTGGTATGCCATGCTGAATGAATGCCTGCGTCGTAATCCACCTTATGGTCCGGATGCTGAAGTCCTCGGCATGTTCGAATCAATCGGCATTGGTCCTAACAAGGACTTCAATGCCACCAATCTTGACCCTGCAACTGCTGCCGGTCTGAAACGCGCCGTGGACATGGGGTATAGCATAATTTCAGAGGACGCAAAGTTACGCCTGGGTCAGGTAGTCAACCACTGGAGTCTTATTTCCAATTCCGTTGATTACACAACCGATCGAGGAGCCTTTGATTTTCTCTTCAGATCGTCCGTGGCCTTACGCGCACAACCTGGCCAGGATTCTAAAGAGAACTTTTTCAACTTCGCCTATGAGGACGATCAAGCTGAGCCTCTAAACGGGAGTCAGCCCTATACCATCACGTTTCCTGCCGGCGAGGAGCCTCCTGTCGATGCTTTTTGGTCGATTACCATGTATGACTATCCGGATGGATTTTTAATCAAGAATCCTATCGACCGCTATTCGATAGGGACGTATAACGACATGGAACGGGACAAAGATGGAAATCTAACAATCTATATTCAACATGACAGCCCCGGAAAGAAGCTTGAAAGCAATTGGCTTCCAGCGCCCAACGAACCATTTTATCTGTGTTTACGCTTGTATAATGCCAGGTCAGAAGCCCTGAACTTCGATTGGGTGCCCCCGGCCGTTAAGAAGATGAAGTAGAACCGAAAAACGAAGAGAGAACACTTTATGGAGTAAAGAATTTATCATCCAATTAATAAAGAGCAATAAAAATGAAAATAAATTGAAAACGACACGCTATGAAAGCGCAGCTTGCATTGTGGAAAAACCGATACCCTTGACCACTTGTAGCCAGAGTTGATAGACAATCTCGAATCAATGTTAGGTACCTGTTATTAAACTATGTAAGTCAAATTCAATCTTACTGGCACGAGGTGGTCAATGCTTCCGTTTCTTCCGGGTTTATGTTCCGAACCTTAAAAAAATGCAAGCCTGGCAGGCACCTAAGGCTGAGAAACTTTAGTTGGTCCTGTTTAAAACCTGTACCCGATGTAAAACATGCAAGGCTTCGAAAGCTGAGGAACTATATATTATGAAAAGAATAGCAACACTTATTTTTTTTCTGTACAGCAGTGCATTATGGTGTACTGCACAGGAACTTACTCCTCGTTTATTCTGGCCTTCTCCCAAGGGAACCAAAGTCGCTGTGGCCGGATACTCTCACGTTAACGGGGATGTACTCTTGGATCCTTCGATTCCATTATACGAAGTAGATACCAGGCTTAATACAGGTTTTTTTGCCTATATGCAGAACTTCAGCCTTTTTGGAAGGACGACAAATTTTCTTGTGGAATTACCCTACTCCTGGGGGATAACAAAAGGTATCGTGGTAAATACGCCGGCAGAAAGAAGGCTTTCAGGCTTTAACGATTTGGGTATCACCCTGGCAGTCAATCTGCTCGGCGCCCCTTCCATGTCTCCCTCGGATTTTCAGTGGCTCCGCGATAATCCCCGTGTCATTCTGGGCACGAGTATCAAGGTCCTGTTTCCCACCGGACAATATATGACTGACAGACTGATTAATCTCGGGGCCAACCGATGGGCTTTCAAGCCGGAACTTGGAAGCTTGATTCCCCTTTGGCCCAAGTTATTGTTAGAGATTGAAGCAGGTGTCTGGTTCTTTACAAAGGATAACGACTATATCATGGGGATTAAGAAGCAGGAGCCCATTCTCTCGGGAGAGGTTCACCTGGTAAAGCGATTTAAACCTGGATTATGGGTATCACTTGAGGCCAACTACTTCTGGGGTGGGCGGCAGAAAATTGGGGAAAACCAGCTGGCAGATCTGCAACGAAACTCTAAAATCGGCGCGACAGTTGCCGTGCCAATTCCACGTCGTCATAGTTTTAAATTTGGGTACAGCATCGGTACGGTTACCGAATTTGGGACTGACTTCAAACAGTTTCTGGTGACCTACACGGTACTTCTAAACAAGTTTAAGTAATGAAGCTAGTGAAGTTGTTATTTCTCTGTGGTGTTATAATATCACAGTACGCCCATGCTCAAAGTTCTCAGGAAGAACTGTCCAAAAAAGCAGCCAATCCCCTGGCCGACCTGATGAGTTTCCCCTTTCAGAACAACCTGAACATGAATTACGGACCGTACAATCGCAATATGAATGTGCTGAATATTCAGCCGGTCTTACCCTTTGCCGGAGAACCGGAAAGGGATGATGTCAACCATATGCTCCTGAACCTTCAAACACAAATGATTAAGTAAAACCAAATATCCTTTTGAAAGTGATCCGCTTACATTGGATGATTGCCAATGAATTAACCAACAGATAACAAATGGTCAGAAAGCTGATAATTATACCAACTCTTCTGTTTCTGAATATATTCTCCGGTTACAGTCAGGCAATCAGTGCAGATACGATAATGTCTACAGTAGAGCAGTTTGCCAAAGATATTATTTATCAAGATCAGGATACAAATTACATAAAAAGTTACATCGACAAATTATCGGTAAAACTATTGGTATCAAACAAATTCAATTATTTTCAGCTCACTGATAAAAACCTCAGCAACAGTATACGTTTAAGGCCGGATCTGGGGGTTAATTTCGGAATTGGCATTGCATATAAATGGCTTGCATTTGATTTATCCACGAACATTGGTCTACAGGAAAAGAATATTGACAACACCAGATATCGTGATTTCCAGCTCAAAGCTTTCAGCAGCAAACAATATCTCAGGGCCAGGTACCAGTATTATTCCGGATATAAAATAGACAATATACATGGATTTGATCTGGACCTATCCGATGAGGACAGAAAGCGTCAGGATATCAGGACAATTATGCTGGGATTGCAATATCTGCATGTATTTAACTATGGGAAGTTTTCGCTTAGAGCACCTTTTGTTCAGAATGAACTTCAAAGGCAAAGCGCGGGCAGCCTGCTCGCAGGTGGGGGATTCCATTTATACAACCTGGATGCCGATTCATCACTAATTACAAAGGAAATGGAGCCTTATTTCAATGACAAGCTGTATTATTCCCAACTGAATGTTGTTACGCTATCAGTTAATCTGGGGTATATATACACATTTGTATTGGGTGAAGGATTTTTCATTACGCTTAGCTTGATTCCTGGTCTTGGAATAAACAGCGGAGATTTCAGAATAGAATTCAGAGAGATATTAAAACCACAACTTACATACAGGGTAAAAACGATGATTGCCATTGGATACACGGGAAGAAGGATTTACACAGGCATACAGGTAATTGGGGGGAATTATCCAGTGACTCTGGATAAAAAAATTAAAACTTATATTACGGAGGGAAGAGCTAATTTCTGTCTTGGATACAGGTTTTAAAAACAGAATTATTTAAGGATAATACATTGTTAGTCAGCCATATATGCAAATTTAAATCTTCTCAATATCACAAACCATAACAATTAAACCATTAATATGAAAAAATTAAATTCATTTGTTTTAGCAGCCTTATTACTTACGGTTTCCCTTGGTATCAATGCTCAGAAAAAAGAGGGCGGTAAGATAGGAGGTATACGCTTTGGATATCATAGCGCCGCTTTGTATGACAATGGTGATATAGTGCTCAGGAATAGAAAATCTTCAAAATTTCTACATTGGATTTTTCAGAGACAACAAGCTTATTCCTGCACTTCATCTGGGCACTGGCCTGGAATATTTCCAGAATGGAGGCAAGGTTGATAACGATAATAAACTGGTTCTACACTACCTGAGTGTTCCCCTGCACATCAAGGCCAAACTGGGACCTGTATTTGCGCTGACGGGGTTTGCCCCGAGCTTTAAGGTTTCTGAAAAGGTTTTTGTTAACGGTACCAAATCCACACCCGATGATAAGTCAAAAGGGTTTGATGTACCATTTTACCTTGGGGCAGGTGTAAAGATCCTGTTTATTACGATTGAGGCGAGGTATCACTGGGGGATTATCGAGTTACATGATGGTGTAAAGAGCCAGTATTTACAGATTGGAGCAGGAATTTCATTTTAAAGTGACATTGTCTGATATTTAAATGCATCGTCTGTAGGTCCACAACACATAAAGATTCTCCTTTATTTGTAAAATTCGAATACTCGGTCTAAATTAGAGTGTGGTACTTAGTATCACCGGTTTCATGCAATGTTAACAAAACAGACAAGGTAATGATGAGAAAGAGTATCAAATTGGCAGGATTCATAGTAATTCTTGTTTCCATTGGCCTTGAAGGTCGTGCGCAAATTGAAACAACCTTCTTTGACCAATCGGTTAATCCGAGCACGCAGAAGGCTATTTTTTTCACAAACCGGCCCCTGGTGATAAAGGAGGATAGCTCATATACTTTTCAGAATAAATTCACCGATCAGTCCAATACCTTATATTTCTGCAATTATTGCTTCGATAATGATTCCATTGAAGTCTATTACAGGGCAATTAATATATCGGATAACTACCCGACCGAGAAATTGAAGTACAATTTCTTATACGATATCTATAAGTATCACAGGCTGGAAAGGGGCATCAAAAAATTTTATGTGATTGTGGGCGGTTATGGAAAATCATTTGAAAAACAGGTACACAGTTATATGAAAAGATTAAAGAGCACCTATGGTGATACCTTGTTCAATAAGGCTCTTTTTTCTGTATTTGCATGGGGTACCGAGGATAATGCTCACAAGTATTATCGTGCTGTGAGAGAATCGAATAAGGGTGCTGCTGATTTTGCCATTTTTCAGCATATGCTTGATGAATTTGTGAGCGATTCGGTATTTTTCAGTACACATCCAAAAGATTTTCACGTCACCATTCTTTTTTCCTCAATGGGAAATAATCTCTTTAAAGAATACCTGGAAAGAAGGGAAGCCCTGGATATCCCTCTTGTTAAAACATACTATCGTATTTTATTTTTTGGTAGTGTGGCCCCCCGTAATTCGTTTAAAGAGGGGAAAGCCTTTCAAAATCTTCATCAAATGACCGATACGGTTGATGTATTTGTAAGTTCGAAAGATATACTTCTTAAAATGTCGAGTGTCGCACACCTTAGGAGCAGGCTCGGAAACAAAGGGCCGAAAAATGAAGATGAGCTTCCTCCTTACATCAATGTACATCATATTGAGTATCTTATCACCAAAGAAGATATGGCTTCACTTGGACACGATTACCTGCTTACCAATGAAGTTTTGCGTGATGCAATGCTGGAAGGTGCCAACAAAGATATTTCTGAGTGAAGTCAGATCCTATAAGGGTATGTTTGAATTATTTGAAAAACGCATCCAGTAGAAATTACTTCCGATTAAGAGGGAAAATGGCAGTCAGATTATGACAGGTATGGATTAATGAATGTGATTATTTCAATGTAAGTGCCGACCGGAATTTATTTACCTGACCAAGAGCACAAGGGAAAAAAAAGGAAATGTGGCTGATATTGATAATCTGGTCATCAATCCTGCGTATTTAAGCTGTCCCGCAGGACCTTCTGAATTTCAGGACAAGACATATTTAATAATGGAATTCAGTTTCAGCATCACCTCATCCAACTTCATATAAGGTAATAATAAAATCGGGTGCCTATTTATTAGTTAGCGAAGATGTATTTGATGGCAAAATAGTTAACAAAATAGTCAAGCAATAGCGTACTCTGAGCCAAGCTCTGCTAGATCCCTTGGGTGAAGACCTGCATGACCCTATAGTAAAGAATCCACCTTCTGAGAAGGTGGCTTTGATATAAATAACGCCCCCATAGGGGGCTCTAAAAATCGAATCGATGTTGTTGCTCTTCTATACGCTTTTCCTCTTCTTCCTGGTGTTTCACGTACCTTTTTATTACATCTTCGTCGATTCCAACGGTGCTGACAAAATAGCCTCGCGCCCAGAAATGATTTCCCCAGTATGGTTTCTGCTTTATCTTCGGGTAGCTCTTGAACAGTTTTATCGCAAGTTTGCCTTTCAATATCCCCATCATCTCCGAGATAGAAACCTTCGGCGGAATCGACACGACAAGGTGAATGTGGTCATTCTGTACACTCATTTCCTGAACCTCGCACCGTTTCCACTCACACAACATCTTTATATCTTCTTCTACCAGCTTCTTGATTTCTCCAGTCAAGATTCGAAACCTGTATTTTGGTACCCAAACAATATGGTACTCACACTTGTAAACGACATGAGACAGTTTCTTGTACTTACCCATGTCACAAATATAGGCATAGCCGACAGAACATTACCACCCCCGAAGGAGGTGGGTTTTTAATTTAAACTAAAGTTAATAGGTAGGGATCCTAGGATCAGTGCTTCATTCCTGCCTTCCGTAATCCTTCATCCTGGCCGAAGGGAAAGCTTTCGGTGAGCTATTCGAAGGCCTGTTTTTGATTCAATCGAATCCCAGGATGGATTTTCTATTTATAGATTGAAATCCTTATCTTGCTATGAAGGAAAATCTATTTATGAAAACTCGTCAGCTTTGGATTGAGAAAGGGTATGAGCACTTCGGGCTTTACGGTCCGGAAATGTTGAGTATCAAGAAGATTGCCAAAGATCTCTCCATTGCAAGAACGTCATTTAACTACCATTTTAAAAGCAAGGATGTGTTTATTGATGATCTGCTGAGTCATCACCGTGAATTGCATGGTATCCCCTGATGACTGTATTTATGGAATATAGCAATGGAATATCATAGCTTGAAGAGCGCCCCGTCTTAGTGAATACGCTAATCACCCCGTGGGCACCGCGGAATCCGAACAAGGCAGTCTTTGATATATCTTTCAATACTTCAATTTTATCCACACTGAAAACAGGAATACTCACGATTACTGCCATATCCACAGGTGTACCGTCAAGCAGGAAAATCGGCTGGGAAATTCCGCTCAGGTTTGAGATCCCCCGGATTTGTATGCTATAATTCGGATACTGTATGGAAATCATAACTCCCGGAACTCTGCCCTGTATCAATTGGAATATATCATTGTAATGGCTCAGTTGATCCGTAACCTCAACTACATTGTCCGCCTCACCATAGATTCGTTGGTGCCCGTCCGGCGGGGATCTACTCATTGTTTTGACCATCACTTCCTCTATGAAGATGGTGTCGCTGAGACTGTAACGCTTCAGAATATTTGCTCTTGTAATGGCATCTTCGATGAATTCATCTATTGAATTCTGATGTTGAATCCGCGTAGACTTCCACATATATTCCACTTCAACATCAGGCCGGCTGAGAGAATCCAGATAAATGATCCCCCTTTTTGCGACCTTTACTGTCCTCTGCACTGACGATTAGATGCTGTGAACCCTGGAGATCCAGGTTCCCGAAGCTATAAATCCCCAGGCTGTCTGTTGTGGTAATGCTGACATAAGAATTGTTTTCTCCCAACATTGCCAGAGAGATCCTTGCATCAACTTTGGGTTTATTGCCAATCGCATTCATAAGTCGACCTCTAATGGTCAATCCCTGTTCCGCGGGATAATGGATATCAATTGTAGTGTCGGCATGATATTTCCAAATGAAGTCCCTCCAGCCCTGAGTAAGCAGAAGAAGATCCATCATTTCATGCCGGTCAGCATGCTGCTCATTAAAGTAATATCCGGGATTCTCGACAACTCCTCTCAACTCGGATTCCAGTAATAAATACGAGAGGATATGGGATGGATCAGCTGCCGTGTCTGCAAGTGCTACAGCATCAACGGCTGCAAGTGACATTTCCGAATAGACGGGAAAATTACTATCATCTGTTACCGATACCTTCAGGACAGTTTTTTCACGGGATGAATATACCGGTTTGTGGCTCTTCACCTTCAAATGGATCCGTGGCGCTGGATCCAAATACAACAACCTTTCGCAATGCGGTTTATTATTGGCATCATACAGGATAAGATGTACAATACCGGGAGGAATACTTACCTTTTGTAAAGTAATGGTTTGTGCTCGATATGAAAGATACATTTCAATCAGGAAATTTCCTTTAGCTGTTCTAACCTCAAGATATACAGGCAGGGTATCCTGCATTTCAAGCGTTTGTGCATTGGTTTTGATGATCACCATCAGTTCATCCTGGTTGATATGCTTCACGTTCAAAACATACCCACCCTCAAACACCCTGGGTAAATCATATCTATGAGCAGATCCGTCATCATCGGAAATAAGTGCATGGTACTGAGCCCCCCTTACCGGCACAAAATTAAAACTCCCCATACCCAGGTGGGAGCCTTCAAAGAGATAGATTCATTCGGTCAAAATAAATATCCGCAGGAACGACATTGTCCCTTGACTCATGGTACCAATGAATATTATGATGGTCTACAATGACGGCAATTGGGGTTTTTTAGGAAGTGAGTACATAAGACAGGTCTCAGCCAAAAGTCTCTTACGTTCATTATTCTCGCGGTTCAGTCCAAGGATTATATCCATTGTGGTCGCCCGCCTGAGGAGTCAAACCCTGACCTTCCGGATTTCCAATCGGGACGCCCTTAAACAACAAAGCCTCCGACTTGGAGGCTTGGTGGAGATAAGGGGAGTCGAACCCCTGACCTCGTGACTGCCAGTCACGCGCTCTAGCCAACTGAGCTATATCCCCGTGAAAGCATGGGTATGGGTGTGGGTGTGGGTGTGTTGGGGTGCCAATAATATAGGCGGTGCAAATATATAAATTTTTTGATTTACTTAGATCGAATTAATAACTTACAATACAAAATCAACCCAAATGAAAAAGCTACTGATATCCAACCTTTTCGCAGCTTTGATCATCACTTATGGCAGCATTTGCTTTTCCCAATCATTCGAATCGCCACATTTCAAACTGGAACACATTGGAGATGGTGTATATGCTGCCATCCACAAACCCGGTGGACAGGCCATCGGTAATGGGGGGTTCGTGGACCTGGGTGAGGAAGTACTGGTTTTTGACAGTTTTCTTTCTGTAGCCGCTGCCAGTGACCTCAAAAAGGCTGTAGGGGAACTGACTGGCAAACCTGTCAGGTGGGTAGTGAACAGCCACTCACATAATGACCATATCAGGGGCAACCAGGTATTTGCTCCCGAAGCCTCAATTCTAAGTACTCCGGAAACCAGGGATTATCTTTTGGAACACGGTCATAAAGAAGCAGTTGAGGAACAATCATTTGCCCCCGGAAGGATGGCTATTTTTCAGAATAGTCTGATAGAGGCTGAAACAGAGGCGGAGATAGAAGATGCTAAAATGTGGCTTGGATATTTTGAAGCAATGGTGGAATCATACCCGATTCTTTCCATCACTCCACCCGATATTGTTTTTAATGACACCATGACCATTTACGGAAGTACAAGGACAGTTACACTCATTGAATTTCAGCAGGGACATATGGTATCTGATATCGTTCTTTACCTGCCTGGGAAAAGATCTTGTTTGCCAGTGACCTGGTATTTGTTGATATGCATCCATTCCTGGCAGATGGAGATGCTTTGGGTCTCAGGCGGACACTTTCTGAACTGTTGGACTGGCCGTTGGATGTTGTAGTCCCAGGACACGGAGAAGTTGGCAACAAGGACGATATCCAGGCCATGATCAGGTATATTGACATGGTCAACAACCTGGCTGCCACATTAAAGATTCAAGATAGAACACCCGAAGATGTTGATATTGACGAAATTCCCCAGCCTTACAGGGATTGGAGTTTCAATAATTTCTTTGATTCCAACCTGAAATTCCTCTATGAATCAGTACCAGATTAGTAATGCAGTCAGGGGAATTATTAGGATGCAGATAAAACCTTAAGGATCAGAGGATCTGCGCAGCTGGATCATCTTCCATTAAAAAACCACCCGTTAACCTGGTAAGTGAGGTGCGTGACCCGATCAGGTTGTAAATGGCTTGCAAGCCTTCGCAGGGCGGAATTCAGATAGATCAGCTGAATATCCCTGTACTCAAAGGATGTAATGGCACCTGACACGAAATTTTTCATCTGCGATGGACATGTTCAGTTCTGCCGCTTCAAGACTTTCATCCGCTACTTCCAGCAAGGCTATCCGGATGCTGTAAAAATCATACAGGTTGAACAATTCGTTCATGAGGGCATGTTCCATTTGCTCAATCTCAACCTGGGCAATCTCTTCATTGATCCTGGCAACTTCGATGGCCCGCTTACGGGTTCCTCCTGTATATATATCCCAGGATAAGTCTCAGGTTTCCATAGGTTGACAGGGCATCTGTATTCCCAATAAATTGAACATTACCAACATTCTCATCCAGTCCCGCTGAAAGATTAAGGGATGGATAAAGGGCTGATTTTTTCAGGTCGATCTCCTTTTTCTGCAATTGGAGATTGGTATACTGGTTCTTCAAGGTCTGGTTATTGGACATCATCTTGCCTGTCAGGTCTGCCAGGATATAGTCCGTTGTATCCGCTTCAAAGGGATCAGGGAAATTCCACATCTGACTGGGATCCAATCCAAGCAGGAAATTAAGGTTGCGGATTGCATTCCGTACCACTAACTTCCTGGGTCATAAACAGGGCCTTGTCATTCAGGTATACATTCTGGGCCTGGAGGACCTGAAAGGTGACTGTACCCCCGAGTTCATAGCGTGCCTTCTCATAATCATACCTGTCGTCCGAAAGGGACATCACCGTTTCAGCACCTTCAGGTTTTCCTGTTGGAGCAGGACATCATAATAGGCCATAATGACATCCTCTATGGTATTCTCAACCACCACACCCAATCTGCCCCTGAGATAATTCTTCCAGGGTCTCCAGTTTATCCTTGGTGAAATTCACCCGGAAACCATCAAAGATTGTCCAGTCCAGTCCCACTCCGGCATACAACCTGTTGGTCCAGCTGGTATCCGTGAAATTATAAGTGTTATTCGAGCTTGCATCAAATCCTATGGTAGGATACCTGCCAGCAGTTCCCCAGTTATTATTGATGGCGGCAATCTCCACATCCGATCTTGAGATCCTGATCCCGTAGTTATACTCCAGTGTCTTTGCCAGGGCATCTGTGAGGCTAAGATCTTCCGGCTGAGCTAAAGGATGAATATGTGCAGAAACAAATAATAAGATCAGCAGGCTATAATTTGATTATCCGGTTCATTATTAAATGCATTATTCTCGTTAGGTATACGATTCTGGTTTATTTGATTTTTTCCCGTTGGCCTCCAGCTCCATTTTGCGCCGATGATGAATGATAGCCACCTCCACATCTTCACGTTCAGGTGTAACACCTGTCCAGAATTGCCGGAAATACACCCTGACATCATTCAACAAGCATGATCAGTATGGGGAAAAAGATCAGTATAAACACGGTCCTATAGCCACTCCATAAGCCAGGCTGATGGCCATGGGGATAAGGAATTGTGCCTGAACGACTTTTCTCCAGAATTATGGGAAAGAGCCCTACTGTAGTGGTAATAGAGGTCAGTATATGGGCCGTAGCCTGATCTTTCCGGCTTCGACCACTGCTTCTCTTACCTTCTTGCCCTCGACCAGAAGGCCATCATATTTGGTAAGGAACACGATGGCATCATTGATGATCACCCCGGTCAGGGCAACCATGCCCCAGAGGCTCATCAGTGAAACAGGTTTGTCATGGATCCCGTGTCCCCAGAATACGCCCAGCATGGACAGCGGGATCATGACGATGATGATGAGGGTCTGGTTGACACTCTTGAAATGCATGATCATGATCAGGACGATGACGATAAAGGCCACCCCGAAATACCTGTAAACCTTTTCTACTGCTTCCACTGCTGAACCGCCTTCTGCCCATGGAAAATATATCGGATTCCCGCATACTGTGACTGCAGATCCGGCATGATTTCTGTTCGATCTGTTCGATTATCTCCGGAACAGATGCATAGGGATCTACCGTTTCAGCATCCACCCTGATCTCTCTGTGTACCATTGTACCGGTTGATGGCAACCGGTCCACGTTCCATATGATAATCCGCCAGTTCTATAAGCGGATACACACCGGAAGGGGTTTTGATTTTCATCTTTTCCATCTGTCCGATGTCAACCGGTCCTCCTTGGGATATCGCACCCAGATACGCAATTCATCCCTGCCTTCCTGCAGTCGCTGTGCCTGACCTCCGTAAAAACCCTGCCTCACCTGCCGGGCAATGGACTGTTCATCCAGTCCGAGGAAATAGGCTTTCGGCTTCAGGTCCAGCCGTATCTCCTGCTTCCCAAGAGCTACATTTTCGTTAATATCTTTCAGCTGGGGCATTTCACCCATCCTGTCATCAGGTAGTCCTTTGGCCTCTTCCAGTTCAGCCAGATTCTTTGACATCAGTCCAATGGATACGGGAGATCCCGAACCTGTTCCTTCCTCCAACAGTGTATTTACGGGCTTCAGGAACCGGACCGATCTTGCCTCGGACCATATTGGCAATATCAAAGCCGGCAATGTCAAATCCCTCAAGATCACGCGGGTATACCGTGACCTCTCCTGCATGTGAACCGGATTCCTGGCGGTCAAATGCATCTCCCACACTGGTCTGCACCCTTTCAATGATATCCTCTTCTTCACCGAACTGCTCCTTCAGATCTTCATTCACCTCCCAGATGGCAGTTTCAAATCGTTTAAGGTAATTCGATGGTTTGCCTTTCACCATCCCCCGGCGTAAATGCCACATTCACTTCAAAACTGTCAAAATCCACCCTGGGAAAGAAAGTGTTCTTAATATAGCCCCCCATCCAGAGACCAGCTGTTACAAGTATCAAAGCAATGGGAATAGCAATTACCGCATGCCTCCATCTGACGAGCCATACCAGCATATGATGGTAGATCCTTTCACGCAGCCATACGATGAATCCTTCGAAGTATTTTTTGATTCCCTTTGTTCTTGTTTTCCAGGCTCTTGCGGTTGAGCACCTTTGGATTGGAGAGATGGGCAGGCAGTACAAAAAATGCTTCAAATAGTGAAAAGAAAAGGCTGGCAATCACCACAACCGCTAGCTGCATCATAATCTCCATCGTCGTTCCCTGCATAAATAACAGGGGAGAAAAGGCAATGATGGTTGTGGTTACAGAAGTCAGTACTGCAGGATACACCTCCATGGTCCCATCTATAGCAGCCTGCATGGGACTCTTCCCCCGCTCAAAATGCAGGTAGATATTTTCAGCGACTACGATCCCGTCATCGACCAGGATCCCGATCACCAGGATCATCCCCATCAGGGACATCAAATTGATAGTGATCCCGTAAAAATAAGCAAAGACGAACATGGCCAGGAAGCTGAACGGGATCCCGAAGGCTACCCAGAGGGAAAGCCTGAGGCTCAGGAACATGGTGAGTGTCAGGATGACCAGGAAAGCCCCACCAGTCCATTTTTTGTCAACAGATCAAGGCGGCTGTCGCAGAATATCAAGATATGCCCTGGACATACTTAAGTTTACCCCGGCATTTCTGGTATTGAAATCCTCCATATATTCCCGGGCAAAAATGGTCATGGCTTCCAGGTCCTCTTCCGGAAGTTTTTCTACCCGAATGGAAACTGTTGGTCTCCCGTTGAGCCAGGATTTATTTGAGGTATCGGCAAATTTCTTTTTCACTTCTGCCACATCCCTGATCCTCAGATATCCACCATCTGCCTGGCCCATAATTATGATATTCCCGATCTTGTTGGGATCTGTACTGCGGGACCTCAAACGGATCAGCAATTCCTCGTCATCTGATTTTATCTGTCCACCCGAAACATCCTGGTTGTTACGCTGGATGGCCTGGGAGATATCATCAAAGGTGATATTGTACCGAAGCAGCATTTCTTCCTTACATTCAACGGATATTTCCGGCTGGGGGTATCCTGATAATGATATCTGGCTCATGACCCCTGAATTGTAGAAATCCTCTTCGATCCGCTGGGCATAATCCTTCAGGGTCATCAGGTCTACATCGGCACCTTCGACGGGTGACAGGCTCATCCGGACCCCGGGTGAACGGGATCTTCGCTTCGAAACAATGGGTCTTTCCGCTGCTGAAGGAAGGGCAGAAACACCATCCACCGCATTTTTTACCTCGATCAGGACCTCATCAATATCGTATTCCCCTGTTGTTTCAATTGAGACACTGGTACGGTTCTCAACGGATGTTGAGTTGATCTCTTTGATGCCAATCAATCCCCTTACAGCTTCCTCAATCCGGGAAGTAACCCCTTCTTCCATCTCCACGGGTGAGGCACCGGGATAATAAACAGAGATGCTGATAAAACGGCTTTCTGTCTCAGGGAAAAAAGATTTTTTCATGGATGAATATGCAAAAACGCCGGCCAGGATCACAACCAGTATAGCCAGGTTTGCATAGATGGGATATTCTACAAATTTTTGAATTAGTTTCCTCATGGCCGCAGATCTTAGGATTATTCAGGCTTTCCCTGTGCTAGTTTCTTCTTCTTTTCCGCGGCTTTTTCACCCACCTCTGCAGGCTGCCCCGGAGTCTCTCCCAACATTTCAACCAGCGTACCTTCCAGCACATTGATCAGTGGTTGCATGACCAGTACTTCTCCTTCTTCAAGCCCGTTGAATATCAGGGTCTTTTCGTTCTCCTTGATAACATTTGCCACTCTTTTTTCCAGTTTATCCTCAACGATCACGAATACTTCATTGGTATTAAAAACAACATTACGTGGTACTTCCATTGCATTTTCGATGGGATGGCCCGGGAATTCAGCAGTAAGGTATTCACCCGACAAAAGGTTCGGATTGCTATGGTTCTGTATCATGATGAAAATGGCCTGGGACTGGGTATTCGGGTCTACAAAGGGGCTCTTCCTGATCACTTTTCCCTTCCAGGATAATCCCCTCCTGTCTGACTCCACGGTCACCGGATCACCTATTTTGATCCAGGCTGCATCAAATCGCTTTACCGGGACTTCCAGCTCCAGTTCGTCTGTCCGGATGGCTTTTGCCACCCTGCCCCCGGCATTGGTATATGATCCGACCTCCAGGTTCACCTCTGTAAAAGTACCATCAAAAGGAGCAACAGAGGTACGCCTGCTGAGCTGCAATTCATCTTTGCGGATGTTATAATACTGGCTTAATACATTGCGGCTGGTCAGGAAGATCTTGAGTTTTTCATCCTTAACCTCAGGAAATTGAGGCAATGGGTGGTCCAGGCTGATGGACGAGAAGAATTCCATATAACCTTCCTCTTGTTCGGGATAATCAATTCTGATATCCGGCAGCAGGTTCGCCAGGGTATTCAGGAACTGGCTCTTACTGGCTTTCAGTGCAAGGGCAGCTTCATCCGGGTAAACAACAAAAAGGACATCGCCCTGTGAAAATCTGCTGCCTTTCTTAAGTGCTACCTCACCCTGCTGCAATCGGCCGGATGCTTCAGCAACAATATCTACTTCTGCTACGGAAGTTAACCTTCCATCTGCAGCAACCTGTGAAATAATGGTGGTATATTTCACAGGCTCGGCTTTCACGAACCGTTTGGCTTCCACCGCCGGACGTTGTTTCATTTCTTCCTTCTGGGCAGCCAGGAACCTCATCAGTCCATATGCCAGTCCCACAATAAAAATAAAGGCCGCAATTACTACGATCCTTTTGTCAATTTTTCTCATTACTTAGATATATCGGAGATGTAAAATTTTTCCAAAAAAGCACGTAAATATACATACATTAAAAAATCTTTGACTTCAAAATTGATCAATGGTTTAATTTGTACCCGTTGATATTTTCAAAAACTGATAAATGCTCCCGTCTAGTAACTTTCCGGTAATCGGAAGCAACCTTAAAAGCACCTTTGCGAATGCCCTCATAGATCCCGGCAATGATGGTACCGAATACCTCACCATGTGCCGCTATCCGGTCCCGCAAATACTCCTCAACACCCAGGGACTCAAACTTAAGATCAGATCCATAAACCATGTTAATGGCATCCACCAGTTCCTGCTGGGTAATGGACTCCCCGACAAGATTGTAAACAGCTCCGTTTAAATCATCCCGGGTGATCATTTCCATGTATGCCACGGCCAACTCATCACGGGTGGTATATGCACATCTGCCCTCCCCTGCACAATTGGATATTTTACCATCCTTAAAATAACGATCCAGGTATTCGAGATCAGCCTCCAGGTATAGACCGTTTCTGCCTAAAACCCAATCCAGTCCGCTATCCACAATATCCTTCTCAGTTTGCCTGTTTGCCCTTATGATAGGGTCAAAGGCACCTTTGCCCGGTTCTCCAAATATGCTGGTGTAGACCAGTTTCCTTACTCCCGCTGTGCGAGCTGCGTTGATGACATTTCTATGCTGTTCTATTCTCCTTTCCGGGGTATCTAATCCGGATACCAGCAAAACAACATCAATGTCCTCCAGTGCCTTCTCATACATTTCCCTGCTATTGTAATCCCCCTGGCGGATTTCAATACTCAGATGAGCAGCTTTTTCAGGATTCCGGGCGATACCAATAACTTGTTGGCTACCCAGTTGCCGGATGGCTTCAGTTACGATGGCCCCACCCAGCTGTCCGTTTGCTGCGGTTACGGCTATTTTCATACTTGATCCTTTCTCGAAATTCCGGACGAAAGTACAAAATCCAAATCCATGGCAGTGTTAAAAATCTCCTAATTCAAGCCACGCGAACTAAAAATGCCCGCTCCAGAGAATTGAAGCGGGCATCAAATGAGTGTTAGCAATACTTATAGCGACCAGCCTTCGCGATACTGATGCTTGATCAGCTCTTCCGCGAATCCTTTGGCGTTGATAGGATCTGTAAATTGTGTATCGAAATGTGGATGACCGTCAATGACCTCAAAGGTATCCGATTTGATGATCCTGACAGTCTCACTATCACCTATATTGGTAAACTTCATATTCTTTCCGTCCCAGTGCAGTTCCTTTTTCAGGTCTTGCAAACGGACTGCAATCACACCCATGACCACCATTTCGTTCAGCGGACCGGAATATCCGAAGTTGGAACTTGATTCCAGCCTGTCTTCGGGGCTTTCCTTACAGGCCCTGACCCAATCCATCTGGTGACCGAGATCTACCCTCCTCAGGTAAGGCTCAGGTTTCTTATAGGATGCTTCGTATGATTCCGGCAGGAGGTATGGATCCTTCCCATAGACACCGCACATGATTTTTCCTTTGGTGCCAATTAATAAACAACCGCCACCACCGTCACGGCCCAGCATTTCACCGGCCGGGTGATCTTCAGGCCGCGGGGGCAAGAGTCCGCCATCCCACCAGGTTACTTCCACTTCCGGCATTTTTACTTTTTTGTATTTGGGCCTTTCGGGGAAGGTGAATTTTACCACCTCCGCGACCGGAGCACACTCTGTGTTGAACTGGGTGGAACTTCCCTGTACCTTGGTAGGATATTCGAGGTTGAGGACTTTGAAGATCGGGTCTATGATATGGCAGGCCATATCTCCCAGGGCGCCAGTTCCATAATCCCACCATCCCCGCCAGTTCCAGGGATGCAAAATGCTGTGGAATGGTTTCATCTCGGCAGGTCCGATAAACAGATCCCAGTTCAGGGTATCAGGTGGCCATTGTCCAATGGCCGGGCGCTGGAGTCCCTGTGGCCATATGGGGCGGTTTGTCCAGGCATGACATTCCTTTATCTCCCCGATAGCGCCATCCCAGACCCATTCACACATCTTCCGTATTCCTTCGCCTGAATTTCCCTGGTTACCCATCTGTGTGGCAACCTTATATTCCTTGGCAATCCTCGTCATTTCACGGGATTCCCAAACAGCATGGGTCAGGGGCTTTTCACAATAAACATGCTTGCCCATCTTCATGGCATTGATTGAAACAATGGCATGGTTGTGATCTGGTGTACCGACAACAACAGCATCGATGCTGTCGCCCATTTTCTCGAACATTACCCGCCAGTCCCAGAACTTCTTCGCATCCGGGTATTCACTGAATATTCCCTTGGAATATTTCCAGTCTACATCACAGAGAGCCACAATATTTTCCCCAGTGATGGACTTAATGACACCACCTCCACGTCCACCAACGCCAACACCGGCCACGTTTAGTTTATCACTGGGTGCTTTATGACCCAAACCTGCAATAACATTGCTCGGAAGGATGGTAAGCCCGGCAGTTGCCGCAGCAGAGGTAGCAATAAATGACCTCCTCGAGAATCCGGATTTGTTTTCCTTTTTGTTTTCTTTTTTCATAATTCAGTATTAGTTTATCGGATGTTTAGAGTTTTTGCATCTTTAAAATTAGTATTTTTTCATGAATATAGCTGATTTAATTTTCCTGCTTTCCCTGGCCCAGATCCGGATATTATCAATTTTCCCGGAATCATCAAATGAACCAATTCCCACATAACCAGCAGGGAATGTCTTGTCATTTGCCACCATGACTGGTGTCTCCATATCATCGAAATACATCTTTATGTCTCCATCATCCACATGTCTTTCAAGCCGGATATGGTGCCAGTGATCGTCCATCCATCGAATACCATCAGTTCTCTCCTTTATAATGCTTCTTCGCGGTTCATCATTAACAATATGCACAGTGTGTGCTACCGGATCAGCCAAACTGGCCAGGTGAACATAATAGAACCTGGTGGAATCCTGAAAACCAAAAAAGATACACATGTCCCTGTGCCCGTATTCCTTTCCGGTCTGAAGCACATCCGCCTCCAGGATAAAATCCCCAAGCACCAGGTTGTCAATCAATCCAATGATCAACGGGGACCTCACCCTGGGTTCATAATCACCCCGGCCTGCATACTCCAGTGCCAGTCCCCCGTCCTTTCCACCGGTCAGGAACCAGGGAGCTGGATCAGAAAAAACAAATCCATGGATGGCCTCCTGCTCAGTAAAGTCCTGTTTATAGATCAAAGGAAAACCTGTTTTTAAGTCCGACTGTGCACTGATGTTTAGTGAAATGAAAAGGGAGAAAATTATTAAATACCCTGTGGTTCTCATAGGCTTTATTTGAGTTCGCACAATATAATAAAACTCCAATGATTGATGAACGACAGATCCATAAGATTATAATGAATTTCGATCCTAAAAACATTAAATTTGTTTGTAGTAGCAAAACATAGTTCATTGAGCAGATATATACAGAACCTAATTGATCAGGGAGAAAACCAGCAGCTTGATTTCAAGTTTGAGATCAGCGATGCCAGGAAGATCGCCCGGACACTGGTAGCATTTTCCAATACCGACGGTGGAAAGCTGCTGATAGGGGTGAAAGACAACGGGAAAATTGCAGGGATCCGTTCGGAGGAGGAATACCATATGCTTGAAGCTGCTGCAGAATTGTATTGCAGGCCAAAGGTTTCTTTCGAAGTCCAGAAGTGGACCATCCTGGGAAAAACCATCCTGGAGGTGGACATTGCCAGAGCAGACATCCGTCCCTTCCGGGCTCAGAACGAGAATGAACGCTGGATGGCCTATCTCAGGGTAGAAGACCAGAACCTGCTCGCCAACAGGGTAATGATGAAAGTCTGGAGCAAAGAGAAAAGAAAAAAAGGAATACTCCTTGAATACAGCAATGCCGAAAAAATGCTTCTCAATTACCTGAAATCCAATAAATACATTACCCTGTCAAAGTTTTGCCGGATCACTAAGATCCGGCTGGAGCAGGCTGAAGATATACTGTCTGATTTAATTGTACTGGAAGTTATCCGGATCCGGATCAACGAGAAAGGTGCCAGGTACAGCCTTATTTCTCAAGTTTGATCAATTCCGTATAGCCGGTAAGTTTCCCATTTTTATTATAAGTCTCAGTACGAACAGCGCCGACATCCTGGGCAATCCACTCTTTACCCTTGGAATTAAAATCAATCATTCCATCCGTAAACACATCATAGGTGATCTTGTAACAATCAAATGTGCCGGCTTCAGTCGTTATCTTCTCTCTGGCTTCTACTTTCCTGTTATATACCTTGGTCGTCATATTCATCATAGACATCTCTGGAACAATAAGCTTTATGATACCGTCTTTAAGCTGGTCACCGGGACTCATTTTTGCGGGGAATTCAAGGTTGTCTCCCTCTATGATGAATTCTATATCTCCCAATCCGCTCATCATTTCTTCATTCAGAAATTGATCCATGTCAAAAGTGAAAACACCATCCTTACATTCCATGGAAAGATCCGATGTCATAAGTTCCTCTCCTTTCTCGTCAAAAAATGTGCTTTGAATGGTGATTGAGACTGCTCCTCCACTGATTTGTTTATCAATAACTTTCCTGGCGCGTTGTTCCCGATACCTTGGCTTTTTTATCATAATGCCTTAATTCTATTAAGGTTCCTTCCTCCATTGGAAAGAAGTAGGTACAATCCTGGGCCAACCCTGTATATTCAAATACCAGGAGGATTAATACTGATATTAATAAGATCTTTTTCATGATAACGATTTATTTTTGTTTCTGTTTCCGATGATATGAATTTACAAAATAATTAGCAAATCCTGATGTACGAGACCCCCCAATTAAAGGCTTTTGGCCTTGCTGCTGGAATAACTCACAAAATATACACCGGTAAAGACCAGTAAAGCTGCCATGATCTTAACCGGAGTTATCACATCCTGGCCAAGGATCAGTGCAACTATGGATGCAATAACGGGCTGGGAATAAATGTAAATGCTTACTGTGATAGGCTTTACATACTTCAGACTATACATGTTCAACAGGTAAGCCAGAAAGGTAGTTCCGATTACCACGAATAAAACTGAAAGTAAAATATCTCCAGGCATTGTACCCCAGTCCACACGAAGAAATGCCGGTAATCCCGGACCACTGACCAGCAGTATGGCGAATAAAAAGATCCACCTCATCAAAATCACCGGATGGTATTTATTGATCAAGGGTTTTACGATGACCAGGTACACCGCATAGGATGTTGCATTGGCAACGATGATGGAATTTCCAATTAGATGATTGTTACCGAAGTTTATATTCCCACTGTAAAGTATCAGTAAAATGGCTCCCGTTCCCCCGGCTGTGATGCCAATAATTTTAAAAATGGTGATCGGTTCACGGATCAGTAACCTGGCTACAATCAAAACCAGTATGGGTGTAGCCGTCATGATAATGGCCGCGTCAATTGGCGAAGTTATGTTCAGGCCGTTCAGGAAAAGAGACTGATTTACCGCCACCCCGAATACTGTGGCTATGAGCAGCCTGAGAATGTCTTTCCGGTCAATTCTTTCCTTCGGCAAAAACAGGCTTAAAACCCAGAACAAAATACAGGCTCCTGAAATCCTGGCAAATACGAGGGCAAAAGGGGATAGATAATCCGGCATTACCTGTTTGGCAATACCGTAGTTTACTCCGTATATAAGATTGGCAGTAATTAAGGCCAGATGTGCCTTTAAAATATTATTCATGATCCTGGACACGGATCATGGCCAGCATTGACTCAAAAATGGATTTCCCATCCGTATTGCCCAACTCAATGTCAGCAGCCCGTTCGGGATGTGGCATCATACCGAAAACATTTCGCCCCTCGTTGCATACACCGGCGATATTCTCAATGCTGCCGTTTGGATTGGATCCCTCAGATATTACGCCCTTCTCATCGCAGTATCTGAACAGGATCTGATTATTCAGGCGCATCTGTTTTAAGGTTTCATCATCCGCATAATATCTGCCTTCCCCATGGGCAATGGGAATTTTATAAGCCTTGTTCTTATCGAGCAGGGAGGTGAGGGCGGTGTTGTCATTATCAGGCAGGATAAAGACATTTTTACAGATGAATTTCTGATTGCTGTTGTGAAGCAGTGTCCCTGGAAGGAGTCCCGCTTCACACAGGATCTGAAAGCCATTGCATACCCCGAAAACGAAGCCGCCATCGAGAGCGAAGCGGATCACATTATCCATGATCGGAGAAAATCTTGCAATGGCACCTGAACGCAGGTAATCTCCAAAGGAGAATCCCCCGGGCAGAATAATGGCATCCACCCCTTGCAGGTCAGTGTCTTTATGCCAGAGTTCCACAACTTCCTGTTCCATGATATCTTTTAACACATACATCATGTCATGGTCACAATTGGATCCCGGGTAGATAACGACTCCTGTCTTCATGCAATTTGAATTAGTTCAGTAACGTGAGATTGTTGCCCGCAAAGATATAGAAAAAACCTATATTTGATCTTAGAGGGCTGTCCGAGACAGGCATGCATGGAACTTGAAAACCAGGAAATACTGACATTTGTTAACACTGTGAGATCGCATTCTGATTATGATTTCACAGAATATTCAGATAAATCGCTGAAAAGGCGCCTGATGAAGATCCTGCATGATTATCATCTTACCACTGATTCCCTCCTTAAAAAGATAACCGAAGATAGTATTTTCCTTGAACGCATTGTTAAGGATATTACTGTAAATACAACGGAACTTTTCAGGGATCCTGCCATCTGGCACGCCCTGCGGTATGATATCCTGCCCGGACTTTCCCATAAGTCCAATATCAATATCTGGCATGCTGGTTGTTCAACGGGCCAGGAAGTATTTTCCATGATGATCCTGCTGAATGAGATGGATTTACTTGAAAAATCTATGATCTATGCAACCGATATTAACTCAGATGTTCTTGAAACGGCCCGTACAGGAGTATACAGATACAGGTTCAATGTAGAATACCTCTCCAATTTTGATGCAGTTATCAGGGAAAATCCCAGGGATCATGATGTTTATTATAATGTTCCTTACTCAAAATATTTTACCATTGACAAGACCCGTGATACCATTTGTATAAAGGATAAGCCTGTTGAATAAGCCCGTATATCAGAAAATGGACCTGGTAACGGATCCCAATCCTTTTGACCTGAAATTTGACCTTATGGTTTGCAGGAATGTAATCATCTATTTTAATTATGAATTGCAGAACAAAGTATTTAAATTGTTCCTGGATAATATGACCCAGGAGAGTGTATTGGTCCTCGGTGTCCATGAAACGATCCTGGGACCCTATGCAGCCTATTTTGAGAAAAAATTCCAAGTATATTACAAAAAATGAACTTTAGGAATATCTCCATCAGATCAAGATTCTTTTTGCTGGTAACCGGTGCTGTCCTGTTTTGGTTACTGGCTGGATTTCTGATATTCAGCCTCATTAATAATCTTACGAGATATCAGGATACATCCCTTCGTGTTCAGTCAATTCCCCAGAAGGTGCTTCAGGTACAAAATGCCATTCAGTTTTTCTATGTGAATGACCTCCCTTCAGAATCCTTCCAGCAAGGCGGAAGATCAACAGGGATAGATCAATATAACGAGGTTTATCACGATACATATGAGCTAATAATTGGACTTAAACAGGATCCAACCATCATCAATCAGCGCCCCATACTTCAGAAACTGGACCGCTTATCGGAATACCTGATAACATCGGATAACTATTTCGAGACAATGGTTATTAAATCCCGGCAGCGGGGCTGGGATAAATTTGGCATGTCAGGGGCCATAATGGAACAGATCCGTGAGATGGGAAACCTGCCAGATGAAGGGATCTATCAGGAGGTCCCGGAAATTCTCAGGGAACTTGAGCTGTACCTGGTCTTTCCGCGGATCAGCAGGCTGAATACCATTGAAAATAAAGTATTAACTCTGGAGAATACGATCAAAATGATCCCATCCAGTGATATTAGTCAGGATACTGAAATGCTGGCCCTTCGGAGTCTTTTGAACAGTATTCGCAGCCTGCTGATGCTTGATCATGAACTCGGGATCTCAAGGTACGAAGGACTCCAGAGCCAGGTTAACCGCACCAGCCAGGTCCTTTATCATGAAGCTGAAGCTCTGGGAGTATTGTATGACAAGGCGAGGGTGTCCAGGGTAAAGCGTATCAATTTGGGGATTGCCATCATTATATTGCTGTCAGCCATTCTGCTGGGTACAGTGCTTACTCAGTTCAGCAGATCAATCAGTCAGAAGTTGCAATCACTGATTGGGTGGATCAGAGATCTGGTTGCAGGGAAGACACCTGAGGTCCAGTTGATCAAGGGCAAAAATGAGCTGTCTGAGATCTCCCTCCTGCTGAAAAGATTTTCCAGAAACCTGATGGACAAAACCAGTTTTGCCACTGCCCTGGCTGAAGGCAGGGATACCGGGGGACTCGTGGCTTTGAGCAGGGAGGATAGCCTGGCAAATGCTTTGATCCGTATGGAAAAACAGATTACAATGGCCAAGGCTGAAGATCTGAAACATCAACTGTCAAGTGACCAGAGAAGATGGTCGAATGAAGGAATAGCAAAGTTTGGTGAAATCCTCAGAGTTTACAATAATGAAATCAGTACCCTGGCTGAACATGTGATCCAGGAGCTTGTGAATTACCTGGATGCAAGTGCAGGCGGATTTTTCCTGGTGAATGATTCGAAGGCTGATACAGAGTCTGAAACTGAGGCTGAGGTTGATGATGAGGTTGATGATGATGTTGTTGGAATTGTGCTGATTGCTTCTTTTGCTTTTGACCGGAAAAAATACATTCAAAAACAATTTTCCTTTGGAGAAGGTCTGGTTGGTACCTGTGCCATTGAACAGGACAAAATTTTCCTGACCGATATCCCGGATAACTACATGAATATTTCATCCGGACTGGGTGAGGGCAAACCAAGAAGCCTTTTAATTGTCCCGTTAAAACTTGAGAATATAACACTTGGGGTGATTGAGATTGCTTCTGTCAATGTGCTGAAGGAACATGAGATCAGCTTTGTCGAAAAGCTGGCTGAAAGTATCGCTTCAGCTGTTGCCACCGTTAAAATGAATATGCGGACGGCCCAGCTCCTGGCACAATCGCAGAAACAGGCCAGGGAGATGGCCAAGCAGGAGGAAATCATGCGCCAGAACATGGAGGAGCTTCAAACTACACAGGAAAAATCAGCCAGAAGGGAATCGGAAATTTCAGGGATCCTGAATGCCATCCATAATTCATCCCTGGTAGCAGAATATAATATGGAAGAGGAGTTGATCAGTATCAATGACCAGTTCCAGATCCTCCTTGAGGTACAGGCTCCAAAGCTACTTGGCAAAAAATATCATGAAATTTTTGGCATCAGCAGGCACACTGATACGCATAAACAAATCTGGGGAGACATCCGGGACGGGAAAACAATATCCCGGATTGATAAATTAAAGACGGTGACCGGACAGGATATCTGGCTGCGTCAGACATTTACACCCATATTAAACAAAGATGGGGAACCATTCAAGGTACTGAATATTGCCAACGATATCACTGAGACCGTAAAGCAACAGGAATCACTCGAGCAACAGGCCAACGAAATTACCAGAAAGAACATTGAAATGGGCTCCTTCAGTGCTGCGGTTGACGGAGCCCTGATAAAATGCGTTTATTCCCCGGCCGGACTTTTCCTTGAAGCAAATGAAAATTATGAACAGATTACAGGCTTTACAGGGAAGGAGATGATAGGCAAGAATAACCGAGCATTTTTGCAACATGCAGAAAAAGAGCAGTTTGATAAAATCTGGAAAGGATTGCTTAAGGATAAGCCGTATAGCGGGGTTATCAGAAGGACCAAACCAACCGGAGAAGAGGTCTGGATCATGTCCACATTTACACCGGTTAAGGATGAAAATGGAAACATATACAAGATCTATTTACTGGGACAGGACATAACGGAGAGAAAACTTAAATACCAGCTGCTCGAAGAAGCCAATAATGAGATAGACAGGCTGAACAGACAATTGAAAAACCGGGACAACAAATGAGAGCAGGATTATGTTTAAGGTCACAGTCGATGAAACCAATAGCATTATCCAAATTATTTTTCAGAAATATGGAATAGACCTTTCCGGGTTGGCCATGGCCTCATTGCGGCTGAAAATATCCCGGTTTTGTAAAGATAATCATTCCCTCACCCCTGGGAGACTCATCACCTGCCTGCACGATGAACCAGGTTTTATTGAGTCATTCTTGCAGGGCATTTCTGCAAGTTCCCCTGATATGTTTCGTGATCCGGAATTATGGATCAGATTGCGGGATCAGATCCTGCCGGAAATGATAAGGGATTTTGCTTCATCCAGGATACTTATACCTGACAGTGTTTCCGGTGAAGAGATATATTCCATGGCCATCCTGCTAAAAGAGTCCGGGATGGATGGGCAAATTGAGATAATAGCCACCTGCAGAAGCAAGGGCATCAGAAAACAAATTAAAAACGGACCTCTATCCAAAGGCAGATACAAGAATTGCCAGGATAATTACCAGATATTTAATCCCGGTTCAACCCTTGATAAGTATTTTCTGCAGCGTGACGGAAAGTACTACAGGAAACCTGGTTTGTTAAGACCAGTAGATATTGTGGTGCAGCCAGAAGACCAGGCCGGTACGGCATTTCATGCAAAACTGATCCTCTACCGCAACCGGATGATTTACTTAAACCCGGAATCAGGCCGGCGGAAGATCAATTCAATGCTTGACAAGGCTGATGAAGGGTGCATTATCATTATTGGGATCAAAGAATCGCTTAAATATCTGGGATTTATGAACAGGGTCCAGGTCATCTCATCAGATCTGAATATCTATTCGAAAGCAGGATGAAATATGAAGCTTTAGTCATCGGAGGTTCTGCAGGAAGTTTCCGGGTAATCATCGACATGCTCGAGGTGATACCAGGAAGTATATCGTTGCCGGTTTTTTTATGTCTGCATCGGCTAAAACAGGTACGCAGGGGATTCGAGGAGACACTGGCAAAAATCTCTCCATTGCCGATAACGGAACCATTTGATAAAGAACCTATCAGACCTGGAAATCTGTATCTGGCTCCGGCCAATTACCATATGCTCATTGAATCTAAAAAAAAGATTGCCCTTTCCATTGATGATCCCGTTCAATACTCACGACCTTCCATAGATATCTGCTTTGCCTCTGCGGCTGAAGTTTATAAACAAGGTTTAGTAGCTGTTTTATTGTCCGGCGCAAACCAGGATGGAACGGAAGGTATTGCAGCTGTCAAGCGGCAGGGAGGGTATGCCATAGTACAGGATCCGGCTGATTGTGAAATAGCAACCATGTGTGAATCAGCAATTAAATTAACAATTCCCGATCAGATATTAACAGTACCGGGGATTATTGAATTTGTATCTTTGTTATGAGATGAATACCAGAGACCGCTTTAAGATCATAACAATACTATCATATATCCTGCTCATCATCTGTGCCATTATTCTTTTTATTGGATTGTGGAATAAGCTGAGTATGAATACAGATGTTCAGATAGGTAATGGCATGTACTTCCTGGTTTTATCCATCGTGATCCTTGCATCCGTCATCTTTATAGTCCATATGCTTGAAGAAAGCAGGGGAAATTTGGCTGATACAACTGAGCAGGATCCGGAGGAGCAAAATGTAGAAGAGACCAGCACCCTGATGATGGGTACATATACTTCACCCTTCGAGGTGGACCTGGATCTGCTGGCTGAATCTATTATTCCAAGGATAGATCCAAAGGAGAAGACTGAAGAATATGCAGAACGCATCCTCAGGAACATGTCAAAGCATTTTGAGATTGTGCAGGGTGTTTACTTTCTCAGAAACCAGAAAACAAATGAGTTTGAATCCATCAGTACTTTTGCCTATACCTCTGACAAAAAACCATCATCATTTAAATTAGGGGAAGGTATTTCCGGACAGGTTGCAAAGAATAAAACGCTGATGCACCTGACCTCCATCCCTGAAGGATATTTGAAGATTCAATCAGGACTTGGCAAGTCCTCTCCGACAAATCTCCTGATCATCCCATTGTTGCTAAACAAGGAAACGATCGGCATCATTGAATTGGCTTCATTTCAGGTTTTTAACGAGGAAACAATATGGACTTTCAAGAACCTGTCAAAGATTATAGGAAATGCCATTGTAACAAAAGTTAAAGCCGGGGATAGGAAATGATGGAAACCGGACAGCAAAAAGGGAGTTTCTCCAGGAAATATTGGACAATGCTGATCGCGGTCTTGTCAGGATTGCTATTCCCTTTTGCCTCTATTCTCATAATTGTTCTGCATAAGGAAGTCTTCTTTACTCTCAAAAATATTTTCAGGATCCATCTTGACCACCCTGAATTATTTATGCTGTATATCCTGCCGGTTATCGGTGCATTTTTTGTGCATCTTCTATTTACTCGAGAACAGAAGAACCAGGGATATTTTAAAAAAATAATCAGTAAGAAAGATGAGACGATAAACCGCAATGCCCAATTTGCCAACGAGATAGGCAAAGGAAATTATAGTGTACATATTATCCCTGAAGGGGAGCAGGATGTCCTGGGAAAATCCCTTCTCGTTATGAAGGAGAACCTGCTGGCCAATTACAGGAAAGAATCCATACAAAACTGGATCTCTGAAGGGAAGAACGTAATCTCGAATATTCTCCGTCTCTATAACAAACTGGAAGAGCTCGGAGATCACATCCTGGAACACCTTGTCGAATACATCGATGCCATTCAGGGTGCTATTTATCTGTATAACGAAGAAGAAGATTCACTGGTGAGCTTATCCACTTATGCTTACTCCCGGAAGAAACATATTGCCCAGCGGTTCAGCGTGGGTTTTGGACTGATTGGCCAGTGTGCCTATGAAAGGGATTACATTTACCGGACCGAGATCCCCGATGATTATTTTACTGTCTCTTCAGGTCTTCTTGGTGAGAAAAAACCTGCCAGCCTGCTCATAGTACCACTGATCTCAGAAGATATGCTCCAGGGAGTAGTTGAAATAGCATCCCTGAGTCCGGAGATCCCGGAACAGACTATAGATCTTGTAAAAGAGCTGGGGGATATTATTGCCCGGACCATTTTCAACCTGAGAGTAAACCAGAAGACCGAAAAACTGCTGCAGGAGTCCCAGAAAATGACCATTGAACTGCAATCAAATGAACAGATGCTCAAGGAGAATGCAGAAGAAATGAGGGCTACCCAGGAAGAATTGAAACGATCCAATGAGCAGCTGGAGGCACAGGTACAGGCAGTAGAGAATGCTCAGAAAAGACTGCACTGGTTGCTTGAGAATGCTTCCGAGATCATCACCATCTATGATAAAGATCTGAAAAACATTTATGTCAGTCCATCTGTCATACGGATCCTGGGTTATTCTCCTGCAGCGTATATGAAAGGCAAGGATTTCGAGCGGCTCACACTGGATGACCAGGAAAGAATTAAGGAAGTGTTCGACATGACCATAAAGGATCCATCTATTACGCCTACCATTCAATACAATTATATTAGAAAAGATGGTCAGCAGGTTTCTCTGGAGTCAAGGTTCCGAAACATGCTGGAAGACCCCTCCGTTAATGGCATTATACTGAATATTAATGACATAACTGAGCAACGAAGGGCTGAGAAAGAAGAACGCCTTCGGACCAGAATGCAATCCCTATCCGAGAACTCCCTGGACATGATCATCAGGCTTAGCTTAGACGGACGGTTCTACTATGCCAATCCCGTGGTGGAGGATTACCTTGGTAAAAACCCTGCTGAGCTTGTCAATCAAAACCTCAAAGACAGTGAACTTCCTGTGGGACTGGCAGCATATTTTGATCAGGCCATCAATAGAATGAAGGAGCATCCAAAGAAAACCAACCATGAACTGACCATTCCCATTCATGCAGGAGAGAGATCGCTTGACAGGATCATGAGCATGGATGCCATACCTGAATACAGTGACAGGGAGCTGGAAACCATCCTTATTGTGGGACATGATATTACTGAAGCGAAGAGAATTGAAAAAGAGATCCAGATAAAGAACCGGAAGATCGAGGATAGTATCAACTATGCCGAAAGGATACAGAGCAGTATCCTGCCAGGCATCCGCCAGATACAGGAGTACTTTCCAAAATGCTTTATCTATTATAAGCCCCGGGATGTGATATCCGGGGATTTCCCCTGGTTCTTCCCGGATGGAGACCTTATTTACCTGGCCGCAGTCGATTGTACCGGCCATGGTGTCCCGGGTGCATTATTATCTTTTGTTGGTTACTTCCTTCTGAATAATATAGTTGTTCATCAGCCCGGGTTTACTGCCGCCCAGATCTGCGATAAATTGCATGCCGGAGTGAGGAAAACCCTTAAACAGGAATCGGAAGATGCAGATGCCAGGGATGGGATGGATATAGCGTTTTGCAAGATCGATCTGAAATCCCGGGAGATATATTATTCGGGAGCCCACCGGCCCCTTTACCTGCTCCGTAATGGTGAATTGCTGGAATTTAAAGGTGACAGGAAAGCCATCGGAGGCATCCCGAACAGGAAAAAGCCTGAAAGTCCCTTTACCAACCATCTTGTTCCATACAGTGCCGGGGACAAGGTCTTCTTTTTTACTGACGGGATGCCGGATCAGCTCGGTGGACCTGAAAACAAAAAATATTCTCCCCGCAGGATCAGGGATATCATTACTGAAAATCCCGGGTTTACAATGAACCAGTACAAACAATATTTTGTGCAGGACTTCGAGGATTGGATGCAGGATGCCAAACAAATAGATGATGTGCTTCTAATAGGTATTGAATTTTAGTTATCAGCAAAGATGGAAAGCGGTTTTCTTGAATTCGTATATGATTTCTATAAATCCATGAAGGCTCATGAGATCAAGCTGGTATATGAGGGCAGGGTAACCCAGCAGATCACCAAGGCATTTATCGCACTTGCTGAGGCCCAGATGAAAGAAAACGCTGAAGCCTCCAACGTCCAGCGAAAAGTCTTCCATGTTATGGTTGAATGCCTTCAGAACATCAGCCGTCATGCGGATGAGTATGATTCAGGCGAATCCCTGTATGCCGGTAAAGGAATTTTCATGGTCAGCCGCACCGAGCAATACTGGTGTGTGACAACAGGGAATGCCATTGTCAATGAAAAAGTCAAGGATCTGAGAGATATGATCGAAGAAATAAACGAGCTGGAAGAGACTGAATTGAAAGAGCTTTATGTCAGGCAAATGCGCGAAGGAAGGTTGACAACAAAAGGGGGAGCAGGACTGGGATTTATCGACATCAGGCGAAAAACAAAGAAGAAACTTGAATATCATTTCCTGCCGATTACAGACAAGGTATCCTTTTTCCTTTTAACTACGTATATACCAAGAACTTCATAATACTCATTTTTTATGGACATACTTAAGATAGAAGGCACCGAGGATTGTCCACAGATAGTCCTGGATAAAGATTCCGGTATCCTGGAAATATCTGGCCGCTCCCTCCCGGAAGACGTGAATACCTTTTATGAACCCGTGATGAGCTGGATAGAGGATTATGCAAAAGATCCCCTGGAGCTAACTGTTTTCAATTTTAATCTGAATTATTTTAATACGGCAAGCTCCAAGATAATCCTTGACATCCTGACCCAGTTTGAAGAAATGATTGAAGAAGGGCATGAGGTCATGGTTCGCTGGCATTACCCGGATGAAGATGAAGATATGAAGGAGGCCGGAGAAGAATACTCAGAAATGGTAGATGTCCCTTTTGAAATGGTTTCCTATTCCTGAATCTGGAACAACTGCTCCTGAACGATGAGTGAAGAGATCCTAAAGGCCCTGATGCAACTGTTTGCACTGATTATCAAGCAGGATGGGGGCATTGAAGAGAGCGAGAAAGCCTATGTACGGACTTTCCTATCAAAACAGCTTTCCAGTGAAGATGTAAGCCAGTATTATTCCCTGTTTGAACAGTTTGCAGACACTGGTGAAGAAGGATCCTCTCAGGCCCCTGACACTGAAAGCTTACCCCGGTACTGGATTCTGTGAAGGTCCTGGGTATATGCAGGAAGATCAATAAAACCCTGCACCAGAATCAGAAAATTGTAGTGCTGGTCAGGTTATTTGAGCTGGTAAACGCAGACAGAAAATTCACCCCTCAACGGATGGCTATCATCAACACCGTGGCGGATGTGTTCAAGGTCCCAAAAGAAGAAACCTCCAGCATTGAAAAATTCATTACTTCCAGAAAGCCTTCCGAGATTGAAGACCCTGCTGTTCTGATCCTTACCGGCCAGGGAGAAAACAAGGGTACCACCGTAACAAGCCCGATCTGCACCAGTGGCGGGTATATTGTTTTCCTCCATGTTCCCAGTGTGGGACTGTATTTTTTTCAATACACCGGAGAACAGGAATTGTTTCTTAATGGTCTTTCAATCAATAATCAACGGATCTATCTTTTCGCCAATGGCAGTACAATTAAACTACCCAGGGGAAAACCATTATACTATAGTGATGTGGTCAGCCACTTTCTGCATGAACATGCTGATACAAAGATTTCCCTGAAAGTCGGAATCGCTTACCTACAGGTTCCCGGATGGGAATGCTGGCCTGCGAAACATTACATTCACGGAGACGCATGGAAGCCTGGTAGGTATCATGGGGGCCAGCGGTGCAGGAAAAACAACACTGCTGAATATCCTCTCCGGTAATATCAAGCCTGCTGAAGGCTCTGTCATGATCAATGGCCTGGATCTTAATAGCCAGAAGGATAAACTAAAGGGCGTGATTGGCCTGATCCCCCAGGATGATCTCCTGATTGAAGAGCTAACCGTCTTTCAAAACCTCTATTATAATGCCAGTCTGTGTTTCCGAAAGACCCCGAAAAAGGATTTGCATTAACTGGTGGACAAAACCCTGGTAAATCTCGGCCTTCAGGATATCAAGGACCTGAAGGTAGGCACACCTTTAACAAACTGATCAGCGGCGGTCAGCGGAAACGACTGAATATTGCCCTTGAACTTATCAGGGAACCCTCCGTCCTGTTTGTGGATGAACCAACATCCGGACTTTCCAGCCGGGATTCTGAAAATATGATGGACCTCCTCAGGGAACTTGCCCTCAAAGGCAAACTGGTATTCGTTGTCATCCATCAACCATCATCTGAGATCTACAAGATGTTTGACAAGATCATCTTCCTGGATATCGGCGGATATATGATCTATTATGGTAATCCGGTCGAAGCTGTGATGTATTTCAAAAAGAATGGATGAACAGATCAATGGCGAAATAGGAGAATGCCCAACCTGCGGAAATGTATATCCGGAACTGATTTTCAATATCATTGAAGCCAGTGTTGTGGATGAATTCGGGAACTATACTGGCGTGAGGAAAGTACCTCCAGAGCGCTGGGAGGAGCTTTACCATCAGCATCATGTTGTGGAGGAATTGCCCTCATCAACTGAAACACCACCTGGAATCTGTCTCCTCCGGGCTGGATCAAACAATTCAGTATATTCTGGATCCGGGACCTTCTTTCAAAGATCAGTAATCGGCAATATGCCGTACTGACCCTGCTTGTTTCTCCCATCCTTGCCTTTATCCTTTCCTACATCATCCGCTACATTGCAGATCCTACTTCCACTACATACATTTTCAGGGAAAATGAGAATATCCCCATCTATATTTTCATGAGCCTGATAGTGGCTCTATTCCTCGGATTAATTGTAAGTGCAGAAGAGATATTCAGGGACAGGAAAATCCTCAAACGGGAGGCCTTCCTGAATCTGAGCCGTTCAGGATATCTTCTTTCAAAGGTGTTCATCCTGATCCTTATCTCCGCCATTCAGTGCCTGCTTTTTGTGATTATCGGCAATCCCATCCTGGGTATCAAAGGAATGACCTTTGCTTACTGGCTTGCTTTGTTTTCCACTGCCGTCTGTGCCAATATGCTGGGATTGAACATATCGGCTGCATTTAACTCTGCGATAACCATCTACATCGTCATCCCCATGCTGATGATCCCCATGATGATCCTCAGCGGAGCCATGTTCAGTTATGATAAACTGAACCGGAAAGTTGGCAGCGTGGGAAAAGTTCCATGGATCGCCGAAATCATGATCCCAAAATGGTCATACGAAGCCCTGATGGTACATCAATTCAAGGAAAACCAGTTCCAGAAAATTTTTTACCAGGATAAGAAAACAGAAAGTGTGGCCGATTTCCACCAGGTTTATTTACTCCCTGAACTCAGGCGGCGGATGGAGAAAGTCAGACAGGATCTTGATCAGACAGGGAGCATCACCTCATCGGCTATGGATCTCAAACTACTTCGCAATGAATTTTCCAAATTAAATATCCTTGTCCCGGGAAAAGCCTTCCGGGAATTGGAGCTGATGACACCGGAAAACATTTCCGGCGATCTCCTGCAAAAGATTGAATCTCTATCTGGAGGTAATTAAGGATTACTATTCACAGGAATTCATATTCGCCAATACCCAACTGGAAAACCGGATCATGTATTACATGGAAAAACAACCACTTGTTTATAACCAGGTCAAGGATAATTATCATAATGAAAGTGTGGAAGAGTATGTCAGAAAGGTATTTGAAAACAATAAAATGGTTGAATACCGGAATACACTGATCCAGCAGATCGATCCGATTTACCTGGATCCGGTTCCCGCAGGACCATTAGCCTTCAGATCACACTTTTTTGCACCCAGGAAATACTTCATGGGAAGATACTTCGATACCTACTGGTTCAATATTGGTTTTATCTGGTTCCTGTCACTCCTGTTATACATTTGCTTATATAATAACTTAGTACATAAAATTATCCGGCTTACTCAAAAAGTGAAATGATTAATTTCTATTTTTGTTTATCTGGCGTTATTAAATAAAAATCATTATGATTCAGAAATCCATTCTATTTCTACTCTTATTAGCAGTGATCCTGTCCTGCCAATCAAAAAAAGGCAAACTGGCCGATGCAGAGTTAGATATACCTGACTCATTGGAGTTTGCTGCAGATCTGCAGATCTCAGAGGAAGCCCTGGATGAAATCGTTCAAAGTGTATCCTCTCCCATTGAAATGGCAGCCCTGATCAAGGAAATTGGGACTCCTTTTTCCCTGGATTACCTGGCAACGACCGATTTTGTTGACCGGTACAATACAAGTTTCCAGATGGCTTACAGCCTGGGGGTTTTTGGGGCTGATCTGGGTTATCTTAATATATATAATAAGAATACCCAGATCGTTGATTACCTGACTGCCATCAATAAACTGGCGGATGGGATAAGGGTTGGTCAGTTCTTTGATTTTGTCACTCTGAAGCGGCTCGCAACCAGCAGGGAGAATATTGATTCCCTGATGTATATATCTGTGAACAGTTTCAATAATATTGATTCATACCTCAGGGAAAATAACAGGGGACACCTGAGTGCCCTGATGATCACAGGAGTCTGGGTCGAAGGTATGTATCTTGCAACCCAGGTAGCCAATGAAACATCCAACCCGGCCCTCAGTGAAAGGATTGGAGAACAGAAGCTTAACCTGAATAATCTATTTCTCATCCTGAATCCATACAAGAGACCAGCAACAAATAGCCGATCTGCTTGTTCAGATGAATGAGATCAAAGGAAGTTTTTGACCAGGTGGAGATTACCTATGAAATGGGAGAGCCTGAAACTGTCGAAAAGGATGGGATGGTCATGATCGTACAAAACGAAAAAAGCATTGTCCAGATTACGGATGAACAGCTGCAGCAGATCATTAATAAGACAGAAGAAGTAAGAAACAAGCTAATTGCCTATTAATATGATACGGATACTTACCTTAATACTTCTCGGATTTTTATTTGTTTTTACCAGCAAGAACATTCAGGCCCAGTCCGCCGCTGACCTTGTGGAACAATGTGCCAGCGATGCAGGTGAAGATGCGACCTATCTGAAAGATTTTATTGTTAAACTGGGGGAGGCGAAACCCGGTTCAAAGCATCCAGTCGCCCGCTACCCGCTTGTTTTAAGTAAGAACAATGTCTATCGCTTTAACGTTTGTACAACCCAACAATCTGAAGGGAAAGCCATTATCAGGCTTTATGACAGTAATCGCTTAATCTTCAGCTCTTATGATGAGGACACACAGGAAGAATTCAATCCATTTAACTTCCTGTGCCAGAAAACAGGTATATACCATGTTTTCATCTCTTTCATCGATGGCAAGTCTGGTGAAGCAGTGGGTATCCTGTCATATGTCACGAAGTGATAAGCAGCATCAGATAACCTGCAAATAATAGTCCGATCAGTATCTCTCCATTAAGCTTTGAACGCAGATTGAAAAAGTAGTAGGAAAGAATATAGGCAATCGCAAATCCATTGAAATAGATCATTTCAATAGACCGGCTGTAGAGGCTGAAGTATATGATCAGTGTAACCGCAAAGATCCAGAAATTCAGCCTGTAGAATTTCCGCACGTAAATTTTTAAACCCTGGTAGCTGCCGATCATCTTCCGGCTTGCCAGCAGGATCAGGAGAGCTAAATAAGCATAGAACAGTATATAATATCTGTTAAAATGGCTGAAATCATGATCGGGAAGAAAATTCATGGTCATCTCCTGCCACCTTGGGTATAATTCCTGACCGGTCACATAATACCAGGAAAACAGGAACAGGTAAGGAATCAGGAAACCAATGATGGTAAAGATCCATTCTCTCCAACGGATATTTCTGAAAAGTGAAAGACCAATCCAGATAATAAACATTAGAAATACGCCCCTGGCATAAAACAGGCTGCCCATGGAGATCAGAAATGACGCCAGAAAATATTCATAGGCCAATCCCTCCCTTTTGAAAGTTCCTAAAATGGCCTCGATGGCAAACAGCAAAAAAAGGCTTGCAAATACAGCTGGATTCAACTGTTGCAGTGGCAAATAACTGCTGACAACAAGCAAAAATATGAAGGCCGGCAGATAAGTCCGGCTCTTGAGCACAATGAATTTCATATTCAACCTGGAAAGCAACAGGGCATTGATCACAAGGAGGGACAATGCGATAATTTTAGATAAGAACTCCTGTCCGGCAAGCAGGCTGCTGACCATTTGAAAAAGTGGCATGGGAGAAGCTTCGAAATTCATCTGGACCGGCTGAGGAAGAATAAAATACTTCAACCAGAACAATACTGCGAAGACCAGTAGAACAATAAATTGAACTGGCCGGTCACCTTGTAAGAATTTCAGGAACATTCAGTGAAGCGTTATTAAAGGTCAAAGCCAATATCCCGCCGGTAATTTTTACCTTCGAATTTTATCTTTTCAGCAGTTTTATAGGTCCTGGCCAGAGCTTCGGTCATATCATTCCCAAAAGCGGTAATAGATAAAACCCTTCCCCCGTTGGTTACCACCCTGCCATCAACCAGTTTGGTCCCGGCATGAAATACGACAGATTTACCCGGATCATCCAGTCCTGTTATTTCCTTCCCCTTTTCATATGGGCCCGGATAACCTTTGGAAACGAGCATAACAGTGCTCACCGTCCGGGTATCAATTTCAAGGGTCTTCTTCTTTAGTTTCTTCCTGGAAACGGCTACAAAAAGATCCAGCAGGTCACTGCTGATCCGGGGCAGGACTACTTCTCCTTCGGGATCACCCATGCGTACATTATATTCTACCACATATGGATTTCCCAGCACATTCATCAGCCCAATATAAATAAACCCTTTGTAATCTATATTATCCCTGTGTAAGGCCTTCCACTGTTGGTTTAACGATCTTTTCCTCAACTTTTTTGAGGAAAACCTTGTCTGCGAAGGGTACCGGGGAAATGGCTCCCATCCCCCCTGTATTAAGTCCGGAGTCACCTTCCCCTATTCGCTTATAATCCTTGGCTTCAGGGAAGATCAGATAAGATACTCCGTCAGTCAATACGAAGATAGATACTTCAATACCGGGCAGGAACTCTTCAATAACCACATTTTTACCTGCATCCCCGAACTTCCCTTCAAGCATCTCTTTAAGTTCCTGCTCAGCCTCTTTCAGGCTGTCCAGGATAAGTACTCCTTTTCCTGCTGCCAGTCCATCTGCCTTTAGTACATATGGTGACTCAAGTGTTTTGAGGTATTCCACACCTTCCTGATAGGTGTCCAGTGTTACATTCTTATACCTGGCAGTGGGGATATCATGCCGGACCATGAATTCATTGGCAAACTTTTTACTGCCTTCAAGGGATGCACCCAGTTTGGAAGGACCAATCAGGGGTATCTTCTTCAGTTTCGGATCATCAATAAAGTAATCATAGATCCCAGCCACTAATGGGACTTCAGGCCCAACGATCACCATCTCAATACCATTCCCGAGCACGAAGTCCCTGATGGCCGGGAAGTCGGTTACCGACAGTTCCACGTTTGTACCGAGCTGGGCTGTCCCGGCATTACCGGGAGCTACGAATAATGATGTCAACAGGGGGCTTTGCGAGATCTTCCAGGCGATGGCATGTTCACGCCCTCCTGAACCAAGTATGAGGACTTTCATAGGATAGCATTTATGAATTGTAAACTTAGTGAAAAAACACGAAATGCATCCTATGAGTACCAATAAGAAAGGCCCCCAATCGGGAGCCTTTCCATCCTCATATAAATATTTCTACTCTATCATCAGTTTCGCCTTTACAGGCATTCCGTTTATCCTCATAAAGTAAGCTCCACTGGCCTGGTTACCAAGATCAATGGTCTGGATAAACCTGGCTTCTCCAAATGACTCATACTTTTGCCTGAATATCCTCTGACCCATCAGGTTGATAATCTCCAGGTCAATATCCTCCCTTTCCGGATTATCCATCTCAACGGTGAATTGCCCGGTTGATGGGTTTGGATAAAGCAGCAGGTCATATCCCAGTTGCAGATCCCCAATTGTCAGTGCTAGGGAGTTAGTGTCAATTTGTATATCGCATCCATCAACAACCGATATATCATAATCCCCTCCAACCAAGTGAAGTAAAGGTATACTTAAGCTCAGTAACCGTAGCTTCTGCAAGTAGTATCATTATTCCTCCTATGAGGTATAAGTATAATCTGGTGAACCACCGGCAACGGTTATGGTTATTGTACCAATCTCATCCACCTCGTTCCAGGTTTCCTCCAAGGCTAACTATACTTGGTACAGATGGCTCACTGAGTATACCAGTTCCGATCTCCATACATCCATTTGCATCTGTCACTGTGACCATGTAGGTGCCTACTTCAAGATTGGTAGCAATTTGAGTTGTCTGTGCACCAGGATCATCCCATACATATACATAAGGCTCTGTTCCGCCTGTGACATTAGCGATAAGGCTCCCATATTTTCTCCACAGAACAGGTGTTTGAACATCGACAACTACGGATAAAGCTACAGGTGACCTAACAGTGTCTGAATATTGAATTACACATCCACCAGAATCTGTTACGGTAACCCCATATGCTCCCGCCGTAACTCCGGTTACGTCCTGGGTAACAGCTCCGCCAGGCGTCCAGCCATAAGCAGCTGGTCCCCATCCTCCTACTACGCTGATGAAAATGGCACCATCATTATCTCCCGGACAGCTGACATTCCATACGCTATCGGTAACCACTTGCAGTGGCAATGCAGGCTCATTGATCTCAAATGAAACCTCAGCATATTTAGCATTTCCATTATCAGTAACCCGTACGATGTAAGTCCCAGGTGCAAAACCAGTTATTCTAGCCTGGTTCAACCCTACAGGATCTCCCATAACTGTCCTCCATGCATATGAATAACTGCCCGTTCCTCCATAATCCACACAAACTTCAGCTTCACCATCATTGTCACCTTTACATGTAATATCAATCAGATCACATATAATGATAGATAATCCCGTATCACTGGGTACATTAAAGGTTGTATCCTGGACACAATCGTTCCCGTCCGTGAGTGATAGATCATACATACCCTGGTTGGCAAGGCCTGTGATGGAAGGATCCGTTGAAGAATACCCTGAAGGTCCTGACCAGGCGTAGGTATATACAGGTGTACCCCCCTGGACATTTAAATTCACTGCTCCATTGCTACCCGGGGGTATTTTGATTGTATCAACAGAAGAGCCGGCAAAGGATATTGAATCTGGTTGCGGAACCATAAAAGTGGTATCTTTCATGCAACCCTTGTCATCAGTAATGGTCACTGTATTGGCACCAGCAGTGGCCGCTGTAATGTCTTCCATCGTCTCTCCGCTGGGTGACCAACTGAAACTATATGGCGCTGAACCTCCGGAGACCGACATAAATACCTTCCCATCATTTTTAATGCCGCTCGTGGATGCTGTATGGCAGCTTGTTGGCGTAATGGTACCCGGAGTGACCAGGATGGGGGGTTCCTCAGTTAGGGTGACCACCAGCGTATCTTTTCTTCCCCCGGAACCAGTTGCAATAATCTGATAATCGCCAGCCGGCAGATCAGAAGCAGTCTTGCCAGTGGAAACATCTGGTGTCCATGCGTAAGTAATTGGCTCGGTACCAAACTGGGCATTAACCTCAATGAATCCTGTTTCCTCACCGTTACATTTGATGTTTTCCGTTTCAACCATGTATAACTGGAACTGAAATCCATACTTTACAAAGAATCCATCTGTGAGTCCAGATGCAGTGTTCTCTAAACCTAAAGTTCCAGCTTTAAGCGAATCACCGCTAAAAGTACCAATTACCAGCGTGGAGTCTCCGTTCAGGTCGAAGGCTACATTCAGGCCAACCTCATCGCCATCACCGGTGATTTGATCAGTGGCTATCAGATTTCCATCAATGTCGTATACTGCAAAACCAGATTGAAGATTTCCCCCCTCATCTGTGATCCCGGAATACAAAATTCTTCTGTTCCGCACACTTAAGCCATAAGCATTGTCTGAACCAATGCCACCGTCCCTCCTGAACCACTGTAAATTTCCTTCTCTTTGGTATTTCGCGATCAGATAATCCTGAACACCAAGTTCAGGACGGGGAGCAGAGCTCAATGTTGCGGTACTGTCAATGATGATTGATGCTGATGATACTTTCCCCGTAAAATATATATTCCCAAATATATCTGTTCCTGAGGAGTTTATATGTTCAAAACCGGGTCCCCCTCCAGTCCGGCTCCAATCATAAGAAAGATCATCATTAAATCTAGCTACCATAATATCCATATTTACCGTTTCTCCCTTAAGCGTATCAGTTGGAGAGAAAACCATCCACCCCCGTAGATCACCCGTTACAAAATAACCATTGATAGCACCTCCGACAATGCTGTTATTGACGTTTTTAAAAACCGACTGGTTGTGACTTCCATGGAAGGTCTGGATGTCAACGAAGGCCCCATTCCGGATCAAACCGGACCAGTAACATGTCTTTGGGACCGGTGGCCTCAATGAACTGTTCACCACCATCACTATATTTGAGGGTATCTCTGAAAGTTCCCACGGCTACAACATAATCTCTGTCGCTATCATAGGTAATATCAAGCAGTCTTTCAATATCTGGGACCCCAGAACACACTGTCTGCAAATAACAAGGACCCGGATCCGTCATATTTTGCCAGAAAGGCATCGAAGTCCACGCCGTCTGTATTGGTCAAAGTATTAGTGCCACCGTCAAACGCAAGAAGCGGACTTCTGGAACTACCAGCAATGTAAACATTATTGCTGGGATCGATGGCAAGGCCTCCCACGAGTTCCCTGGCATCTCCGCCAATCCGCCTGGCCCACTGGGGGATCCCCAGTTTGTTGAATTTGCAGAAAAATATGTCCTGTTGTACTCCGGAATAGGTAAGGGCCGGCAGCCCACCAATGGTCAATGCTTGCTCATAGTTCCCAACGATATAAACATCTCCGTTGCCATCAACCTTAATATCAACGGGTTCAACAGTTCCCGTACTGGAGAATTGATTGGCAAACACCCAGGATTGGGCATTGGTAAAACCTATGGCTGATAAGCCAAGTAATGTTAAAAGTATAAGTTTTTTCATTATTAAGAATTTTATAGTGTTTGCGATTATCGATTCAATTTAAGTAACATTAAAATTAGGCAGAAATAGTTCTCCATATAACATTCAATGCATTTTTTTTTCAACGCAGAAAAATGTTACCTGCTTTAATCAAAATTATGAATAATATTTAACTTCGTTAGTTATACTATCTTTGAATCCAAAAGGTTGCAGAAGCCAGGAACCAATGGCCAATAGGCGTGGTGACATAAAAATTTGTGTGATTTCGATCTGGTTTGGACGGTTACCATCTTATCTTCCACTTTTTTTGAAAACTTGTGCTGCCAACAGGCTCATTGACTGGATGTTCGTATCGGATAAACAACTTCCAACAGTGTCATCTGAGAACATCATGGTCATGGCAATGTCTCAAACAGCTTTTACTACTTTAGCATCAAGGCAGCTTGGATTTGAAGTTAAAATCGATGATCCTTACAAAGTATGTGATTTCAAACCCCTGTTTGGTAAAATTTTCGAGGACCAATTAAATCCCTACCAGTATTGGGGGTATTGTGATCAGGACATACGTATTTGGAGACATTCATAAACATATTCAACCTCTTATACTTGAGAAACCGGATGTAATCAGTTTTTATCAGAATTTTCTATCCGGACCATTCTGTCTTTTTCGAAATACCAGTCCTTTAGTAAATCTTTTCAGCCATGTCCCTGGTCATAAGTCTATCCTCCAGGACCCGGAACATAAGGCTTTTGATGAAAATATCTCCGGAAATTTGGAAGGAACAGGCTATACTGATTTACCGCTTATCCTATTTTCTGAAGATAATTTTTGCTGGTCCGCGATACAGGTTCCGGTTACAGGAGATCCGTTATCAATTTCAATGGTATGCCAAGAAAATGAACAGCAGGAGATATCCTGCATCAGATATGACCGAAATGGTGCACAAAGCCAGCAGAACAGGGCAGATCAAGGTTGTTTTCAGGGATCTTATCAGATCGGACAGGGCTTTTATTCGACAGGGACGCAACAGTTGGAAATTATCATGGATGGATGGAATGTTAACAGACACCAGGAATGGTAAGGAACTCTTTGCCTTTCATTTTGTTGATTCAAAAACCGATCCTGAATATACTGTAGAACCAATGGAAGATCATACAGATAAATTTACAATTACAGAGAGGGGAATAGATTGTTTACTGCATGAAAAAACAGGAAAATAACATTGTCATTATCATTCCCTATTTTGGGAAATGGCCGGCCTGGTTTGGATACTTCCTGAACAGTTGTAGCTGCAACTCCTCTGTGGACTGGTTATTCTTTACAGATTGCGGCAAACCTGCTGAGATTTTCGACAATACCAGGTTTATTGATTTTACCCTACAAGATTTTAACAGACTGGCCAGCCAGCAAATTGGCCAGGAAATAAACATAAAAAACCCTTACAAATTATGTGACCTAAAACCCGCCTACGGTCATGTTTTTAATGAATATATCGAAAAATATGAGTTCTGGGGTTACGGAGATATCGACCTGGTCTATGGCAATCTCAATGCATACTTCATTGGGGAATTACTCAATGAGCATGATATCCTGTCAAATCATGACCGGTTTATCAGCGGTCATTTGTGCATTATCAGGAATATGCCCCAAACAAATCTCCTTTACAGAAAGGATGATCTCTACGAAGCTGCGTTTAAGGATCCCTTCTATACAGGATTCGATGAACAAAAATTAAAACGAAAAATTAATCCGGAGGCAAAACACCTACCCTCAAGGATGAAATCTCATCTGAAACAGCATATTCTCAAATATATGTTGATTTCTTTTGTATCGGGAATTATTCCGCCCGGACTAAAAGCAAGATTAAAAGGCAAAATTAGTACCTCTGTAAAGGATTTTACATCCATCGTCAGACATTATGCTGAAAGTGAGGGAATCCGGGTACTCAATGTAAGGACTTTCCAGTCGGATCTTATGCTTGATAAATTGGGGGTGAAAAAATGGACAATCAACTGGGAGCAAGGCCGTCTGACCAGTTCTCACAACCGCGAAGGAATTCTGTATTTTCATTTTATCCGGTCCAAGTTAAACAAATCATTTTCCATTGATGATTTTGTTCCGGGTACAGACTGCTTCACGATTACCAGTAAAGGAATTTACAGGGATAGTGAATGAAGATATTGATCATCATACCGTATTTTGGCAAGGGCCCGGCATGGATGGACTATTTGCTGCAGACCTGTGCCTTCAATGCTAACATAAACTGGCTGTTTTATTCCGATTTGAATGAACCTGCAGATTGTCCAGGGAATATACGCTTTGAAAGAAAAACGATGGAAGATTTCAATATTCTGGTCAGCCAAAAACTGGATCTGTGTATTGATATTCGCCATCCATATAAAATATGCGATTTTCGGCCCGCATTTGGCCATATTTTTTCAGAATATCTGACAGACTGCGATATATGGGGCTATGCTGACCTTGATTTGATCTTTGGAAATATCTCAAAATTTTTACCAGAAGATCTGCTGAAAAAATATGATGTTATTTCTGTAAGAGAGGGTTACCTGACCGGCCATTTTGCTTTATACAAGAATACCCTGGTTATCAATAATCTATATACAAAATCATCGATGTACCGTCAAGTTTTCCAGGATGGTCATCATCATTTTGCGTTCGATGAAAGATCAAACATCTTCGGCAAAAGGCTACATGAAAGAGCAGGAGTAATTACGAGTTGGCGCATATCCCAATGCATAAAGTCCCTCATCAGAAAGATCCGGCTCAGGCTAAATCCAGCTATAATGAAAATTGCTTTCCGGGATATGACCTCCATCACTCAAAGTCTTTCAGACTCAGGGGAGATAAAACTGTACCGGCATGACCTGGTCCGTTTGGATCTTTGGTATGCTAAACATAAGATCCAGGAGTGGGAAATCTCATGGAAAAATGGAACTGTCAGTGATGTTAATACGAGTGAGGAATTCCTGCATTTCCATTTTATCAAATCCAAGGGAAAGAAAAGATTCCATATTGAATCCTGGAGACAGGGAAATGAATTCAGGATAAGTCCATCCGGGATCAAGTCTGCACAGGATGAAGGCTAATCTTCAAATCGATAGTGTTCCATGAAATTGAATTTCTCAATATTTCCCCTGACCTTTATCTTGAGATCATCAGGCCAATCAAACTCCAATCTGCTTTTATGGGGCTCGCTGTAAACACATTCTGAACACCTGTTAATATAGCTATCGGGGATCTCCACTTCCAGAAAATCAAGCAGCCGGGTGAGCACTGATCCACTATCGTCGATCATGTCTTCATGGTAAAGATCCAGCAGTTCAAATTCTTCAGCATCTTTAAGTTCCTGGACTACTGCAGCCCGATCGAAATATCTGTCAATGAAGGGTTCCAAAAAATCCCTATCCAGTTTACCCTTCAGACCGGCTTTCTCGAATGACCTTCTCGCCATGGTTGTAATTGTATCATAGGGATTTCTGACTACATGAATAATTTTTAGGGGGCATTCCATAGTTACCTGCAGCCTTTCTAAAAGTGCTGTATCCTCTTTCAGTATCAATGAGGTCTGCCCGGCCAGTTTATCCCCAATTACCCTGATGGTCTTATATTGACCCTGCCAGGTGCCAGGCACCTTGTAACTGTATCCGGTCCAGATATTATTCAGTTTACGGGTAAACAGTCTCGCATTACGTTCTATAGAATAATAGACCTGATTTTTACCATATCCCATACGAAGGTGGGTGAGCACCCCCCATTCCATACTTATTACTACCTCCGGATGTGCATCCAGCAATGCAGCAATCAAACTGTGTCCACTCCTGGGATATCCAACAAACATTATGAAGGATTTAACTCCAGCATATTTCTGCTTTGAGAGGCTACCTATTAAGAATGACCTCAGAAAGGAAAAGATAAACCTGGATTTTCGATATATTCTTTTGAGTATCACTATGCCAGATTAAAAGCCCTCTTAAAATGAAATTTGGCCTTCCTTGCTAATTGAGCTGCCTGATACAAGCCTGTATAGTAAATCATTTTAAATATAATGACCGGATTATTATGATCTGTCCGGGAGGCAACAAATTTAAATTCTCTCAAAAAATTTCTGCATTTTCGTTCAATCAAGGTAATTTCCACGGGATTTAATTCCTCTTTCCACCTGTCTATCTTCTCCTGTAGCGGAACATCTGAAACGCTTTGATGGATACTTCTGTGGCTATCAGGTATCCGTTCTGACAGGTCCCCTTTTTCAGCTGTTATTCCGTTAAGGTCTGATCCCAGGTAAACGGATAATGCACTTATTACCTCATCCATTTTATTTATGAAATCATAGTAAAGGACCTGAAAACAGTCAGCTTGTTTTCGAAATCTGAGGATTGCCCTGCTATGATGATTCCAGTATATGGCGGTGTATACAGGATTACTGCTCATGAACCAGTCTGTTCCAGGAATCCGGGTGCGTTTCTGGGATTCATAAATCCCCCGTGGATCCCTTATTATCGAAAGGTATTTGAAGGTAAAGCCAGATGCCCGGCTGCTTTCAATTAGTGGAAAAAGGTCAGCCAGTCTTTCTGCCTTGAACAGGATATAAGATGCTTCAGGCTTCTGATTCAGCAGGTAATATTGGAGAAAGGCCAAAAACGCTGCAATATTACTGTTCACTTCCTCCAGAATATTAAAAATATCATCACCTATTCCCCAGTGCTTCAACTTGCTGTCCGAACGAATTAGTTTCTCCAGATCTGCCCTCTGATGTTTATCAAGCCGGAAGGACTTGCCAGGCGATTCCAGGAAGAGACTGATCAGCATATCACCTTCGGGACAAACACAGATATCATCAGATGCACTTAAAAGATTGGCCAGATAGGTCGATCCTGAACGGTTAACGTATGTCAGAAAGACAATTTTCATAAAGATCCCTGATATTCTTTTCCAGATGTTTGCTTGTGTATTTTTCCAGGTATTTTTGTCTGGCCGCCATACCAACCCTATGCAACATTTCTTTTTGATCCATCAACTCCCTGATCGCTTTGGCAAATCCTTCATGATCTGATGGATCTAAGATAAATCCATTTTCCCCATGATCTATGATCTCTGGTATGGCACCGATCCGACTTGCTATGACCGGTAATCCGAATTGCATGGCTTCGAGTACAACCAGTGGAAAACTTTCCTGCTTAAACCTTGAAGGAAACAGGAAGATATCAGATTCCTGGTAAACTTTCCACTTTTCTTCACCGAATTTTGGGCCCATCAGATATACGGATTCATTCAATCCATATCTATCTATCATTCTAATTAATCTTTTTCGATAGCCATTTCTCATGAATTCACCGACAATGTTAAGCCGTGCCTCCGTCCGATTATCCTTGAGGATCTTCATAATTTGGAGTAAATCAAACATCCCTTTACCCGGAAAAAGATTTGAAAGGAACAATATCGTGGTTATGGATTCCTCTTCCCCCTGTTGAGCCAGGTCAACCATTGCTACTCCATTTGGTATTACCTTTGTCAGGGAGCTCTGCAGGTTCAGTCCACCAATTTCTTGTTGCATCAGTGATTCCGATAAATGAATAATTATGGAATCCTGATAGATATATTGATACAGTTTACGAAATATCAGGTTTCCTGCATGTTTTTCTATACCCCTGTTATGCAGGTGGAAAATAATTTTAACCCCCTGTTTCCTGATCTGCCTGACAAACATTAAATCTCTCCAAAAACCCTTTCCAACAGGCATTATTGAGAAATAAATATAGTCTGGCCCTGTCTGTCTGATAGCATCCCTTAACTGCTTTCGTATACTGAAAAAATGAATGATTTTTCGAAAAGTTGTTTTTCGCAGTTCAGCAAGTTCGTTTGAGAATTTGATCTCGACCAGGTGCTTATCAACGTTTTCATTAATTATTGCATTATTATAAATGAATTCATTAATGGTGGATACCCCATGAACGGGTGGTGGCAATTGAATAAAATACAATATTTTAATCTGTCTATTCATCTCTTCTGGTTGCCATATAATCCTTCACGCAGTCGCTGCCATACCAGTGTAAAATTCGCTTCCCTTTGAATGAAATCAGCAGCCCTGTTGCCAAGTCCCTCAGCAAATACGGGGTCTCTGTATATTTTTTCGAGCAAGGTTACCATTTCCCGGCCATTGGTAAACAGCAAGCCATTTTGCTCATGAAATATAATATAGTCTCTCAGTCCCGGGATATCCCTGCTCAACACAGGTTTTCCACATGCCATGGATTCAAGAAGCGTATTTGGAGTTCCTTCCTGCTTGGCATTGAACAGCACTATATCGCTCATCTGGTAATACTCCAGCATTTGCTTTTGGGGTCCTTCAAAATGCAGTCTATCCCCCAGTAACTGTTCTCCGTATTTCTTGATCTTTTGAGCTCTGTTTGCCTCATTTGAAAGGAAATGACCTGGGCCGAATTCATATTCTCCAACAATGAAATATTGGAAGTCCAGATCCAGGTCAGCCAGGGCTTCGAATATTTCATTATAGCCCTTCCGGGTAATTACAAACCCGACAGATAAAATGACCAGGCAGGAGTTATCAATATTCCATCTCTTCTTGATGTCATCATATACATCCTTCCGGGCCGGATAAAAATACTCAGGATCGAATCCCTGTGGACTCACAAGTACATTGCTTTTTTTGGGCATGTTCTTTTGATATATCCTGGCGAATTCAGGATTAATGGCAAAGTACTGGCTGATTCGCTTAAGAACTGAACGGTTTAATGAACTGAAAAACCAGGATTTGGAAGCCAGGATTGCTTCAACATCGTCCGCTCCCATCATCAATGAACGGAAAATAATCTTCTTACCGAAAAATTTACTGCATGAAATAATAAGCTGATAGCCTATTAAATGTGCCCCATAGATCAGGATGATATCATGTCTTAATATATTCACCAGGTATGTCGGAAAAATAATGAACATAGACAGTATCTTTGTCAAGATGTTTCTGTTGAAGTAAGCTATTCGCTTGATCAGTACCCCGTCAATAATCTCCTTCGATTTCAGCTTTAGATTACGATTAAATGTCAACAGGGTAGGCATTTCTCCCTCCCTTCTCAGAAAACGAGCAAATTGAAATGCATTGATGCCGCTACCTGAATAATCGGGTACAGTATATGGAACAACCAATAAGAGACGATATTTTCGGTTTTCTTCCTTCAAGCAGATTTAAACTATCACAAATTTAGTAAAACTAATTCGGCTGCAACTCAGGCGTCTTTTTTCTATCTTCGTCAAATGAAAATTGCGGTCACAGGTACCCGTGGAATACCGAACAGATATGGGGGATTTGAACAATTTGCCCAAAAACTTTCTGCCGGGCTTGCAAAAAGGGGCCATGATGTGTGGGTATATAATACGCAGTTTCACCCCTATAAGGAACCGGAATACAGAGGAGTCAGCATCGTATCGAAAATATCACCTGAAAAACTGATGGGTTCCTCGGCCAATTATCTGTATGACTATTTGTGTATCAGGGATGCCATCCACCGCAGGGCGGATATTATTCTGGAATGTGGATTTGCAAGTGCAGCACCGGTCTATCCATATCTGAACCTGAAAAAAACCAGGCTCATTACCCAGATGGATGGGATGGAGTGGAAAAGGGCGAAATGGGGTAAACAAACACGGAGGATCATCAGGAAATCTATCATTAAGACCATCAGGTATTCAGATGCCATCATTTGTGACCATCCGGAAATCCTTAAGTTCTATGCCATGAACTATGGTCTGCAACCGGTATATATCCCCTACGGGGCGGAAATCATGGGAGCAGGAGACAAGGCTGTATTAGAAGCATTTAAACTGGTTGCCGGCCAATATTACCTGGTAGTTGCCCGTTTGGAGCCTGAAAACAATATCAGGAACATCCTCCTGGGCTATCTGGCTGCGGAACTGGATGAACCGCTGATCGTAGTTGGTGATCACGGGGGGAAATATGGAAGACAGATTATGCGTGAGTTCAGGGATAAGGAACAGATCATATTTGCAGGTGGAATATATCATGAAGAATCCCTGGATAATCTTCGTCACTATTCTAAAGCCCTGATCCAGGGGCATTCAGTAGGCGGGACAAATCCCTCACTACTGGAAGCTATGGCAGCAGGTGCATGGATAATCGCTCATGATAACCCTTTTAACCGTTACATTCTCGAAGAAGACTCCCTGTATTTTCAATCCATAGATGAGCTTACAGAACTGCTAAGGGAAATGCATAACAGCCGATCATCCGCCCCTGATATGATCAGGAATAATCATGACAAGATCAGGAATGATTATCAATGGGGGGATATCATTAAAAAGTATGAAGACCTTTTTCAGGATCTCATTAAAAAGTGAGGTGATACTATCGTGAAGACAAACCTGGGAGATCAGGCAGACTCAGGAATGGGCAGAAAACGGTATTCCTGACTGTACCGTTTGAGCATTGTTGGCAGGGCATGATAGAGATTATCCCTGGCTTTCAGTGAATCATGAAACACTACGATCGAACCCGGACGGATGTTCTCCTCAATATTCGAATAACATTTTTCCGGATTTATTTTCTGGTCGTAATCGCCGGCTTAGACATATCCCACATGACGATCTGATAATCTTTTCGGATCTCCCTGATCTGTGATTTCCTAAACCGCCCGTAAGGAGGCCGGAACAACTTACTCTCAATATCCGCACCCGCCAGTTTTATGTCATTGATATATTCTGAATTGCTGGTATGCGATCCTTTCAGATGACTGTATGTGTGGTTTCCAACAGCGTGTCCTTCATCGAGTATCTGCTGGTAGATATCCGGGTAGCGGTCAACATTGCGTCCAAGGCAGAAAAAAGTGCCTTTCGCATTGTATTCCCGGAGATTATCAAGCACCCATGGTGTTACCTCTGGTGTCGGACCGTCATCAAATGTAAGGTAAAGCTGGTTCTCCTGCTGATTTTCCCTGCGTGAGAAATGCCAGATCAGCTCCGGAAAGAGCTTCATTACTAAAATAGGAGTCTTGACAAATAACATTATGGCACGAAATTAAGCATTTGACTGATATAGTACTACGAGATTCTGAAATATTTGTTGCTGCCGCTCAATTAATTCTTCCTGCTGGTGTTCTGTCGCCAGCCTTATCAGTTCCTGAATGATATGCATCCGGATCTGTTTGTCATAGTCCACGTCCGCCGCATTTTCACTCCCCAGGGACAGGAAGTACCTGAGCTCTTCCTCTACCAGATCCGATAAAGTCAGCAAATAAGAATTTGCCAGCTCGGTTTCTCCTATCTTATAATAAGCTTCTAATACGGGTATCATGAAGTAATTGAAAGGAATCCGTTCATTTGGCATAACCTCCATGCATCTGTCCAGTGTCATTTCTGGCCCTGGTGGTATCACCCTGTGCAACCAGCTCATTCGCCAGCCGGCCGAAATTATTCCTGAAATTCATCATCATTCGCCGAATGTTTTCATCAAGGTATACACCTGGGTCATTAACACCGCCCCATCTGAATTTGTTCACCATATTTTCAAACATCAGGTCTGTATCAATGCTTCCCAGCTGTCCCCTGACTTCAGGCTGCTGTATAGGTACGACCCTGTAAGCCAGTCCCTGTAATTGAAAATACTCGTGCAAATTCAGGTAAAGATTCCTGTCAACGGTTACCGAATAATAAACGGGACGTTCCCAGTTATTATTGTCAATCAGGTCGAGAACCATTAACTCATTCTTGTAGAGACTCTGCTTGTTTATTTGCCAGCGCATCTCAGGCACAATTTTGTGTGCCAGTTCCGCCCTGACAGTACCGGTATTCATGATATGCGCAGAATCAATTGGTATTTTAAATTTCGTTGCAGGTATATAATCTATGCGGTCCGTGTAATTCCCAAGGGTCTTTGTACGTTTATCCTCACTCCTGATAAAATCCATGGCTTCCCCCAGGTCAACATGATCCTTAATTCTTTCGACCAGGTATATGTAATCACGTTTCCCCGTCCTGTACAGATCCTTCGACATGCCAAATGGTACCGCATCAGAGTCATAGGCCTTCCGTGCCACCTGTTCAATATACCAGTCCGCCCCCAGGTAGCTCAGGTTCACTACCCTTACATCTGTCCGGACACCTTCCACTTCCTGTACATACCAGAGGGGAAAGGTGTCATTGTCTCCGTTGGTAAATAAGATGGCGTTGGGCTGACATGAATTCAGGTAGTTCCAGGCAAAATCCCTGGCCGCGGTCCTCCCGGAACGGTCATGATCATCCCAGTTCTCTCTGGCAAGTATACCGGGTACCAGGAACAGGCAGGCAAGTGTTGCCAGTCCGGGCCCGGCAATGCCAGGCAGTTTCTTCCTTATATATTCAGAAATGGCCATTACACCCAATCCTATCCAGATACTGAAAGCATAAAAGGAGCCAGCATAGGCATAATCTCTTTCCCTGGGCTGGAAAGGATACTGGTTCAGGTAAACAACAATAGCCAGTCCCGTCATAACAAACAATAACATTACCACCCAAAAATCCTTCCTGTGTTTGAGATAATGAAAAACAAGTCCGGTTATCCCCAGCAGGAGGGGTAACATAAAATACCTGTTCCTGGCGGGATTATCCTTCAGGAATGGTGGCAGCTTATCCTGGTGGCCCCAGCCTCGCTTCGTCAATGAATGTTATCCCGGAATACCAGTTCCCTTTGTGCACTTCTCCATGACCCTGAAGATCATTCTGGCGGCCCGAAAAGTTCCACATGAAGTACCGCAGGTACATATGGCCCACCTGGTATCGGAGAAAAAAGCGCATGTTTTCCCCGAAAGAGGGTTTCCGCAGCACCTCTGCCTCCCCATTGCGGTTGGTTACATTGACAGGTATGCCTTCAATTTTCCCCCATGCCTGGTATGCCTCAACATGATCAGGATCATTGCTCCACATGCGGGGAAAAACCGTCAGAAAACGTTCGTCATATTCTACCTTCTGCCGCCTATGAGTTACTTCATATCTGCCATCAACCTTGGAATAGGTCTTTTTTCCCTCCTCTACTGCCTTGACAGGAGCATTGTAATAATGTCCATGGAATAGTGGATTCTGCCCGTATTGTTCCCTGTTCAGGTAATACAAAAGTGAAAATACTGTTTCCGGATCATTCTGCTCCATCGGGGGATTGGCAACAGAACGAATTAGTATCAGCCCATATGAAAAATAACCGATCAGGATGACTGAAAAAGATACCAGGATGGTATTCAGCAGGACCTTCCGCGTTTTGTGGCTGTAAAATATGAGCCAGGTAATAACACCCAGTGTTGCGATGATAAATAAGACCAGCCCTGAATTATAAAAAAGGCCCAGGCCGTTGACAGCGATCAGTTCAAATACAGTAGCCACTTTAACAACACCGGGTATGATCAGGTACAGCAAAATGGCAAGCAGCAGGACAGAAAGTCCAAGGCTGTATAACACTCCTTTGCGTGTGGGCTCATATTTTCTGAAATAGTAAACGAACACAATGGCCGGTATGGCAAGCAGGTTTAATAAATGTACACCGATCGATAATCCCATCAGGTAAGCTATGAGGATAATCCATCGGTTTGCATGTTTCTCATCAGCTATATTTTCCCATTTCAGGATGGCCCAGAATACCACAGCCGTAAACAGGCTTGAGGAGGCATAAACTTCTGCTTCAACTGCTGAAAACCAGAAGGTATCGGAGAAGGTATAGGCCAGGGAGCCTACGACGCCGGCACCCACGACAGAAACCAGTTCAGGAATTGAAAGATCGTTTCCCCTGCCTATGATCTTTCTTGCCAGATGTGTGATCGTCCAGTATAGAAAAGCAATGGTCATGGCACTGGCCAGGGCAGACATGATGTTGATCCACTTGGCAACATTGCCCGGATTGCTGGCAAATACGGAGAAAAAATTCGAAACCAGCATGAAAAAAGGAGCTCCCGGTGGATGTCCTACCTCCAGTTTATAGGAGGACGCGATGAATTCACCGCAATCCCAGAAACTTGCAGTAGGTTCAATGGTTAACAGATAAACAATTGATGAAATGAGGAAAACGATCCAGCCAGTGATGATGTTGGTCCGTCTGAAGATATTCATAGACAAATATTTCGCATGATATTAGAAATCAGCACAAATAAAAGGATTTTTAATGCAAATGTGTCCGGATTTTAAGAAAATTTAACGGTTTGCGACAAACCTCCAGGGAAGTGTCTTCCATGGTTCCCCGGCATAGGCTATGCCTATCCTGGAGCCTGCCTGCATATCAACCTGCTGACCGGTATCCTCAATCCAGATTCTTTCAGAACCGGCCAGATCCTCCCCGTAAAAATCTGAACCGATCTCAAGCCTTCGGGTTATCCGGCCAGGTCCTGTAATATCGGCCAATCCTCTGATTAACACAGCTTGTGGTTCATTTCTGTCTCCTGTTACGAAATTCAGCATCCAGTACATTCCATAGATCAGGTATACATAGACTGATCCCCCGGGATGGTACATGATCTCGGTACGGGATGTTCTTCCTTTGCTGGCATGGCAGGCTTTATCCTCTTCACCACGGTAAGCTTCCACCTCCGTTATCTGACTTTTAAATATCTCCCCGGTATCAAAACGACGAAGGAGCACTTTCCCGAGTAAATCAGGGGCTACCTCCAGTACATCCCTGCTGAAAAAATCCTGCTCTAGCTTCATAAACTCCGGGGATTACAGATATCAGTACTGGATCTTATCACTTTTCTGGTCCCAATAATTAAATGCCTCAATGGCTTCCTTGCCCAGGATCCTGTTGAACCTCACCTGTCTTTCATCCAATGGCAAGCCAATTTGTTGATAGATATGCGAATCATCAAATCCATATTTACCGGCATCCTCTCTTGAGTTGCCATAATATATTGTGGATATACCCGCCCAGTAAATAGCCCCAAGGCACATGGGACATGGTTCGCAGGTTGTGAATAAAACACAGTCAGTCAGTTTGAACTGCTGTAGCTTTTGTGTGGCTGATCGAATGGCATTTATCTCAGCATGTGCTGTTGGATCATTATCTTCAGCAACACTGTTAATCCCTGTAGATACAATTTCCCCGTCCTTTACGATCAGGGCAGCGAAAGGTCCTCCGCCCTGTTCAACATTTTCGATGGACATGTGGATGGCCATGCGCATAAATTCTTCATTTGTCAGGGTTCCCATGCTCTGTTATATCTGGTTTAAGATCCTGCTTTGCAAACAGGAACAATGAATAAAAAAAAGCGAAAAAAGAGACACCTGTATGGGTTTCAAGGGTATCTTCATTCAGCATGGAGAAAAACCCAACCAACAGGAACATGATCATAAAATAATCATTCCACTTTCGTTCCAGGGAAACCGGATACAGGAAGCCGAATAGTATCCAGATAAAACCAATGATACCATACGTCAGCAGAAAGGTCAATAGCTGGTTGTGCGCCCGCAATCTCCAACGATCCGAAAGGGGACTATCCACCTGTCGATAATAGGCATCATAAGCGTTAACGACATTGCCGGTTCCCACCCCAATCCAGAAATTGTCCCTGATGATTTCCATTGCTGCCTGCAGGTAAAGAATGCGCTGTGTGACTGAATGCCCTGAAGGATTACCATTTTTTCGGAATACATCTATCTGCCAGAATATCAGGTACATTTGATTATATAGACTGAATTTTCTACCCTGCAGATAATTTGCTTTTCCCTGTTCAATTAACCTGATATCCTCCCTGCCAAGTTCTGCCATTCCAGCTGAATCCTTTCTCAATCCCTTGGATGTCAGATACCTGATAATGACATACTTGATCTCATTCTCCAAACTGTCCTTACTGTCATAATCAATTTCGCTGACAAGATTCCATTCCCTCCTTAGTTCCGGTTCGCATAAATACAGCCAAATATAGTGCCCGTTCTCAATAAAATCCTGTGAAAAATCATGGACATACTGATTCCCATTGACGGTGGTCTGTTCAATGCTTTCGCGGTCGATTTCTTCAACCTTATAAAACCGGACCAGGGACCTGGTGAGGATGGCCAGGCCCATCAGTGTCCCGAGGATCATAAATATAGCCAGCGTTCTTCTTAAAGCCACCGTAGGGTACTTTATTCAGGTAAACCCAGAATAATATAAAACCAACCGCCAGGAATATTACGATCCCTGTGATGGCCTGCAGGATAAACAGGAATACGACCAGCCAGCATAGAAGCAAGATATAGAGAATCCGTTCAGTGACAGATTTTATCATATCCGGGTTAAGGATCATATAAAAAAGGGAAAATATGCCCAGGTCAATCAACAGGGAAAATCTGATATGGTCCACGAACAGGGATATTTCTCTGGGATCGGAATAAGATATAATCAATGATTCCAGTCAGTACGGCCATGCTGCAGAGAGAACTGGCAAAAACGCCGGATATTAAAAACAACATTACCCACTTAAACTGCTTTGCCGTGATTGGTTCTGAAAGGCCCATGATCAGAGCCAGCACGAATATTGGAAGCTTTATCCTTAAATCATGAAAGGCATATGCAAAATCTTTCGTGATTATAAGACCGGCCAGGAATACCAGGTATATTGAAAGAATGAACCATAGACTCCTGCGCTCTTTCAGTTTCCGTATTTTGCCGTTGAAGTCCGCCGCCAGTAGCCAGTTGGCTGCCAGGATGATCTCAAAAACACTTGTAGTAAAAACAGACAATGGCAGGCTGGCAGCAAGGCAGGCAAGACCAATAAAATAGATTTTCGAGTGTACTTCCTTCCCAAACATAATCCATACTGGCGGAGGTTGTAAATGCAAGTTAAAATTATTTATTTCAATCAATGGAGCAAACTCATTCCAGGCTTGAAAAATGTTATTTAACTTTCTGATATAAAGTTAATTATTAAAAGAAAAAATAAATTGCCTGGATTATTATTGTATTAAAGAAAAGATTTGTATTTTTGCGAACCACAAATTCAGGGTTGTTTATTCATTAACAGACAAATAAATCATAAAAAGTGGATACGCTGAGCTACAAAACAAAATCGGTTAACAAGGAGACGGTGAAGAAGGAATGGATTCTTGTCAATGCTGAAGGTGAAGTACTTGGAAGGATGGCATCAAAGGTGGCAAAGATCCTGAGAGGCAAACACAAGCCTAGTTTTACACCCCATGTCGATTGCGGAGACTATGTTATTATCATAAATGCTGAAAAGGTTAAGCTTACGGGGAAGAAAATGACTGACAAGAGGTATTTCCGACATACCGGTTACCCTGGTGGTCAGGTCATTGATACCCCTGAAAAACTTCTTGCCAAAAAGCCCGGCTCAGTTGTTGAAAAAGCCGTTAAGGGAATGTTGCCAAAAAGCAGGCTTGGAAGTGAACTGTTCAGGAACCTTCATGTTTTTGCCGGTCCGGCTCATACTCATGAAGCCCAACAACCAAAAGAAATCAACTTAAACGATATTAAATAAATAATATGGAGGCCATCAATACAGTAGGAAGACGGAAAGCCGCTGTTGCCCGGATATATTTGAACGAGGGGAAAGGACAAATTACGGTTAATCAAAAGGATTATAAAGAATACTTTCCAGAGGAAAGATTACAATACGTTGTTGAACAACCTATCAAGATTGCAGAAGTAGAAGGCAAATATGATATCAAGGTAAACCTCGATGGCGGCGGTTTTAAAGGTCAGGCAGAAGCCCTCAGGCTGGCTATTTCCAGAGCCCTGGTCAAGATCGATCCGGAAATGAAACCGGCGTTGAAATCCTACGGATTGCTGACACGGGACCCACGCGAAGTGGAACGGAAAAAACCAGGTCAGCCGAAGGCTCGCAAGAGATTCCAGTTCTCCAAGCGCTAGCCTATTGCTTTGTTTAGTATCTAAACTGGCAAGACTCCCGGGATGCGGGACTACCTGCCGGTTGATAAAATGAATGTAAACAATTAATCCATAATAAAATGTCAAAGACTAGTTTTCAGGAATTATTAGATGCAGGTGTGCATTTCGGGCACCTCAAAAGGAAGTGGAATCCCAATATGGCTCCGTATATTTTCATGGAGCGTAACGGGATTCATATTATTGACCTGCAGAAAACAGCAGATAAATTAGAGGATGCAGCTGCAGCTCTGAAACAAATTGCCAAATCAGGCCGGAAGATCCTCTTCGTTGCCACAAAGAAGCAGGCTAAAGATATTGTCGCCGAACGGGTAAACAAAGTAAACATGCCTTATGTGACAGAACGCTGGCCCGGTGGAATGCTGACCAATTTCCCAACCATCCGCAAAGCGGTTAAAAAAATGTCTGCCATCGACAATATGGCCACCGATGGAACTTTTGCAACCCTTGTCCAAAAGAGAAAAGCTTCAGATCACCAGGCAACGTGCCAAGCTCGAAAAAAACCTTGGCAGTATAGCTGATCTTACCCGATTGCCAGCAGCCCTATTTGTGGTCGATATTTCCAAAGAATATATCGCTGTCAGGGAAGCGAGCAGGTTGAATATTCCGGTTTTTGCAATGGTTGATACCAATTCAGATCCAAACCAGGTAGAATTTCCGATCCCATCGAATGATGATGCTTCAAAATCTATTTCTCTGTTAATAAACATAATATGTGAGTCAATCGAGGAAGGGCTGAATGAGCGTAAAATGGAAAGAGAAAAAGAAGCCGTCAATAAAGAACAGGCTGAGAAAGAAGCTGCCATGGCTGCTGAACCGGATGAAATAGGTGAAAAAAAGCCAGCGGTTGCTAAAGATGAGAAGGGCAGAAGGATATCGTCAAGGATAAGGTTCAAGCTCCGGTGGAGGCTGCCCCAAAGCCAGCTGAAAACAAGGAATAAAAACCAATCTATTATTAACAATATAAATATCAAAAAAAATGGCTGAGATTAAAGCTGCTGATGTTGCAAAACTCAGAAAAATGACCGGTGCCGGAATGATGGATTGTAAAAAAGCCCTCCAGGAAGCTGATGGGAATTTTGAGAAAGCCACAGAGATCATCCGTAAAAAAGGTCAGGCCGTTGCCAGTAAACGCGCAGACAGGGAAGCCAGTGAAGGTGTCGTACTTGCAAAGGCTTCAGCAGACCGTACAAAAGGATTTATAATCGTACTGAATTGTGAAACAGATTTTGTAGCAAAGAATGATGAGTTTGTAAAGTTTGCTGAAGGTATTCTCGATCTGGCCCTGGAGAATCAACCAGCAAATCTTGAAGAACTTAAATCACTTACCCTTAGCGGGAAGACTGTTTCCGATGCGGTAACTGAACAGGTCGGTATCATAGGAGAAAAGCTCGAACTCAGTTTCTATGACAAGATCGATGCTGCCCAGGTAACTGCCTATATCCACCCCGGAAATAAACTTGCCAGCATGGTTGGCCTTAACCAGGCAGTTTCTGACGAGCAAGTAGGAAAAGATGTCGCTATGCAGGTGGCCGCCATGGGCCCGGTAGCCGTTGATAAGGATGGTGTCTCTCAGGAGGTTCAGGACAAGGAAATAGAGATAGGTAAAGAACAGGCAAGAAAGGAAGGAAAACCAGAAGAGATCCTCGAAAAAATTGCCATGGGAAAACTGAATAAATTCTTCAAGGAGAATACACTGTTAAACCAGGACTTCGTTAAGGAAAACAAAAAAACTGTAAAACAATACCTGCAGGAGAAAGACAAAGAACTGACAGTCACAGGATTTGTCAGATTTGGTCTGAAGAACTAGTTTTACCACCATAACTACATAATAAGGAGCCGTATCAGATATAATGATGCGGCTTTTTTATTTGAAAGGGGTGTTAGAACGAGGCTGAATTTTGTGCCGTAAACACAAAATAAGGCCTCTAATCTAACACCCCATACACAGTAAAATATATATATGATCGAATTAATAGCGGCTCCTGAATATATTTACTGGGCTCAGTCAGTTTTAACATTCCCAAAATAATCTCGTAAAATACTTATCTTTAGTTTTCTTAATTTCATGTTATGCCGAAGTACAAAAGAATCCTGTTGAAACTTAGTGGTGAATCACTTGCCGGGGAAGCCGGTCATGGGATAGATCCGTTTCGCCTGAAAGAATATGTAGAACAGATAAAGGAAATTGCCAATATGGGTGTGGAGATCGGCATTGTCATCGGGGGTGGTAATATATTCAGGGGACTGTCAGGTACTCAGGAAGGTTTTGACAGGGTGAAGGGAGATTACATGGGAATGCTCGCCACTGTAATCAATGGATTGGCTATTCAATCCGGCCTTGAAAGTATTGGTGCAAACGCAATATTGTTTACAGCCATTGAGATGGAGCCTGTAGGCATCAGGTTCAGTAAACCACATGTCCTGGAAACCCTTGGCAAGGGATCCATTGCAATTTTTACGTTTGGAACAGGAAATCCATATTTTACCACCGATACCGCAGCTTCCTTGCGTGCTGTAGAAATGGAAGCTGATGCACTTTTGAAAGGGACCCGGGTGGATGGTGTTTATAGTGCTGATCCGGAGAAAGACCCTGGAGCTACCAGGTATGATGAGATAAGTTTTGAAGAGGTTATAAGCAGGGACCTGAAGGTAATGGATCAAACCGCTTTCACCATGTGCAGGGAGAATCAATTACCCATTATCGTATTTAATATGAATGAGATAGGGAATCTGAAACGAATTATTCAGGGTGAAAAGCTTGGTACTTTAGTTAAAATTTGAATATATTTATAAAATTGATAAACCCTAAAATCAACAGCCATGGATGAATTGGTAGAGATGGTTCTTGATGATACAGGTGCTAAAATGGATAAATCCATCCAGCACCTGGAAAATGAGCTAGGTAAGATCCGTGCCGGGAAAGCCACTCCCCGAATAGTGGATGGCATCATGGTGGAATATTATGGTGTTATGACACCGCTTGCCCAGGTATCAAATATTGGAACGCCCGATGTGAAAACCGTAGCAATACAACCCTGGGAAAAAAATATGATCATTCCGATTGAAAAGGCAATAATGCAAGCCAATATAGGCATCACACCTGAAAACAACGGGGAAATTATCCGGCTGAATATCCCTCCACTAACCGAAGAACGAAGGAAGGACCTGGTCAGGCAGGTAAAGCACGAAGGGGAAGACACCAAGGTTGGGATCCGGAATGCCCGCAGGGAAGCTAACGACGAGTTAAAACAACTTCAGAAAGACGGATTGCCAGAAGACGAAGAAAAAAACGGTGAGAGTGAAGTTCAGAAACTCACTGATGAATACATTGAGAAGGTCGAAAAGATCATTGAGGCTAAGGAAACTGACATCATGACGGTGTGATGTATTCCTTTCAACGGTAAATCCTGCCTATCCCTTCAGTACAATTCGTACAGATCCCTATTGCTAATCGATTGTCCAGAACTTTGCTCCTGAAATCATTGTATTCCTGGTTTTTCCAGATCTGGCTGATGTTTCCTTTTCCAATGGTACCCATAGGGAATTTCGCCAGTTTATCAAAACAGCATGGAACAACCAGTCCGTCAGTGGTTATAACAGTTGTGTGCCACAGGCGCCGGCAGCGGTTCTGTAGCTTTCTTTCCAACATCCATTCCCCCTGCTCATTTAATCCTGTATCTCCTGTATTTTTCATTAACCGGAAGCCATTCCTGTATCGATTCAGGATATTCAATCTGAGCCGATTTAATCATAACACGGTCAGCACCCAGCCTTTTGCCAAGCTTTCTTATCTCAGCAACCTGATCCTGGTTATGTTTGAAAACCAGGAATTGGATGATTATATATGGTTTCCTTTTTGCCTTCCTGGCCTCAGATAGCATGCTGATGCCTTTAATAACCTTCTCAAAATCTCCACCTGAACGGTATCTAATGTAAGATTCCTGGTCAGTTCCATCCAGGGAAATAATGATACGATCTAATCCGGCTTTAACCAGGTTCCCGCAAACTTCCTCTGACAATAACTGTCCGTTTGTCGAAGTAACTGTAAAAATTTTGCGGTCTGTGGCATATTTTACCATATCTGCAAAGGAATTATGCAAGAGGGGTTCTCCCTGATGATAAAGGCTGAGAACAGCCGTTGTACCGGCAATCTCATCTACAACGGCTTTGTAGGTATTAAAATCCAGGAAATTCTTTCCCCGCTTAACATCACCTTTTCCGGTCGGACATTGCGGGCATGCCAGGTTACAGACAGCTGCCGGTTCCATGCTGATAAAAAAAGGCTTCCCCCATACCAGTGGCTTTTTCAGGAGTATTGACAGGAAATAAGACAACTGGACCAGTGTTATGTTCAGGATCTTTCGGATCGACAGGGAGCTGGCCTGGTTCAGGAAATCAGAAAATATCATCAATTTTTACCTGTTATTCCAGGAGCCGGTATAATTCATCCAGGCGGGGAGTGAGGATGATCTCCGTCCGCCTGTTCTTTTGCCTGGATTCAGTTGTCCCGGCCGGATCAACGGGTAAAAACTCTCCCCTGCCTGATGCCACAAGCCTTATTGGATCAATGGAAGAATTATCCAGCAGTATCCTTACAATTGAAGTAGCCCTTTTCACACTGAGGTCCCAGTTGTCTGCAAAAGAAGCATTCGCCCTGACAGGCACATCGTCTGTATGCCCTTCTACGGTGATCTTTATATCCGGATTGTCTTCCAGGACCCCAGCCAGCGTTTTCAGGGCTTGCACACCCCTGGGATCAACCTGGATACTGCCGGTTCTGAACAGTAGCTTTTCGTCCATCGAAACATATACCATCCCATCCTTGATGTAAACGGACAGGCCCTCTTTTTCAAAACCATACAATGCCGTCGAGATAGCATCCCTGAGAGCATTCATCTGGGCCTCCTTGGCATTCAGTATTTGTTCCAGTTCAACCAATCGTTGATTTCGTTCTTCGAGCTGAGCCCTTAGCCTTTCAGCATCGTACATTTTCTGGGTGGCTCTTTCTTCCAACGATTTAAGCAGGTCTTCTTTCGCAAGCAGATCTTCCTGGGTTTTCTGCAACTCTGTCAACAGTCGCTTGGTCTCACGTGTATGACCCTTTAACAGAGCATCCTGAGATTCCTTCAGGTCATTATGCCTCCTGTCCAGTTCGTCATAGCTGGATTTCAGCTTATCATAATCCTCCTGGGTTTCCGCTTTCCACGTCTCGATCTCTTCCATTTCTGATTCCATGGATTCAATCCTCGCCTGCATTTCTGCATTGTCGACCGTTAATTGCTCATTCTCGGCAAACAGCTCATTTCGTTCGCCGTTTAGCTTGTTCTTTTGATCCTCTATTTCTTTGTAATTCTTTGTGGTTACACAGGAGGAAACAAAAATCATGAAAATGAGGCCTGTAATTGTAATTAGCTTTTTTTCTCGCATGGATTTCAATCATTATACCCTTAACCTGCCAATATAAAAATTAATTGCCTCAGACTAAATGGGCTTTTATAGAAGTTATTAACTATGAGGGATGAATGAATGTGATCAGGGACATTATCCTCAGCAAGGTTTTAACCTTATAAATATGAGCTTTTAGTGATTAAAATGTATCTTTGTATTCCAATCATTGCGCTTTGTCAGACAAAGAGTTTTCCATACTAGACAGTATCAATTCACCTACAGACCTGAAAGAACTGGGTCCTGATGATCTCATACAATTATCCAGGGAACTCAGGGAGTTTATCATTGATATTGTTTCTTCCAATCCCGGTCATTTTGGAGCCAGCCTGGGTGTCGTTGAACTAACCATAGCCCTGCACTATGTTTTTGATACGCCCGAGGACAGGATCATCTGGGATGTGGGACACCAGGCTTACGGTCATAAGATCCTAACCGGACGTAAGGAAATCTTTCACACTAATCGTAAGTACAAGGGTATCAGCGGATTTCCAAGACCGACTGAGAGTCGGTATGATGCCTTTGGTGTCGGACATGCCTCCACTTCAATATCGGCAGCACTGGGAATTGCCCTGGCTTCCCAGCATCTTAAACATGAGGACCGGCAGGTCGTTGCTGTGATCGGAGACGGTTCATTGACAGGAGGATTGGCATTAGAGGGATTGAATAATGCCGGAAGTGAAAATTCCAACCTCCTGGTCATATTGAACGATAACAATATCGCGATAGATCCTAATGTGGGGGCCATCAAGGAATACCTGATTGATATTACTACCTCTAAAACCTATAACCGCTTCCGTAAAGATATTTGGGATATACTGGGAGCTCTCAGTAAATTGGGACCCAATGCACAGCGTTATGCCCAACGGATAGAGCATGGGGTAAAATCCATGTTATTAAAACAAAGCAATCTATTTGAGTCATTGAATTTCAGGTATTTTGGACCGGTAGATGGACATGATATCCTCCACCTGACAGGTATCCTGAAGGATATGAAACACATTCAGGGACCCAAACTTCTTCATGTAAAAACCCAGAAGGGCAAAGGATTTCCTCAGGCTGAACAGAACCAGACCGCATTTCATTCACCCGGAAGGTTTGATAAAAATACAGGAGCATTTCTGGTTTCACGTGAGACCAAACGACCACCTCGTTACCAGGATGTTTTCGGCCATACCCTGCTTGAGCTTGCCCGGAAAAATGAAAAGATCATTGGGATCACTCCAGCCATGCCAACCGGATCATCTCTCAAGATCATGATGGATGAGATCCCTGAGCGGACCTATGATGTTGGCATAGCAGAACAACACGCCGTGACTTTCTCGGCAGGACTTGCCATTGAAGGTATGATCCCTTTCTGTAATATCTATTCCTCCTTTATGCAAAGGTCCTATGACCAGGTTATCCATGATGTCGCTATCCAGAAGCTGCCGGTAGTTTTCTGCCTTGATCGCGGGGGACTGGTTGGTGATGATGGTGCTACCCATCATGGGGTCTTCGACCTGGCATTTATGCGGACCGTTCCCAACATGATCGTTTCAGCACCCATGAATGAGGAAGATTTACGAAACCTGATGTATACTGCCCAGCATAGGAACCATGGGCCATTTTCCATCCGTTATCCCCGTGGGAGAGGTGTTCTTCTCGATTGGAAAACCCCCTTTAAGGAAATACCCATCGGTAAAGGAAAGATTGTTCGCAAAGGTACGGACATTGCCATTCTTTCCATCGGACATACAGGAAACTTTGTTGTCGAGGCCATTGATCAACTGGAGAAAGAACATATCAGTGCAGCACATTATGACATGAGATTTGTGAAACCCCTGGATGAAGAATTGCTTCACAAAGTATTCAAGCAATTCAAACAGATAATAACGATTGAAGATGGTGTTATCAGCGGAGGTTTTGGCAGTGCCATTCTTGAATTTATGTGCGACCACGGATATACATCACAGGTAAAACGCCTTGGTGTCCCGGACCGATTCATTGACCATGGGACACAGCAGGAACTCTACAAGGAATGCGGATATGATGTTGAAGGCATCATTGAAACAGTCAAAACCCTTGTGAAGCCAAAAGTCCTTTCAAAAGTTATTTGATCCCGCCTAGCTAATCCAGATCAAACTTGATGCCCTGCGCCAGCGGTAATTCCTTTGAATAATTTATGGTATTCGTTTGCCGTCTCATGTAAGCCTTCCAGGCATCGGATCCTGACTCACGGCCTCCACCAGTATCTTTTTCTCCACCGAATGCCCCACCGATCTCAGCACCGGATGTTCCGATATTCACATTGGCAATCCCACAATCCGATCCAACTGCAGAAAGAAAAAGTTCTGCTTCTCTCATATTGAGGGTAAATATGGCAGATGAAAGTCCCTGGGGCACTCCATTATTCAAGGCAATTGCTTCACCAATATTCTTATACTTGATCAGGTACAATAAGGGAGCAAAGGTTTCTTCCTGGACGATATGCCAGTGATTCTCCACCTCTGCAAGGGCCGGTACAACATAAGTATCAGAATTGTAATCTGTCCCTTTCAGGATCTCACCTCCAAATAATATTTTACCACCTTCATCCTTAACCTTCCCTAATGCCTCCATGAACAGTACGGTGGCCCCGGGATCAATCATAGGCCCCACAAGGGTATTTTCATCCAGCGGATTTCCTATCTTTTTGGCCACCTGTTCATAGGCCTTAACAAGACGGTCACGGACATTATCATAAATATCTTCATGAATAATCAGCCTGCGGGTTGAGGTACATCTTTGACCAGTGGTCCCGACCGCCCCAAACACGATGGCAGGAATAGCTATATCAAGGTCAGCATGATTAGAGATAATAATGGCATTGTTACCACCGAGTTCCATTATGGTCCTTCCAAGGCGTTTCCCGCATATGGCCGAGATCCTTTTGCCTACCGACGTCGAACCTGTAACTGAAAATAATGGGATCCTCGGGTCTGCAGCAAAATTGTCCCCCATAACCGAAGACCTGGCCACCACAAGGTTAAAAACTCCTTCCGGAACTCCATTCTCCTTTAAAACCCTGGTAATAATTTTTTGTGTAGCAATGGCTGTAAGAGGTGTTTTAGAGCTGGGTTTCCAAACCACTGTGTCACCGGCCACGGCGGCAATCATTGTGTTCCACGCCCAGACAGCAACCGGAAAATTAAAGGCTGACACCACTCCGACTATTCCCAAAGGATGATACTGGTCGTACATCCTGTGTTGCGGCCTCTCGGATTGCATGGTAAATCCATACAATTGCCTTGCCTGTCCAACTGCAAAATCACATATATCAATCATTTCCTGAACCTCTCCGAGACCTTCCTGGTAAATTTTACCCATCTCCAGGGTCACCAGGAAACCCAGATCCTCTTTTGCTTCCCTGAGTGCCAGTCCGATCTGCCTTACAACCTCTCCCCTACGCGGAGCAGGCCATGTTTTCCAGACTTCGAAGGCTTCTGCCGCAGTCTGGATGACCTGCTCATATTCATCAGCGCTTGCATTGGTTATCTCTGCAATGGTATTGCCATCAATGGGAGAAACAGATCTGGGTTAGTGTACCACTGGTTTCTATCCACCTTGTCCCTGTGGTCGCCCCGGAATTGATCTCCTTAATACCAAGCCTGTCCAGTACTCCTTTGACATCATATTTTGATAAGTCCATAGTATAGTGATTTTGATTTTTCAGATCCGTAAAATTATCGAATTCCTGAAGGCCGTGTAGAAAAATTCGGGATGTTAAAAAGCAGTTCACAGAAGGCGAAATATTTGCACCACACACCCAAATCCATTATCTTCGCGTCCCACACAGTGCGACAGACTCATTCTCACACCCGTTCACACAACACACCCACTCCCATGCTTTCCTGCCCGGATGGCGGAATTGGTAGACGCGCTGGTCTCAAAAACCAGTGGGCTTTGCCCATGCCGGTTCGATCCCGGCTCCGGGTACAAAAACAGAGCGAGAGCGATGATCTCTCACTCTGTTTTTTTTGAGCCGCAGGCGAAACACTCTCACACTCACTTTCACACTTTCATCTTTGCAAGAGCGATGATCTCACACTCTCACTCTTAGAATCACAAAGTACAATGAGTTCTACTCACAGGCAGAAGAACTCTCGAAAATTATCTTTGCGATGATTAATAACCTTAGCAAATAATTTTAGCTCTGCTATTATGGAGTATCCATTCAAGGATTTTGTTGCAGGAACTGAGGAGGTAGCAGCCGAGGGTCTCATGGGCGAACTATCTGAGGAGAAGGATTTGTATCGAACTAGCTATACAAGTTGAAATTCAATATATTTAGGCATCAAATAATAGCTATCTAATATGGATTACAAAAAAACAAAAAAAGGACGACTCTTACTGATTCTTATTCTTTTCGTCTCACTAAATGGTAAAAGTCAATCACCATGCACCTGGCATCCAGAAAAAAAAGAGTTGGAGTTTTCTTTATCGCATATATCCGGTGTACTTAATTGTGATATGCAACAGGGGCCTGGCAAAAGTCATCATTTCAGCAATGTAATATACAAACCAACCGGCATGAAGATTAGTCCGGATGGAGAACGCATGGCGGGGGCAGGTATGTTGAATTTTTTTCGTGTACTCATCGAAGGTGGATATCTAACCGAATTACGCGTTGAAGAAGCCATATTAGAACCTGAAGAGGACGGCATTACCTTGACATGGATGCCAACGATTCGTCGTCAGGCCAAAGTAAAAGTCAAATTTACGTTCAAGGAACCGAATATCATTGATATGGATATGTGGGTAGAAACACTTGCCAACTACCCGGGATTCGAAATTCTACTATCGGCTTATCTGGCACCCGGATTTGAGTCCGGTGTTTATGTGGCCAAGGAAGAATTTGGCCCCATTGAATCCGGAACAAATCCGGCTGGTTGATCAACCAATGATCCATGGAATCTGGCCCTTTTTTCCTCGCGACGAAGCTGGTGCAAACCTGCTTACAGATGGTCGTCACCAAAAAGGACGCTGGTTTTGGAGAATGGCAATAGGAAGAAGATACGGAATGCCACTCGCTTTTTTCAGCAAAGATGGAGTGGATGCAATCCTGATGGGACGTCCGGAAGATGTTTATGCAGTCGGAGCTACCTATAAAGGAGATGAGAATAACGATAATGTGGCCGGACACCGAAGTCTCTATTTATCCTTGTTTGGTGAAGATTTTAAAGCTGGAGAAGGAAGATACACACAAATGCGGATGATCATTGATGATTTTGGGAGCGACCCCGAAAAGCATAAAGAACTATACCGGTCATTTTTGAAGGACGTGGAGTCAAAACCACGGTCATTTCAGATCAACCCTGAGGTTAATAAGAATTAATCTTTGGAATTAAATTGAGTTGTGGTCAATTCAATTTATACATTGCATCCTCCAGATCAAGTCCAAATCTCTCAGAAATGGTTCGGAAAAACGCCCGGCTCCGGGTACAGAGAATGCCTCTTAATCGTATGATTAAGAGGCATTTATGGATTTATACATAAAAGCTAAATTGGTTAATTGAAACAAATTTCTAAAATAGTAAAGTGATGTATAACTTATAATTTCGCCCGTTCAAATGAATTATTTCAAAAATAGAATTGTAAGAAATAATTAGTAGTGCTCAGCTCAGTTCCCATTAAACACCTTTAAAGTAATCTCAACATCAACAGCTTCGGCATCTATAAAATGAATCGACAGCTTTCTAATTCCTTCATTCTTTTCCTGAAACGGCAGAATTGGTGATTCCGGCATTGGTTCGGCAGGCAAAACCTCAAACTGGGCTTCTAAAGGTTTGACCAGGTTTACCACCATAGATTTCCCATCCTTACTAAGAATTGCCTGACGATTATTTTTGGTGAGTTCTATTTCAGCCTCTGTGTGATAAAACAGAAACAGCTCCGAAGGTTCTTTACATTTAATTTCATCCGCGATCCGGAATTCTTTTCCTCTGGTCAAGTTAAAAGTTCTTTTAAACAATGCGTCATTATAATAGGCTTTTGAAACATCCAATACAGCTATGGCAGATTCTTTGCCTGATTCAAACTTTATAAATTCAGCAATTCCGTCTTCCGTTCTTTTCTGACTGCCCTTAAATTCGGGATTAATGACCAATGTGTTGTGCCCCTCAGCACGTGTCCTGTAAAAATCCCAACGACCGGCTTTGTTTATATGACGCTGATAGGTTTGCCTATCAATACCGCAGTCAATAAACCAGCGAACACCCTCGCATTCAAGAATAAACGATCCTAAATCCATATGACTGTGAACCCGTGTACTTGTTCCACCTTTCATTGCTATAGAAAAACCCTTTTCGCTTTCCCACGAATCGCGCATGGTAACTATCTCGGCTACACGAAAATGTTTATCCAAAGAAATATTATTCAAATCATAGTCTTTGAAACGATTGTCAAACCACAACAAATCCAAAAGATTTGATTCGACACCCCTTTTGAGTGCCATATACCTGAACCCTGAATAACGCGGTTGGTTGTACTTCTTTCCCATCCAGAAATGTTGTGCAGTAGACATTGGTTTAATATGACTATCACTAAAATTAAAACACAAAAGATTATTTCCGGATAAATGAATTTGAAAATCCCCGCTGCGGCGAAATCCCTCCATCGTACTCAATCCAAAGTCGGTTCCTAAACTATTGTCCAAAGCATCTATAAAGAATACATTATAACGGCTGCCATAATCCCAATATGTTGGCCCTTCATAGCCGCCACCATCCGGTTCATAAGCCTTCATTGGCAATAGAACACCTTCAATGGCGGTACATAAAATTTCTGAGGCGAGATCAGGAATAACCTCAGCAATGGCAAGCGCACCTATAGAAATACCGCCATTGCACACTTGGTTCCAATTAATATTTCCGGTATGCCAACCTACTTCTCTGCTATATACTTCTATTGCAGGATTCAAACCATTTTGCACGATGGCATCCTCCAGGATTTTTCTTTGTTCCACATTCCAAAAATCGTATAGCCAGTCGTAACCAACTGCAACAGCGTGCGTCATTTCTGCTGCATCCAGGAAATGCGATGGATTCCAATCGCTGAATGAAGCTACAGTTTGGAGTTCCTGCCATGCCCTTTCTGCATATTTTTTTTCACCCAAAATCAGATAACATAAACTCAAAGAGCGTATTCGGTCAAGTGCTTCACGGCTTACACGGAGCAGTCTTCGTCCATCTGGCTTTTCGTAAATCACTGGGTTCTTATCCAATAATTCTTCAGCAAATTCCAGATTAGATATCCAAATTTTCTTTGCAATTTCATCTTCTTGAATCACCTGCTTAATTCTTTCCACCCTTTCTGTTGAAATCAGACGGGGATGTTGTTCCTTTAAGCTGTTCAAGACTTCATCCTTTGCAGGAATTTGTACTGATTCCTGCGCAACGGCGACCTGAACAAAAGCTATCATTAATAATAAAATCCCAATCAACCTTGCGTTTATTCTCCTGTAATAATTTCTCATTTGATGAAATTTATGATTTGGAAAGTAAAATTTTTTCATGATGAAGCTGGATAATGATTATTGTTTAATTCAAATAAATATACAAAGTATGATTGGGTTAATGTTCTGAAGTATATCCCTTTTTTACATAGATTGAATATGGACATTTAGTTTTGCCTTTATATCTGTTACGGAATATGACAAGAGAAAGCGTGCTATGTTGGATATTGATCTTCACAGTTCTATTTAATTCCCATATTGTTTCAAGATTACTCAAAAATGGTTCGGAAAAAAGGTTCGTTAGGGGGTACAACAGGATTCATGTTTTCCTTTAATCTGCTCAGCAAATAAACGTGAGTTATTTGTTAGGAAATATCGGATAGCGAAGATATTTCCATCAACTGATAACCATATAATTTCCCCGAAGCATCCACCAAAACATCATCAATAATAACTGATTCTCAATCTATTCTACAATAATACATGATAGTATTCGTTGTAATTTAAATCATAAATGCCATTAATGCATGCTAAATATCTACCTGCTCTCTAAGTAGTTTTTTCTGGATATTTATGCCAATGGGGTTTTTTCGTTTCCACAGTTTTTTCTTCCTGGTTATAATCATTTTCATCTCACCATTTGCGGTATTAGGACAGCATGATAAAGGCCCCCGAACCATTCAGTGGTCCCCGGTAAAAAGTATGCGGGTAGAGAATAAGAACAGGGATATACTCCATTTCGAGCATGCTACCTATCCTCAAAATTCCTTATTACCTGTATTTTATGAATTAATTAAGATTGACCCAAATTACGAATATGAGATTGATATTTATAACCAGGTCTTTCAGGCTATTGATGTCTCGCTGATACGGAATGTTGATAACATGGACAGCATTCCCTCCGCGATCCATGCAGAAAGTCGGGTGGCCACACTCAGGAAAGAAAGATACCTGCAGGTAAATATCATCCCCCTTCGAAAAAATGCCCGAACCGGACAGGTAGAAATGCTTACTTCTTTCGGGATCCGCCTGATCCCCCGTGCCACACCCAGGAAAAGCATGCCCGCATCCCTCCGGCAATATGCCCCCCAGTCAGTATTGGCCAGCGGTAACTGGGTACGGGTCAAAGTTCAGGAGGATGGGATCTACCATCTGACCTGGGAGCAGCTGTCTGAGATGGGCATTTCAAACCCGGCCAATGTCAGGGTATTTGGCAATGGCGGTGGCATGCTGCCAGTTATGAATTCGCACTCCCGCGATGACGATCTGCTCGAAAATGCCGTGTATTTTGAGAAAGGAGGCGATGGGGTGTTTAATGCAGGGGATTATATACTTTTCTATGGACAGGGACCGGATATATGGACCTACAACGGGTCAACACAATTCTTCAGCCGGTCTGTCCATGATTTTGCGTTCTACTCATATTATTACCTGACCGACGGTCCGGGTGCCGGCAAACAGATGCAGATGGCAGCATCCCCCCCGGATCTGCCCAATAGAACAGTAACGCAGTATGATGAGATCCGCCACCATGAACTGGATGATATAAACCTGCTTGGATCCGGACAGGAATGGTATGGTGAGCATTTTGACATTGTAACGGAACAAACCTTCCCCCTGGACGGGGCGGATATCCTGCTGACCGAACCCGTGCAGGTCAGGATCAATGCCGTAGCCAGGGCAGACGCAACTACCAGCATGCAGGTATCTGCGGACCAGCTCAGTGTTGGAAGCCTGCAGATGTCGGGAACCAGCTTTGATTCCGAGATACTGCCATATGCACAGCCGGATGATGAGATCCTCTCTTTTAACCCGACCGCTGATGTCAGTGCCATCACCATGAGGTACAATAAAAATAGGGCCTCTGCACAGGCCTGGCTCAATTTCATTACCCTGAATGCCAGATCTCAGCTCAGGCTAACCTCCTCCAGCTTGATCTTCCGTGACCAGAGATCATTCGGACCAGGGAATATCTCAGAATTCCAGATCGCAGATGCTCCCGGTGCCATGGTATGGGACATCACCCATCCCACCGATGCCAGGATCATGAACACCACCGTGGAAGGCAATACACTAAAATTTACCACCAATACTGACAGCCTCAAAGAATTTATCGCTTTCACAGGCAGGGGACTTTCGCCCATCCTGGAAGGAGGCGATGTGGGGCCCGTTCCCAACCAGAACCTGCATGGACTGCAGGCCAGGAATTATGTCATCATCAGCCATCCGGATTTTATCTCATCCGCTCGCTCACTGGCAGCTCACAGGCAGGATCGCGATGGGCTTGACACCCTGGTGGTGACACCCGGACAGATATATAATGAGTTCTCATCCGGGAAGCCGGATGTAAGTGCCATCCGTGATTTCCTGAAAATGCTATATGACCGGGCCACCAATGAAGAAGATATGCCAAAATATGTACTCTTGTACGGGGACGGATCCTACCATAACAAGGGAACAGATGAGAATAACACCAATTTCATTCTCACCTACCAGTCTGTCAATTCCCTCTCTCCTGTAGCCTCCTTTGTAACAGATGATTTTTTCGGATTGCTGGATGATAACGAGGGTGGGTCAACCGGACTGATGGATATCGGTGTGGGACGCTTCCCTGTATCCTCCCAAACACAGGCCAGGGATGCCATGAACAAGACCATTTCCTATGACCAGCTGGATAAGATGGGGGACTGGAGAAATACTCTCTGTTTCATCGGTGATGATGGGGATGGCATTGATGGTACTCGGTTCATGAGGCAGGCTAATGAACTGGCGAATTACGTGGAAGTGAACTATCCCATTTACTCAATCGGGAAGATCTATCTGGATGCCTATCCCCAGATTTCCACCCCTTCCGGGAACAGGTACCCCGATGTAAACGAAGCATTAAACCAGCGTGTCGACAAGGGGGCACTCATCCTCAATTATACCGGGCATGGTGGAGAAAACGGTTTGGCGCATGAAAGGATACTCACGATCAATGATATCGTTTCCTGGAAGAACCGGGATAAGTTACCGCTTTTTATGACCGCCACCTGTGAGTTCAGCCGTTTCGATGATTATGAACATACCTCTGCCGGTGAACTGGTATTCCTGAACCCTGATGGCGGGGGAATTGCCCTGTTCAGCACAACCAGGCTGGTTTATGCAGATAAAAACCAGGCCCTTAATGAACGGTTCTACCGGCATGTTTTCACCCTGGACGGCCAGAACCGGCACTACCGCCTGGGCGATGTGATGCGGCTGACAAAGAACAGCACCTCGGCAGGGATCAATAAACGGAATTTTACCCTGCTGGGTGATCCGGCTGCGGTACTGGCATATCCCAAAAACAGGATACGGGTACTGACCGTGAACGGGACCGATATCACACAGGCAACAGATACCCTGAAAGCCCTTGGAAAGGTTACCATAACCGGAAAGGTGGAGGATGAACTGGGCAATCCAATGCCCGCTTTTAACGGGATCATATACCCGACCATCTATGACAAAAAATCAGAAATAAAAACCCTTTCCAATGATGGTGATCCAGTGATGACTTTCAATCTGCGCGACCGGATACTATATAAAGGCAAGGCCTCTGTCAAAGGCGGCGATTTCTCGGTAAAGTTCATTGTACCCAAAGACATTTCCTATAACTACGATTATGGCAAATTAAGCTTTTATGCCGCCGACAACTCAGAGGATGCCAGTGGTTCATCAGAGCAGGTCATCATTGGCGGATCTGCCGATTCAATTGCCGATGATTCAGATGGGCCCGAGATCAGAATATTCATGAATGATGAAAATTTCGTCTTCGGAGGCATGACCGATGCAGATCCCCAATTGCTGGTATATGTCAGTGACAGCAACGGGATAAATACCATAGGCAGCGGGATCGGACATGATCTTACGGCCATCGTTGACCAGCAAACAAACCAGACCATAGTGCTGAATGATTTTTATGAAGCAGATACCGATTCCTACCAGAGCGGAAAGATAAGATACCCGCTGAAAAGCCTGGAAGCAGGCCAGCACCACCTGAAAGTAAAGGTCTGGGATGTATACAATAACTCATCTGAAGAGTACATAGAATTTGTAGTCAATACAGAATCGGACCTTGTACTGAAACATGTGCTGAATTACCCCAATCCATTTACCACTTTTACACAGTTCTTCTTTGAACACAACCAGCCGGATATGGATATGGACGTCCTGGTTCAGGTATTTACCGTCTCAGGAAAGCTTGTTAAAACCATTGAGCAGCATGTTACCTCAACCGGATACAGGAGTGCACCCATTGACTGGGACGGACTCGATGATTTTGGCAGCAAAATAGGCCGCGGGGTATATGTCTACAGGGTCAAAGTCAGGACATCCCTCGGACAAACTGCCGAAAAATTTGAAAAGCTTGTAATCCTAAATTAGGAATCCATAGGATTGCTTTTCTATCCAAAAGCAACAGAATTGTTTGCTGAGGCTTTCATGAAAGTTGCCCATCAACAGTGAGCAAGTTCCATGAATTATGCTAACTTTGCAGGCTGGGAGTCAGATAATTGCGCAAATTCCACAGATTCAACATGATCCACAGCAGTGATAAGCAGGCACAATTTGATATAAGGTATATTCAAATGGCCAGGATCTGGGCCACAAACTCGTATTGTAAAAGACGACAGGTAGGAGCCCTTATTGTGAAGGATCGTATGATCATTTCAGATGGTTATAATGGAACACCTTCCGGTTTTGAGAATGAATGCGAAGACGAGAACAATCACAGCAAACCCTATGTGCTGCATGCCGAGGCCAATGCCATTACAAAGGTGGCAAAATCGAATAATAGCAGTGAAGGGGCTACCCTGTACATCACAGCTTCACCCTGTATGGATTGTGCCAAACTTATCATACAGGCTGGTATTATTCGTGTGGTCTATGCCGATGAGTACAGGATTATCGATGGAATTGAACTCCTTGAAAAAGCTGGCATTGAAGTTGTACAATTGAGCTCTGTAATAGAACCATGAAGAAAAGAAAATTCAATTTTATATTACCCCTTTTATTAGCTGTTTTTCTGGTTGGGGGAATGCTTATCGGTAACCGATTGAATAAGATCTCTGAACCGAATGAGTTTTCCATATACCCCCGTATGAACAAAATCAGCGGAGTAATTGATTACATAGCACAGGAATATGTCGATTCCATTGATCGATCAATCTTGATTGAAAACACCATCCCTCAAATTCTCGAACAGCTTGATCCGCATTCCATGTATATACCGGCAACAGATCTGGCTGCATACAATGAGCCTCTGGAAGGGAATTTCAGCGGAATAGGAGTAACATTTAATATGCAGGAGGATACGGTTTATATCATGAGCACCATCCTGAATGGTCCTTCGGAAAAAATCGGGATCCTCGCAGGTGACCGGATCGTCAGGGTTAATGATTCACTGATTGCAGGGGTTAATATGGTCTCCACTGACATTGTAAAATTATTAAAAGGCAAAAAGGGGACACGTGTTAATGTATCCATTGCACGCAGGGGTATTGATGAACTCCTGGATTTTGAGATCACCCGCGACAGGATCCCTATTGCCAGTGTCGATTTCGCATATATGCTCACCGATGACATAGGATTCATTTTAATCAGCAAATTTTCCAGGAGCACACATAAGGAATTCATGGATGCTGTAGAAAAACTCAATGAGCTGGGGATGCAGAAACTGATCCTTGATCTTCGAATGAACAGCGGTGGCTACCTGAATGCTGCCACTGAATTGGCGGATCAATTCCTGAAAGCAGGCACTCCCATAGTATATACCGAAGGCCATGCACAACCCAGGAAGGATATCATGGCTACTTCTCAGGGTGAACTACTGGACCATGATGTGATCATCCTGATCAATGAAGGTTCTGCGTCTGCCAGTGAGATCCTTGCAGGAGCTATCCAGGATAATGACCGCGGACTCATCATAGGGCGGCGTTCATTTGGGAAAGGTCTGGTACAGCAACAAACTATGTTTTCAGATGGTTCTGCGCTGAGGTTAACTATTGCCAGATATTACACACCTACCGGGCGATCTATACAAAAACCCTATGAAAATGGCCTGGACGAATACCTGAATGAACTACATGAGCGGTTTGACCGGGGTGAATTCATTTATGCCGACAGCATCAAATTTGCTGATTCATTAAAATACGTCACACCGGGAGGGAAAACCGTATATGGCGGTGGTGGCATCATGCCAGATATTTTTGTACCCTATGACACCTCCTTAAACATAGATTATTATGACAAGGTAATGAGCAGAGGACTGCTTTATCGCTTTTGCCTTTAAATATGCTGACAAGAACAGGAGTAACCTGGATGGATTCAATAACCACCAGGAAATGGTGGAATATCTCGACAGGCAGGATCTGCTGAACCAGTTCATTGCATTTGCGGAAGAGAATGGGATCCAGGAAAGCCACGAGGAAATAATCTTATCCCAGCAATTTCTCATGGTTAGTCTGAAAGGCTTTATTGGCAGGTTTATTCTTGACAACGAGGGATATTATCCCATCATCCACCAGATAGATCCCAACATTCAGAAAAGCCTGGAGATCTTTGCCAAAAAGTAATTTTTCCTGCCGACTTAAATAATTCCAGAACTTCCCTTGATATTTGATCTGTCCCGTTGTACATGCTATGATCTGCCTGCGCAATAGCCTGTTTATTAGGATGTTATAATATTTCTTTCATGATGCATTAAACCTTTTCCGGCAAAACACATCTAAAAATCAGATAACAGAAAAACAATCATTTATTTTAGAAAAATTTTGCCATGAAGAGATTAGATAAAAATTTTAAATTGCTTGTTGCCATCATCCTTGTATTGGGACTTTCCCTCAGCGTAATGGCACAACAGAACTACAGAAGACAAATACCGCAGCGTTCCATGATGGCTCATTCCCCTATGCAACTTCTTGATCTGACAGAAGAACAGAAAGATCAGATTAAAGAGGTCCGTTTGGCCCACATAAAAGACGTGCAACCCATGAAAGATGAAGTAAAAATCAACAGGTTTAAAGTTGATGCACTTTTAAAGACTGATGATCCTGATATGAAGGAAATTGTCAGCCTTGTTGAGGCTGATGGTAAACTCCTGACCCAGATCCAGGTGAAAAGCATTGAGCAGAAGATCAAGGTTCGGAGCCTCTTGACTGATGAGCAGAAGATCATTTATGATGCCCAAAGTGAAAGAATGGATAAACGGAGAGCTATGGCTTTACACTACGGGCATAGAAGAACTCCGGGAAGATCCAGATTTTAGGTTTCGTCCGGAGCTACCCGCTTAATCCAGGATTAGGGTTAGTAAGTTGATTCAACAGGATAATGCAAAAGCTCCGGAAAATTAGATTAGTTTTGAGAACCTGTCAGGCAGAGCCCTGGCAGGTTTTTTTACTGATATAGCTCATCCAGGAATTTAAGGATGCCTTCAAGGGATTTTTCCCTTTCTTCTACAAATCCCATATGGCCTGAATTTTCAAGTATCAGAACAGTCGATTTTGAAGCAAGCTTAAAATGCTCTTCATAAACATTGAAAGGTATATAGTAATCATTCTTTCCCAGCAATTATCATAACAGGTTCAACGGAATTTTTCACTACATCCCGGCGATCAGGCCTGGCTTTCATTCCAGCCAGGGCACTTATGATCCCTTTATCTGATGTCTTCAGTGCTATTTCTCTTGCCCATTCGATCTGCTTCTGGAATGAATCTTGATGATCACTGGCAAAGGCATTAGCGATATTCAATTTGATAAACTTGCTCTTTTTCCCTTCTTTGACCAGCAGGGCTTCCTTGTCCCGGTTTATTTTCTTCTCTTCCGGATCAGGCAGGGCATGGGAATGGAAAAGGCAGAATCCAATGATCATCTCAGGGAAGATATCTGCCAGAGCCAGGGTGACATACCCACCCATTGAATGACCGACGAAAACAGCACGACCAATTGATAAATGATCCAGTACTGCCTTCACAGAATCTGCCATTACGGCCATTGTATTCATGGAACTGTAAATCCCTGATTGGCCATGTCCGGGCAGATCAACACTGATCACTCTGTATTTCCGGGCAAGTTTTTCGGCGAATCCATCCCAGATCTCAAGAGATTCAAGATAACCATGGATCAACACCACCGGGTCTCCCTTTCCCAGGTCGCTGTATCTCAGGTTAGCACCATGATAGCTTACAGAACTTATCATATATTTTAAGTTTCTTTATCCTGAATGGATAGTTGAAGATAAAAAAAAAATGATTCACCTATGCATCAAATCTTCAATTTCCTCAGAATCAATCGCTACATCTTCCATCAGATCTACGTTACCAGCCTCTGTAACCATGATATCATTTTCCAGCCTGATGCCCGTTTTTTCAGCAGGAATATAGATTCCCGGCTCACATGTGAGCACCATTCCTGGCTTTAATATCTCCTGTTTGCTTCCCACATCGTGAACATCGAGCCCCAAAAAATGTGACACACCATGCATCAGGAACTTCACACTAATGGTTCTTCTTTAGGTTGTTTCTGGATGTCCCTTGTGCTGTACAATCCAAGCCTTACATGTTCCTCTTCCCAAAGCATACCAACTTCTTTATTGATTTTATCTATGGTTGTCCCCGGCTTTATCAAGGCCCTGGCTTTCCTGAATACCCTGAGATTGGCATCATAAATTTCCTTCTGTCTGCTGTTGAACCTGCCATTCACCGGAATTGTCCTGGAGCAATCCGCTGCATAATTTGCATATTCTGCCCCAAAATCAAGTAGCAGCAGATCCCCGTCACTGGCATACCTGGTCATTTTTAATATAATGCAGAAAACAGGCATTTGCCCCTGAAGCAATGATAGGCTGGTAGGCATGACCGGCTGCTCCTTTGCTTATGAATTCAAAGTTTAGCTCCGCTTCAATTTCGTATTCTTTCTGACCAGGTTTAACAGTGGTCAGCATCCTGTCAAATCCACTTTTTGTTATTTCAACCGCTTTCCTGATCAGGGCCAGTTCCTCAGGCTCCTTCACCAGGCGAAGTTCTGACATAATCGGTGAAAGCCTCTTCATACCGTGCAGCGGGAATTCCTTTTTTAGTTTGTCAAGATTCCGCTCATCCCGGGAGAGATGTTCAGGTCTGAATTTTGCCAGTTCATGACTGCAACAATAGATATTTTCAGATTCCAGGATCAATTCACGCACAATTGACTCAAATTTATCCAGCCAATGATACATTCTCGATACCCGATATTTCTTCAGCCCTCCTTTTATCTAGTTTTTTCCCTTCCCAGCTCTCCAGCTTTGGATCAGGTTTTCGGATAAATAAGAGTTCCACCCTGTTTTTACTGGAGTGATCCGGACATAGTAACAAAATTGTCATCTCCTGCTCAATGCCAGTCAGGTAGAAAAGATCCGAATTTTGACGATAAGGAAAGAACTGGTCCCCGTTACGTAACATCTGATCATTGGAATGAACAATGGCAATGGAATTTTTAGCCAGTTTGCCAGACAGTTTTTTCCGGTTACGGATGAACAGATCCCTTGGTATTTGTGAATATCTCATGGTTTGTGTTGTAGAACATCCATCAGGATTATTCCTACTTTTTAGTTATAAAGATAAAGATACTTAACTTTAATCCTGTACCATTCTAACCTACAAGTTCTGCTTACAACATCCGAAAATCAAAACATATGAGCAACATTTTTAATTCCTCCATCGGCAAGAAGCTGTTGATGGCACTGGCCGGATTGTTCCTGGCCATATTCCTGCTGGTCCATCTGGGTATCAATCTCACCCTGATCATATTCGATGACCCGAGAATATTTAATATTGCAGCCCACTTTATGGCAACCAATATTCTGATCAAGGTCTTTGAAATAGTATTGTTTGGCGGGATCCTGCTGCATATCATCTATGGACTCATTGCTCCAGTTGCTGAACTGGATTGCAAGGCCTATCCGGTATAAAGTGATACAATCACGGCCCAGACATCTTTCTTTTCCAAGTTCATGATCCATACGGCTGTGATCATCCTGGTTTTCCTGGTGATCCACCTGTTCGATTTCTATTTTAAAGCTAAATTCGGCCATGGCCATGTTGCGGAAGTGACCTATAACGGAAAATTATACCACGACCTGGGAACCATGGTCATTGAAAAATTCCAGATCCTCTGGGTAGATATATTTTATATCGCTTGTTTCCTTTTCCTGGGATTTCATCTGCTGCATGGTTTCCAGTCAGCTTTCCAGACACTGGGACTGAACCACAAGGTTTATACCCCGGTCATCAAATTACTCGGCTATCTCTATACCCTCATCGTTGTGGCTGGCTTCATCGTCATCCCGCTTTGTATCTATTTAACCAGATAACAATTGAAAAATATATACTCATGACAAAGCTTAACTCCAGGATACCAGAAGGACCCATTGATAAAAAATGGTCTAATTTCAAATCCAACCAGAACCTGGTGAACCCGGCCAACAAAAGAAAGTTGGATATTATCGTGGTGGGAACCGGACTGGCAGGAGCCTCGGCAGCTGCCAGCATGGCTGAGCTCGGATTCAATGTAATCAACTTCTGCTACCAGGATAGTCCGAGAAGAGCACACAGTATCGCAGCCCAGGGTGGTATCAATGCTGCCAAAAATTACCAGGGTGACGGGGACAGCGTATACAGGCTTTTCTATGATACTGTAAAAGGCGGGGACTATCGCGCCAGGGAAGCCAATGTATACCGGCTGGCAGAAGTCAGTAATAATATCATTGACCAGTGTGTGGGACAGGGCGTGCCTTTTGCCCGTGAATACGGCGGTATGCTTGATAACCGTTCGTTTGGGGGTGCCCTGGTTTCCCGTACTTTTTATGCCAGGGGACAAACCGGGCAACAGCTCCTGCTTGGAGCCTATGCTGCACAGAGCAGGATGGTCAAAAATGGAAAGATCAAGATGGTCACCAGGGAAGAGATGGTGGATGTAGTGCTTATCGACGGAAGGGCCAGGGGGATCATCACCCGTGATCTAATCAATGGCGAAATCAAGCGTTATGCAGCCCATGCGGTGGTTCTTGCTACCGGCGGTTATGGGAATACATTTTTCCTTTCCACTATGGCCATGGGCGCCAATGTTAGCGCCTGCCTGGCAATCCTATAAAAAGGGAGCCTTTTTCGGAAATCCCTGCTATGTTCAGATCCACCCTACCTGCATCCCGGTACACGGGGACTTCCAGTCAAAACTGACCCTGATGAGCGAGAGCCTCCGGAATGATGGACGGATCTGGGTACCAAAAAACAAGGAGGATGCTGAAAAGATCCGTAAGGGGGAACTGAAACCAACAGACCTGGCGGAAGAAGACAGGGATTACTACCTGGAAAGGCGATACCCGGCCTTTGGCAACCTGGTTCCACGTGATGTTGCATCCCGGGCTGCCAAGGAACGCTGTGATGCCGGAAACGGAGTAGGAACCGGACTGGCAGTTTACCTGGATTTTGCAGATGCCATAAACCGGCTTGGCAAAGATACCATTGAAGCCAAATATGGAAATCTTTTCCAGATGTATGAAAAGATCGTGGATGACAATCCATATGAAACACCGATGATGATCTACCCGGCCATTCATTATTCCATGGGTGGGATCTGGGTGGACTATGAGTTGATGACGACTATACCCGGACTCTTTGCCATCGGTGAATGTAACTTCTCTGATCATGGAGCCAACCGGCTGGGAGCATCAGCTCTGATGCAGGGACTCGCAGATGGATATTTTGTGATCCCGTATACCATACAGAACTACCTGGCCGACCAGATCAATGTACCCAGGTTCGATACCGGAAGTCCTGAATTCGAGGAAGCACATAAAAGTGTGACAGACCGTTTCGAAAAATTAATGAACATCAAGGGTAAGCGCAGTACTGATTCATTCCATAAGGAGCTTGGAAAGATCATGTGGGAATACGTTGGTATGGCCAGGAATAAAGAAGGACTGAAAAAAGCCATCGGAATGATCAGGGAATTGAAGAAAGAATTCTGGAAAGACCTGAAAATACCAGGAGAGAAAGAGGATCTGAACCAGGAACTTGAAAAGGCCAACCGGGTGGCAGATTTCCTTGAGATTGGCGAACTGATGGCCATTGATGCCCTGCACAGGGAAGAATCCTGCGGAGGCCATTTCAGGGAAGAATACCAGACCGGGGAAGGAGAAGCCCTGCGTAACGATAAGGATTTCACTTATGTTGCTGCCTGGGAATATAAAGGGGACAAAGCCGAACCAGCTTTGCATAAGGAACCCCTGGTATTTGAGAATATAGAAGTTAAGCAGCGGGATTATAAAAAGTAAGCCGGTACCAAAAGTTAAAAAACTGATAATACAATAAATATGGACTTTACATTAAAAATCTGGCGGCAAAAAAGTGCATTGGCAAAGGGTAAATTTGTAACCTATCCTATCAGCGATATTTCATCGGATAGTTCTTTCCTGGAGATGATGGATCAACTGAATGAACAACTGGTTGCCAAGGGTGAGGAACCGGTTGCTTTTGACCATGATTGCCGGGAAGGTATCTGCGGAGCATGCGGACTCTATATTAATGGACACCCGCATGGTCCTGATTCAGCCATCACGACCTGCCAGTTACATATGCGTAAATTCAAAGATGGTGACAAGATCATCATCGAACCCTGGCGGGCAAGGCCGTTCCCGGTGATCAAAGACCTGATCGTTGACCGCACAGCCTTTGACAGCATCATCCAGGCCGGGGGTTATATCTCTGTAAATACCGGTACTGTTCCCGAAGCAAACACCATTATTGTAGCCAAGAAAAATGCTGATCTTGCTATGGATGCAGCAGCATGTATAGGATGCGGTGCCTGCGTGGCAGCCTGCAAAAATGCATCGGCCATGTTATTTGTGGCAGCCAAGGTATCACACCTTGCCCTGCTTCCCCAGGGAAGGCCTGAAGCAAAAGAAAGGGTGAAAAACATGGTCATGGAAATGGACAGGCTCGGATTCGGAAGTTGTACCAATACCGGCGCATGTGAAGCGGAATGCCCGAAGGAAATTAACCTGACCAACATTGCCAGGTTAAACCGGGAATACTTTACTGCAAAGGTTCTCTAAGATCTCATCATATCCTCAACCTCCTTTACCGTTTTCGGGATAGGTTTACCGAGGACCCGGCTCCCTATCTCAGTAACGAGGATATCATCTTCTATCCTGATCCCGCCAAAATCTTTATATGATTCCACTCTCTCATAATTTATGAAGTCCGTGAATTTCCCTTCCGACCTCCACTTGTCTATCAGGGCAGGAATAAAATAAATACCAGGTTCCACAGTAATTACATACCCCGATTCAAGTTTCTTCCCCAGCCTCAGGTAGGCGGTCCCAAATTGATCGCTTCTCTGGATTTCCTCACTGTATCCTACAAGGTTCTCCCCCAGGCCTTCCATATCATGAACATCGAGTCCCATCATATGTCCGAGTCCATGTGGAAAGAACATAGCATGTGCCCCGGCATTCACCGCTTCATCCACATCGCCTTTCATGAGTCCCAGGTCCTTTAATCCCAATGCTATAATCCTTGCAGCATCCCAGTGAATGTCACGGTATGGAGTGTCCGGCCTGATCTTATCAATAGAAGAAACCTCGGCCTCGAGTACAATTTCATAGATCTCCTTCTGCCGCTGGCTGAATTTTCCATCCACCGGAATGGTCCGGGTAATATCACCGGCATAATGATTCACTGTTTCCGCTCCGGCATCTGTGACTACCAGCCTTCCTTGCTCAAGGATATTACCATGATAATGGTTATGAAGCGTTTGTCCATCCATGCTCAGAATGATAGGAAAGGATGTCATGGTGCCATGACTCAGGGCAATTCCTTCGATACGGCCTGCAATCTCTCTTTCATACATGCCAGGTCTGGCCATTTTCATAACAGTAGTATGCATTTCGTAACTTATATCAACTGCCTTTGAGATATCTTCCACCTCCACTGGCTCCTTTACGGATCGTAAGGCAATTACACCTTTGATCAAGGCAGGAGAAGCTCCTGGTTTTACCTTCTCCCATGGTAGATTTATAAACCTGGCTATCTCCAGCAGGGTATCATCCCGGTAAGGCGGGAGATAATGTATGGTCCTTCCCTTCTGTATGGCATCCTTCCAGGTATGATGCAAGCTTGTTATAGGGCAGGACCTGGCGGATACCTGCCTTTTCCCCCATTGATTTCATGGACGGCAGATGTCCCATCCAGATAATATCATCCAGGCTCAGATCATCACCGAAAAGGTAATCCTCTTCTGACTCAAAATCTATTATCCCTGCCAGTCCGGGTTTGTCGAGTCCGAAAAAATACAAGAACGAACTGTCCTGCCGGTAATGAAAGGTATTGTCCGGATAATTCGCCGGACTTTCATTGTTAGCCGGAAATATGGCCAATCCGCTGGATAAATGCTTACGTAATTGTTTCCGCCGGTTTGAATAAACTTCTGCTTTGAACATGATTCAGGTATTTGAGTAATTATTTCCCGAATTTAAAAGGAATTAATTATTTTTTTAAGGTTTTGTAACCTTTTATCAAAAAAGTACGAATACCCTTGTGCGGTATCTTTAATTCCTTATATTCGCACTCGACTCACAATTTATTAACACTTCATTAACATTTTTTCAACAAATGCCCTACAGGAGACTCCCCAACACTGACAAAGCCAGGCAGAAAGCACTGTTAAAAGCTTATCAAATGGGAAAGGAAATGCCTCCTTTCAAGTTGGCATTTTCCCAGAGCACCTACCAGAAGATCGTCTCTTTCCTTCCGGGTTTTGAGAAGAAGATACTTTATCAAAAATCTGCTCTTGCAAAACAAATTGAGCGGAATAAGGAGCATCTCGTCCTGATGAAAAAAGCCAAACTTTACATCTCCCATTTTATACAGGTGGTAAACATGGCCATACAGCGGGGAGAGCTTTCCCCATCCATTCTAGAATATTACCAGCTGAAGGGATTCAACAGGAAACTTCCCACCCTGAACTCAGAGGAAGATGTTATCAGGTGGGGTAAATGTATTATTGATGGAGAAACCGACCGCGTAAAAAAAGGCATGAGTCCCATCACCAATCCTACCATCGCAGTTGTCAAGGTGAGGTTTGAAAAATTCATTGAATCCTATCACAACCAGAAAAATTTACGGCAATCCAACTGCCGCACCCTGAAAGAGCTATCTAAGCAAGACCGGATGCTGATGAGATCATTGTCAATGTCTGGAATGAAGTTGAAGAGACCTTCAAGGACCTTCCTGATGATCTCAGGCGCGAAAGAGCCATCGAATATGGGCTGGTTTATGTATACAGGAAATCTGAACTGGCAGAACAGTCACTGTTCAAGTCCCCCGATCCCCGATTGAACTGATTCCTTTCTTTGTCGCTGAATAACAGCGAGCAAAAGGATGGTTAGCACAACGCTCGCAAGGATCATCAATACAGCATTTTCTTCTATGCCGATATGATCCGGTTCTATTTCCAGGGTTCCCTGATAAAAAATATAATAATAAATTACTGCCACAGCGTTATTGATGAAATGTGCCAGGACAGCCATCCATATAGACCCGGTCCAGACAAACAGATAACCAAATAATGCACCCAGCATGACCCTCGGTATAAAACCAAGAAACTGGTAATGCATCAGGCTGAAGAGCAGGGCCGCCGTCCAGATAGCCAAATGTTCGTTCCTGTACCATTCCCCTAAGATGCGTTGTACCGTTCCCCGGAAAAGAAATTCCTCACCAATGGCCGGGATCAGGGCGACCATGAAAATATTGATCAGTAATCCACCCAAATTATCCGTCTGGAGATAGGCCTTCATCAGGTCCCATGAGTTTTCATCATTCTCACGTATCCTTTCCATGATATCTCCCCAACGCTCAGGAAGTGATAGTTTTTCATTCAGGAAAGATGTAAAATTGATCCAGGGGATGGAGACAAGCATTATTATGATCACCAGTATTATGATCCAGTAACTGGAAACCCTGTCGGCCTTTAGAAATTTCCAGGTATTACGCTGGATCAGGAATCCTGAAAGAATGGCAGGAACAAGGAATAATCCTATTGAATATAAGACCTGAAGGAATTTTAACAATCCGATATTTGCACTCACTTCGTTATTTTCCAGGATCTGAATTACTTCCCCCGGAGGGATTTTAAATAAAGGCATGGCAAGGAGTATACCCATTCCAAAAAAGATCAGGTAACAACAAACCATCAGGAATGAAACCAGGAGAATTTTGGTAAAAGGACGGGCATCATAGAAGAATCCCTGTGTCATTCTGCTGAAATTGATAATTTTGCGGCATAAAAGTATTAATAATTTTCTGTTTTGTTCAGGATTGGTAAAGTTGAAATAAAGAAGCATCCCCTCCTGCTTGCCCCTATGGAGGATCTCTCGGATCCCCCTTTCCGTTACGTTTGTAAAGAATACGGTGCGGACCTGATGTATACTGAATTCATTTCTTCAGATGGATTGATCCGTCATGGAGCCAAAAGTGTCAAAAAGCTGGAAATATTTGACTATGAGCGGCCCATCGGCATTCAACTCTACGGGCACCTGGTGGAACCCATGGCAGAAGCAACCCGTATGGCTGATAAGGCCCGGCCTGATCTGATAGACATCAATTTCGGCTGCCCCGTCAAAAAAATTGCCAGGCGGGGTGCAGGAGCCGGTATGTTGCGTGATGTTCCCCTGATGGTCAAGATGACCGAGGCCATTGTACAACAGACCCGTCTTCCTGTTACAGTGAAGACCAGGCTGGGTTGGGATGATCAAAATAAAAATATCCTCGAAGTGGCGCTGAGGCTTCAGGATGTCGGGATCAAAGCCCTGACCATACATGGCCGGACCGGTACCCAGCTATACAGGGGACAGGCAGACTGGAGCCTGATAGGGGAGGTAAAAAACCACCCGGATATAGAGATCCCGATCATTGGAAATGGTGATATAACAGGCCCTGAAATTGCTGCTGAACGATTTACTCAATATGGTGTGGATGCCATCATGATCGGCCGTGCCACGGTTGGAAAACCCTGGATCTTCAGGCAGATCAAACATTACCTTGAAACCGGCGAGATTCTGCCGCCTCCCGGGGTGAAGGAGAAAGTCTCACTGGCCAGGATGCATTTTCAGCGATCCCTGGAATGGAAAGGTGAACCAAGGGGGATCCTTGAGATGCGCAGGCATTTCAGCAATTATTTTAAAGGCCTGCCTGATTTTAAGGAGATCCGCCTGAAGCTGGTTACTTCACTGGATGTTAGTGAGATCAATGATATCCTGGACCTGGTTGAGCAGAAATACGCTTCGCTGTGAAATGTTCACACAGGGATGATCCGGATCCCCATGCCTGACCCTTATCAGAAAATGTCTTTCAGGTTCTTTTTCTCCGGATAGTCCAGATTATAATGGAGTCCCCTGCTCTCTTTCCTGTCCTGTGCCATTTTTATGGTCAGGTAGCCGGCTGTGATCAGGTTGCGAAGTTCACAGAGGGATTTGGACAGGGTGGATTTCCGGTACAGTGCTTCGGTTTCCTTATATATGATCTCCAGCCTAACCAGCGCACGGTTTAACCTTAAATCTGTCCTGACGATACCCACATAATTGCTCATGATCTGCTGCATTTCTTTGAAATTCTGGGTTATGAGGATCATCTCCTCGGGATGGGTTGTCCCTGCATAATCCCAATCAGGAACGTCCTCCTGTATTTCAATCTTCTCCATTTCCCGGATCGCTGCTTTTGATGCTCTGTCAGCATAAACGATGGCTTCAATAAGGGAATTGGAAGCCAGCCGGTTGGCTCCATGCAGTCCCGTGCTGGAAGTTTCTCCTGCAGCATACAGTTGTTTTATCCAGGTACATCCTTCCATATCAACCTTGATACCACCGCACATGTAATGGGCTGCGGGAACCACCGGTATCATATCCTTCGTAATATCAATGCCAATGCTGAGGCATTTTTCATGAATGTTAGGGAAATGAGATATCAGCCCATCTTTGTCAAGATGGGAGGCATCGAGAAAAACATAGTCATCCCCTCTGGACTTCATTTCATTATCGATAGCTCTTGCCACAATATCTCTTGGTGCCAGGCTTTTTCGCTCATCATATTTTTCCATAAACTCTTTGCCGTCCTGTGTCTTTAATACCCCTCCGAATCCCCTTAGAGCTTCTGATATTAAGAAAGAAGGCCTTTCTCCCGGATTGTAAAGGGACGTTGGATGAAACTGGACAAACTCCATGTTTTCAATAATCCCTTTGGCCCTGTAGACCATGGCAATACCATCACCGGTAGCAACAGGCGGATTGGTGGTAGTATGGTAAAGATTCCCGACCCCGCCGGTGGCTATCATCGTTGTTTTTGCGAGCAGGGTTATTACCTTGTCTGTTTTCAGGTCGAGCACATAAGCACCGAAACAACGGATATTCTGGCTATACCGTTTGACCAGCATTCCCAGGTGATGTTGTGTGATCAGGTCTACTGCGAAATGATCTTCCAGGACCTCTATATTTTTATGCTTCCTGACCTGTTCACTGAGTGTTTCCTGGATCTCGAAACCTGTATTGTCCTTGTGATGCAGGATCCTCTTTTCAGAATGCCCACCCTCCCTGGCCAGATCAAATTCACCATTTGATTTTTTGTCAAACTTGGCCCCCCATCTTATGAGTTCCTCTATTTGAGCTGGTGCGTCCCTGACCAGGTTTCGTACAACCACCTCATCACAGAGGCCATCCCCTGCAATCAAGGTATCTTCAATATGCTTCTCGTACGAGTCCGGTTCATAGGTTACAGCGGCAATCCCTCCCTGGGCGCAGCTGTGTGTTGGTCTCCTCAATGCTTGTCTTGGAAATTACACATACCTTTCCATGATCCGCCACTTTTAATGCATAACTTAATCCTGCAGATCCGGATCCGATAATCAGAAAATCAACTTCCTTTTTCATGGTGATAATTATTCTACAAATATAATAAGCCTTTTTTCAAAGCCCCTAATTGTTATGGATTTCCTGAAGCAATTATTTTCTTTACTTTTGTCCATTAATTCTAACGAAACCCCTGATAAAGAATATGGCCCAGGAAGAGCTTTTTAAAAAGATCATTGCCCATGCCAAGGAATATGGATTCGTGTTCCCGTCCAGTGAGATCTACGATGGATTAAGTGCTGTTTACGATTATGGACAGAACGGTGTTGAGATGAAGAACAACATCCGCAGCTATTGGTGGGATGCCATGGTAAACCTGAACGATAATGTTGTCGGTATTGACTCAGCTATTTTCATGCACCCTGAAATCTGGAAAGCCTCCGGACATGTGGATGCATTCAATGATCCCCTTATCGATAACAAGGACTCAAAAAAGAGATACCGGGCTGACCAGCTGATAGAGGATTACCTGGAGAAACTGCAGGGAAAGATCAACAAGGAAGTAGAAAAAGCTGCCAAAAAATTTGGGGAATCATTTGACAGGGAAAATTTCTCGCCACCAATCCCAGGGTATTGGCCAACCAGGACAAGATCAATAAGGTCCATAGCCGCTTTGTCAAAGCGCTGGAGAAGGATGACCTGGAAGATCTCCGTCAGATCATCATTGATTGTGAGATCGCCGATCCGGAATCCGGTTCCAGGAACTGGACGGATGTCAGGCAATTCAACCTGATGTTTGATACAAGGCTTGGATCGGTCAACGAATCAGCCAGCAAGATTTACCTCCGCCCGGAAACGGCCCAGGGCATCTTTGTGAATTTCCTGAATGTTCAGAAATCCGGTCGAATGAAGATACCATTCGGCATAGCCCAGACCGGTAAAGCTTTTCGCAATGAGATTGTTGCCCGTCAGTTTATTATGAGAATGAGGGAATTTGAGCAGATGGAGATGCAATTCTTTGTCAGGCCCGGTGAAGAACTGGAATGGTTTGAGTTCTGGAAGGACAAGCGCATGAAGTGGCACCAGTCACTGGGACTGGGACCGGAGAAGTACCGCTTCCATGATCATGACAAGCTTGCCCATTATGCCAATGCAGCCACAGATATTGAGTTTGAGTATCCCGATAGGATTCAAAGAAGTAGAAGGAATCCACTCGAGAACCGATTTTGACCTTTCACAACATCAGAAATTCTCGGGTAAAAAGATGCAGTATTTTGATAATGAACTTAATGAAAGCTATGTGCCGTTTGTGGTTGAAACATCCATCGGGCTTGACAGAATGTTCCTGACGGTTCTCGCCGGATCATATAAAGAAGAAAAAATAGAAAAGGAAGGAGCAGACGATGAGAGGGTTGTTATGAGGATCCCTGCATTTCTGGCCCCGGTTAAAGTTGCCGTCCTTCCACTGACCAAAAAAGATGGTTTGCCTGATGCGGCAAGGAAGATCATGGATGAATTGAAACTGGATTTCAATTGCCAGTATGAGGAAAAGGACTCCATCGGACGGCGTTACAGAAGGCAGGATGCAATTGGCACTCCCTACTGTATTACCATTGACCACCAGACCTCGAAGGACGAGACCGTTACCATCAGGTATCGTGACACCATGGAGCAGGAGCGAATACCAGTTAAACAGGTCAGCGACATTGTACAGGATAAAGTCAGTTCCAAAAAACATTTAAGCATGCTGGGCTAATGTCAGAACCCGGGCATAAAAAAGTGCTTATTCTAACTTATTACTGGCCCCCTGGCGGAGGAGCCGGGGTGCAGCGCTGGTTGAAGTTCTCCAAATATCTGCGTGAATTCAACTACGAGCCGGTGATTTATACTGCAGAAAATCCGGAGTACCCCTCCATCGATGAATCCCTGTTTAAGGATGTACCCGTCGAGATTGCTGTCCTGAAAACCAGGGTCTGGGAACCATATAATTTATATAAAAGGTTTACTTTCCAGAAAAAGGGGCACCGTATAAATGCAGGATTTCTCAACAAGGATAAGAAGAAAGGCCTGGGCGAGAGAATCTCTGTCTGGATCCGTGGCAACTGGTTTATCCCCGATGCCCGCAAATTCTGGATCAAACCCTCCATCAGGTACCTCGTCTCTTACCTGAAGGATCATCCGGTCAGCCTGTTGGTAAGTACGGGTCCGCCGCACAGTATGCACCTGATCGCCTGCGGGGTAGCTGAAAAAATGAAACTGCCCTGGGTGGCAGATTTCAGGGATCCGTGGACAAAAATAGATTTCTACCAGGAACTGATGCTGGGACCCAGGGCTGATCGGAAACACCGGAGGCTGGAAAGGAAAGTCCTCCAGACAGCAAATCTAATAACAGCCGTCAGCCATGACATGAAACGCCAGTTTGAAGAAATGGGTTTCCATAATATCCGGGTCATCCCAAATGGATTTGATCCGGATGATTTTGATTCCCCTGTCCAGAATACTGACCCGGAATTCAGCCTGACCCATATCGGTACCATAGTCCCTTCAAGGAACCCTGACACACTCTGGTCGGTTTTGTCAGAACTTGTTAAAGAGAATAAAGACCTGGCAAAAGACCTGGTTATCAGGATGATCGGTGCTATTGATTATTCGGTTACCATATCGCTGGATGAACATAACCTCGGAGCATGGGTGCAAACAGTTGATTACCTGCCACACCAGGAGGCTGTCGGAATGCTGAAAAGATCACAGATACTCCTGCTGCTGATCAATAATACTCCCAATGCGAAAGGAATTCTGACAGGAAAGTTTTTTGAATATATGAATTCGGGCCGCCCCATCCTCGCTATCGGTCCAACAGGTGGAGAAGCTGCCCATATTCTTAAGGAAACCGGTACAGGAGAAATGGTAGAGTTTAGCGACCGGAATAATCTTAAAAGGCTCATACTGGACTTCTATAGTAAATACCAGGGAGGTACATTGAAGGTCAATGCAAGGGGCCTTAATAATTATTCCAGGAAAAGCCTTACCGGCAGGATGACTGAATTATTTACAGAAATACTGACTACCACATGAAAATCATCACTGTTGCAGGTGCCAGACCAAATTTCATTAAGATAGCACCCCTTCACCGCGCATTTCTTAAGAAAGCAGACCTGTTTAACCACCTGATATGCCACACGGGCCAGCATTTCGATAAGAATATGTCCAAAATATTCTTCGAGGAACTTGAAATCCCGGAGCCGGATTTCAACCTGGGTGTGGGATCAGGAAGCCATGGGGACCAGACAGCCAGGATCATGATCGAGTTCGAAAAGATCCTGATCAGTGAAAAACCTGATATGATCCTGGTCCCCGGAGATGTAAATTCAACACTGGCCTGCAGCGTTGTTGCCTCCAAAATGGGAATCCTTGTGGGACATGTGGAGGCCGGATTAAGGAGCTTTGACCGTGGGATGCCAGAGGAGATCAACCGGATCGTTACAGATGTCCTGTCAGATTACCTGTTTGTCAGTGAGGAGTCGGGACATGTCAACCTCAGAAATGAAGGGATCGCAGATGAAAAGATTCATTTCGTCGGCAATATTATGATAGACAGCCTCGTGCATTTCCTGCCGTCCATTGAACAATCAACCATCCTTAACCGGCTCGATATCAAGGCCGGAAAGTATACCCTGATCACCTTCCACCGTCCCCGGAATGTTGATGACAGGGATTCACTGGCCGAACTGGTTAGCATGTTGAACCATCTTTCAGGTAAAACAAAGCTGGTTTTCCCCATTCACCCAAGGACACGTAAAAACCTTGAAAAACATGGGCTGCAAGCTGAACTGGATCCCGGCATCCTCCTGCTTGACCCCATCGGTTACATTGATTTCCTTGCCCTTACCAGATCAGCAGAGCTAGTTATAACAGACAGCGGAGGAATTCAGGAGGAAACCACATACCTGGGCATTCAATGCCTCACGGTCAGGGATAATACTGAACGGCCAGTCACTGTTTCAACAGGAACCAACCAGTTGATTGGCACTGATCTAAGAAAAGTCGAACAGGCAGCAGAAATGGTACTTACGGGAAATAAAAAGAAAGGAGGGATCCCGGAACTATGGGATGGGGGAGCTGCAGAAAGGATCGTTGAGATCATTGAATCTTCAATTACAATCTGAAACAATGTATCTGAACTTACCGGTATCGTCACCGGGAAGCATCCCCATGGGAGTGATTTTAACCTCATCGAAAAATTGATCCAGGGCTTCATGAAGTGGTTCCTTATATTTATCCGGAAGCTTTTGTGTTGTTTCAATCCTGAAGTCAATTTTTCCCGGAGCATTTTGATAAACCTGGAATCTATGGATGAAATCCGGATGACTGGTAAACAAATCATTCAGTATATCAGTAAAAAATACTCCATGGACCTTACTCCCATCCTTTAGAATTATGGTATCGGCCATCCTTCCGGTTATACGTTTCAGTACATCAAGGTTAATTTCCGACTCAACTTCTTTTCTGCCACGGCAGGCCATATCACCATTCTCATAACGTATGAAGGGCAGAGCAAAATTATCCAGGTTGGTCATGATCATCCTGCCTTCATCATATCCGGCATCGGTATTCCGGTCATCAAGAATTTCAACCATGGCATGCTCCATGGCTATGTAAAGTCCGTTCCCGTCGTTCCGGTCAAAGGCAATTGAATTACATTCCCCACAGCCATACTGGTCAAAAAGCCTTGTTTTAAAACTCCTTTCTACCAATGCTTTAAAGGGAGGAAGAAGCGTTTCTGTGGTAGAGGACACGGCTTTTGCCCTGTGGAAATCAGTAATGTTTTCATCCTGTAAGTATTCTGACAGTTGAATTAAGGCGGAAAGATATCCCCTGATCAGGACAGGTTCGAATTTATTTATCCGGTCGAGGACCCCGGGAATGGATGCGGGATTTAGCTTGAATGAATTAATTTGCTGCCGGTTATAATAATAATTCTTCACTCCTGCCCAGAAATATTTCCGGAAAGGTTTATGAAGCACCGTAGGTGTTCCCCAGATCTTTGTTATCCGGTCCCCCGGCTGAATACCCATCCAGCTATACCATCGGAAAAAAGCACCCCAGGTAAAAGATGTGTCCTGCCTGTCCCGGAGGACTTTAACTGGTGGACCGGTGGTCCCTCCTGTTGCAACGGTAAGTACTGTTTTGCGATCCAAATTGTCAGTGATCAGCTTATGGTACTGCTCCCGGACAACTTTTTTGGTGAGTATTGGGATCTTTGCTATGTCCCCGGGTTCCTGAATATCCTTCAGATCGAGATTCTGTTGCTTAAACAAATCACGGTAATAAGGAACATTCTTGCAGGAGAAGTGCAGCAGCTTCAGGAATTTTTCAAACTGATAGTCCAGGATCTTATCCCTGTCCCAGTACTGGGACTCGTTCAAAAACTGATGCGCCTTTAATACGGATGTGTTATTAACACGATCCTGTAACTGGTAGCTTATATTTTTAGCAATGAATTCCCTGATCATCCATTTACAATTCGGTGGTGCTTTTTATCCTGGCATTATGTACTTCCTCAAGGAGCCCTACCAGCTCCTTATCCCGTCGTTGTAGAGAAAAATTCTCAACGATCTGATCCCTTGCCTTGTTCCCTTTTTCCGGGGCAGCATCTGCAGCCAGCAGGATGGCATCCATAATCAAGGCAGGTTCACGCCTTTTTACTACAAATCCACTCCCTCCAACTAGCTCCGCATTAAAATTCACATCTGAAACCACCGGTACACACTCACAGAGCATGGCTTCACACAGCACATTAGACATCCCCTCGGTAAGGGATAATAAACAGAAGACTTTTGCCTCCTGGTACTGCAATAACAATTCGTCCCGGTTAAGGGATTCAATAACCGAAAGGTTAGCGGGAAGTTCTCCCTCCCAATCCGTTAACCTGGCTAAGTCTGCGCCGATTAACCTGAATTCCATTTCCGGAATATTATATGCAGCCTGTATAAAATCATGCAATCCTTTTATCTGATAACTGCGGCGATTCTTGATAAAAGCCACGGCAATAACCAGATTATTATTTTTAGTTGTTGCAGAGGGTATCCAGAAATCTGTATGATAACCATTATGCAGTACCCTGAGTTTTCCCTTTCTTTCCGGTACAAAAAAATCAATTCCACCCTCTCGCGTGATCCCTGGTTCATATTTGTTCTTCGCATACCTGAGGCAGGGATTGTTTGGAAGGATCAGGCGTGCATTTCGAAGGGCATATTTTGCCCACCTGCCTCTGGTTTTCCTGTTGTACACGCCATACCCGAATTCTGGCAGCCAGTAAGCATCGTACCCCCCGACAACTAAGACCAGTTTTTTCCTGTAAAGCCTGCAAAAAAAGGCAATGATGGCAGAATGCCAGTCAGCAAATCTGGTAAAGGCAATGGACATGAAAGGCATCCGAAAAGCAAGCACGATGATTAGCTTAATCAAGTGAAAGAAGTATCCATACCTGCCGGCGTTGTTTAAGTTCAGTACGCGGGTATTGAAGTTCCTGGCCAATATTTCCTCATCGATACGCATAAATGAGGAATCACCATTTTTAACGTAGATGATCTTCATCGAATTCGATAGCATGATTCACCTGAACAAGCCCCTGATCTTTGAAAGGTTTAAACCGGACAACCTATTCCAGAAGTTTTTATCCGGATCCGGCCTTCTCATTTCCCAGACAACAGGCCTCAGGTATTTAAATCCAAAGTAATAAATAAACCAGAAGAATCTCGAAAACCTTATCAATTTAAAGTACAGCTGCCGGATTTTGAACCGTCTTAGGATACTCCGGTCCCTGATGGTGCGGAGTTGATCCAGACGGAAAGGGACCAGATCTGTATGATAATGATCCTTATCGAAACGGATATTCAAGACGGTGGATTCTTTCCATCTCCTGTGCCTGACCTCTTTGACCCTGCCGTCCGAAATGATGTCAGCGAAACAGAAGTTCCCCAGGCTGAAGAATACTGACTTTCCCTTGTAATGCATGACCGGTTGCAGGGTGTGGGGGTGATGCCCGATAATCAGGTCAGCACCTCCTTTTATAAACTCCCTGGCCAATTTCACCTGCTGAGGCCCGGGATAATAACTATTTTCATACTTCCCGCCCCAGTGCAGGAGAAGGATCCTGTAATCCTCATCCCTGGCTGCAGCCAGATCTTCCAGGACGAGTTGCCGGTCGAGGATGCTTAAACGGACACCGGCATCCCGGGGAATTCCAGGATTTGTATCAGCCGTCACATAGTTAAAAAAAGCAAAACGAATCCCCTTTATATTTAGCTTGAGAACGGAGCCAGTCCGAGACTTTGCCGGGGAAGTGGCGTTCGGATCCAGGGAAGCTCCCAGATAATGAATATTGTTCTGCTGCAGAAAATCAGTGGTCTTCCTGAAACCGTCCTCAAGGTTGTCATAAACATGATTGTGTGCAAGACATGCAAGTCCCAGGTTAATCTGCTTCAGGTAACCCAGGGTCTCCAGGTCTGTTTTGAGCCTGGGCTTTTTTAAAAGATTCTCACCCTGGGTGCCGGCAGAGAGGCATTCAAGGTTCCCGGCCACCAGATCAGCATCAGCCAGTATCCCCGCAAGGTCCTGAAATGGTTCTTCACCTTCCCTGAAGAGCCTTGTATAGTCATCATTTAAACTGATGTCTCCGATAAAAGAAATAGTAACCATTTATTCTTTTCTCAATTCATGGAAAAAATCCAGCATTTTCCTGGCCTGCAAGATTGGATGGAACACCGTATTCACCAGTTCCCTTCCCCGCTCTCCTATCATTTTAGCCCTGGCAGGATCATCCAGGGCTTCCTTCAATTTATCTGCAAATGCCTCTGCATCATCCGGCACAGATATGAAAGCATTTTCACCATCGGTCAGAAATTCCGGTATTTCACCTACTGCGGTTACGACAACTGCTTTCCCTGTGGCCAGGTATTCTCCCAGCTTGTTGGGAAATCCACCTTCAGCCTGTCGGCTCGTCGGCCTGGCAAGTGCAAGATAATTTGCCGATCCAAGGACGGCTGGCAGTTCATCCCTTTCCAGCCTTCCGGTGAAATGCACCCTATCAGACAATCCTCTGTCCCCGACAAGCTTTTTCAGTTCCTCGAATCCTTCAAAGCCTGTTTCCCCGATAAGAACAAGATGCATTTCCGGGTGTAAAGCGGAGATCCTGCTGAATGACTCGATTAAAATGGGTACACCGTCCTTGTTCCCCTGCATACTTCCCACATAGGCAATGTATTTGTCGGGAAGTCCTGCCGGTTTCCCACCAGGGCTCCTGAACCTTTCCGCCTCAACAAGGCTTGGAAGCAGATAGATCCCGGCATCTTTGCGTATCCATTGTGAAAAATATGTTTCCAGTGCCCTGGTAATGACAACGATTACATCAAAAAGCTTACAGGTGAAACGGAGGTAGGCCTCCAGCTTCAGTTTCTGCCATGGACCAGTTACACCAATAAAGGGATACTCACTTCGTTCCTGGATGAAAAGCACTTTATTCCTTCGTGACCATATTGAGTAAAACCAGGTAAACCAGAAATTCGAAAGTCCCATGAACAATACATCAATTTTCTCATTTTCCTGCATCCTTCGTAATTCCTTTTTAGCCCTGAAAAAGCCGGAATAATAGTGGACGATTCGTTTCAGTGCTGAGGTGGAACGTGTGGTGGTTCCTGAGGTATATTTAAAATGTATCCCCTCGAAATCACCCTCAGTTTCTATGTTTTTGATGTTTTCCCCCGGAGATTCTGTAGGCTTGGTACATAAAACACTGACAACCGCCCCGGTATCTGTCATGCCCCGGGCATAAGCCAGTATCCTGGTTGTGTGGGCCATCCCATAAGGAAACGGTCTGTCTGTCAGTATAACAATTCTCATACATTCGGCAAAATACCATGCCAGGAATTGCTCAGCTTTGCTGTGCCCATGATAAGTTTTAATACCCGCATGGATGTGTTTTTAATACGGTACTCATCCGGGATATGCGGGTAGGAACCACCTTCGTGTTCCCTTATCACCAGGTCTATGGATGAAAGAACAGTCTCCTGGTCAAATCCGGTCAAAATAATGGTACCAGCGTCGATGGCCTCCGGACGTTCCATGGAACGCCTCATGGTTATGGCAGGGAATGACAGAATAGAAGACTCCTCACTGATTGTCCCGCTGTCTGATATGGTGCATTTTGCCATCGTTTGCAGGTGTACATAATCGAAAAATCCGAATGGTTTGAGGAAACGTATCCTTTCGTCTGTTTTACTTCCCTCCAGCTTCTCCAGGCGATCTGCAGTTCTAGGATGGGTAGATACGATCACGGGTAGTTCCCAATGCCTGCAGATACTGTTAAGGATGCCCAGAATACTCCTGAGGTTATCCGTATTATCCACATTCTCTTCCCTGTGAATACTCACCACAAAATAGCCATTTTTGTCCAGTGCCAGTTCCCCGAGTATTTTTGACTGCCTTATTTGTTTTTCATAATGCATCAGGACCTCATACATCGGCGAACCGGTAAGGTAGATCCTGCGATGTTGAAGTCCCTCCGATAACAAATGTCTCCTCGCGTTCTCCGTATAGACCAGGTTGAAATCAGATATATGGTCTATGATCCTCCGGTTAATCTCCTCCGGGACATTCAGGTCGAAACAACGGTTTCCGGCCTCCATATGATATACAGGTATCTTCATGCGCTTTGCCATGATCCCGGCCAGGGAACTGTTGGTGTCTCCCAGGATCAGTACAGCATCGGGATTTTCTTTCCGCAATACCTCCTCGCTCTTTGCGATGGTTTCACCCAGGACCCGACCCAAAGATGAAACGTCTACTTCAAGGTAATGGTCAGGTTTCCGGATACCCAGATCCTGAAAAAAAATCTCATTGAGTTCGTAATCATAGTTCTGGCCTGTGTGCACAAGGATATGGTCTACATTTTCATCAAGGAGGGCTATGGTCCTTGAGAGCCTGATCAGTTCAGGCCGGGTGCCAACGATAGTGGCTACTTTGAGTCGTTTAAGTTCAGTCATACTTCTGAATAATAGGTATCCGGATCCTCCGGATTGAATATTTCGTTGCTCCAGAATAGTGTCAGGAGATCAGAATTCCCCGTATTTGTGATGTTATGGGTGTAAAATACCGGAATGTCCAATGCCATGGGTTGCTTACCGGATACCTCGAAAGCAATTACCTCATCCGTTCCCAGTCTTCTGAGACGAATGACCGCTTCACCCATAACCACACAGAATCTTTCAATTTTTCTTGTATGGAAATGATTTCCCCTTGTAATACCAGGTTTGGTAAGAGAAAAGAATGATTGTCCCCCGCATCCCTCTTTCACAATCTCAACCAGGTGCCCTCTCTCATCCTGATGCTTCACCAGGGATGCAGCATGCTCCCTGACATCGCGGTAGGATCTGAGTGTATTAAAGAGGGCTATTTCGAGGGGATTCTTAAATTCCGGTATGATGTGATCCTTCAGGTATCCATGCCCATAGTCACTGAGCAGGGAAAAGATATCGGATACTTTCATTTTCCCGGTACATGGAACTTTCAGTCCGGGATCCGATTTCCCGGTATCCACCACATCCTGAACATACCTGATCAGATCGGCAACATAGATCAATTCAAGTTCGGCATCCACTTTGATCTGGGGTTTATCACCTGTGTTGATCTGGTGGCAGAAAGTTGCCACTACGGAGTTATAATAAGGTCTGCCAAAGGGACCAAAAACATTCGGTATGATCAATCCCGCAAAACCTGCACCTGATTCCACTGCCCAATTCTCGAGTAAATTTCTTGCTTCCCTCTTCCCTTTCCCATATGGATTGTCCATGGTTTCCTGGGTCGAAGATGAAAAAATGACCTGTGGAGCATTCCCGGAGGCTCGCAATGCATCAACAAGATTGCTGGCCAGTTCCACATTTCTTGCATAAACATAATTCTCATCTTCATGCCGGTTCACACCCGCCAGATGGATGATTACATCCGCCTTTGTAGTAAAATCTATCAGTTGTTCCCTGTCTTCGAAATAAGCATCCTCAAAGGGTAAAATCTCATATTTCTCCGTAAAGGCAGCAAGATAACTGGCCAGATGGCTTCCGATAAAACCGGGTATCCCTGTTATTCCAATTTTTTTCATTTAAGAATGGCCCTGATCTCTTCCAGAGATTTAATAAGTTGAATGGTTTGTTCTAGGTCCAGGCGCCTGGTGTTTTCAGAGGTATAATCCTCCTTTGGTATGCTGGCAGGCGATCCATCTATAAAATATTTATCGTAATCGATCTGTTTGAGATTCCTTATCCTGTAATAATCATCATATTCCTCTGCTTTCATCAGCTCTTCCCGGGTCACCAGGGTTTCGTGCATCTTCTCCCCTTCCCTGATGCCTATGATGCTGATCTCCCTGTCATGGGCAAAAATAGTACCCATGGCTTCCGTTACTGTTCTCATGGTGGCTGCAGGCGATTTTCTGACAAGGATGTCTCCGCTTTCCCCGCTTTCCAGGGCAAAAAGCACCAGATTGATGGCTTCGGGCAGAGGAAGCAGATAACGTGTCATGTCTGGATGGGTGACTGTCAGCGGCTTACCCTGCCTGATCTGGTCAACAAACAGCGGAATGACGGATCCCCTGGAATACATGACATTGCCATATCTTACCCCGCAGTATACCGTATCAGATGAGGATAGACGGGCCTTGGCAAGCATGAGTTTTTCCATGGTCGCCTTGGTCATCCCCATGGCATTGATCGGGTAAACCGCCTTGTCTGTGCTCAGGATCACAACTTTTTTCACCTTGTGTCTTTCTGCAGCATTCAATACATTGTTTGCCCCGATGACATTGGTCTGGACCGCTTCAAAGGGAAAAAATTCACAGGTTGGCACCTGCTTCAATGCAGCTGCATGAAATACATAATCCACCCCGTTCATGACAGCATCGACACTATCACTGTTTCTTACATCACCGATGATGAATCTTATGTTGGAATGACCTGCTAATTTGTTCCGCATGTCATATTGTTTCTTTTCGTCCCTGCTGAAGATGATGATCTGTTCGGGCGAGAAATCCTTAATCAGTTTTAATATAACGTGGTTCCCGAAGGAGCCCGTCCCCCCGGTTATTAGGATTTTCGAACCATTCAATCTGCTTTGATGTTGTGATTTGTTCATATGACCATAATTATTCCCGTACGAATTTTACCCATTGTGAAATGCCGAGTCCTTTATTCCTCAATCTGATAACTGCTCCCGGATAGGCCAGGATGATCCCAATAACGGCCACTGCCAGTCCAACTTTACGGATAAAAGGCAATTTCCTGCCTGCCCATTTGGAACTCCTGAACACAGCATGAAATTCAAGACGATCAAAGATAAGTCTTTTTACCTTCTCTCTGTAAGACATGGGCTGGATATGGTGATCCATTACCTTCCATCCAAACTCTTTACCAAGTTTTTTCAGGCTGGACTTATTCCACCTTGAAATATGGTTGGGAGGTGTGTCCATATGCCGGCCAAGCTGATCATAAAAGTCACGATAAACATCGGCTGGAACCGTAATATACAGGACCGACCCCTCATGTGAAATATGGTTCAGGGCGGCAAACTGATGCTTGAGTTGATCCATATGTTCTAGTACCTGGAACATGCAGAGGCAATCAAACCGGTTTTGATTTTCGCTCGTTTTAAGTGCTTCCAGGGGCTCTGAGACACACCTGATCCCAAGGTCCATGATCTGTTTACTTCCGTACTCTGAATATTCCGTACATAGAATATTCTCCTTCGAGAATAAACCTGCAGCCAGCTTCTTCACAAAAGCCCCGTTGCCGGCCCCTACTTCCAGGAGTTGAGCGCCCTGCATTATATTTTCATTCAAATCGCCCCTCTGCAGATCCTGGAAGGTAATTTCATAATCCCATTTCCAGTCGGGATAATAGCTGGCTTTCTTATAAACTGCGGAGTAGAACTCTCCTGATCCCGCAACAAAAGGATCAGCAAAGACAAGCTGGCAGTTTTCGCATTGTAGCATTCTGGCATGATCCACACCCCAGAGCTGCTCAATGATCTCCACAAGTTTTAGGATTTCATCTTCCGATCCTGCAAAATGGAACATGTGTTCAGCTGCAGTCCTTGCATTCACCTGGTAGAGAACCTGTGGACCTGCATGCTGGCAAAGGGGACAGGTTAATCCATGTATGATCTCCTTATCTTTTCTCATCTCCCGGTTTTCTTAAGAGTTTCTGGTAATACCATACAATGACAAAGACGTATATGGCACCGGCAAACAATTTTGTTAAGGCAGCGCCCTGGACTCCGATCCACCAGGTCAGGAAAATATATCCCAGTACGTTGCAGACACCTATTACTATGTTGGTGTTCCTCATTTCCTTCCCCCTCCCATGAGCACCCAGAAACCTGTTGAAAAAATCACCGAGTCCATGAAGTATGGATCCGATCGACACAAAATAGGCAATGGGTACAACGGCAAGGTATTCTTCCGTGTACAGGAAAATCACCAGCTGCTTGATGATCAGCAGAAAAGCTACCACTGAGATCAGGGAGACCAGGAGGGTTGTAATCAGGATCTTCCTGGGAATCCGGTCCATGCCCGTAAAGTCACGGAAAAAAGTCGTACCAATGCTGTTGGGTATCATGGCAAGGGGCTGGCTTGCGGTAATGGCGAGCGCAAAGAATCCGACATTTGTATTATCGATAAAATAACCGATGGCCAGTCCCCCGAGCTGCGCACTTGCCAGTCCGGTTACAGCACCAAGAAAAACCTGGAATCCATAGGACCGGTTCTCCTGAAAGATCTTATGGATAGATTTGGAAAGTTCTGAAATATCCGGTTTAAGCGAGAAGAGACCTATCAGTATAATGGCCCCGAGTGAACCGAAATGAAAGATCAGCGCATGATTCAGATTAAACGGGAAAAAATAACTGTAGGCAAGGATGCACAGCAGATAGAGCACTTTGGGTCCCAGGCGGAATGCAGAAAGTTGATAGATCCGGTTACTGCCCTGAAAAAGGTTGTCCAATCCCAGTTGAAAGGGAAAAATGAACAGGAAGGGTGAAAGTACGCGCACATACCAACCCAGCTCGTTGTCAAAAACATTTTCTTCAAAAAATGAGAAGATGAAAAAAATAACAAACAGTGCCAGTGACATAAATAATGCGAGCACGCTGATCCCCCCGACAATCTGTCTTTGTCCCTGTCTGCCTTTCTCAATGGCAATGAGCCTTCCCCCGGAATAAAACAAACCCAGCGTAACAAATGTAACAGCAAAACTGAAAAGGGATTGCAGAAATTTGAAGTCCCCGTACAATTCGGGCCCCAGCAATCTGGTATTCAAAACACTCACTCCGATCCCGACCAATACTCCAATGCTCAGGGATATGTAAAGCACACCTGCCTGCTTTACCCTCTTTTTCCCGGCTATGGTTTGTATTTTATTGATCACATCGTTCATCTTTTACCTTATAATCCTTTATTCACCAATGCGGCCAGGATCTTTTCCCCTGCTTTTCCATCTCCGAAAAAATCTCCTTGCGGTCCCAGGGTCTTCATCTTTGCACACTCAATGATCCGGTCCGTATTGGCTCCGGCAAGTACGTTCCAGTTGTTCTCCAGCGTTTCCGTCCACTCAGTCTCATCCCGTAAGGTAATACATTGTCTCGCATTGAAATATGCTTCTTTCTGCAAGCCTCCTGAATCTGTGAGAATTTTATCAGATGAACTGATAAGCATGAGCATTTCAAGATAACCAACCGGTTCTATGAGTTTGATATTATCACCGAGCGAGGAATCGTTCAGAATACCCCGGAGGCGTGGATGAGCCGGCAATACAACAGGCAGTTCCATTCTGGAGAAAGCGCTCAGAATACCCTGGAGTCTATCCTTATTGTCTGTATTTTCCTGCCTGTGTACAGTGGCCAGATAAAACCTGTCCCATGGCAGCAGCCGTTTGCCTGAATACTTGTTTGCCGCGAGTTGCCGTGAATGAAGAACGGAATCATACATTACATCCCCAACGAGGACGGACCTGTTTGCGAGTCCCTCTTTATCCAGCAGTTCCATTGCATTCTGTGTGGGAGCGAGTAGAAGATCAGCGGTATGGTCCGTAACGATCCTGTTAATCTCCTCCGGCATAGCACGGTTAAAACTTCTTAGTCCGGCTTCTATATGAGCCACCCTGATATTTAGCTTAGCGGCTGCCAGTGCGGCTGCCAGGGTGGAGTTGGTGTCTCCGTAAACCAATACCCATTCCGGTTGTATTTCCATCAGGGCTTTTTCGAGCATGGACAGGATTTGGGCTGTTTGAACCGCATGCGATCCCGAACCTACACCCAGGTTCAGATCAGGTTCCGGAATATCCAGTTCCCTGAAAAAGATCTCTGACATATTTGCATCGTAATGCTGTCCGGTATGGATTATTATCTCGTCAAAATCTTTATTTTTTCTAATCTCCCGGCTGACGGCGGCACATTTTATGAACTGTGGCCTGGCACCTACTACATTTGCGATCTTGATCATAATTCCAATGATTAATACGGTCGGGGTCGTTAAGTTAGAAAAAAACACAGAATATTATGGATTTTTAAATTTTGGCATTCAGCAAATAAGAATTTACTTTACATTCTGTAAAATTCCCCTCATGAAACAAAATCCATCACCACTGGCCTGGCATGCAATTGCCCTGGGCATCTTTCTTGGAATATCACTGGTTTATTTCAGTCCCATGCTGGACGGCAAAAAAATGAGAACCCCGGGGGATATCGTACAGCACCAGGGTATGTCGAGTGAAAAAACAGCTTACGAAAAGCAGTCCGACGAAGCCATTCTGTGGACCAACTCCATGTTTGGAGGGATGCCGACCTATTTGATCGGCGCCCCATCACCACCATGGTTCCTGAAAACACTGAACCGTATATTCCTTTTATACGGTAAGGTAAGGCCGCTTAGCTTCATCCTGTTATATCTCATAGGTTTTTACATAGCGCTTATGGCCTTCGGAGTAAGGCCGCAATTGAGCATCATAGGGGCCATAGCTTTCGCCTTCAGTAGTTATTTTTTTGTGATTATAATAGCCGGACATGCCTCCAAGGCAATTGCTATTGGTTACATGCCACCCATCATCGCAGGGGTTTATCTCACCTTCCGGGGAAAGATATTACTTGGGACCGTGATAGCCGGGTTATTCCTGGCCCTTCAGCTCGTCAATAACCATCTCCAGATCACTTATTACACCTTGCTTACAATCCTGTTTCTGGGAATTTTCGAACTGGTCCAGGCCATTGAGGATAAGCAGCTAAAAACATTCTCAATGGCTGTGGGGGCCCTTTTTATCGCCGTTTTTCTTGCTGCCGGATCCAATGCAACGGTGCTATGGACAACCTATGAATACGGGAAATATTCCACCCGTGGTGAATCTGAACTCAAATTAGATGAAAATGATCAAACCTCCGGCCTGGATAAAAGCTACATAACAGGCTGGAGTTATGGTGTGGACGAAACCTTTACCTTGCTTGTCCCGAATTTCAAGGGAGGATCCTCTGCCGGCCCCCTTTCCGAAGATTCGGAATCATATAAATTTTTTAACCAGACCCAGGGTCCTCAATACGCCAGACAGGTGATCAGATACATGCCTTTATACTGGGGTACCCAGTCAAGTACTGCGGGACCGGTATATGTTGGTGCTGTCGTTTTGTTCCTGTTTGTTTTCGGATTCATTATGCTCCGATCAAGGTTGCGATGGTGGCTTCTGACCATCACAGTCCTGGCCATTATGCTTTCATGGGGGAAAAATTTTATGTTCCTCAGTGAACTGTTTATCGATTATTTCCCCGGGTATAATAAATTCCGGACCGTTACCATGATCCTTGTGATTGCAGAGTTTGCCATTCCACTACTGGCTTTCCTTGCCCTGGACAGCCTGCTTAAACAGGAACCTGAAAAGAAAGAATTCATGAATGGCCTGAAATTAAGCCTGTATATTGTTGGGGGACTCTCACTCTTTTTCCTGGTTTTCTCAGGCATGTTCAGTTTTACCGGTCCGGGTGATGAAAGATATGCAAGCCAGGGTGCAACACAGTTCCTTGATGCACTGAAGGCAGACCGTGAAGCCTTGTTTCGCAAGGATGCCCTGCGCTCCCTGGTATTTGTCATTCTGACTGCGGGATTGATCTATGGGTTATACCTGAAAAAGGTCAAGTTGAATGTCTTTTTCATTGCCCTTGCCCTGCTTGTACTGGCGGATATGTGGCCTGTGAACAAGCGTTACCTGAACAATGATAATTTCGGTCCGAAAAGGACCGCTCAGGCAGGTTTGCAACCCATGGCTGCCGATCAGCAGATACTCGCTGATCCGGATCCGTATTACCGGGTATTTGATGTCTCGGGAGATCCTTTCAACTCTGCCAGGGCAGCCCATTTTCATAAAACCCTTGGAGGATACCATGGGGCGAAGATGCAGCGCTACCAGGAAATAATCAGTCACCACATTGCCAGGAACAATATGGAAGTGCTGAATATGCTCAACACGAAATATTTTATTGTCCCACAACAGGAAGGTGAACCAGCAGTACGACTGAATCAGGGAGCCCTGGGAAATGCATGGTTTGTAAACTCCTTCCGGATTGTAGAAAATGCCAATGAAGAGATCGATGCCCTGAATGGATTTGATCCATCTGCCGAAGCAATTATCGATAAACGTTTTGAATCATATGTTTCCGGAAAATCCTTTGCCCGGGATACCACTGCAAGCATAACACTTGCAAGCTATCATCCCAACCGTTTATCATTTAATTACAGGGCAGGTACAGAACAGCTTGTTGTTTTCTCTGACATCTACTATGAAAAGGGGTGGAAGTCCTTTGTTGACGGTGAGGAAGTTCCCCATTTCAGGGTCAATTATATTCTCAGGGGAATGGTCCTGCCGGCTGGCGAACACAGCATTGAATTCAAGTTTGAGCCCAAATCTTATTTCACCGGGAAAAAGATTGCCGCAACAAGTTCATTCCTCCTATTAATTCTATTGCTTGGTGCTCTGGGCTGGGAAGTGCGCAGCCGGATGAGATCCAGGGAAGATTAATACCTTTGTAACCAGCGATATCTCCTGGCATTATCTCCCAGTTTCACTGCCAGTACAATCTCATGTGAACCATAACTGTACTTCTGGATGTTTGATGTTGAATAATCGAAGGCATAACCAAAATAGAACTGGTTATATCGGATGCCGGCAAGGAAAATAATATCTCCACTTGTACGGTACATGATCCCGGCCCAGTAATCTTCGCGGAAATATAGCCTGGCACCAGCATCTAGCTGGAAAGCTTTTTTCTCCGTGGCCTTAAACAGACCACATGGTTCAATGTCAAAATCCGAACCCAGGCCAATTCTGTATCCTCCCATCACATAATAATGACGGACCATCCTGTACTCCTCAAGCATTCTGTTCCCTACTTTCAGGTATGACTGGAACAACTGGTTGACAGATGCACCAAAATAATAATTACCATTAAGCATGTAAAAGCCAAGGTTGGCATCCGGGACATAGATCACCTTATTTAAGTGAGCCAATAATGGGGTCATTCTGATCTATAAATGACAATTGATCTTCCCTGACCCTGAATTGGAAGATCCCCGCAGAAAGTCCAAATGAGAGTTGGGTTTCCCCTACAAAAATATGATAGGCATATGCAAGCTGCAATCCGGTCCGGTCAATCGCCCCATTTCTGTCATTGTAAAGAAAGCCGCCCAATCCGACCCGGCCTTTGCTGCTGGGTTTAAGACTCCTGTTATTGATTGACTTATTCTTGATCACATAGCTTTTCCTGAGGATCCTTGTCTGGAAACTGAAGGATTGAGTGGAAGGGGCATCCTTGAAACCTACCCACTGTTGTCTGGCTGTCAGGTTAAAAGATGTATATCCATCGCTGCCGGCAATGGCCGGATTGATCATAAAGGCATTCATGACATACTGGCTGTACAGGGGCATTTGCTGTGCCCGGACTGCCAGCGGGAGAAACATGAATAATATGACCCAGATCGTGGACTTTGACATCTTCTAAGTGGTAAGGTTTTCTACGCAGTTGCTAGTTAAAGGTTATTTTAAAATAGTTACGTTTCCTGTTATTGGCGGACTTCCATTCTGTAGCTCAATGATAAAATGATATGAATCAACAGGTAATTTTATCCCTTTATAGTTGCCATCGAATCGCTGATCCATGATAATTCTCTGTATAGAAGATCTGCTCTCCCCAGCGGTTAAATATCTGTACTGTAGCATCCGGGTAATACTCTATGCCAATAATTTCCCAGTCGTCGTTATAGCCGTCTGCATTTGGAGTAAAGGCTGTAGGAATGTTCAGACAGGTCATTGCATCTGAGATCAAAATAGCAGTGTCTATTACTTCGCAATAGTTCGCATCCTGCACCTGTACCCTGTATACTCCGGGACCCAGGTCGACCAATGTAGTACTGGTACTGCCCGTTCCATTTCCCGGTCCAGCCCACAATACTGAATAGTTCTCCGTACCTCCATCCGGCTCCACCTTGGCCCAGCCATCATAATCATCCGGGCAACTTGGATTGCCAAATGTCAGATTGGCCCTGAGAGAATCAGGCTGTGGAACAAGAATAGTGGTATCATAGGTACATAAATTCACATCCTGTGATACCAGATAATACTCCCCGGAATTAAGAAGTGATATATTTGGTACGGTATCTCCGTTTGTCCACCAGTACCTGTATCCGGGTGTCCCGCCTGCCATATGCAGATCGATACGGCCGGTGTTGTCTCCATAACACTTCACGGCATCCACAAATGACTGTGATGTTAAAGGATCAGGTTGTGTCACCAGGACCTCCGTGGTATCCACACAATCATTGATATCAGTCATAATAACCCTGTGTCGTCCAATTGGACGATTATAAATCACACTGTCATTACTGAACAGGTTCCAGGCTTCTTCATAGTAGAACCATTGGAAGTTATATGGCCTTGTCCCACCATTCATGATGGATCCTAAAATGGCGTTGTCATCGCCATAACACTTGATCATCTGTCCATTATACATCTCATATGAAATCGTATCAATGGACACAATAAGTTGTTCCGGTTCACCAATGATGGTATCCCTGATTGCAATACATCCATTCAGATCAGTTAAGCGTACATCATAATATCCCTGTGGCAATCCTGAATAAATCCGTTCCGTATGGCCGCCAGGTTGCCAGAGGTAAGTATAAGGTTCGGTACCACCTGTAATATTATCAATCCAGACTGAACCGTTTGAAGCCCCGTTACAGCTTGGCCTTGTTGTATGGATACTGCCTATGATCAATGAATCAGGCTGGGTCACATAGTCAGCAAAGATCTCCTGGCATCCATTCGCATCTGTGATACGCAGAACATAGTGATCAGCTGCCAGTCCCGATGGAGTTTGTTCAATACTATTCCATCCCGGATTCTCAGTGCGTGTCCAGTAATAGGAATAAGGCAGACTTTCTATTCCTCCTGTCACTGTTGTTGATTCGATCTCTCCGTCAGTACCATTGAAACATCTTACGTTCACCCCGTTATAATCAACAGGTGTCCAGTTAACTTCCAGTTGCAGCGGTTCATTCAGAGTGAAAGTAGTGTCTCTCGAACAGTTCAGCGAATCAGTTATCCTTACCTGGTATTGTCCCGCAGACAGATCAGCCACTGAATCTGTAGTAGCGGTCAGCGGTAGATCCGGTACGCGCGTCCACTCATATACGTAGGGATCTGCCGGATGGTAATACCCTCCTGCCACATCCACCTTGATCCATCCGGAGGAACTATCAGCACAACTAATTTCAAATCCGTTATAATCCGAAATGGTCTCCGCGAAGCTTATCTGCGGTGGCTGGACCAGGGTAAAGCTATCTTCCAGGGTACAATACCAGTCAAGTCCTTCGTCAACGATCATTACCGTGTAGGTCCCCGCCTCCAGGTCAAACTGGTTTTGGTCATCCGGATTTGTGGTCGGTCCGCCGGGTCCCGTCCATGAATATTCATTATACCTGCCCTGCCTGTCTGTTTCATTGTCTTCGATGGTTATGGAACCATTGTTCGACCCAAAACAGCTGATATTATAAATCTGCGAACCACCATACTCGCTGAAGCTTTCTGACAAAATTTCCATGGCCGGGGGTTCATCAAGCTGAATCCAGGTCGTATCTGTACAGCCGACAGTATCTTCAATCACCAGGGTATAGTCACCAGCTTCAAGTTGGGAAAGAGTATCATTGTATCCTGTGAAGACTGACTCAGCATTATGAATCCATTCATAGGTGAAATCATTCGGATCACCATTGCCATACAATACATATTCGACCCAGATCCAACCAGTACTGTCATCGTTACATGCCAGGCTATATGAATGTTCCAGCGGACCATATGCTGATTCCTCATAACTGGTAAGCATGCCACTGGCGATAGGAATGAATATTTGATCAGGATGGAAACAGCCGTTGGTATCATAAGCCTCTAAACTCCAATCACCACCTGGCAGATTATAAATATTCTGTTCATGCCTGGTCATACCGAAGGGTCCTTCCCAGGTATACTCATAACCTGAAACCCCGCCAAGGGGAGTGGTTTCAATGGCACCCTTGTTCCCGCCTACACATGGATCTTCTACAATGTTGTCAACCCTGATCTGGAACAACTCAGGTTCAGTAATGGTAATGGTATCCCTGACAAAACATCCCACATCATCACTGATTGTCACAGGATAGGTATTGGCACCCAGTCCATCCTGGTTGCGCTGACCGGCAACAATTCCGGTCCTGGCTTCCCAGTCATAATCATAATCCGTGCCCAGGAATGAACCGAATCCACCCCAGCGATAGAGTGAAATGGCAGCGTCTGTATCTTCAAAGCACCTGAGGTCATGTCCTCCAATATATGCTCCTAGCGAATCACTGGTTAGTGAATCCTGCAGGGTTGCCGCAACATATACAGTGATGGTTGTATCAATTCCATCAACGCAATTAAAGATATCAGATGCAACGTTGACAAACCTTGGGGTAATCGTATAGGTGACTTTCTGAACAATGCTGTTATGTGCATTGTTCAAAATATCCGTAAACCCGGTTCCGTCATTGTCAAATCCAGGACCTTGGGTAAACCCACTTATGTCAGGATCAGGTACAACTGTAATATCATATACTTTATCTCCTATGATGAAACCATTATCTGTTCCAACTGAGAAATACTACAGGGCTGTCATTACAGAAAAGGGTATCATAGGGTCTTACCGGAAGCGAGACTGAAATAACCGGCGTTGGATTTATCCAGATGATGGCAGGTGTCAATTTTTCCACCGCATTTTTCAAGATCATTATTATCCCTTGTGTAAGGTGTAATAATAAATAGTACCTGTTGTGCATTTAGTGTGGTATTGGAAATACTGTCAATGATGGGTGTACCACTGATCAAGTCAACATCGGGATTGGAGCGACATCAACCCCGGGAGGTGCTTCCACCGTAAATTTATACCTGACTCCATTGGTCGAAGTAGTTGGGATGGTAACCTGGATATTGGTAAACTGTTCATTACAGAGTGTATCAACATCCGGAGTGATAATTAACCTGGGCGTAGGTTCAACCCATATGTGCGTCGTATCATCGATACCCGTACATTTCTCATCATCATTATGAGCTTTTCGGGTATAGGGTGTTACAATAAATAATACTTCCAGGGCATTGTCAGTAGTATTGGTAATCTGGTCAGTAATTGTAAAGTCCGGTGGCAGATCAGTAACAGGTCCGGGAGTTACAGTGACTCCCAGCGGGTTCTTCATATCTATACCTGAACCTGACTTCCCTGGTAGGATTAGATGGACTGGTAAGCGTAATATTCACATTTTCACCATCACATATCGTGTCGTTCTGGGGTGTCAGTACTACTCTTGGTGTGGGTTCAACCCATATAAATGCTGTATCACTCTCTCCGGCACACTTTTCAATTTCGTCTCCGGCATTCCTTGAATACGGCGTTACAATGAACCATACCAGTTGATCATCATTGGTAGTATTAACAATCTGGTCAATGATGGTATAATTAGGCTGCAGATCACTTCCCGAACCCGGAGTAACTGTGACACCCGGAGGAGCCTCTGCCGTATACCTGAACCTGACGGTCCGGGTAGGTGTTGATGGACTTGTTATCCTGATGCTTACTGTCTCTTCGTTGCATATCGTATCATTCACCGGATCCAGGAATACCCTGGTGGTGGGCTCAACCCAGATAGAGGCAGTATCACTTAATCCGGAACATTTCTCCAGATCGTCAGTTGCATGCCTGGTATAAGGTGTTACAACAAATTGTATCAGCTGGGCTGCATCGGTTGTGTTGATTATCTGGTCCTCAATAATAAATCCAGGAGCCAGATCAGTATCCGCACCTGGTGTAACTATTACTCCAGGAACCGGAATATGTGTATACCTGAACCGTACCGGTCTGGTCGGGATTGAGGGACTGGTAAGGGTAATAGCTACACTTTCTCCATCACAAATCGTGTCGAATTTGGGCGTCAGGTTTACCTTGACTGTAGGCTCAACCCAGATAAAGGCTGTGTCGATAACACCCGGGCATTTCTCTGTTTCGCCCTGCGCATCCCTGCTATATGGAGTAACAATGAAATACACCAGCTGGGCTTCATCAGTAGTGTTAATGATCTGATCGGTAAGCTGATCATTTGGTTCAAAGTCACCACCCGATCCAGGCACTACTGTAACTCCCACTGGGGCTTCTGTAATGTACCTGAACCTAACTTCCCGGCTCGGTAGGGATGGACTGGTCATGGTAATGTTAACCAAGTCACTGTCACAGATAGTATCAGACCGGGGAGTTAGTGTTACCCGGACTGTCGGTTCTACCCAGATAAAGGCTGTATCAGCAATACCTGTGCATTTCTCTCCTTCACCGGATGAGTTTCTGGTATAAGGAGTAATGATAAACTGGACCAATTGTGCAGCATCAGTATTGTTGATAACCTCATCAGTGATTGTTTGGTTTGGTGCCAGACCGATGCCAGCTCCAGGAGTTACTAAAACACCGGGAACAGGAATATGTGTGTACCTGAATCTTACTACTCTTGTTGGGTCTGTGGGACTCGTCAGCGTGATCGAAACAAAATCTCCATCACAGACGGTGTCAACTTTTGGTGTTAAGACCACCTTGGCAGTCGGTTCTACCCAAACATAAGCCGTATCTGCTACACCAGGACATCTCACACTTTCATCCTCTCCATCTTTGTGGTAAGGCGTTACGATAAACCATACCAGCTGATCCGAATCAGTAGTATTATCAATTTGATCAGTGATCACAAAACCTTGCGGCAATCCTATCTGTGGTCCGCTCGTTACAGTCACTCCTGGAGGAGCCTCCACATCATAACGGAACCTGGTATTACTTGTCGGTACAGATTTGGTTGATAATATTACACTTACATTTTCTCCATCACATATTGTATCGTACTTAGGTGTGACTCTTACAACTGCAGTTGGTTCCACCCAGATATATGCAGTATCGTTTACTCCTGTACATTTCTCTCCATCATCTCCAGCGTTACGGGTATATGGTGTAACAATGAACCTCACAAGCTTTGCTGTATCTGATGTGTTTTCAATATAATCTATAATCTCATAACCTGGAGATAGATTTTGTAATCCAGTGCCAGGTAGTATGATTACTGAGTCGGGATCGGAGTTGATAACCGAATAACGGAACCTTACCCCTCTCGTCGAATTCGTGGGACTGTTAAGGAAGATACTGACATTGTTCCCATTACATATTGTGTCATATTTAGGAGTAAGGGTAACTCTAGCTATTGGCTCAATCCACACAGTATCCTCAATGGGTGTACCTGAACATTTCTGTCCTCCAAATGCATCCAGTATCCAGGGAGTGATCTTATGTAAGCCGTGTCTGTTTCATTCTCACATCCATATGTAAATGGATTGATAATATATTTCACCAGGTGTGCGCTGTCACTGGAGTTAGTTAATGTCTGGATAATAGAAAATTTCGCCGTATCTGCAACTGCACCTGATATGGATGCGGGTGCTTCCACAGTCCACCTGAATGTGGTCTGTGAAAGATTCCTTCTTAACAGGATATTGGTAGTTCCTGTATTACAAATTGTATCATATTCAGGATCGGGGTATGCATCAGGTATAAGCAGGTACTCAACAGTTACAATCGATAAACAACTATCTATATTTCCGGAGTTATCTTCAATCACCAGGTAAACATCATGTGGTCCAATATCATTACAGCCAAAGGTAGATTGGCTGGAAAGACCTATTCTCCTATCTGCAATCCCGCAATTATCAATGCTGCCATTATCGATACTGTCAACTGTAATAGAAACTAGGCCGGTTATGCTATCAAGGTAGACGGTTATGTCTTTACATATTGGCGTAGGCAGCTCATTATCGGTAACAGTAATATCAAAGCTGCAGAAGTCATTGTTGCCCTGAGCATCATAGACGGTCCAGGTAACAGTCGTTACTCCAGTGTTAAAGTCTATGCCAGCTAATGTCCTAGAACTTGTCTCGGCTACGATGGTTGCTCCGCTTAAAGTATAGGTAGTATCCACCACTCCACAGTTGTCTCCGGCTCCCGTAAGATCAAACTCTGCGCCTACAACAGTATAGTCACACTCACCGGCATCAGTATTGCGACTGTCATCGGCAATACAGGTGAGCGTAGGCAGCTCATTATCGGTAACAGTAATATCAAAGCTGCAGAAGTCATTGTTGCCCTGGGCATCATAGACGGTCCAGGTAACAGTGGTTACGCCTGTGTTAAAGTCTATGCCAGCTAATGTCCTAGAACTTGTCTCGGCTACGATGGTTGCTCCGCTTAAAGTATAGGTAGTATCTACAACACCACAGTTGTCTCCGGCTCCCGTAAGATCAAACTCTGCGCCTACAACAGTATAGTCACACTCACCGGCATCAGTATTGCGACTGTCATCGGCAATACAGGTGAGCGTAGGCAGCTCATTATCGGTAACAGTAATATCAAAGCTGCAGAAGTCATTGTTGCCCTGGGCATCATAGACGGTCCAGGTAACAGTGGTTACTCCTGTGTTAAAGTCTATGCCAGCTAATGTGCGGCCAGAGGTCTCGGCAATAACCGTAGCACCTGATAAGGTATAGGTAGTATCCACAACACCACAGTTGTCTCCCGCTCCCGTCAGATCAAACTCTGCGCCTACAACGGTATAGTCACACTCGCCGGCATCAGTATTGCGACTGTCATCGGCAATACAGGTAAGCGTAGGCAGCTCATTATCGGTAACAGTAATATCAAAGCTGCAGAAGTCATTGTTGCCCTGGGCATCATAGACGGTCCAGGTAACAGTCGTTACGCCTGTGTTAAAGTCTATGCCAGCTAATGTCCTAGAACTTGTCTCGGCTACGATGGTTGCTCCGCTTAAAGTATAGGTAGTATCCACAACACCACAGTTGTCTCCCGCTCCCGTCAGATCAAACTCTACGCCTACAACAGTATAGTCACACTCACCGGCATCAGTATTGCGACTGTCATCGGCAATACAGGTAAGCGTAGGCAGCTCATTATCGGTAACAGTAATATCAAAGCTGCAGAAGTCATTGTTGCCCTGGGCATCATAGACGGTCCAGGTAACAGTCGTTACGCCTGTGTTAAAGTCTATGCCGGCAAGTGTCCTTGAACTTGTCTCGGCTACGATGGTCGCTCCGCTTAAAGTATAGGTAGTATCCACAACACCACAGTTGTCTCCCGCTCCCGTCAGATCAAACTCTGCACCGACAACAGTATAGTCACACTCACCAGCATCAGTATTGCGACTGTCATCGGCAATACAGGTGAGCGTAGGAAGTTCATTATCGGTAACAGTAATATCAAAGCTGCAGAAGTCATTGTTGCCCTGGGCATCATAGACGGTCCAGGTAACAGTCGTTACTCCAGTGTTAAAGTCTATGCCAGCTAATGTCCTAGAACTTGTCTCGGCTACGATGGTTGCTCCGCTTAAAGTATAGGTAGTATCCACAACACCACAGTTGTCTCCGGCTCCCGTAAGATCAAACTCTGCGCCTACAACAGTATAGTCACACTCACCAGCATCAGTATTGCGACTGTCATCGGCGATACAGGTGAGCGTAGGCAGCTCATTATCGGTAACAGTAATATCAAAGCTGCAGAAGTCATTGTTGCCCTGGGCATCATAGACGGTCCAGGTAACAGTGGTTACTCCTGTGTTAAAGTCTATGCCAGCTAATGTGCGGCCAGAGGTCTCGGCAATAACCGTAGCACCGATAAGGTATAGGTAGTATCCACCACTCCACAGTTGTCTCCGGCTCCCGTAAGATCAAACTCTGCGCCTACAACGGTATAGTCACACTCGCCGGCATCAGTGTTGCGACTGTCATCGGCAATACAGGTAAGTGTAGGCAGCTCATTATCGGTAACAGTAATATCAAAGCTGCAGAAGTCATTGTTGCCCTGGGCATCATAGACGGTCCAGGTAACAGTGGTTACTCCTGTGTTAAAGTCTATGCCAGCTAATGTGCGGCCAGAGGTCTCGGCAATAACCGTAGCCCCTGATAAGGTATAGGTAGTATCCACCACTCCACAGTTGTCTCCCGCTCCCGTCAGATCAAACTCTGCGCCTACAACAGTATAGTCACACTCACCGGCATCAGTATTGCGACTGTCATCGGCAATACAGGTAAGCGTAGGCAGCTCATTATCGGTAACGGTAATATCAAAGCTGCAGAAGTCATTGTTGCCCTGGGCATCATAGACGGTCCAGGTAACAGTCGTTACTCCAGTGTTAAAGTCTATGCCGGCAATGTCCTAGAACTTGTCTCGGCTACGATGGTTGCTCCGCTTAAAGTATAGGTAGTATCCACAACACCACAGTTGTCTCCGGCTCCCGTAAGATCAAACTCTGCGCCTACAACAGTATAGTCACACTCACCGGCATCAGTATTGCGACTGTCATCGGCAATACAGGTGAGCGTAGGCAGCTCATTATCGGTAACAGTAATATCAAAGCTGCAGAAGTCATTGTTGCCCTGGGCATCATAGACGGTCCAGGTAACAGTGGTTACGCCTGTGTTAAAGTCTATGCCAGCTAATGTGCGGCCAGAGGTCTCGGCAATAATCGTAGCACCGATAAGGTATAGGTAGTATCTACAACACCACAGTTGTCTCCGGCTCCCGTAAGATCAAACTCTGCGCCTACAACAGTATAGTCACACTCACCGGCATCAGTATTGCGACTGTCATCGGCAATACAGGTAAGCGTAGGCAGCTCATTATCGGTAACAGTAATATCAAAGCTGCAGAAGTCATTGTTGCCCTGGGCATCATAGACGGTCCAGGTAACAGTGGTTACTCCTGTGTTAAAGTCTATGCCAGCTAATGTGCGGCCAGAGGTCTCGGCAATAACCGTAGCACCGATAAGGTATAGGTAGTATCCACAACACCACAGTTGTCTCCCGCTCCCGTCAGATCAAACTCTGCGCCTACAACGGTATAGTCACACTCGCCGGCATCAGTATTGCGACTGTCATCGGCGATACAGGTAAGCGTAGGCAGCTCATTATCGGTAACAGTAATATCAAAGCTGCAGAAGTCATTGTTGCCCTGGGCATCATAGACGGTCCAGGTAACAGTGGTTACTCCTGTGTTAAAGTCTATGCCAGCTAATGTGCGGCCAGAGGTCTCGGCAATAACCGTAGCACCTGATAAGGTATAGGTAGTATCCACCACACCACAGTTGTCTCCCGCTCCCGTCAGATCAAACTCTGCGCCTACAACGGTATAGTCACACTCGCCGGCATCAGTATTGCGACTGTCATCGGCAATACAGGTAAGCGTAGGCAGCTCATTATCGGTAACAGTAATATCAAAGCTGCAGAAGTCATTGTTGCCCTGGGCATCATAGACGGTCCAGGTAACAGTCGTTACGCCTGTGTTAAAGTCTATGCCAGCAATGTCCTAGAACTTGTCTCGGCTACGATGGTTGCTCCGCTTAAAGTATAGGTAGTATCCACAACACCACAGTTGTCTCCCGCTCCCGTCAGATCAAACTCTGCGCCTACAACAGTATAGTCACACTCACCAGCATCAGTATTGCGACTGTCATCGGCGATACAGGTAAGCGTAGGCAGCTCATTATCGGTAACAGTAATATCAAAGCTGCAGAAGTCATTGTTGCCCTGGGCATCATAGACGGTCCAGGTAACAGTCGTTACGCCTGTGTTAAAGTCTATGCCAGCTAATGTGCGGCCAGAGGTCTCGGCAATAACCGTAGCACCTGATAAGGTATAGGTAGTATCCACCACTCCACAGTTGTCTCCCGCTCCCGTCAGATCAAACTCTGCGCCTACAACAGTATAGTCACACTCACCAGCATCAGTATTGCGACTGTCATCGGCGATACAGGTAAGCGTAGGAAGTTCATTATCGGTAACGGTAATATCAAAGCTGCAGAAGTCATTGTTGCCCTGGGCATCATAGACGGTCCAGGTAACAGTGGTTACGCCTGTGTTAAAGTCTATGCCAGCTAATGTGCGGCCAGAGGTCTCGGCAATAACCGTAGCACCTGATAAGGTATAGGTAGTATCCACCACTCCACAGTTGTCTCCGGCTCCCGTAAGATCAAACTCTGCGCCTACAACAGTATAGTCACACTCACCAGCATCAGTGTTGCGACTGTCATCGGCAATACAGGTGAGCGTAGGCAGCTCATTATCGGTAACAGTAATATCAAAGCTGCAGAAGTCATTGTTGCCCTGGGCATCATAGACGGTCCAGGTAACAGTCGTTACGCCTGTGTTAAAGTCTATACCTGCCAGGGTGCGGCCAGAGATCTCAGCTACGATGGTCGCTCCGCTTAAGGTATAGGTAGTATCCACCACTCCACAGTTGTCTCCCGCTCCCGTCAGATCAAACTCTGCGCCTACAACGGTATAGTCACACTCACCGGCATCAGTATTGCGACTGTCATCGGCGATACAGGTAAGCGTAGGAAGTTCATTATCGGTAACAGTAATATCAAAGCTGCAGAAGTCATTGTTGCCCTGGGCATCATAGACGGTCCAGGTAACAGTCGTTACTCCAGTGTTAAAGTCTATACCTGCCAGGGTGCGGCCAGAGATCTCGGCAATAACCGTAGCACCTGATAAGGTATAGGTAGTATCCACCACACCACAATTATCTCCCGCTCCCGTTAGATCAAACTCTGCGCCTACAACAGTATAGTCACACTCGCCGGCATCAGTATCGCGGCTATCATCGGCGATACAGGTAAGCGTAGGCAGCTCATTATCGGTAACGGTAATATCAAAGCTGCAAGATTCACTATCATTGTCAGTAAGGACTCTCCAGGTAACGGTTGTTGTACCTGTATTTAAAGCAATCCCATCAAGGCTTCTACCAGAGGTCTCGCCAATAACAGTAGCTCCACTTAAGGTATAGGTGGTATCCACTATATCGCAGTTGTCATCAGCATTATCCAAATCAAATTCTCCTCCTGCGCCAGTGTATGTGCATTGACCTGCATCGGTGTCACGCGCCTGATCTGCCTTACATGTAAGCACAGGTGCCTGGTCATCATTAATGGTAACTGTGAAGCTACATGAGTCTTTATTACCACTGAAATCCTCTGCAATATACCAGACAGTCGTAATTCCAACTGCAAATTGTGTCCCGCTTGCATCATCCGCGCCGGATCCAGTGGTTGCATTTGATAGAATATAAGTAACGGTTGGGGCACCCGGACAATCGTCTGTCACTGAAGCAGGAGCAATTCCGATAACTGTACCATAACATTGATCCGCATCTACTCCCTGTACAACATCAGCTGGACAGGTGATTACTGGATCTGTGACATCAAGGATGGACACTATAACTGTATCACTGTATCCGCAACCGGTTGCTGTGATGGTATCAAATACAATAACCTCCCCGGCCGGACCAACACTCCAGTCCACATTTATGGAGTTTGTTCCCTGTCCGGTGAATCCGGATTCACCGGTTACATCCCAGAAGTATGAATGCCCGGCTTCCAGGGCTGTATTATAATTTATACCAAGGGCATTCGGACAAACCTGTCCAGGATCCGAAACGGAAGGGGATGGTAAAGGATTAACAGTAATCGTATAAGCTCCTGAATTTCCAACACAAGTACCGGTACCGTCAACTTCCAGAGCAATATCATACAATGGTCCTGCACCATCCCATAAGACTTCTACTTCCTCTGTGCTTGAACCAGACAGCACAGAGCCTCCATTAATGGTCCAGCTATAATTTGAGAACCATCCGGCAGGCACATTGTAGGTTACCGTATCACCGTCACATACAGAAAACTGGTATGCCGAATGATCAGATTGTGCAGAAACAGAATAGAAGGACCCCGGGTCTGAATGATTATTATTTTCGGTACTCAGCCAGTCAGAAGATCGTGCTTTCCTTAATACCCGTACTTCATCCAGTGTACCGTCAAAAGTCCGACCCCCGCTCGGTTGATTCCCGATCCCAATATCAATTGAATTATCTACACTGATGGTACCTCTCTGTGACTCAGTGTGTGTCTGATTGCCATCCTGGTAAGAACGCATCAAGGAACCATCATATACAGCTGCTGCAAATACCCATTGACCTAATTTTGTATCAAGATCATCACCACCATCAGCCCTGAGCTCCTCCGGTCCTGCTTCAGTTTGCAGCCTCATCCTTAAACGAATCCCACCATTATTATTAATGGTACCGAGCTTCCACCAGTGATCCTCCGTATCAGTACCGTTGGCTTTTGAAATGATTCTGGCATCATCCTGGTCTGAGGACTCCATGTTTATCCAGGATGAAAGCGTTAATTCATCTGAATACACATCAAAGCCATTTACAAATATCCTGTCATCGCCATCGTCATATTCAAAATGCCTGGCCTGTCCCATCAGTCCCGCAATATCCTCTGTTCCAGTATTCGCGCCATTGTTTGTGAAAAATGTTGCATCATCAAAATCATTGTTCAGGTGCCAGACAGCTACGTAATCACTGCTCCATACCCTTTCGGTAGACTGATCGGTTGTCACCTGTGGATTTCCGTAGAGGATATAAATGTCAGTACTGGAATTATAGGATAGGGAAGGAATGCGAACCCAGGCAATGATTTGTCCGCCAGTAGGTGAATATGATTCCAGTTGATGATCCAGTTTATTTCCATTATCATCCACAAAGGCAATATCATATCCATTTATATTTTCGACATTTCCACCACTGGTAGTATGTCTTAACTCCAGTTGAGAGGTATTGACCATTAGTGGGTAATTCTCCAGGTTTTGGGATCCTGGGATCTGGCTATCATCAATGGTAATTGTCCTACGATATGCATAACCAAATCCTGAGAAAGGTTCACTAATGAAAAGGTCTGCAGGATCACTGTAATCTGTACCGCAAGCATTGGTGACTTCACAGCGGTATATGGCAGCATCTGCCTGTGTAATATTATTTATTGACAAAGCTCGCAGCAGTTTCTCCTGGTATATCAAAACCGTTTTTTTGCCATTGATAGGATGCTGCTCCTTCCCTTGAATTAACTACAACCGAGAAACTTATGTTTTCATCCAGACATTCTGTTATACTTATCGGCTGGGTTGTAAACCGAATACAATTTGGAAGGCCTATCCCGAATTGAGTAGTTGAGGAGGAAATCCCGGCTGTAAGATTATTCCTATTGATATCGGGATCGATTGAAGGAGCATGGTTTCCATCAAGGGACCAATCACCATCATTGGTCCGTTTGAGCACCCTGCTTTCGGTTCCGATAGGATAGTCATTAAAGCTTTCAGCCTCCAGAGTAACATCAAAATCAGATGTGGCAAAACCACTCCGTGCATCCATGTCCCAATAGCCATCAGTAAAATAATCCACAATGGATGTCCCCGCATCATCAAGCGGGAGTCCGTCAATACCGGCATCACTTTCAACAAATTCAGCAGATAAAGATCCAGCTGTAGTCAGGGTGTTAATATCAATGGTAATGGCATTCCTGTCAGACGAGATCCCAACGGGGAAGTAATAGGTTCCGGTACTATTAATATTTCTTTGAAATTCCCCATCGTATATGGTCCCTGAAGTATAATCCAGACTGGCGATAGTCCCATTGGTAAGGGAAAAAGTGTTGGTGTTGGCATCAATATTACCCTGTGTCATATTCAGTTCATTCGACACAGAAACATCACCAGTCAGGATTACAGATCCCCCGGTTTTATCTATAATTACATCATAGAACGATTCACTTCTAACATTTTGCGTTGTACTTGCTCCATTAAACTCAACTGAACCATTATTATGATTGAAGGTCCCATCACCTGTCCAGTCATCTGCCACAAAGATTATTGCAGCCAAATCAGGCTTTAAAATACCATCGACATTAATGCTAACATCATTGAACTCAGAACCTGTGGCAGGCTGAAATTGTCCATCATTAATCCTCACTCTGTAATTCACCTTGATGGCATCTGCATCAACATCATTGGCATCATCAGGTGATCCATGAGTATTTTGTATATAAATACTATAAAAATCTTTGTCATCCCCGGTACCACCCGTAGTAATATTCTGGGGACCTGAGCCATTAAAGTATACTGTCTGGTTTCCATGTACAAAAACCCCAGCATTATTCCAGTCTCCTGCCACAAAAATAGAATGTCCAGCACTCAGTGTAGAGTTTATCAGAAGATCATCGCTTACATCCAGGTTGGCTGCAGTTGATTTTGATACCGGACCCTGCTATCGTCAGGTCATGGTATGCATCCTGGGGGATAATGATGGTTTGAGCGCCCGTACCGTCATAAATAAATGAACTGTTGTTATTGTCAGCATATAGCCTGGTATCGGCATCTGCCGAGGATGCACCATAATACCAGGTTGCATTGGCTTCATTGTAGAATCTGCTGTCTGTAGTCACATTGGATATGGATCCTTCCTGATCAATAGTGCCATTATTGGTCAAGAACAGATTCCCCGAACCAGTAGCAGAAATTCCCATGTTTCCATCTATATTCAGATCACCGCTCAGGTCATTGGTCAACCCGATATCGCCCTCCCAATAAAGATGGGCAGCATCAAAAGCGTCCCCATCACCAGTGATTTCAATATTACCAGTCAGATCGATATCTTCTGAACCTGAGATGTTGACCTCCCCCTGAAAATTTTCCAACTGTATGGAAGATATACTGAATGATCCTTCATTTACAATTTCTACATCCCGCCACTCATCATCGATCAAAATATTTGCCCCGGCCTGACCATTGCGATCCAGGGTACCATTAGTTTCAACTTCCAGTTTGCCGCCATTTTCAATGGTCAGGTCATTTGAAGTTGTCCATTGCAGTGTACCTCCACTTTCAATGGTTATGTCTGTAGCCAATGCGGCAGAGGTTATGCTTACTATATCCGTTGACCGGATAAAGACATTATCCATTCGGTTGGGTGTACACCCGCAACTTCCCCCGATTCTGGTCAGGGACCATGTTCCATTGGTATTCCAGTTCCCATCGGTAATGGAATATAAATTTCTTTGTTCATAAACTTCAATGTCATCGATCATATAGGTCTCACTCGTACTTCCGTTTCTCATGCGAACGATGACCTGTATACTGTCTCCGGACAAACCACCAACGTTAACAGTAACATATGACGAACTGAAATTCCCGGATTCCTTATGCCAGAGTACCTCCGGTCCATCGTTTATCTGGTAGAAAAGTGACAGGGTATCAATATCACCCTCAGACATCGCACCACTATCCCTGATAGCTACCGAAAGATAAACGGCAGAATAAGTTGAGATATCAATAAATTCCGATTCCCATGTACCAACTGTGTGCAGGTTACGGCCGACGAATTCATTATTTGAGTACCGTTGTTCGACCCCCCATGCATCCGGGGCAGGAGGAGGTGTGGTTGTCCACTTTGGTGGTGTCCCCTGCCCTTGCTGTGCACCAATAGCATCAGACTCAAAATCTTCACTCCAGATCTGCGCTGATAAACTTGCTGAAAACATCCATATCAAAACCATGCAGAAAAGGATATGCAGCATCCTGGAGGCCAGAAGGCTCTTTCCTCCGGTGAGGTCAACAAGATTTGATATGTATTTATATAAGCGAGTCATCTGGTGATTGGCGATCGAATCGGTATGGCTATAAACAATAAAATTTCCATTCGATCTTGTATCTTTTTTTTTAAGATCGACGGAAATTTTAAAATATAAATTGGGCCTGAAATGCCTCTATAGAAGGCAAACTGACCTTGATAATCTACATGTATATATTACGACCAGATTACCTCCCTGGAGGTTGCACCTGGTCATAAGTTTTTCTACCCTTAAGTTAAAAATCTGAACCAACACGTTTTTCGCCATCCTTACCAACTAAAAATCAAGGATTTCTACGTACTGGATCGCAAAAAGTTTGGAGTTTTTAAATGAAATATAATATTACCATGAAAAGCATGCTAGGAGCGGAATATTTCATTCAGGACGGCGAGGGAGCGAACCTTTCCGAACCCGGCAACATGCAGGCTGTAGAAATCCATCAGAAAATCCAGGAACCTTACCCTCTGTGCATGGTTGATCTTCACAACTTTAAGGCTCTCAAAATTCGTGTCCAGTAATACACTGAGAACTTCTGAGGACGATTCATCAAAGAAGTCCGGGTGCAGGCTGATTGCCTCCTTAAACTGCCCGTTCCTCATATCGAACAGGTTTTTACTCCCTCCATACTGGTTGTCAGGATAAAATCCCAGATACCTGGTAAGCTGAACCAGGAACAGCAGGTGAAAATTCACTGTATATTGCTCTGCTACATCAAGGAATTGCAGACTATGCTCCAGGAAATCATACAGATCCGGATTTGGTTCTTCTTCACGTAATACCTTGTACAGGATCTCCGCCAGGAACATGGCCTGGCCACTCTTAAAAGGATCAACAGGGATGCTCTGGTAGGGAATAGAATTTCTTATCTCTTTAAGCCGTTGAAGTTCACTTCTTTCCTTATGATAGGCTATAATTTCGAGCATTGAAAGTGGTTGCAGAAGATTGCTTCGGAATTTTGCTTTTTTCCCTCTGGTACTGTTCGCCAGGTAAGCCTGTCTTCCGAACAGGTCTGTGTAAATGTAAACAATGGCACTGCTTTCTTTGTACCTGATATGATGCAAGACTACGCCTCTTAAGGTATGCAGCATAAAAATCAGTTTATCACCAGCAGCTTGGTAATATGTGTCTGTGAACCATCTTCATTGGTGCAGAAGATCATATAAATACCAGTATGGACACGGTTACCGGAGAATGTACGGCCATCCCAGATGGCTTGTCCACCCAGTGCCGTGGTCTCAAATACAATATTCCCATTGATATCGGTGATCTTTACATTCACATTTCCGACCAGTCCGGTTACCACAATTTCTCCCTGATAATCCTCCCTGACAGGATTAGGATAAACATAGACATCACCGAAATTGTCCTTGCCCTCAATGGCAGTGCTTTTATAGGAGATCAATCCTTTTTCAGTGCCAAAATATACTGTTCCATTCTTACCGTCAACGGCTATTTCCAGGATGTTGTCGGATAACAGGGGACTGTTATCCGTGGTGAAGTGGTGAATGGTTTCAAGTCCATCATCAGAGAATAGAAATACTCCTGCCTTTGCGGTACCCACCCATTTTCTGTTGGCTCCATCGATAGCAATGGCGGTCACTTTTTCTGTTCCCAGCAATATATCGGCAAGACCGGTACCATCATTGCGGGGTACGATGATCTGCTGTCCGTAAAAAGAGCCTTCATCGAAGACTCGCGAGGGACTGTAATACACAACAACACCTTTGTCCGTACCAACCCAGATATTTGCGTCATGGTCTTCAGCCATGGAGAAAACACTATTGCTTATGATCTTGTTATTGGCATCAACCACATCAAATTTTTCATAGCTGTCATCTGATTCATCCTCCAGGGTACCGTTCATGTTAAAGGCGAACAATCCTCTGCCCTGTGCACACAGGACCCAGTGATGATTATACTGTGTATTGATGATCCGGCTTAAAGCGTTGACCTTGAGTTTTCCGTCCAGGTCGTAACTTATCCATGTGCCATCAGGCTTCCTAACGGATATGGGTTCAGGTACATTGGAATTGGTAACCCACAGGTTCCCGGTCCTGTCGAAAACAACACCCCCGAGGCGGTAAAAATCTTGATCTGCTACGAAAGTCTGAAGAGTACTGTTTGTCTCATCATAAGCCTCAACCAGTTCACCATTCCTGTATTCCAGCAGTCCATATCCCCAGGAGGCTGCAAAAACATGGAGTTTGTCAGCCGGATCAATGGCAAGGTCGATCAGGTCCCTGTAATCTACCATGCTGGTCCCATTCCACATGTTACCCTGCAGGGTATTTAATTCGGCATGATTAAAAGTATTGTTCCATCCACTGTTTACACTCCCTGCCACAGTATAGACAATATCATCCACAATGGCTATGGATACGGCATCTTTGCTCAGGGGACCATTGGGCAGAACCGTTTCATAGGAAGATTCATTCAGACTGATATGCATTCCTTCAAGTCCGTCAGCGATCCAGAGGATATTGTCATCATCCAGAACGGCATGCCTGGGACGGTTCGTATACAGCTGCCTTATCTTTTGATTGTCAGTATCATATACGCCAACCATTTTATTGGAAACCACCTGCAACAGGCCATGGCTTTCTCCAATATGATAATATTTACTCCTTTCCATTGCGGTAAAAGAGTGCCAGAAACCAAACTCATCATAATAATAGATGCTGTCAACCGATCCTGTTTCAGGCCTGTAACTGGTGTAGAGCTTATCACTGAACCAACAGATGGAAGTGAATTTGCCATCTGATTGCGGGATATTTTGAATTCTGGACCAGTTATTATAATCGATCAGGTTGGGATTGTTGATATCTGCGCGGTAAATTCCATTTTCCGTAGCGGCATATAGCCATGTGCCGTCAAAAGCCATGTCATATACATTGATCATTCCTCCGTTTTCCCCGATATAATAGGTATCCTTGATCTCTTTTTTAGGAAGATTGATCACCACAATGCCAAAACCACATGAAAGGTATGCATATTCATTGATGAAAAGGATATTGTAGATGGTCTTGTTTCCAGTTATCTGTTCCCGCTTGATATCTGGTATGTTGTGAATTTCAGTCCCTTCAATGATATCTATATTGGCATTCGCGTAGCCGATCAGCAAAGTGTTTTGATCCCGTGAAAAATTGATGGTGTTAATTTCAAGGTCTGAAAGTCCTTCCACCCTGGTTAATAATCTGAATGGTATGATCATTCTTATGATAATAAAACAAGCCATTTTTAGTGCCACAGTATATCCTGTCAACTGCATCGGCAACCTGTCTTGCCTCATTATAAGAAAGATGCGTATCCCAATCACCTATGGCCAGCTGGGCAGATAAAGTATAGGTCGCCAGTCCCAATACCATTACCAGACTTAAACTAAGTGACCTGAACATATCCGGATATTAAAACACAAAGATAGATTAATGGATTTAGTACGGATAAAATCGAAAGATATTTTATCCAGGCCTATATTTCTTCAGAAACGTTACTAATTCTGAAACCGCGAGAGCCCTGTGGCTGATTATGTTTTTCTCTTCCAGGGACATTTCAGCAAATGTCTGAGTATAGCCTGATGGAAGGAAAACCGGATCATAACCAAATCCATCAGATCCCCTTCTTCTCGCCAGGATCACGCCTTCTACCATGCCCTCAAAATTATATTCCTTCCCCTTAAGAATAAGTGCGATGACCGTCCTGAATCGGGCTCTTCGATTTGTTTCTCCCTGCATCCGGGCCAGCAACTTCCGGATGTTAGCCTCCGATGCAGATTCATCGGCTTTTCTTTCATCTGTCAGATCTGCATACCTGGCAGAATATACACCGGGGGCACCGTCCAGACAATCCACTTCCAGTCCGGTATCATCGGCAAAACAATCTTTCCGTAACCTTTGATGAACGTACCATGCTTTCTGGGAAGCGTTTCCTTCCAGGCTGTTCTCATTCTCTGGTACAGGTTCTCTAAATGCTACATCATCGAGACTGAGTATGCGGTATTCGTTAGAAAGTATGGCCTGGATTTCTCGAGCCTTGTGTTTATTATGAGTCGCAAAAACCAGTCCCTGCATCCTATCCGCCAGTGGCACTGAAACCACCACCCATTTTTACCTGACGGGGATTAATACACATCACAGGTATCCCATGTGGATTGGCAATGATCTTCTGTTCATTGGCGCCCAGAACATAGTCTGCCAGGCCAATATTCCTCGTAGCGGAGACAATCAGGAGGTCGGCTTCAATCTGATCAGCAAAATCAAGGGTTTCCGTTGTGAAATCCTTTTTCCCTGGAGAACTATGGATTTCATAAACAAGGTTATTGCTTCTGAGGAATTTCTCAGTATATAGCAGATTAGAATGAATCCCTTTTTTAAATTTTTTATCAGTAACCCTTTCCTTGACGATATAAAACATGGAGTTATACAATCTTCCTATGTAATATATCCACTGGATCTTTTCTTTATTCTCACTTCTGAAATCCACTGGAAAGACAATTTTCTTGTATCCATTTGGGTTCGGAAGAGCCTGAACAACGATGAAAGGAACCTTAGATCCGGAGATCACTTTGAGCGCCCAGCTGCCCATCAGTTTCTGCATGCCCTTCATTCCATGGGTTCCCATGATAACCAATTCCGCATGGATCTCATCGGCTATTTCTGCAATCGTTGTGAAAATGTTACCAACAGGTATAATCGCACTGGTATCAACTCCATTCTTATTCTGTGTGGCAGCGGCTAAAACATCCAATTTCTTTTTTGCAGCCCTTGCCTCTTTGTCATTTTTTGCAATATGAAGCAATACCATTTTAGTTTTCAATTCTTTACATAAAATGATCCCATGCTCCACTGCAAATTCTGATTTCTCGGTAAAATCCCAGGTAATCAGTATGGGTTTCTTTTTAGCTTGTTCTTCCATATAATTAGTTTTCTAGTATAATTAATTTTTGCTGCAGTATATTTAGAACGTTAAATATTCATATCCATTTCATAAATTTGATGGACAGAAACACAAGTTATGAATTTTCTTCACACTTCGAGAAGATTTAATTTCATATTTTTAGCTCTCCACCTTACCCTCATTCCGGGCGTTAAAATATCTGCCACTCATTTTCAAGAACTTGGACAGGCTTATATACAAACCTACCATCCTGGTCAATACTCATACGTAAATCATTATAATTCGGTTACCCAGGATGACAAGGGATTTTTATATTTAGGATCACACAATGGCATTCTCCGTTTTGATGGTACATTCTGGCATGACCTGAATATCTCTGGAAATATTATATTGTCGCAGACCAACCAGGGTATTTATGGCTATACCGTCGACAAGTTTGGCTATATGGTCAAAACCCCGGATGGGATAAATGAGTTTTCCGGGATCAACCTGAACGGATATACCCTTTTTGAAGAGGGTGATTCCATCGTCAGGGTTCTGGGATATGGGGGTACTTTATATGTACTTACACGGAAAGGGTTATTCACCTGGGATGGGGATCTGCCTGAAAAAATAGATCTTCCATTTCATGCGGATGAAATTTTCCAATCAGCATCCGGGATCCTGGTGTACGGTAAGCATGAAGGAATATATCACTATGCAAATGGACAGTTGTCAGTGCTGACCGAAGCAAGCGATTTGCCCCTTGAATATGTTTCAGATCTATTTGTTTTCAATGGGACCAGGATTCTGGTAGATGGTTCAAAAGGACAGGTTCGTTTCTCCGATAATCAGGGCCACATTTCAGGCCTGAGTCACCTTGACTCACTCCTGGCATCCCGACAATATTCCTGTCTCTTCGGACTTTCCACCGGACATCTGGCCCTGGGTACCAAAAAGGGAGGAGTGATCATAACTGATCCAGTTGGAAGGATCATCAAACATATCACCGATAAAGATGGTTTGTCGAGCAACCATGTCATCAGTCTGTTTATTGATGCCATGGATCATCTATGGGTGGTTCACCCCCAATCACTCAGCCGTATAGAATTCCCGTCTGCATTCACATTCTTTCAATGAGGGAAATGGACTCAAAGGGAATGTCAATGACCTGGCCAGGCATAAAGGGATCTTATATGCCGGAACCAACCATGGATTATATTATGGTGTTCATGCCACAGACAGTTCAGGAGTACCTGGCTCAAGTTATTTTTTAAGGACCCCTGGCCTGGAAGGGGAATGCTGGCAAATTATCGAAACAGAAGAGGCTCTGTATGTATTGACGGATGGTGGGATTTATAGATTAAATGACCGGGGACTTAAAAAGATTATTGCATCCAGGATCAATGTAATATATTATTCAGCACGGTCGGATCTGTTACTGGCAGGAGCTGATCAGGAATTAATTATCTTTCAAGGGGACAATATTGTGTACAGGGATTCTGTGATGAGGGGAACATATGATATCGCGGAATCTGAAGACGGATGTATCTGGCTTTCATCCATACATCAAAAGGTATACCGCTCAAGTCAGCATATCAATGGCCCCGGGGATCTCCATTTTGAACAATATTCGACAAAAAACATACTTGGAGAATCTGAAGCTTATGTTGATCTGATTCCTTTCGGGGGACAAATATACTTCTCAGGCCTGGGAGGGTTATTCAAGTATCACTACCAGAAGGAACAGTTTGTCAAGGATTCTATCTTTTCGTTTCCCCATATTGATGGATTATACAGGATCAGCCATATTGCACGTGATGCAGACCAGCATTACTGGATCAACCTCCATTTCCCGGAAGAAGGCAGGGATGAGACCTACATAGCTGAAACACAGGAAGGACGCGGATTACAATTTAAAAAAATGCAATATCGCCGGATGTATAAGCAACATATCAACTGTTTATATCCCGATAATGATATGGTCATGTGGATAGGTACTCAGTCAGGTATCCTTCGGTATGATCCCGCCTTCATGAGTCCGGTTAAGCCAGTATTCCACACCCATATTGTCAATGTGATCTTCCCTGAGGATTCAGCATATAATTATGATTTTATCAAGTCTGAGGTATTCGCAGAACAATTTGAAGACAGGAGGGTGGCTATTCCATTCGCCAGTAACAGGATCCGTTTCCTGGTCCTGTCAACAGATTTCAGCACTGAATCTAGTCCTATGTTCCAATACCGTTTAACCGGACTACAGCAGGGCTGGTCAGATTGGAGTGAGAATACCAGTATTGAGTTCAGGGGACTAAGCTGGGGAAAGTATGAATTGCAGGTAAGGAGCCAGGACATTTATGGTTCGGTATCTGAGAGTGATAGTTTTTCATTCAGGATCAAACCTCCATTTTACTATTCCTGGTATGCTATTTTATTTTATCTGCTGATCTTTATTTTAATTTTCATAGCCTACCAGAAGTGGCGGTTCATTCAACATGCCAAGGAACGCTTGCGGTTGGAGGAGATCATACAGGAAAGGACTGAAGCACTGATTAAAGAAAAGGATAAAACCGAGAATCTACTGGCCAATATCCTGCCCAAGAAAACGGCAGATGAATTAAAATCCAAGGGAAAAGTCACTTCCAGTAAATTTAAAATGGTTACAGTATTGTTTGCTGATATTGAAGGATTTACAAAAATTGCAGAGCAGATGAATCCTGATAAGCTTATCGATGAACTTGATCATTTTTATTTCCATTTTGACAGCGTAGTTGAGAAATATAATATTGAAAAGATCAAGACCATTGGTGATGCCTATATGGCAGCCGGCGGAATCCCTGTAAAGAACCAGACCAATCCGGTAGAGGTCATCCTGGCAGCGATGGAAATGCAGCATTTTATGGAAGGTCTGAAGGATACCAAAACAGATATTTGGGATCTCAGGATCGGGATCCATACCGGTTCTGTGATAGCTGGTGTTGTGGGACAGAAAAAATTCTCCTATGACATCTGGGGCGATACCGTAAATACGGCAAGCCGGATGGAATCATCCGGAAAGATCGGAAAAATCAACATATCGGCATCCACATATCAACTTATTAAAGAGTTCTTTGACTGTGAATTCCGCGGGAAAATGCCCGTCAAGTATAAAGGTGATATTGCCATGTATTTTGTTGACGGAATTAAACCTGATTTATGTGAGGAAGACGGTTTAACGCCAAATGCAAAATTCCTTACACTGATCCAGTTATTGCGTCTGCATGGACCTTGAAGAATACATCATGGACAGGATGAGTAAAGAACTGCCCGATAAATTACTCTATCACAACATACACCATACAGGACATGTATTCCGGCAGGTTGAATTGCTTGGCCAGGGAGAGCAGGTAAGTCAGGAAGAGATTCTCCTGTTAAGATCTGCTGCCCTGCTTCATGACCTGGGATACATTGATACCTTTGACAACCACGAGACCAGGTCCGTGGAGTATGCCCGTGAGATCCTTCCGCTTTACAGGTTTAAGGAAAAACAGATTGATGACATATGCACTCTGATCATGGCCACAAAAATACCTTCCAGTCCATCCAACCTCCTCGAGAAAATTATATGCGATGCCAATCTCGATCATCTTGGCCGGGCAGATTTCCTCATCCAATCTGACAGATTATTCCAGGAATACCTTCTGAATAATAAAATAAAGAATAAGAAAGAATGGAACCTGATGCAGATTAAACTGCTTGAAAATCACGAGTTTTATACGGAAACTGCAAGAAAACTGCAAGAAATATCCATGGAACAACAAATTGAAAATATCCAACAGTTTTCTTGATCATCAATAACCGCACAGCCAGGTTGGCAAATTCTTCATTTATAGCTAATTTTACAAGCCTCTATTAATTTCAAAAAATCACAGATATGGCCATAACGATTGACTGGGAAAATCTTCCTTTTGGTTACATGCCTACCGATTATAATATAAGAAGTTATTTTCGCAACGGTGCCTGGGGGGAACTGGAGATCTCATCCTCTGAATACATTCCCATCCATATGGCTGCAACGGGATTGCATTATGGACAGGAATGCTTTGAGGGTATGAAAGCCTATATGGGCAGTGATGGTAAGATCCGTCTTTTCCGCTGGCAGGAAAATGCCAGGAGAATGAAACGGAGTGCTGAAGGAATTAAGCTGGCTGTGGTCCCGGAAGAATTATTTCATTCAATGATCGTTAAGGCTGTCCAGTTAAATAAACGCTTTATTCCACCTTACGGAACCGGCGCTTCCCTGTATATTCGACCGCTGCTGGTAGGAACCGGTGCAGAAGTTGGCGTTAAACCAGGGAATGAATATCTGTTCCTTGTATTTGTTACTCCGGTGGGACCATATTTTAAGGAAGGATTCAAACCGGTAGATATGATGATCTGCAGGGATCATGACCGGGCCGCCCCTCTGGGAACAGGTCATATCAAAGTAGGCGGAAATTATGCGGCAAGCCTGACATCGATGGAAAAAGGACATGAGCAAGGTTTTGCTTCAGTAATCTACCTTGATGCCCTCGAGAAAAAATATATTGATGAATGCGGTCCTGCCAACTTCTTTGGCATTAAGGACAATAAATACATTACCCCTGATTCTCATACCATACTTCCTTCCATCACCAATCTGAGCCTCCAGGAACTTGCGATCGAAATGGGGATGACAGTCGAAAAAAGGCCTGTAGCGCTGGACGAGCTTGGAGAGTTTGAAGAAGTCGGTGCATGCGGTACCGCCGCTGTCATCAGTCCCATTAAAAAAATTGTTGATCAGGATACCAGTATTACTCATGAGTATTGCCTGGACGGGAATCCTGGTCCGGTTTCAGTCAAGCTCTACAATAAACTTACAGCCATACAGTATGGTGATCAACCCGATCCTTTTGGTTGGATTGAGGTCATTGACTAACACATATTTTCCCAGATCTGCCAAAGTTATTCAAGGTAAACCATTTATCTGGAAATAATTGTATTTTTGCAAATTCATACCGGCTTCATGCAAAAAAAGCAACAGACCATAACAAAAAGAAAGCTGCGGAGCTCATATGCTACTTCCATCATCAGTATCTCCCTTGTGCTTTTTTTACTGGGACTGGTAGGATTGTTGTTGCTTAACACCAAACGCTTATCGGTCCATATAAAGGAGAATATCGGTTTTTCAGTGATCCTGAAAAAAGAAGCCAAGGAAGTTGATATCATCAGGCTGCAAAAAAACCTCGATGCAAAGGAATATGTTAAGTCCACTGACTATATAACCAGTGAGGAGGCTGCCAGGGAAACAGCGGAAGAATTGGGTGAGGATTTTATCGAATTTCTTGGATATAATCCATTGCCGGCTTCCATTGATGTAAAATTCTATGCTGATTATGCCAATCCCGACAGTATTGATGCCATCGAAAAAGAATTACAAAGGTTTGAGGAGGTGGATGAGATCATGTATCACGAATCGCTTATTCACCTGATCAATGAAAATGTCAGGAAGATCAGCCTCATCATCCTTGCATTCAGTGGAGTATTGTTTTTTATTGCTGTTGCACTGGTGAATAATACTATACGGCTTTCCGTCTATGCCAGGAGATTCCTTATCAATACCATGCAACTCGTTGGTGCCACCCATACTTTTATCCGGAAACCTTTCCTGTTTAAGAGCGCTGAACATGGGATATATGCCTCCATTATTGCCATCCTCATGCTGATAGGCGTTATTTACCTGATACAAAAAGAATTCATGGAGGTGATCAGTTTCCATGACATCGATATTCTTGCTGTACTATTTGTAATCGTTATATTTCTGGGTATCATATTGAACTGGATATCTACATATTTTGCAATCAATAAATACCTTCGGATGAAATCCGATGATCTTTATTATTAACATTTGACCTGCTATGGCAAAAAAGAAAATCGAACAGGAAGGGCCAGATTTTCCCTTACAAAAAGATAATTACATTTTATTGATCATTGGCTTTGCCATCATCATGATAGGGTTTCTGCTGATGATGGGGGGGAAATCTGACGACCCAAATGTATTTAACCCTGAAATATTCAACTTTCGAAGAATCACCCTCGCTCCAATCGTGGTCCTTTTTGGATTTGTCTTCGAGATCTGGGCCATCATGAAAAAACCAAAAACGGAGAAACAGGATTAGATGAATTGGTTAGAGGCGCTAATCCTTGGACTTGTCCAGGGACTGACAGAATTCCTGCCGGTAAGCAGCAGCGGACATCTTGAGATAGGAAAAGCATTATTGCAAATTGAAGCCAGGGATAACCTTACTTTTTCAATCGTAGTGCATGGAGCAACCGTATTAAGCATCCTTGTTGTTTTCTATAATGATCTGAAAAAACTGCTGTCTGAATCCCTCACCTTCAGGTATAATGAATCATCTTCATACCTTCTTAAGATCATCATTTCCATGATACCTGTGGCCATCGTCGGTGTATTCTTCAAAAGTGAAATAGAAGCCCTTTTCACTGGAAACATTGTTTTTGTCGGCGCCATGCTGCTGATCACAGCCACATTACTGACCATTTCTTATTTTATCAGATCCGGTTCGCGAAAGATAGGATACCTGGATGCCTTTATTATCGGTATCGCCCAGGCGGCGGCTGTGGTACCGGGGATCTCCCGTTCTGGTGCTACCATCACAACAGCTCTTTTCCTTGGTAACAGACGGGTGGAAGCTGCGCGGTTTTCATTCCTGATGGTGATCCTTCCCATTATTGCTGCAAATTTTATGGACCTGCTGGGACAGGAACCGGTTACAGGTGAAAGCATTGGATGGTTTCCATTGCTGATTGGGTTTGCTGCAGCATTTGTTTCGGGACTCATCGCATGCAGGTGGATGTTATCCATTGTACGCAAAGGCAAACTTCTCTATTTTGGAATATATTGCCTGGTTGTGGGTGCCCTCGCCATTATATTCGGATTAATTTAATGCATCAAATTACACCACATACGGATTTTATTAATGGCACTATGTTGCTTATCGACAAGCCAGTGGACTGGTCATCCTTCGATATCGTAAAAAAGGTAAGGAATCTGATCAGTAATAAAATTGGTGTCAAAAAGTTGAAAGTCGGACACGCCGGGACTCTCGATCCGCTTGCATCCGGATTAATGATCATCTGCACCGGAAAGGCCACCAAAGAAATTGAAAATTACCAGGGGATGGAAAAAGAATATATTGCCACCCTTCACCTGGGTGCGTCTACCCCGTCCTCTGACCTTGAAACGGAAGTGGACCATACATTCCCGACCGAGCATATCGACCTTGGACTTATCAACAGGGTCCTCCAGGATTTCAAGGGTGAAACTTTACAGGTTCCCCCAGTATTCTCAGCCAAACGAATCCAGGGAAAGCGTGCTTATGAATTTGCACGGAAAGGAGAAGAGTTAACTATGCGTCCGCAATTAATCAACATCAGCGAACTGGAGATACTGGATTTTAAGATGCCGGAACTCACCCTGAAGATTAAATGCAGTAAAGGAACTTATATCAGGTCCCTTGCCCGGGATATTGGGACAGCCCTTGATTCCGGAGCGTATTTATCCTTGCTTCGCAGAACTAAAATCGGTCAATTCTCGGTTGACGAAGCACTGATACCAAAAAAATTTGAAGAATTATTAATTAATTTGTAACAAAACACGTTTTCATACGTATAACGGTACTCTACATTTTTTTATAAAACCCTCGCCCATGAAATTATCCCAATATAAGTATAACCTGCCGGAAGATCTGATCGCAAAGTATCCCTCTGGAAACCGTGATGAATCAAGGATGATGGTAGTCCACCGGGATTCTGGAAAAGTAGAACACAAGGTATTTAAGGATATCCTTGGGTATTTTGATGACCAGGATGTCCTGGTATTCAATAATACCAAAGTTTTTCCGGCCCGCTTGTATGGAAATAAAGAAAAAACCGGGGCTGAAATCGAAGTTTTCCTGCTAAGAGAACTAAACCGTGATCAAAGGTTATGGGATGTGCTTGTCGATCCTGCCCGTAAAATCAGGATCGGGAACAAGTTATATTTCGGCGAGGACGATATGCTGGTTGCGGAGGTGATCGATAATACCACATCGAGGGGTAGGACCTTGCGTTTCCTTTATGATGGTGACTATGAAGATTTCAAAAAAACCCTTTACCGGCTGGGAGAAACCCCGCTGCCAAAATTCATCAAGCGCGGAGTAGAACCGGAGGACCGCGAACGCTACCAGACAGTTTATGCCGAACATGAGGGGGCAGTCGCTGCACCAACTGCAGGCATGCATTTCAGTAAGCAATTGCTTAAAAGACTTGAGATCAAGGGATGTGAGTTTTCGTTTATTACTCTTCATGTGGGACTCGGGAACTTCCGCACTGTCGATGTAGAAGATCTGACCAAACATAAAATGGATTCAGAACGCATTATCATTGCTGATGAGGCCACCAATATTGTGAATTCAGCAAAGGACCAGGAAAAGTAATGTATGTGCTGTCGGAACGACCGTTATGAGGACCCTGGAAAGTTCTGTTTCCACCACCGGCTACCTGAAACCATTTGACGGCTGGACAAACAAATTTATTTTTCCCCCCTATGAATTCAGCATAGCCAATATGATGGTTTCAAATTTCCATCTCCCTCTGTCCACTCTGCTCATGATGGTTTCCGCTTTTGCGGGTTATGATTTCCTGATGGATTGCTACCAGGTTGCCATTAAGGAAAAATACCGCTTCGGCACATATGGTGATGCCATGCTAATCCTCTGATTTGAGATCAGATGCCCATTTTAAGTTCTATTATGAATTGGGTGAATATCAAGCGGCTTCACCAGATAGATCTTTTCCGCAAATATCCTGTTGATGTACAGACGGGAAACCCTTTTCAAATTATTGGATGAAGCTAAAGATACCCAGATAGGAAAGGAATATGGCTTTGCTGAGATCCAGTCCTTCTCGAGAATACCAGGACAAGTCCCTGTCCGGAATTATGAGGCCTACAAACCCCTTATCAGCCGGGTCATGGAAGGTGAGCAAAACCTTTTCTGGCCAAGTGAAATAAAATGGTTTGCCAAATCTTCCGGAACAACAGCTGATAAAAGCAAATTCATTCCCGTCAGCTGGGAAGCCCTGGAAGATTGCCATTTTCGGGGAGGAAAAGACATCATGGCCATTTACTCACAGAATTATCCCGATAACAAATTACTTTCCGGAAAAGGCCTTACACTTGGGGGAAGCCACCAGATCAACAGCTATTCAAACCAGTCCTATTACGGTGACCTGTCTGCCATCATTATTGAAAATCTGCCATTCTGGGCACATTTTATCCGGACCCCTAGTAAGGAAGTTGCCCTGATGGATGAATGGGAAGAAAAGCTTGAAATATTACCAGGCAAACCATACGCGATAATGTTACCAGTCTGGCAGGTGTACCCTCCTGGAATCTTGTACTGATCAAACATATCCTTGAATTATACCGGGAAAGAAAATCTGCTTGAGGTCTGGCCCAACCTTGAATTATTCATCCATGGCGGGGTAAGTTTCACCCCTTACCGGGAGCAATTCAAGAAACTGATACCATCAGACCAGATGCATTACCTGGAAGTTTATAATGCTTCAGAAGGACATTTTGCCATTCAGGATGAACCTACAAAGGATGATATGCTGCTGATGCTTGACTATGGGATATTTTTTGAATTTATCCCCATTGGAGAGGTTGGGCAACCTATTCCCACGGCTCTTACCGTTGAGGAGGTTGATCCCGGAGTGAATTATGCCATTGTGATCTCGACCAACGGTGGCCTGTGGCGATACCTGATTGGGGATACAGTGATATTCACTTCAACATTTCCCCATAAAATCAAAATCTCCGGACGCACAAAACATTTTATGAATGCATTTGGGGAAGAAGTGATCATTGAAAATGCCGAAAAAGCACTTGATCATCGCCTGTGCCAAAACAAATGCTGTGATCAGTGAATATACTGCTGCCCCGATCTATATGGGAGATGAAGCCAGAGGTTCCCATGAGTGGCTGATTGAATTTGAAAAGGAACCAACAGATCTGGATTATTTTACCACTGTGCTGGACAACGCCCTGTGCTCCATCAACTCAGATTATGAAGCAAAACGATATAAAAGCATTACACTCGTCATGCCAACTGTACGAAATATGCCCCGGGGAACGTTTTATAACTGGTTAAGCGAAAAAGGCAAACTCGGAGGACAGAACAAGGTTCCACGCCTGTGCAATAACCGTACAATGTGGATGAAATCCTTGGCATGGTTCATGAAGACAATTAGAAGTGTACCTGATCATTTATATATCAATCCTGGTTCAATTACTACTGCCTGCTGAATTTCAGTTTGTAAAATCTGTTAAGGTCGATGGTGACCGGCATTTTTCAGATCCTATGGGGAATGTGTATATGGTCAAAAACAACCACCTGGTAAAATTCGTTCAGGATTACACACGGGCAGCAGAATATACCAATCCTTTTTCTCGGGAATATCCATTCCATCGATGTATCTGACCCTCTGCGTATCCTGATATATTACAAGGATCATAACCAGATCGTCTGGGTGGATAATTACCTGTCAGAGATTAGGAGTCCCATTTGGCTTGACGACCTTGGAGTTGACCAGGCCCAGCTGGTTTGTTCATCCAACCAGGGAGGATTCTGGATTTTTAATGGCCTGAATAATCAGCTGCAGTATTTTAATGTCAACCTGCAGTTTGTCCATGAGAGCATGACCCTGAACAGCCTGACCGGTCCGGATATCAACCTGTATATATGCTTGAAAAAAGCCGCAATGTTTATCCTGAATGTACCGGAATCTGGTATCCTGGTATTTGACCGTTCGGCAATTACTCAAAAACCATTCCTCTCGAAATTCCTGGTGAATTCCAGGTAACCGATCAGAAACTCTATTATTTCAAAGCCGGGGAATTATATAGTTTTGATCTGCAGACAAACGACCCCGGCAAGCTTCAATTGCCCGAGGAAAACGGATTTATTAAGGTCGAAATGCAACCCGATTTCCTCTATTTATTCAACCATCAGGCATATTCGGTTTATAAAATCAGACATTGACCATTTGCTTCTAATTTCTTCAGATTTATTTTGTACATTCGTGTCATTCAGGACTTCAAAACAACTCTAAAATGCATATTGCAATTGCAGGAAATATCGGCTCCGGGAAAACCACTCTTAACATCCTTACTGGCAAAACATTATAAATGGGAACCACATTATGAGGATGTGGATGACAATCCCTATCTGAATGATTTTTACCAGGATATGCAACGCTGGTCCTTCAACCTGCAGATCTATTTCCTGAACAGCCGGTTTAACCAGATCATGGACATCCGGAAATCCGGCAAAGATGTGATACAGGACAGGACCATCTATGAAGATGCCTATATTTTTGCTCCCAACCTGCATTCCATGGGACTGATGACCACCCGTGATTTTGAAAATTATTTCACACTTTTTAACCTGATCAGCTCACTGATTGAACCACCTGATCTGCTGATTTATCTCAGGGCCTCCATCCCCACCCTGGTCAACCAGATCCAGAAAAGGGGAAGAAAATATGAAAACAGCATAAGGCTTGATTACCTTAAAAGGTTAAACGAAAGTTATGAAGCCTGGGTTGAATCCTACAACCTTGGAAAATTATTGATCGTGGATGCGGACAATCATAATTTCCCGGAAAATACTGAAGACCTGAGTACGGTGATAGACAAGATCAATGCAGAATTACACGGATTGTTCTAAGCCTTGTAGACCTTACTGACTTTCTCCTTTACCAATTCCCACCTTTCTTCATCCATTTTGGCTCCTATCACTTCTGTTACATGCGCGCCAAGGATTGAACCCGATCTTACCACAGACCTTAAGAGATTGTCCGTGACAATATCCATATAGAAATCCTGAGGCATAAATATCTCCGGCACCGGTAGAGTCAATGCTTTTCACTTTCTCGTATGCCAATTTTGCATGTTCTTCGGATCCGCGTTTAACCATGGAACCATCCTTCCCCATTTTCAAAACAGCAATCTCTGCCATATCAGCCATGGCATCAAGGGCCTTTTCACCTTTCTGCCGGTCAGTGATTCCGCCTCACTTTCATTGGCCAGCAAAATATCCACGTACTCACGGATCAGTGATTCAAACAGTTCACGGTTTTCATTGACAATATTATAGGTTGCCATATCAATGGAAATGATCAGGCCATGGGCTTTGGCCACCCGCACTGCTTTCCGGATCAGTGACCTCGCTTTGCACAAGGTATCCCTCCAGGTGAAAATACTTATATCCTTTAAAAATATCGGAATCAATATCCTCCTGGTGCAGATCTACTGCAGCCCCAAGAAACGTGGCCATGGTCCTTTCCGAGTCTTTGCTGATCAGGGCAATTGACCGTCCCGGTTTCTTCCAGGTCATGGAACATGACCGGGTGCTATATTGTTCTCTTTCAGGTCCTTCTCAAAAAATCTTCCAAGGTTATCCTTCCCAATCTTTCCTACAAATCCGGTTTCCATCCCGAGATGTGCCAGGCCGTGAATGGTATTGGCTGCCGATCCACCGGAGGATTGCTGTTTCTGCAGTCCCAGGGTCCCGGCCAGCAGGCGGTTTGAAAACTCTTTGGTGACCAGTTGCATGCTTCCCTTGGGCAGGTCAAATTCCTTCAGGGTTCTATCGCTTTTCAGTATGGTAATCACATCTACCAGTGCATTGCCCATCCCTAGTATTCTGCTCATAGGTAGTGGGATTGAAATAATTGTACAAATATATTGGATTATTCATTTTAACCTATTATTTTCGCAGGGCAAAATTTCAAACACCTTCCTCAGTAGCTCAGCTGGTTAGAGCATCTGACTGTTAATCAGAGGGTCGTTGGTTCGAGTCCAACCTGAGGAGCCCCACTTAACCGGTCCCGATTTTCGGGATCGGTTTTTTTAAATTATCAACCCTGCCTTTTAAGCACTCATAATAATCGACTAATTCTGAGAGTATTATTGAAGTTCGAACAATGCCTCAAATGCTTCCCAGTTGGGATCTCTTTCATTTGGAGTCATTTCTATATCCCATTGAACCACTGATAGAACTTCCTTAGTCTTTTCATAATTGAATGCTTCCCAGGGAACTTCGCCCGGCACGAATATCGTATCCCTGCCATCTCTATTTAACCAGTCCCCCGAGGCCAATTCCTCTAACAATTTCAGATGAGGTTTATAATCCAGGTACAGCCCGCGCCTGATAACCGGGTATCCCTTACCTCTGATTTCAATCATCGCATTGATGGGCATTTCAAAGTTTAATAAACCTCCGGAATAGGTGAATGTTTGAACAGTTTCACCTTTTATCAAAATATCAATTTCTGCATTTTCAATAGCACCCCCGGTAGACGGATCTATCAGTCTGAGATTGATATTGGATGTCATGACTTCCGGTTCTCTGTATTCCTCTGGCCAGAAATAAACCGGACTGGTAATACCAACATCATGGATGTCACCGCTGAAATCCGGAAACCCCTCCTTGGAATTTTTCTGACATAAAGCAAGAATATCCAAATACTCAGGACTTTCAACAGACCTGGCCCCGTAGGCCTTTATGATGTACCAGGATCGTTCAGTTTCCTTGATTGTAACAGCTTCTTTGAATTTTCGTGGTTTTTCATCACGCAGATCCCAGTATTTATAAACTTCTCCATTTCTGTAAATAATAACAAAAGACAGGAAATCATCTTTTGCACCAGAGGAATACGCCTTGATATTCAATAGATGTTCCTGCCCATCGATGGGTATCACATCTCCTGTTTCAAATTTCCCATCCACATCCATCATGACAATAGGCCCTGATGTAACAAAGGTTCGGCCATTCCTGACAGCTTCGCTAACATTTTCTATAGTAAACTCTCCATCCAGTTTATAATAGGTCCGCATAGAACCATAATAAAATCTGTCATTCTTATTGTAGCCTCCATCCAGCTCAGCAATGGCCGGCATACGATAGCCCTGATTAAGTACATTGAACCAGAGATTCTGGTAGAATGGATGATCATGATTATATCCCATAACCACCAGCCCATCCCAAATTTTTCCTGCCAGTAATCCAAAAGCAAGGTGGCTGGCAACATTTGAAGTATACTTTTCGATGGATCCTCTTTCCTGCCACCACCAGGAAGTAGGATGTGGCATAACGGCAATAGCGTTGTCTATTTCCTTATATCTCTGGACCACATCCACATCCGGAATATTAGGAAAGGGTAATGTCTGAAAATCCCATTGCGTTGCGATAGGGGATTGATAATACTGATTCTCATAGCTTGTATCCATGGTTGACCAGTAATAGCCCAAAGTGGATTTCTGTCCAAGCCACCAGGTATGCCCGGTACGATATTTTGGCATTTCCGAACCATAGTGAAGGATGAAGCGGTCATCTGTAAATGCTTTATATCCTTCAACCCAGGTACTGTCATTATAGCCAGACCATCCCTGGGTGGCACAAACAAAATCCACACCCTGGGCCAGACAGATCTTCCTGACCCTGGCCGCCATATCGGGATCAGGTTTATTGTCCGTATACAGATGACAGTGACCGTATCCATTTACCCATCCGGCAGCTCTCAGATCATACCAGGATTCCAAAAAGATATCCGCTTCAATGCCCTTATCCGCATATATCTCGAATTCAATGCCGCTGCTTGAAACATAATCAATCCCATGGAATACCCGAAAAGTATACTTCCCGGGGTGCAAGCTCTTTCTCAAAAGACCCGTTCTCCTGAGTATAAAACCCCGGCAGGTGTTCGTAATATGATCCAATAACGTTGCCATCTGCATCATTTATAACAATTCTGGCTGATAAAGGTGATTTTGTAGGTGCATCGAAAACCTGACCCTTAATGCCAATGAAGCTGTGAAGTTTTCAATTCAATCTCACTCTGACATTTCTTTCATTAGAACAGGAGAAAAAGATGTAGCTTCCGATTAAAGATGTGAATAAGACAAGGATGTTTTTCATTTGCACTATCATACTATAGTTTTTTTCGGGAATTATGTATTTTGGGTAACCAGTGTTTGTACATTGACATTCACATAGGATGAATCCGATTAAAATAGCCAATCGCTATCACATTAGCAATAAGTTCCGATGCCTATAAGAAATACAGGGTAATGTAACCGGCAATCAGAAGGGACAGAAGCAGGATGATGAAGTATATTAAGGCGAGGATTATCTCCTTAAAAAGGATCTTCCACAGTGCCTGTTTGTAAAATCGTTTCATCCCGGCGGTGAAATAAACCGGAACAAGCAGGAAACATAATACCGACATAGTTACCATTCTCCTTAAGTATCTGGCTAAGGATGATCATCATTGAAAATACCAGGAGCATGAAGGAGTGCATATTAATGGAAAACATCAGGTGTTCAATATAAAATACTCTTCTTCTGATATATAAGAACTTCAATAATAAGGCAAATACCGGCATTAGCAGAAATAATACGTAGGAGATCGTCTGGTAAAAGCTCTGTAAAAATATGGTCTTGTTTGTCAAAGCCTCGATTGCTCCCTCCCTTAATCTTTTGCGCCTCTTAGCTTTTCTTACAGACTTAGCTACGGCTGTAGAATCAATATCAACCTTGAAGATTGAGTCGTTCCTTAGAAGTTCTATGACCGTTGAATCATCCCTGACTTGATCTGTTGAATCGGCTGTGACCTGAATCCAGTTATCACCAGCTTCAGAAATTTTCTTACTCGTGGTCTGTGCCAGGAAAAAGAAAAGGAGGCTCAGCAACAGATACAGACGGAAGGGTGACATATACTTCTTCCTTTTACCAGCCAGGTATTCCCTTGTCAGGAACCCTGGCTTAAATAAGAATGGCGATATGGAACGAAATATCCGGCTGTCAAGATTGACAATATCACCAACCTCGGCAAAGATGTCTTTCAACGGACGATTCAATTCGGTAAAACTCTGACCGCAGTTGGAACAGAAATTACCATTGTCATGGTGCCCGCAATTCTGGCATTCTTTTAATTCTTCGTTTGCTTTTTTTGGCAGGGTGTCCTTGTTATCCAATTGGATTGATATTTAGATCATAAATATAGTATAATCTAAAATATATCGTTATACCGACCAATGGTCGGTATAAGTTAATTTATTGATATATAATGACTAAGGCTATTTAAAACTACTTTCCTGGTTGGGATCTCCTTTCCCGTCATAAACTGCTTTCCTGGGGTATGGAAATACCGGCCTGGTCATCTTAACATCCCCATCTTTGACCTTCGACAGGATCACCCGGTCAGGGGCTTTGCCATTCTCCACCCAGTCCCTCATCAACCCTATCCAATCAGCCCTGTCGGGTCCGGGCCCACTACCACAATGCAGGACACCCGGCAACAAGAACAACCGGACATAATCGGTAATGAACAGGATCTTTCTTTTTTAAGGCCTGGTAATGTTCGATGGTAGCATATGCCGAAAGTGCCGGGTCATTCCACCCATGATATATGATCATTTTCCCGTCCCTCTTTTTAAATTGACTATAATCAGTGGATGTAGCATCCAGGTAGGCTGAAGCATAGCTGGTCTCCTCGAAAAAATCAGAAAAATCATAAGTCGAATAATCCCAATCCGGATCCTGAAATATCAGGTATTTGAACACTTCAGTTCCAAATCCAAACTGCAAACTTGGGAATCCCAGGTCCATGGATCCTTGATTAGGCCCGGTGATCCATGGCAGCCATCCTGCGGGTTCGTTTTCACCACCCGGTGGGAAACCCGGATATATTTTTCCCTGATCACAGGCTATTCCATCGTAAACTGTTTGTATTGCTTTGATCTGCGCGATGGTAAAGCAATCCTCTCCAATCACATCATCAGGGCAGGTTGGAAGTGCTGTGAAGTCGAAATCACATGCTGATGGATCATTCAGTATATTATCTTTTACCCCATCCAGCTCATCGCATTGATCCAGAATGGCTGCCTGCAACATGGCCAGGTTATTTTTTGTGATGACAGGCTCTTCAAGATTATCCGGATCAGGATAGATGGCCTGGATATTCTGGATAAACTCCGCAGCAAAGGCCGGCCAGCCAAAGGCCGGGGCACCGACAATGATCCCGTCGAAATCTTCCGGATATCTCTGGGCTTCCATCAGGGCCTGTCCACCTCCGCGTGAGCAGCCCATGAAATAGCTATACACTGGATCATGGCAGTAATAGCTTGCAATAATAGCCTTTGAGACAAGGGCAGTCCGATGAATGGCCAGATGGCCAAAATTGATCTGTCGTTCCATATTATCAAGAGCCCAGTCCGCTTTCAGTCCGTGACCTTTATGCCCGGTATTCGTTCCAGATGTAGCATAGCCAGTATGAACACTCCATTTTGCACCATTCGCAATGGAACCCACAAATCCACCTCCTCCACCCATAAAAAATATGCCGTTCCAGTCCCCGGGAAGCAACAGTTCAAAATCAATTTCCTTTCCAATTGTTCCCAGTACCTTGCAATAGGACGTCTTTTCTGAAATTATCCTGGCTTCTGTAATTGTTACTTCAGGAAACCGCAAATTTATCAGCTCTTCACAGTTGATACAGGCATTGAGCCTGGGGTCAGTTTTTTCCTGTCCAACTAAAGTATAACTAAAGATGATCAATAATATACTATTAATAATTAATATTTTAAAATTTTTCATATTATTAAACTTTCCAGGTATGTCTTTTCCAATACAATTTACGAAACTTGCTCGAATATCCCATTCATGTATTGTCAAAAGAAGCTGTTGGGGAAACTTTTTCTGTCAAACTGCGTAATTATACCCGATTAAAAACGATAATTATGAAAAAACTTCTTTTCATATTCATTCTTGCCCTGGTCATATTTTCCTGTGAGAGAAAAGAACCACAGGTCTGGGGAGATCTCCTGATCGTTACAGAGTTTGACGGTGTGGTTGAAGAAAATGTTGAAGTTACGCTGTATAGCTCGTATGATAACTTCGTGAATTATGTCTTCACTGAGAGGCAGTTATCCGACGAGTACGGAGAAGTTTACTTTCCAGAATTATTGCAGGGATGGTATTACTTTGAAGCTGAGAAGACCAAGTCTTCCCTCTTTGCAGTATATGCCATGGATTCAATTCAGGTAATGGGCACACAACAGGTCAATAAGATCCTTATCATGGAGCCTGCTGACTAGGCTATTCATTCAAAAGAGAATCCACTATCTCATCTTGCTTCTCCTTCTCAGGTTTCAGGATTACCTGTACGTAATTCTCCTTATTGAAAAAAGTCACTGCAGCATCCTTCACCATTGTTGGATTTAGTGTTTCAATTAGTGCAGGATATTCAAGGATAATTGCTGGATCCTTTTCCCTCATAGCATAAGATACCAGGTTAGATAACCAGAACCGGTTCTGTTCAAGCTGGGACTCGAATGAACGCCGCTGGGTTTCTTTCACCTTGTCAACATATCTGGTATCCGGACCATAGACCTGCATACTGTCTATTACCTGGAATACGGCCCCAATGAGTTCATCCACCCTGTCTGGTTCACATCCGAAGGAAATGCTGATACTGTATTCTTCCCTGGGGTAGAGACTGAGCGAGGATCCAATTCTGGTCCCATAAGTCCCAGACAGATCTTCCCTCAATGTTTCCCTCAATTTCATCCTCATTATACTCGTCATGGATGAAATAGCATAATTGTCTTCCCGGCTCCAGGGATGCTCTCCTGTAAATATCAGGCCTACCTGGCTCTTCTCTTCCTGTCCGCGGTATATTGCCTTTTTAATCACACCCTCCGGTGGGATGATCCCTGTATCCCTCCAGGTTTCTTCCCTGTCAGTAACTGGCAGGTTACCCAGGTATTTAATGACAAGCGGCCTGAGGGAATCAGGATCAAATTTCCCGACAAAAACAAAGGTGAAATCATCTGCATCCTCAAAACGTTCGTTGTAAAAGTCCCAACTCACTTCAGGATCAATTTCATCCAGCAATTTGGTGGACCATGGGCGTTTGCGCATGTGGTACTGGCCCATAGTGACCATGATGGTATCATAAAATGCGGCATCTGGAGAGCCATGCCTGTTTTGTATAAACCCCTCCATCCGTGCTTTATATGATTCGTAGGCATTGGCATCTTTTCTCGGCCTGGTCAGGTATAGATATATCAGCTGGAACATGGTTTCAATGTCCTCAGGTGAAGCCTGCCCGGTGATACCCTCTGTCAGTTCATTAATATATGGAAATACGCTTACAACCTTCCCGGAAAGCTTTTTATTCAGGTCATTCAGGTCAAATCCGGCAACTCCGCTGAGTTTAATGATCTCAGCCGAAGCCCTGACTGACCTGTAATCCTCAGTTGCAGCCAGGGAATGGCCACCCGGACTGAAGCCCTGGAAGAGGACTTCATCATTTTTGAGCTCTGTTGGTTTGAGGATAATACGGATCCCGTTGGATAATCTCCAGGAAAGGATCCCCAGTTCCTTCTGTTCACTTTCCTCCACAACCTCTGCCATAACCGGCATGTCTTCCATAAATGGCCGATCTGAAACAGCATCCTCATAAGGAAGGATATCTTTCTGACTAACACTTGTAAAAACTGAAATTAATGCTTCTTCATCCGGGACTTCAACCTCGGCTTTGTCCGGGGCATTTATCAATATAACCCTGTTGCTGTCCTTTACCCATTCATCCACCAGGTCATTGATCTCATCCAACGCTATGCCAGGCAATAATTTGCTTGCTGCCTGGTACTCATAAGCTATCCCCGGAATGGGTTCATTTTCCAGGAAGTTTCTCATGTATTCCGAGGCAAATCTTGCCGATGCTGTCTTATCTCTTTCAATATATGCCTTTTCCATTCGCCTCAGCAGCCAGATCTTGGTGCGATCCAGTTCCGACTGTGTAAATCCATGCTTTTGAACCCGCGATGCTTCAGTAAGTATGGTTTCGAGTCCGCGCATAATCCCATCCTCATTCACTCCTACATTCAAAGAATTGATATTCATGGTTCTGACCAGGTTGCTGTGTGAAACATAGCCGTACAGGAAGGGGGGTACTGCCTGGTTCAGCAATTCATACAAACGGATATTCATCATCCTTGTAAATAATTGTTCCATCAGCATCCTGCGGTAATCATCAACTGTTTCTTCAGGCAGAACCTGCATTTTATAATATATGGCCAGTGTGGTATTCGTGGCTTCCGGATCAGCGGCAATGGCAAAGACAGTTTCCTCATGGTCAGGAACCGTATAAACAGTTCTTTCCCTTGGATCAGTTTTACGCGGTATCTTCTCAAAATATTTGCCCAATAAGATCCAGGATCTTCCCGGCATCGAAATCACCTACTGCAATCAATGCCATAAGGTCGGGCCTGTACCAGTCATCATAAAACCGCTTCAGGCTCTCATGATCAAAATTCTCAATGACCTCAACCTTGCCAATGGGCAGGCGATCCGCATACCTTGAATCTTTGAGTATACCCGGTAGCTGTTCGTCCAGCATCCTCATTTCGGCTCCTCTGCCAAGACGCCATTCTTCTATGATAACCCCCCTTTCCTTATCCACCTCTTCCGGTTCAAAACTCACATTTTGTGCCCAGTCTGCAAGGATCTGAAATCCCTTTTCAATAATTTCAGCACTGTCAGTTGGAAGCTGCAGCATATATACAGTTTCATCAAATCCTGTAAAGGCATTGATCTCAGGACCAAATTTTATGCCGATGGATTCCAGGTAATTAATGATCTCCTGTTTAGCAAAATTTTTGGTGCCGTTAAAGGCCATATGTTCTGTGAAATGCGCCAGGCCCAGTTGATCCTCATCTTCAAGGATAGATCCAGCATTTACAACCAGCCATAACTGAGCCCTGTTCTCAGGTTTTCTGTTTTCGAGAATATAATAGGTCAGACCATTTGAAAACTCACCCAGGATAATGGCAGTATCCACCGGAAGTTTCTCATCACCAGAGATCAGGTGAGGAATGGTATCAGAAGTCATGGCAAAGGCATTACAACAGGCCATTAATGATAGCAGGACAAAAAGTTTATTCAGCAGATATTGGGAAATATTCATTAAATAAAAGGCGTTTACCGTTGTAAAGGTAGGATTTTGTTATGGTTTAAAGAACCAGCCTCAACCCTCCTGGAATTGTTCCGGGTTAAACAGTCCCAAATTTGTGTTAATTGTTGTAATTTGACCTTTCAAATGTGAAAACGTGTTACGCCTGTTTTTTCTTCATTTTCATTCACACTGCCCTGATCCCGGTGATGCAGGGCCAGACAGTGAAAGATCTGCGATTTGAGAATATCTCTGTCAATGATGGTCTTTCGCAAAGTACCGGCAGGGTAGTTATCCAGGACAGCAAGGGTTTTATCTGGATCGGCACCCAGGATGGCCTGAATAAATATGACGGCCATAGTTTCACTGTATATAATAATGACCCCCAGGATACGAACTCACTTTCTGATAATTTCATCCAGGATATCACTGAAGATGAGAACGGGATCCTGTGGATCGGTTACAATACGGGTGGCATGGACCGTTTCGATCCGAGCTATGAGATATTTACCCATTATAAGAACCGGCCAGGCGATACAACTTCCATCAGCCATAATTTTATCAACCATATCTATATTGACCGTGAAGGAACCATGTGGATTGGTACCGCTAACGGGATGAATATTTTTAACAGGGAAACAGGAACTATTCAGCGTATTATACTTTGAGGGATTAGATGATCCCACACCCTTCATTAGTTGTTTCTATGAGGACAGGCAGAACAGGTTCTGGATCGGTACTGGCGCTTTCGGGCTGTTAGAGTATGACAGGGTTTCCCGGAAGATCGTGAATCAATATCGGAACGATTCCTCACCCAATTCACTGAGCAGCAATTCTGTAAATTGTGTGCTGGAGGACAGCTATGGGGAATTCTGGGTCGGTACTACCAACAATGGACTCAACCGTTTTAACAGGGAAACCGGACAGGCAGACAGGTTTGTGGCAGATATGGATGATCCCGGGCAGCATATCAAACAATAACCTTTTCAAGATCCTTGAGACAACTTTTGAAGAAAAAATATTATGGATCGGCACACAGAATGGCGGAATAAACCGATTCAACCGTGCCTCTGAAACCTTTACATCGTATCAGAATAATCCTGACGATCCCTTCAGCATCAGCAATAACATTGTTTTCTCCATGTATGCTTCCGCAGATGGAACCATGTGGATTGGAACCGGAGGGGGCGGGATCAATAAGTTTTCTCTTCGCAAACCAAAATTCCAGCATTATAAATATCCCGGTAACGTATTGGCCAACTTTGTGTGGGAAATATTTGAAGACAGCAAGGGCAAAGTCTGGATAGGATCACAGGGGAATGGACTTTTCATACTTGACAGGCAGTCCAATGAGTTCCAGCCATATTTGTTTGATCCTGTCAACCCTGAATTATCGAGAACATACGTTATAAATTCAGCCGTTCAATCAGCTGACGGAACCTTGTGGATTGCCACAAGTCTGAATGGACTTTTCAGGATTAACGAAAAAAAGGGTATTCGCAAAAACTACAGGTTCGATCCACAGGATAGTACAGGAATCGCTTCGAATAATATGCGGGTGGTTTACGAATCTTTAGATGGAACCATCTGGATGGGTTTTAACGGAGGAGGCTTAAGCCGGTTGGATAAAGATACGGAGAGGTTTACCCACTTCACCCAGTCTCCCACAGATTCCTCAAGTCTGAATTTTAATGTTGTTTTTTCCATTTATGAAGACAGGGAAAAATTTATATGGATCGGCACGTATGGGGGTGGATTAAACAGGCTGGACCCATCCACGGGAACTTTTACAGGTTATGTCCATGATCCAAATAATCCACACAGTATAAGCAATAATCGCATACGTTGCATTTTTGAAGACCCCGGGGGAATACTTTGGATTGGTACAGATCATGGATTAAATAAAATGGATAGTGAAACAGGCCGGTTTTCAGCCTATACAACGAAAGACGGATTGCCCAATAATGTGATCTACAGTATCCTCCCTGATCAGCAGGGTAATTTCTGGTTGGCTACAAATCGTGGACTTTCCAAATTCAACCCCGGTGATCATGTCAATCCGGAATTATGATGAGGAAGATGGACTGCAGAGCAATGAATTCAATACCGGTGCTTATCATCTATCCGGAATCCGGCGAGATGTTTTTCGGAGGGATCAACGGTTTCAATATTTTTCACCCCGACAGCATCAGGGAAAATGTATTTGTCCCTCCTGTCCTTATCACAGATTTCAAACTATTTAATAAAACCGTAAAGATTGGTCCGGATTCCCCGCTTAAAAAAAGTATCACAGAAACCACAGAGATTTTTCTTTCCCATCATCAGAATTTTGTCTCTTTTGAATTTGCAGCCTTCAATTATATCAATGCTGAGAAGAACCAGTACAGATATATGCTTGAAGGAGTCGATCCGGACTGGGTAGAGGCGGGCAACCGGAGATTCGCCGATTATCCGGGTTTGCAACCGGGCAGGTATACCTTCAGGGTACTGGGCTCCAATAATGATGGTACCTGGAATAACCAGGGAGATGCAATTCGGCTCATTATACGTCCACCATGGTGGAGAAGTATTCCAGCCTACATTATGTATGCTCTGTTCCTGGTATTTATCTTTTTTAGTTTTACCCGTATTCGAACCTACCGTCTTGAACAATTGAGAAAGAGACTGGAAAAACAGGTGGAGGAACGAACCAGGGAAATTGCCAGGCAGAAAGAAGAAATTGAGGCTCAACGGGACTCCCTCCAGGAATTAAATGCCACAAAGGACAAGCTGTTCAGGATCATAGCACACGACCTCAAAAATCCCATGACAGCGTTGATGTCCATCACCCAGTCATTGACCATGGCTTACCATGAACTTGAAGAGTCCGACAGGGAGGAAGCCATTCACCAGGTTGATAAGGCTGCTGGGGACCTGCTCCGTCTGCTCGATAATTTACTTCAATGGACCACATCCCAGACAGGCAAGATGCCATTCAATCCGGAAAGATTTGACCTGTCCGCAGCAGCAAGCGAGAGCCGCTCACTGGCTGAACCCCTGGCAAGGAAGAAAAAGATCAAACTTGAATCCAATATCCCGGAAGGTTCATGGGTGAAAGCTGACCGGAATATGATCAGCACCGTATTCAGGAACCTTCTGTCCAATGCCATTAAATTTACCCCTGAGGGTGGATTGGTGAAACTTGAATTAAAACATTTTTCTGAAGAAGATGGCCCGAATTGCTATGAGGTCACCGTATCTGACAGTGGGATCGGGATCCCGAAAGATCGACTGGACCAGCTCTTCCGGATGGATAATACCTGGACCACCAGAGGAACTGCCAACGAATCCGGCACTGGCCTCGGCCTGCTGCTTTGTTATGACTTTGTGATACGTAACCATGGAAATCTGCGGGCAGAAAGTGTAGACAGGTAAGGGCAGCCGTTTCATTTTTAGCCTCCCGGCGATGAAATAATTTTTTATTGGACCCCCTAATCTTTGCAGGTTTTCTTCATGATCCTTTTCAGGTTGTAAGTGGTACCCCATTCAAGTGCCCGCTTAAAATCATAACAGAAATCCGAATCCGGACTTCCCATCTTCATCTTGATCTGTCCCCTCAAAGCGTAGCAGTCCCCTGAATGATGATCCAGATACAGGGCCATATTGATATCATCTCTGGCCGTCTGATAATCCATAAGATTGTATGATGCTCTCGAACGCTGGTAGAAATATACTGGTTGCGAATCATCCTGCCCGATGGCAAGATCAAAGTATTCATAAGCCCTCGAAAATTGTTCCTCATAGTCAATCATAAGAATGCCCAGATAATAATATATGTCCGGATCGTCAGGATTTATACCAAGGGCAATATTCAGATCCGTTTGGGCCCCTTCTGTATCCTCCAGAAAAACCTTGGTTGCCCCGGCATATTTCAAAAACTCTGAGCTTCCGGATACCATATTAACAGTCGTTGTAAAATCGGACAGGGCAGGGCGGTAATTTTCAGCTGCAAAATGGGCATATCCCCTGGCAAAATAATAGTTTACATTCTCAGGGGCCATTTCAATGGCTTTGCTGACGGCGTTTCCTGCAATATCTAGTACATCGGCCAGGGCTTTGAAATCAAGCTGCAATCCAATTTCAAGATCTGACATCATAGCATCTGTATCTTCCAGTTCGTAATTGGCTACACCTCTCAGAATATAACCGAGTGCGAAACCTCTTTTTAGTGTGACCGCCTGGTTAAAATCTTCCCTGGCTCCCTGGAAATCTTTCAATCCTATCTTCGTTATCCCCCTGTTCAGCCAGGATCTTGAAAATTCTGGATCAAGATCAATGCTCTTATTAAATTGTATGATGGCTGTAGAATATTGACCAAGTCCGTTCCCATATATGGTACCAAGAGCAAAATATCCAAGGGCAAAATCAGGATGCTCCCTGATCAGGGCCTCCGCCAATTCTTTTGCCTTCTGGTCGTTAACATGCAGCAATTCATATGAATCACAAAAGTGATGGTATGCTGACTCCGGGAACTGTTCCTTGATCGCTTCCAGTGATTCAATATCGCTTGTTTCAAGGTAATGCTCAAGCAGGATTTCAGGATCTGATTTCTGGGCAGAAGAGATTATTGAAATCTGAAGCAGCAAAAAGCTTAACAGGCAGGCAGTTAAGGGTATTCTTGTCATGATAGTGATACTAGGTTTCCAGATTTACCAAATATCCGTTATGTTTCCGGATATTCAAAACTGATCCGTCAGAAAATATCAAATACTGCCCTTTGATCCCTATAAGTTTTCCACTGACAAAATCTAATTTATCGAAACTCAGACTTTTAACTTTCTCCGGGTATTGATGGACCGGATACCTGATTTCCGTTATCTCATTGTCAGGACTGAGATATACAGATAATTCTTCTGTCAGGGATCCAGACACATTATTCTTTTCCTCAACCAGGTCAATATCCCGGTCAATTTTATTAGTGAGCATATTTCTCCAGTTGGTCTTATCACTCATTTGAGCCTTCAGTGCAACCTCAATTTGTCCGGCCAGAAAACGGTTAGGCGTTCTGGCCAGCCTTATCGCTTTCCAGGCTCCCTGATCAATCCATCGGGTTGGTACCTGTGAAGACCTGGTCACGCCAACTTTCAGTCCACTCGATATGGCCAGGTAAACAATATGATCCTGGAGGCAATGATCTTCTGACCATTTCATATCACGCGATTCCCCTTCATGTGCCCTGCACAGTTCCGGACGCAAAACACATTCACTGGTCTCCGGCGCCGTGGTGAAACAGGGATAACAAAATCCCTGGGCAAAAGATTTTCTGGTAACCCTGCCACATCGTATACAGTGAATAACGCCCTGATATTCCATTTCAATAGTTTTTCCCAGTAGCTCATTCATGTTAATGATATCGGGACCGAGTGTTAAATAATAGGAAACTTCATCTCCTATTTCACCCTGCATTTTAAGTAAAACACCTTGTTTTGCCATTTCCTGTTATTTGATCCAATAAAAATCATAAAAAAAAATCACATTTCAAAATGCTGATTATCAATTATTTATTAAATATGGTGATTATTTTTCATGAAAATTATAGTACTATGTATTGCATAGTACTTATATTTTTTTCATATCTTTGTATAGAACAATTGCTTGTTATGGATAGTATTGTAAAAATAGTAATAGCACTTAAATTAAAATTCCTGCTGATTATCCTGAGTCTCGGAACCAGCTACTTTGTAGAGCATAGTGCTAAAGACAAAGTAGATCCGGTTTCAGCAATTGAGAGCATCAAGCCGGACAGTACTACTAAGGGCTCAGGAAATATTGATGACCGGTCACTAAATAATATAGCAGATGAGAATCAGGGTTCAGGATTGGAATCAAGTGATCATTTAAATAGCCAGCCTGTAAAATATGTTCCCCACAGACCATTTTGCTCACAGGATCTTGAAATAAATATAGTATTATAATTTTCCCATGAAATGCAGATAAAATGAATGTAGAAAATGCCAAAGCACAGATGAGAAAGGGTATTCTGGAATACTGCATTCTTTCCATTCTTTCTAAAAACGATGCCTATGCATCAGATATTATTAAGGAATTGAAAGAAGCCAGGCTGATTGTTGTAGAGGGTACATTGTATCCCCTGCTGACAAGGCAGAAGAATGCCGGACTACTGAGTTACCGATGGGAGGAATCCACCCAGGGACCACCGAGAAAATATTATACCATTACCGAAACAGGTGGGAAATTTTTGGATGAATTGCACCAGTCCTGGAAGGAGCTGGTGGATGCCATTAACATGTTAAACAAGAAAGAAAAAGAAACAAAATAATTACCTGATGAAAACGACAGTAAAAATAAATCTGAGCGGACAGATATTCAACCTGGATGATGATGCATACCAGGCATTGAAGAATTACCTCGATGCAATTAGCCAACGATTCAGGGATACGGAAGAAGGTGCGGAGATCATCTCGGATATTGAATCACGTATCGCTGAACTATTCCAGACTAAGATCAATGATAAAAAAGAAGTGATCACCATTGAGGATGTAAATGATATTATCGCCATTATGGGACAGCCGGAGGATTTCCTTGAAGAAGATGGTATGGATGGAGCATCAGGAGGTTCCTATTCAAAGGGAAAAAAGTCAAAAAAATATTACCGTGATATGGATAATGCCATTGCCGGAGGTGTGTGTTCTGGATTGGGGGCATACTTCGGTATTGAAAACTGGCTTATGCGTTTATTATGGGTGATCTTTTTCTTTGCAACCGGTGGCGGTGTACTGTTGATCCTGTATATAGTCCTCTGGATTGCCGTACCAAAAGCAGTGACAGCTGCAGAAAAACTTGAAATGCGAGGTGAAAAAGTAACCGTATCGAACATTGAAAAAACGGTTAAAGAAGAATATGAAACAGTTAAAGAAAATGTTAAGGAGAAGCTATGAAAAGGTAAAGACTTCCAAAGAATTAAAAAAGACAAAAAACGTGTTGGATGAGATCTTACATGTAATAGGTCAGATTGCTCTGGTTTTCTTAAAGGTCATTCTTTTCATTATCGGACTGGGATTTATCATCGGTGGATTATCTGCACTTACTGCATTATCAATAGCTGTTTTTTTCCGTAATTCAGTATTCCCGACTGGAGTTTTCTGGTTCACACATCCAATCATTCAGTGAATTCTTTGGAATAATTGGTGATCCAACCAACCTCACCCTGATATCCATGGCTTTATTCTTTACGATTGTTATCCCGGTAATTGCTCTGGTGTATGCTGGAATAAAAATGATGTTCAGGTTCAAGGCAAAAGATAGAATAATTGGATTGACCGCTTTGGTTCTCTGGATACTGAGTATTGTTTTCCTCGCCTCCATGGCTACTTTTGAAGGGTGGAATTTCAATTCCTCCGGACGAACAAGCACTACCCTCAACCTGGACGATTTGTCAAGTGATACACTCAATGTTCAATTTATTGCCGATCCGGGCATTGAGGGATTTAACGATAACTGGTACTTCAATTATGATGACTCCTGGAATATGATCTCTACGGAAGACCATGTTTATGGCAAGATCGATCTGGACATAGCAGAAGGGGACTTTGACGATTTTGAGATGTCAATTCGAAAGAAATCCCTGGGAAGAGACGAGGCTGAGGCATCGTTGAATGCCGCTAAGCTTGATTATGAATGGAGCCAGGAAGGGAATACTATTAATACTTAATCCGTATTTCAGTCTTAACAAACCGGATAAATGGAGAATGCCGGATACCAGGGTAACCATTCTGGTGCCCACAGGTAAATATATCAGGCTGGATGAAAATACGCGCTATTTCCTTAACAATGTTGAAACGGTTGATGATATTTGGGACCGCAAACTTGCCGGTGAGGTCTGGCAGATGACCGAAGACGGATTGGTAGGTGTTGAATGATTGATCAGCGGTACAAAAGGGGATTATATTCCGGGCACTTCTTTTCCTCAAATGCATATATTCAGCCTGGAAAAACGTGGCCTGCCATTTTCAAGTGGAATTTTCACCCATTCTTCACCGACCAGGGGCATTGCATAACTGACAAAATCATCCGTTACATCCAGCCCATCTGAACTCAACCAATCTTTTGGAAGCTGGCGGGCAGATACAGCTACTTTTTCCAATGGTACTTTGTCATAATAAAGCTGGTAGGCAATGCCCGGTTGGCGAAGCATGGTTGCCATATAGCCACTGCCCTCTGACATGGCTATTTTAACAGCTTCACTTCCAACCGCAAAAGCTTCATCTGCATCGACCGATGAGAGATGGAGTGATGTGGAGCGTTGCAGAACGCCGGGCACCTGCCAGGATGCCTGCCCCCTGGCATTGAGTCCCTGTTCATTCAGGTAATTAGCCACAACCTGCGCAGTTGCCTGCTTACTTGCCCCATATTCAATGTGTCCAAAACGATCATAGGCAGCGCCAATATTTCCCACGTCAAAACCTTCACTGACAACAACGATACACCTTCCTGTCCTGTCCAGCTGGCGGTTGACATTTTCATGCAATGATTCCAGGTTATGGCCGGATTCAACAGTATAGATATGAAGGGGCATCCTGCGATCAGGATCAGCCAGGCGGGCAGCCGCAGGTATATATCCTGCAGAACGTCCCATGGCCTGTAATACGCATACACATTCTGAAGTACTGATGGCCTGGTTTTCCTGGTTGGCATCTGATATGATGGACATCCAGTAGCGTGCTGTACTGCCGTATCCAGGGGTATGGTCTATCAGTGTAAATTCCTCATCCCCCAGATCATTGTCAATGGTTTTGGGCACCCCCGCCACTACCAGGTCATATCCCCTGGCTGCAGCCAGTTCAGAGATCTTGGCAGCCGTGTCCATGGAATCATTGCCACCGATATAGAAAAAATAGCCGATATTATGAGCCCTGAATACCTCCAGTATGCGTTCATAATCCTCCTCCATATCGCGTCTGAGCTTATACCTGCAGGTGCCGATAGCTCCGGAGGCAGGAGTTGTCATCAGCAGGTCCAGTTCTACCTGGGATTGCTGGTTCATATTGATCAGCTCTTCCTGCAACACACCTTCCACTCCATGCCAGGCTGCATAAACCGTTTCAATTTGTTCCGGATGCTCTGTACAAGCTTTTAATACCCCGGCCAGGGATGCATTGATAACCGGTGAAGGTCCGCCAGATTGGGCTACTACAGCATTCTGTTTCATTCTCTGTGATAATAATTAAGGAAAACAAAGATAGAAGAAGCACAAGAATACCCTTGCATCAGGAAGTTAAATTTCGAATATGTAATGTAAATTCTTTAACTTGGATTGACATCCTCCCGCCCCTAAAGGAGAGGGATTCCAAAGGCTTTAACAAGCCTTGAACAGTACTCCCTCGCGGTTTCCTGCAGGTTCCTGTTGCCGACCGCTAGTGCGGTTCGCTTGGCAGGCTATCCCCGTCTGCCCGACGGTTAATATGTTCTTCGCTGCATTGACATCGGCATTTTCCTCATGCCCACAGGCCACACACCTGAAAACAGCCTGTGACAACCTATTCTCTTTTGCTCTGTGTCCACAGCAGGAACAGGTTTGTGATGTATACCGGAAATCGACTTCAATCAGCTTTCCGCCCTTCCACGATAGCTTGTAATCAAGCTGCCTTCTGAATTCTCCCCATCCCTGATCCAGTATGGATTTGTTTAATCCGGACTTAGCCTTCACCCTTATGCCTGGATCTTCGATGGTCCCCCTGGCCGATGAACTCATGTTTTTGATCTGTAATCCTTCAACATATACCGTAGCGTGATTCTTGCTGATTTCGGTACTCAGTTTGTGAAGAAAGTCTGAACGCACATTGAAGATCTTTTTATGAAGTCTTGATACTTTTATTTTCTGTTTCTTCCGGTTATTTGATCCTTTCTGTTTTCGTGATAGTTTTTTCTGTCCCCTGGCCAATGCCTGTTCATGCCTTCGGAAACTATTAACTCCCTCAATCATGGTCTCGTCTGAAAAGGCGGCAAAGCATTTTATCCCTGCATCAATACCTGTCTCCGAGTCAGAAGGATGCTTACATACCTCAATCACCTGCTCAACCTGAATGGAAGCATACCATCTGCCTGCCCTGTTTGATACTGTTATATTCTTAAGCTTTCCTTCTATTTTGCAGCTCTTGTAAAAACCCACCCAGCCGATCTTTGGCAGGAAGATCCTGCGGCCCACTATCTTGAATCCCTGTGGAAAACGGATACTATCTCCTGATCCTCTTTTCTTAAACACCGGGATGTGTTTCAGGGGCTGTTTTTTATCAAATGCATTTCGGAATGCCCTGTCCAGATCCCTGATCTTCTGCTGCAATACCTGTGAAGGGCATTCTTTTAAAAAAGTATACTCATTGGATTGCTTCCAAAGGGTGAGCCAGAAAGCCAGTTCATTATACCAGAGTAAGGTTTGTTTGTTTTCCAGCCGCACCAGGTTCATGGCCAATGATTTATTCCAGAGAAAGCGTGCTGAACCACAAAATCGTAGAAGCTTACATTCAATATCCTTATTGGTTTTTATTCTAAATTTATATGCTTTTCGTCTCAATGGCATCCTTGATTCTTAATGCCATTTATCGTAGAATATCGAAGATTTATGTTGAAAAAATAGTTATATTATGTCCTTATATCCAGCCCCTGAAGAGAGATGGTTTTACGGACATTAAAGATAAATGCAGTCCATTTAATGCCCATACCGATGATAAATACAAATACCCTCCTGTCTTTTATGTTATACCTCCTTATAGGCCAGGTGTGCATTGCCCAGGATCATTCATTAAAGCAAATAACATTCAGTGATTCTACGCATGACGGCTATCCGTACTGGTCCCCTGATGGGAATTATATCATATACAGTTCCGGCACAAGATCAGGTTGCAATACCTTAACAATTCCTTCGGAAGGTGGACTGCCGGTGAAGATTACCGATTCTTTTGCCCAACATGCATGCTGGTCACCCGATGGTGAATACATAGCATTTGACGGAGATTTTGGAAAAATAATTCAAATGATACCATCCTGCGGGGGGAAACCCATCAGAATTGATCCAGACAGCATAGAAATCATAAATAGTGGCATGCCCTGCTGGGCTCCTGATAGTAAACACATCGCCTTCACTTCAAAAGGATTGATATGCGTTCTCAATATAGTAAGCGGTGAATGCAAAGAAGTTTTTCATCTTGAAGGAAAGATATCTGTACCGTTTGACTGGACTTCTGATGGTAATTATTTCCTGGCAGATGTGAGGGACACCATTAACCGCAGTGAAACTGATATCTGGCTGGTACCTGTTAATGAAGGACAGGCCAGGCAGCTGACTTTCCTTCCCGGCCGGCAGGTTAAACCGGATATATCCCCGGATGGTTCCATGATCCTTTTTGCTTCCGACCATGGTGGTAATGTGGATCTCTGGATCATGCCAATAAATGGAGGTGATCCGGTTCAGATCACTCAATACGCTGGCGATGAATCCAACCCTGGGTATGATATTGAAGCCAGCTGGTCGCCTGGCGGCCAAAAAATTGCATTTTCAAGCACCCGAAGTGGATACTGGGCCATTTGGGTTATGGATCCTGATCTGGATTACATCACTGGCAAATTGAAATTAAAATAGGATCTTATCCCCGTAAAATCAACCATCTAATTTGTTATGAATACTTTAAAGCTTATAATTGGACTTTTATTTGTTACAGCCATCAGTCACGGACAAAATAACCATACTATGGAACAGCGAATGACATTCATTACCCTGGGGGTAAAAGATATAAATCAATCTATTGACTTTTACGAAACTAAATTTGGCTGGAACCGCTCTGAGATGAGTAATGAAAGCATCATATTTTACGATCTTAATGGAATTCATCTGGCCTTATACGATAGAGAAGAACTGGCAAAAGATGCTACCGTTAATCCTTCGGGGGATGGTTTTAAAAGTTTCACAATGGCATACAATACCCGAAGTGAAAAAGAAGTCGATGACCTTATTGAAGGCCTTCGAAATCAGGGAGTACAGATAATTAAAGAACCACAAAAAGTATTCTGGGGTGGTTACAGCAGTTATATTGCTGATCCGGACGGGAATTTGTGGGAGATCGCATTTAACCCTTTCCTGAAAATGGAATAAGGCAAAGGAAGGATCAGCCAGGCAATATGTCGAAAACCATTTTTTCAAAAAACCTAAAAACGCCATGTTATACCACATCAGAAATTTTCTTATTATCAGTTTAAGTCTGGTATCGCTCAAAGCCGGATCCCAAAATTATCACCTGGAAATGGCCTGGGAAACCGACTCGGTCTTTTCTACACCCGAGTCAGCCGTTTTTGATGCAAAAAGGGATCAAATCTATATTTCCAATTTCAATACTTTCCCAAAGGATATGGCATCAGCCGATGATTTTGTTTCCATACTGGATCTTGATGGAAATATCCTGAAGTTAAAGTGGATCACCGGATTGAAGGCACCGACGGGCATTACCATCCATAATGACCAGCTGTTTATTGTTGAAAGAGATGGCATCAGTGTATACAAAATCGAATCCGGAGAGTTTGTCGAGAAAATAACCGTAACGGCACCTGGTTTTCTCAATGATATTGCCATCGATGAAAATGGTATCATCTATTTTACAGATACGTCTCCAAGGAAACCTGAAGCCAGTGCCGTATACGCTTCACGGGAAGGAACCATTGACACCATTGCCAGTGATCCGATCAACAGGTCTAATGGATTGCTATATGATAGAGGATGTCTTTTTGTTGGTAATTCAGGTGATCAATACTTGAAAAAAATCGATCTTGAAACAAATGAAGTAGCCAACGTAGCTGAACTGGATACCGGGATTATTGATGGCATCAAACATTATAAAAATGATATTTATATTGTGACATTGTGGGAGGGAAAGATATATTTGGTCGCATCAACCGGGAATGTCACTGAGTTGTTGGATTTAAGAAACAGTAATATCAGAACAGCAGACATTGAATACATACCGGAATTAAACCTGCTTATTATCCCCACTTTTAATCATAACAGGGTGATAGCCTACAGGTTAAAAGATTGACAAAAAACAAATTATGAAACAGCTATTACTTTCACTCATTGCATTAATAATCATTCAGACCTCCTGTTCACAAACAGAACCTGTTCTAAGAATTGGACTGGTTGCTGACCCACAGTATGCAGATAATCCTGTTGCAGGTAAAAGACATTACAGGGAATCTTTATGGAAGCTGAACGAAGCGATTGTGACATTCAATACTGAGGATGTTGATTTTGTCCAAAATCTCGGAGATATCATAGACAAGGGATGGGAAAACTACGATTCGATCCTACCAGTTTACCAAAATCTAAATCCGGATATTGAAAATTATCATTTGCTGGGAAATCATGATTTTTCTGTCGACTCGGTTCATTTACCAAAATTACTTGAGACCCTATCAATGCCTGATTATTATTATTCCTATGCAAAAAAAGGCTGGCGGTTTATCGTTCTGGATGCTACTGATTATTCCTATTTTTCTAATGGTTTACATCAACACGATATCAGTCAGATCGATACCTATTTTGAAAATACAACAGGAAAATCCAATAATTATAGATGGAACAGTGCTATTGGTAAGAAACAACAGAACTGGCTTAAACAGGAACTGGAAAGTGCAAGATCCTTAAAGCAGAAAGTCATTGTTTTTTCACATATGCCATTGAGGCCAATAGATGGTGCAGAAAATTTGTGGAACAATCAGGAAATTATAGACATTATCGAACACAGTTCAAATGTGGTGGCATTTATCAACGGACATAATCATGCAGGAGATTATGTTCTCAAAAACGGGATCCACTATATAACAATTTTAGGAATGGTGGATACCCCGAATAACTCTTATGGTATACTTGAGATATACAAAAACAACCTTGTATTGAATGGATATGGGAATCAACAAACACTTCACCTGACAAATAAGGATCATTAAGCCCATCACAGATTTTCCTTTAACATTAATTATTCATTCTTAACTTTTATTAATCGATTCTTCTTTAAAGGAAGAATACCTTTGATATTACTATACTATTAACTGGTCCTGGCATGAATAAGAACCTGCTATTAATTTCTTTTGCTGTATTGATAATAAACATATCATCAGCATATTCACAAAGTGAGCTTAAAATTGGCCATGCGAATGTCCTGGAGATACTCGAAGCATTACCCGAAACTGACAGCGCTGAACTACTGATTGAAAAAGACACTAAAGATCTTGAGTTGATGTTGGAAGAAATGCAGGTTGAGTATAATAAGCTTGTAAGTGAATACCAGGAAAATTTGAGTACTTATTCCGAAGTAATACGATCAACAAAAGAATCTGACATTGTTGAGATGCAAAACCGTATACAGACATTTCAGCAGAATGCTTCTCAACAATTACAACAACGTGGCACTGAATTAATGCAGCCTATCTATGACAAAATCCAACAAGCCATCAATAAAGTCGGAGAAAGAGAAGGTTATGCATATGTTCTGGACACAAGTAAAGGAGGTCTGGTATATACGGGTGCAACAAGTAATGATATTGGGGATTTGCTAAAACAGGAATTGGGAATTGAAAATAAATGATTGTAAAAATTGATACAATTGATTACGAATTGGTTGGTGTATTAGAAACTGATACGACAAAAAACGCGATAAGCCTCTCAAATTAAAGATCTATAATTAACCATTATCTAGAATTCATGCCTTATCATTTCAATTATTTCCTGGATAGCTTTATTCAGGACTTAAATTGACCTTCTCCATTTCATCACCCCCCGGAATTTTATGTGTTTGCGGTGGTTAACAAACGCTGAGAATAACTAAAACAGGCATTGAGGCGTATAAAATCAATGGCTACCTTTTTGGACTTTTTGGATAAAACAATGTAGGAATGAGCCTAAGGTATATTGATAGATCAAAAGCAATCATATAATAATAAAATGAGAAATGTTAGATTACTTCAACTTGTGTTATTGATTTGTGTTATAACATCCTGTGAGAAACACAACAATAATACCAACAGCCTGTCTATCGAGAAAATCAGTGGATATGTGCAGAAAGGGCCATATATAAATGGTTCCTCCATCACCGTGTCGGAACTATCATCAAACTTAACACAAACCGGAAAAACCTATTCATCCCAAATTCTGGATAATAAAGGAACCTTTGAGCTGAAAAGCATAGAATTGATCTCACAATTTGCAGAATTGAAGGCTGATGGATTCTATTTCAATGAAATTATAAATAACAATTCAACTGCCCAGTTGACGCTTTACGCCTTATCAGATCTTACGGATAAATCAAGTCTAAATGTGAACATTCTATCAAGTTTAGAAAAAAGAAGGGTTGAATTTCTGGTTTCTCAAGGATCATCTTTTAACGATGCAAAATCACAGGCACAATCCGAAATACTTAACATATTTGAAATCAGCAAATCTGAAATGCTTGAATCAGAACGCCTTGACATTACGGAGTCAGGTGACGACCATGCAATATTACTTGCCATATCCGTAATATTACAGGGGCATCTTCGAGTTGCTGATTTATCGGAACTGCTTGCCAATTTAAGCAATGATATATCTGAGGATGGAGAATTGAATGATTCTACTCTTGGCTCTGTACTTATTAACAATGCAAAAACAATAAAACTGTCTGAGATTAGAAATAATCTGATTAACCGATATGAATCACAAGGACTCGTTGTTACAGTTCCTGATTTCGAAAAACATGTCAATCAATTTATAGATAATACACCCTTTGAATTTACAGCATATATTGAATATCCTCAATGGGAAGTTATGGACTAAACATACTTGACAAGGATAAAACGGAATATGCTGCCGGAACATATTCAATGAGTGCAATCCTTCCAACCGGAAACAGTCTTAAGGTTAAAATACGAGGCCTAAACTGGTATTTTTCTGACTCTCACAATAAAGGATGGGAATATTCAGATTGGAATGATATTGACACATCAAGAACTTTTACATCAACAAGAACAGGAGAAATTGATCTTAAGATTCTGTTAGAAAGCTATCAGGATAGTACATGGTCCAATAAAACCGAAATCTATTATTATGAAAATGAGGATAGTTCACCTAACTGGTTTAAAGAAATCATTGTGAATTAACAATAACCTTTCCAGGTCTGTGTAATCAAAGGGTATGAGTATCTGTTTGCTCACTAACCTGAACAGTTGCTGGAAATTATATATACTAATAATTATAATCTATGAAGAGGAGTTTTATAGTTGTATTGACTTTTATTTTTCTGATAGGCTGCAATAAGGAAAATGAAACAGTGACAACCAAATATGATATCAAAGGCTTATTTCAAAAGGGACCATTTTTAAAGGGTACTTCCGTATCGATTTCTGAGCTTAACAATGATCTATCACAGACAGGGAAATTATTCAATGCAATTATTCTGGATGATAAAGGTTCATTCGAGATTTCGAACCTCGAACTTACATCCAAATATGTTTATATTACTGCTGATGGGTATTTTTACAATGAAGTAGAAGATGCATTGTCAAATTCTACGATTGCCTTGTCTGCCATTGTTGATGTAGAATCGAATGCCAGTATCAATGTGAATATTATTACCACCCTTGAGACTGAAAGGGTCAAATATCTAGTTGAAAACGGTTCTTCTTTCTTAGATGCAAAGGCACAGGCCCGAGATGAAATATATGGAATATTTGGATTTTCTTCTTCGAACTCTGATAACCCTGAAACTTTTGATATTACTGAAACAGGAAACAATAATTCAATTCTCTTAGCTATTTCAGTAATCATTCTAGGGACACATACAGAAGCTGAACTTACGGAAATGATTTCAGGAATATTTCTCGACATTAAAACAGACGGTATGCTGGATGACACAGAACTTCAGAGCGCATTAATAAACGAAGCAACGCTTCTTGATATAAATGCAGTGAAAACCAATTTAAAAAATAAATACAGTGATCTGGGAGAAAACATTGTTATTAATGAATTTGATTTATATGTTGACTCGTTTGTTAATACCACAAACTACGTTTTTACAAAATCAATTGCCTATCCAACATTGGCAAAATCATTATTAAATGTGATATCAGACACATCAGTAATCTGGACCGGTGGTGTAAAGTATTGTATTGCAGCCGATCTGCCAAAAGGAACTTCCCTTACAGTTATTTTTAAACCAACGCCCGGATATACCTATAGTGGAATAGGAATCTGGTCAATGGAAAACGATGGTTGGACGATTAATAGTATGCGTGCAGACAGTACAAATCTTCAGGCAAATGGGACTGGACAAATTGTTACTGTACCCTTCATGTTTGGGCTACCAACAAGTATAGACTTTTTTATCTACGAAAATGAAAGCGTAATACCGACAGTAACTAAAACAATACAATAATTGGTAACTGATAAGATTGCTCACAAACTTAACTGTTGCTATAGGAACAAACATGGCACAGTTGAACTATTACAGAATTTATGACAGGGGATATGAGGAATGGGCATGGGATTTAGAGTCAACCCATGATGAAGGTTTTATTATAGTTGGTCAAACTACTGAAAATCAGGATGACATTATCCTTATCAAAACAGACTATTTTGGAGATACAATCTGGACCAAATCTATTGGTGGTTTATCATGGGATTATGGATATTCCATAAGCATATCGAAAAAAGCAATTCTGCACCAACAATAAATGTAAGTCATATTTCGCCAGGACTATATTATTTAAGTATCAGATGCGAAAAGAAAAAATACATCGAGAAAGTAATTATCAATTGAAATTATCCATTATGAAGAACATCATTTTAATCGCAGCATTAGTAAGCATTTTTACGCTGGGAAACTCACAATCCGATACGCTCTCAAATAATATTTACCAGAGGGATGGTAACCTGGGTATTGGCGTTTCTGATCCCTCATACTTGTTGGAAATCAAGGACATTGTCAGTTCCGGTACAAAAAGGAATTTTATCAAACTCCATAACTCAGACGATAATTCTTATACTGGATTGTTATTCCAATCCGGTACTAACGATTTATTATTATCTGGTTTTCAAGAGTATGGCCTCAATTATGATAGTAACCCCTATTATGATTTTGCTGGATTTTTTAATATATCGAGCAAAGTTAGAGGCATTATGCTACATGCGAATTCAGCAGACGGTATCATTAAATTTTATACTGGATACGATGAGACAGCGGGTGCAGGTATTGAGAGGCTCAGGATAGGTTCAAATGGAAATATTGGAATAGGAACCAGTTCTCCCGAACATGCCTTAAGCATTGAAGGAAATGAGTCAGGTTGGCCGGGAAGAATGTTTTTATCTGTAAATAATACTTCTTCTGGCTCAAATTCCCTGGCCCAAATAAGAGTTAAAGCCGGACCAAGTAACAATCATACTATCATCGGACATATTTCTGAGACATATACTGCGAATGATTCTCCTAAAGATTTACAAGATTATGGGATGGTTTCCTCTAATGGAAATGGATTAATTATTGGTGCTTCACGAAATAATTTGAAACCAGGAGTAATCAAGTTTGTGAGCGGACAGAGTACAGGTACTACTTTTGATGAAAGAATGAGGATAGATACAACAGGGAATATAGGGATTGGGACAAAAAAACCAGGGGCAAAACTTGAAATTGCAGATGGAGATATATTCATCAGTGATATAGACATACGGAATTATCATGAAATCACCAGACGGTAATTGCTGGAAAGGAGTTTTGGATAACACGGGTAACTTAAACTTTATGCAGATTGACTGTCCGGAAACAATCGTTTCCATGGGTAAAAAATCAGAATCAACAGATAACATTAAAATATACCCCAACCCTGCCAATGATATCGTATCCGTTCAATTAGGGCAAAACTCCATGAAAAAATATAGATACTCCATCTATGGTACAGGTGGGCAATTGCTGGAGAAAGGTATTATGAGATCAAACAACCAGGATATTGATATTTCGGATTATTCAGCTGGTATTTATTTATTGACCATAACTGACAGGCAGGGAAACAGATTAAGCTCAAGAAAAATCGTAAAAAATTAATCTGCCCGCAAGAAATAAGGGGACATGAACCATATTATACAAAAGCCCTGCTAATCAAATGATTGCAGGGCTTTTTGTTGACCCACTAGGGCTCGAACCTAGACTCTTCTGAACCAAAATCAGATGTGTTGCCAGTTACACCATGGGTCAATCCGTCTTGAGCGGTGCAAATTTAAGAAAAAATTATTAACGTAGTATCAGTAAAAGCTTTATCTCTTTATAAAGGTAAAAAAAACTGCCCGACGGATGCCGGACAGCTTTGGGTTTTTATAGCAGTGGCTTCAAATTATTTCCTGGCAAGCAGATAAATCGAGTCCCAGAAGAAGGTGTTTGTCATCCAGTCTTCAACAATAATATCCGTAGCAAAGGTCAGCATCCAGGGCTCAATTTCTATTTGGGGTTCCATGTCAACAATATAATCATTTGAAAATGTCAGCATCCAGGATTCCAATTCTATTTCAGTATCACTGGCTGTCATGAAATCATCCGAAATGTTCAACATCCAGCTTTCTAATTCAATTTCCGCTTCAACCTCTTCAACAAGTGCAGCAGCCAGGTGGCTATCAAAGCTTTATTGCGGGATCTTGTGCCGGCAGGGCAACCCAATTCAGGAAACAGAGTGCTGCCACAGCACCAATATAAAGAGAGAACCTAAAAGGCTTCGGCAAAGGTCTGGTGGTTTGACTTGTAGTTTTCATGATATTGTTGGTTTTTGATTTCTTAAACTTTCTAATACAAATTTACATCATCGGGACAGCTGAAATCTAACAGTCTGGTAACCAAGATTAACATTTATGTAGCAATTTTGTTCTCCGGGTTTCTTAAATTTATAGAACTTAAGCCACAAAAGGTGGAAGCATCCTATCTGAAAGCACACAGGGAGGGTATCCTGAAAGAGAGGGCAGAGAGTCTTTTTCTGGAGTTGAGGGACTGTACCCTGTGCCCGAGGAATTGCCATGCAGACAGGCTATCCGGGGATACCGGTACATGTAAGACCGGAGAACACGCGATGGTTTCGAGTTATATGCCTCATTTTGGTGAAGAGTCACCAATATCAGGAAGCAGGGGATCAGGTACCATATTTTTTACTAATTGTAACCTTTTATGCAGCTTTTGCCAGAACTATGATATCAGCCATGAAGGCAGGGGACAGCCAATTACTTCACGGGAACTCGCTGAAATGATGTTATCATTGCAGGCCCTGGGTTGTCATAATATCAACTTTGTTACTCCCACCCATGTGGTTCCACAGATCCTTCAAGCTTTGATCATCGCTGCAGATAATGGATTGACCATCCCGCTTGTATATAACTCCGGTGGATATGATTATGTTTCAACCCTGAAGCAACTGGATGGGATAATCGACATTTACATGCCCGATTTTAAATTCTGGGATCCTGACATAGCCGGGGAGACTTGCCAGGCCGAGGATTATCCAGAGATTGCAAAGCTGGCAATAGCCGAGATGCACAGGCAAACCGGTCCCCTAATCATCAACCTTCCGGGCTGGCGGAAAGGGGGCTCCTGGTCCGCCACCTGGTGATGCCGGAGGGCACTGCCGGAACAACTGAAGTTATGAATTACCTGGTAAAAGAAATCTCGGAGGATACATACGTCAATATCATGGCGCAGTATCGTCCATGCGGACGTGCCCAGGAGTCTCCAACTTTGTCCAGATCCTTACAAATGCATGAATTCCGTGAAGCTGTCAATGCTGCCTTAAAAGCAGGCTTGACCCGACTGGATAAGATTTAGTCCGATGGCCAGTTAATGTCACTTCTTCCAACATTTTTTATATTTTTACTGTTGGTGAAAACTGCATGCTGAAAGATTCATGCCGGAAACTTCGGGGTCATGTCGAATAAAAAAATTACTGTAAAGCATTATTTAAACAAGCGGGCCAAACCCAGATTCTACCAGCAGGAAGAGTATTATCCGGTGTATATCCAGCTGATCGTTGATGCTAAAAAAGCTCAGATAAAAAGCAGGATAAACAAGTATCTGGAACTTTATCAGAGTGAACTTAAGCCAATCCACCGTGAAGAGGTGCAGCTTAAAAAGTTGATCCTGTCCGGATTTTTCACAGATGATCTGTTTGAGAGGATCCTTCATGACAAGATCCACCCTGTTTCTCCCCTCCTGAATGATGAGATCAATGTGATCACAAATATTATAGAACTTCAGCATCCATTTGATAATGAGCAATTTACATTAAGCAATTTTTCATCTGATTATGAAAAACATGTTACCGAAATAACTGATATTCTCGACGACAGCATCAAGGAATCATACAGGATGAATCTCAACAGGATATTCCTGAATGCCATCGATAAAGAGGAAGAAAAAAGGATATTTACCATCGTCAATTTTTTCATCCATTACATTAACTGGGATAATGCATTCAGTAGTTTTTATGAAATCACCTACGAGGTGATCCCCAGTGAGCTCAAACTGGTCGAAAACTACCTTGACGAAGATTTAAAATTATCCATAAAAGCTTACCTGACATATCATTCGAAGGTAAACATTCTTAAAAGGTACATGGAAAAACAGGAAAAGGGAAAGATCTCAACGCTCTCATACCTGGACTGGATTACTTACATAAAGGCGTTTATCGTCAGAGAGTTCACTAAATTATTAGGAGAGAAAAAAACCATTGAGTATATTACCTGCCTCGATTCGATCCTTGACAGGAATATCCGAAAAAACAGATCATCACCGGAATCCTAATAAATTTCTATCCTGTACCCTCTCATTTCCTTATCAAGCAACCTGGCATTGGGACATATTTTTTCCAGACTCTTCCAGAAGCGCCTGCCATGATTTTTATGGAGGGTATGTGCCAGTTCATGCAGCAGGATATAATCGATCAGGTGATCAGGCAACCTCATCAGGTGAAGGCTTAAATTAATATTGTTTTTCTGCGAGCAGGAACCCCACCTGGTTTTATTATTCTTAATAATTACCCGGTTATAGGGCAACTGGTGTTTATCTTGATAATTCATTCAAGCGTACCGGCAGATATTTTTTGGCTTCTTTTCTCCAGGCTGCCTGGATGCCCCACCTTATCATGTCCTGGATCTCAGGGGACTGAATATCAGCTGTTTCGGGTAGCTGGACAAGGATCTTTTTATCCTTCAGGCTTACTTTTGGGATGTCCACATCCACTCGCTCTATTTTAAGTTCATGCTCATGGGTATGGAAAGATGTATCCTCATTGAAAACTGTATATTGATCTTCAAGGTTGCGGATCTTTTCCAGTGTCTTCTGGATCCATTTCTCTTTTTCTTCCAGAAATCGTTCTGCCCTGCTGAAGCTTTCAAATACAGGCAGGGTTACCCTGAGGGGATGAAAGGGCTTGGCAGAAATACTGATCCTCCTGGTTCGGGTGCTTTTAATCATTATCACTTTACCGAAATCCTTATGCTCAATTATTTTTTCTGAAATCGACATGTTTAACCTCTCATATTTAACCCTCTGCATGCAACGACTGAACACTTATATTGATTATATTTACGCTTTTGTTCCGCAAATAAGAATAATTGTATCAATTTTTTAGTACCACAAAACCAACCAGGTATGAAACAAAGTAAGAAATTTATCTTATTGTTGCCTATACTTTGCCTCCTGTTTTTTACTTCCGCTGAAGGCACAGAAGATCTGGTCTCTTGAAGATTGTATCTTGTATGCCCATGAGAATAACATTAGCATCACAGCAGCAGGTTGCTGAATACGCAGTACAATGATAATCTGCTGAAACAATCGAAAATAAATCAGTTGCCGAATCTCAATGCAGGACTGAACCAGAATTTTCTATTTGGAAGATCCCTTGACGAAACCACCTACAGGTATACTGAAAATCAAAAAACCATTACCAGCAATGTGAATGTTGCCTCCACTGTAACCCTGTTTCAGGGACTGCAGCAAAGAAACACCATCCAGCAGAATGAGTTTAACCTGCTGGCCAGTCTTCAGGACCTGGAAAAGCTTAAGAATGATATTTCCATGCTGCTGGCATCCGGTTACCTGCAAATCCTCTTTAATATGGAAATACTGGAGGTTGCGGAGATCCAGCATGAAACAACCCTGCAGCAGGTTGAGCGCACATCCAAACTGGTAGAGGCAGGAAGCCTGGCCCGTGGTGCTCTTCTGGAGATACAGTCACAGGCAGCCACAGAAGAACTGAATGTAATCGAAGCTCAGAATGCCCTGGATATCTCCTACCTGACCCTGACACAGATGCTGGATCTGGATTCTGTCGGAGATTTTAATATTGAAATACCGGAATTCGGTGATGTTGCCAGGGAACCTATACAACTTACAGTTGAGGAAGTATACCAGGAAGGTTTAAGTGTCCTTCCCCGGATACGCAGTGCAGAGCTACAGGTCGCAAAGTGCTGAAAAAGGCCTGAGCATTGCCACAGGGTGGTCGCAGTCCAAGCCTGATCATGAGAGGTTCATATGCCACCGGGTACTCAGATGCCAGGCAGCTGTTGCTTGGCCTTGATCCCGAATTAAATCCGATCTGGGAAGATTATCCTTTCTGGGACCAGATGAAAGATAACAGAAATGTAGCTCTTACCTTTGGATTGAACATCCCTATATTTAACAAGACGATGATCAGTACAAACATCAGCAATGCCAAATTGAATGTTTTGAACTATGAATTGGCCCTGGAAACGACAAAAATGGATCTTTACAAGAGCATACAGCAGGCATATGCAGATGCCAAGCAGCCCGCAGAGCATACACTGGCCACGGAAACTGCCCTGGTTTCAATGGAAGAATCATTCAAATATACCGAGGAGAAGTATGAAGTGGGACTGGTAAATACTGTTGATTATAATATTGAGAAGACCAGGCTGACCAATACTCAATCTGATCTGCTGCAGGCCAAATATGACTACATATTCAAAATGAAGGTGCTTGATTTCTACAGGGGCATACCCATCAGACTATAACTAGAATAATATACTATACCATTAACCTAATAACAGATCAAAATAAATGAAAACCAAGAAATTATTACGGTATACCCTTATTGCCGTTGTTGTCTTAATCGTACTTGCCGTTGTAGGCAAGAAAGTTGGATGGTTTGGGAAAGAGGAAGTCATCCAGGTGGCTGTTGAAAAGGCAAAACGCAGGGATATTGTTGAAACAATTACCGCAAACGGTAAAGTACAGCCTGAAACAGAAGTAATTATCAGTCCGGATGTCTCGGGTGAGATAGTAGATCTTCAGGGTCAAAGAAGGCGATATGGTCAACCTGGGCCAATTACTGGCCCGCATCAAACCAGAAGTTTACATTTCTGCCCGGGACCGTTCTCTGGCTTCGCTAAATTCGTCCAAAGCCAGTTTCTCCCAGGCAGAAGCACAATTTATCCAGAAGGAACTGGATTATAACCGGAATAAGAAACTCTGGGAACAACAGGCCATTTCAGAATCTGTTTATGAAACGGCTATGTCAGCTTACCAGGTTGCCAAGGCCGAGCTGGATGCTGCCAAATATTCTGTAAAAAGTGCCGAAGCAGCCCTGTCCGAAGCCCAGGAAAATCTTGTCAAAACATCCATTTATGCTCCCATGACCGGGTACCGTTTCCATGCTGCTGGTGGAGAAAGGGGAAAGTGTTGTAGGTGCCCAGATGATGACCGGAACCGAAATGATGAGGATTGCAGATCTCGACCGAATGGAAGTCATGGTGGAGGTAAATGAGAATGATATTGTCAGTGTAAATATGGAGGATACTGCTTTGATTGAGGTTGATGCCTTCCTGGGTCAGAAATTCAAGGGCATTGTGACGGAAATAGCCAATTCTGCCAAGACCACCGGACTGACAACAGACCAGGTAACCAATTTCGAGGTTAAGATCTTCCTGCTGCGGGAATCATACCAGACATTGTATGATGAAGGCTATGTTAACCCATTCCGCCCGGGAATGTCAGCAACCGTTGATATCATGACTGAAATTGAATCAGACGTCCTTTCCATCCCGATCCAGGCAGTTACTACCAGGTCAGATTCAAGCCTGGTAGAAGGTTCTGAAGAAAAGGAAGAAGAGACAGAAGAGGTGAAAGCGGATGGGGATGAGGAGATAAATGTGGTGGTATTTGTCGTAAATGATGAAAGCAAGGCTGAGTTCATCAAGATAAAAACAGGTATCCAGGACAATAATTACATACAGATCCTGGAAGGTCTCGAGGAAGACGATGAGATAATAACTGCTCCGTATAATGCCATTTCAAAAAAGCTGAAGACCGATGCCGTGGTCGAAGTGGTCGACGAGAAAGATCTTTTCAAAGACGATAAGAAGAAAAAGAAGTAAAACCATAGCCGGAGGATAATTTGAGATGGCCCTTATCCTCAATTTAGATACTTCTACCCAGATTTGTTCAGTGGCCCTGGCCCTGGATGGAGAATTGCTTGGACTGGAGGAAAGCCACGAAGACAAATCACATGCCAGTCTCCTGGCAGTCTTCATCAAGAACATATTGGAAAAAAACGCTTATGCAATTTCTGATCTGGATGCCGTAGCTGTCAGCAAGGGACCAGGATCCTATACGGGTTTGCGGATCGGAGTATCTACAGCAAAAGGACTGGCTTTTGCCGCGGGGATCCCATTGATCAGTGTTGATACGCTATCTTCCATGGCCAGCGGTGTCATCCATGGCAATCATCTTGAAAATATGTCATTATCCAGAGATAGATCCCCCTTTCTTTGCCCCATGATTGATGCCAGGAGAATGGAAGTATACACTGCTGTTTTCAATGCTAAGGAGGAAATGATCGAACCAATTACTGCCAAGATCATTCAGGAAGACAGTTTTAAGGATATCCTTGAAAAAAACCACATGATCTTTTTTGGTAACGGGTCCGCCAAATGCAGGGACATCATACAGCATCCCAATGCCGTCTTCCTGGAAGGGATCGAGACCTCTGCAAAATTTATGGTACCGATGGCCGAATCAGCCTGGCAACAAAAATGTTTTGAGGACGTTGCATATTTTGAACCCTTTTACCTGAAAGACTTTGTCGCCACCATACCAAAAAACAAAGTAATTAAATAAAACCTGGGCTTGCATCCTGCTTCTGTCAAGGGATACAAAAAAGGTACGGTATTTGAATTCAGATAGTGAAAACAATATGAAATTCACCTGTTTCATATTCATATTAATACTGAACCTCAGTCTTCAGACCTGGGCCCAAAACCCTTCACAGATACAGGCCACAGCAGACCTGGAAAATGTATCCGGACCCGGGATGGAGAAAAATAATTTTATTCCGGGTGAAAAAATGGTTTTTCAGGTCTATTATGGTCCCTTAAATGCCGGACTGGTAGACACCTACCTTACTGTGGATACTTTCAGGAACCAGCAGGTTTATTATGCCGAGGCAGTTGCCAAGAGCAACCGGGCTGGCAGATGTCATCTACAAGATCCGTGATATGTATGGCGGGTACTTTGATCCTGAGTCCTTGCTCCCCCTGAAATCCATTCGCGATATAAGCGAAGGAAATTATAAGAAAGCACAATATAGTTGAATACAACCATGACAGCCTGAAAGCCTATAGCAGTGAATCCGGGGAACATGAGATCCCGGCCAATATAAGGGATATGGTATCGGCCTTCTACTATGTCCGGACCATTGAATATGATACCATGAAATATGATGATATCATTAAAATAAATACCTTCTTTGATGATGAGCTTTTTCCCGTTTGACATGAGATTCCGAGGAAGGGAGACCATCCGGACCAGAGGAGGTAAATTTAATTGTATAAAACTTGTTCCTTTTGTTGAACCAGGAAGGATTTTCAAAGACGAAGATGATATGACGATCTGGTTCTCTGATGATGCCAATCGTGTACTGATCCGTGGAAAATTTGATCTTATAGTCGGGTCTGTTAAGATTGATCTGATTCATTGGGAGGGACTGAAATATTGAGGGTTTTACTATCTTTGAAATACTAATTCAAATTTCTTCTTTATGGCTAGTACCTCAGATTTCAGAAATGGCCTTTGCATAGAATACAATAACGACTTATATACCATTGTCCAGTTCCAGCATGTAAAGCCAGGCAAAGGACCAGCTTTTGTAAGGACCAAACTCAAAAGCCTGACCAATGGAAAGGTCATCGATAACACATTTAATGCCGGAGTAAAGATCTCTGTCGCCAGGGTGGAAAGAAGGCCCTATCAATTCCTATACAATGACGATACCGGTTACCATTTCATGCACCTGGAGACATATGAACAGATATCACTTGAGGCATCCATGATCGAAAATCCGGAATTTTTAAAGGACGGACAGGAAGTAGAGATTGTTTACCATGCTGATACAGAGACTCCTCTTTCCTGTGACCTGCCTCCGTTTGTTGTCATGGAAGTGACATATGCTGAACCAGGTGTCAAAGGAGATACCTCCTCTTCCACTGCAACAAAACCCGCAACAATTGAGACCGGTACAACAATAAATGTCCCTATATTTATCAATGAAGGAGAAAAAATAAAAGTTGATACCCGGACCAAAGAATATGTCGAAAGGGTAAAGGAATAAATGGCTGATAAAGCATCATTTAAACGGCTGAAATTATACACTTTTAAGCTTAACGCCCTGCTTGAGATCACGCAGGCGATCAATGAAAATCTATCCGGCAGGGAACTGCTAAAACGTTATGAGTCCATTCTTAAGGATGATCTGAATATTGGCAGGATAGCCATTATCAAGCTTAATGATAAGTGGGAGACAATATTAACTACCGGTGCAGACAAGGAGGATGTTTCACATATTGATGTTGAAAAGGAACTTTTGCCTATCAAGGAAATCAGTTTTGTGACCTCTTCTCCCCATCAGAGCTTGAAGAACTTCGATATCATCCTCCCGGTCTTAACCCAGGACACTCCCCTGGCTTTTGTATTGATCGGGGATATAGACGAAGAAGCCGAGGGTATTAGTCCCACAATAAAACACCTCCATTTTATTCAGACCATATCCAATGTGATCATTGTAGCCATTGAAAACATCAGGCTGCACAAGGAAAGTCTGCGACAGGAAGTGATGAGGAAAGAGCTTGAACTGGCCTCCAGGATCCAGCGTATGCTCATCCCGGAAAACTCATCCCTCCCCGAGAATAAACATATCCATTTTACAGCATTCTATCATCCTCACTTTTCTGTTGGAGGAGATTATTACGATTGTATTGCTTTGAACAATAATGAATTTGGTTTTTGCATAGCGGATGTTTCCGGAAAAGGAATCTCAGCAGCCATCCTTATGTCAAATTTCCAGGCCAACCTCAGGGCTTTGTTCTCTGAAGAGATCACCCTGGATCAATTGGTAACCACACTTAATAAAAGAGTAATGGCCAGTGCAAAAGGTGAAAAATTCATTACCCTGTTTATTGGCAAATACATTGTTGACCGAAAAGAATTGCAATACATCAATGCTGGCCACAACCCCCCGCTTTTATATGAGGATGGCAAAAAGGAACTCAGCATGTTGATGAAGGGTTGTGTTGGTATGGGTATGCTGGATAATATCCCGGTCATCGAAATGGGTATTTTAAAAATACAGGAACCGACAAAAATGTTCTGTTATACGGATGGGCTGGTTGAATTGCTGGATGAATCAGGTATTGAGTTCGGGACTGAAAAGATTGAGAAGCATGTATCCAATTCCTGTCCCATTCATGAAAACATAAATGATATCATAGAGAGCCACGATATCCTTGCCGGGAATACCGCCATATTTGATGATATTTCTATCCTCGGGATTGATTTTACTCCGAATTCCTGATCCTGGTTTCCCTGTGGTACACGTCTATGGCCACAATGGCAGCAGTAAACGCCCAGAAAAGGGCGGATGCTTTGTCTGTATCCAGAAAATTATTCAGCAAGTCCATGCAAATAATAGGTTATCAATCCCAATAGCAGGGAAAGTGATAGGATCCTGACTTTCCTGTTCTGCACCCTGGTCCAGTTCCTGACCCCCGTTATTAAGGTATAGATGATTATGGCTATGAAAGAAATAGTGCCCGGTATTCCTGATTCGGCCAGTGGTCCGATATATTCACTATGGGCATTTCCGAGGTTGGCAGCATTGGTGCTTATTTCCGTCTTTTCACGCTCCAGTTGGAATGGTGCATACTGGAACATGTAGACACCGGGGCCCCAGCCAAATACAGGTTTTTCCTTAAACATTCGCCAGGCACAGCTCCAGCGGTTCATCCGTTCCAGGTTGGAAGCATCTGTGGCTACATTGGAGATCGACTTAACATGTTCCAGAAGGTCCTCTGAAGATGTTTGCCGGTTCTGCTCCATCTTGATTTTAATTTCTGAACGATTGCCATATAGAAAAGCCAGAAATATCACTCCCAGAATGGCCAGGTAAGAGAATTTGATCCTGAACCGGATGATCAGAAATACTCCCAGGGCTCCCGCGAGACTGACCCAGGCAGCACGGGTATATGAAAAGATTACCGCCATGAAAATGATCAGCACCACCATCCATAAAGACACCTTTTGTATCAACATAACTCTTTCCCTGAATGGACAAAAATCCTATCAATACCGGGATCAGCATGGCCAGTATGGCACCATATGAAGTATGGTCATTATAAAAGGGCTGAACGACAAAATGTGCTGCCTGCTGGTTAAAAAAACCGTAGCCGGCATGTCTGTACCCAGGCATACCCAATCACTATCAGAAAGGGGATGATGTACATCCAGGTATAGACCCGTATATTTTCAATTTTACGGAACATCTGGGTGGCCAGAAGATAAAACGCCAGCAAAAACCAGATCCTTGCCGTCAGAAATTTAAACGAAACCAGTGGCATTGTACTGGTGATACTGGTTATAAATATCCAGACCAGGTTAAGCAAGATGGCAATCGAAACTGGATGGTACAGGATCTTCCTGTCAAATTGCCCTTCTAACAGATACTTCAAAAGGAAAAATAACAGGATCCCGATGAGCAAGGGCTCAGATGGCAGGGAAAGGTCAAAATCAAATCCTTTTATGATGTCTGAAAGCTGAACAGACAAGGGGGTAACAAAGACCGTTATCAGGACGAGTTTGTCAAGGGCATAAACAGCAATTAATACAATCAGCAGTACCAGAGGAACAATGCTGAAATAGAAAAATTCCTTTGCAATGAGGAAGGTATTCAATGCAACAAACAGGAAAGAGACCAGATATACCAGATAAGTCTCCCGCTTATTTGCCAGGTCGAGCTTCATCAGGCTGAACGTAGCTTTCTGAGAAAACTTTCAAAAAACAAAAAGGCCAGCACCGCCAGGACAAAAGTGGCAAATGTTGCAACCATGACTATGATAGACTTCTTGGGATAGGCTTTCTTTTCAGCCTTATAGGCTTTATCGAGAATAAAAACATTTGACAACATCAGTTCTGCCTCGGCTTTTGCTTCAATATATTTAAACTCCAGATCACGTAGTCTGCCAACTTCATTTGACCACATGCTCCAATAATAGACAAATGGTCCGGTATAATTTTGAAATTCTGCCATTTTGTTCTCAATTGTCCTGGCTGCTTCATGGTTGTTTTCTGTTATGGCCTTGCCATAAGCCTCAGTAAGACGTTCAATTTGAGCATCATAGCTAACGATGCCTTTTTTATGGAGAATGACAATAGAATCATTATATGCACGGGCTCTCTCTGATGAGTTCATATATTCTTTCTCCACCAGTTTCAAGGCCGTTATTGCCCTGTACGTTTCATTGTGTTCATGGTAGAATCGATCTGGGAAGCAAGATCATTGGCAATATCTGCTGCCATCTGCGGATCTTTATCCATCACTTCAATTACGATTGAATTAAATTCGGTCCGTTTGAATTTGATATTCGATGAATACTCACCAAAAAGTTTGGTCAGCGGAAATGGCCCCTCCGGATCGATCTCATAATGCCCCATCAGATTGTATTTGCCAACAATGTGATCCCTGATGTCATCTGAATGCAACACCTGTAGGATCCTCTCGAGCTGGTCTTCATCACCAAAACCCAGGATACCAACCCTGTCCTGGAAATTGGCCTGCAGTAATGACTTGGATACGGGTGATTCGGAAGCCGGGAAAAGTACCACGCTGGAGCGAAATTTCGGCGTAATGGTAAAAGAGATCAGGGTGGAGATAATGGCAGCTGCCAACGTTATAATGATCAGCGGGATCTTTCTCTTCCACAGGTAAAGGATCAGGTTGCTGGTCTCAAAATTAAATTCTGCTTGTTCTTGGGCCATAACTATATTACTTATTCAGGTAAGGTTATTTTTTCAGGATAATCAGGTAATAGTTCTTCTTTCCTTTCTGTACGATCAGGTATTTGTCATTTATAAAATCATCCTGAGCCAGATGACTTTCAGGATCCGATATTTTCTTTTTATTGATCATCAATCCGCCTCCCTGGACCAATCTCCTTAATTCCCCTTTGGAAGCGAAAACTGATGTATCCAAACTCAAAATTTCCATGATTGAAGCGTTGCCTCTTGCGGGATCCAGTTCGAAATGTGGCACACCTTCAAATACGGACAGGAACATATCTTCCCGGATGTTGCTTATCGATTCGGCAGTTGCCTTCCCGAAAAGGATCTCAGATGCGTCTTCGGCGGCTTTGTAATCTTCGGCTGAATGCACCATGGTCGTTACTTCACGAGCTAATGTTTTCTGAAGTAATCGTTGATGGGGAGCTTCCCTGTGGGCTGAAACAATATCATCAATCTCCTCTTTTGACAACAGGGTAAATATCTTGATATATTTCTCAGCATCCTCATCGCTCACATTGATCCAGAACTGATAAAACTTATAGGGAGAAGTATATTTTGGATCAAGCCAGACATTTCCCTCCTCGGTCTTCCCAAATTTTCCCCCATCTGCTTTTGTGATCAGGGGACAGGTAAGGGCAAAAGCCTCTCCTCCCCTTTTCCTCCGGATCAATTCCGTTCCGGTTACGATATTGCCCCACTGATCAGAACCGCCCATCTGCAGTTTACAATTGATGTCATCATAGAGGAACAGGAAGTCATATCCCTGGACCAACTGGTAGGTAAATTCAGTAAATGACATGCCCTCTTTGCTTTCCTGGCTGATCCTCTTTTTTACTGAATCTTTGGCCATCATATAATTCACTGTGATATGCTTTCCAATATCACGAATAAAATCCAGGAATGTATAATCTTTCATCCAGTCATAGTTATTGACCATCAGCGCAGCATTGGGAACATCGCTTGAAAAATCCAGGAACTTTTTCAATTGAGCTTTCAGTCCCTCCTGGTTTTGCCTGAGTATTTCCTCACTCAGCAAATTACGTTCCTGAGATTTACCCGAAGGATCACCTATCATTCCGGTAGCACCCCCCAGCAAGGCAACAGGACGGTGCCCGGAAAGCTGAAAATGTTTTAAGAGCATTACAGAGACCAGGTGGCCAATATGAAGTGAATCTGCAGTAGGATCAATCCCAACATAAGCAGTCGTCATCTCCTTCTTCAGGTGGTCCTCTGTGCCCGGCATGATATCATGTATCATACCTCTCCATTTCAGCTCCTCAACAAAATTCATTGAAAAAATTTTGCCCAAAGATAATAAAGTTCTGCCTATGTCTCAATCTCCCTGTATACAGGTTCCGGGATGCGGTCTCTGATCTCATCAAAGTGCAGAAAAGGGAATATAGCAGGAGCAAGCCTGGAAAGGGGTTGGTATAAAAGTGAATTTTCTTTATGTTCCTCCGGGATAAAAGGAATGCGGTTATTTATGCCGTTAAGTATCACCAGAAAAATACTGATAAGAAAAGCTGTCTTCAGCATACCGAAAAGGAGTCCGGCCAGACGGTTCACAATGCCAAGTGCCACAGCTTTTACCAGTTTGTCCAGGGCCCTTGAGAGCAAATGGACAAGGATTACAATGATGACGAAGGTCAATGCAAATGAGATCAAACCAAGGTACTGTGTTTGCAGGCCAAAGGTGGAGATCAGTAAAGCAGCTGTCAGGTGAGAAAAACGTATGGCCCCCCATACCCCTAATACCAGTGCAGCCAGTGATGCCGCCATGATCAAAAAACCCTTGGTAAAACCACGATAGGCACTCCAGAGTAAAAAGATGGCAATGATAAAATCAAAATAATTAATGCTCAGTCCTTCCATATAACATGGATAAATGGATAAGATGAAATAAAATTATCAATTATCCGGTGAGTGCACAGTACAAGTTACCAACACCGCTGAATGAAGGTTCAAATTGTTTATTCCCCCAGCTATATTTAAATTTAGTGTCGTCAAAGTACATCGAGTTCTATTAAATGCATATTAAATGAAAAAAATCCTGCTGACTATTTCACTGGTAAGTTTCGGGTTCCTGGCTTATCGCTCAGGACGGAAAATATGAAACCAAATTGAACATTCCCTACTACAGTGAATCAGTAAACCAGTCTGACAAATACATAAGCGAACGTTGTGTCCTGGATATGTATTATCCCAAAGATAAAAAGGATTTTCCTACCGTAGTGTGGTTCCACGGAGGGGGATTAACAGGCGGAAATAAACATATTCCTGAAGCCCTGAAAGAAGAGGGAATATGTGTCGTGGCTGTAAATTATCGTTTATATCCCAAAGTCAAATCCCCGGTGTATATTGAGGATGCCGCCGCCGCGGTTGCCTGGGTTTTTAACAACATCAATGATTACGGGGGAGATCCATCTCTGATCTTTATATCAGGACACTCAGCCGGCGGATATCTTACCATGATGGTGGGATTGGATAAGAGATGGTTAAAATCAAATGATATCGATGCCAACAGGATAGCCGGACTGATCCCATTCAGTGGTCATACAATTACCCACATGACCGTACGAAAAGAAAGAGGTATACCCAACACACAACCTATTAGTTGATGACCTTGCGCCACTTTATCATGTCAGGGCCGATTCACCACCCTTACTGCTGATCACCGGTGACAGAGAGTTGGAAATGTTAGGCCGGTATGAGGAAAATGCCTATATGATGCGCATGATGAAAGTAGCCGGTCACGAAGAAACAAAAATTCATGAATTAGATGGATATGGACATGGAATGGCCTATCCTGCTTTTCCACTATTGATGAATGAAGTTCGGAGAATAGTTGAAAAGAAAAATAAATAACCCAATAATCACCGCGATGAAAACAGCATTCTTAAAAGCATCTACTCTGCTTTTTACCCTTCTTCCTGTCAACAATGCAGGCGCACAAGTTAATGACAGGGGCCAACTGGTCCACACATATTCCATCGTGGCAAGAGACAAGGTCACCGGTGAAATGGCTGTCGGTGTCCAGAGCCACTGGTTCTCCGTAGGCACCATCGTATCCTGGGGCCAATCAGGAGTGGGTGTTGTAGCCACCCAGTCTTTTGTCAATCCGGCTTTCGGACCGGATGGGTTAAAACTGATAGAGGAAGGTAAAGATGCGAAACAGGTGATGGACATACTAATCAAAGGAGATGAAGGCAGGGATTACAGGCAACTGGCAGTCCTGGATGTTGAAGGTGTGGTATCTGCATATACCGGTAAAAAGTGTATTGCATCGGCCGGCCATAGGGTGGGAGACAATTACTCCGTGCAGGCCAATATGATGCTCAATGACAAAGTGGTGCCGGCCATGGCAAAGGCTTTTGAAAATAATGAGGGCCAGCCTCTGGCCGAAAGGATCATCAGGGTATTGCAGGCAGCTGAGGCTGCCGGAGGTGATATCAGGGGCAGGCAGTCTGCCGCATTGATTGTGGTTAGTCCTGATCCGGCACCTTATCCCTGGCAGGATAAGAAAATCGATATCCGTGTTGATGATCATTCCGAACCCCTGGTTGAGCTCGATCGTATATTACAGGTGCACCGGGCATACGAACATATGAACCGGGGGGATCTGGCAGTTGAAAAAGGAGATATGGTGACAGCACTGAAAGAATACGGGGCAGCTGAACAAATGTTCCCGGACAACCTGGAAATGAAATACTGGAAAGCAGTTGCGCTGGCGAATAACCAACGCCTTTCAGAAGCCCTTCCCATTTTCAGGGAAGTTTTCACCGAGGATGAAAACTGGAGAGAGCTGTGCCGGAGACTCCCGGAATCAGGCTTATTAAATCTGTCGGATGAGGAACTTAAAAAGATCCTGGAACAATAATATACAGGGGAATAAATCTCCAATTTATTACACTTAATTGCAATAAATGTTCGAAAAAATAAAGGAGTGGCTAACCGCTCAATCCATTCCATTTAAACAGGTCCATCACGGTCCGGTCGAAACATCTGAAGCAGCCGCTCTGGCAAGGGGAGAAGATCTCTCAATAGGCGGGAAAGCCCTGGTCCTGAAAATTGATGAATCTTTCAAATTATGTGTTCTCTCTGCGGCGAAAAAATTAGATTCAAATGCCTTAAGAAAGCATTTCGGGGCAAAGAAACTCAGATTTGCTGACAGGGATGAACTTTTGGAGTTAACCGGATTGGTCCCAGGATCCGTCCCACCCTTTGGAAAACCCCTTATAGATTTAGAACTTTTGCTGGATCAATCCATTCTGCAGAACCAGAAAATAGCTTTCAATGCCGGCTCACTGAACGATTCCATTATTATGTCAGTGAAGGATTACCTGAAAGTGGCCAACCCGGAAATTTTAGCATTTTCCAGGTAAACAGACCCAAACTATTTAAACCAGCTGATTATGAGTAAAATAGTGAATAGTTTTCTAATCTTATTTGGACTGGGTCTTACTTTATTCATCACCACAAGAACCCTGAAAATTCCACATAAGTCATTTTACAATGCACCGGATGAATATGTCTTTTCAAAAGGAAATGCAGATCCGGAGGTCAGAAACCAGATTGAACAGAAATTGCGCCAATTCCAGGATGGGTACGAAGCAAGAGATACAACTGTCCTCTATTATTTTATGGATGATCTGTTCTCTCAGGAGAATATCCTGATCCTTGGAACCATGCCCAATGAGATCTATTCCGGTTATGATGAGGCTACTGATCTGGTCAGGTCTGACTGGTTGCACTGGGGGGATGTCAGATTACTGGTGCAGAATGCAAATATTTCAACACAGGGAAATGTTGCCTGGATCTCTACCATTGGGTTTGTAAAATTCGATCTGTCCAGGTTCCTGGTATTGCCACTGAGATTCTCAGGAGTGCTTGTCCAGGAAGATTTTGGCTGGAAATTTCAACAGGCTCAATTTCAATTTGACCTGGACAGCAGTTTTACAGTCATGGCCATTTTACTTTTATGGATTTTGTTCCTGCTGAGCGTATTGAGATTTTTTTATTTGCTTTACAGGCAATTAAGGAAACGTAGCGAAATATAGGACATAATGGCGCAAACGATTACATACCTTACCATGGGTGCAGTATTCGGACTAACAGCAGGGATATCTCCCGGTCCCCTGTTAACCCTGGTCATTTCCGAAACCCTGAAACATAACAAAAGGGAAGGTGTGAAAATAGCCGTTGCACCGTTGATCACAGATATTCCCATCGTGCTGTTAACCATTGTCCTTCTTTCCAAAATGTCAAGCTTTGATATGGTTTTAGGAATAATCTCCATCCTGGGAGGTATTTTTATTGCCTACCTCGGATATGATAGCATTAAGAGCAAGGGCATAGAGATTGATGTTCAAAACCTCAGGTTGAAGTCCATCCGCAAGGGAATCATTGTCAACCTGCTGAGCCCCCATCCCTATATATTCTGGCTCATGGTAGGTGCACCCATTATCATCAAAGCATACCAGTGCCAGTCCCGCTGCAGCCTTTGCATTCATCATCGCATTTTACGTACTGCTCGTAGGTTCAAAGATCGGCATTGCCCTGGTGGTCGATAAATCAAAGGCATTTTTGAAGAACAGAGTGTTTATCTGGACCTTAAGGGTACTGGGCCTGGTCCTTCTGGTATTCGCAATTCTCCTTATCAAAGAAGGCCTTGGTTATTTAGGCATCCTTGCCTGAATCACCCTGTCAATTTTCCAGATCCAGTCCATACCTGTCGCTGATATCCAGGCGCGGCATGGGTCCATCCAGGGGATTGAGATCCCTGACATACCAGTCGAACCATTCCATCTGGCGGTAAAGCACATCGATCCGGCCCGGTTGTCTGGCATTGCCATGTCCTTCTCCGGGATATTGTACAAGCCTGACGGCAGGGTGATTGTTCATTTTCATCCGCCTGTAGAGTTCCATACTTTGTGAAGGGTGTACCCGGGTATCAGCAGCACCACCGTATATCAATGTAGCGGTTTTACTCTGATGTGCCCAGTAGATCGGACTTCGTTCCAGGCTCATCTGCCATTGGTCTTCCAGTTTTTTCCCGGCATGTACATAAAGTTCTTCATAAGGTATATCAGTCGTCCCCCTCCTGCTTATGTTATTGCTGATCCCGACAAACATACAGACAGCCCTGACATATTTGGTATAGTAGGTAGCGAACCAACCCGAAGCATAACCACCATAAGATCCACCGGCTAATCCAACCCTTTCCCGGTCAGCTCCCTTTTCACTGATCAGGTATTCAATACCATCGGCAATGTCATCAAATTCCTTCCCGGCAGGATCCATAAATCCCTCCATTGCAAAGTCTACCCCGTAACCCGTACTGGCCCTGTAGTTGAGGTATAATACCATATACCCTTTCCCTGCCATCACCTGACCGGGAGTCGAATACCTGCTCAGCCATGCATTGGAATGATGTGACTCGGGACCTCCATGTACGTAAACGATCAGGGGATATTTCTTCCCCGTTTCATAACCCACGGGGTAAATCAGCAGGCCTTCAATTTCCTGTCCATCCCTGGCATCATACTGAACCACTTCCTGCCTGCCAAGGACCTTTCCCTGAAGTTCGGGATTCAAATCAGTGATCCTTTTGATTTCATCCTTTCCATTCCAGGTATAAATATTTGCATAATCATCCGGTGTAGAACCTGTAAAAACAAATTGATTAAAATCATCATTATATTCCGGGGTGCGAAAGATGATGCCCGAGGCTGATGCATCCAGGATGACTTCCCTTTTTCCGCCCTTGAGCGGTACAAGGTTCAATTTTGGATAAACCCCTTCTTCAGATAAATAAAAGACCTGCTTGTTGTTCTTCCAGTCCAGCCCAGGTCACATGACCCTTGAATTTTTCCGGAGTTAGATTTGTAAGCATATTATTTTCCAGGGAAACCACAAATACCTGGCTCACTGCATGGTCATTTATGTTTAATGCAGATGTGTATGCCAGGTTTTTTCCATCGGGACTGAAAACATAGTTGCCCAGCTTGCCTTCGTTCTCAGTGATCTTTTTCATATTACCGGAGGAGAGTTCGATCAAATGTATCCTTCTGAACATATATCGCTGGTCTATCAGGTTCCTGGGTGATATGCTGGCAGCAATATGGGTGCCCTGTGGATTAAATTCAAAATCCCAAACATTCATTCCTTCGGTAAGTTGCCTGGTTTGGTCAGCTCCCGGTTTTGGTCAAAACTGCTTATGAAAAGATTTCTGTTTTTCAGGTTCTCTTCATAGTAGATAAATCCATACCCCCGGTCCTTCAACTCTTTCTCCCTGTCTGATGCCGGTGTAAGCGCCAGGTATGCCAGTCCCCCGCCATCCGGATCCCACCGAAAATAAGAAACGTCTGATTCTGCATGGGTCAGCTGAACAATCTCCCCGCCACCGGCAGGCATGGCCCATACCTGTCTGGTTCCGTTTTTTTTGCCGTAGAGAAATCCGATTGTTTTGCCATCGGGACTCCATCTCGGGGAAGAACCTTTGACCTCCCCGCTGAATAGTGGATGGGTATTTTTGTCCATCAGTGTCATTTTCCAGTATGTGCTGCGGGACGGGCCAGGTGATTCATTCGGACCGCGGGGTGTGGATACGGAATAAATGATCTGGCTTCCATCCGGACTTAACTGGATGCCACTGCAGGATTTCAGTGCGAGCAAGTCCGTCGGAGAAAGGATATCCTGGCCCAGGCTGTTCTGCAGGTTAAGCACCAGGAATGAAAGATAAGATGATCAGATAGGTCTTTGATTTGAAATTCATGATTAGTACTGATGCGTTAAAATTTAAAAACTAAATAAATCTCTTTGTTCTTTGAAATTTTGATTGTCTTGAAAATCTGTTAGCAGCTCTTTCACTGGGGTTTTGTCAAAGGCTGATATGCCTAATATTTGCAAAATCTCGTAGATAGACAGAGGACTCTTCAAACTGTATTTTACATATGCCACGATTAGGTATGTGCAGATTGCAACCCAAATGTGGATGTTCACAGCATTTTCGGAGTGCCCCCAGAGCTTTTTAATGGTCAGATTCTGCTTTATCCATTTGAAGAAAACCTCTATCTGCCAGCGATTTCTGTATAACCGTGCGATTTCAAGGGCAGATGCCTCGAAGTTGTTGGATAAGAATGTGAGATCAACGTCCTTCTCATCATCATAGTATTCAATAAGTCTGAGGTTTTCCGGATAGAGCTTCTTTGACTTAACACCATTAAGGGTAATTGTTTTATCACTTCTCAGTCCTGTGGTCTCATCAATATTAAAATTCTGACCAACAACTGAGCAATCCAATGACACCTTTGCCCTGGTAATAAAGAAAGCTCCGGCATTATGGATATTATTAAGCGCAGCAAAATCAACATATGCTTTGTCCATAACATAGATCGCATCTGGCTGGATCGGCATTACATCCAACACGTTACTGTCATGATACCTTCCATCGGTTATCAGAATGTAGGTTGGAATGTTACCTCTTAGATCCAGTGCAGTGTGAATTTTTGCCGCACCCCGAGAATACTTGCCTTTTGCCCAGGTGAAAAGTTTTAAGCTCAGCGAGATTGTAGTAGAATCCAGTGCAAACACGTCATTTTCAACGTCAACATTTGGGATTGGCTGGTTCTCATACAAAGGTTTTACCAACCGTATGAGGTAAGTGCCAAAGTCAGCAAATATCCTCTAGTCTCTGTTCTCATTTGCACGAGACAAAGTCGATTGATTAACATATTGCTTGATCCCCAGATGATACAATTTGTTTTTGTGTGCCTTCAGGCAGGTACAAATATCTCGCAATGAATTGCGGGATGTTAATTGACCGAAGAATAGTTGGATATACTGGTTCCAACAGTTAAGTCCTCTGGTTCGATAGTCACCATCATACCTGGCGACACACTTCTCAAACTCGTATCTATTAATAAATTGGAGTAGCTGAGAAAAAACATATTTGCCTGAATTCATAGTATTGCACTTGAAAGCGCAAAACTACAGATCAAATCAAATCAAAAAATCAAAGAACGCTTATATTATATTGTATTACTGTTACTTACAAAATATTTTAAAAAGTTAACGCATCACTACTAATTCATGATATGAAAATTTCGTTTAGCGGTTAAACACACAAATTTAATCGAAATTCAAGAAGAAAAAGTAGTTTTGAATAATCAACTGAAGAAACAATCTATACTTGCTATGATAAAAAAAATTCTTCTCTGGACCTTTGTGGCGATAATACTGATCGTCGGTGTATTTTATATTAACCTGGTCATTTGGAAAAAAAGAGGTGCCATTGTGACCCAGGGAACACTGATTGAAAATTATCAATCCAACAATTCCGCACTTCTGGTCATAGATATACAGGAATATACGACAGGTGAGGTCTCAGTTAATGAAGTTTTTAAAAGTGACGCAGATAACCTGATCAACAGGATCAACAAAATTACGGAGAAGTCCGCAGATAATGGAATTCCCGTTATCTACATCCGGACTGAGATCTCAAATCCACTCATCAATCTGATGAATAATTCACTGGCCCCGGGTAGTTTGGGTGGACAGCTTGACAGGAGGTTAAAGATCCAGTCTGAATATATTATTCCCAAGAAAAAACAAGATGCATTCAGCAATTCTGATCTTGATAGTATTTTGATCAACATGGAGATAAGCAGGTTATTTGTAGTCGGACTTGATGCAGCTTTTTGTGTTAACAGTACGATTGACGGTGCCAGGAACAGAGGCTATGAAATTGCAGCCATCAGTGATGCCATCATATCAAATCCGGATACAGTAAAAATCCAGATGCTGAAGGAATACACAAGTAAAGGTGTGGAGATACTTAAGCACTGAACAGTTTCTCAATGAACTGGATAACGGAATTTGATCTTTCTGACAATGAGACTTACTGAAAAAATACATTTAAGATGACCCCGGGTAAACTTACCATTGCCACCTGCCAGCATCCGGTTGGCGCAGATATTAACAGCAATCTGAAGGCAATAATGCAACTGGTCAGATCTGCCAAATCACAGGCGGCTGATATTAGCCCATTTTTCTGAGTGCAACCTGACAGGATATGCGGGACTGGATTTTAAGGAGATCAATCGCAATGACATTCCGGTGATCAATGATGCACTTGAACGGCTGAAGGACCTGGCAGCAGGCCTGAAGATCTGGCTTATTATAGGAGGACACCATTTTAATGATGACACTCAGAAACCTTACAATTCATTATACCTTATCAATGACAGGGGAAAAATCCAGTACAGGTATGATAAACGATTGCTGGCGGGAACCGGAGTGGAAATGGAACATTTGCATTATGCCCGGGGTGAACGACCGGTTGTTTTCAATATCCATGGGGTTAACTGTGGTTTATTGATCTGTCACGAATGGCGATACCCGGAACTTTCCGGGATAAGGAAAGATTGAAATGGAACTGCAGGACCGTAATAATTACCTCTGGATAAGCGGGAGTAACACATGCAAAAAGGAAAGCTCTTTCCCGGCTTTTGTTGTTAGGCCGGATGGAAAAGTATCGGGGAAACTTGCCAGAAACCGCAGCGGAGTCCTGATCAGTAAAATTGACCTTGGAAAATCCTTCGCTGATCCCTCAGGCCATCTCAGGGACAGTTTGTACGGGAAGTACAATTGAAATCCTATGAAAAGGATCTGCTTCAACAATTTTAAGCCGCTTTTCATTGATCGCATCCAGGCTGTCAGGGTTTTTTGTACTTTTAATTTCGAAAATTCCTGAGAGCAATGAATATAACCGACGTATCGGATCAAATAAAAGGTGGCTCCTATGGTGATGGCATATTGTTTCACCCTATCCTGATGCATTTTGCCGCCCGTTATAATCACACAACATACGGCCGTTTTGCAAGTGATTATAAGGTCCTGGTGGAAAGCAATATCAGGTGCCTGGAGGATTTTCAACTGGATGCAGTGGGACTCATATCCGATCCTTACAGGGAAACTGCGGCGTTTGGGGCTGATGTTCATTTCCTTTCGGATGGTGTCCCCCAATGCCGGCAACCGATTGTGAGGTCCAAGGAAGATGCCAGGCAGTTAAAAAATCCGGACATATACAAGGCGGAACGAACCCTCGACCGGATAAAGGGTGCTAAAGAATATCGAAAGCGAATTGGTTCTGCTGTTCCTGTCATTGGTTGGATTGAAGGCCCGCTGGCTGAGACTTGTGACCTGGCCGGGGTAAATGAAACACTGCTCAACCTGATCATGGAGCCCGATATGGTGAAAATCCTGATCGATAAAACAACCGTAACGGCCAAGGAGTTCGCGAAGGCCCAGGTGGAAGCGGGTTGTGATATCATTGGCATGGGGGATGCGATCTGTTCACAAATATCTGATGATCAGTACCGGGAATATGTCAAGGTGAAACATAAGGAAATCGTAGATTTTATCCATACTCTGGGTGCAGCCGTTAAGGTCCACATCTGCGGAGATATAACCCACCTGCTACCGGATCTGAAGGATGTAAATCCAGACATCCTCGACCTCGACTGGATGGTTGATATGGAGGATGCATTTGACATTGTTGGAGATGGGATCATCCGTTGCGGGAACCTGGATCCTGTCAGTATAATCCAACAGCTTTCATCTGCAGACCTTGCTGTAAAGGTCGAGGAACTATGCATCAAAGAAAAGCACAGGCCTTTCATCCTGTCGGGAGGATGTGAAATAACTGTTGATACACCGGCGGAGAATCTGCATATCATGCGAAAAATATCTGGACGATGAATGAATTTGAAACACTCTGTGAGGAATTACAGATTCTGATTGAATCCTGGGAACCCAGGCTGATGGCCATGTCCCCTGATCTTATTTTAGAGAAGCGCAATAACCAGGATCGTAACATACGGCAAATTGTAGGGCATATGGTGGATTCTGCATCCAATAATACACACCGCATTGTCCATCTTCAGTACCGGGAGAATCCGCTCCGGTTTCCTAACTATGCCACCAATGGTAATAACGACAGGTGGATTGCCATTCAGGACTATGAGTCGGAAGACTGGCAGAACCTGGTGAATATGTGGAAGTTTGCCAACCTGCACATTATCCATGTGATAAAAAATGTGGAGCCGTCAAAATTGGAAAATCAGTGGTATTTTGATGAAAACACACCTATCACATTACAGGAAGGGATCGTGGATTATCTCCGTCATTTTAAACTGCATCTGGACGAGATCAATGAATTGGAAAATAAAGACCTGTAGGAAAATATGGCAGCAGAAAATAATTATCAGGAGATCAGGTTTGGCATCATGTGCAGGGGTACTGTTTTTTCTGCATGGCAGGCAGATGCCATAAAAAAGCTGCTCTCTCTCGAAAAAGTTTCATGCGGACTGCTGATTATTGATAATAATCCCCCGCCATCCAGGAACAGAAAACTTGAAGTACCTGCTCTGGAATGTTTATTCCCGCCTGTCAAAAAAACTGTCCAGATCCTCCAGAAAAGTTGATCTGGCAAAACAACTTGAGGCAATTCCAGCCATTACCTGCCAGACCGATAAGAGTGGCCATCTATCTCAACATTTCAGGGATCAGGATATTAAAAAGATCAGGGAAGCTAACCTGCATTTCATCCTGAAATTCGGATTCGGCATTATCCGGGGTGAGATCCTGGATGCTGCTGAATATGGAGTCTGGTCCTTTCATCATGACGACGAACAGACTTACAGGGGCAGTCCCCAATCATTCTGGGAAATATATAAGGATGATAAGATCACCGGGGCTGTTTTACAAAGGCTAACAGATAACCTGAATGCGGGTGTGATATTGAAGAAAGGTTTTGTTAAGACCAAATACTCTTACGCCAGTAACCGGGACCAGATCCATAAGGAGACCAGCAGATGGCCGGCTCTGCTGTGTATCGATATACTGAATGGCCATACGGATCAGTTCCATGCAAACCCGGATGAAACTAAGGCCCCGGTGAATCAGCATCCACGGAATTGGCAGATGCTGGCTTTTTTCTTCAAGATTTTCTACTATAATCTGAGGGAAGCCAGCCGGAGCTTTTTCTTCACTGATTACTGGAATATCGGTGTAGCCAAGGCACCAATATCAGCATTTCTGGATGAAGAAAAACCGGAAGTTGACTGGTACCCTTTACGCTCCAGGAACCGGTTCCTTGCAGATCCTTTCTGCCTGGTAGATGAAGCGGATAAACACAGGTTGCATATCTTCTATGAGACATATCCTTTCAAAGAAGCCAGGGGTAAACTGGACTATATTTTATACGACCGGTCCTTCGGACCTGAGCAAAAACTAATTAAGGAAGCCTTTCATTTATCCTATCCCTATCCTATAAAACACAACGGTGAATATTACCTGGTCCCGGAAGCCTACGAATCCAACAGTGTATTCATGTATAAGGCTGTTGATTTCCCCCTTTCCTGGGAAAAGTCACATGTACTTATGGCCGGGTTTCCTGGCATTGATAATACAATCATAAAGCACGAGGAGACCTACTGGATGTTTACGACTGACAGAAGAGACGGCTTCCAGTCATAATTTGAAACTCTTTTATACTGAAGATCTTTTCTCAGATTGGATTCCTCATCCCAGGAATCCTGTAAAGACAGACATCCGTTCAGCCAGGCCTGCCGGGACACCATTTTCCTTCGAAGGAAACTGGTATCGCCCGAGTATGGATTATGCTGAAAAGATCGAAGGCAGGATATTTATTAATAAGATACTTAAACTTTCTAAAACCGAGTACGAAGAAATTTCTGTGAAAGTAATTGATCCATACAGCGATACCCGTTTCTCTGACAAAATCCATACCTTATGTGATGCCGGGGAATACACCATTATCGATGGTGGGAAAGAAGCTTTCATCTTTGGCAGCATCTACTTTGTCCTGCATAAATTCATCATAATAATTAAGAAAATTAAGGCGAAAATAATATAGGTATGATCCTGTAATCATGAGTGCCTGGTCAAATATTGAAGTTTCACGCGGGGATGCAGAAATTCACGGCATCAATAAGCTGGAGGAAGCCCTGGGTAACTATCCGGACAATGTCAGGAAGGTAAGGGAACTGATCACAAGATTTGAAGTCTGCCATTTCAAATATCTCCAACACTTAAAAAACATCAGGAATTCAATCAAAGATCTGCAGCCTTATACAGATCCTGGTGACATCGGACAGAACCATATCCAACATGGTGCTGAGGCATGGAGGTCTGATAAAACGGGACGTACCATCATGGGACAACAGTATTTATGGGCCTTGCACAACTGGCTGGATAACAGCAATAAAGACAAGCCACCTGAATTTAATGAACAACTTGCCAGGGAGGTCGAAACCTGGCTGGGAGAAAAGAGTCCGGAAAAAGTTAAACTGGTCAGGTTGTTGCTGGCAAGATTGAAGTGGGACTGGAAAGCACTGGAGGAACTCAGCCAGAGATCCATGGAAGAAATCAGCCGGCAGGAAGATGACATGGGACTTGAATACCAGATATACAGAATGGATATTTGCCATTTTTCCTTTCCTGTGCACCTTATCAATATCCTTCGTGGAATTGGAGAAATGAAACCCCTGGTAAAATTTGAAGGATGTGGTACCTATAACAGCAATATCAAAAAATCCATAAGGGCAGAACTTTTAAATATTAATGATTGGCTACTGTCCAGGGAAGCTACCGGAACTGGAGGACTTGATCAGGACGAACTGGCCAGGATCTGGCTGTTCGCCTGCCTGGCCAAAACCATCAAAGAACAGGTTGGACTAAAAGATAAAATTGCGCTTCCATGAGATTTGTAACCCGGGTACATATCAATAAGCCACCGGACATTGTGGACCAGGCCTATACGGATCCGGAAAATATGCCCTACTGGACGAAACACCTGGAAAAATTCGAAGTGGTCAAAGGGAATAGCATGGAAAAAGGAGCTTTGGCCCGCTTGCATTTCAAAAAAAAAGGCCGATCCTACATCATGGAAGATGAGCTGCTGGAAACC
>CAVYEL010000008.1:0-115788 GCA_963767555.1 uncultured Bacteroidaceae bacterium | reverse complement strand
TCGTTGTTAAACTGTGAATCCTTCCGCCTTGGGGAAAACATATCGGTACCATTCGGAAACCATGTACGATATTTTACATAAGGCTCTCCGGAATCATAGGAATAACTTCGAGGTATGAGGATTGATTTTTTCGGCTGTGGTGTGCTGCAAACCCAGTACCAGAGTGGATTAACACCCAGAAATTTCTCGCTAAACGTGTATATAGCGTAGGTCGTTCCTCTGATATCAGATCCCTGAAGTATCAGGTTATCATTAAGGGAATATATTTTGTGCCTTTCAAATCCCTCCAATGTTTCAATCCGCAAATCAGGATCTCCGCCATTGATTATTATTAGCGCTTTACTAAGCTCCTTTGGGGAACTGAAATCAGAGATTACTTTCGCTTCTTTACCAAGTACTCCCTCAATATCCCTCTGCAAAATCTTCAGGGCTTTGGCTATCGGTATTGATTTCGGGTCATTTACATATATGGTGAATTCGGGCTGCAACTGAAACCTTCCAATGTGGGTACATGAAGTCAGCCCAAAAAGAAATATCCAGGCAGTAAGAACTTTGTTCACCAAGTGATGATTTTGCAAATGGTTGCTTTAAGTTGATTTAAAATAAATGCAAATTACAGTGTATAATTAGAAAGGCGAAGCATAAAATTTTGAAATTGTATCGGAATATTTTGATCCCACTATCCACAAAGTATCAAATTATGTATATTGCAACTGATCCCCCGAATTCTTTCAAAAGGTAAAAATGAACATTATTGAAATGGATGATTACCGAAATACAGAAGGTGGATTAGCTGCATTGTTTCTTCTTTGCCTTCTATTGAGTTTAGTTTCGATATCCGGAATTGCTCAGGAGGAAATCATCAGATATTCTGCCAGTGATGGTTTGAGTTCCAATACGGTTTATGCCATGGAAATGGATCATGAAGGGTATTTATGGGTGGGAACGTATCACGGTCTTAATCGTTTTGACGGGCGAGATTTCAAAAAATACTTTTTTGGAGATATTGCAAACAGGCATACAGACCAGGTGACTGATATATACCTGGATAGTTACGACAGATTATGGGTAAGTACAAAGGGGGGCTCTATCTTTATGACGAACTTGAAGATTCGTTCCATAAGGTAAATGCTGATAAAATAAATGTAAGCGAGATCGCTGAGGATGCATCAGGATCAATTTGGGTGCTTGGTTTTGATGCATTCATTCTGGATGAATCCTCCATGTCTTTGAAAGAGGTGCGAATCCTGGAAAAAAAAGATTATAAAATAGAGGCTATTTTGTTCGATCCATATGGAGATGTCTGGCTCGGATGGTACGGAGGTGGGCTTACACAATGTGCTTACAACGGGATGGAGGAACCAAATACGCTGCGAATCAAACGAACCTTTTCTTCTTCCGGAGATGAAAAAATGAAATCTGACATTGTCCGGGAGCTTTTACTGGACGATCAGCGCAGGTTGTGGTTCACTACCTATAAAGGGCTGAACTGGATCAGCCTCGCTCCCGACCAGAGTGATTATTCAGTGGAAGGATTTTCCAATGAATTATCAGCTGGACGGTATTGGAGTGTAATACAGGATGCAAATGGAAATATATGGGCAGGGACTTATGGAAATGGACTTTTCATGATCAATAGTAATCTGGAAAGTAAGGACATCATAGTATATCTAACCGACCTTTTTAACCCGAGCAGTATAAGTTGTAATGAAATACATTCGGTCTTCGAAGATCGTTATCAGAATATTTGGATTGCCACTGAAAACGGATTGAACAAAATCCTCAATGAAGAAATTAGCTATGCCACATATCAAAATATACCCGATGATCCAAGCAGCATTGCAAGCAACCATGTTTTCGAGATAGTTCAGGATGCAACAGGTAAAATTTGGATGGGAACCCCGACGAGTCTATCCGTGACCGATTATAACCTGAAACCCCTGCGTTTTGAGAATTTGAAACTACCGGGTTTGGAGAGTGTAGACAATTTTGTTTTCTCCATTCTTCCTGACAGCGGATCAAAGAAATTCTATATCGGGACAAAAGGGGGTTTATATAGTTACGAATTTGGGGGGAAAGCCCAAAAAATCCAAGGTATTGTACCCCAGGCGCACTCAATAGTAACTGTGCAGGACATTGCAAAGATTGGATCAACCCTTTGGGTTGCAACCGATGATGGAGTGTATGCCTATGATAGTTTGATGAATTTCCCTGTGTTTTACTCGGATTTCGGTCGGCAACCCCTTGATTGTAAAAAAATGCTCTACAGTAAAGATGGATCATTGTGGTTAGCAACAGATAATGGCCTCAAGCGAATTATGGATCCGCTAGGGTATAATGAAGAAAATATTAGGAACTATCCATTGCGTGTTGGAGACCGCAATAATTTCAATAATGACATCACAGATATCATTGAAGATGCTAACCTTAACAAATGGATCGGAACTGGAAGCGGTTTGTATTTTTACTCAGAAACCACCCGGAAATATTTGGAATTTAATACCAAAAATGGACTGCTGGAAGATTATGTTTCAGGATTAGTGGCGTACAAAGACAGAATCATTGCTGTGGGCTTATCGACACTGTCTTTAATAAATATTAAGGATCAAAGCATTGAATCCTATTCATTTCGAGCAGTAATAAATAACCATAAAGAACCATTTTATTCAGCTGTATTAAGTGATGGGAGCATTGCACTGGGGGGAATAAACGGGCTTAAAATATTGAATCCGGTGGGCTTCAAGAGAGACTCAACTCATTATCCAATGAAAATACAAGACATTAGGATTGCTAACAAAAGTTATAGACCAGCCATTAACAGGAAGAGGGATGATCTCAGGAGAATTTCGGTTGCGGAGAAGATCTATCTGGATAGCAAATCGAATACGTTCACACTGGATTTCAGATCACTTAATTTTACCGGACCTGATATGTTCACATACAGGTATAAATTGGATTCATACGACGACAACTGGTTATATGTGAACAGCAATCAGGGATTTGCTAATTACTCCAAGCTAAAACCAGGATCCTATGTATTCAGGGTGAATGCCACCAACACAATTGGCCAATGGAATCCCAGGGATACCAGCCTTGAAATCACAGTGCTGCCACCAATCTGGTGGAGGTGGTATTTTATTTTAGTCTATGTTATTTTATTGACCATATTTATGATTTTTGTAAAGAATGAATTATCCATCAGGTATAAGCTCTCCACTGAAAAGAAACTTTCGAGGGAGATCAAAAAAAAGAACGAGGAACAGCTCAAATTTTTCATCAACATTTCACATGAGTTGAAGACCCCTTTGTCAATGATTCAGGGACCGCTGGAATTCCTAAATAATAATTTGAATCACAACAACAAGCTCTATAAACACTCAGAATGGGCATTGAACAATGCTCACAGGTTAAGTTCTATAGTCAATGAAATACTGGATTTCAGATTACTGGAGGCCGATAAACTTGAGCCATCAATGGCTTCCGTTGACTGGAAAGAGTTTATTGAAGTCACGTTTGGTTATTTCAAACCTGTTGCAGGCAGAAAAATATCAATTACAGACTGAAGAATGATTTAATTGCAATGTTTCTTTGGATAAGTCGATGATGGAAAAGGCACTTGTAAGTATACTGGATAATGCCTTTAAGTATACTCCCCAGAATGGCGAAGTTTCGCTTTCAGCAATGGTTGAAAACAGCTATTTCAATGATAAAACAGATGGGATCCATATTGTTTGCGCAAATACGGGTTCCTTCATTTACGCCAAAGATAGGGAAAAGGTATTCGAAAGATTCTATAGAACTGAAAATACATTCGCTGAGGGGACAGGTATCGGATTATCGATCACTAAACAATTCATTGAGCTGCATAATGGTAAAATCTGGTGTGTTTCTTCTGAAGAGATTGGGGTCAAATTTCATATTGTTATACCATTGATCAAAGCAAAGCGAGATGGATCTACTGTAGTAACTTACTCATATGAAAGCGATTACAGTCGTATATATGGGGCTGAACCAATGGCAACAAGCTATTCGACAACCGAACAGGATGATTCAGTAAAGCCTAAATCAAGGTTACTTCTGGTGGAAGATAATACCAGCCTGAGAAATTTTATTGTTTCTGTCTTGAATGACGAATACGATGTAATGGTAGCTACAAATGGGGCAGAGGCGATGGAAATCGTAGAAAAAGAGGTGCATCCGGAGTTGATAATCAGCGATATTATGATGCCCGTAATGGATGGATTTGAACTCTGTAACCGGATCAAAGGCAATACTTCCACATCCCATATCCCAATTGTTCTACTGACAGCTCGGACCAAACAGTTTACCCTTCTAGAGAGTTTCAAGCATGAAGCCAACGCATATTTGGAAAAGCCATTTTCGATTGAGCTGCTGAGGTCTTGCATAAAGAACATTCAACGTCAAAATGACGTGCTTAAAAAGTACTATAGTAATGCGCTGTTGGACACCAACCGCATACCTGATGATGATGACCCAAATGCTATTTTTATCGATAACCTGAAACAAATCATTTCCAAGCATATTGACAATAGCGAACTTATATTGATACCCTGTGCCAGGAAATGTCCATCAGTCAATACATGCTCTACAATAAAATAAAATCTGTCACCGGTAAAACCCCTGGCCAGATCATTAAGAAAATGCGGATCCATTACGCAGAAGCACTGATTAGAAAAAATCAATATTCTATAAAGGAAGTACAGTATATGACCGGTTTCAGCAATCCCAAATCATTCAGGGACGCCTTTGTGGAGGAGTTTGAGGTTTTGCCTTCCGAATATACGACATAATCAAAATACTTCAATCATTCAATTTAATGCTTGCAAACGATGTAAGCAAAAAATGCTCATTGGAACAGCAAAACAGCAACATACGATCATCTTCATCATAGGGCCCTTGGTCCAAGAAAAACCTGGCCTGGATGCAGAAATGGCTAGTATATGCCTTTATGCCTGATATATCAAGTGCCTCAACCAGGTAAACATCTGTGGCCGAAGTGGGATTGAACATGCTGCCATACTTAATATAATCTCCATAAACGGAGCCGTCCACTGGTTCCTGAAAATTATCATTATCCAGATACTTACTTATCCGGTTTTTAGTTTGCGCTGGTGTGCGACAAGGATACTGATACGCAAGTTTTTCATCCAATTTATATGCAAAACATGTGACATGAATCAATTCCATCTTTGCAGCGGGAGTAGAATTTGGGTATGATGAATCTGCATAACTGAGGCGTGAGAACGTTATGCCCATCTATATTTTTTATTGGGACAATAAGTGTAATTTTACATTAAATTAAAACAATCTAAGGAATATGAAAGCCATTAAGATTCTTGGCATTATTCTTTGTCTTCTTGCAGCCATAGGATTACTCCCGGCACAAATTAATGCCCAGGATTTAATTGATAATCCTGCACTGGATGAAAAAGTAAAAAAATTTCTTTCTGCTCAATCCGGACAATGGCATGATTGGAATATTCCAATGTCAGATGGACAGATCCTTTACGATCTTGTCATCAAAGGCAATTACAAAAGTGCGCTTGAGATTGGAACTTCGACAGGTCTCTCAGGTATTTATATCGCCTGGGCACTCAGCAAAACAGGAGGTAAGCTTATTACTATTGAAATTGATGAATCCGGCATAAAACTGCCCTTAAAAACTTTGAGCAGGCAGGTCTGTCTGAATACATTGATGCCCGCCTGGCAGATGCCCATTCACTTGTAAAAGAGCTTGAAGGACCTTTTGATTTTGTTTTCAGTGATGCGGATAAAAACTGGTATATAAATTATTTCAGGGATGTGGATCCCAAGCTTAAGGTTGGGGGCTGCTTTACTGCCCACAATATTTCCGAGAGAAGCAGGAGTGGTTATCAGGCTGAATACCTGGAATATGTCAGGAGCCTGGAAAACTATGAATCCACCCTGCATCCGGGCAGCAGTATTTTGATAAGCTATAAAAGAGCTGAGAAATAGCTGGAGTTTATTCCACCAGATGAAAAATATAACGAATACTATCTGGTTGAATCTGCTTCACGGATCCGGTTTAATTCTCCCCGCAGTTTTTCAACCATTTCAGGATTTTCATCATATAGATTTATTTTCTCTCCCGGATCATCTGACGAGATTATAAAGCTGAGGTTTAAAATCTTTGATTTGATTCAATCTATTTTCCGGTAAATTTTCCGGGGGGGTATCGTCGATATACTTCCAGTCACCCATACGAATGGCCTGCATCCCATGGGCATCTGCTGTGACCATTGTGTTTCTTGGATGCTGATTACTTGATTGAAACAGCGAGGGGAGAAAACTATAGCTGTCCGGCGCTATATCTTTTGATTCGGGGATCTTTCCGTCTGTCAGGTCACATATGGTGGCAAAAATATCCAGGAGATTGATCATATCGTTTGAAGATGAACCTTCCTTAATATTTCCTGGCCAGGACACGATAAAGGGGACATTTGTCCCTCCTTCATAAATGGTATGTTTATCCCCACGAAGGTCGCCGTTAATTTTCAATCCATAACTGATGGCTTGGTTTTCAGGCGCATCAGGCCGTTGGTCCCCGGGTATATCTCCCCCGTTATCACTGGAGAAGATAATAAGGGTATTCTCCAACAAATTCATATACTCCAGAGTTTCAAGAATCCTTCCCACGCTTTTGTCCAGGTCCTGGATAAAATCTCCATAGGGGCCACAATCGCTCATTCCCCGCATATAATCGGAGGGCGTAATGGGATGGTGAACTGCCACCGCAGCAAAATAGAGGAAGAAAGGATCTTCAGCTGTCTGCTGCTTTAATCCAATCAACCGATTTATCCGTCAACACCTCCATAACGTCCTCGTTTACTCTTTGTGGTGCATCATAGCCGATATAGCGTTGTCCATAAAAAGACCTGGAATATGGATGTATCTTATCACTTCTTATGCCATAAATGTGGTCATTTTCAATAAACACAGCAAGTGCATCATCATGGTTCTGAGGCACCCCAAAATGGTAGTCAAAACCCAGATCGAGCGGCCCCGGAGAGACTTTTTTCGTATATTCCACCGGTTCAACGGCACGAATAGGACTGTTTGATTCTGTTTCATCGTAGGCCTGGCCATAACCCAGATGCCATTTACCTATGGCAGCGGTATGGTATCCTCTTTCATTTAGCCAGTCAGCTATCGTAATCCGATTCGTATCCGGGAGCAGTTCAGAAAAAATGTGTGTAACTCCATATTTTAATCTGGATCTCCAGGGGTATCGTCCGGTAAGAAAACCATACCGGGTGGGGGTGCAGATGGAGGCCGGTGTGCTTGCATTTGTAAAACGCATTCCCTGTTCGGCTATCCTGTCGATGTGAGGAGTACGAAGGAGACTTTTTTCAGCACCGTAAGAATTCAGGCTGGAGTAACCGAAGTCATCCGCCAGGATAAAAATGATATTGGGCCTGGTTTTATCTTTCTGGCCGGCTGCTAAGGTAGTACTGGTAACAGCCATAGCAAGCAGAAAGACCGCTAATGTAACCATTGAGATTCTGAATTTATATTCCATGATTATTATATTTATTGCCTTAAAAGTGTGTATCTGCCACCAACGGTAGTATTAAATGCAATGGATCCATCATCATAAGATCTCAATCGAACACTTCTTCCATCCTTCGCCACCCTGACCCTTCCCCCAGCATTCATCCGGCAGCGATTGCCATACTTTGATAAGATCTCTACGCTGGTGATCTCCATATCCTTCCAGTTCATATGTAATTCAAATCCTCCACGGGCACATACTCCATCAAAGACCCCTTCACTCCATTCATCGGGAAGTGCAGGCAACAGATCGATCACTCCTTCGTGCGATTGAATCAACATTTCTGTGATACCAGCAGCAACACCCTGCGTTCCGTCAATCTGGAGGGGGGTATAACATTTGGCAAACAGCTGGGGATAGCTTTGCTCCGCAATATAGCCTTTGAAAATCTGTCGCGCCCGGTTTCCATCATACAACCTGGCCCAGAGTGCCATTTTCCATCCCCTGGAAAAACCTGTCCCTCCATCACCCCTCTGCTCAAGCACTGCCTTGCAGCCATCGATAAACGCGGGGGTGTTCTTTACTGATATCACATTACCGGGATAGAGTCCATACAGATGGGAAAAATGCCTGTGCTTATCCTCCATCTGTTCCAGGTCTTCGGTCCACTCCTGCAATGTACCATCCTTCCCGATCTGAGGTGGAACAAGCCTTGTTCTGGCCTCATTCACCCTGGCCTGAAATTCCTGATCCAGACCCAATATCCCTGCTGCTTCTATATAGTATCTGAAAAGGTCGGTCAGGATCTGATTATCAATGGAAGAACCATAACATATGGTCGTAAAGTAATAAGTGCCGGTCACTTCATCAAAAAAATATTCATATCCCGGTCCTTTGGGAGGATTTTCAGGCGAAGTTGACGGACTTGTTACCAACCATTTTCCATTTGGATGCTCGATCAGAAAATCCATAAAAAACTGAACGGATCCCTTGATTACCGGATAAATCTCTTTCAGGTATTCTATATCCGGATTAAAAAGGTAATGTTCATATAATTGGGTGGTCAGCCAGGCGCCACCCGTTGTGAAAGTTCCCCAGGTGGGACCATCCATTGGCGCTGCCACCCTCCAGAGATCTGTATTCTGATGAAATACCCAGCCCCTGGCACCATAATGTGCGCTGGCCACCTGTGACCCCTGATCGGTAAGCTCTTTGACCAGTGTGATCAATGGTTCAGCACATCGGAAAGATTTCCGGTCTCCACAGGCCAGTAATTCATTTCCAGGTTGATATTGGTGGTATATTTTGAATCCCAGGAGGGATTCATATCTTCATTCCAGATCCCCTGGAGATTGGCTGCTTCAGTTCCCTCCCTTGAGGCAGATATCAACACATAGCGGGCAAAATTATAGCAGAGTGAAGCCAGGTTGGGATCAGCATGTTCTGAAAATCCAGCCATCCGCTTATCCGTGGGAAGGAATGAATTATCAGTTTTCGGCAATTCGAGGGAAACCCTGTTAAAAAGTGTTTGATAATCTTCAATAGCAGCAGCAAACATTTCCTTAGAGGATTTATCTTTTATCTGCTCCAGGTAATTTGCTACTCGCGCATCCTGATCCGCACTCACATCTTTGTAATTGACAAAATTTGTGGCAGCAACAATGGCCAGGGTTACCGCATCCGCATTTTTTATGGTCAGATCAATATCATCCACCTCCATACTTCCTCCTTCGGGGATGGCCTTTAGTTGAGCCCTATACCTGATGGCTCCTTCAATACCCATATAATCGGCAGATTTTCCATTGACCACCAGTCCATCCTGGCCCACACCATCCATCCTGAAATAATCCGTCGCATAGTTCGAGTGTGCCTGGTTCCTGCAACCACGGAGCTGGGCCCTGAATGAAATACTGCCTGGTTTACTGGCAGTCAGGCGAACCAGGATCACCTGGTCGGGTGCAGAGGAAACAATTTCCCTTCGATAGGTAACGTCACCAACACTGTATTCAACACAGGTGATCCCTGTTTCAAGATTGAGCCACCTTTTATAGTCAGTTACTTCCTCCTGTCTAAAAAAGAGATGCAGGTTGGCCAGTGACTGGTACTTTTGCTGCTCCACCGGATATCCCATCATGTGGCGTCCGAATAATTTATGCGCCTTTAAGGGTTCTCCCTCAAAAAGAAATTTCTGAATATCCGGCAAGACTTCAGCACCACCTTCAACTACCGTCGAATAGGGTCCGCCTGACCAGTAGGTTTCCTCATTTAACTGGATACGCTCCTCACCATATTTGCCAAAGACCATGGCACCAAGCCGCCCGTTCCCAACCGGCAAAGCTTCTTCCCAGGCCCCTGCTGGAGATTCATACCACAATAGGGTGGATGGATTAAATTCCAGGTTCTCAATGGCAGCAGGCATCGCGGCATCCTGGCCAAAAACAGGAATAAAAACAAAGAGAATAATAAGTACAGGAAATATTTGCTTGTTAATGTTCATCATGAGTAAGTGCGTAAACCAGTTCACTTCAGGGACCGGGGATAAGCACTAAATTACTGCTTTTCGATATACTTTTTGACAATTTCGAGAGGTGTTCCTTTACAGAATGCTGCCTTTAAACAAATGGTAATTGCTAAATAACAGGTGTGATCATTTTCGGAGATATCCCATAATCCATAACTTTGATGGAGTGCGGGCTTTAATGGTCAATACCATGTCCCATACTGGTTCTAAGATAATTAAGGTTTATGAGTATGGACAAAAAAAAACTGGAAACAAGGCGCCGGTTTCTGAAAAATTCCTCATTGGCTGTGGCAGCACTCTCTTTAAGTAATGCATGTTCTAAAAGTGTATCGGACAGTGATCCTGATTACTCGATACCTGAAAATGGTTTTCACGGAAAAACTGAAAATAAACGGGATTGGAGTGGGGACAACCGATCCGGCAAGGTTGTTTTCGTGGCCCATTGTGTGCTCAATCAGAATGCGAGGATGATAGATGTTGCAGATTTCCCGGCCATGCATGACCAGCTTATCGATTATTTTCAGAAAGCACAGATCGGTATTATTCAGATGACCTGCCCGGAAACATATTGTCTTGGACTGGGGCGGTTTGATGTCAGAGTGGGACTGGAACACCCGGCTGGGATGGAACGTCTTCAGCGGATCATTGACGATTTGATATTCACCATCAAGGAATACCAGTTTCAGGGAATGGAGGTTGTAGCTGTTATTGGCAAGGAAGGCAGTCCCTCATGCGGTGTCAACCAGACATGGTATAATGAAAGCGGGCATGGTGACGGGCAGGGAGTTTTTATCCGTGAACTGAAAGAAAAAATAGCGCATCACAAGTTGGATGTACCTGTGATCGGTGTTGCAGATTTTAAGCAGGAAGAAGTGATTGAATGGCTGGAGGGCAATAAATCCAAAATTCAATCTCCGGATAAAACAATAGGATAATCTTTGTAAAACTTCAGTAATTTGAGAACCTCTGAATGCAGTTTATTCTGGACAAATCGCTTCATTTTGATATCCATTAACTCGCCCAAACCCTGTAATAATTTTTTATCACTCAAGGCTTCAATGCGTTCAATGCAGGCTTGAATATATTCGGAGAACGACATTCCCATCCTTGATTCAACAATATCAATATTGACCGGAGTTTGTCTCTGCATGAAAAACCAACAATCGAAAATATCACGGTTTGCCATTTCATTCCTGTCCAGTAATGCACAGAGCTTGTGGGCAAACATATCTTGGGGAACCATCACCTTCACGTTGATTCCCAATAAGTTCTTTATCTCATACTTGTTTTCAAAAACACGATTTGATATCTCTACTTTCAGTTTGCGTTCATTGAGACCATAATCCAGGACTATTATTGGGCCATAGAACTTTTTTGCCTTATCATATATTTTCCCGTATTTGAGAAGTATCTGGCTTAGTTTTCTGTAAGCAAAATCTTCTTTTCGGGCATCAAGCAGATTGAAATCCAGATCAACAGAGAATCGGGGCAGATCGATAAAAAAACATAAGGGCAGTACCACCTTTAAATCCAAGGCAGTTGCCCAATTCCAGATCTGCATAAATATCTTTCAGGATCTGAACGAGGAAAAACCTGTGTCGATTAATATCAACCATTTTTCAGGATCCTTTTTACTCTTTCAGACATTGCCTTTGTCTGATAAATTGGTAACAGTTTAAATACTGTTTGCTTATTCAGCGGATTTAAATTATCAAAATAATATTCAGTATTAAGGTACATTAAATCCAAAAATGCCCTTTCGGCAGATGCGATATTAATATGATCTGCCTGCCTTGTGATTCCGGCAATATTAACCAGGATCTCACCCTTTATTCTGCGAAATGAGAACATGTTGCCAGATACCTTAATGCTCCTGCTCAGATAACTGACTGATGTTATGCCTGAATCATATTGAAATATGATACCTGATTTTTGCAATACATATTCAAGTGAGATATAAGATGGAGTGTAAATGGTGCATGCCAGCTCCTCAGGCTTATAATCTGGTTTAGTGTATATACCTTTACGTGGATTCGTTAGCTTTCCTGTACGCACATAATAATTCAATTTTTTATTGAGAGACAGAAAGTTTGTTTCACCCACCAACTGAGCGATATCGTTCAAGCGAAATACAGTGCGGCTATCTTTATAAACGGCAAATATAATATTTTCACTAATAAGTGGTGAACTATACATCCTAAATAATCGTATGTTTAGTTCACAAAGCTAATGATTTTTTTGTTAAGATCCGGGATAATGTGTTAGACTTTTCAATGTATTATCAGTTTTTGGCGGGTTTTGGTAACTTTAGGCCAGTATGCTGCACGATCCGAGTCACAAAACCACACCCGAACTTGCCAAGGAGATAAAGCTTGAACAGCATGAAGTGTTTGTGCTGAGGAAGCTTGCTGAAGAATGGGCAGCCATTGCTGACCTGCCTGTCCATAAGGAAAAAGCCCGTTTGTGGCAAAAGCTCAATGACCTGGACTCTGAACGTCCCATGGTCTGGATCAATGAGATCCCCTGGCATGAGATGAACTACGATGATGAGCTGAGCCTGCAGTGCAAAGATCCCTGGGCCCGGTCCCAGGAAGAGCTGATGCGCAAAACCATCTACCAGTGGAAACACATGCCCGGGGACATGATCCTGAATCCCTGGCTGGATTGCCCCCTCTCCATACACAGCACCGATTTTGGAATCATCGAGGATGTTGATCTGGCCATCACCGATCCAAAAAATGATATTGTCTCCCGGCATTTCAACATACAGATCAGGGACATGGATGATCTTGAAAAACTCAGGATGCCTGTCATCAGCCATAACCATGAAGCAACGGAGATCAGGTACCAGTTGATGAAAAAGATCTTTAGGGATATCCTGCCGGTAAGAAAGCAGGGACAGACCCATATCTGGTTCACCCCATGGGATTTTCTGATCCGCTGGTGGGGCATTCAGGAGGCCATGACGGATCTGATCCTGCGGCCGGACATGGTGCATGCATTCTACGAAAAAATGGTAGAGGCCTGGATGGTGGAACTGGACCAGTTTGAAGAGCAGAAACTTTTATCCCTGGATTGCAATAATACCACGGATAGGATCGGGCGGGTATGGTTTTACCGAAGAAATGCCCGGAGAAGACTATGATCCCGGCTGGGTAAAACCTCATAACATGTGGGGTTGTTCAAATGCCCAGATTTTCTCTGATGTCTCCCCTGAGATGCACTGGGAGTTTGCCATTGAACACGACCTGAAATGGCTGGAGCGATGGAAACTGACTTATTATGGATGCTGCGAACCGCTGGCGGGGAAAGGCCACCTCATGAAAAAAATCCCCAATCTCAGGAAAGTAAGCTGCAGTCCCTGGAACAACACAGGGCAAGCGATTGCTGAACTCGGCAGTGATTATGTTTTAAGCCGGAAACCAAATCCCGCCATATTTGTGACGGATACATTTGATCCTGTGCAGGCCAGAAAAGAAATAAGGGACTTTCTTGACCAAACCGCGGGAGAATGCCATGTGGAATTCATTATGAAAGACATTTCAACGGTGAATTATGAACCCTGGCGGTTATGGGAGTGGGAGAAGATCTGTATGGAAGAGGTGACACATTAATAAATGGAATAATTGACATCAAAAGAAAGAGTACTGACAACTTTTAAATTCAGGGAACCGGACCGGGTTCCTACCTGGCTTGGAGCATCACCTGAATTTATAAACAAAGCCATTCTTGAGCTTAACCTTAATGATGAAGAGGAATTGTTGCAATTGTTCGGCGACGACTTCAGGAGGGTGATTGCTCCTTACCTGTCTGAGGATCCTGAGAGAGCTGATGATACTCCTTTCGGTATTCCCAGGGAGGGAATTGGTTATGGTATGGCTACTCACAACCCACTGAGTGAGGCCGGAATGGAAGATATCGAGGCGTACAGCTGGCCCGACCCGGATAAGATTGATATGTCAAAGATCCGAAGCGATGCCGAAAAGCACCATGACCAGTATGCCATCCTGGGAGGGGACTGGTCCCCCTTCTGGCATGACCTGACCGACCTTCTCGGCATGGAGAATATGTTTGTTAAAATGTACACGGAACCTGATCTGGTTGATCGCATGATAGAGAAGATCATGGATTATTACATGGAAGTAAATACCAGGATATTAGAGGAAGCCGCCGACCTGATCGACATATTCTTCATTGGTAACGACTTCGGAAGCGGTACGGGTCCCCTGCTGGATGTAAGCCTCTTCGATCGTTTCATCGTTCCCCAGCTAAAAAGGCTGACCGGTCTTGGCCACCAGTATGGGCTGAAGGTCATGCTGCATTGCTGTGGGGGCTTCCGTGAGCTGATCCCTTCCATGATTGAATCCGGACTGGATGGTCTGCATGCCATCCAACCAAGCTGCAGGGGGATGGAACTGGGGGAATTGAAGAGGGATTTCGGAGACAGGATCCTATTTAATGGATGCATTGATTCCAACTTCGTCCTGATCAAGGGCAATCCTGATTATGTGCGCCAGGAAACAGAGAATACCATTGACATTATGAGACCAGGAGGCGGTTTTATAGCCGGTGCAAGCCATGATTACCTGTTGGAAGAAACACCTGTGGAAAATGTCCTTACCATGTTTGAAACCATTAATGTCTATGGAAAATATTAGCATACCCACCTTTGACCTGCTTATTATTCTTGCTTACCTGGTGATCATCATTGTCATTGGAATGCTGTCTGCACAGCGGAAAAAATTCAGCAGTGAAGGATTTTTCCTCGCGGGCCGGTCATTGAACTGGGCCATGATCGGAGCTGCCCTGTTTGCTGCGAACATATCCACTATCCATATGGTGGGATTGGCTGCCAACGGGTTCAAGGACGGGATTGTCTGGGGCAACTTTGAATGGATGGCCACCTTCCTTTTGATCATTCTGGCACTGTTCTTTGCACCCTTTTACTTTAAAAACAAGATATCCACATTGCCCGAATTCCTTGAAAAGAGATATGGTCCCAATGCAAGATCATTTTTCGCTTTTATCGTAATCATTACGGCCCTGTTTTCCCATATCGGGATCAGCCTGTATGCCGGCGCGGTAGTTTTGAAGACTTTTTTCGGGATAGACATCATGGTCTCCATTATTGTTATATCGTTTATAACAACCCTGTATAGTATTCTTGGAGGTTTACGTGCCATTGTAGTAATAGAATCATTCCAGTCAGTGATCCTCATCGGGGGAGCAGCCCTGCTTACCATTCTTTCCTTCAATCTGCTTCAGGACCAGGGAATCCATTCCATGGTTGAATTGAAGGCTGTGTTAAAGCCCAACCAGCTGGATATACTTCAATCCGGTAAAACCTCTATATTGCCATGGTATGCCATACTATTGGGATATCCGGTTTTGGGCATCTACTACTGGTGTGCCGATCAAACCATTGTTCAGAAGGTGCTGGGAGCGAAAACAATGACTGATGCCCAGATCGGACCTCTTTTTGCCGGATTCCTGAAGATCTTACCGGTATTCATTATGGTGATCCCGGGGATCCTGGCCTATGCCCTGTTCTCTGATCAGATTTCCGATCCCAATAATACCCTTATGGTCCTGATCTCGAATGTGCTGCCGAGCGGTCTTATAGGACTGATGACAGCTGCTTTGCTGGCAGCACTGATGAGTACGATATCTGCGGGACTGAACAGCGTGGGTACCCTGGTATCTCTGGACATTGTAAAGAGGATCCGCCCCTCTACACCAGATAAGATTGTCCTGAGGGCCGGACGGATCTCCAGCCTGGTTGTGATTTTACTGGCCATATCCTGGTCCCCCTTGATCGGACGTTTTGAAAGCATTTTCGATGCCGTATCCATTGTGCTGTCCATGTTATCCCCACCGGTGGCAAGTGTATTTGTGATGGGGATCCTGTCAAAAAGGGGAAATGATAAGGTCGCATTATCGACGATGATATTCGGACTGGTAGCCGGGACCATCGTATTTTGCCTTGACTTTGATCCGATATCAGGGGCCAAACTGATCACAGATGGCCTGGGCATACCTTTCCTGATGCAGGCCTGGTGGTTGTTTGTTGGCTGTGTTATGTTTTACTCAATCATGAGCTTTTATTCAAAACCCCGGCCACTGGCAGAGATACAACACCTTATTTTTACCAAGGAACATTTACAGGGCCTGGGTTCCAGGATACGCAGTATAAAAGATCCCCGGATCTGGACTGCCATACTGTTGATCATTATGATCAGTCTCTATGTATACTTCGGATAATAATTCAATAACAACCAGATCATGAAAAATATTTTTTGGATCATTTGCCTGTTTCTTTTACCATTTCAGGCCTGTGTCAACGAAGTCACCAGATATGGAATGGTTATCAAGGTTAAACCCGAAAAACTGGAAGCGTATAAAGCCCTGCATGCCAATCCCTGGCCAGGGGTGAATAAGATGATCAGGGAATGCAATATCAGGAATTATTCGATCTATTACCGGGACGGGTACCTCTTCAGCTATTTTGAGTATACCGGTAAGGATTTTGAGGCAGATATGCAGAAAATGGCTGCAGATTCCCTCACACAGGCATGGTGGAAGCTAACCGATCCCTGCCAGGAGCCGGTAGAATCTGCAGGAGAAGGGGTCTGGTGGGCAGACATGGAAGAGGTCTATCATTTAAAGTAGCATTCCATACTGAGCAAATGAACCCGCAAAATATAATGGTAAAAAAAAGATTTTCTCTTCGTGGAAAATGCCCATCTTACCTGACTGAAAAACTGCTGAATATGGAGGATTGTAGAATTTTCGATACAAATGTAAACTTCTAAGCTTTCCTGATGGCCCATCTTTCACCTCAATGGGTATAAAATCTTCATTTCGGAACGCTAGATAGTCGATCTCGGCACTGCTATTTTTTGCATCCCGGGACCAATAATAAAGCTGGTTACTAGTTGCAGTAGTAAATTCCTGTCCTACAAATTGTTCAGCAAGCTGTCCTCGATAGATAGCCAGTAAGTTTTTATGATTTAAGGCATCATTATAATCTATCCCCATTACCCGGTTCATCAATCCTATATCAAGAAAGAGGGATTTGAATTTTTTATCTGAGGCATAAACCTCTATTGGAATTCCTGGATTGCTCACTGATTTTACCTTATGAGCAATGCGGGCCATTGCTAAGCTCCCGTATGCTTTTTTAATAGTAGGTATGGTATAATCTCTAACTAAACCAGCATATTTTATTTGCTGACCAACTTTTGCTGCAATACCTGAAAAAACAGCATTAAGACAATTTACATCCGTTTTTGGTTTGTATTTATTGAAATCCCATCGAAATGTATCACAAATCTCATCTTGCACCTCGACAGCCGATTTTATTGATTTTGAATGTACATACTCTTTTACACATTCGGGCATTCCTCCGACAAACCAATAATTTCTGAGCTGTTCAATAAGAAATTCATGGGAGGGATCAGAAACTTCTTGAATTGGTTCATTGCATCTTATTGCTGCTTTTTGATAATTTTGTGCAAGCAAAAATTCAGAAAAATTCATGGGGTGAACATCCAGTGATTGAATACGTCCTACAGGAAACGATATTTCACTGAAAACAAATTCTAACAGGGAACCGGCAGCTATTACGTGTAAATCAGGCATCTGCTCATAGAAATATCTAAGTGCCATAATAGCTCTGGGGCATATTTGAATTTCATCAAAAAAGAGTAAAGTTTTTCCCTCTATGATATTTATGCCTGTTCTAAGCTCCAATTCAGAACATATTCTTTGAGGATTTAATGCTCGATCGAATATAGAGATGAACTGTGAATCTTCTTCGAAATCTACTTTTACATAGTACTTAAATTCCTGCTGGGCTAATTTATCCACCAACCAGGTCTTACCTACCTGTCTTGCTCCTCTAAGTAACAGAGGTTTACGTCGTAATTTTAACGTCCAGTCTTTCAGGTCGGATAAAATGTACCTCTCCATGTTAAATTTAGTTTTCCAACCCAAATATAGACCATTAAATTTAGATATCCAAGGCTTAAATTCAGAATTTAGTTTAGTTAACCAGGCCATTTAACGTGGACAAAAAACTAAATCTGCCTTTGAAATCAATAGAAATTCGAAAAAGTTTGGCTATGAAATACTAATGCATCTCCGTATCACACTCTCCTATTCCATCCCTTAAATAATTGAACTGCACATTCGGATGATCGGCCAGGAGTGACATGGGAACCGCACTGTCCATGATCTTCTTGCCGATCATAAAGGCAGTCAGCCGCTGTCCGAATGGATTATCATGCGTACCCGCATGCCATATAGATACTTTATCTGCCATCCAGGTTTGCACAGGACCGACAGTAATGGCCTGGGTGGGTATATCGGTAACAACACCACCGGCGCTTGTGCGGGCATTCTGCATGCAGGTGACCGGGTGGAGGTCGACGATCCGCGTTGTCAGTTTTTTGAATTCATCCAGACCTGGAGGAGTATCCTTATACCTGCCTTCCCGTTTCAGGGGATCATTGAAGGCCCAGTGCTTTATATCGCCCTGACCTCCCTGCATAACGGCACACCGGATCCCTGTTTCCCAGCTTTTAATATATTCGGAGACATCCGCCTTCGGAAAATGAAGGTTCTCATCCGGTATCCGGAGTTCCGGTCTTATCCTGTTAAAACATAAGTCACGGTCTGCTTTTTCGAAGGATAATGGATGGGTAGCATCGAGTTCCTTGCCGTCCTGATACCATTCATCCATTCCCCAGAAATGGGCATTTGAAAGATCCAGATCATACTCATTGACCAGGCGGGCAACCAGTGGGAGTTGTTCAGTCGGACCGATGGGACCGCAGATGCCAACAGGTTCATCTGGTGTCGCCTGCCTCCACGCAGAAATATACTCCAGGGCCTCGGCAAGGTAAAAATCTTCTATCGTATCATAAAACACTACCCTGAATCCCTCCCGGGATAGTTCTAACAGATCATTCGGGCTGAGTTTTGTTACATCTTTAAGCAGGGCATTGTCAAGTGTGGTATAGTCCCACCAATCCGGTGCTAGCATGCTGGTTTTTCTGGTCATAATGATATTAACTTTTCTGGTTTATTGGTAATATGTTTTTCTTGTCGAGGATCTCCAGAAGAATATTATTCTGTGGGAATCCATGACCAAGGTGCTGTCGGAAGCCTTCGGCATATTCGAAACCGGATTCCTTGCCCCTGGCCCTGGCCACCGCCTTCATGGCCAGGAGGTATTCATCCACTTTATGATGAGCCATCAGCCAGTCTCTCTGGCTTGCGTGGCTGGCCAGCATTTGCTCCTTGACCTGGATCTCCCTTGTGATATCCACAAAGAAACCTGGCTCAATGCGTTTCCCGAATTTATCCTTTGATTCTATGGCATCAGTGTAATAGAGGCAGGGAACGTGACCAAATGGCTTTTCCGGGACCGGCAGGTTTTTCATTCCCGAGGTAAAGCAGGCAGTCTGGACAATTTTGCTGCTGATCTCATGATCCAGCATATAATCATCCGGACTATGGGTAAAGACAATATCCGGCTGGATCTTACGGACAAGGGAGGATGCTTTTTCAATGGATTCACGGTCATATAATATGAATACATCTTCGATCTCAAGGCAGTGATACCTGCCTTCAAGCAAAGCAGCAGCTTTGATGGCTTCGGCCCTCCTCAGTCTGATGATCTCCTCCTTGCCAAACACGGCAGTGCCTTTATCTCCATTACCTATGGTGGCAATATGTATGCTGAAACCCGCCTTCTTCAGGAGGGAAAGTGTACCCGCACAAAGGATCTCAGCATCATCAGGATGAGCGAAAAAGGCTAAAACGGATTTGTTCATATCATATTTCAGTTTACTTTCTCGGCCATGCCAGACGCTGCCGATCTGTAACAGGCGGCCAGGATTTTTTGACTCTGCAGGCCAATGGCGGCATTATTGCCGGGATCACGGTTTTCAAGCAAAGCATTTGAAAACTCAATAATCTCAGCACCGTAGGTGTTTTCCGGCACCGGACTTATCCTTATGGCATCCGATTCCTCCCTGCTCTGCTGTGCATCATATCCAGCAGTATCCTCTTCGAGGTAAGCCATCATTTCCCCGGAATCTCCCTGGCCTATGGTCCCCTTTGCCAGGATGCTTCCATTTGAACCGTATAGTTCCAGAACATTTTTACTGCTGTTGTCCGGGATACAGAAGAATGTATCGACTGTTGCCAGGGCCCCGCTTGAGAATTTCACGGAAACAATGGCTGAATCTTCTGATTTGTAGCTGTGTACATTGTTACTGATAAAGCAGCTTACGGTGTCAATTTCACCAAAGTACATCTCCAGGAGATCAAGGCAATGGCTTCCCATATCCATCAGGGATCCGCCTCCTCCGGTACCCGGATCCTGCCTCCAGGCCCCATCCATCGGTGGATACCAGCAGGACAACTGGGCCCGGCCAAACACCGGTTTACCAAGTTTGCCATCACCGACCATTTTTAAGGCTGCCTGATGCATGGTATGAAACCTCATCATCAGGGCTGTACCCAGAATAATTCCTGCATCCCTGCAGGCCGATATCATTTTCTCGGCTTCATCTACATTCATGCCCAGCGGTTTCTCGCAAAGCACATGCTTCCCGGCACTGGCACAGGCCATCACATGTTCAAGATGTAAATTTGCCGGTGAAGCGACATAGACGGCATCAATCCCGGACTCAAGCAGTTCATTGATGGAGCCAGCAGCTTTCGCTCCAAATTCCTGCGCCACTTCCTCATTGGCCTGCTGGTCTATATCAAAAACAGTTTGCAGTAAGGCATTACCTGCAGGAACAATGCCTTCAGGAATGGTCCTTCTTCTGGCAATGCCACCTGATCCGATGACACCCCATTTTATTTGTTGATCATTCATAGCTTAGATATTGGTTTTATGCGTATGCCAGAAGTACTTTTCTCAGAGCATCACCGATCTGTTCACAATCTTCCGCCGTAAAAGTGGGAAACGCAAAGCATGTAAATGTGTGTGATTCATGCCAGACAGCATTCGGTACTTCAACCTTGCTGTAGTCAACGCTGTTTTCATCTGAAAATTCCCTGGATGTAAATGGGAATCCACTATTCCCAAAAGCACGATGCTCCTGGAATGCCTGCTCGGTATGGCATTGTGGCCAGAATACCTTCCATACAGGGGCTCCCTCCGCAACGACAGCATCCACAAATTCTTTGATGTCACACTTCATATTGTCGACGTCAATGGAGAAAGCCATAACAAACCAGCCATTGCGGCGTTCCTCGCTGTCAACCGGGACATGCAGCACCTGTGGAAGGTCCTTTATTTTATCAATAATAATATGTGCATTCCGGTGTCTGTTCGGCATATTCCAATTGTCCATCCTCTCCAGTTCTGCAATCCCGATGGCAGATTGCATTTCCGTCATCCTGTAGTTCCAGCCTACCATATTATGAATATATGGGAGTTTTTGCTCCAGCTCCAGAAGGCTCAATCGTTGCTTTACGTCATATCCATGATCTCTGAAACTCCTGGCGATCCAGGCCAGGTCTTCATCGTCGGTAGTTATCATTCCTCCTTCCCCTCCGGTGGTAAAGGTTTTGTTCTGGCAGAAACTGCAGGCGGCAATGTCTCCAAGTGTCCCGGTTTTCTTTCCCTTGTAGGAACCTCCGAAAGCCTCGGCATTATCCTCCAGTACGAACAGGTTATGTTTTTTCGCAAAAACATTCACAGCATCCATATTACAAACGTTCCCGTAGAGATGGACCGGCATTATAGCCTTTGTTCTGTCATTAACCAGTTTTTCCGAAGATTCAATGCTGATGCAATGGTCATCAATATTTACATCGGCAAAGCGGGGTACGGCTCCGGCCTGGATAATGGAAAAACTGGAGGCTATAAAAGTATAACTCGGTACAATCACTTCATCTCCGGGTCCAATACCGAGGGCGGTTAGCGCAACATGGAGTGCAGCTGTTCCCGAAGAAACATTTATGGCATATTTGCTACCCTGCCATTCTGCAAATTTTTTCTCGAACTCCATTCCTTTCGGCCCTGTCCAGTAATTAACTTTTCCCGAACGTAAAACCTCCTCAACAGCTTTGATGGAGTTTTCATCAAGACTTGGCCAACCCTGCATTTGATTTGTAACAGCCTTACTTCCTCCATTAATTGCTAAATTCTTCGACATGATCAATTGATATTTAGGTTATTATATATATTTGATTGTTATTGGTACCCGGAACTGCAGGATACCGGATGAAGTTAGTAAACTTCCGGCATATTTTTGCTATTGATATTTTGAACGATTTTTGGGTAATAATGAGATGGCTGCAACTCCCAGTATCGCGAATACAATAAGCGCTGAAAATCCAGTGGTATAGCTGCCACTCTGGTCCCTCAGCCAACCTACAAGTACGGGAGCGAGTGCCTCACCTATCACATCAGCACTGATAACAATACCCATTATCCGACCCAGTATCCTGACACCAAATAATTCAGCAGCCATCAGGGGAATGATCATATAATCCCCGCCAAGTGCCACACCGAAAATAAAGGCAAATAAATAGATCACGCCAGGGGTGGATGCAAAATATAACAAAGGGATTGAACAGGATACGAGTGTAAAGATCAGGATCATCACATATTTTTTGGGCATTTTATCTGCGAGCCAGCCCATCAGAAGCCGGCCAATGATGCTGGAGGCCAGGACCAGGGACATGATACCGGCAGATTGTGTCTGTGTATACCCGAGGTCAAAACTGAAGAACAATTTCAGATTCTGGCTGGTGCCGCTTACCGCTGCAATAGATAACATGCTTCCAATGATAAGCAGGTACACATTGCGTTGCTTTAAAATGGTCCTGAAGGGGATTTTCTCTATTTCGGATCTGGATTCCTGCATCCTGGATTCCGGATTGTCTTTGATGAACCAGATCATCGGGAACGCTATGGCTATCATCCCGAATCCAAGGATCATTAAGGCATTCTGCCAGCCGAATGATTGGATCAGCCGGTTGGCAATAAGAGGGACGAGCATGCCTCCAACGCCGATCCCAATGTAGGCGATTCCCATGGCTTTGCCCCTGGAGCGGTCAAACCAGCGGGAAATCAATACCTGGTTAGGCAAGGGCCCTCCTGACATATACGCCAGGGCATTGATAAAATAGAATATATAGAAAAGCCATAGTGAAGTCATCCTGCTGAGCCCGATAAGGGCGGTACCTCCCAGGAGTATTCCGACCAGCATTACGCGGCGGGGACCGAAACGGTCCACTATCCAGCCTGTGAGAAATGCAAAAAGGGCAAGAATAATTTTCCCGACAGCATTCCCCGAAGTTACGGTAGCACGTGACCAGCCAAAATCTTCCAGCCAAAAATCGTAGAAAAACGGGAGCCCGTAAAAAGCAATCCCCACAATTGAAAACAGGCTTAAAAATCCGGTTGCACCAACTTTGAATTGTTCGAGCTGTGTATTCTCAGTAGACATCTTTGTAAAAATTAACAATTTGTTTTTTAGCTGACAGGATATTGGCAGGCGGAACATTTGGAGGAAGTATCCCGGTTCCTATGATCAGGTTCTTATGAAATTTAAGTGAATCCAGGGTTTTATGGATGATGGTCTTGAGTTCACCTGTATTTCGTGAGATGAAGGCAGAGGGTGGAAGGTTAACCCTGAAGGTTTTATCCGGATATTCCTGTAAAACATTATTAATATCTGTCAGGGGGATTGTAAAATCCAGGAGAAACTGTGTTGCGCCGGTTGAGATACTATCATGGAGGATAGACAGGGTATTTCCTCCGATAATGAGTGTTCGCTGTAGGACTCCAAGAGACTTGAGGAAATGAAAAATTTCCCTGTGAAATGGCAGTATCAGATCGTGATATGTATGGGGGGATAACATCGGGGGACTGGCAAATGAATCAAAGAGAACAACTCCTGCACCTGCGTCAGCGAAAGCCTTTGCATAAATTTTGATGGTCTCGGTGCAGAATCTTAAAAGCGGCAGGAGGTTTTCAGGATCCATTACTGTTTCCATCAGTATGGATTCGTTTGGATAGATCCTTGTGGCCATGGTGAAGGGGCCTGAAATCCCTCCACGGACCGGAACGGAACCTTCATACTTTTGAAGTAAATATGCTGCTGCCTGTATAAAGATCCCCATTCTGCCGCTTATTCCGTCAGGAACTTCCAGCTTATCAAGCTCGCTTAATGAACCGATCAATGGTTTTTCAATTTCGGGCATAAGGATCTTTGGATCGCGCAATACCGAACAGCCTACTGCCTCGGCCTCGATGTTGTATATATCATAGGCTGCTGTTAATGCGTCAGCTTCCAGCTGTTCGGCTTCAAAGATCAAAGCATCGATGATCTCCTGCTGATTTTTGTCCAAATGTATGGGGAGCTGCCTGCAAAAATGCTGGCTTCAGATCATATATGGCCGGAATAAATGGAGGCCGGTCTACAGGTTTCCCATGTAAAAGATTTTCAAGTCGTTCTGCAGCTGTCATCATGCCAGGAAGGCAGCTTCATATACGGACTTAATCCTCATCGTCGGAGTAATTATTAGGTGCATTCCTCTCGTAAAAGTATATCCTGATCCGGGCCTGTTTTTTGATGTAGTCCACTCTGCCTATCTGGGCCTTTTCGATCGGAAATCCACTCAGGTTGGACAGGTCCTTCAATAAGTCCTCATACCTTTCGGGCAGGAGCAGTTCCATATCGTTGTAATTAATGGTTTTCCGGAGCATCTTGTTTTGCAGGAGAAAACTTTGTGCACCCCAGGCAATCGCAATAATAATAGAATCCGCAAACAATGCGCGCCCCAGGCTTACATCGCTGGTGATCAGTGCATTTTTGACAGATATCCCGATGATGACAAAAAGGTAGGTCATTTCACGTATGGGGATGGGGGCGGTCCGGTAGCGGATGATCCCGAACACAGCAAACAGTCCCAATGCAAATCCAATCTCAAAGGTCGCCGCATCGAGCAGGTTACAAATGATGAATACAATGGTGCTGACCAGGAGGTATGTGAAAAAATAATCGGCCCGGTGTGAAACTCGATAATAGACAAACCTGGCGATGAAAAATATGATCCCGAAGTTGTAAAAAAACCGCAGAACGGTGGGCCAGAATTCTGTCGAGTTGAACACATCCAGACCGAAAAGGTAGCTTACAGATGATTCCAGAATAATAGTTTCCATTTGTATTTTGAATTGGTTATACTCAGGTTTTGGTCTTTTTCAGTTCTTTCGCAAATGCAGCCGATATGGAAGAAGCGATGCTTGTTCCGATCCTTTCAATAAATTCTATCTGAAAATCCTCGAAAACTTCTAGCGTAGCTATTTCTATGACACCTGTGATCTCCTCATGCAAACGAAGCGGCACGATCAGCAGGCACCTGGGATTGTCTTCTCCCAGTCCGGATTTTATCCTGATATAATCCTCCGGGATATCCGTCAGGAAGATGGTATTGCCTTCCTGCACACACCTGCCGACAAGGCCTTCTCCGACCTGTATGGTTTTCTGCAAATGTTTGACCCGGTCGTAGGCATAACTGGCTACCAGGTCAATTTCCTTCTCTTCCCTGTCCCCGGAACGTATAAGAAACAATCCGCCCACCTGTGCTCCCAGGTATTTCACCAGTTCAGAGATCAGCCTGGCGGACAGCTTATCAAGGTCATCGATATTTTCGCGCAGGATCTCACTGAACCTTGCAATGCCCTGGTTTGACCAGTTCCTGCGTTCATCTTCCCGTTTGCGTTTTTCTTCTTCAATGGTAGCAGATTTCAGATTTTCCCTCAGGCGGATCAGGGAATTGCCCAGTGTGTCACCATCGCTCAGGGGCTTAAAATCGCTTTTAAAATTTCCTTTGCCCATCTCTTCTGAAAAAGTGGTCAGATCTTTTAATCCCTGGCTCAGGCTGTTCAGCGCCGACCCTATCCGGCCGAGTTCATCCGTCCCTTCCCTGAATTTTTCTTCCGGCAGGATACCCAAACCCATGGCTGAAATAGTATTCCTGTACTTCTTTATAGGATTGAAAATTGAATAAAAAAGGAGGATGGCGATCAAAACAGCAGCCAGGGCAATAAGGATCCCGCTGATCAGAATGAAACGTCCGCTGGACGAGTAGGTTGCCTGTATAGCCTGGTCAGCCTCTCCTGCTTTTTGTTCTGTGCGATGGATCAGATCCTGCAGCTGAAGATCAGTAATCCGGTAAACGTTCAACAGGGCCGGCAAATTTGCCGGTTTCAAAAGGGAATCTGCAGTGCCCATCTGGTAAAGGCTGCTGGTAAATCTTGAGATATGTGTTAAAAGGGAATCATTAATGAAGAAATAAAGGTTCTCATAAGCCTCTCTGTCTTCCTGATCCCATCCTGAAGATAGATCAAGGATAATCTGATGTGTTTCCGGCATCTTCGTCTGCAGGAGAGATAAAACATTTTTTAAGCCTGGAGAGTCGGCATCCCGTCCTGATAACTCCCATGACTGAAGATCATCTTTTGTCTGATGGAGGATGGACCTGAATTCCGACAGGGCCCTTGTGGAGGGGTTCAGGATCTCAGTGACGGCCTGTTGGTTATCCCGGATCCTGTTGACGATCCGGTGTGAGATAAGGGTATTGATGATGATGGCGATGATCAGCAAGCTGAAACCGAAGGCAATCCTGAATCCGAATGTCCTGGAAAATCTCATTTCAATGGATGTATCTACACCTCAATAAAAATAGATAATAATTTCTAATTTGTGGGAGAATGGGCCCCTGGTATATTTAAATCTTTTCCACTGCCTGTTTCAACTGATGTAATGCTTTTTCCAGCGTGGACCTCGGACAGGCAAAGTTAAGACGCTGGAATCCGGTTCCACCCGGACCGAAACTGGGACCGTCATTACATCCTATCTTTGTTTCCCTGATCATAAATTCCCTTAATTGTTTACCCTTCATCCCGAAGCTTCTCATATCCAGCCAGGCGAGGTAGGTGGCTTCGGGTGGCCTGACCCTGATCCCCGGAAGATTTGCTTCTGTGTAATCCCTGAGCAGTTCCGCGTTACTTTTCAAATAGTCCAGCAATTGTTCCAGCCAGTCTGCCCCTTTGCTGTAAGCCGCTTCCATGGCAATGGTCCCGAAAATATTTCCCATGTATAAATGGCCTTTCTGGACTTCCTGGCTGAAGCGGGTGCGCAGCTTTTCATTGGAGATTATCACGGCAGAGGAGGAGAGTCCCGCAAGGTTAAAAGTCTTACTGGCCGCTACGCAGGTGACGGTGATATCTGCGATCTTTTCGCCCAGGGTGCTCAGTGGAGTAAACACATGGGGGGGTAAAACCAGATCGGAATGGATCTCATCTGAAAGGATGATAATATTGTTTTCAAGACAGATATCTGAAAGCTCTGTAAGCTCCTCCGGTGACCAGACCCTTCCAACCGGGTTATGAGGATGGCTCAGCAGTAGTAATTTTGTATTCTTGTCTATCTTTTTTTTAAGATCCTCCAGGTCCATCCGGTAACATCCGTCATCCTCAACAAGGGTGTTATAAACAAGTTCACGCTTATTCTCTTTGACGACTGAGAAAAAGGGGTGGTAGACAGGTGGCTGTACAATGACCTTTTCCCCTTCCCGGCTGAATGCATTAACGGCCATGCTCAGTGCGGCTACCACGCCGGGTGAGAACAGGATCCAGTCCCGCTCTATGGCCCAGTTCTGCTGTTTTCTGTACCAGTTGATAATGGCCTGGTAAAAGGAATCGGGCCGGACGGAGTATCCAAGGATCTCATGTTCTGCTCTCTTCCGTATGGCTTCCATGATAAAATCCGGGGTCCGGAAATCCATATCTGCCACCCACATGGGGATCAGGTCCTGGGTGCCGAAATATTCACCGGTATAATCAAACTTGACGGAATGGGTGTTTTTCCGCTCGATAAGCTCATCAAAATCATATCGCATATTCAAATATACTATCTTTAGTGAAAATCATGATGGCATGCCGGTAAGGCCCAAAAAAAGTCTCGGGCAACACTTTTTAAAAGATGAGAACATCGCCCGGAAGATCGTGAACAGCCTGCAGTATGAACAGGCGGAAAGCATTCTTGAGATCGGTCCGGGTACAGGTGTTCTCACCAAATATCTCTTTGAACTGGGAAAGACCGTCAACCTGATAGAGATTGACAGAGAGTCCTGTGAATACCTGGCCGGGCAATTTCCCGAGAGATCGGGATCCATTCATAACGCGGATTTTTTAAAAGATGATATTACCCCCCTGCTGGTCAGACCGGCTGCCATTATCGGAAACTTTCCCTACAATATCTCCAGCCAGATCTTCTTCCGCATCCTTGAAAAGAGGCAGATCATTGACCAGGTCGTCTGCATGATACAGAAGGAGGTGGCGGACAGGATACGGGCTCCGCACGGATCCAAGACCTATGGCATTCTTTCGGTACTTTTGCAGTCCTGGTATGATATTGAATACCTGTTCAGGGTACCACCCCAGGTGTTCCACCCGCCCCCCAGGGTTTTGTCCGCCGTCATCCGCCTGAAACGCAACCGGCGGACCGATCTTGGCTGTGATGAAGAGTTCTTTCACAGGGTGGTCAAGGCGGCTTTCAATCATCGCCGGAAAACATTGAGGAATTCCCTGAAGGGGCATTTCCAGCTTCCTGAAAAGCCGCATGATTTTTTTTCTCTCCGTCCTGAACAGTTGAGTGTAAGCCAGTTTATAGAATTAGCCTGCTTGCTGGCAGACCAAAAATCAGCATAAATTCTTAACTTCGCGCTCATGCCTTTCGAACTGACACGGGAATTTATAGGCAATCTGAGGGAACAGATCGAACAAAATGATGAAAAATCAGTTGACGATCTGGTCTCCAAACTGCATCCTGCAGACATTGCCGAGATCTTTGATGAACTGAACATCGAGGAGGCAAAGTACGTGTATATGCACGTAGACGGTGAAAAACGATCAGATGTCCTGATCGAAATGGAGGATGATACCCGAGAGCGCTTTCTGGCAATATTAACAGGGGAAGAAATTGCCACCCAGTTCATAAAGGAAATGGACTCAGATGATGCCGCTGATGTTATCGGGGAGCTGCCGGAACAGCGGCAGGAGGAGATCCTCCAGCATATCGAGGATGTGGAGCAGGCTGGAGAGATCGTGGACCTGCTCAGCTATGATGAGGATTCTGCCGGGGGACTGATGGCCAAGGAATTGATCAAGGTTAATATTAACTGGAATATTCCTACCTGTATTCGTGAGATGCGAAAGCAGGCTGCAGATGTGGATGAGGTTTACTATGTATATGTGGTGGATGATGATGACGTGCTGAAAGGTCTGCTTTCCCTGAAAAGATTACTGCTTGCCAGTCCGAAAGCCAGCATAAAGAATATCTATACCGCCGATATCATATCCGTTAAGACGGATACAAAGAGTGAGGATGTAGCCAACATCATGGAGAAATACGACCTGGTCGCACTGCCTGTTATAGATTCGATCAACCGTTTGATGGGGCGTATTACCATTGACGATGTCGTAGATGTGATCCGGGAGGAAGCCGAAAGGGATTACCAGCTGGCATCCGGTATTGCAGAGGATGTGGAGCCCTCGGACAATGCCCTTCTCCTGACCCGTGCAAGGATACCCTGGTTGTTTATCGGCCTGTGTGGAGGTGTTGTGGCGGCCATGGTTCTGGGCAGGTACGAAGCAGACCTGGGCATGTACCCCGAGATGGCATTTTTCATACCCCTGATCGCAGCCATGGGAGGAAACGTCGGTGTACAGTCCTCCGCCATCATCGTGCAGGGCATCGCAGCCAACACCATCGGTATTGAATCAACAGCAAGGAAATTAATCAAGGAATTGACCGTGGCAGTGATCAATGGGACGGTACTATCCGCCCTCATGCTGGGCTATAACCTGATACGAAAGGAATCGCTGGCCCTGACTGCGACGGTGAGCATATCCCTGTTTTCAGTGATAATTTTTGCATCTCTTTTCGGGACATTCATACCGTTGGTCCTGAACCGCTTCAAAATAGATCCTGCACTGGCCACAGGCCCGTTTATTACCACCCTGAATGATATTGTGGGACTGGCCTTATACCTGATGATGGGAAGGCTTTTGTACGGAATGATCTAAAATGAGGTGTTGATGGCCTCAACAGGGTCCATCCGGGCTGCTGACCAGGCCGGTGCAAATCCTGATACCACCCCGATGATGGCTGAAATACCCAATCCGAGCACTACATTCCCCATGGTAAGGAAGACACGGAAATCATCTATCAGGCTGGTCATGATCCCCGTACCGGCAAAAACGATGAGCAGACCGATGGCACCTCCTGAGAGGGTGAGGAGCATGGATTCGAAAAGGAACTGCCAGAGGATGAAATAACGTTTAGCCCCCAGGGCCTTCTGTATCCCGATGATATTGGTCCGTTCCTTAACCGATACGAACATGATATTGGCAATGCCGAACCCGCCCACAAGTATGGAAAAGATCCCGATGAAAAATCCGGTGGTATTGAGTACCTTGAAGATGCCATCCAGGGCGCCTGATATCATACTCGTCTGGTTGAGGGCAAAATTATCATCCGCCCTGGGCTTGAGCCTGCGGGAAGTCCTGAGGATCAGCCGGAGCTCCTCTTTCAGGTCAGCGTTGCTTACTCCCGGCCTGGCTCGGGCCAGGATCATGGGTTCGGCACCTTCCCGTCTGATGTCCGTGACCTTCCGCATGAACTGTAAAGGGATGACAATGAATTCATCCAGTGAACCACCGCCCATCATGCTATTGCCCTCTCTTGCAAACACCCCTATCACAGTGGCTTTATGCCCCTTTATTTTAATCTCCTTACCGAGGGGGTCCTCATTCTGGAAAAGCTCATCGGCAACGGTGAATCCAATGACGGCCACGTTTTTTGAAACTTCAAATTCATATGGGGTAAAAAACCTTCCCTTCCCGACCTCATGTTCCCTTGTATCTTCATATTCACTGGTTGTCCCCCATATGGTGGCATCACTGATGGAATTGTTCTTGTATTTGACCACCCGGTTGGTGAATGACCAGAAACAAACTGCTTCGGAGAGCATGCTTCTTTCCTTGATGATCTCATATTCCTTGTATTTCGGAACAGGCCTGTTCCAGTATTGCCACCATGCATATTCTTCCCCTGGTTCAGGAGCCCATGGCCATTTCTGGATATAGATCACATTCTCACCTGCTTCCGCAAGGCTGTCCCGGATATTGATCTCCAGGGAATCGAAAATAGTGAATACCGAAATAATGGCAAAAATACCTATGGTAATGCCCAGCAACGACAGGACCGTCCGCAATCTGTTCACAATAACCGATTTCAGTGCAAAAACAAAACTCTCAATCAGGAGACTGTAAGGTTTTTAAGATATTCCTCATAGCAGAACAATCCGGTATGTTAAGGTTTTCCCTGTAAAAGTACCTAATTTATGCAACATTTTAATTATCTTTATCCAAATTTAATTTTATAGGCGTAAATGACTGATATAAAAACAATTAGCACTGCACTTGTCTCCGTATTTGACAAGCAGAACCTGGCTCCCCTTGTGGAGAAACTCAACGAACTTTCCGTGAAAATTATCTCCACCGGTGGCACCGCTGAATTTATTAAAAACCTTGGGTGTAGAAGTGACTACCGTAGAAAATCTGACCTCCTATCCCTCCATCCTTGGGGGAAGGGTAAAGACCCTGCATCCGAAAATTTTCGGCGGGATCCTGTTCAGGAGGGACCTGGCAGGTGACCGGGAGCAGGTGGACCAGTACGATATTACTGGGCATTGACCTGGTGATCGTTGACCTTTATCCCTTCGAGGAAACCCTTGCATCCGGTGCCAGTGATGCTGAGATCATTGAGAAAATTGATATTGGGGGTATTTCCCTTATTCGGGCTGCGGCAAAAAATTTTACCGATGTGATCATTATTCCTTCAAAGTCACAATATGGCCCATTGCTGGACAAGCTGAATGAGAAGGGAGCATTGTCCTCCTTGGAAGACAGGAAACAGTTCGCTGGTGAGGCTTTTGCAGTTTCTTCACATTACGATACCATGATCCATGATTATTTTGCTGCGGATCAGAATGCGACTTTCAAATATAGTTCCATGCAGGGGAAGCAGCTCAGGTATGGGGAAAATCCCCATCAAAAGGGATTTTATTTCGGTGATTTCGGGCAAATGTTCGATCAGCTGCACGGGAAGGAGATTTCCTACAATAACCTGCTGGATATAGATGCTGCAGTCGGACTGATAAAGGATTTCGAGGATACAGGTTTTGCCATCCTGAAACATAATAATGCATGCGGACTGGCCATTCGTCCGGTGTTATTGGAGGCCTGGAAAGATGCACTGGCAGGGGACCCGATCTCTGCCTTCGGAGGTGTATTGATCACCAATTCGGAGGTTGATGAAGCAACAGCAGCCGAGGTCAATAAACTGTTCTTTGAGATCATCATCGCCCCCTCCTACAGCGAAGAGGCACTGGAGATCTTAAAGCAGAAGAAGAACAGGATCATCCTGGTCATCAAGGAATTTGAACTTCCGGGCAAGCAATTCAGGAGCCTGCTGACCGGTGCCATTGTACAGGACAGGGATACCAGTACGGAGACCGCTGATGACCTGAAGACCGTGACAAAGAGACCACCATCAGAACAGGAGGTGAATGACCTGGTGTTTGCCAACAAACTGGTCAAGCATACCAAGTCCAATGCCATTGTCCTGGCAAAGAACAACCAGCTGGTGGCCAGTGGAGTGGGACAAACATCCCGGGTGGATGCACTGAAGCAGGCCATTGAAAAAGCAAAAGGGTTCGGATTTGACCTGGAGGGTGCTGTTATGGCCTCTGACGCTTTTTTTCCCTTCCCTGATTGTGTTGAGATCGCTGAAAAGGAAGGGATCACAGCAGTTATTCAGCCCGGGGGTTCTATCAGGGACCAGGAGTCGATTGATTATTGTGACCAGCATGATATGGCCATGGTCGTTACAGGTACAAGACACTTCAAACATTAAAAATTAATATATTAGACGATTTATTGGACAGGGCGTAACATTTTATGCATAAATCAGTTTAAGTATTTTAACTACACAATGATATTATGGGATTGTTTTCATTCTTGACGCAGGAGATAGCGATTGATCTGGGGACCGCAAACACGATTATCATACATAATGACAAGGTTGTCGTAAATGAGCCTTCCATTGTAGCCATTGACCAGCATACCGGGAAACTGATTGCCATTGGTGAAAAGGCCAGGCAAATGCATGGTAAAACACATGAAAATATAAAAACCATCAGGCCCTTACGGGATGGCGTGATTGCAGATTTTGATGCCGCAGAACAGATGATCAGGGGCATGATCAAGATGATCAATAAAAAGCCCACCATGTTTAATCCTGCGCTGAAAATGGTGGTTTGTATTCCTTCCGGAGCCACTGAAGTGGAACGCAGGGCTGTCCGGGATTCTTCCGAGCATGCAGGTGGGAGGGATGTGTATATGATCTATGAACCCATGGCTGCTGCCATTGGTATCGGCATTGATGTAGAAGCCCCCGAGGGAAGCATGGTGGTTGATATTGGAGGAGGAACCACTGAAATCGCCGTAATCGCTCTGGGCGGGATTGTCTGCAACCAGTCCATCCGCATAGCCGGTGATGGATTTACGGCTGATATCCAGGCTTATATGAGGCATCAGCATAATATTAAAATTGGTGAGAGAACGGCTGAGGACATCAAGATCAATGTCGGTTCCAGCCTGCCTGACCTTGAAGAACCCCCGGAGGATTATACCGTAAGGGGACCCAACCTGATGACTGCCATGCCGATCGAAATACCCATTTCATACCAGGAAATCGCTCATTGTCTGGATAAGTCCATCAGCAAAATTGAAACATCCATCCTGGCAGTCCTCGAACAAACACCTCCGGAGTTGTATGCTGATATAGTAAACCGGGGAATTTACATGGCGGGAGGCGGTGCACTTTTGCAGGGGACTGGGCAAACGATTTACCGATAAGATCAATATTCCATTCCATCTGGCGGAAGATCCCCTGCAGGCGATTGCCCGGGGAACTGGCATTGCATTGAAAAATGTGGACAAGTTCTCCTTCCTGATGAGGTAAAAATGAGAAATCTTTTAAGATTTATAATCAGGTATCATTTCTTCTTCCTCTTCCTCCTGCTGGAAACAGTTTCGGTGATCCTCATCGTGCAGCACAACATTTATCAAAAAGCCCAATTCATCAATTTCTCAAAATCAGTCCAGGGCTCCTATTATGAAACATTCGGAGGGATCAGGGAATATCTTGCACTCAGGCAGACCAATCGCGACCTATACAGGGAGAACACCCTGTTACGCAACCAGATGGACAGGCTGGAGAGGAACCTGGAAACAACCGTTAACGGAAGATCCGATTCAATTCCGCTCCGGCAGTATTCCTATATACCCGCCAGGGTGATCAATAATACCCTTAACAAACAATTCAATTTCATAACCCTGAACAAGGGAAGGTACCATGGCATTGAACCAGAAATGGCGGTCATTGCCCCGAATGGTGTGGTAGGTTTAGTCTATGCCGCTTCAGGCAATTATTCGACGGTCATCCCCATGATCAACCGGAACTTCGGGCTGAGCGCCAAGATCCTGAAAAATGGATATTTCGGTTCACTCTCCTGGGCCGGCTCAGGCTACAGGAAGGCCATCCTGAATGAGATCCCTTTTCATGTCGAGATCCAGGCCGGAGATACCATTGTGACCAGTGGATATTCGGCCATTTTCCCGGAAGGGATCATGGTGGGTACCATAGCTGATTTCGAAGTGAAGGCAGACTTTTATACCATTATCGGTGGATATCGCCGTAGATTATAAGAATCTCCATCATGTGAATGTTATCCGCAACCTGCTCCTGGACGAGCAGCGTCAACTTGAAAGGATTTCAGGAAATGATTAAACTGCTGGCAAGAAATATAGTCCGATTCGTTGTTCTGGTGCTGGTCCAGGTACTGATCGTTAACAATATTGAGATCAGCGGATTTATCGTCCCCTATTTTTACATTCTTTTTATCCTGCTGATGCCTTTTGAAACACCTAACTGGCTGCTGCTTGTCTCTGCTTTTGCTCTCGGGTTAATGGTCGACCTCTTCACCCAGACGCCGGGCATGCATGCTGCAGCTTCAGTCTTTATGGCCTTTTTGAGGCCTTATATACTCGAGATGAGTGCGCCCAGGGACGGTTATGAAACAGGCACCTTCCCACGCATCTCTTATTATGGTTTCCAGTGGTTCCTGCGGTATACAGTGATACTTGTCCTGGCACATCACTTTTTCCTGTTCTATATAGAGGTTTTCAGGTTTAGTGAATTTTTTTCTACCTTTTTGCGGGTCCTGTTAAGTTCTTTTTTCTCAGTTGATCCTGATAATGCTCAGCCAGTATTTCATATACAGAAAATAAATGAATCCTTATGCCGGCAGAAAATATGTAATTGGCGGCATAATCTTGCTGTTCGGGATCATTTTTCTGGTCCGGTTGTTTTTTTTGCAGGTTGTTGAGTCCAGCTATAAATCCACTGCTGAAAGAAATGCCAGACAGATTGAAATTCAATATCCTGCCAGGGGACTGATATATGACCGGGACGGGGAGATCCTTGTATATAATGAGGCAGCCTATGACCTGATGGTCACACCGGGACAATTACAGACATTCGACACAGCCGATTTTTGCAGGATCCTGGAAATCCCGAAAGATGATGTGATCAGGAAGATCAAGGCAGCCAGGAATTATTCTGTCTTAAAACCCTCCATCTTCCTGCGACAGATCTCATCTTTTACCTATGCTGTCATGCAGGAGAAACTGTATAAGTTCCCTGGATTTTTCGTTCAGCCCAGGACACTGAGAAAGTACCCTCGTGACATTGCAGCACATGCCCTCGGATTTGTAGGTGAGGTCAGCGAGGCTGATATTGAAGAAAATGATTATTACCAGATGGGTGATTACATAGGTGTATCAGGGATAGAGCTTGCCTATGAAGAGGTGTTGCGGGGCGTTAAAGGAGAAAAAATATACCTGGTGGATGTACATAACCGCATCAAAGGGTCTTACCAGGGAGGACGGGCTGACAGAGTAGCGGAGGTGGGAAAAAATGTGGTTGCTACCCTTGATGCCGGTCTCCAGGAATATGGAGAGAAACTTATGACGAAATTCAGGGGGAGTATTGTTGCCATCGAACCATCAACAGGTGAGGTCCTTGCACTGGTGACTTCTCCTGCCTATAAACCCAGCCTCCTTGTCGGAAGGGTACGTTCGGAGAATTTCCTGGACCTTTCGGAGGACACCCTGAAGCCCTTGTTCAACAGGGCCCTTATGGCATTCTATACACCGGGCTCAACCTTCAAAACCGTCAACGGGGCGATTGGCCTTCAGGAAGGGGTCATCACAACAGCATCTGAATTTTACTGCGACCTGGGATTTCATATGGGAGGATATTCTGTTGCCTGTCACATGCATCCTTCACCGCTGGATTTCAGAGGAGCTGTGCAAATGAGTTGCAATGCCTATTTCAATTATGTATACAGGGCCGTACTTACAGACCGGAAGTTTGAAACCACAGCCGAAGCTTACAGTAACTGGAGGGAACATGTGCTCTCCTTTGGTTTCGGGAATTACCTTCAGTCAGACTTTGAGAATGAACTACCAGGATTTGTTCCTGAAGATAAATACTATGACAATATCTATGGTGAAGGGCACTGGAATTTTCTGACGGTCAGGTCCCTGTCCATCGGACAGGGAGAGTTAGGTATCACCCCGCTACAGATGGCAAACCTGGCAGCCACCATAGCCAATCGCGGGTATTATTATACTCCGCATATTATCAAGGAGATTGATGGACAGGAGCAGATCGATGAGCGATTTCTGGAGCGCCACAATACCAGTGTCGATTCCATCCATTTTGCGGCCGTGGCAGATGGCATGGAAGGAGCTGTAAACCGCAGTGGAGGAACGGCATGGAGGGCAAGGATAGCGGATATCATCGTTTGCGGCAAGACAGGGACGGCTGAGAATCCGCATGGTGAGGACCATTCCATATTCATTGCATTTGCTCCCAAAGACAATCCGCGGATAGCCATCTCAGTCTATGTTGAGAACGGGGGCTTCGGGAATATATGGGCGGCCCCCATTGCTGGATTGATGGCTGAGAAATACCTGAAGGATACGATCACAAGACCCGGTATGGAAGATTACGTTTTAAAGGGGATAAGACTTGACCAGCAATGAGAAAGAGCAACTACATATTGAGTAATACCGACTGGGTGACCGTAGGCCTCTACCTGCTTTTGGTTTTCCTGGGCTGGATCAATATCTATGCTGCGGTCTTTGACGAACAGCATGAGAGCATTTTAGACCTGAGCATGCGATATGGTAAACAGTTGATATGGATCATTGCCGCTATTGCCCTGGCCGTTGCCATTTTCCTGATCGACACTAAGTTTTATTCCTTTTTCGCGTATATCATCTATGCTATTGCCATCCTCTTATTGCTTGGAGTACTTTTTCTCGGTAAAGAAATCAATGGTGCCAGGTCCTGGTACCAGATAGGCGGTTTTCATCTCCAACCGGCTGAATTTGCCAAGATCGCTACCTGCCTGGCATTGGCAAAGTACCTGAGTTCTTATAATATAAAGATTGAATCTCTTCGGTCTACCGTCCATATCATTGGCATTATACTTTTTCCAGCCCTGTGCATTGTCATTCAGCCTGACATGGGTTCTGCCCTGGTGTTTTTCGCCTTCGTACTGGTGGCCTACCGGGAAGGATTTCCTGATGTTTTCCTCATCCTGGGGGTCTTCTTGGCTTTCCTCTTTTTTCTGGCCCTGCTCCTGGATAAGTTCATCATTTTCCTGATCATATTGGGACTGGCACTGCTGCTATACTGGATACTCTCCAAAAATCTGAAAAATTCGTTTGTCGCGGGAATTCTGATTTTAGTACCTGCCGGGATTTTGTATTTGTTGTCACGGCTGGACCTGATCTCCATAAACCGTTATTATATCTTATTGCTGGCCGTCGCTGCAGCACTTCCCTTTTACCTGGTATATGCCTACCGCAAAAGGCTCCGGAATATTTATCTGATCCTTTTGCTGGCGGCAGGTTCGTCAGTCTTTACTTTTTCTGTGGATTATGTATTCCATAATGTATTAAAGGAACATCAGCAGCACCGGGTGAATATTCTCCTGGGACTGGAGTCTGATCCATTGGGACTGGGATATAATGTCAACCAGTCAAAAATAGCCATTGGCTCAGGCGGGTTCGCGGGCAAAGGATTTTTGCAGGGAACACAGACAAAATTTGATTTCGTTCCTGAACAGAGTACAGATTTCATATTCTGTACCGTTGGAGAAGAATGGGGATTTATCGGCACCTCACTGGTCGTCGGGCTATTCATCTTTCTGTTGATCAGGCTGATAAAAATTTCGGAGAGGCAACGGTCGGATTTCAGCAGGATCTACGGTTACGGAGTTGTGTCAGTACTTTTCTTCCATTTTGCAGTGAATATCGGCATGACCATAGGCCTGCTCCCGGTGATCGGGATCCCATTGCCGTTTTTCAGTTATGGAGGCTCATCCCTCTGGGCCTTTACCATATTATTATTCATTCTGATCCGCCTGGATGCGACAAGAATGGAGCTCTTAAAATGAGTTCTTAGTCAGATCTACCCCTCCATCCTAACCGGTTTAATGTTAATATATTACCTCTGGAAGTCTTATAAACACTGAGGATCATAGTTTTTAAAAGTGTACATTTTTTTCGTATATTATGAGGCTTTGCCATTATTTTTTTGCGTTGTCGGACATTGTAAAGGAGGAATGATATTATGAAATACCAAACCTACACACTTAGAAATTTCAAACAGATACCCCAGTTTAAAAATATTCCTGAAGAGTATCTTTTTAACATTGAAGTAGTCGGGAACATCTTACCATTTAAGACCAATAATTACGTAGTTAATGAGCTGATTGACTGGGATAATTATGCTGAGGATCCCATGTTTTGCCTGAATTTCCCCCAGAAGGAAATGCTCAGGCCCGATCATTTTGAAACCATGGCAGGCCTGATACAGGCTGGAGCAGACAGGAGCCAGATCTCCAGGATGGCGAATGAGGTCCGCTATGATCTGAATCCGCATCCGGCGGGACAACTGGAACATAATGTACCCACATACCAGGGAGAACCCCTGCCAGGGGTACAGCATAAGTACAGGGAAACGGCACTTTTCTTTCCAAGCCAGGGCCAGACCTGCCATGCCTACTGTACATTCTGCTTCAGATGGCCCCAGTTTACCGGGAATTCCGACCTGAAATTTTCCATGAGACAGACAGATCTGCTGGTTGGCTACCTGAGAGAACATCCTGAGATCTCCGATGTGATATTTACAGGCGGGGACCCTATGGTAATGAGTGCCAGTAACCTGGCTGCTCATATAGATGCATTGCTGGATGCGGATCTGCCGGGACTGAAAAATATCCGGATAGGTACAAAAACACTTGCATTCTGGCCTTACAGATATCTTACTGACCCGGATGCTGATGAGGTGCTGGATATTTTCAGGAAAGTTGTGGATCGCGGCATACAACTGGCCTTTATGGCACATTTTAGCCATCCCGTTGAATTATCTACCCCTGCGGTACAGGAAGCGGTTGGCAGGATCCTTAAAACCGGCGTCCAGATCCGTACCCAGTCCCCCGTCCTGAACCATGTCAATGCCGGTGCCGATCTATGGGCCAGTATGTGGAAACAACAGGTCAGCCTCGGGATGATCCCTTACTATATGTTTGTCGCACGGGACACAGGTGCCAAGGATTACTTTGCACTGCCCCTGGGAAGGACCTGGCAGATATTCAGGAAGGCTTATGGACAGGTTAGCGGTATTTGCCGGACCGTCCGTGGACCAAGCATGTCAGCCAATCCCGGGAAGGTACAGATCCTTGGCGTAACTGAAGTTCATGGAGAACGGGTTTTCGTTCTGAACTTCCTGCAGGCAAGGAACCCCGAATGGGTCGGAAGGCCATTTTTTGCTGCTTATACTGAAAAGGCATACTGGCTGTCTGACCTGAAACCAGCATTTGGCAAATCAGAATTTTTCTATTCCAGGGAATTCAGAAGGAGGCTGAAGATCGAAGAGGACAGTATGGGGATCTATGCTGAGGAGCTTGAAAGGGTATTCAGAAAGTGTTCAGGTAAGTGGTAAGGAAAGATATCAGAGAATGATATCATAATCCTTTAAGTACCATCTCACGCAATTCGCTAAAAAATTCGATAAAGTTCTCCTTCAAAAGATCATAATTCTCTTTCAACTGGTCTACTGCATATTCAGCATGGTCGGGAAGAGATGTCCGGTATGACATCCGCTTGAATACCATGTTCAATCCCTCGAAATGGATATAAGTTTCAAGCCAGTTACTCTTAATAAAGTAAGGGAACCAGCTTTTAACCCCGGCCGGGAAAATGGAAAACCCGGAATCCAGCAAGCTGTATCTGTCATGGATATAATCGTGAAGTGACATATCTGAGTACAGGCCCCAGTTCGCGGAAAGGAAATGATCATAAAAAATATCCACAACGATACCGGCATACAGTCCGTATTTACCGGCTATGATCTTCTTGGAAGATCTGGTGATACTATGAGTATCGGTGAAACTATCGATTTTCCGGTGCAGCATGATCCCCTTTTTCACCTCCTCCGGATATCCGGTAATTTTCTTCCCTTTAACATAATCGCCAATGAAGTTACCGATCAGGATTTCCCTGGAGTCTCCCGACAGATATATATGGGCCAGAAAGTTCATGGAGATGGATGGGATTATCAGTGAAATTAAATATAGTCATGATATATAACATGACCTAATAAAAATCATAAGCTCCTATATACATATAGTGTATATTTATAGAAAAAATTCAGATATGTCAAGAAAAAATGCAATCATTATCGGTGCTGCAGGACGTGATTTCCATAACTTCAATACCTTTTTCAGGGATAATGAGGATTATAATGTTTTGGCATTTACAGCCGCACAGATACCGGATATCGAGGACCGGAAATATCCTGCTGAACTGGCAGGTAAATTATATCCCAAAGGGATCCCAATTTACGGGGAAGAAGACCTGACCGGACTGATCCGAAAACTGGATGCAGATTTTGCTGTTTTCTCATATAGCGATGTTCCATACCAGAAGGTCATGGCAGTCAGTGCCCTGGTGAATGCGGCCGGTGCAAATTTTGTACTGCTGGGCGGGAAGGCCACCATGATCAGGAGCAATAAGCCGGTCATTGCCGTGGGTGCGGTGAGGACGGGTTGCGGAAAAAGCCAGACTTCCAGGAGGATCATCGAGATACTGATGAAAAGGGGATTAAAAGTGGTTGCTATCCGGCATCCAATGCCTTATGGAGACCTGGTAGCTCAGAAAGTACAGCGTTTTGCCACCCTGAATGACCTTGAACGGCATAATTGTACCATCGAGGAGATGGAGGAATATGAACCACATGTAGTCCGGGGAAACGTGATCTACGCCGGTGTAGATTATGAGGCCATCCTGAGGGAAGCAGAGCAGGATCCGGATGGTTGTGACATTATTCTATGGGACGGTGGCAACAATGATTTTCCTTTCTATCAGCCGGATCTGATGGTCACCGTGACCGATCCGCACAGGCCCGGGCATGAACTCAATTATTATCCTGGAGAAGTCACTTTACGCATTGCAGATGTTGTGATAATCAACAAGATAGACAGTGCCGATGCGGCCGGCATCCAGGCTGTACGCGAAAATATTGCCCTTGTAAATCCTGGCGCTACGGTAATTGACGGGGCCTCACCCATTCAGGTAGAAGATGTTGATGTGATCAAAGGCAAGAGGGTACTGGTTGTTGAAGATGGTCCCACACTCACCCATGGAGAGATGAAGATCGGAGCAGGGATAGTGGCTGCCAGGAAATTCGGAGCATCTGAACTGGTTGATCCGAGGCCGTTCACCGTTGGTAAACTGGCTGAGACTTTTGAGATCTATCCGGGGATAGGAACCCTCCTGCCTGCTATGGGATACGGAGAGGAACAGCTTCAAGACCTGGAAACGACCATTAATAACACGGATTGCGATTCTGTAGTGATCGGCACACCGATTGACCTGAGCAGGATCATCCAGATCAATAAGCCCACGACCAGGGTTTTCTATGATCTGCAGGAAATAGGGCATCCCAACCTGGAAGATGTGCTTGGGGACTTTCTTGAAGATCAGAATCTGGGATAGGCAGAGCTTTCTATTTATTCAGCCTTTTCTGGATGGCCCTTGTCTTTTCCTCAAATCCGGGTTTTTCCAGCAGGGCAAACATGTTTTGCTTGTATGCTTCCACCCCTGGCTGGTTAAAAGGATTGACTTCCAGCAGGTAACCACTGATGCCGCAGGCTATTTCAAAAAAGTAGACCAGCTCTCCAAGATGGTACTCATTGATGGCCGGTATTTCGATCCGCATATTGGGGACACCTCCGTCAATATGTGCCAGTAATGTCCCCAGTTCTGCCATTTTGTTCACCTCGTTGATCCGTTTCCCGGCCAGGTAATTCAGCTGGTCCAGGTTCCCCTTATCTTCAGGAATAGAAAGATGCCTGTCGGAATTACTTACGGAAATTACAGTTTCGAAGAGTATTCTTTCCCCTTCCTGGATATACTGTCCCATAGAATGCAGGTCGGCTGTAAAATTCACGCTGGCAGGAAATATTCCCTTGTTTTCTTTGCCTTCGCTCTCTCCATATAATTGCTTCCACCATTCTGAAAAGTAGATGAGTTTCTCATTGTAGTTCGCCAGGATCTCAATTGACCTGCCTTCACGGTACAGGATATTTCTTGCTGCAGCATAGAGGGCTGCTGGATTTTCCCTGAAGGGAGTATCCGGTCCTGTCTGTTTTTTCAGAGCCATAGCACCTTTGATAAATTCCCGGATATCATAACCGGCACAGGCAATGGGTAACAGGCCTACAGGGGTGAGTACAGAATACCTTCCACCTACATCATCAGGGATGGTAAATGAGCGGTAGCCCACCTGGTCAGAGAGTTTCCGGAGTGCTCCCTTGCTCTCGTCCGTGATGGCGATAATACGCTGGCTGGCTTCTGCGGGGCCTACTTTCTTTTCGAGGTGTTCTTTCAGGATCCGGAAAGCAATGGCAGGTTCAGTGGTTGTTCCGGATTTTGAGATCACAATAATGGCATAGCTGCGGGCATCCAGTACTTCGACCAGCTCCGAAAGGTAATCTTCTCCAATATTCTGTCCGGCGAAGATTACATCGGATCCTTTCTTCCCAACCCTGAATTTATCGAAATTATGGCTCATCGCCGAGATTATGGATTTTGCCCCCAGGTAGGAACCACCTATGCCCACCACCACAATTATCTCTGCCTTCTCGCGCAAAGATGCTGCCACCTGTTCAATATTATTGATCTGCTCCTCTGAAATATTTGACGGCAGGTCAATCCATCCCAGGAAATCATTTCCTGCACCAGTCTCTTCGTTCAGGGAGCTTAATTGGGCATGTACGTGTTCCTGTTGCCATGATGGATTCCTCAGATACAAAGGGATATACATTGGTTATGTCTAGCTTAAGTCCGGCCATTATTCTGAATTATTAATGCGTTGAAAAAATACTAATAATTTCTCAAACCCCCATGCGCTCCCTGGCTGCCAACAGGTAGGGCAGGATAATGTCATTTTTCCCCTCGCTGGTGCCATCATAGGTAACTGTAACCACAGGCACACCGCTAACCGCTTTGATCTTGCCTGTCATGGCCTCGGTGATGAGAGCGGGACAACAAAAGGCAGGATTGGTCTGGATAAACAGTGAAAGGTCCGGATGGTATTCCAGGATATGAAATATTTTCAACAGGTTATCATATGATTCTCCTGAATGATAGGGCTTAACATTGAATGTATCCAGGTATTTCTCAAGGCTTTGCGGATTGATCTTCTCTTTTATCCCGATGATGCTCTCAAACTGCCTGTAATACTTCATGTCGAGCTTATCGAGCAGGGCAAGCATGATCTTTGACAGTATGGCCATGGAATACTCCCCTTTTTTCCACATTCTCCTTCTGACATTGTTGGCAGTGATTTTTACATAATCATGATAGGGTGTAGTAACCACAACCCTGCCGGCATTCTCAATAAAATCGATCAGGTTCTGGTTCATCACCTCATGATCCCTTACAAACAGATCCCCAAAAATGGCCACCTGGGGTTTATTACCATTCTCAAGGAGGCTGAGTTCATTAAAGAGCCTGGCCATTTCTAAAACAGCAGATTCAAGATCGAGCCGGCCGCCAAAAGCATTTTCCAGGATCAGCAGTGAGTCTTCAATGACCTGGTTGGTGCTGCCCGGGACCAGTTCATAGGGCCTGGCCTGGCATCCCATTTTCCTGATCAATCCTCCCAGCATATAGGCAAAATAACTATGTATGGAGGTGTTGAGTGAAATATCCAGGTTGGATATCGTTCCCTCATATACCTCAACTTTTTCCATTCCCCGCCCGTAATTATCCATGAGGGTTTTTACGTATTCAGGGTAGAGCCGGAAATTGCAGGTCAACCTTGATTTGGCCATCCATAACATGGTATTGGCCGGATCCAGTGAGTGCTTCTGGATATAATTGATGGCATCCTGAACAACAATGTTGATGGGGATGCACTGGCCGGTATTGTGAGCCATGCTTTTCCTGATTCCCAGTTCAGAGGGCTCCAGGAGCCGGGCATCTATGCCCTTCCTCCTGATGACGGCAGTCAGCAGCCTTGCTGAGTAGGGATCCCAGTTAGGTAAGAGCAGGGTTTTTTCCCCTATCCTGTGTTCGACCCTGGGGAAGATATCGGGTATTTTCTCCAGTTCGGCAGGCGGTTTTTTTGAAACATGGTTCCTGAATGACCTCAGGGCTGCCTCTATCCTCGTTTCATATCCCACGGCAGAATCATGCTCATCGATCTGCAGGATAAGGTATGGTTTGGAATGCGCCTCAAGGACCTTCTTGAAATAATCAATGATGAATGAATCAGGCGCACACTTGAAGGCCGTTACAAGTACAGGGTAGAGTCCGGGTGTACGGGCAATATAATCTGCAGCTCCCAGAATATTGGCTGCATAATGCCAGGGGACCTTCAGTAATATTTCGCGGGTAAATGAGGACTTATATGTATCCACCGGCAGCATGTCCTGGAAGAAACATTTTATCCCCCGGTTGGAGAAATACTCCGGTATGCTCTTGTTCAATTCCCCCGATAAAATTACATAGGGCCGCCCCAGTAAAACCACAGAAAGACCCTTATCCGGCTCGAATTCCCTGGTGAAGTTCTCCTTCCAGTCCCTGGACAGTTGTTCAGCATGCCTGGAGGCAAATTCCCATGCTTTACGCATGCCCTGGAAATTGATATCACCGTTCAATACTTTTTCGAGGGACCGGTACAGGGATGTCAGGTATTTTTTTGGGGACTGGCTGAAATCCATTTCCGGGACGATGAATTTTTCCTGCCACCGGTTTTGCCCGATCTGGGATACTATAGATGGACTGAATTGAGTGTAGTAACAGTAATTCCTTTCCCTTGCCGCTGACCTATCCCTTGTCTCAATATACACCGGCAGGAAAATATAGTCAACTTTTTCAATGAGTGACTTAACATGTCCGTACATGGATTCAATGGGAGCACAGAATTCTGCACCTGCCAGATGCTTACCGACTTTCAGCAGTGTTTTATCTGTATTGCTGGTGATAATGATCCACACCAATCTCGCGGAAGAAAACCCGCCAGAAAGGGATCTCCTCGAACATATGCAGGGCAGAAGGGATCCCGATCTTAATTTTTGATCCCAGGGGTTTTCCCAGGTGGTTTATCAAAGGACTTTTTTCGCTCTGCCAGGAGCCTGAACCCGTCTTTTTCCCTGGCCACATACTTCGGGGTATCATAATCCCTTCCACAGAGAAAACCATAGGCAACATCTTCATCCTTAATGCTGGCTATGGTCAGTTTACAATGGTTGTTACAAAGTTCACAGATCTCGGTCCTGACGGGGATATCCGTTTGATAGAGGGAGAGACCCCTGAATTGGCTCTTCCTGATCTTTTCCTCCTTCATAACCAGGTTTATTCCAAAAGCCCCGGTCAGATGGCATAACCTGGAAACAAAGATCTCCCTGCCCAGTTTTTGCTCAAATGCAGCCACCAGGGCCTTATTCCTTGCGGTGGCACCCTGGAAACATACTTTTTTACCTATCATCCCTTCCAGTGGCCACCTTTTTCAGATAATTATCCCTTACGGAATAAAGTACGGCAGCCAGTAATTCATCAACCCCATATCCCTTGTTGATGAAATTATTGAGATCCCGCTCCATGAAAACCGTACAGCGGTCGCTGGTCAAGGGTGCATTTTTGCCTTCAACACGCCCGGCATATTCCTTCAGGGATACATCCAGTTTCCTTGCCTGCTCTTCAATAAAGCTTCCGGTACCTGCGGCACATACTGCATTCATCTGGGAAAAGACCACCTCTCCGTCCCTGAGTACAGTAAATTTGGCATCCTGTCCCCCTATCTCTATGATGGTATCAATTTCCGGATCCAGGTGAATGGCTGCCCGGGCATGTGCGGTGATCTCATCCAGGATAAGATCGGCATTCAGAATTTTACCGATCAGTTTCCTGCCGGAACCGGTTGTGCCGACACCCAAAATAACGGGGGACCATCCATGCTCTGCCATATACGTTTCCAGGGCTTCCATAATGCTGTAAACAGCTTCTATGGGTTTCCCTGAGGTATAGGTATAGTATCCTAGCAGGGGCAGATTGTCTGGGGTTGCTGATAATGGCCTTTGTACTGGTGGAACCAATATCGAATCCTATATAAATACCTTTCTGGTTTTTCCCTTTCAGGATCTTCGAATTGCTCAACTTCTACCGATTTTTTATATCCCCTGATGTTGGATCTAAAATCCCATCTTTTGGTTTTGCTGAAATCAGGATACTGGCTGAGTGACAATTCGAGAGGCGGGTAATAATACTTCAGTTCCCCGGTGCCGGGGGAAAAGAAACTGACCAGATCTTCAAGTGTTTTCGGTCCATTGTTATTTCCGGATCCCTCGAGGGCCAGCAATCCGGCCCAAGCGCCCCAAACAGGTGGGAATATGGATGTACAGTCAGGTCTGACTGTATCATTTCCCGGATATATGCGGCCACCACCTGGTTTTTGGATACGCCTCCTGTAAAAAGGATCACACCCTCCCGGACAGCATCATGAAAGAGGGTATCGGCGATGTTTTTGGCCAGACCCTTGCAGAGCCCGTCACAGATGGCCCCCAGTGAATGGCCTTCCTGCTGGGCATGGATGAGGTCGGTTTTGGCAAAAACAGAACAGCGGGAGGCAATTTCGGGAACATTGTCGTTGTTCTCTTCTGCCAGTCTACAGAATTCCTCAATTGACGCGATGTCCAGCCTGTTGACCTGCTGGTCCAGGAAACTCCCTGTACCCGCTGCACAGGATGTATTTGTGCGGGAGGATTCATATCTTCCCTCAGGATCTTTTTTGACCAGGTAAAATTTTTCAGCCCCTACATGCAGGATATAATCAAATCCCTTCCCGGCATACCTGCTGGCCCTGATCAATGCGGTCTGAATATCAGTCAATTCGAATGCTTCTGAGATGAAGAGGGTGGAAGCGGTGAGTGCAATATCCAGGCTGTTTTCGGGATCCAGCTGGCCGGCCATTTTTTGCAGGCATTTTCCAATCTGTCCGTGGTGGGCTTCATAAAAGGAGCCGGTGATCTCTTTCCCTTTATTCAGCCGGACCGCGGAAATGGCCATGGATCCAATGTCAATCCCAAGTATCATAACAAGCTTTTCATTCCGTTATCAAAATTAGGAACTGTCCGGGCCAAATTTTAGTTTCTGCTGCCATTCAGGCATGATTTAGAATGGTTAAAAATAAATCGGTAATTTTGGACTGTTTTAATATATCATCCAGATGGAAGAAGAGAAAGTGAGACGGCTGCCAGAGTGGTTCCGGATGGAGCGGCCAGCCGGTGGTAATTACAGCCACCTTAAGAACCTGTCGGAAAAGAATAAGCTGCATACCATCTGCAAAAGCGGGAATTGTCCGAATATAGGAGAATGCTGGAATGCCGGTACGGCCACCTTTATGATCCTTGGGGACATATGTACCAGGGCCTGCAAGTTCTGTTCGGTGAAAACCGGGAAGCCCGGGCGGTGGATGGGGATGAACCCGGGCGGCTCGCAGAATCAATCAAAACCCTCGGGGTGAAACACTGTGTGCTGACATCGGTGGACCGTGATGACCTGGAAGATGGCGGGGCCTCGTTCTGGGCGGAAACCATCCTGACGGTGAAAAAGATCAATCCGGAGGTTACCCTTGAAACACTCATTCCGGATTTTCGCGGCAATCAGGAACATATTCAGCTGGTTATTAAGGCCCGACCCGAGGTGATATCCCATAACCTGGAGACGGTCAGGAGCCTGACTCCCAGGATCAGAAGCCTGAACAGGTATGAAACCAGTCTGGAAGTGGTCAGGTATATTTCATCGAAAGGGGTGATCTCAAAATCGGGGATCATGCTGGGACTGGGGAGAATCGTGAAGAAGTGCTGGAAACCATGGATGACCTTCGCAGAGCCGGGTGCAGGGTCCTTACCATAGGGCAGTACCTGCAGCCGACATTGCGCCATCATCCTGTAAAAGACTATATCCACCCCGATGTTTTCAGGGAATATGAAAAGATCGGACTTGAAATGGGATTCCGCTTCGTGGAGAGCAGTCCCCTGGTAAGATCCTCCTACCACGCCGAGCGTCACATCAACGCTTAGTTTTCGGAGCATATTCACTGGTATTGATATTTTGGCTATATTTCGATCCCTTAATTTTTAATTAATACCATACTATGAAAAACGGAATCCGTATTGTACTGGCCATTCTCCTGGTCCATACAGTGATGATGAAGGGATATACCAGTCCCCAGACCACAGAACCCAGGGATGATTTTCCCAAAAAAGTATCAGGGATACTTGAAAATTCATGTTATGATTGCCACACCACAGGATCAAAAGCTGATAAGGCGCTGGATGCCCTGGACTTTAAAAAATGGGAGGACTACAAGCTTACCAAAAAGATATCATTGCTGACCAAGATCTGTGAGGTCGTGGAAAAGGGCGATATGCCCCCCGGGAAATATGTGAAACAGGATCCCGACAAGGCACTTTCAGAATCCGATATTAAAACAATCTGTAACTGGACCAAAAAAGAATCTGAGAAACTGATAAAGTGATGCGCAGAAGACTGATCTACCTGGTCTCGGTTGTAGCAGCACTGATCATTATCCAGTTTATCCGGCCGGAGAAAAACCTGGGTGAACTCGGTACTGGACTGATTTCATACAGGCCTCCGGGGTGCCTGATTCCCTGGCAGGTATCTTTCTGAATTCCTGTTATGATTGCCACTCCAACCATACACGATATCCCTGGTATAGCAAAGTGGCTCCTTTCTCATGGTATCTGAACAAGCACGTTGTGGAAGGAAAGGCGCATTTGAATTTTTCATCCTGGGGTATCATGGATAAAGCACAGAAAGTAACACAACTTGACCAGATCTCTGAAGAGATCACTTATGGGACCATGCCACTGAACAGTTATTTATTGATCCATCGTTCCTCAAAGCTGAGTGAACAGGAAATCAATTCCATCTGTGAATGGGCTGAAAATGAGGCTCTCCGGATATTAACAAGCAGATTAAAAATTTGGTCCCGATATGACCTATGTACACGGATACACGACCCGGGAGACCCAACGCCTGCTTGAACAATCTACTGATCCTTGAGGATCTGCTTCATTCCGGGACCCGCTTTCAATCGGGTGAAAGGGTCCTGGAGGCCGGGTGTGGTGTAGGTGCCCAGACAAGGATCCTGGCCAGAAGGAATCCTGAGGCAGCTTTTGAATGTGTTGATATATCCCCGGAATTCAATCGAACAGGCCCGGGGAGTAGCCAGGCAGGAGAATTTAAAAAATGTATCATTTAAGCAGGCAAACATTTTCACACTACCTTTTCAGCCTGCCAGCTTTGACCATATATTTGTATGCTTTGTACTGGAACATCTTCCGGATCCCGGATCTGCCCTCAGCATATTCATGGAGATCCTGAAACCAGGGGGCAGCATTACGCTTATTGAGGGAGACCATGGTTCGGGTTTCTGGACACCTGAAACGGAAGCATCAAGAAAAGCATGGAAAGGCCTGATAGATTCCCAGATTAAACTGGGGCATGACCCAAACATCGGGCGGCGGGTATATCCATTATTAAAGAATGCTGGTTTCCAGATCAGCGATGTATCTCCAAGGTGGGTTTATGCAGATCAGTCAAATCCCGTGTTACTGGACGGTGTGATAAACCAGATCATCGCTCCCATGGTCTATTCTGCTGAGCAGCAGGTGCTTGACAGTGCAATTATGCAAGAGGATGAATGGAAAAAGGGACTGAAAGACATCAGTGAGGTTGCCCGGCATCCTGAAGGCACATTTTTTTATACCTGGTTTAAGGGAGTGGGAATCAAACCACCTTTGTAAAATGCTAACGGAAATTTTTGAGTACCCGCTGCTTTTTCTTCAGAAATTCAAATACTTCATCGTGGTACGCAGCGAAACCCGGCACAGGTATCCCGGTTGAAGGTACAGCATCAGTACCATAACCGGTTTGAAACATATCATGGTGGTAAATGACATACCCCCCTGCTTTCCAAACGTTATACATCCGAAGGATATGATCTATGGGGAAGTTTTCCGATTGTGGCCCGCCAAATTTTGGAGTTCCCCTGCGTGCAGGCTCATCATCCACCACCGGCTTTTGATATTTTTCCAGCAAATAGGCGATCTCTTTATAAGCAATCTCCCAATGCCTGTCAGTTTTACGCGTTGTATGCGGAGACAGAAAGTCAAGGGTATGATTTTCACTGACACTTCCCAGTACACCGGCATAACCGGGAGAGTTGGTTACCAGTCTTTTATTATCAACTGATTTAACTACCTTAAAATAATCTACTGTCCGATTATCAAATTCGTTCCAGATCTGGAAAATAACATTGCGGTAGGGTTTTAGTTCACTGGCAAGAATTGAAACACCCTTTTCAGAAGCTTCGTCACTTAACCGTAAATTCTGATTCCAGCTTTCCCTTGAAAATAATACCAGCAAAATAACCATTCCCTTTTCATCCGCATCGTGTGCAATGGCTTTAATCTTATCCAGGTATTCCGGTTTTATGGAACCATCATTATTGAAAATTGTCTTACCATCCCCGGCATCAATAAACCCCCTGTTATTATCCCACTGGCACCATACTCTCAGCACATTAATTCCCGTATCAAGGAACTTTTGCATCCATTCTTTCCGAACCTGGCTGTTCTGGTTAAACTCCTCATTGAATATCGCATTGAAAAAACTAATTCCAGTATACTCAAAAGGTTCACCATTCATTTCAAACCTTGTACCTTTTATTGTGATCTCATTCTTATGATCCTGTGCCCTGCAAAAAAACACAGATACTGCGATAAGAAAAATGGAAACGATAAATATCCTTTTGGTCTTCATTGTTTCACATTATAATTAAATTACTCAGGTGACCAGGTTATTCAGATTATCATGAGCCATGGATAACATGGGTCTGACCAGGACATTATGCGGACAGGCATCCTCGCAGTACCCCGGACAATTACGGCATATATCCGCCTGGTTCCCCTGCAGTTCTCCGTACCGTTCCATGGCATATTTTTCCCTGCCCTTATTCTGGAAATAATAATTATACCTCATGATGGTACTGACCTGCACATCATGGGGACAGGCAGCAGCACATTCCCGGCATCCCAGGTGGCAGTTCAAATCCCCGAATTTCTGCAGGTAGAATTTAATCAGGGAGGCCTGGTCCCCGGAAAGGCTTTTCCCGGATAATTGGGTCCACCGTTCCAGTTCCCCAATATTCTTAAAAGGCAGGCAGACTGAGTGTGCATCCGGATTGCTGATCACGAATTGTATGGCAGCATCAACCAAGTGTTCATCATCCACTATCCCGTATTGTCCGAAGTATTCTTTGGCCTGGTTGGTTTTATCCAGCAGCCTGTCATGCCAGGCCATCAGGGTATCGTTAGCAGGCTGGCCTTCCTCCTCGAACTTCTGTATATATCCTTCAATGGACTTAAAAGTGATCATGGGATTGGATTTCATGATGATTGTGCCAATCTTTTTGTCAGCGCAGGTGCGAAGAACCCTCTCGGCCTTATCCCGGTTCACGAAATTGTATGTCATCAGGAATACATCGAACCGTCCGTCGTCAGCAGCAGCCATCAGTACCGTTTCAAGATCCTCCTCCGGGGGCAGGTACCAGGCGGATCCATGACAGGAAACACCCACATTCTTCACCCTGCCTTCGGCCTTTAACTGGTCCATCGCCGAATGGAATGCCTCATCTTTCAGGATACGGGTATTCTCAGCACTGTGAAGCATGAGACAATCTACGTAATCGGTCTGCAGCCTTTCCAGTGCCTGTCTGGCCCTCTCGACAACATCCTCTTTGCTCTTGAATTGTTGCGCCTCATAGATCTTGGTGGTGATAAAAAGTTTTTTCCGGTCAAAATCCCTGATCACTTTTCCTACCATTTTCTCATGGTTCCCGTTCCCATATTGCTGAGCAGTATCAATATAATTGATCCCGGTCTTCAAAGCAGCCCTGAGCACGGATTCCCCCGATGGATATCCGGCTGCTATATCAGTCACTTTGAAACCGGTCCGCCCCAGGTTCTTGCATGCCATGGTATGTTTTCCCGGCTCACCCGCTGTTTCTCCAGGCTTTAACAGTAGAGGACCGGCCATGGCTCCCAGGGATGTATGTTTGATGAATGTCCGGCGATTCAGATGTTTCTTCATTGGTCGGATTTTTTTGATTAATGCATGTAGGCAGGCCCTGATTCCAGCAGGAAATGCTTTCTCAGGGAGGCTTTCCGTGTATTATGGTTCAGGAACTTACCTGTTACCATGGTTGTGTGATAATGATCAAATGTAGATATAATATCATAATCGATACCGGACATCTGCAGGCTGTCCAGGTAAGGCTCACTGGTAAAGATCAGGAAATTTCCTCCGGATAATTCATCCTTCAGTGTTGGGATCTCCCTGTCCCTGACTTCATTTTCGGCATGAAAATGTATGGTGAAAGGAAGTACGCCGAGTGTCCGGATATCATTATCCGGAAAATGCTGATTGGCATATCTGGCAATCTGGGTACCGGACTGATATTTCAGTATTTCCGGGTACAATATAAGATTCAGGTAGAAATTTACAAGAATGATCACCAGGGCTGAATAGTAGAAAATTTTCCATTTCCTTTCAAGGGGATACCTCAAAAACAGAAGGATCATTATGCCGGTTAAGATAAAGGCCAGGATGGCCACTGCAGAAATCCCCCTGGGTCTGAACAGTATATGGATAAAAACCAGCAGGACTATCAGCAAAACAATCGTAAATGATTGGGAGATCTTGTAATATCGAATTTCTCGCAGATTTGCCGCCTGATGTATCCAGTCCGCCGTCAATATGGCCAGCAGGGGGAAAATGATATTGGTATAATGTGGCAGTTGAAATCCTGACAGGGAGAACACCAGTAGTGCCAGCAGGGACCCGGATACGGTATAGTATTCGGTCTGCCGGTTTACGCTGCGGAGATTCCGAATTATTTTTTTGAAAAATGCATAATACATGACAAGGGACCATGGCAGAAAGGCCCAGAGAAGGGTATGGATAAAGAAAAACGGATCCCCGGATCCCTTAATGGGACCGGTGTTAAAGAACCTGCCGAACTGGCTGTCCCATAAAAAGAACCGGATACCGGATACCCCGGTCCGGCCAAAAACGATTTTCTCAGGATGGCTGTCAAATTGGTGATACAGGGCAAACAGTTCTGGTGTGATAAACAGTATGATCAAAAGCAGGCTGATGATCCACCTTGAACTCAGTAAAAGCCTGAATTGTTTTTTAACAATGATCTCCCCGGCCACAGCCCCCAGTATCGGGATCAAAGTAAATAATCCCTTGGTCATAACCGCCAGAGCAGCAAAAAGCGAAGCCCAGAGCAGGTTTGTCCAACGATACTGTTTGACCAATCTGTGATAATAGTAAATACTCGAGATAATGAGTCCGGTCAGGATTGGTTCAGCCCTCACATCATTGTTTGAAATGAAAAGGTGCTGGGCCGTGGCCAGTATCAATACAGCCAGTATTGCAGTCTCCTTGTTATATAGATCCCTGGCGAGCCTGTAGGTATAAAACAGGGCCAGCATGGTAAACAGTATGGCCGGAATTTTATAGGCAACTGTATTGATCCCGAATATTTTGAAACTAAGGGCAGTCAACCAGAACGGGAAGTGTGGCTTATCCAGCCAGTCCATCCCATCAAAAGTAAGGTCCAGGAAATTATTGGAAAGGGCCATCTCTTTGGCAATGCTTGCATAGAGGGCGGAGTCAGAAAGGAAGACATCATTCATCAAACCAGACAAATGTGCCAGGATGGCAAGCCCGAGGAGGGCATAGAAAATCAGAGGATTATTATTTCCCTGGATGTTGATGATATCTGGATTATTTGGTTGCCACAGTTAAACCTGCAATTCCTCCAAAAAATGGCTTGTATTCAACCTTTGTAAAACCTGTGTTTGATAAAAACTGTTTTATCTCGGCAGGTTCATAAAAATTCCGGGCAGATGCCGCGAGGTACCTGTAAGCACCTTTATGTCCTGAGAGCCATCCGCCTATCCCTGCCACAAAGACCTTTAAGTAAATCCTGAACACGCTTCTCATCAGGGCATTCTGAGGCTGACTGCTCTCAACGATGACAAATTTCCCCTGGGGTTTGAGGACCCGGTAGATCTCCTTCAGGAATTTTTCACGGTCAGGATTCTTGTAGGTCAGGTTGCGAAAAGCAAAGGCAATTCCAATTACATCGAGGTCTTCATCTTCCAGAGGCATTGATGCGGCATCCCCGTGAATGAATTCGATGTTATTAAGCCTGGCTTTATCGGCTTTCTCCCTTGCAACATCCAGCATGGGCAGACTGTAATCGAGTGCCCGGATATTTGTCTCCCCATTAACTTTCTTTGCCAGCCGGATGGCCAGGTCGCCGGTACCTGTGCAAAGGTCCATCACCCTGGAGGGATTTCCTTCAAGGCAGTTCAAAGCTGCCGTTCTTCGCCACCGTTCATCCAGCCGCCAGGTTATGACCCGGTTCAGCATATCATAGCGGGCCGGAACCTCATTGAACATTTTCTCCAGCGGCCGCCATTGTTTTCCTGAGCTTGTTTCTTCCTGTTTCATATTTGATTGAAAGAATGTCAAATTTACTTAATATCGACATTGCCAGGGACAAATATGATTATATTTTTCCTTTCCATTGTGCTTCAGTGATTAATGATTATTTTTCACCTGCTAATCAATAATCTGTGGTCATGAAGAAAATCCTTAAACGAATTCTTTATGTTATTTTACTGGGGATCCTGGTATTTGCCGTGGTCTATGCCTGGCCAAGGGTGCCAATAATGACAGCTTTTGCAGCCAAGGGGATGTGTTCCAGTGTTTTCCTGGCAGGCAAAGATCCTGAACGCGTTAATGCCGAAGATCTGTCATTTTTTCCTATCAGCCTGGCAAAATGTGAAATTGATTACGAAGAGAAATCAGTTACAGCCACGGTTTTCGGGCTTGCCAAACGGAAAGCTGTTTTTCGCGAGGGACTGGGTTCCGTGCTGGTCCTGGATATTCCTGAAGAAGAATTGAGAAAGCAATCATTCAGTATTCCTGATCCGGGTTACAGCCAGGATACCATACCCTGGCCTAAAGGGGATGTCCTCCCCGAATCCATTGCTGAAGGTGTGGACATGGAGAAGCTGGTATCCATTGTTGATGAAGCATTTGATCCTCCCGGGGTAGAACCTTTTAAGAAAACACTGGCCATGGCTGTGGTTTATAATGGCAATCTCATTGCTGAAAAATATATTGAAGGGTACGATGAGCATACACGATTTCATGGATGGTCAATGACCAAGAGTGTTACCAGTGCACTGGCAGGCATTCTTGCCGGAAAGGGGGAATTAGATGTAAAAGCTCCGGCAAATATTCCTGGGTGGAAGGATGATGAAAGGGGAAAGATAACACTGGAGAACTTGCTGCACATGAGCAGTGGGCTGAAGTGGGTGGAAAATTATTTTACCATCTCAGAAGCGACCCTGATGTTAATGCAGAGCACCAATATGGTCGAATATGTCGCCAGCAGACCCCTTGAACATTCACCGGGATCTTATCACTATTATTCTTCCGGCGATGCCAACCTTGTTTCAGGGGTACTTCGTAATACCATAGGGGATGATAGGGCTTATTATGAATTACCGTATAAATCCCTCATGCATCGAATAGGGATGTTAAGCACAACCTTCGAAACCGATGCTTCCGGTAATTTCGTATCATCGTCGTACAGTTATGGAACTACCCGTGACTGGGCCAGGTTCGGGTTGCTGTATCAAAATGACGGGGTATTTGCTGGAGATACCATCCTTCCGGTGGGTTGGGTGGATTATACCATGCAGGAAGCTCCGGCTTCCAATACGGATGGGATGTATGGTGTTGGTTTCTGGCTTGAAGATCCCGACCCGGAAAAAAATTTAAGTGGATTGCCTGATGATGTTTTTTCGGCCAATGGTTTCCTCGGCCAGCGAATTTTCATCATCCCCTCAAAAAAACTTGTTGTTGTAAGGATGGGTTTCAGCTCTTCTAATTTAAGCTTTAAAAACCTGTTGAGAGATATACTTTCTACTTTGCCTGAGTAGGAAAATCAAAACCTGAATCCTGGGACGTTTTATTTTGGGAAATCATTTTGTCCCAAACAACCTGTCCCCGGCATCTCCGAGTCCGGGTATAATATACCCACTGTCATTCAATCCCTCATCAAGTGCAGCCAGGTAGATGTCTGTATCAGGGTGGTGTGATTCAATTAACCTTACCCCTTCAGGGGCACCCACAATACATACCAGCTTGATGGCTGTTGCCCCTTCCTCCTTCAATCCACTTATCGCGGCACTGGCACTGCCGCCTGTGGCCAGCATGGGATCGAGTACCATGACTATGGCATCTGCAAGATTTTTCGGGACCTTGGAATAATATGCGATAGGCCGCAGTGTTTTTTCATTTCTGTACAAACCGATATGTCCCACTTTGGCAGTCGGTATCATGTTTCTGATCCCGTCAACCATTCCAAGTCCGGCCCGCAATATAGGAATCAGTACAATCTCTTTGACGATCTCGTGCGTGGTACAGCTGCCTACCGGTGTTTCAACCTCAACTTCATTCAGGGGAAGATCACCACTGATCTCATATGCAAGGAGACCTGATAGTTCATTCAGTAAATGCACGAAATCCTTGGTGCCCGTATCTTTGCGCCGGAGCTGGGTAAGTTTGTGGGTGATCAGTGGATGTTCGAGGACTTTCAGCATGATGGATCCATAAGTAGGTAATAATCAAAGATAGTGTAAAATGAGATTAATTATTTCCAGGGGATGTATAGAAATAGATGCGACTTTCGTTCGCTTTCTCCAAGATAAATGGTTCCGTCGAGCCCGGTAGTCATGCAGTCGAACTGTTGGCCACGCCAGTAGTAATATGGGCTTCGATCTGCTATTAGCAGGCCCAGCGTTTCAAAACGACCTGATTGGGGATCGTACAGGTAAAATTGGCAGGGCCTTGTGGTTGAGCGCTCACCTGCCATAAGATAAACCTTCCCATCTTTTCCTATCGTTAAACATCTCAGGCGTCGGGATGCACGCACTTTCCCCAGGTTGTTCAATTGTTTATTTTGTGGATCAAAAGAGAACAAATACCCATCTGTTGTCCCACCATAGATCAGACTGCCGGTGTCCCTGGCAAAATATTCCACAGCAGTATAGTCCTGATAGAATTGGAGGTAATAATAATCTCCCGGTAATTCAATATCCGTATTAACAAGCTTTTCGGTACCTGGATCATAGTATATTAACATTCCTTTATCCCCTGACATATAGACATTCCCTGAATCATCACAGATCAGGGCCCTTGGGAGAGTTCTCCACTGCCGCTCAGGGCCATGGTATACTTTATTGGGATCAACTTCTCCCAGATCAGTAAATTTCTTTGCCGCGATGTTATAGATAAAGAAATGGCCATCGGGATAGGTCAGTCCATATATCTCATCTCCTTTCGGATTTATTGTGAGTGCATAAATGGAATTATTTGCCAGGGGCATACCTAAATCTTCCATTTCACTCTCCATATCTACAAGTTTAACCTTGTCATTGCTTTCAGCAGGACGGTAACAATGCAGATGACCACCCTGATAATCATTATAATGTCTCTTTATGTCCTTCCATAATGTAACATCAAATTTATCATCCTCTTCACCCCAACCGGATAAAGTCACTCCCTCGAACATATTTTTCCCGGTGCCGATATAGATATTTCCATTCTTATCTTCCACGATTGAATGGTGTATGCCAGAATGCCCAGAGATTTTGCCCAGATGTCGGACCTTATTAATAGCGGGATCGAACAAAAAGAAAAAGGCTTCATCTCCACTTGTTCCACCATAGATAATACCATCCCGGGCCGTAATAAGAGAGGTTATGGCACTGCTGTTAACAGGAATTTCGTTGACCATGGGATATCCCAGATCACGCAGGTCGACACGTTGCTGATATTTTATAACAGGCCTGGCCCAATCCTGAGAAAAGATAAGACTAGCCGGCAGAAAAGCCCCAAGAAATATGAAACATATGACAGATATAATTCTTTTAATTGCTTCCATGATTGGCTCTTCTTTTACTACTGTTGGGGTTTGTAAATAATCAATTGTAAAGAAGTGGGAATCTCACCTATCATCCTGGTACCCTTCTTTTCATCATTAACCTCTGCCTGCCCACATAGATATACGGTTCCATCTGGTGCCACAGAGGCTGCTTCACAACCGAAAATTTTGCGTCCATCACTTGTTCTTAGAACACCCAGATCCACTCGTTTATCAGCCCTTATATCGTACATAATAAGGTGATGGTCTTCCTTGCTTCCATAGGTCTCTTCATATTTTTGAGTGGAAAAACCTCTCGCCGAAGGAGCAAAATACACTTTTTTGTTTCGGCTGTCAACGGCAAAGGCCAGGGTGGAATAGGGTATGTCTTTTTGATCTCCATTTAAAAATTTACCATCGCACATCCTCACGAGTTCGATAATTTTGCCCTCCGGACCTTCATGAGGGTCAAACCGGAATAAAATGGAGCCACTTCCACAGGTTACACCATAGGCTACCTTATCTATCGGATCCCACTCCACTGCACGCCAGATATTAGTCCGGTCAATCATCGGATTTTTTAATTGGGTTGGGAAGACAGAAGCATCATATGGAGTGAATAGTGAGGTCTCGTAAACTTTTTCTTCTTCGGCATCGTACCTGGATACTCGTGCCGTGGGATTACTCATATAGACATTGCCTTCATCATCACAGAAAATGTCACGACATATATCCCAATTACTGACACGTCCAAAGTTTTTGGTAATACGGCTTTTCAGGTCGAACCTGTAGAAGTATCCGGTAAAACCGATCCCAAAAAGATACCCACGCTCTTTATCAATGGCCAGCGGATAACATCCTACTCCCTGATCGACCAGACCCATGTCTTCCACCATCTCTGTTTTCGGATCATATTTAAGCCAATGCCCTCCATGCCAACTAGTGTAATCAAAAACATTCGGGCCACTCCCGTTACTCATAGAAACAAAATAGATATTGCCTTCATCATCCTCTACCGGCTTGTTATGGATCTTTCCTGTAGATCTGATCCCTTTGCCTCTTTCGTCCAGGAATTCTGCCATATCACACAGAAGGATATTTCTGTCTGTTTTTGGATCATAGACATAAAAATGAGCGCTTTCTCCTTCATTGATCAGGGCCGAATACACATTCCCATCACTGGAGGCATAAAGACCATCCCACATAACAGGATCTCTCCCTGGATATTCTCTGGTCTCGACAATGCAAATTTTGTCTTCCTGGGCCAGTATATTTGCCAGACTGAAATTTAGAAATACTGCTGCAATCACAGCCAATCGGTTTATCTGGGGGGGCATAAATAATGACATATTGACTTTTTTAGTGTGCATTTTTCAGTTTCCTTCCTTTCAGTAAAAAAAGAATCCCCAGGATCAATCCGGGCAATCCAATAACAACTCCGGCCACCGGAATCTCGAGTCCTCCGCGATCCGTAATGATGGTCCCCAGCAAAAACAGAAACCAGATAATAAATATCCATCCGGCCATAACCGGCCTTTTCCAGATAAAGAAAAAACCAAATATCCATACAGACAACAGTCCTGTGATAATGATCTGGTCAACCAATTGAATATCAATTATAACTATAAAATATGTGAGAGTCCTCCATACCTGATACAGGGTATAGATGGATGCCAACAGGTTTAGCAATTGCCTGAACCAGTCCCTCACCATGAATATCCCTAAAATGAGCAGAGGAAAGCCCAGGATCACGGCTTCCAGGCGGAGGTTTTCCAGCAGGGCATCCAATAAAACGGAGCCTATATATCCCACTATCAGCAACATCCCTGCAATATCCCTGTTCTTCCAGGACAGCAGGTAAACAAGTATAAAAACCACAAATGCCAGGATGGATTTGAGCCGGCTGGAAGGATTGTCAAGAACCTCTATTTCCAATCCCGGAATTATTGGCAGAATTATATATACCAGGTAAAGCAATGCATAGATGCCCAATAGGATCTGATAAGTCTTTCCAGCGGTTGTTTTTTCTTTCACAGAATTCAGCGTAACATATCTCAATATTAATGCAAAAATTGGAATCTTAATTCAATCCGGGAAATTCATCTGATCCAAAATGAATTGAAAGCGGGAGTCTGAACGCAGGTTGTCATACATTGGTTCAACTTTTAACAAATCCAACCATGCTTCACGCTGTTCAAATGTTTTTTCCAGCCAATCGATTGCTTTTTCCGTCTTTCCCATACCAGCATACATAAAAGTGAAATTTGATGGCCACACAAACTCCGATTTTGATAACTCCAGGTAATAATCCAATATATTTTGCGCCTTATCCATCTCTCCTGCCTTCCCGTATATATAACCAAGGTACCAATTCCATGAAGTTATCTCACTGCTCTTTAAGAATTCTTGAATAGCCTCCTTATGAGACCCTTTTTCTGATAATGCCAAGGCAAGATGGGCACGTGTATAATCTATATCAGGAAAATTTTCAAGTATTTTTCGATATTCCTCTATGGCCCTGTCATAATCCCGCTCAAAATAATACCGGCGCCCAAGGCTGGTCCATATATATGTGGAAAGGGGGTCCAGCGATAATGCCTTTTTACATTCACTTATCGCTTCTTCATGCCTGCCCACCATGCTTAAAAGCCAGGCATACCTGCTATGAGCACTGGCAGAATTTGGATTTAGTTTAATGGCATGAATTAATCCCTCTTCTCCACCTGACCAGTCCCAGTCATGAATAACCTTTGTCCATGCCAATTCTGTGTGTGCTTCTGCCATTTTGTGATCAATCTCGAGAGCTTTGATGGAAGCTTCTTTAGCCCTGAACATAACCTGATTACGAGGAGTATACCCCCAGGTTGCATAAGAGGTGAACGTGGCGGCTAATCCTGTGTAAGCAAGCGCAAAATCTGGATCAATCTGTAATGCCATTTCATAATAGGCTTTACTTTTATCCAAATCATCTCTATCGATCTGGTTCCAAAAATAGCGGCCTAACAAATAAAGATTGTATGCCTCCATTTCGACTGTAGGCTCTTGCTCTATTCTCAATACTTCTTCGGGTGATAATACAGTTTTAAGCTCAATGGCAACCTGTTTTGCTACATTGACCTGGATATTGAATATTTCTTTCCATGCTCCCTCGAAAACTTCTCCCCAAATATGGTCATCCGTGGAAGCATGGATCAGTTGAACCCGTATCCTTACCTGGTCCTCATACCTCTGTGTAGATCCTTCCAACAGGTAATTCACATTCAATTCTTCCCCGATTTCGGGACTCCCTTTGTCGGTTGCTTTATATTGCATGATAGATGTTCTCGAACGCACTTCAAATTCATGGATTTTGTATAGCTGCATAATGATCTCATCCGTCATAGCATCTCCGAGATGTTCAAATTCATTGTCATCACTCATGTTTTCAAATGGCAACACTGCAATCGATTTTTCCTGTTCCAGGATTTCTTTGCTGGGATTATTCCGACTGAAAACCTGCAAAATTACCAGCACTATAATGATAATAACACTTATATATGTTGCAATCTTCCATGCTTTTAACCTGGAAGGACTTTCCTGAAACTCATTCCCGGCAGTTTTTGATGAAGAGGTCCTTTCAATTCCCACGGGGCCTACATCATAGATCCATGAAAGAATTACAGCAATGATAAATCCCACACCTAGGAGAATAATGAGGAAGGTGAGTGTCCATTCCGGTAATTTGAGTGGATCTGCAACAATTGAAATCAGCTCCAAAGTTACAAAAGCTGCAGCTGCATAAACGGTAATTACCCGGACCACTTTGCGACGCTTGAGTTCTTCCCAGAATTGAGTTAACCTGTTTGTGTTTTCTGGCATCATATCGTCTATTATTTCAATCCAATTTTCTTTTGCAGTTCTGTAAACCTGGGATCATCTCTGAGCAGGTCCGTGCCTAAATAATCCTCATACCAGGCCCTGATTAAATACATCATGGCTTCTTTTTGCTCGTATACAGCCTGCAGGCATTTAATGGCCAGGTCTTTTTCCTTAAGAGCGACATATACAGTTGCCAGGGCCCCTTGGTACATTTGCCCATATTTCACTAAATCTATCATTTCATCTCGTATCTCCTTTGCTTTCTCAATCTCCCCGGCGAGTGCGTATGAATAGGCAAGACCAGCTTTCATGAACGGACTACCCCCGGAAAGTTCAACGGCTTTCCTGCCCATATTAAGCGCCTCTTCATGCAATCCTTTGAGGGAGAGGGCAGTCCCAAGGTTAAAATAAACAACGGCATAATCAGGAGCCATTTCTATCACTTTTCTGTATTCCACTATTGCAGGGTCCAGCTTTTGTTGGTAGTGATAGAACCAACCCAGCTCATTCCTGATGATATAAGACAGCGGATCGAGCTCAATAGCAAGATTGATCTCTTTGTATGCTTCGTCCCACATTTTCCAAATAAACAGATACTCACCATACCATTGATGAGCCAGGAGCATAACCCGGATTCAGTTCAATGGCGCGTTTAAATCCTTTCTCTACCCCTGGCCAGTCCAGCTCAAAGTATTGTTTTACAAAAGCAAGGGAAGTATGGGCCTCAGCAAGTTCCTCATCCAGTTCAAGGGCTGTCAGGGCAGCTTTCTTTGATTTTGGATAAGCTTCTTTTGAGGGAAGGGCTCCATAACCTAATGCAATTAATGCATATGATTCTGATAATCCGGCATATGGCAATGCATAACCTGGATCCTTCCGGATCGCTTCCTCATAATATTCAATAGCTTTGGCGAGAGATTCGGTATTTCTCTTATTTGTGTAAAACCGACCAAGCAGGTACAAATTATAGACTTCTGATTTTTCAGGATGGCGTTTTAAAATCGCCTTTTTCTTCGATCCCAACAATTTGGTTTTCAGGTGATCAGCGATAGAGAGGGAAATTTCATCCTGTATGGCAAAGACATCATTGATTTCCCGATCAAATTTTTCTGACCATAGATGAGTACCATCTTCTACGTCTATCAATTGAGCTGTAATTCTCAGCCGGTTATCTGCTTTGCGGATACTTCCTTCCAGCAGATGTGCCACTCCCAATTGATTCCCTATGGTACGCATATCCTCATGTTTGTCTTTGTACATGAAAGCAGAAGTGCGTGCAATGACTTTTAAATCCTCTACATGTGTAAGTACATTGATTATCTCTTCCGTCATCCCATCGCAAAAATATTCCTGGTCCTTTTTTGGACTCATATCTTTAAAGGGAAGAACAGCAATAGAGTTTTCGAAATGTGAAGCAGTATCTGGTTTTTTCTCTCTGTCTTTGAAGGAAGCTTGGTCAGTTACTTTCCCGGTAACCTTAATGCCCTTTGAGGTAATATTAAATATCCAGGAGAAAATGATGGCGATGGGAAATCCAATGGCAAGGATGATAATCGCCATCGTTGGTGTCCATTCCGGCAAATGTAAAGGTTCGTAAACATTATTTACCAGTTCAATGATCACAAAGGAAGCTGTGGCATATACCACAATGACATGTATAACCCTTCGGCGCTTCAGTTCCTGCCAGAATTGAGAGATTTTATTTTGATTTTGAGGCATGATGTAAATTGGTCAGTATACTCCAATATGTGTGTGCTAATCCTTATTCAAAATCCAGTGCATATTCCACTGCCTTGTCAAATCCCAAGGCAATGCCTTCTTCCTCGTATTTTTGTGTCATTTCTTCTCCTACTTCAGCTTTTGCGCCTTCGATATATGTTTCGATCCATTCATCCCAGAATTCTAATATCCCCGTTGGTACTCAATCCTATAGAGGATGCTTTCCCGCAGGCTGCAGCATTTATCCGGAGGCATTTTATCCACTCTTGATTGTCCGGAAAGAGCAAAGGCAACGCCCTGCATGTCTATTAATTGCCATCCAATCACTTCCATAATCTACACCCGATCTTCAATGCCACAGGCCATATCGTTTTTCTGCTTCTTTAAAATCTTTTGTGCCTAAGTGCACAATCGCTGTGATAATGCTGTGCAGCCATTATTCCCCATGGCTGGTTTAATTTCTCTGGAGGAAATCAAGCAATTCATCCACGTACGGTATGGCTGCCCTCAAATTGTTTTGAATGAACAAGAGAACTGCAATATCTTTCCATGCAATGATTTATTAATCCTGGTTTGCCTATTTCTCTTGCCATTGCCAAAGCTTTGCTCGCTATACTTCAATCCATCTTGTTTCATTGTTAAGTTGTACTTGATTTCTGTAGCCCATAAGCCAGGAAAGCGCGACTGAGCTTGATCCCTCTGATTCCCTGATTCTCTCCAAATGTTCAGACTTTTATCAAGAAGGCCCATCGCCCTTTCAAGATCACCGAAATACCATAAGTTGGTGCTCCAAATCCATATAAAACCCTGGCATACGCTTCAGAATCCTGTGTATCCTTTAATAAAGGCTTTCTCCTGATGATCCTTAACCAATATTATAATTCCCTTTCGATTATCCAGAACCAGGAAAGGCTAACCCGACCAATTCAAATAAATTCCTCAATTGAGCTTATTCGTATGACCATGAAAGTGGCAGCCATGATGATTATCCTGTTCTACAGTGCAGATTATTTATCCATGTAAACTGTGATTCATATTGTTCATCATATGCCAATTCTGCCATGGAAAGAAAATACTATAAATGTTTCTTTCTTGAAAAAGAGTCTTCTTGTTTCTCTCGATTTGAGCATTTTTCGGGCAAATTGGCGTAATCATTTTCAGCATGCTATACCGCATGGATTGATCTGTCATCTTTTATAGTATAAATCATGGATCTGTCTACTAATCGGGATAATAATTCCAGGATTGTTTCCTTTGGGTAGTTGATCATCTGAACATATTTTCTCTGCAGTTAATATCAAATCCTCCTAATAAATACAGATAATCTGGTGAAAACAGTAATTTTTCTTTGTCAGACAGCAGATTATAACTCCATTCGATGGTTGCCTGAAGAGTCTGCTGTCGTTTCGATATCCCTGGATCGGATGAGGAAAGCTGATCAAACTGGTCTGTAAAGCGTTCCAGGATCATCCGGGTGCTCCATGTGTTTGGTCCGGCTTGCAACCAGTTCAAGGGCCAGTGGGATTCCATCCAATTTATTGCAAATCGTAGCCACCTCAGTTCACATTTGCAGTTTCCAGTTCAAATTCAGGATTATTCAGCCTGGCACGGTCAGTAAACAACATCATTGCTTCAGAGTTTTTTGCACTGTTCCACATTAATAAGGGTCATTGGATCAATCAAGGTAAGCGATGGGACCCTCCAGACCTGTTCGCCCTTTAATGCAGAGAGCTTCCCTGCTTGTTACGAGCATTTGCAAACCCGGTACTTCCTGAACCAGATTTCCAGTAATTTCAGCACAGGCTTTGATCAAATGTTCACAATTATCCAGGATGATCAGCAGTTCTTTTTATCTTTGATTTTTTCAATTAGCGTTTCAACAATAGGCTGGTTAGGAACTTCCTGTATATTCAGAATGCTTCTGCTATTTCATTGGCCACCAGATCCTCAGTATAAAATTGGAGCCAGGTCAACAAACCAGACACCATCTTTGTAGTTTTGATAGAAGTTGTGCAGCCACCTCACATCGCCAGGCGTGTTTTACCGCATCCACCAGCACCTGTTAGTGTAACGATACGATGTTCTTTGATTAACTGTCTGACTGTCGGTATTTCTTTTTCACGGCCTATAAAAGATGTTAACTGCACAGGCAAATTGTGTAGTTCCTGCTTTTCATCTTTTATAGAGATCTTTTCTTCAGATTCCGATTTCTCAGGTGCAGCTTCTTTGGATTTCCTGTTAATATACCAGGGGAGAATAACAGCCAGGGGCAGATCCGATCCCAGCAAGGATATATAAAAGATTAAAGGTGCTGTCTGGAATGGAAAACTTGCTGGATGTGATGTCGGTAAATTCGATGATGGCAAAGCTGGCTGCCAGATAAGCGATTAGGATGGGGATAACTTTTCTGCGTTTTAATTCATCCCAGAACCTTGAGAGTCTTTCGGAGCGGTTAGACATAAGGTGGCGTGTAGGGGTTTTGTATATAAATTTACTTCAACTGGGTATCATATCCAAGTGGTTTTCAGGGAATTGGCTTGTATTGATTTTATTCCCTATATTGCCTTAATAATCAACAATATCATCATGGATCAAATCTCCGCAATTATTCTTGCCGGTGCCCTCGTCATCATTATGCTGGGAATGGGATTGTCACTGGTGTTTGACGATTTCAAAAGGATCATTATTTACCCCAAGGCCATTTTTGTTGGTCTCACCAACCAGCTGATTATTCTGCCAATATTGGGATTTACGATTGCTTCGATTTTCCCTACAAGACCCGAGATCGCAATCGGCATTATGATCCTGGCTGCCTGTCCAGGCGGTCCCACATCAAATCTCATTGCCCATCTTGCCAAAGGAGATACAGCCTTATCAGTGACCCTTACTGCACTGAGCAGTTTTATCACCATACTGACCATACCCTTCATTGTTAACTTTGCCCTTGTCCGGTTTGCAGGGGAAGGCCAGATCGTCAAACTGAATGTGCTGGAGACCATAATCCAGATATTCGTCATTATTGTCATTCCGATTGTCATAGGAATGATCATCAGGTACTATAAAGAAGGCTTCGCAATGCGTATGGCGAAACCGGTACGAACGGCATCCGGGATTTTGATAGCGCTGGTAATTATTGGCATAGTCATCAAGGAAAAAGAGCATTTTGTTTCCTATTTCCAGCAGGCGGGACTGATTGCCCTTACCCTTAATGTGGCCACCATGGCTGTGGGATATTTTTCATCCAGGTTATTCCGGATCAAGGATAAAAGGGCTGTATCGATCTCCATCGAATCTGGTATTCAGAACGGGACCCTTGCGATTACCATTGCCGTTGTTCTATTGAACAATGCGGAATACGCTATTGTCCCTGCCATTTATAGTCTGCTCATGTTCTTTACGGGTGGTGTGGCGATTTATTATGGCTTAAGAAGAGCCAGGTTGGCATCCGATTAGTCCTGGAGTCAGGTTTTAATCATCTTTTAACACATCTGACTGATAAGGCTGCTGTCTTATCATACGATCCCTTGTAAATATCGTCATAGGTAGCATAAACAAATCGGGCCACAGCTTTGATTGAATCATGTTCCGTAGCATCCAGAATGCACCAAAATATCCGATGTCGAAGTATCTGCCATCCCACAGAACAGTGCCATCTTTATATCCAGAAAGCAAAGCGTCAAAACCGGAACTGCCACCTTCTTTTAGTTGTGCCCCCTGGTCTGTACCTCTCCATCCAAAGGTCTCGGCCGCATCCGGGTCCATTCCGAGTTCTATTTCAAGTTGTTCCCAGTCCCCGGATGTGGGTAGCCTCCAGCCTGCGGGACTGGCTTTCAAGGCCTCTTCCCAGGGATATAATACGGCCAAATTCTTCACATTTATCATCCTTGTCCATGTAACAGTAGGTAATCAGAGGATTCCCATCCCTGTCTCTGGTAACTGCCAGGTTTTCAGCCATCCATGTCATTGAACCAATCTGAACGATCCTGTACTGATTACCATCGATGTCAGTCAGGAACTGATCCGATGCTTCCTTTTCACATCCCTTGAATACCCAGAAACGGCAAACAGGAAAAATGGAATAATATGTTTAATCCTTTTCATTCATATACGATATTATTCCAGTACTGATGGAATGACATAATCATAAAACAGCCTTACCGGTGTCCCTTCCTGATCACCGACACCTTCTTCAAAATTGTTATTAAATACAGCTACCAGATCATACTCCGGAACGATCATTATCCATTGCCCCACATATCCCAGGGCGGTATACATCAATCCATCCTCGGCTACCCAGAACTGGTACCCGTACCAGAATCCCGGGATATGCTGCGATACAATATGTTTTCTGCCTGATTCAGAGATCCAGTCCTCCGATACTATCTGAGTGTTTTCCCATTTTCCGTTCCTGATATGCAGATATCCGAGCTTGGCCATATCACGTGGGACCAGCCTCATCCCACCACCACCCCGGGCATATCCCTCCTGGTTGATTGGCCAGTAATAATCCTTGATGCCTAACGGGGTGAAGAGTTTTTCCAGGGCAAATGAATCAGCACGTTTACCGGTAGCTTTCTGTATAATAACAGCAAGCAGTTCGGATAAACCGGAATTATAATCCTGGACGTCGCCAGGGGTATATTCCATCGGGCGGTCAAGCACAAACTTGATCCAGTCATCCGATCGTTTCCACTGGTAGTGGGTACTCCGGGGATCTGTATATAAATAATCGAGCTCATCCCAGTCCAGTCCCGCACTCATGGTAAGCATATGTTCCAGAGTAATACTTTGCTTCTGGGGACTCATGTTTTCAATCTCGTAATCCCCGAAGAAATCAAGCATTTTTTCATCTGTTCCCTGTATATATCCTTCCTTAATGGCAATCCCTATCAGGGCGGAAGTGAAACTCTTTGTACAGGAGTGAATCTTATGCCAGGTATCTTTGTCAAAATATTTCGAGTAATATTGTTCTGCAACTATATAGCCGTCTTTGATGATCAGCACCGAATGGATCTCATAATCGTTTTCTACCAGCCTGGCAATTTCACTATTCATATCCCTCAGAATGCCGGCATCCATTCCCACCTTTTCCGGATCACATTCCCTCCAACCGGATGTGGGATAATATTCCCCCTGGTAATCCCCTGTTTTAATAAATTCTCCAGAAGGAAATGCCTCTGATTGATCCGTCTCCCGGTTGCAGCTGGTGGCTGACAAAAGAGCAGCGAGAATCACCGGAAGGAAGAAAGCTATTCTAAGCATTGCTGGTTGGTTGGTAATAACATCAAGTTACAACCAAGTGAGTGATTTTACAAAAATGAAATGAGTAAAATGACTATTGTCACAATGATTCCAGTTCGGCAAGTTTTCTCTCTGACCTCATGGCAGGTTTGTAATTAGGATCTGCATCTTCCCAGATGCCTTGAGCTTTTATGAAATATTCCAGGGCCTTGTCATTCTTTCCCCAATCAGCATATACCAGTCCCATCTCAAAGTTTTCTTCGGGCCAGAAAGGATGGATGGCCAGGATCTCCTGCATGTGATCTTCTGCTCTCCTATAATCTTTCTTCAGCCTGTAGCATCGTCCGATCAAAATGCTTGCTTTTGTTGGTTGGGTCAGTATTCAGGACTTTAGTATATTGTTGGATGGCAAGTTCGTACTCACCTCTTAATTCGTAAACCTTTGCCCTGGCAAAATTTCAGGAACGGATCAACCCTAACTGTTTTTCTTCAATATGTTTTTCAGCCACCGGAAGATATTTGTTCATGTTTTCCATGCTCTTCCAGTTCCAGATAAAATAATAAGATAACCTAAAGGTGCTAAGATAATCTAATGGTGGACCAAGTTTCTCAATGGATCTCAACTATTTGCAAAGCCGTATCCGCATTACCTGCACTAGCATATTTCTCTGCGGCATCGATCTTGTGCTTAGATATTGATCGGGGCATCATATTTTTCCTGTTCCGCTATCTTGCGTTCCATGTATTCAATTCCTTTGTCAAGCTGTCCCCTCCGGAAAAAACTTCTCCAGGTCTGTATACATCATATCTTTCCATGAGGATGAACAATTTTCCAGTATATTCGGTAATCCTTTAGTGCCTGGCTGAACTTTCCGAGTTCAGATTGATCTTTGCCAGTGATAACTGGACTGAGATCTCATCTGGTTCAATCAGCAGTGCTTTATTATAAAATGATCTGGCCTGCTCATATTCTCCAGTATGTCATGTACAGATCCCCTAACTGTGATGAATGATTTGGAGCATTATTTGGGAATTCATCTGCATATAACATGGTAATATTCCAGTGACTCTTCAAATTTATCCTGATCCTTGTATATATCACCTATTTGCAATAAATATTCAAACTGACTCGGATCGAGACTCAGAATCTTCTTATACGCCTGCCAGCTCATTCTCCTTCTGTCCAGGATCATATATCGTAATGCCGAGTACATAATGGGCGAGCCTATATCATCCGGATACAATTCAGCCCAGTTCTTGGCCAGCTCCAGTGACATCTGTGGATCCTGTTTAACCTGGTAGTAATATCGCATGCTTGATACTGAACTGGATCTGTTCCGGTAATTTATGAAGATATTTCATCACGATTGTAATGCCTGCATGGATTCTTCCATCTTGGTTGTTCATACATGTTAGAAATAATATAGATGGAATATAAGCATAGGCAAATGTTGATATCCTTCCTGCACGGCATTTTGCAATGAGTCCAATCCTTCTTCCCTCGTTTTCGTTAAAATATGTATTCATCGAATCCTGCATACAAATGCTTTGCAGTGCGGGAACAGATCCAGTCAGGATCTCTGCAACTGGCAGATCAATAGTATTCTCAATATGCACCTGAGGTATGATCCAATGCTTCTTTCAGCCAGATGCCATTTCATCCACCAGGGTGAAAATATCCCTTCCCGGAAAAGTATTCTCTGCCAGTAATTTTGTTGTTCTGGTGTTATGCGAAGATATTTTAACGGATGATTGTCCATCTATCTCACCTGTATATTCCCTTCTGTAAAATAATCAAAGTATCGATCAGCGGCAATCTTCTTTTTTAAGGTCATGGGAACCCCTGATAAGATCATGGATATCCTTCTTCATTATTGGATTCAAAAAGCCATACAACCGATCTGATATTGCAGGTAATATGTCCTGCGATAAGGTCATATCCTAACATATCCGGCAGGGCATGCACCAACCAGTCGAGATTGGCATCTCCTGATTCATTTTCCAATGGGAAATATAGCTACTTTCTTCCGGAATTCACTTTTCGGCACCACCCGTTCGATCTGTTGTCCCTCTTCATCAACTATACTGACGGTAGTTGTTGTGGCTCCAATATCCTTTCCCCGGAATAAAAATATCAAGAGCAGAAAGGTTACAATCAGATTTGAGGTATACCGATCTTCTCTACCCTTGTCCATTGATCAGGACCTGGTTTCCCATGAAAACAGGCCAGCAGGAATACGGTAGGTATCATAGCAGCCAGGAATACAAGGCAAAATCTCCACCAGGTTTGGTGATATGGGATAACGTCTTACCAGCCAATCCATGAATTCAAGGATGATCCAGCTGGCTGCAAGATAACCTCCCAGAATATGGGGTACACGCCTCGCTAACAGGTCCTTAAGGAATGTGGTACGAGTTGGCTGATCAGGTTTCTCAGCGCCCGAACCCAGAGGATCGGTTCTGTCCTGATTTGTATCATTTTTATCTGAATTCAAATCTTTGGATGTGGTTTGGGTTTTTCAATTAGCAATAAAGTTAAATATACCTTTAGATTTGAAATTAATGAAATTTCTAACTTAAATAGTTTCAAAGGTTTGATCAAAATAATCAATTTGGGAGTCTTGGTTTAATACTTACCTTTGCACCTTCTTAAATATACCTTCCCACAATCCCCTTTCAATCTTTTTAACCCGGGAATAAATAACGTAATTAATGCGATTTGAACAATCTAGATATAATAGACCCTATATTAAAGGCCCTGAAAGAAGAAAAATATTCCGAGCCAACATCCATACAGGAAAAAGCGATTCCACTTATATTAAAAAGAAATGATGTACTGGGCAGTGCACAAACCGGAACAGGTAAAACTGCTGCATTTGCCATTCCCATCCTGCAGCACCTCTTTCTTGACCGGCAGCAGAATAACAGCTCACGCAAAATCAAGGCGCTCGTAATAACCCCAACCCGTGAACTGGCGATCCAGATTGCAGATAGCTTTACCACTTATGGGAAATATACCGGGATCAAGAATACAGTCGTTTTTGGCGGTGTGAACCAGGGTGCACAAACAAATGCTCTCAGCAGAGGTATCGATGTTCTTGTGGCAACCCCCGGCAGGCTTCTGGACCTGATGGATCAGGGCTTCATTCAATTGAACAATATTGAATATTTCGTACTGGACGAAGCTGACAGAATGCTGGATATGGGTTTTATCCATGACATCCGGAAGATCATTGCCCAATTGCCAACGAAACGGCAGTCATTGTTTTTCTCTGCAACCATGCCGAAAAATATTGTGGATCTTTCGAGGAAAATTCTGAAAGACCCCCTGAAAGTCGAAGTCAGTCCGGTTTCCTCCACTGCTGAAACCTTACAGCAATACCTGTATTATACCAATAAATCAAGCAAGAAAGATTTGCTTTTCCATATACTTCAGGATCAGAAGATCGACCAGGTGTTGTTATTTTCCAGGACGAAACATGGTGCTGACAAAATAGCCCGTAACCTGAAAAACAAAAGATCAAAACAGCCGCCATACATGGTGACAAAGCTCAAAATCAAAGACAAAAAGCGTTGTCACAATTTAAAGCCGGAGAGATCAGGGTGCTGGTGGCAACGGATATTGCCGCCAGGGGCATTGACATTGATAAATTGAAGTATGTCATAAATTATGATATTCCGAATATAGCCGAAACCTATGTGCACAGGATTGGCAGATCCGGCAGGGCAGGGGAAGCAGGCACGGCTATTTCCATCTGTGAACCGGAAGAAAATGCATTTATCAGAGACATTGAAAAATTGATAAACAAGAAAATCCAACTTGTCTCAGAATAATCCTTTTCCCCAAACAGAAACACCCATGACAGAACACGAAAAAAAGGAATGGGAAAAGGAGAAACAAAGAAAAAAACAGGAATTTTTTGCATCCAGGAATAAACAGCAGAACCGGCCAAATTCATCCAGGTACTACAGGTAGGAAATTGGAAAGGCCACTTTCCATGTCATCAAGAAAATGATGGATCTCCTCAATAAACGCTGACTGTTTCCTCTGTCGATTAATGCAAAGATGAATAACAATATATTCCCTGGCGGGTGGATAGCCTGTGGTAATGCTCCAGGTCAGGGCATTTGGACAATCCAGCATGGAGAACCTGACACCTCCCATGATCTCATCTCTGCGGAGTGTAAATTCTCCCCACATTCCACCAATTTTGCAGACATCAGCATCTCCATCCATGCAAAAAATACTTTCACAGAACTTTTCAAGATCCTGATTGCTTAGTTTAAGCTTAAGTACTTGCTCAGTAGTCTTTACTTTTACTATTTTGAAAAATTCCATTCTAATTTAAAATTTAAAGCTGATCCTCAATCTGGTCAATTAATAGCTTATTTTCTTCAGCCGGCCGAATTTATTGGGAAGATAACATTCTCTATACTTGACCAATATTAATGACAGCAAATTATGCGAAAGTTCATATTGAATAATTTCAGTTGGTTTGTATATTTTCTCCTGCAGGGGATATGCCAGGTAGAAAATCCTCCGGGAGGATCAACTTCATGGATTATGGCTTGGGAGCTCATGAATGTAACTGAGCAAATGAATTTACAGCTGGCCTTTGAAATTGAGCAAAGACAGTGCTGGTATCCTATCCGCGAAAATGAATTTCATTGAGCAGAAAGCATTCGACATACCGATGAATAGTTGTGCTGTCAGTGGAGATTCCATTCATATACGTTTTGATCAGGCAGGGATTAAGTATGATGGCATCATATGTCTCCGAACAAGATATGATCCAGGGTACCATATTCGCAGAGTGGATGGCAAATTCAAGCTTGATCTGTCAAGGGTGGATGAATTGCCCCTAGTAGTCAACAGGCCCCAGACACCGGTCAGACCCTTTCCATATAAAGAAGAAGAAGTAATATTTGAAAATGATAAAGATGGGATCCTCTCTGGCCGGAACACTTACCATGCCGGAGGAGGAGATAATTTTCCTGCCATTATCCTGATTGCAGGATCCGGGAGAAATGATCGTGATGAGACTGCAATGGGACATTTTTTGCTCCTGTCGGATTTCCTCACACGCAATGGTTATGCAGTATTAAGGTATGATAAGCGCGGTGTGGGAGAATCAGGAGGTGATTATGGCAGTGCAACAACCTTTGATTTTGCAGAAGATACACGGTCTGCGATCAGTTTCTTAAACGGGAGGCCTGAAATTGATCATGAAAGGATAGGACTTTGTGGCCACAGCGAAGGTGCCCTGATCGCACCTATCATTGCAGCTGACAGTAAAGAGGGAGTGGCCTTTATCATCATGATGGGAGGAATTGGGGTTACCGGATCAGAATTATTGCTCACCCAGTCGAAGGATATTGCACGGATAAACGGAGTTCCTGATGAGGAAATCACTGAAACTATCCGGATAATGGTGAGTTGTATGAAATTGCCCTTTCAGAAGGCAGTGATTCTGTCCTCATTAATAAAATGAAAGCAGTCAGTCCGGAACTTAATGATAATATGGTCCAGATGTTGCTCTCGCCCTGGTTCAGAACATTTCTGGCCATTGATCCTGATGAATATATTAGTAAGGTAAGCTGCCCCGTGCTTGCCATGACAGGTGAAAAGGATATCCAGTGTTCTGCAGTAGAGAATCTGGCTGCAATGGAAGAATCACTTAAAAAAGGTGGAAATTCAAATTACCAGATCGAAACCCTGCCCGGGTTGAATCATTTATTCCAGACCTCCGAAACAGGTTCACCTTATGAATATGATCAGTTGGAGGAGATCATGGCCCCGGCGGCTCTTGATCTGATCCTTACCTGGTTGGATGGGATATCAGCAAAATGATTTTATTTCTAACCTGAATTTTACTGCACACTCAGTTTAGCTCAAGTTACTTTCCTGAGGTAAAATTATTACTGTGAGTTTTTCTAAACTTTTTCAGCTCCTTTATGTAGCTTTTTTCCGAAATTAACTACTTATAAGCTGAAAGCCTCTCAATGGAAAAAGGTCAAATCAATAAAAAAGAGTTCATTAACCTGATCGAAAAGAACAGGGGGATCATCCACAAAATAACCCTTATGTACACTTCAACCGCATCTGATAAGGAAGACCTGTACCAGGAGATATGCCTGCAGCTGTGGAGGTCAGTCCGCCATTACCGGGGAGAATCCAAATTCACCACCTGGTTGTACAGGGTGGCTATCAACACGGCTATCAACTCGATCAGGAAAAACAAAAGGTCCGTCAATACAGTTGAGCTGGATCCAGAACGACATTATGAGATTAAAGACAACCATCGGGAACAACAAACCTCACTTCTTATGAAAGCCATATCAAGGCTGAACAGGATAGACAGGGCCATCATACTTCTCTGGCTCGAGGAAAAAAAGTATGAAGAGATATCTGAGATTATGGGACTGACAAGATCAACTGTAAGCGTGAGGCTTGTCAGGATTAGAAAAAAGCTTGAAGAACTTCTGAAACAAATGGAAAATGAGTGATTTTAATATAAAAGACAGCTGGGATAACATCGATGAATTTGCAGGTATACCTGGATATGGGATCACCTCCATCGATAAATTTATCAAAGGGCAGACATCATCTGTTTTCAGTAAGATCAGGCGGTTGTTCATCTGGGATTTTATTGCGAAATCGGTTGGAGGGATATTCATTTTACTGAACCTGTTTTTCTATCAGAATGACCCGACTGTGTTGCTGATAAACCTTATTATCCTTGGATTGCTGCTTCTGATGCTTATGATCGGCATAAGGGTTTTTAAAAGTTTCAACCGGCTTGCTGATCCCGGGAAAGATGCAAAGCAGAATCTTACCTCATTGCTGACCTTCCTGAAAAGGCAATTCAATATTCCGGTAATCCTTTTCGCATCCACCCGGGTATTTGTCTTTATCCCTGGAGTGCTGGCATATTTCTTCCTGGTCTATGGTGAGATGAAATACCTGACACCTCTCAGCTATTTTGTGTTTTCCTTTCTCTGTCTGACCGCAGTGGTCATGAACATTATCATCACCTTAACACAGCTGAAGTATCATGAGAAGCATATCAGGATCTGCCTGTCAGATCTGAATGATAATGCCCTTGCCATGGCATCGGAGAATATTCAGCTGCGCAGAAAGCAGGATACACTGATCATCGTTTTAACCGGACTCGGAATTGTCCTTGGATTTGTGGTTGTGATGGTACTTTTGAAATCAATGATAACTTAAATATAAACCATCGGATATGAAAAAAGTAATTAATGGTTTGAGTATTAATAAGATAATATCTCTTGCCGGATTCATACTGGTTGTTAACGCGGCTAACAGCCAGAACGATATTCAGAAACTTTTCATGGGTATTGAACTGAATAATGTATTATGTGGTTATTCAGAAATACTTTTGAAGGAGACAGCAGAGGATAAGGATTCCTATCTGCAAATTGACCAGCAGACCTATATTTCGTTTAAGGCCCTGGGGAAAGACATTTCGCAAAAGCAGGTGTTCTCGTACAAGATCAACCCCGAAACCGGTAATTTCATTTACCATGATAGTTATATCGAGCAGGGGGAGCATCAGATGTCAGCAACCATGGTGGTGAGTGGCGATTCAATAACCCTTTCCGGATCAACGGAAGAGGAAAGTCAAAAAGTATTTCTGCCTGATGATGTCATTCTACCCAACACCATGCATTATCCTTACCTGAAAAAGGATTTTGGCCTGGATAACCTGGAGTCAAAGACCTATACCATGTTTGATGTCAGATCCGGAAAGATCAGAGAGCAGGAATATACGAATGCCGGCAGGGAGAAAATAAATCTTAATAACAAGGAATATGAAGCAGTTATTGCCAGTGAATCAAACCCTGGGACCGGGTTGATCACGAAATACTGGATTGACATTGAAAGCGGACTTCGACTGAAAATGGAATCTCAAAACAATATCAAGATGTATTTGGCTGATATGTCAGTTGTGGGTAAAGTAAAAACAGGCAGCTGGGACGATATCTTGTTTATCCGGACCAACAAAAAAATCGACGATTTGAGGAAAATCTCTGCTATCAAGGTAAAGGCCAGTCTTGAAGCCATACCGGCTTCGTCACAGGAAGATTTGAATGTACCCGGACAAACATTCAAAGGGAAGGTATCAGGCAACCTGATAAGTGGTATGTTTGAGGTGAGGCATGACCGCTACAGGGGTGACCATGCCCTATCTTTTGGGACCGGCTCTAATATTCAATCAGGAGATAAGCAGTTTTCTGTTGCAGAAGAAATGATTGAATCTGATCATCCGGAACTGTCAGCCTTTCCTTCAAAATCACAGAAGGATCATCTGATTGCTGGGAGGCTACCTGCCGGTTGAGTACCTGGGTTGCAGAAAACATCGATGGTTCCATCAACGGTGGTTCAGCCCTCGAAACATTTAAACGGGAATGGTGCCTGTGGATCACAATCAATGCTGCTGGCTGCTCTCTGCCGTGCCGCCGGCATACCTGCAAGGTGTCTGGGGATGCTTATATACCCCGATACGCAGCATGTGATGATTTCAATGGGAAGGTAACCGGCAATACTATAAATGGTGAGTTTGAGGTGGGGCATGACCGCTACAGGGGTGACCACGCCCTGTCTTTCGGTGTCAGCCCTGTCTTCACTGAGGATGTAAGTATTTATTTGGAAGCAGAGGAAATGATTGAATCGGATGATCCTGAGCTGGTCGACCTATCCTTGAAAATTACAGAAGGATCAGCTGATTATTGGGAAGCTGCCTGCCGGTTGAGTGCCTGGGTTGATGAAAACATTGATGGCTCAGTTTATGGTGGTTCAGCCTATGAAACTTTTGAAAGAGGCAACGGTGCCTGCGGATCACAATCAATGCTGCTGGCTGCCCTCTGCCGTGCCGCCGGTATACCCGCAAGGGTGGTATGGGGATGCATGTATACACCGGCATACGATGGCAGCTTCGGGCATCATGGATGGAATGAAGTATATATGGGAGAATCTGGCTGGATCCCCATTGATGTAACCATCCACGAAACCGATTATATTGACTCCGGACATATCCGTCTGGGGATTCTTGAGACAGCAGTAACGGTCATTAATTTCAGGGAAATGACAATCCTGGATTAATCCCACTGGTAAAGATCATCACGCCAATTGAGCTGCTTCGTTGATTGCTATAGTTCATAATTACTCACAAAAAATTCTATGTATTCAGGGATTCTTGTACCCAAGAAATAGGGCATGTTCATCAATAAATAGGGCATTCCTCCTGGTGTTTTTGTTTTAACAATCTTAAACTCTCCAGCATACATGCGAACCGCGTAGGGATGGTTGGTGTGCTCAACAAATTGATGCAATGATTTTAATGTTCCTTCGCTACCTGATTTTATTTCGATTGGAATCACCTTATCCCGAAAAGCAAATACCAAATCAACTTCAGAAGAAGATTGCTTTTTTTCACGTATCCAAAAACAAGGTTTTTTATCATTGATGGTATTCAAAGAAATTAACTCCTGGGTAATCAAATGAGGAATAATAGCCCCCTTATAAGAATTACTTAAATCAGTAAAACTCAGCATTTCTGCCTGGATCCTCAACTCATTGTTTATCAGACCTGTGTCTAAAAATTGCAATCTTGGCGACCTTCTCAAATCTGGTTTAACCGGAATCTCAACGTCCGTTGTAGGGTAAATAAGTTGAATGATTTTAGCATCATTCAAATTTCTCATGGCCTCCCCGACTTCCCGAGATCTATAGTTGGATTGTCCGAAATTCTGAAACTTAATACGTTGGTCCATATATAGGTGTGCTGTTGACATAATGTGTTTAATGACTTTGCGATCAGTCGCACCATTGGCATATTTTTCAACATCATTTCTATACGTACCCCAAATACTCTCATATACATTTGGAAGTTCTGTCAGGCTATCAGTTTCGATATATTTACTTATCACTTCCGGCATACCACCGATGATGGCATACTGATTAAATAAATTTAGCAGTACCCTATGCGCCAAAGGTTCATGAGGTACAGTATATATTTGTTCCAGGGCGGCCTGATGATCTATTGCTTCCAAATATTCCCTGAAATTTAATGGATGCAAGTATAAAAATTCTACCCTCCCGACCGGAAAACTTTTCACTTCTTTCATAGCAAACTCTAAAAGTGATCCGGCTGCAATTACATTTAGTTTTGGAAATTCCTCATAGAAATAACGAAGCATTTGAATGGCTTTGGGAGATTCCTGGACTTCATCTATAAACAACAGTGTCTTATCAATAGATGCTATCGAAATATTTTTTGTTAAGAAAAGGGATTCTATTATGGCTTTTGCCTCATTATAATTATTAAAGTAGGCTAAATCTGATGCTTTCTCCAGATTTAATAAAATACTGTATTTGTATGTTTTGGCGAACTCTTTAACCAAAGTAGTTTTTCCTACTTGTCTTGCTCCCCGAAGAATGAGGGGCTTTCGGTTGGAGCTTATTCTCCATGCTTCCAGATACTGCCCGGCTTTTCGTTTAAATATCAATATCTTAATTTTTAGTATTGGTCTTGTAACAAAGTCAGGGCTAAAATAAGCAATTACTGTAATAAAGTCAAGGGTGTTTGTTGATATATTTGTAACAAAGTCAAGGGTGTTGGTGATATTATTTTGATTTGCTTTTCGCACTGTTTCCAGATGTGCAGCGTGCTGCGCTTTTCACTATCCAGGTCAGCTCTTCATTTGAGAGAAATCTTCGACAATGGCTCCTAACTGCATTCGGAAGGTAGGACTGGTCAGGTAATCATAGATCATATTGCTTCATTGTTCCCATCCGGGAATTTGGATGTGGATGAAATTCCTTACTCAACCGGGATCTCAATCTCCTCGTCCCAGATATATTTACCGAACCATTGCCAGTTATGCCACATGGCTGCCAAACGCTCTTTGGGTTTGGTAATCCCATGGCCGAATCCTTTGTAGATGATCAGCTTTGTTTCCACTCCCACATCCTGCAATCCCTGGTATAATTCGAAGGCATTGGGGATGGGGACCCTGCGGTCAAACTCTCCATGCTGGATCAATGTGGGCGTACTGGCCTTATTGATATTCGTCATCGGAGATGTTTTGCGATATATCTCCTCATTTGACCAGGGAGTAGCTTTCAGGTACTGCCTGGTAAAGGGATGGATATCCGTATTTACGTAGTAGGTCATCCAGTTTGAAATTCCTGCACCCACAGAGATGGCCTTGAAACTGTTGGTATTGGTAGTCAGGAATGCAGAGATATAGCCTCCCTGGCTCCAACCCATGGCGCCCATCCTGTCTGTATCGATAATGCCTTGATCATCAAGATATTCTATCCCTAACATAACATCCCAGGCATCACCCAGCCCAAATTCTTCACGTTCAGTTTCCGGAAATCTTCACCATATCCGGCTGATCCCCGGTAATTGGGCATCAGCACCAGGGCACCCTTATCAAGCCACTGCAGGACCGGATAGACATAAGCAGCCACCGGTCCTGGCGTGGATATTCCTGTCGGACCCCCATGGATATTAATAAGCAATGGGTATTTTTTATCCGGATCATAATCCATCGGTTTGTGAAATATTCCTTCAATGGTTGCTCCATCCTTGCTTTTCCAGGAAATGACTTCCGATTTTGAATATTTCCAGTTTTTTATCTGATCTGTGAAGTTTGTAATTTTTTCATGTTGATCTCCCGGGAGATCAGCCAGATAAATCTCTGTCAGGCTTTCATCTTCTGTCCCAAATATGGCCATCTTATCACCGGCTTTGAGAGCGTAAATCCGTATATTTTTACAGGTGTGGTCATGACTCTTTCAACTTTCCTTTATCGGGATCCATACGAAACAGGTGGCGAACAGTTTTCTGGTATGCAACCGCATAGATCCCGTTATTTGTCCAGGTAAGCCAGGAAAGATTCTCATCAAAATCTGCTCCAAGCTCTTTGTTTTTTGATCCATCAATACCTATCCTGAAATAACGATCGTTCAGATAATAATTGGAGGTAGTGTCGTTCATACTGCTACCATAAAGAATTGATCTGCTATCAGGAGACCAGTCAATAAAACCATCATAACTGGGATTTTTCACCAGGGGGAGGATATCTTTCGAGTCAACATATAAAATTGAAATATCCGATTTAAAAAATGAATTGATCAAAGGATCGGGCTGATGGTTGATAGCGATCATCTTCCCATCGGGAGACCACTCAAATCCTCTTACTGTGAAATCCACGCTATCGATCAGGTGTTCTGGTTCAGGCCACTGCTTCAGATGTCTGCGTTCTTGCGGAATCTTTCTCGTGGCAGGGAAGAGGGAAAAATTCCAGGAGATCCGGATCAAAATTTATGGCCCAGAGGCGGTTGTAATGGTATTCCTCGTCCTCAACAGCATATTTACCATATCGGTCTTCCCGTTCTTTTTCTGTTTTTTCCTCCTGCTCCTGTACGGTGAAGGCTATCTTCTTTCCATCCGGTGACCATTCAAATCCACCGACTCCCTGCTCCACCCGGGTAAGTGGAAAGGCTTCTCCACCATCCAGCCTTATCACATGTATCTGGTTCTTGTTGCCCCTCGTTGAGGAAAAAGCTATCCAGTTCCCGTCAGGTGACCATGAAGGGCTGGTACTGCTGGATTCCTTATTATTGGTCAGCTGGAATGGTTTACCCCCGTTTTTGGAGATCCATATCTCTGTGTCTGTGCGGTTATTTTCCCAGTCGGTCTGGCGAACCGTGAAAACAATATGTTCCCCATCAGGTGATATAACAGGCGTTCCAGGTCCTTTAAGGGAAAGTACTTCCTCGAAAGAGGGAACTTTTCTGTTTTCCTGGGCAGATAATATGATGCCAGGGATACTGATAATGAGAATAATTGCAATGATCTTTTTCATGAGTTCATGGATTCGTTTGTGGTTCTTAAGATAATGGAAAAGCTAAAAGGATAGCCGATCTCAAAATGCCAATAAATTGATCTTCCGTCAGGAGCCGTGTTTTGTAATCTTATGTATATTTATGCCTCCATTCAACCTCTAAATCTGGATACGCAATGAAAGCACAACTAATAATATTGGTTTTAGTCCTGTTAAGCTATTCATGCAAGAGCGGGATGGAAAAAGTACATACCTGGCAGAAAGTAGAAATTACCCTGGAAGCCAGCAATGAATACGATAATCCATACACCGAGGTGGATGTCTGGGTTCAGCTCAAGGGCCCTGGTTTTGACAGGAAATGCTATGGATTCTGGGACGGGGATAATACCTGGCGGATCCGCGTGATGGCGACCGGAGAAGGGACGTGGTCCTGGACGAGTGGATCAAACCAGGATGACAGGGGACTGAATGGGAAGAAGGGTAAATTTGAATCGATTGAATGGACGGAAGAGGAGAAACAGGAAAATCCCCTTCGGCGAGGAATGATCCAGTCTACCCCGAATGGCCATGCTTTCGAATATGCTGATGGTACCCCTTTATTCTGGCTTGCGGATACATGGTGGCCCTGTATGACAAAAAGGTATTTCTGGTATGAGGATGATGAGCCCCGGGAAGTGGGTACGCCGGAGGCAGGTTTCAAGGATTACGTCCGTTATCGCAAAGACCAGGGATATAATGGTTGTATGGTCGTAGCCGGATTTCCAAACTGGACAGAGGAGGATAGTGATTGGGGTGGAGGAGACTGGGAAGATGAACAGGGGAACCGGCCATTTTTACGGTGAAGGCCTTTCTCCTGACCTGGACAAGATTAATCCTGCCTACTTTCAAAGCATGGACATAAAGGTTGATTATCTGAACGAGAATGGATTCATACCATTCATCGAGACAACCCGCCGGGATATCGGAGATTACTGGAAAGAGAATTTCGGATGGCCGGAATCTTATGCACGATACATTCGTTATATCTGCTTTCGATATCAAGGAAACATCATCATTAATAGCCCCATCCATCTTGATGCCATGGCGCTGACCGGAGAAGAATGGAACCAGGCCGGGAATATCATCATTGATCGGTATGACTGGGCACCGTTCGGGCATCCGGCCTCTGCCAATCCTCCGGGGTCAACCTACCGTACCTTCGGGCATACAGATCAGGCAAAATGGCTTACCTTCCACAGTGTTGGAAATGAACGTGATCATACCTTGTTTCCTGCCCTCACAGAAATGTTTTACCTCAATGACCCGGTTCCCTGCCTGCATAACGAACCTTATTACGATGGACTTAAATGGGGCAATGATGCGGACCAGGGAAGTGATCTGGCTGCTTATTACAGCCGGGTTGCGCTGTATGGCAGTGTGCTGAGCGGGGGACTGGCAGGACATGTTTATGGGGCTGACCACATCTGGCGTGGTAACAGTGAAATGCCCGGGGCTTTTCTTATCCAGTCAGCTGCACAGATGCAATACATTTACAAATTCCTGTTTTCGGAGGGAACATCCTATCAGGATCTTATGCCGGACAAACAATTGCTGGAGCCAAACCAGACTCAGAACGAAGATAAAAATATGGGTTGGGCCTACTGCATGCATACGGAAGCAAAGGATCTGTTCATGCTCTATTTTGAGAAAGATTGTCCTAAAGCAACACTGAGTGATACCAGACCAGGTGCAAATTATGAGATACACTGGTTTGACGCATCTGAGGGGAAATGGGTAAAGACTGAACAGGTGGTATCCGATCAGGAGGGGATAATAAAAATGCCTGGTTTTCCGTCTGGATCCGATATTTCGAAAAGGGACTGGGCGGTTAAACTTAAATTGGCCAGCTAATGAAGCTTTAGCATAACTGTTTCCTATGAGAAATCTGATTCCAATTCTTGTATTAATCGTCTTCCTGGCTTTTGTGGTGGGTGTAATTATCTATCTCTCAAAGAGATTCTCATGGTACTTTGGCATATCCCACATCAACAGGCTATATATTTTATTTGCACTGGGATCTGTTTTTATGATAGGCGGACTGATGGCTTTCACCAATTCAGTTAGTCCATCCGGCCGCATAATTTATATGATGGCTTCCATCTCAATGGGTTTTACGCTTTATCTGATCATGACGGTTATACTTGTTGACCTGGTCCATTTCCTGGTAAAAGTAAAACCTTTCTATTACGGTATGACAGCTCTGGTACTTGCAATGATTATTGCTGTGGCCGGCATCTGGCATTCCTACAACCTGAAAACGACTTCCATTGAGATTCCTGTTAAAGGCATTACGAAAGAAGTCCGGGCTTTACATATCAGCGATATCCATCTGGGCCACTTCAGGGGCAAAAATTTTATTCAGACAATTGTAGACGCCACCAGTAGGCTGGACATAGATGTTGTTTTTCTCACAGGGGATCTGTATGATGGAAAGATAAATCTCAATAAGGAGGTTATCGCGCCTTTCGGGCACCTGGATGTTCCGATCTATTTTGTTGAAGGGAACCATGACGATTATTCCGGTTCTAGAAGAATAAAACAGGAGTTGGTGGAAACTGGCGTTATTGTGCTGGAGAATGAAGTTACAACCTGGGGTGAATTTCAGATAATTGGCCTGGATCACATGCCTGCTGATTCCCAATCTGTGGATATGCATGCCAGAGATCAACAAACGACCATGCAATCCATCCTTCCAGGCCTGGATATTGACAAAGAAAAACCTTCCATATTATTGCATCATTATCCTGTCGGGATCAAATATGCCAGTGAACAGGGTATTGATCTATTGCTGGCGGGCCACACTCACGGTGGACAATTATTCCCAATAAATTACATTGCTAAACTCATGTTCCCATATAATAAAGGCCTTTACGAGCATAATGGGATGATTATTTACGTTTCCCAGGGAACAGGAACATTCGGGCCCCCGTTGAGGGTTGGTACGAGAAGTGAGCTTGCTGTGCTGATTTTAAAACCCTTATAGGTAAGATTATGGTATAGGTAGCATTATGAAAGGCTGCAGAAACCAATTCTTGCTCATCAGCGGGAATCCCATATTTATTTGCCAGGATGTGCCAATGTTTAACTGCAATTTTGGTTTTGTGGATAATTTTTTTCGCCTTTTCATTACTAAGTCTAAAATATTCAGCCGTTTCTAGTGCTAAATCCAAATCCAGGGAGTTGTCATTTGTTGATATATTCAAACTCAATCCAGATCCTGTCTCATCTGGATTCACATCATAAGCAGGTGAGAGGATCCAGCCATCTTCAAGCAGGATGAAACCATGATTTCTAAGGTGATCATCAGTATTTGAAACACAAATATTTAATACAATCCTTTTCCAGAGTTCTTCAAGGTCCTTGTTTACCCTTGCTCCCTTTCTTATTAGGAATTCTGCCAATTCCAAATAGCTTGCACCCTGGCTGTATGGTTTGTACCATCTTTATAACCTTAATTGTGTCAATGCTGAAGCGAAGTGAATCATGTTGCCACCTGCATCCCTGTCAAATCGTTTCGTAAGAAAAGTATGATGCCTGGATGAGAATTGCTTTACTGATCCTGTCGCCATATTTACCCCTGCTCTCAAGCCAAGTTGGTTTGATACCATTTCCCATGCTCCCACATTTTTGATATCATTACCACTTGGGAATTTTGCTATCCAGAGTTCATTCTTTGCATCCAGCACACTTGCTTTCGGGCGTGCGCCTCCTAAGGATGAACCTGGTGCAACAAGCATGGTAAGCCATTTATCATATTCTGGATCTTCGGAAATGTTTTTTCTTTCAAGTTGTAAACATGCCATTTCCAAACTTTGCAAGGAAGTCCAGGGAGGGCAGGCCATTGTTTTGTTGTCATTAAGAAAATTACCTTCTGGATCAGTTTTGAACCTTAATGCACCCATTCTATGACCATCAAATACTCCCAGTAAAAAATCCGATTCCAGTAATGTTTGAGTTCTTCTTTTTTCTCTTCGTGCCTGTGCAGCCTCTTTCCTACGCATTAATAGCCGTCCCCAGCGATCCGGAGATGAATCCAGGAACATTCCAAAATTTATTTTTTCATCTCGTACAAATTGTGTGCACCGGAATAAAGTCCAAGATCCGGATCTAAATTTTGAGCAATTCCAGATCTTAACCAATCGGCATTATATTCAAAAGAAAAAACTTCTTTACCCCTGGTATTAGTGACACTGAGTATACCTAAAAGGAGTGATTCATCAATTCCCTTCCAATCGGCGTAAACATAGATATTCCTGGTGTCCATTTTATCGGTTAATTCTATTTTTGGCATCTGTTCCTTTTAGGTGCTCTTTCCTTAGTGATTAATTGAGAGTCCTGCAATTTCCTGCCTAGTTCATCATCTTTTGCAACCTCTTCCAGATCTTTTTCCAATCCAAGTACAAACAATACTTGTAAATAGGCTCCTATGCTTACAGTTGAAGCACCTTTCTCAATAGCCCATAGTGTTCTTCTAGAGATATTAGCTCTTTCGGATACCTGATCTGTACTTAGTTTTCGTCTCAACCTGGCAAGTCTTAAATTTTCACCAAATCCGTTAAGGATTTTTTCCTGTCTTGGTAATATAATTACTTTTCGCTTCATAACGTGTTATATAATATACAAATATAGTACTAAATGAGCAATATATAGCACGTTATAAATAAATCGCGATTAAAAATTACTAACTGTTCTGTTTGGCAATGGCCTGTTCCGCCTTCAAAATATATTGCTGAAGATCAAACTTAGTGGATTGAGATGGAGTATGTGATATTCGAACAGGTTTTTAAAATGAGTAACCGATTGATAACGCCGGTAATACTGAAAAACCGTCCATATAAGTAAATAATATACCGGCCCTGAATAAAAAGCCCATTGGATCCTGATACCGGTAGCCAAATCTGACCATGGGCGCAAAAATTTGAGAATCAAAATACATTAATATTCCTGGCTCAAAGAAATGTTTAATGCCGCCTGTTAAGACTGTGGCTTCAGCCATTAACCCCACACTTCTGGCATCAAAAGCTGCAGCAGCAAAACTCAACCCGCCCCCTACAGTGAATATTGTTTTTTCACCGCGGAGAATCCTTGTCCTGTGCTGAAACGTTGGCATTAATAAGAAGAAAAACCATGCTATGGCGGACAACAATAACTTGTTATTCATGGCTGTCTGGTTAGGGGATTTTATACAAGTTAAGGCCTAAAAGCCAGAAAATCAAAAACTTTTAGCCGATGAGCATTATGAGAAAACCGGGTTGTCCATTTGGGAAAAACCGGAAGTAACACACCTGTTACTTTTTCCCCTATGTGTGACTTTCCCCCTTCATCCATAGTGCCTGGTCATATTTGTTAAACAATTGTATAACAGTGCTATATGAGGATGATAAAAATACGCAATCATTATTCATAAGTCACCAAACTGTGAAGAAGTCACAGATGTGTTACTTGCAAGTAATCCGAAAATAGGGTAGGCAGTAGAAGTAAAAGTGACACCGTTTGCGTTCCGGCGCATCTTACACATAGGGGATGTCTATATTTTAGCTGTGGTGGCCGGTTTCCCTCAAATTATACTAAATTCTGCCAGAACCTCAATGTTTGCTTTCTCATCCTGTTTCATCGAAGGTCATTTATATGTAAACCAAGAATCTTATTTGTAAATGTCATCGAGTTTCCGTTGTTTATTTCAAGTAAATCAACTTTGAGGATCTCACTTAAGCTCTTTAAGGAATAAAGCTGGGTTCAACCTCGTGTTTCCCAATTGTCTGAATGGTTCTCACAGATATATTTGCGTGTTCAGATAAATCCAGCTGGGTTAATCCTTTCTGTTTTCTTACTTCCTTTATGACGATACCAATGTTCATATTACTCTCTGTAGCAAAGCTAAGTTGGAATTATCGTTTAAAAAACGACATTTGCATGACATTTGGGTTCGCAGATCATTGGCAAGTTTACCTAGGCTTTTCAACCTCTTTGATTTAGGTGCCGGTGAGAATCTATGAAAGTCTACCTGTCGAACTTAAAAGTTTCCAGTTTTATATCGTCCATTCCAACCTTATCGAAAGGATATTCCATTTGATCCTGAATATTGTAAAGAGAGATTAATATGAATTCTGTAAATAACACAATGAAAAATGCGATCCATTTAGATGTATCCATTCCCACATGGTAGATGATGACAGGAACATAAATAATCGGAAAAACATAGATGGAATATTCACAATAGGCTTTAAGGCTAACTATTGTACGATGTACATGAATGGCATGCAGGTTTTCTATTGATTCATGCAAATCATTAAGGAAACGAATTATCCTGACTTTATATCTTGAAGGAATTAATTCATCCTTCTCTGTCATGAAATTGAAAACTTTTTGAACTCTATCATCAATATTTTTTGTGTCGTAATCACTTTTACCAAGATGTACTGTTAATTCCTTGCTGATTTCCAATAGAATATTTGTTATTTCCCTTTTATCATCTTCAGTTAGTTTGGGGGAGTTCTTGAAATAATAGTTCAGTGTTAATAGAGCACTTCTAAACCGACTTAAATACTCCAGGGCCCTCTCTCTGCGTTTAAAAGAACCCCGAATATTGAAAACCAACGGGAAAATGATTGCAATACTTAAAAGGGTTAAGTCAATATTGTAAGAAAAATTAAATATATATGATATCCATAAAATTACAAGGGCAATTACCAATGCAATTAAGGTCCTGAAATTTATAATTACCAGATATTTATTTGATTTGAATATTTTGATTTTCAACTGGGGTTAAGTTGGTTTGGATATATAAATATAAATCAACTGCTTGTTATATTCAAATCTATGTATATAAGTACCAGCTTCCCAGAATCATCTAAGCTTTTAACCACTCTCCAACAACCTCGGGACTCAACCCTGGCAGATCCAGCTTATTCTTTTTCTTATATCCGTTCAGGTCATTGGCCAGTTTCCGGGCTTTTCAATCTCTTTCAGCCTGGCAACTGTCGTAAATCCCAGTGCTTCAATGGATCGATCCATTCCTTCGGAACGCCATTCCAATGTATTTATCATCACCAGTCAGCTCTGTTCCTGTTTTTCTGGTTTCATCTGCGGGAAGAAGATCACGTCCTGTATGGAGGGGGAGTTGGTCAGGGTCATGGCCAGCCTGTCTATCCCTATGCCGAGTCCGGCTGTGGGTGGCATGGCGTATTCCAGGGAGCGGAGGAAATCCTCGTCCAGGACCATGGCTTCATCATCTCCCCTTTTTCCCAGTTTGACCTGTTCCTCGAAACGCTCCCGCTGATCAATGGGGTCGTTCAACTCGGAAAAAGCATTGCAGAGTTCCTTTCCGTTTACGATGGCTTCGAATCTTTCTACCAGTCCTTCTTTCTCGCGGTGCTTCTTGGCCAGGGGGGACATCTCAATTGGGTAATCCATGATATAGGTTGGCTGGATGAGCTTTCCTTCAACGGTTTCCCCGAATATCTCATCGATCAGCTTACCCTTGCCCATGGTCTTATCAACATCGACCTTAAGATCCCGGGCTGTTTTGAATATTTCCTCCTCATTCATTTCCGAAATATCAATACCCGTGAAATCCTTGATGGCCCCGTACATGGTATATCGTTTCCAGGGTCGCTTGAAATCAATGGTATTTTCACCCACCTGTACAGTGGTTTTACCGTACAGGTCAAGTACTGCCTTTTCTATCATTTCCTCGACCAGGTCCATCATCCAGAGGTAATCTTTGTAGGCTACATAGAGCTCCACCTGGGTGAACTCCGGATTGTGGAAACGGTCCATTCCTTCGTTGCGGAAGTCCTTGCTGAATTCGAATACCCCGTCAAAGCCACCGACAATCAGCCGTTTGAGGTACAATTCATTGGCGATCCTGAGATAGAGTTTCTGGTCAAGTGTATTGTGATGGGTCGTGAATGGCCTGGCTGCAGCACCACCGTAGATGGGTTGGAGGATGGGTGTTTCCACCTCGAGGTATCCGCGCTGGTTCAGGAAATTCCTGATCGAATCAATGATCCTGGTCCGCTTGACAAAGGTTTCCCGGACCTCGGGGTTCACCACCAGGTCTACATATCGTTGCCGGTACCTCTGTTCCGGATCTGTGAAGGCATCATAGACGGTCCCGTCTTTTTCTTTTACCACGGGAAGGGGCCGGAGGGATTTTGACAGCACGGTCAACTCCTGAACATGCACAGTAGTTTCCCCCACCTGGGTCTTGAAAACAAAACCTTTAACACCGATGATATCCCCAATGTCAAGCAGCCGTTTAAAAACCGTATTGTACAGGGTCTTGTCTTCACCCGGACAGATATCATCACGGCGGATGTAGATCTGGATACGGCCCGTGGCATCCTGCAGTTCTGCGAAAGAAGCATTCCCCATGATACGCCTGCTCATGATCCGCCCGGCAATACTGACCTCCTGCAAATTCTGCTTGTCCGGATCAAACTGGTCCAGGATCTCCTGGCTTGAAATGCTGACCGGGTATTCCTCTGAAGGATATGGTCTGATGCCGAGAGATATCATTTCCTGGAGGGAATTTCTCCGGATTTCTTCCTGCTCTGATAGTTGCTGCTGACTCATTATTAGGGGGATAAAAAATTTGTGCAAAGATAGTTGATCCGGGGGAATTTTAAGCTAAATTTGCATGATCGAAATCCCGGCACTCTGGCTGATACTTCACCCGCCCAAAACCTGAGCCAGAACATGGATGCCGGAGACCGATATAATAGGTTTGCTTCCGATATGACTTTGCGTGGAAAAACAAGATCGATTTTGTTCAGGGACCTGGGTTTGATTGATTACAAGAAGGCCTGGGATCTGCAGGAGGAAAGCCTGGCTCTGGTTGTAAAAGAAAAGCTGGATGCCGGTAAAAAAGGAGGGAATGGATCCTTCTCCGGGGACCAGGTAGTATATTTCTGCGAGCATCCTCATGTATATACACTGGGCAAGAGCGGCCAGGACCAGAACCTGCTGATCCCCGATGCTTTCCTTGAAAAGATCAATGCCACCTTTTACAAGATCGACCGGGGAGGGGATATAACCTATCATGGACCCGGACAAATTGTGGGTTATCCCATTATTGATCTGGAGGCGCTCAACATCAAGGTCAAGGATTATGTCTGGGGACTGGAAGAGACGGTTATCCGTACCCTTGCTGATCACGGAATTGAATCGGGAAGGCTGGAGGGTGCCACAGGTGTCTGGCTGGACAGGGATGTGCCCGGGAAAACCAGGAAGATCTGTGCCATCGGTGTAAGGGTCAGCCGATATGTCACCATGCACGGATTTGCACTGAATGTCAATACTGATCTGAGATATTTTCAGTATATTAATCCCTGCGGATTCACCGACAAGGGCGTTACATCGATGCAGCAGGAGGCAGGCAGTGAAATTGAGATGGGGAATGTACGCGAAAAGTTGAAGGAGAAGTTTTCAGAAGTTTTTCAGGTTGAACTACATACAGCATGACAGCAATGGAGAAAAACTGGATCCTGAAGAGCCAGGGGGAGGGAAAAGAGGTTGAAAGACTGTCCGGCGAACTAAATATTTCAAAGCCACTGGCTATCCTGCTGGTCCAGCGCGGGATCACCACTTTTGATGGGGCCAAAAGTTTTTTCCGTCCGGATCTGTCACTGCTCCATGATCCTTTCCTGATGAAAGATATGGAAGTAGCTGTTGAAAGGATACGGACTGCTGTACAGAAAAAGGAAAAGATCCTTGTCTACGGGGATTATGATGTAGACGGTACTACTTCTGTTGCCCTGGTCTACACCTTCCTGAGAACCTTTTACGAAGCCATTGATTTTTATATCCCCAACCGCTACAATGAAGGTTACGGGGTTTCCACAAAGGGGATAGATTATGCGCGGGAAACGGGAGCGACCCTGATCATCGCACTGGATTGCGGGATCAAGGCCATAGATAAGGTTAAGTACGCCAAGCACCATAGCATTGATTTTATTATCTGCGATCATCATAATCCCGGCGATACCATCCCGCCTGCTGTTGCGGTGCTGGATCCCAAACGCAAAGATTGCACTTATCCCGACAACGATCTTTCCGGATGCGGAGTTGGATTCAAACTGGTGCAGGCATATGCAGCCAGAAACGAGATCCCTTTTTCAGGATTTGATCCCATTCCTGGACCTGGTCGCGGTGAGCATTGCCTCAGATATTGTATCAGTTACCGGGGAGAACAGGATACTTGCCTATTACGGACTGAAGCAGCTGAATGAGGATCCGAGAACAGGACTGAAGGCCATTATTGAACTGGCCGGTATCGTTGACAAGACGATCACCATTGATGATGTGGTATTCAAGATCGGACCGAGGATCAATGCGGCGGGCAGGATGGAATCGGGAAAAAGTGCTGTCAGCCTGTTGATCGCTGAAGATAAGGAACTGGCCAAGGTGATGGGTGATAAGATCAATACCTATAATTCCGACCGCCGGAACATTGATACTTCTATTACCCAGGAAGCCCTTGACATTATTGGCAGGGATCCGGAGCTGCAAAAGCGGAAAACCACGGTTTTGTATAATCCCAACTGGCATAAGGGAGTGATCGGCATTGTAGCCTCGCGCCTGATCGACAACTGGTACAGGCCCACGGTAATCCTTACGGAATCAAATGGATTGGCAACCGGCTCAGCACGATCGGTATTTGGGTTTGATCTATATCAGGCGGTAGATTCCTGCAGTGACCTGCTGGAGAATTTCGGGGGACATAAATATGCAGCGGGACTGACACTCAAGCTTGAGAATATCCCGCGTTTTCAGCAGCGCTTCGAAGAATTTGTTGCTGATACCATAGACGCCGAGATGTTGATCCCCGTCGTGGAGATCGATACCGAGATTGTTTTGAGTGAAATTTCCCCCAAGTTTTTCCGTATACTGAAACAGTTCGAGCCCTTTGGCCCCGAAAATATGGCCCCTGTTTTCCTCACTGAGAATGTGGTGGATAACGGTACCGGAAAGCAGGTGGGAACCAGTGGCGAGCATCTGAAATTAAACCTGATCCAGGAAGAGGACCCGTATAAGGTTTACCCTGCCATTGCCTTCCAGCAGGGGAATCTCTATAAACATATCAGCATGGGACAGGGATTTGATGTTTGCTACTCACTGGAGGAGAATGAATTCATGGGACGGGTGAACCTCCAGATGAATATCAAGGATGTCAAATTTGATTAAAACTTCAGGCGGAGCTGTATCCTCAGGTCCGATCTTCGATTCCCCTCAATTTCGTTCAGGCCGCTGCTGATCGTTTCACGGTCACGATAATATGTAAGGGCATATTTGAACCAGAGGTCGACATGCCTGCCGATCTCCCATCTGGCATTGAGATATGTCCGTATCCCCCTGTCAAAGAATGAGGGAATGGAAAAAGAATACAGCACATCGTGCTCGTAGTTATAGATCCTGGAAAAATAACTTTCAGTATCAAACATACTGTAACGGAAAGAAAAACTGAGCGGGAAGGACGGGGGTTTGTAAATGATGTCATGATAGGCCAGGTAACCATATTCCCTGGCTCCTTCCCCTTTCTTATACCAGGATATCTCCAGCCGGTTCTGGAAGCTGAGTCCATCGGCCACAGGGTAGGAGATATGAAACCTCAAATTAGATTTCCGGGCCATATCAATGGAAGCCGAGATCACATTCTCCAGTGTGTTGTTTGATGGTTTGGCTTTATGGCGGAACCTGAGATAAGCTTTTAATTTATCACGGCTGGCATATTCAGCCTGGAGATGATAATCGTAGCCAGAGGAAGGAGCGCTGACCAGTGAAGTCAGCCAGGGGAAGCTGTAGGCATCCAGGTAACCTGTCAGTCGCCAGTGAGGGAAAGGCCTGACTTCCAGTCCCATGTAAATCCCATGCTCATTGTTATTGTCTGAACTTTCAGAAAAGGCGTTGCCGTAGTGGGCAAAAAAACGCTTATCAAAATAACGGTGGAGCACAGACAGAGACACCTGCTCATGAAGATCAAAGCTGGCCCCGTTCAGCATGCCTACGGTCCCACTATAGGTACTGAAACCGAATTCTCCGAAAAAGATCATCCGGTTGAGGCTGACCGTATAATCCACTCCCAGGTTGGTGTTCTGGTTTCCCTTGAACTCAAACGGATTTTTGGGGTCCGGCAATGGATCCTGTTCTGCATCAAAAAAATAACTAACCATGGTACCCCCCAGGTGGAACTGTTTATGGTCCCACGAAACATACCCTCCCAGTACGGTCTCCCTGACCGCATCCTTATCATAAAACTCTCCCGGCGTCCGGTGGTAGCCACTGCTCTGAAAAGAGCTGTACAGGGTTTCTGCATCCAGGGTATCCTCAATGATATTCGCGTCTATTCCCTTTATGGAGAAAAAGGCAGTGACATCAACTTCACCAATCCCTATGGTCGCCGATGCCCCCCTCAAAAACCGGTTCTCATCTACAGAAGTGTATGGGTTCAGTACAGATCCCTTTCTGCGGATATTTATAATGTCCGGTGATTTTCCGAAGGCTAATCCGGACCATAGATTAACGCCCTGTCCCGATTTAACCTGGTAATCGCCAAGCATGATATTTTTGAACTTCCATACATCATTGACCTTGAAGTAGGCTGAATTAAAATCAAATCCATGTTTGTTTTCACCGCTGAAGAAGGGTTCCCCGGCATCTTTTTCCCCGTTGTACCCGATCAGTAGTTTATCCCCGAGACGGTACCTGTACTTGGTCATGATCTTCAGACGGTTCCCAAGGTAATGTGCGTTGGGCTTCTCTGCCAGGAGGGAGTCAGGGATGTCAGCATAACCCTTCTGTTCCTGGATGACAGCCGAGACCCTGGCCAGTAACTGGTGTGAGCTTTTGGGCTTTTGTCCGGGAGCAGCTAATAATGTGGGACCGGCATCAAAGGAAAACAGGGGTTCGAGCAGCTGTGCGAGTCCCACGCTGAAACCATACACCTGGGGGAGTTCGTAAATGCTGAGCATGGGACCGTTCTCCTCGATGTATTTTTGCAGGCTGGCAATCTGGAAATCAGTCAGAAGCTGCAGCTTTTCCAGGTTTTCCCTGCTGGCCGTGTTAATATTCAAGGGATTCTCCAGTGCCAGAAACAGGTTGTCAAAAAGGGTTTGATAATCAAGGTTTTCAACGGTATTCCTTGCCATATGCTCGATCAGGTCTTCGATGATGACCGCACGATGCGAATAGTATTCCTGTCCCAGGAGGCTGGTCATCCTTACCAGCGCAAGAACAAAAAAGATAACAACCCATCTACCTGAAAACATAGTGCAATGAAAAATACGGGGTATAGCCCAGCAGTTGCTGGTAGGAAAATGCCAGGGAAGCAAAAAAACCTGCAAAGTTGAATCCAATGCCAAAAGAATGCTCCACATATTCCTGCAGCATAACCCCTAACCTGACATAAATATACTCAATAAGCCTGTATTCCAGTCCCAATTTATAGATGGGACTGGCAATATCGAGGTCTTTTTCGGTTTCTATGCCCAGGAATAACTTATCCCCGAACTCGTAGCCCAGTCCCAGTCTCAGGATCACCGGTATTTTCTCCCGTCCCATTTTAGGGATGTTGGCCCCCGTTGGATTATAGATATGGAATCCAAGCAGAAGATTGTCCACAGGTTCCGCCAAAATCCCCGCCTCAATGGCAAGAGTCCCGCTGTTCCCCAGCTCATTATTAAAATACGTATTCAGGTAATCCAGTTGGAGTCCCACTGCAAACCGCTCGCGGAACGCTTTCCCGAATGCCAGTCCGAATTTACTTTCATGATACCCAGGGTAACCAAAATAATGCCCCGAGAATCCCAGGGTCCCCCCGCCTGTGGGAACCGTCATACCAATGGCATGCAGGCTGAATTCAGGGACCACAAAAGCGTTCTCATGGTGGAACCCCAGGGTAAGATGGGGATAGAAACCCAGTCCCGCCTGGTTATGCCAGATGGACCAGAAATCGGGATACATAACACTGACATTTCCCATGGCAGCATGCCCTCGCCCCTGCCGGGTAATTGTCATTCGATGCACTTAAGGGAATGGAGGAAACAAACAACAGAGGAACCAGTAATAATCCAAAATACCGGATATGGCAGGTACTGGTTCTCATGGTTGTTTCATACGCAGGAGAAGCTTAGTTCGTCTTAAATTTGTATTTTACTTCCCTGAGCTCCTCGTTGGCTTTGATGATCTTTTGCTCAAGCCCGGCTTTAAATTTTTCCACTTTTTTAGCTATTCCCTCATCTCCCACCCCCAGGATCTGGGCGGCAAGGATACCGGCATTGCGTGCCCCGTCAAGTCCCACTGTTGCAACCGGTATCCCCGGGGGCATCTGCAGTATGGAAAGGATGGAATCCCAGCCATCAATGGATATGGATGCCTTGATGGGCACTCCGATCACGGGAACAGTGGTAAGGGCGGCGATCACACCGGGCAGGTGGGCCGCTCCCCCGGCACCGGCAATAATAACCCCTATGCCCCGGCCATAGGCCTGCCTGGCAAATTCCATGGCCTGTTTCGGCGTACGGTGTGCCGATAATGCGTTGATCTCAAAGGGGATCTCGAATTCATCGAGGATCTTTGCCGCCTGTTCCATAATAGGCAGGTCAGAAGTGCTGCCCATGATAATGCTTACTTTCGGATTCATTGTTTTTTCTACAAAGCTAAACAAAGTCTGGTTTTCTCTTAATGGCAAAACGGGAATTATATCAGCCATCCATCCTATTTTTTTTTAAATTCGTCATATGGAAGTATTGAAAATACACGACAGGGAATTTGAACTGTTCATTCCAAATGCCCGGATCAATGTCGCCATATCAGAAATGGCGGCACACATCAGCAGGGATATTCAGGGAAAGGATGTGATCTTCATGGGCATCCTGAACGGGGCATTCATGTTCGCTGCCGAACTGATCAAACAGATCAGCCCGAACTGCCAGATCACTTTTCTGAAACTGGCCTCTTATGCCGGCACATCCAGCACAGGTACGGTAAAACGGCTGATCGGGATCAATGAGGATATCAAAAACAAAACGGTGGTCATCCTCGAAGATATTGTCGATACAGGGATCACCCTGGAGAATATCATCAAGCAGCTGAACGGGTACGAACCGGGAGAGATCAGGGTGGCCACACTGCTTCATAAGCCGGATGCCTACCTGAAAGACATACATCTGGATTATGTGGGACTCGAGATCCCGAATGATTTTGTGGTGGGATACGGACTGGATTACGAAGGATTTGGCAGAAACCTGGCAGATATTTACAAAGTGCTTGATCCCTGATGGCTGAATTCCCTTATATTTGCAACCTTAATCAAATAAATATATCATGCTAAATATTGTTTTATTCGGTCCCCCTGGATCAGGAAAAGGAACCCAGTCGGAAAAGATCATCGAGCAGTACGGACTGACCCATTTTTCAACCGGGGACATGCTTCGTGCAGAACTGGCAGCCGAGACCGAACTCGGATTACAGGCCAAGAGTATCATGGAGAAGGGAGAACTGGTATCCGACGAGATCATCATCGGGATGATCCGGAACAAGATCACCGGACAGGCAGACGCCAAAGGATTTATATTCGATGGATTTCCGCGCACCGTGGCACAGGCAGAAGCACTGGATAGCCTACTGGATGAACTGGGGATGAAGATCACTGTGATGCTGGGACTCGAAGTTGAAAAGCAGGAGTTGATAGACCGCCTGTTGAAAAGGGGTGAAGATACAGGGCAGGGCGGATGATTGTCTTGAAACGATAGAGAACAGGATCAGGGTGTACGCAGACCAGACTGCCCCGGTCATGGGATATTACCAGGGACAGGGGAAATATCGCAGGGTAGACGGTGTAGGCGGCATCGAGGATATTTACGGCAGGCTCACCGGGATCATCGCCGGTCTCTGATCCTACCGGTCCGTATCAATAATATATGGCTGAATCCAATTTCATAGACTATGTAAAGATCTTTTGCAGCTCAGGTCATGGCGGCGCCGGATCTGCCCATCTCCACCGTGACAAGAACACCCGGAAAGGTGGTCCCGACGGAGGCGACGGGGGCCGCGGGGGACATATATACCTGAAAGGCAACCAGCAGTTATGGACATTGATCCACCTTAAATACCGTAAACATCTCAAGGCGGGGATCGGGGGAAATGGTGCAGGCAGCCTGAAAACCGGAGCAGATGGTGAGGATGTAGTGATTGAGGTACCACTTGGGACCGTAGCCAGGGATGCTGAGACCAATGAATTCCTTTTCGAGATCACCTCGGATGGAGAACAAAAGATTCTGAAGAAGGGCGGCATGGGCGGCCAGGGGAATGATCATTTTAAATCCTCCACCCACCAGACCCCCAGGTTTGCACAGCCGGGTGAGGCCGGGCAGGAAGGCTGGAACATTCTGGAACTGAAGGTGCTGGCTGATGTGGGACTGGTAGGATTTCCCAATGCAGGGAAATCAACCCTCCTCTCCGTGGTTTCTGCAGCCAAACCAAAGATCGCAGATTATCCCTTCACCACCCTGGTTCCCAACCTCGGGATCGTTCAATACCGTGATAACCGGTCCTTCGTCATGGCAGATATCCCCGGGATCATAGCCGGCGCAAGTGAGGGAAAGGGACTGGGTATCAGATTCCTGAGGCATATTGAAAGAAACTCCGTCCTGCTTTTTCTGATCCCCGCTGACAGCCGGGATATACACCAGGAATACCTGATTTTACTGAGGGAATTGCAGATGTACAATCCGGAATTGCTTGATAAAAAACGAATCCTTGCCATTTCCAAGTCCGACCTCCTCGATGATGAACTGAAAGATGAGATCAGGAAAGATATCCCGGAGGTACCATGGCAGTTCATCTCTTCTGTCACGGGGGAGGGGATCAGCAGCCTGAAAGACAGGATCTGGCAGGAACTAAATGTCATAGCCATGCTCGAAACACTCAATCAATGGGATACCCAGTTATTCCTTTTTCTGAACGGTTTACATGCACCCTTTATGGACAGGGTGATGTGGTTAGTCAGCGGGAAGATACAGTGGCTGCCCTTGTACCTGCTTATTCTGGGACTCCTTATCTATCGCTTCAGGTGGCGGGTCGGATGGATATTGCTGGGGGTTGCCGTCCTGATCACCATGAGCGACCAGGCATCTGCCACCTCTTCAAAGAAACCTTCCAGCGATTGCGGCCATGTCACCAGTCCCATATCGCGGGACTGGTACACCTGGTGAATGATTATTGCGGGGGGATGTATGGTTTTGTTTCCGGCCATGCATCCAATTCATTTGCCATTGCTGTGTTTACGGGCCTGTTCGTGGCCAGGCGGTATTACTGGATAATCATTCTGGCATGGGCTGCCCTGGTGGGATACAGCCGTGTATACCTGGGCGTTCATTTCCCGGGGGATATCATTGGCGGGGCACTGCTCGGCAGTCTGCTGGCCTTGGGACTATACCGGATCATGATCTCCATAAAAGCACTGAAGCTAAACGATTGACCATGCTTATCCTGGATTCACCATCAAGCGATCCCTGCTTTAATATAGCAGCAGAAGAGTACCTGCTGAAGGAAACGGATGGTGATTTTACCTTTATCTATGTCAATGACCCATCCATCATCATCGGAAAGCACCAGAATGCCTATGCAGAGATCAACCTGCCTTATATACTGGAAAACAGTATCCCGGTGGTAAGGCGGATATCCGGAGGGGGAACGGTATGGCATGATCCCGGTAATGTGAATTTTTCCTTCATACTGAACGGTAAAGAAGGGCAGCTGGTTAATTTCAGGGAATATGCCATGCCCGTCCTGGCCTATTTACAAAACCTCAGGATCCCGGCCGAATTTGGCAGCCGGAATGAGATACTGGTTGAGGGGAAGAAAATATCCGGTAATGCAGAACATGTTTTCCGGAAGCGTGTTTTGCACCATGGCACCCTGCTATTTTCATCTGAACTTGATGCACTGAAGGCCGCTCTGGGGACAAGACCTGAAAGGTACGAGGACAAGGCCGTCCAGTCAGTCCGGAGTGAAGTTGCGAATATCAATGATTTCCTGGAACCTGATCCCGGCGTCGCAGCATTCCGGGAAGGCCTATTCGCCTTTTTGTCAGGATCCTTTGAGGGTTCGGAACAATATACATTCAATACCACCGAAACGGCCAGGATAATGGAGCTTGTCAGCCAGAAATACAGTACCTGGAAATGGAATATAGGCTACTCACCCAGGTACATCATGACCCGCAGTATTGAATGGAATGGAAAACCCGTCGGGATACGTCTGGCAGTGGAAAGGGGAAAGATCATGGAAATTGAGATCAAATCGGATGATGATGACCGGGAACTCTTCAACCGGCTTTCTGGGGTCCTGGCCGGTGTGGATCATGAACCTGGCGAAATTCGTGAAAGAATGTCGGGGACGGGACTTGCCAGTTCCCTGCTGATTGATTATTTTGTGAAGGCTATTTTCTGATGTACCCGAACATTTAAGCTATGAAAAAAGCGGGTTTGCTTATTTACAGCATTTTACTCTGGACTTTCTTCCTGGTTAGTTCGATTATTATGATCACCATTGATGTGGTGATCTGGGGGCTTACCCGCTGGTTTGACAGGAGGCTGGTGGTACTTCACCTGTTTTCATGTTTCTGGGGATCCCTGTACATCTGGTTTAACCCGCTCTGGAGGGTACGCATCAAGGGGCGCCGGAATATACCCTGGAGAAAGCCCTGTGTGATTGTTTCCAACCATCAGTCCATGCTGGATATCCTGGTCCTGTACCACTTATTTGTTCCCTATAAATGGGTATCCAAGAAAGAGAATTTCAGTATCCCTATCATAGGCTGGAACATGCGGCTGAATAATTACCTGGAGATCCAACGGGGACAGGCAAGCAGTTACGGGAAACTCATGGAGAATGTCAGGCACAACCTCGCCAGGGGAAGCTCCGTTCTGATCTTTCCCGAGGGTACACGATACCCCGGGGGCCACCTGGGTCCATTCAAGGAGGGTGCTTTCAGGATGGCCCTTGAGAATAAGGCAGACATTGTACCCATAGTCCTTGACGGAACCGCCAGGGCCCTGCCCAAGAAAGGAGCCATCTTGACTGGATTTTCCAGGATAAAGGTGAATATACTTCCCCCATTTCCTACCAGACATTTGCGCAAATGGATCCGCGTAAGCTGCAAATCCATGTCTGGGACATCATGGCCGGGACATATGTCGGGCTTCATTCGGGTGGTTGAAAAATACCTGATTTATTTGATATACAGGAACGTTCGAAGGCCTTTCGTGTTAATTCCCTTGTTGATAAAGAAATTCCAGTCAGCCGGATCTTTTATCTATATTTGTGCAGATCGAAAAGGCAATGACAGCGCAGTATACAGAAGAACATATACGGACTTTAGAATGGCGGGAACACATCCGCAAGCGCCCGGGAATGTATATCGGAAAATTGGGGGATGGGTCCTCCCGGGATGATGGTGTTTATATTCTGCTCAAGGAGGTTCTGGATAATTCGATAGATGAATTCATGATGGGTTTCGGCAAGACGATCGAGATCAATATCCATGAAAAAAGCGTACAGGTAAGGGATTTCGGACGTGGGATCCCCCTGGGTAAAATGGTGGAGGCCGCTTCCAAAATGAATACGGGAGCCAAATATGACTCCAAGGTATTCAAGAAATCGGTTGGATTGAACGGGGTGGGTATCAAAGCGGTCAATGCCCTTTCTTCGAAATTTGAGATCCAGTCCATCCGTGAAGGGATGATGAAATCTGCAGAGTTTGCTGCCGGCGAACTCATGGAAAAGGAAAAGGATTCAAAAACAGAACTGGCCAACGGGACCATTGTTTCCTTCGTCCCTGATAAGGAACTGTTCGGGAATTACCATTATATCCTCGAGTATATTGAGGCCCTCATCAAGAATTACATCTATCTTAATGCGGGACTAACCATCGTGTTGAATGGGGAGAAGTACCAGTCAAAGAATGGTTTGCTGGACCTCCTGAATGAGAATATGGATAATGAGGGGCTCTACCCCATTATTCATCTTAAGAACGGGGATATTGAGCTGGCCATGACCCATGGGAACCAGTATACAGATGAGTATTTCAGCTTTGTAAACGGACAGCATACCACACAGGGAGGAACCCACCTGGTCGCATTCAAGGAAGCCCTGGTAAGGACGGTGAGAGAGTTTTACAAAAAGGATTTTGATCCCTCGGATATCCGCCAGTCGGTCATTGCTGGCCCTCAGTATCAAAATCGAGGAACCGGTATTCGAATCCCAGACAAAAACCAAACTGGGTTCGAAGGATATGGGACCGAAAGGACCAAGTGTGAGGAATTACATCACGGATTTCCTGAAAAAGGACCTGGATGATTACCTTCATAAGCATCCCGAAACAGCTGAGATCCTGCTCAGGAAGATCCTTGAGTCTGAGAAAGAGCGCAAGGCCATCTCGGGCATTAAAAAACTGGCCAGGGAAAGGGCCAAGAAGGCCAGCCTCCATAATAAGAAGCTGAGGGATTGCAAGGCCCATTACAATACCAACCATGACCGCAGGCTGGAGACGACCATATTCATAACAGAGGGAGATTCTGCCAGCGGATCCATCACCAAATCACGGGATGTGACAACCCAGGCTGTCTTCAGTCTGAAGGGGAAACCCCTGAACACATACGGGCTTACAAAAAAGATAGTTTATGAGAACGAGGAGTTCAACTTGCTGCAGTCGGCCCTGAATATTGAAGATGGACTGGATAACCTCGGTATAAGAATGTTGTGATCGCGACGGATGCCGATGTGGACGGAATGCATATCCGGCTTTTGCTGATCACCTTTTTCCTGCAGTTTTTCCCCAACCTGGTTCGCAAGGGACATCTGTATATTTTGCAGACACCCCTTTTCAGGGTAAGGAATAAGAAGAAGACTTACTATTGCTATTCAGACGAGGAGAAAGTATCAGCCATGCAAAAGCTTGGCGGGAATCCTGAGATCACCCGGTTCAAGGGACTGGGAGAAATATCCCCTGATGAGTTTAAGAATTTTATTGGCAAAAAGATAAGGCTGGAACCGGTATCGCTCAGCAGGAGCGATGCGGTATCTGACTTACTGGCATTTTATATGGGGAAAAACACCCCCGAAAGGCAGAACTTCATTATTGATAACCTGCGTGTTGAGGAAGACCTTGTTGAGGTCTGACCAACAATTCTCCGGGTTTGTTTTCGTTAGATACCTATGAGTTTAGAGGAGCTGGAAAATATAGAGAACACTGAAGAGTCCATGGACGATGATCCCATTGCCCCGGATGGAGAAGGAGCATCTGATGATGACTTGCATAAGGTCGTCCACCTGTCAGGCATGTACCAGGATTGGTTCCTGGATTATGCTTCCTATGTGATCCTTGAGCGTGCGGTGCCGCATCTTCACGACGGACTAAAACCTGTGCAGAGGCGCATCCTGCACTCCATGAAAAGGCTGGATGACGGACGGTACAACAAGGTGGCAAACATCATCGGGCATACCATGCAGTTTCATCCTCACGGGGATGCTTCCATAGGGGATGCCCTGGTTCAATTGGGACAAAAAGACCTGCTGGTGGATATGCAGGGGAACTGGGGGAATATCCTGACAGGTGACGGAGCAGCCGCCCCCAGGTACATTGAAGCCAGGCTCTCGAAATTTGGACTGGAGGTAGTTTTCAACCCGAAGACCACTGAATGGAAACAGTCCTATGATGGCCGCAACAAGGAACCGGTAACCCTCCCGGTGAAATTCCCCCTCCTGCTCAACCAGGGGGTGGAGGGGATTGCAGTGGGACTCGCATCCAAGATTCTGCCGCATAATTTCAATGAGTTGATAGATGCCGGCATACTTTACCTGAAAGGGAAGGAATTTGAGATCCTTCCGGATTTCCCGACGGGGGGGATGGCCGATTTTTCCAGGTATAATGACGGTACTCCGCGGCGGGGCCGTGAAGGTCAGGGCCAGGATAGAGAAACCGGATAAAAAGCACCTGGTCATCACGGAGATTCCGTTTGGCAAAACAACATCATCCCTCATTGAATCGATTGTAAAGGCCAATGAGAAGGGAAAGATCAAGATCAAAAAAATCGATGACAATACTGCTGCAAATGTGGAGATCATCATGCAGCTGGCATCCGGGGTCTCTTCAGATAAGACCCTTGATGCCCTTTATGCTTTTACCGATTGCGAGGTTTCCATCTCCCCCAATTCAGCTGTGTGATTGAAGATGATAAACCCGTTTTCATGGGGATGGAGGAGATGCTTAAACACTCTGCTGACCATACGGTTGCACCTGCTGAAACAGGAACTGGAGATCAGGCTCGAGTGAACTTGAAGCAGACTGGCATTTCTCATCCCTCGAAAAGATCTTTATTGAGAAAAGGATATACCGGGATATTGAGGAATGTGAAACCTGGGAAGCCATCATTGAGGCCATTGACAAGGGACTGGATCCTTATAAGAAGCTGCTGCGCAGGGAGGTCACCCATGAAGATATCATAAACTTACAGAGATCAGGATCAAGAGGATCTCCAAATTTGATTCCTTCAAAGCGGATGAACGTATCAAAGGCGATTGAAGAAGAGATCGAAGAGGTAAAAAACCATCTCGAAAATATCATCCCCTATACGATCAACTATTTCAAGCAGATAAAGAAAAAATACGGAAAGGGAAGAGAGAGACGGACCGAGATCCGGAATTTCGATACCATTGTGGCCACGAAGGTGGTGGCTGCCAACCAGAAACTATATGTGAACAGGAAGGAAGGATTCTTTGGTACCTCACTGAAGAAAGATGAATTGGTCTGTGATTGTTCCGATATTGATGATATCCTGACGATCAGGAGGGATGGAACCTTCCAGGTGACCAAAGTCGATGAGAAGGTATTTGCAGGCAAAGACATCATTCACATTGCCGTTTTCAAGAAGAATGACTCCAGGACCATATACAACCTCGTTTACAGGGATGGGAAGAGCGGTTATGCCATGATGAAACGCTGTGCCATTACCGGTATCACCAGGGAGAAGGAATACAACATGGCCAGAAATCAATACAGAATTCCAGGATCCTGTACTTCAGTGCCAATCCAAATGGAGAGGCCGAAACCATCAAGGTGACCCTCAAGCCCAAGCCCAGGATCCGCAACCTGAATTTTGAAATGGATTTCAGTGAACTGGCGATCAAGGGGAGGGATGCCCATGGCAATATCCTGACAAAGAACGCTGTCCACAAGATCGTTATGAAGGAAAAGGGGGTATCCACCCTGGGCGGCCGCAAGATATGGTTCGATGAGGATGTGCTCAGGCTGAATGCTGACGGACGGGGCAGACTGCTCGGGGAATTTGCCGGGGACGACCACCTGCTGGTGATAACCAAATCAGGCAGATTCAGGCTCAGTACATTCGACCTGGAGAACCATTTCGAGGACGATCTTTATATCCTTGAGAAATACAAACCGAGAAAGGTATATTCAGTCATCTACTTTGATGCCGAGCAGGACCATTATTATGTGAAAAGATTTGAGCTGGAGCCGAATGAAAAACTGCTCAGTTTTGTCGGGGATCATCCGGAGTCCAGGATGATCAGCATGACCGAGGTCGAGTATCCCCGTTTTGAGATCAATTTTGGCGGAAAGAACAAGGATAGGGAACCGGAGATCATTGAAGTGGCCGAGTTTATCGGTATCAAAAGCTATAAAGCCAAGGGGAAACGCCTTTCAAAGTACCAGGTGGAACTGGTGAAGGAACTGGAGCCTATCCAGGGACTGAAAGACAGGGAAGAGGAAATAGAGGAGGCCCCGGATATTGATGAGGTCATTGATGAATCCGATGAGGAGAGAACAAACGGGCAAATGAGCCTGGATCTTTAATACTAAACCCATGATAATTTTCCTGGTTGGATTTATGGGATCGGGTAAGTCTACCGTCGGGAAGGGACTGGCCAGGCGGCTCGGCTATTCATTTGTCGACATGGATGCCAGGATAGAGGGTGAACACGGACTGAGCATCAATGAGATCTTTGAGAAGCTGGGGGAGAAAGCCTTCCGGGAAATGGAAAATAATTTGTTGAAGGAAATGGTCTCCCTGAAGGATGCCGTGATCTCTACAGGGGGTGGTCTTCCCTGTACCGGGAACAATATGGACCTGATCAACCGGAAGGGTGTATCCATATACCTTCAATTGGATCCGGCGGCATTGCTTAACCGCTTATCCAGGGGGAAAAGCCGCCGGCCCCTGATCCGCCATTTGTCCCGCGAGGAACTGGAAACATTCATCTACGAGAAACTCAAAGAGAGGGAACCTGTTTACCTGAAGGCCCATCATGTCGTAAACGGACTGGATGTCAATTTGGAAAAACTCGCGGAGATCCTTTAGCGGAATTCCTTCATGGTGTCCAGCTGAAGATACCTGGACAGCCATCTTGTACCGATGTAGAATGGAATGGTATCCACCAGGGCTGAAATCATCTTAAATACATAATTGCTGAGGACCAGGATGAGCAATCCATGAAAGATCGTATCTCCCGGTGCAATCTGAATGGCATTCCTTGCGGTGAACCAGGTGACGGTAATAACTGCGATGGAATCAACCATCTGGCTGGTAAGGGTGGACCCGTTGTTCCTCAGCCATAGCATTTTCCCCCTGGTCCGTTTTCGTATCAGGTGAAATATATGCACGTCCACAAACTGTGCCGTCAGGTATGCTATCATGGAGGCGACGGTAGCACTGACCGTCCATCTTCTGATCTGGAAGAATACATGGGAGGGATCTTCCAGTGCCGGTAATCCATTTTCAAGAAGTTCTGGTTTCGGGGGAAGGATGCCACCGATCCACAGGATGAAAATGACCCAGAGGTTCAACAGCAGGCCAACCCATACCACCGTATTGGCCCTTTTCTTCCCATACAACTCACTGATAAAATCCGTACACAGAAAAGTCAGGGGATAAGGCAGCACCCCGACAAAAACAATAAAGGGGATCCTCGTTCCGGCAATGGTAAAGGAAAGATCGATCTGCCGGGAGATCCCGAGGATATTCAGTATGGCTAATGTCCCGAGGAAAAAACCTGACAATATGATAAAAACGACTTCGCGCCTCCTTTTTATTTTTGGGGAGGCATTATCATCAAAATCGAGCATATGCTAAAACTCTAATTTAGATCAAATCTAACAACAATTTCAATATATGGTCCGTAATATAATTGTAATGCTTAGTTCAAGAAAAACTGACCCTGAAAAAAATATTTATCTTTATAATATGGCGGCGGAGATAAGGCGAAGCTGGCTGCTCGTACATAAAGAAAAACTACTAATTCTCAACATTATGAATCGAATAGCTCTCACTCTCATTTTTACCTTTCTATTATTGAATTCTTTACTGGCCCAGTGGCAGCAGGTGAACACCGGTTCTATGGGGCGGAAGCATTGGCTGTATGGCGGTGGACAGCACCACTGGCTATCTGTATGCCGGCAGTTTTTATAACGGAGTGTTTATCTCCAAAGATCATGGCAGTAGCTGGACTTCTGCCAGTAGTGGAATAGAATATCCAGCAGTGGTTTGCATAGCTGCAAACAGCACGTATGTCTATGCCGGAACATCTTTAACGGGTATTTACCGTTCCTCCGATTACGGTGAAAGCTGGAGCGCAGTGAATTCCGGATTAACAAATACACAAATAGGAACGCTGGCCTTCAAGGACGATTTGATTTTTGCCGGAACCAAAAAGGGCATCGCTATTTCGACTGACAATGGCGATAACTGAGGACCCAGGAGAGCAATGAATTATCGGATAAATTCGTGCTGGCACTGGCATTTGATGGTGATCGCATTTTTGCTGGTACCTACGATGGGGTGTTTTTGTCAGAAAAACAACGGCAGCAGCTGGACAGCCATGAACACGGGATTAACTAATACTTGGGGTAAAATCGCTGGCTGTTGGAGGGGGATATGTGTATGCGGGAACCGGCGGAGGAGTATTTGTTTCTGAGGATTATGGCAGCAATTGGACAGAGGCCATTTACAATTCGGGAGGGCTTACATCAGTAGCCATAATCGGAAACCGGGTATTTGCAGGCTCTATGCCTCTAGAAATGGTGGATTCTTCATGTCGGTTGATCACGGAGAAAACTGGTCTGAAATCAACAATGGATTATCCAACACCCTGATCAGTGATATGGTCATTAGTGATAGCCTGGTGTATGCAGGCACTTTAGGAGGTGGTGTTTTTCAATTGTCAGAAGACTTCACAAGCTGGACTGCGCTGAATAACGGACTGTCGAATATAGGGGTAAATGCCATTGTGAAGAAAGGGGATCAGTACTTTGCAGGATCAACAGGAGGTGTCTATGTATCTACAGATGAAGGTGAAAGCTGGATCAGTATGAACAATGGACTGGGAAATGCTCAGGTGAATTGCCTTGCAGCAAATCAGGACCTGATTTATGCGGGAACTCCCCTCGACGGAGTCTTCCTCTCCACCGACAATGGAGGAAACTGGGTGGAGGTATATTCCAATTCGAATGTCAGGGCCATTGAATTGGTAGAGGATACGGTATTTATTGGAATTAATTACAGTGGGCATATCGAAATCTGTTGATTTCGGGAATAATTGGATACCGTTGAATGAGGGTTTAACTAACAAATACTTGAATTGCCTGGCGATTCTTGATAATTACATGTTTACCGGTGCTGCAAAAGTGTTTGTGTCAGATAATTACGGAGGTAACTGGACCCAAATACAGGGAGGTCCATCAGATTATTCGCTTAAGGACATTACGATACTCAACAGGGAAGTTTATGCCGGGGTGGGTTATGCCGGGGTTTTTAAGTCCTCCGATTATGGTAGCAGCTGGACACAAGTGAATACCGGCCTGGGGCTTGACGAAATAATTACCGTACTGGATACTTTGAACCCATATATTTTTGCAGGATCCGAATCGAGCGTTAACGTTTCATCAAACGGGGGAGAGAGCTGGATGGAGCTGAACGATGGAATCATGGATGGGAAGGAGATATTATCCCTCTGTGCCAACAATGATATACTCCTGGCCGGAACCTCAACCGGGATCTGGAAGCGAACACTCTCGGACCTGGAGGGATTGGGCGTTCACAAGCCTGCAGCACACAGGCATGTCAGCCTTTACCCAAATCCAGCTCGTTCCACACTATATATTGGAGGAACAGCACAATTCGATGGGGCCAAGGTATATAATTTGAGCGGGCAGCTGGTGTATGAAGAGGTTCTGACTGATAACCAGATACATATTGAAGCCTTGCCTTCCGGATTTTATTTACTAAAACTGGATAATAGTTCTGGCATAATCTCAAAAAAGTTCCTAAAACATTAAGCCAGCTTCCCATGAAGAGACTACTGATTTTTTTATACATCTTTCTAGGTTTGGGCTCTGTCTATTTCAGCCCAATGGACAAAACTTACCAATGGCCTGTATGGTGGTGAAATAGAATGCCTTGCATTCGATCCCATATCGGGGAATTTGTTTACCGGAACAAGTGATAATGGCGTATTCCGGTCGAGTGATCAAGGAAGCTCATGGACCGAAGTAAATAATGGGTTAGAGCTTAACTCTGTGACGACAATCGCTGTTCACGAATCCAAAATCTATATGGGAGCTGCCAGCACTATGTATGTGTCGTCTGACCAGGGTGCAACGTGGAACGCCAGGGGCAATGGACTACCAGGTGTTCCACAGCCATTCTTTTCAGGTCAGATACATTGCTAGCAGGGACCGCTTTTGGGGTTTACAGAAGCATTTATCAGGGTATTACCTGGTTAAGCATCAATCCGGGGGTAAGCGATTTTAGCGTCAACTGCATGGCCACATCTGGAGATACTATCTATGCCGGGGGAGCCGGAGTTCTATTCAGCCGACGGCGGAATCAACTCGGAGAAAAGGATGGATGGATTAGAAGGGAATGCTTTATATGTAGAATCCATCGTACGCGTTGATACTCTTTGTATTTGCAGGCACCCTTAATGGTGCTTTTTTATCATCTGTGAATGATTCAGCTGGACTCCGGTTAATAATGGATTAACCAGCAAGGCGATTAAGTCCATGATTGCTGTAGACGATCATATTTTCGTTGGCACAGTGGGTGATGGGGCCTTTGTTTCCAGCGATCTTGGCAGTAACTGGAGCGCTGTTAACAATAGCCTCCCTCAGACTATAGGTGTTGAATCATTTGTGAACGATCAGCACCACATTTTCGCCGGGACAACTGCTGGCATTTACCACTCAGCCGATCTTGGTAGTTTATTGGGTAGAATCAAACGAGGAGTTTACCAATCTTTCTATTCGGTCTTTGGCCGCGCATCAGGATGAAGTATTTGCCGGATCTACTGGCGGGGGCTTCTTCTTATCTCAGGATGATGGCGACAGCTGGACAAAGATGAATGAGGGCTGGACTGATGCGGTTCGTAATATTGCCATTGGAGAATCAGCGATTATACCGGATCAGAGGATTTGTTTTCATCTATCGATCAAGGTAGAACCTGGGAAGAGATAAGCATAAGCGGATTTAGAAAATATGAAGCTATAACCGATATTGTGGTTTTTCGGGATAGCTTATTTGTCACCAGTACTTCCGGCATCTATATTTCGGGCGATCTGGGTGACACTTGGCGAAAAACTTTAACAAATGCTGCCAACACCCTATCAGTCAGTGATAAACTTTTAATCGCAGGCACTAGCGGGTCTGCTGGGGTCTATCTTTCGACTGACCGGGGTGATACATGGTCTCAGTCAAATAACGGCTTATTGGGCGATCCACCCGGTGTGAATTCCAGTGTAATCACCGATGAAAGAGTCCTCATTGGAACCTTCAGTCATGGTGTGTTCGTGTCATCAGATCAAGGAGCCTCATGGACCCAGAGCAACGAGGGACTTGGCAGTATAAGAATAAACTCCCTGGACGTAAACGGAAACTATATGTTTGCCGGGACGCGTAATGGACTCTATCTCTCCAACGATCAGGGAGATTCCTGGCATCTTATCAGTGATGGCCTGCCTTCAAAGCCCAATATTGGTGATCTGGCCATAAATAATGCCTATGTCTTCACAAATATTTCCCTTGGAGGCATGTGGCGAAGGTTCCCTGGCAGACTTTGACGGCTATTTCAGCACAGCAGATCATCACATCAGGTGAGAAATTACCTGTACCCTGCCCGTTCTTCCTTATTTATCGAAGGATTCGCAGAGAACTCTCATGCCCTCATATTCAATATGCAGGGACAACTGGTTTCAAGCACACCAGTCCTGAATGAACAAATTGATGTGAGTAACCTGAACAGCGGTATCTATCTCCTGAAACTATGTGTCCGGGATGAAACTAAAACAATTAAGTTTGTGAAGCAAGAGTAATCGAAGCTACACCTTTGTTCTATAACAAATAAATAAATCATCCTCGCAGCAGAGCTACCTTTTTCCTGTTTTCCGCAATGGACACCCAAATCCCAGAGGTTCAAAAAGAGGCCAACCCATACCACTGTATTGGCCCGTTTCTTCCCATACAATTCACTGATAAAATCCGTACACAGAAAAGTCAGGGGATAAGGCAGCACACCGACAAAAACAATAAAGGGGATCCTCGTTCCGGCTATGGTAAAGGAAAGATCGATCTGCCGGGAGATCCCAAGGATATTCAGTACGGCTAGTGTCCCGAGGAAAAAACCTGACAATATGATAAAAACGACTTCGCGCCTCCTTTTTATTTTTGGGGAGGCATTATCATCAAAATCGAGCATATGCTAAATCTCTAATTTAGATCAAATCTAACAACAATTTCAATATATGGTCCGTAATATAATTGTAATGCTTAGTTCAAGAAAAACTGACTGTTATCCAAAAAAAACGGCCATTGATCAAACTTTTCCGAATATTTACCCCTAAGTCCTTAACTTTAACAGAATTAATGCCATTTTTCCTCTCTAACCCCGAATTTTCATTAAAACCTGGCCTATGAACCTGCGAATTTTACCCCTTGTTTTTGTTATCCTCTTATCGATAGTATTTACAGCCGGCTATGCCCAGCCTCTTATCATCGGTCACGACCAGGCCCATCTTGAAGACCTGAAAAGCGTCCCGCTGGAATGGATTGATTCGGCCAAAGCCAATCTCAGGGTTGCCTATTTTCATACTTCCCACGGGAGCCAGATAAACTCCGGACTAACCCCTCTGGATGCCTTTATGGGGGGAGACGGTGTATATCTCCGGGACGAGCAGGGTGGCCCGGGAGTCATGTATTTTGATGATCATTACGGTCCCGATCTAAGCAACAGGGAAGGCGTATTTGATGATGAGACCAGGACGTACCTGGATGATCCTGCCAACAAGGATATCAATGTGATCATGTGGTCCTGGTGCCAGATCCAGGGTCATGACGGGGATGAGAACCCCGGGTATTGTTCCAACATGGATAGCCTGATCGCAGAATACGGTCCGGGTGGCTCCAAGATCACAAGCGGGGTACGAACGGTTCCCGTACGGTTTATTTATATGACAGGGCATGTCAATGGCCAGGGAGAAGAAGGACGAACCAACGAGATCAATACCTACATCCGTAACCACTGTATTGCCAACGACAGGATACTGTATGATTTTGCAGATATTGAAATTTATGACCCCGATGATAATTATTTCCTGGACAAATTTGTCACCGATGAATGTTATTACCAGGGTGACGGTGGTACCGGGAACTGGGCTGTAGAATGGGCTGAAGGCAAGGTGATGATGGACGGGGAGGATGATGTTGCCCACAATGAGCCCAACGGTGGGCAGTATTATAATTGCTCTCCAGCACACACACATGCCGTGAACGGGAACATGAAAGCATTTGCTTTCTGGTATCTCTTCGCCAGGCTGGCCGGATGGGAAGGCGACACGACAGCTGTGGATCCGACCACAGGGATCTCCTCTTTCGCCCCCCCGGTTGAAAAAAACAAGATACAGGTATTTCCGAATCCTGCCAGTGATTTTGTCCAGGTCCAGGGAGACATCAGTTTTCCTTCGGTTATGAGGATCTATAATATGACAGGAAAGCTGGTCAGGGAAGAGAGGCTTGAATCCAGTAACCAGCAGGTGAATGTATCCGATCTGCAGGAAGGGCTGTTCATTGTCAGGATGGGCGGGAAAAACAGTATCCGGACCGCCACTTTCATTCGAAAATAGGCACAGGAGATCTGCTTATTCCACTACCTGGTTTTCGAGGAATCGCAATCCAAAGGTCCTTCCAAAATCTTTAAGGGCTTCATTCTGTTCCTCACTGGGGAAGAACTTGGTGGCCAATCCGTCCTGTACGATATCAAGTTTCATATTTTTCAGGTGATCCTCGATCAGCGGAACTGCCTCACCACTCCAGCCATAGGACCCAAATGAAGCCGCCAGTTTACCTTTGTCGCGTATGGGATTGATCACAGAGAACAGCCTGTAAACAGGCAGCAGGGTATTGCGGTTGATCGTTGGTGATCCTATCAGCAGGCCGCCTGAGCGGACGATCATTTCTTCCAGGTCACCCAATTGAATGTTTTCAATATCCACAACGCTTACCTCTATATCACCGGTTTCCCTTATCCCCGATGCTATGGTTTCAGCCATTTCACCGGTATAGCCATAGGCTGATACATAAGCTATCAGGATCCTTTTATCATTGTTTTCCTGGGAGGCCAGGAATTCACGGGCCATCTCAGCAGACAGCCTGACTTTTTCCTGCCAGCCTGACCTGAGAATGGGACCGTGGCCCGGACAGATCGTGGATATGTCCAGGGCATCGATCTTGTCAATGGCTTTCAGCATGAATTTGCTGAAAGGTTTAAGTATCACATCGAAATAATACCTGAATGCCTCGTGGTAGTCCCCCACCAGATCATCGAACATCCTTTCATCACAGAAATGGGATCCGAATGAGTCACAGGTAAAAAGTACATTGTCCTCTTCAAGATAAGTATAAATGGTATCGGGCCAGTGCAGGTTGGAGGCCCCAATGAACCGGAGGGTCTTATTGCCAAGATCCAGGGAATCACCGTCTTTGACCTTCATTGAGGGAAAGGTCCTGCCCGTCATCTCTGACAGGTAGTTAAGGGCCTGCCCACTGCCGACCACCGTGGCATTCGGGGCCATATCCAGCAGGGCGGTCAGGCTGCCGGAATGATCAGGCTCGGTATGGTTGCAAATAATATAATCAATCTCGGCCGGATCCGTAAGTGTGCTTAATTTCTGGATGAAGTCCTTTTGAAAAGTTTTCTTTACCGTATCGATGACCACCTTCTTTTCTGCATTAATGAAATAGGCATTGTAGGTTGTCCCATACTGTGTTTCCATGACAATGTCGAATGTCACTATGTCTTCATCGAGGACACCCACCCAGGAGACGGTATCATTGACAGGTAAAACTTTGGTTTGGCTCATTTTTCGGTTTTTGTTTTAAAAATAATCAAATCCACAAATATATCTTAGCATTTCTCTTAAAGCATATAAAAAACGGAGCTACCATTTTGCGCCATTAAACGCAAAATAAGGCTCAGTTTTTAATATGCTTAAAGCAATTGAATGATCAATAGAAATTGATCATTCTTAAAACAAAATCCTGTGGCGTTTTTTGCTGGAGGGGGGTATTGGAAAAGCTGCCTCCTGTTTTCGCCAATGAGCACCCTTACAGATTTGTCACTCCCTTAATGCAGTGCTTCTGTAAGAATCCCATTTGTGGTCAGACGATTCCGACCCACAGAATCGTCCATGACACCCATAGTGATTGTTCTTTCATTGAAAAAGGCGCAGTTCCGTCAGATCACTTGAAAGGGATATAAAATATCGACTTATTAACTAAATCGATGCTCTTTCCGATAATAAATATCTTTCAGGGATATTTATTATCCGGAAAAGCACCAAATATGTATAGTAACCTGATAATAAAGGTCCCTTGCCTTATGCATAGCAGTGTTCCATAATCATTTCGGCTTCATTTGATATAAATCACCGACAGGAGGGAGCATAGAAAAACAAATAAACAACCCCGTAAGAATCCTTCGAATAAAAACCACCTTTGAATATCGAATAGTTA
>CAVYEL010000007.1:0-214012 GCA_963767555.1 uncultured Bacteroidaceae bacterium | reverse complement strand
AAATACTCAGGGATATGTAAGCGTACCGGGACATGGACCGGTAGGTTATGGATTTTAGCTTACTGGACCGGGATCATGTTGAAGGGGATCGCAATCACTGATTCGAAATTCTCACCTGCCTCCAGAATGTCCTCATCATCCGCTTCATAATGCCAGTTGATGATTACTTCACGGCCTTCTTTCTTGATTGCTTCAAATCTTTTGAAAATGCCAATTAAACTCTTTGAAGAGCTGGTGTTGAAATGCTCGAGTTGTATGTTCAGGGTTGTTTTCTCGCCCGGATTCTGAACGTATTCTTCCACCCAGTTAACAATTGGCTTGAATACTTCTATTGTATTTTCAGGATTTGACCTTCCTGTAATTTCCAATAAACCCTGATTCGAATCTGTTTTTATACTCGGGGTTTTGGGTGTTCCTGAAATGGTTAGATCTTCCATAAAGGCCTCTATATTTAAAGTGAAAATACTATATTAATTCCTTAGATCGATAATGGTATACGTTACCTTTGATGATTGTGTTCCAAAAATCAGCATTTATTACTATTGTTTAATCGGAAAAAGCCTAAAAGGTAGCCGGTAATTTGAAAAATATTTACAGCTTATAGGCCAGAATCTTTTCAGCTTCTTCCTTGTCGCAATCCATAATATATGGAATATTGCTTATCTCACTGGCTTCACGGGTTAATGCGGAGATATCATTGCGGTCAATATGTGACAGTGAGAATTTCCTGGATCCGCACATGATTTGTCTCAATCCCTGGTTCAGCCTTTTCATATAGGTATACAAACCCATGGCTCCGGTTGGGATTTCATCAAATTTTGTCTCAAATCTTTGCTGGAGCTCCGGTGAGGTTTCGAAGATTTCATCTTTCCTCCGTCCAAAACGGGAAACATAAACCGGAAGATCCTCTCTTTCAATGCAAAGCCCGATGTTTTTCCCTACCATGGCTGCTGCCAGTGGTGCCCTGGCCATACCGATCATTTTAAAATAGGGTGCACCAAGAGCCAGGCCCTTGAACATCTGATCTTCCATAGATATGCCACTGGCGATAGCAGCGTCCGGAATATATTTGCCATGGTCTGCCAGTGTTGAAAGGTAATTATAGAATAATGACCAGAGTTCAATGGGAGGGACTCCCCATTCGTTCATCATCCTCCAGGGACTCATTCCTGTTCCACCGCCGGCTGCATCCACGGTCAGCATGTCGACCTTTGCCTCTGATGCGCATTTTACTGCGATGGCAAGGTCACTCGGCCTGTAGGCACCTGTTTTCAGGAATATATATTTTGCCCCGGCAGATCTGAGCTCCTCCACCCTTTCAATGAAACGTTCGATCTCCACCATTCCCAACCGGGAATGCCGCTCAAACTCATGGAAAACATGCTTGTCAAATGCATCGATGACATTCGGGTCATGGGGATCAGGCAGTACGACATAACCTCTTTCCTTTAACATCTGGGCACGTTTCAGGTCTTTGATCTTCACCTCACCGCCAATATCCTTAGCTCCCTGGCCCCATTTCAGCTCCACTATTTCAACGCCCAATTTTTCTATCGCATATTCATGGACTCCCAGTTTTGTATCTTCCACGTTAGACTGTAAAACAATGGCGCCATAACCATCCTGCTGCCATTGCTGGTAGAGTTTAACCCTTTTTTCAAGTTCGGGTGAATGGACCACCCTGCCATCCTTGATGGTTGATTCGGGATCCATGCCACAGACATTCTCCCCGATGGTGAGCAGGATGCCGGATATGGCCGCTCCAACGGCAAGTCCTTCCCAATTGTTTTTAGCAATATTCGTTGAACCCAGTCCGGGTACAACAATGGGGATCTTCACCCTGATGCCATCATCATGTCCAAGTGTCTGTTCCACGTTTACATTCTCAAACAGTGCCTTATCTGAATCTTCTTCAATTCCATGAGCACCCCGGCAACTTCCCAGGATGGTGAAATGCGACAGATCTACCGGGTATTCTTTCTCGGATGCAGTAGTGATCAGTCCAAAAGGTTGTGGATATATAACTTCTGGTCCCCTGTAAGCAGATTTTCCGATTTCGCACATACCTATACAACCATCCACGCAGGTAGCGCACATCCCGCTGAGCGGGACTATTGAATCTTCCGTCCGGTTTTTTGTCAGGGTAGCTGCTGATGCATTTATATTTCCGTATTTCATCTTGAATATTTTTACTTAGATTTTTAGTAATGGTTATTTGCTGTTTGTTCTGCAATGGCTGATAATGGCTGCAGCCCCCGCACAGGACCGTTTCTGGACTGGGGCCGTCACATCTGAGTGTGCAGGCAGGGCATACATAAATACATCCACCACACTTTCTGCATACCTCAGAATTTTCCTGGAAAGGGGTATCGATTTTTATTTCCTGTCCCCTGTTCGAGAAACCGATTGCTTCTGCCATCATCTGCTCATTGCACATCCTGACACATAATCCGCAATAAATGCAGTTTTCCCATTTGGGAGTGAACCGTACTTTGTTGAGTCCCATTTTGGAGGCAAGATCCTGCAATACCTTCGATGTGGGGCACTGGGAGATCAGCAGCTCCAGTATCATTTTCCGCACCTTTATTAACCTTTTCAGTATTGGTCCGGACAATAAGTCCCTCTTCAACAGGATAGGTGCAGGATGTGACAAGTTTGGGTTTCTTTGCTGCATGATCTCCACAATACAAAGCCGGCAGCCTCCCCAGGGTGATAAGCCCCTCATGGTAGCATAGGGTCGGAATCTCCAATCCCAGGTAATTGGCTGTTTCGAGGATTGTCCAACCATCGGGTGCGTGAAAATCTATGCCATCTATCCTTAATTTTGGCATTGTATTGTGGTTAAGTTATTATTACAGCTTCATGCTTGCAGACGTCAAGGCAAATTCCACACTGTACACATTTATCCTGATTGATATTTTGCGGCTCTTTTGCCTCTCCTGATATTGCTGCCTCAGGGCAGTTTTGGTTACAGAGCAGACAACCTGTGCAATATTCCGGACTTATTGTATATTTTATTAAATCTTTACATACGCCTGCCGGACATTTTTTATCCCTTATATGTGCCATGTATTCATCTTTGAAATATTTAATCGTGGAAAGGACAGGATTCGGGGCTGTCTGGCCAAGACCACACAGTGATGCTTCCTTCATTGCCATTCCCAGTTCTTCAAGCAATTCAATATCATCCTCCATTCCATTCCCCTCTGTAATATCTTTAAGTATTTCAAACATGCGCTGTGTGCCTTCCCTGCAGATCGAGCATTTACCGCAGGATTCCTCCTGAAGAAAATTCGTAAAGTATTTGGCAACATCAACCATACAGGTTTTCTCATCCATTACGATCATACCTCCGGAGCCCATGATTGCCCCGGCCTCAGCCAGGCTTTTATAGTCGATGGAAAGATCAAATAGTTCCTCAGGGAGACAGCCTCCGGAAGGGCCACCCGTCTGAATGGCCTTTATTTCAGTTTCTCCCTCCGCTCCGCCACCAATATCATACACTACAGTCCTGATGGATGTTCCCAAAGGCACTTCCACCAGTCCCGTATTTTTTATTTTACCCACCAGGGAGAAGATTTTGGTACCTGTATTTCCCGGGATACCTACGCTGGCATATTGCTTGCTCCCAAGGTTGATAATGGCAGGGATATTTGCCAGTGTCTCGACATTATTAATGCAGGTTGGATGACCTCGAAGTCCCCTGTCGACGGGAAAGGGAGGACGCTGCCTTGGATGGCCCATTTTTCCCTCGATGGATTGTATCAGGGCTGTTTCCTCACCGCAGACAAAAGCTCCGGCACCACGGATCAGTTCAATTTTAAAATCAATCTTCGAATTCAATATATTGTTGCCAAGTATACCCAGGTCATAGGCCTGCCGGAGGGCAATGGAAGCATGCTTTATGGCCAGGGGATATTCATCCCGTACATATATATATCCCTGACTGGCACCAATGGCAATTCCGGCAATGATCAGACCTTCAATGATGGAATGGGGATTTCCTTCAAGCAGGTTTCGGTCCATATATGCTCCGGGGTCACCTTCATCAGCATTGCAGATAATATACTTTATGCCATTACCTTCTGAGTTTCTGGCCATTTTCCATTTCTCTCCTGTGGGAAATCCTGCTCCTCCCCGTCCCCTGAGGCCTGCATCCAAGACCTCCTGGATTATCCAGGACGGATCCGGGTCCAGTATTATTTTTTCAAGAGCAGCATACCCGCCGGCAGATATATAGTTGAAAATTCTGATTGGATCCAGGCCCTGGTTCTTTTCAAGGATTACCCGGTGCTGGTGCTTAAAGAATGGGATCTCTTGCTGGGAGTGATAAATCTTATTGCCGGTCTCTTCCCTGTAAAGCAATCCTTCCAGAGCTGTACCCCTGAGGGCTGCATCAATGATCCCGGGTACATCATCACTGGCAATATTGGGATAAACATAGCCAAAAGGTTCAATGAATATACAGGGTTCAATCTCGCAAAAACCTAAACAACCTGTGATCCTGAGATGGATCTTATCCTGCAATTCCTTTTCCAGGATATATCGTTTGGACATTCGCATGATATCATTCGCCCCGCTGGCCTGGCCGCATGTTCCGGCACTGATGATCAGACAGGGCACATGGTTCTCTGATCCATTCAGAACCGCATTCCGGAAACTGGAAAATTCAACAATGGATCTGATTTTTTTCATATATCCATGCTTTTCATTCCTATAGATCCAGCAGATGTCCCTTGCATCCGCGTCGGGGACAGATCTGAACAGTGCCTCCGCCGCGGACGATCATCAAAATCATTTTTACCCCGCATTCAGGACATTCAGAGCTTCCCAACAGGTCTTCATGGCAATTCGGACAAAAAAAGTGAACTTCCGCATCTATGGGTATTTCATGTTCGGATTCGATATTGTAACTGCCATAAAGTGAGGATAATCTGAGCCATCCGTGTTTTCGCTTAAATGATACCGTAACATGTACACAGGGTTGATTATCAATGAGATGTTCTGGCTTCATAAGACTGTGATTGCAACGGGGACAACTGACCTCTATGGGAAATATCTTTTTGTCCTTTTCTACGCTCACATGATTTGATCCGGTGCGAATTTGCCGGATTAGTTTTTTTACCGATTCGGGTTTGAAATTGGCTATGTAGTCACCATCCACAACCACCATGGGACCAATAGCACAACATCCAAGGCAGGCTGCAGTTTCATGCGTGAACTTCTGGTCCTCTGTGGTTTCACCGGGATCTATATTCAGTTCCCTGCTGATGGCATCAACAATTTTTTGTCCGCCCCTCACATGGCAGGCTGTTCCCAGGCAGGTCGTAAGAATATGTTCGCCTTTTGGTTCAAAACTGAACGATTTGTAAAAGCTGGCGACACCATAAACATCCCTTAATGGGATCTCCAGTTCTTCTGCGATTGACTTCATGGCATCTTTTGGCAGGTAGTTATAGTACTTCTGTATCTCCTGTAGGATGGAGATAAGTATCTTGCCATGTTTTTTGATGCAGGCTTTTACAATAGACTTTTGTTCGACCGGCACCTCTGTATTGGACATAACATGCAGGTATTGAATTAGATTGCCCGCAATACCAGATCTCCATGTGCGAATCTATCTTGTATGTTAAACTATTGACTTATAAGTTAATCAATATTCTTTTTACTTCCTTATACCTATGTGTTAATAATTTTGTTTCAGCGATATATCAATGACTGCAAATTGACAGTACGATCTCAACATATTCAATTATTACCCGGGGGACCAGGATGAATCCTTCCAGGGCCGAAAGGATCAATAAGGTAAGTGGTTTATAAATTATTGTATATTTATTGCAAACTAATCACTATGCTGACAATAACTGATTACATCATCATTGCATTTTATTTTGTCCTGATCCTTATTGTTGGATTCTGGACAGGAAGAAAGCAGGAAAAGGAGGAATTTCTTATCTCCGGCCGGAAATTGACGTCCCTTCAGGCCACCAGTACCATCTTTTCAAGCCGTATCGGTGCTGCCATCCTTCTTACCTACACTGCTCTTGTCTACCTTTATGGGCTCGGGGCCTTATGGTATTTCATAGGTTCCGTATTCGGATTATTCGTGTTCTATTTCTTCGGGTTAAAAGTTAAGAAGCTGGCGGATAAACAGAAATTCTATACCATGCCTGATTTTTTCTTTTTCCTGAAAGGCAGATTTGCCGGATATCTTGCAACCATCATCACCATTATCATCATGTTCGGCTGGGTGGTATTGAATTTCACTGCAGGGGCCAAGCTTGTCTCGGAATATACGCCGATCAGCTATGGCTTTTCAGTCGTTATTGTTGGTGTAATTATCCTGCTGTATTTAATGGCAGGAGGATTTGATGCAGTGGTCAAAACCGATATCATACAGACCATCGGGATATTTCTCTTATTTATACTGATGATGTATCTATTGCTGACCACCGATACAAAGCCACAGCTATTTTTTATGGATCTTTTCAGAACACCTGTACAGGAGATCGTCAGTTTTTTCCTTGCCGGCTTTTTTATCCCCATGGCATCTCCTGAGCTCTGGCAAAGGGTCTATGCCATCAAGGACAACAGACACTTTAAAAGAAGCCTGTTCCTTTCATCCATATTTTATATGATCATTGGATTTATCCTGCTTCTGATAGGCCTTGTTATCAGGGCGGATATTCCTAACATAGATCCTGATACATCCCTGATCGTAGGCTTCAGCAGGCTTTTACCAATTGGATTAGCCGGACTGTCAGTAGTGATCATTTATTCTTCCGTTTCCTCATCGGCAGACACCTATATGTTTACAGCTGCTGCTTCGGTCACACAGGATTTTCTTGAAAAAACCGGACTAACCAGCAAGGATAAGTTGAAATCTTCCATGCGTTACAGCATGGTTGTCCTGATGGTCCTCGGAGTTACTATGGCCTTGATATTACGTGATATAGTCGATGCTACCTTTTTCTTTGTATCCCTTACCATGTCCCTGGGATTTCTGGTACTGGTAATGTGGATCAACCCGAAAGTGAACAGGCACAGTGTCAATTTCTCCATTTTTCTATGCCTGATCGGGGTGGTTGTTCCTGCCATTATCTTCGGGATTTCCACCTCCCTGGTCATCTGGGCATTCGGATTTTGTATCGCGGGACTTATTATCGGATTTTTTATGCATCTTATTCGCCCTGCCAAAGAATAAGCGTCTGTTTACCGGAGGCATAATCAGGTTATGAACAATCCATAGTATTCTTAGTTGCATCGGGTTTTTGTATCTTCGTGTTTTATGCAAACCGGGAAATTAAAAGCAGTTTTATCAGGGATATTTCTTATTTCTGTCTTTCAGGCCTCATTTTGCCAGCCACTTAGCTTTGACCATTATGCTGTTGAAAATGGGATGTCCCAAAGCTATATTATCTGTATTTTCCAGGATTCAGAAGGATATATGTGGTTTGGGACCCAAAATGGACTGAACAAATTTGACGGCTATTCTTTCGAGAATTACTTTTATGATTCCGCTGATTCAAACTCAGTATCAAATAGCTGGATATTTGATATAGCAGAAGACAGGAATGGCATTCTCTGGGTTGCTACCAAAGTCGGATTAAACAGATATGATAAAAGAACGGATCAGTTTTCAAGTGTCAGCCTGCCGGGCGACAATCTTATACACCGGGGATGATTTTGTTTATGGAATTACCACGGACTCGGACTATATTTATGTCAACCAGCCACCCACTTTAACGGTTATCAATGTCAATACAGGCGAGCAGCAGTCTTTCCTGAACAGTACTTGAACAAGAGGGTACCCTGTTCGATGTCGGATTTCCGATAATTAAAGACAGCCGGGGATCAATATGGATAGGATCAATGGAAGGTCTGGCCAGTTTCAATTTACAGGATAAACAATTTACAAACTACACAGATGGTGGATCTGGATCATAACCGTTTAAGCCACAACCATATTACTGCTTTGTTCGAAGATGAGCGTGGGAATATATTAATCGGCACAGAGAATGGATTTAACATTTTAAACCCGGAAACCAAAGAAATTGTCGCGGTATTACCAGGACAACACCAGGGCACGCGGTTTGAGTAATAATTATATTCATGCCATCCTGCAGGATTATACCGGGACCATCTGGATCGGTACCGAAGGAGGTGGGTTTAAACAAACTGACAGATATGGCCCCGCCTGGCAGTGCAGAATTTATCCATTTCAGCAGTGGTCCGGACAATACAAATTATATCAGCCATGATATCGTCCCTTCCTTGTTTGAAGACAACTCCCAAAATCTCTGGATTGGGACCATAGCTGGTATTGATAAAACTGATCTGAAGAAAAAAAACATACAAACCTACATCAAATCCGAGAATCCAAATTCCGTTGACCTGCTCGACAACGTAATAGCCTCTGTGTACCAGGATGATGACAGGGATCTGTGGATTGGAACCTGGGGCAAGGGTTTAAATATTTTAAACAGAAGCACCAATAAGGTAAGCTATTATACATCAGAATTAACAGGCGAATTCCATATTCCTCAAAATCATGTCCATGTAATTTTTAAGGACAGCAAATCCAGGATCTGGCTGGGAACGAGGGACGGGGTAAGCATAATGGATACCCATCAAAAACGGTTTGTCCCCGTCCAGGAATATTTCAATGCCCCGGATTTCAATTATTTTAATGACAAAAGGGTATACTGTATGATTGAGGATTCGGCGGGTGAATTATGGATAGGAACCGGAAATGGCATATATATTCTCAACACGAGCACAAAACAAGCAAGGATCTTTAGAGAAGAAATGAATTTTCCCTATGCCATCAGCAGTAACCTGGTTTATTCCCTCCTTGAGGACAGGGATCAGAATGTATGGATTGCTACTTCCAACGGACTGGATATGTATATTCCCTCGGAAGACAGGATGGTTCATTATGTCAATATTCCCGGCTCCTCGAATACTTTATGTGATAATTATACCATATCCCTTTGCGAAGATGATCTGGGCTACATTTGGATTGGGACCAGTTCAGGGGTCAACAGGTTCAACAAGAGCGATTCAGTGTTTTTGCATTACAGCATCAGGGATGGATTACCCAGCAATATTATTTATGATATTATAGAGGATGAAAATGGTAATCTCTGGTTTTCAACAGGGCGAGGACTTGCCATGAGAAACCCTACTGATGAAACTTCCAACCCCTTTGTGATTGAAGACGATCTGCTGGGGAAGGAGTTCAATATTAAGGCTGTCCATAAGACTGATGATGGTGAGATGTTTTTTGGTGGCATTGATGGACTGATATCATTTTATCCTGACTCACTGGAGGACAATTCATACATTCCTCCGGTAAGGATCACTTCATTTGAAAAGGAAAATATTGGGATCCGGCAAAGAGTAAATGTATATGCTGATGAACTGATATTGTCCTACCAGGATTATTCTTTTACCATTGAGTTTTCAGCAATGGATTTCACGAATCCTTCAAAAAACAGGTATGCTTATCAGATGCAGGGCATATCTGACAGGTGGATCGAAATCGGCAACAGGCGATTTGTACATTTTACAAATCTTGCACCGGGAGATTACACTTTTAATGTACGGGGAACCAATAATGATGGGGTATGGAATATGGAGGGAGCCAGCTGCAGGATCACCATTCTTCCACCATGGTGGAGAAGTAAATATGCTTATGCTTCGTACATCATTTTGATATTATTGCTGGTGGCAACGGTCATCAAGCTCAGGGAAAGAAAGCTTATCCGGGAGAAGAAAGTACTGGAAGAAAAGATCCGTGAACGGACCTCTGAGATTGCAAAACAAAAGGACAGGGTAGAGGAGAGTGAAGAGAAGTTGATATCCACCATAAGTTCCATTGATGATCTGGTTTTTGTCCTTGACAGCAGAGGGTATTTCCAGGAATTTTATAACCTGGGAAAACATAGAGCACTGTACGAGGAATTGGGAGTCATTTTGGGAAGGTGTTTTGTAGATGTAAAATTTCCAGGAGAAGCAGTAGTACTTTTATCAAAGGCTTTCACTACATTAAAGAAGGAAAATACCGTTCAGGAGTTTGATTATTTTATCGAGAAAGGGGAAGAAATATTCTGGTTCAATGCCAAAATTTCCCCGAGAAGAAATAAAAAAGGTGAATTATCCGGCATTACTATCGTTGCCAGGGATATTACCGAACGTAAACATTCGGAACAGCAGTTAAGGGAACTGAATGCCACCAAAGACACATTCTTTTCCATTCTGGCCCATGACCTTAAAAACCCGTTTTCAAGCCTTCATTCAATGAGTGAATTGATTATCCGGGATTACCAGGACCTGGAGGAAGAAGATAAAATGCAGGTACTGAATAATATTCATAAATCGGCTGAACTCATATACAACCTGCTGGAGAATCTATTAACCTGGTCAAAATCCCAAAGTGGAAGTATAGAGTATTCACCTTCAAAATTTAATCTTTCCAGTCTGATCGAGGTGAATATTAATCTGAACCAGGTACCCGCAGAAAAAAAAGGTGTGATACTTGCCTCAAATACAGATGAAGAGATGTTCGCGTATGGAGACAGGGAAATGATCAATACAGTGATCAGGAATTTAATCAATAATGCTGTCAAGTTCAGTAATGCCGGAGGAACGGTTGAGGTGGAGGTACATAAAAGAGACAGGTTCTTTGAGGTGGTTGTAAACGATCAGGGCATTGGCATATCTGAAGAGGACATAGATAAATTATTCCATATCGATCAGCAGTATAAATCAACCGGGACTGCAGGTGAGACAGGGACGGGACTGGGTTTGGTGCTTTGTATGGATTTTGTTGAAAAGAACGGTGGAGAGATATGGTGTAAAAGCGAGGAAGGAAAAGGATCCAGTTTCCATTTTACCCTACCCATATACAAGGCGTAAAATTGATCTTACTCAAGATTCAATCCTGTTTTGGCCCACCTTTGCTAACGATATCTGCGCAGGGTGACTGATTCAGAATCCAGGATCGCCTGAAATTATATCTTCCTCCCTGAAACTTGCCATCAGGATGTTCTGATCACTTTTTCTGTGGTAATCATAAATGATATAGATGGTGCCATCTTTTACCTGCTGGCCATCCGGATACGAAACCCCTGATCGTTCATCCAATAGCAAACCCTCTGACCATGAATGACCGTCATCTTTTGAAATAAAGGCCATCAGCTGAGAACGGTCCGTCTGCTTATCTATGGGACCGTGTTTTACAAGCAGAAGGTTTCCGGATTTCAGCCGGCGGATAAAAAAACGGGCACTCGGGTGAGCAATTTTTGAAGGGATCAAAGGGCTCCAGGACTGGCCGTTGTCATCTGAAGTACTTTCCCCGATCCCATATTTAGTACGAACAAGCATCCATAGGGATCTATCCTTCCGTTCAATGATAATATGCTCATCAAAGCTTCGGACATCATTGGGCACAGATGCAGCACCCCTGACAAGCCAGGTTTTCCCACGATTATTTGAAACAACCATCCGGGCGCTTTCATCTGTTAATTTCCATGAGGATGCTGGCAAAACCCACTCTCCGCTGGATAATACTACCGGCTTGCACATCATAACACCATCGGTTAAACGCCAGGGCTTTGACCATGATGGACTGTCAGAATCCGGATTTCTTGTTGTAATGGTCCATACTCCGGCCAGCGTTCCATCTTTAACCAGAGACCATGCACCGGCATGGGACATTGCCTGTGCCCAGAAAACCCAGAGTTTTCCGTCGGGATCAATCCAGATCTCCGGATCATATGACCTGGCCGGTCCCGGTCCATCGGGATCAATAGCGAGTACTTCTTCCCACGTATGTCCTCTATCACCGCTCGTCGCCACAACTACATAATTATTGCTGTCTTCTGCCGGTGTTACACCTGTGTACCATGTGGCCCACATACGGCCGTTCCCGCTGACTGCCAGACTTGGGATCCCTGTAAATCTTCTACTTTCTGTCGAATGTTCTTGAGTATCTGCAGGTTTTTTAATTATCTGAGGATGGATCAAGAAATGATGTATTATGCTGCGTAAACGACTCAGCATATATGATGCTGATGAGAGCGAGCACTCCAATAATCAGTTTTGGTTTCATGCTTTAAAGTTAGAAATCTTTTAAAGCAAAAAAGAGAGCCAGTTATGACTCTCTATACTTTTCCCGGACATAAGGATAGCTCAGGCCTGCTTCTTGCTTTCAAGCCACCTGGGAAGAGACTTTTTCCATCCCAGGGCAAAAATGCCAATGGTATACAGTCCAATATTAAAAATGCTGATAGAGAAGACCCCTATTGAGAATATCCCGATGGAGAAAATCCCCATTGAAAATTTACCTGCGGCAAAAACACCACAGGCAAAGTCACCTGCTGCAAAATAGTTACAAATGAAATCACCGGCACTGAACTGGTTGCCGACAGTAAATTGAAGAATCAGTCCCACTACAATTAGGGCGATAGCTGTTAAGAGGATCCATGTTTTTTTCATGATGCTGTGTTTAAGATTATACTTTATTGACACTGCAATTTTGGGAATCTTAACAAGAGCATTATTATTACCGGGACAGAATGCCTTCTTTTGTGATAAGATGCATAGGGCTGGGATGAACTGCACAAGAAACTGGGATGGCAGGAATAGCTTATGTGCTCCTTTTCAATGCCTCCCTGAATGATTTGGAGTAGTTCCTGGCGACCGGGATTTCCTTATCAAGGTATTTTACCATCAGGCGGTAACCCTGTGAATTCCCCATAACTTTTTCTACATGGGAAAGGTTTATGATATAGGCACGGTGGCATTTAAACAGGTTTCCTGCCTCCAGTATCTGTGTTTCAACATTCTTAATGGTATTGCGGATCAATAGCCGGACGATCTTGCCTTCTTCCAGGAACCAGGTGTTAACATAATTCCCTTCAGATTCAATACATATCAAATTTGATGCTGGAGTTTCAATCTGCTGATTCTTATTTTCAGAGGTAATCACCAGTTTATTATTATGTATAACTTCTTTGCCTTTATTATCCGATATTACCTGGTTCAGTTGAATGGCAGCGTTCAGGTTTTTCCTGAGCATGGCATTGTAGGAGATCACAATAACCCCTATGATCGGTATGATGGAGATACAAAGTGTAAACAGGGTAAAAATGATAAAACCCCTGATACCTAACCAGGAAACAATGGACAGGAGGACAGAATATATATAATTCCCAAGGGCGATGGTAATAACAATTCCGATCAGCAGTATTATTTCTCTTGCTACGGTCCACCGTTCTTCTTTAAAGACTGAAGGAAAGATAAAAGGGACCAGAAACAAATCAAAACACAATACCACAAAGGTTACCAGGCCATACCCGGCAAGCAGTAAGGCTTTTATGTCAGACTCCATATACTGCAGTCCGAATGGCTGGAATATGACCATGAATATCGAGATAAATGGACTGATAACCAGGATTATAGCCCATCGGCTAAGAATGGTGGGATAAGGCTTTCTGGCTAAATCTAGAATGCTCATTTAAAGAGGTGAATGACACATTAAAATTAGCCAATTTGTTTTATTTTGCTTACTTGCATTCCTAAAAATGGATTCTAATATTGCTGTCACTGCTACTTTCATTCCGATGACATCCTAATATGGACCTAGTACTGATGAATTGCATTTTGCTTCGTTTCCCAATCCATTTGATCCTCTACCAGCATCTGCTTTATGATTAAAAAAGAATGTTTTAGTGGGACCCCCATCACTCCAGCCGCTGCCGCATGAATCCAAGGAGTTAAACGCCAAACCGGCCTGAATCCCCACGTTGCGTGATGTCCCTGTAAAATGCAACGCCTCACCCGGAAAGATGACTATCTCGACAAAATTCCTTTCTTGGGAATAGTACACCCCCGTCGATATGCAATTATTCTTCAGGAGGGCAGCATAGTTGAAGGTCTTATAATCAGATTTACCAGTTTTTTCAAAAAGCCGAAACGATCCCTCCCAAAAAGTAATTACCTTCAAAAAAAATTAAGTAATACCATCATGAAAAACAGATTACTGATCGTAGGATTGCTGATCATTGGAAATTTCATACATTCAGCTGCCTGTACCATAATTGCCGTTGGTAAGAAGGCAAGCTCAGATCAATCAATCATTATATCCCATACAGATACCGGACCGGATTCCCGCATATACGTTGTGTCGGCCAAAACCTTCAAACCGGGTGACAAAGCTCCTGTTTACTGGGGCATTCAGGATGCCTCCCTTCCTCTACAAGATGACGGGGAAATCCTGGGATACATCCCCCAGGTATTGAAGACCTATAAATATTTTCATTCAGCTTATTCTCATGTGAATGAATACCAGCTGGGCATTGCCGAAAGTACAACAGTGCAGAGAAGTGAATTGATCTGTACCCGGGAAAACGGTGAACAGATCATGACGATAGAACAGGCGCAGATATTCGCACTGCAGAGGTACAAAACAGCACGGGAGGCTGTAAAATTTATTGGAGAGCTTATGACAGTTTATGGTTTCCTTCCATCCAGCGGCGACGGATCAGAAACCCTTGTCATTGCGGATACGGAAGAAATCTGGGTCCTGGAGATATTCGGAGTGGGTCCTGGCTGGACAATGGAAAGTGGAAAACCGGGTGCGATCTGGGCAGCACAACGATTGCCTGAGGATGAAACGACCATGGTCCCAAACTGGAGCATAATTAAGGAAATAGATGAGAATGATCCTTCCAATTTTCTGGTATCATCAAACTTCAAGCAGGAAGCCATCGACAGGGGATGGTATGATCCTTCATCCGGGAAACCATTTATCTGGCAGGAAGTATATGCTCCTGAACCCGTGGAATTTGCCACTGGAAGGTTCTGGTTATTCTTTCAGACATTTGCACCGGGCTACAGAGACTTGCCCGACCGGTATCTGAACGGAGATCCTTACAAGGGGATCAATCAATATTTTCAGACAGTTGAACCGATCAGCATATATCCTTTTTCTGTAACCCCGGACAAGAAAATTTCCGTTGAGGATGTTATTGCCTTTCAGCGATCCACTTTTGAAGGAACGATCTATGATATGACAGGCGGACCACAATGGCTTGTTCCCGACGGAGAAGGAAACTTCATAAAGAGTCCGCTGGCAACACCATTCCCCGGAATCGATCTGAGAAAACTCCTGAAAATTACATACAGAAGGCCGGTCGCCCGTCATCGCGGCCATTACGGCATGGTCCTTCAATTAAGAGATTGGCTGCCGGATGAAATCGGCGGAGTGTACTGGATTTACCTCGACAATCCATATTTCAGTCCTTATGTGCCGATATATTCCGGTAATCTATCGGTTGAGGAATCGTACAAGACTTACGATCCAGGTAAATACGATGAGAAGTCAGCACGATGGGCCATTGATTTTGTTGATAACCTGGCCAACCTGAAATTTCAGCAAATTGCAGAAGATGTAAAAGCCCGAAGAGATCCTTTTGAAGAATCCATTTTTTCCAAACAAAATGAAATCGAACAGAAAGCCCTTGATTTATACGAGAAAAATCCATACCGTGCCCAGGAATTCTTAACCGGGTATTCAAACGGTTTAATGGCGGATGTCACCGCTATGTTCCTGGAGCTGCGCGATGAGATTATTACAGATCATACCAATAATCACGAATAGTGTACTCATCTCTTTTTCTGGGAGGAAATACGATTGGGGAATTTTGAATAACAATGACAGAGGGAGAATCCGAAACCCACTGTAGTAATTCAGGTCAGAAACCAGGACAGATCCTAAAACAGATAGTACACAATATGTAGATTAGCGAATGCTGATACACTTTCTGAAATCCGCAGCCAGAAATATTAGAAAAAAGAAACTGCTCTCAGTGATCAATATTTTTGGATTAGGTACAGGATTAACGGTCTGTATAATTATCGTGTATTATGTAAATTACGAAAAAAGCTACGACCGCTTTCACAGCGAACACGAGCGGATATATCGCTTAAGATATGAAAGAACGGACAGGGAAGGAGGGGCGGTACGATTTGCTTCCTGTTGTCCCCCTGCCGGGATCCATATTCGCGAAAAATTTCCCGATGCCGAAAATGTGGCACGGATTTTCAGATATATTGCATCGGTCTCCTACAAGAAAAACAGTTTTATCGAAGAGAGAATGTTTTTTGCGGAACCTGGAATTTTTTGAATTTTTTGATTTTGAATTTCTTGAAGGAAATGCCGGCAGATTAAACGAACCCAATGTGGCTTTTATTTCAGAAACCACAGCACGCAAATATTTCGATTCCCAAAATCCATTGGGAATGTCCATTCAAATTGACGGGAAAACAGATTACCTGGTAGCAGGTATTTTTAAGGATGTTCCCCGCAACTCTCACATCAAATTTGACATCTTACTTTCCTATGAGAACCTCCTGGGAATTTATGGAGATGAGATTGAAAACGCCTGGGGCCATACAGGGTGGTTTACCTATCTGCTGCTTCGGCCAGGCACCGATCTGTCGGGTTTTAAGAAAAATCTGCAATCCTTGGTAGAGACGGAATTCGGAGACGTTCTAAGGCATTACGGTCTTACCATCGATTTGGTACTCCAGCCGCTCACAGATATTCATCTTAACTCGCATTATATGCAGGAATTTGAGATGAACGGAAACGCAAATACCGTAAAATACCTATCGCTTATTGCCATGCTGATTATGGTCCTGGCCTGGGTAAATTACATTAATCTGTCGACAGCACGATCCATTAACCCGGGCAAAGGAGGTAGGTTTGCGAAAAGCAACAGGTGCGCACCGGTCCCAGCTGTTTTTTCAGTTTCTGCTCGAAACAGTCCTGATTCATACGGCAGCTGTGGTTTTATCGCTGGCACTGATCGAAATTCTGTTAAATCCATTCAGCACATTGACAGATATGCCGGTGGACTTTTTTGTATTCCTTCAGCCCTGGTTCTGGGGAATTTTAGGAATTCTCTTTATTTCGGGAATTATTCTTTCAGGCTTTTACCCGGTATTGATTCTTACCTCCTTTGATCCTGCCGATGTGCTTAAAAGCAAGTTATACCCTGCCGTTAAAGGCATTAAAACAAGGAAGCTGTTGGTCGTCACCCAATTTGTCATGGCCATTGGCCTGCTGGCATTTACGATCTCAATTTATAAGCAATTAATGTTTATGCATAACAAGGAGCTTGGTTTTTCGGTGGAACAAAAACTGGTGGTTAAATTACCGCGTGTCCGGCCGGACGATTTTGAAAGTTCCGTTGGGGCTTTCAGGAATACCCTGCTTTCCAATCCTTCCATAATCAAATTGTGTGTGGGTACGGAAGTTCCCGGCAAACAAATCTACTGGGATGCAGGAGCCATCAAAAGAGTGGGGTCTGATGAAAATAAAAACTACCGGATTCTGGGTGTTGATTATGATTATATCGATGTATTTCAACTGGAAATGGCAGTCGGAAGAAATTTCTCGAAAGATTTCCCAACGGATTCAAACGCATTAATTCTGAATGAAAAAGCGGTTGAATGGATGGGCTTTGAGGATGCAGAATCAGCCCTGGGAAAACAGGTTGATTACTGGGGAAATATCTACCGGATTATCGGAGTGCTCAAAGATTATCACCAGGAATCCGTAAAGCAACAGTTTGTCCCGCAAATCTTCAGATTAATGCCCACCGGAAGGGATGTCAGGGGATGTTTCGTATTTGAAATCTCAGGGAACCAGCCTCACAATGACCATTGCCACCATTGAAACCGTTTTTGATAACTTTTTTCCCGACAATCCCTTTGAATACTTTTTCCTGGACGATTATTACAACCAGCAGTATAAAGCCGATGAGCTGTTTGGAAAGATAATCGGCCTGTTTTCATTGTTAGCCATATTCATTACCTGCCTGGGAGTGTTTGGCATGGCGGCTTTTGTTGTTATGAAACGGGTAAAAGAAATTGGCATTCGTAAGGTAAATGGCGCCAATGTCTCTGATATACTGGTTTTACTCACAAAAGACATAGTAATCTGGGTGATGATTTCCCTGGTTATTGCCTCTCCGGCTGCCTACTATATTACAACCCTCTGGCTCAGGAACTTTGCCAGCAATACCTCACTGGGCTTGTGGATCTATATATCTGCCGGAGTAATTGTTTTTGGGATCGCATTATTGACGGTGAGCTGGCAGAGCTGGAGGGCCGCCCAAAAAAACCCTGTAGAGGTTTTGCACCATGAATAATTAAAATTACTGTATCTCTTGAAAATGATAAGTGATATAATTCAATCCATTCTCCCCATGTCTCAGGCTTCCCTGGCTGCAGTCGAAAATTTGATGGAATACCGGCAGTATTCAAAAGGGGAAACATTTCATAATTTTGCGATCAAAGATGTGCCTGATGTGGAAGTATTAAAGAATAATCTTCTTTTCAATCACAAAGGGAGCCAGATTGGAGGTAATATACTTGGCTGAGATGGTAAATTCACCTTGAGAATCAGGATAAAAACCAATTTCCCCTTTACCATCACGAATTCCACACGGTGAAATAGAGCTGTCAAAATATTTTTCTTCGACAAGTTGGCCTTCATAGAAATAAACATTTTTATTAATACCCGGAAAATAGAAAATCAGTAATTTTTGTCTTTGAAAATCACGATTATTAATTATTTCATAGGTAAATTCAGGATATTCAGTGACTTTGGTACCATCCTGATAATATTCTATTAACCCGGTGCCTGGCATATCGTTTTTATAGGATAGCACAGTTTTTAATTGACCATTTCTGTAATATCGTTTCTCCAATCCATTTATTTTACCCTCAGAGTATTCCCTGGTTCTATAAAGGGTGCCCTCAGTATAATATTTTTCTTCAACGCCATTTTTAGAACCATTCGAAAAGTTACATACCGATGATAGCCTTCCGTCCTCATAATAGATTTTTCCCATCCCATTCTTCAAACTGTCTTTAATTGTAAACTCAGATTGCAATTTACCTTCATGGTAGTTTTTGACTATACGTATTCCATCCTCGCTAATTTTGGTTTCAGTTGTGATCTCAGTGTTCGTTTTATCATGTTGATTACACGATAATAACAATGCGATAAGAACAATTGATGGGAATATGTATTTATTAATTCCAAAAAATATTGAAAGTGTATTAATCAGTCTCATCTTATTATCATATGATTTAAAGGCTTTATAAGGAGCGGGTATCAGACTCAGAACTCCTCATTAAAGGTCTAGTTCAGATGCATGTCGGCAATTTTTATGTATTGTTCGGGTCGGAATTCTGTGTAGCTTTATGAAGCAATTCTGCAGTCCGTATTACTTCCATACTCTCACATTAATGTATTACCTCACAGTGCTTCACCTTTTACCAAATAAATAGGTATCAGGTCTGGCTACCTTTTTTCGCTAAAACCCCAAAGAACATAATTGGTATACGAAGATAATCAATCTTTGTTAATTATTGAAAATAAGGGGATTGTGGTACATTGTATTTTAGAATTATAAGCTTCGCCTTTTCAATATTTTTGATCACTATCACCAAAGGGTGGTTATATTGCAGTTAACCAACAGTTTAACCCTATAATTCCATGGAGTCAGGATTCGACATCCACCGATCACGAGGATGCAACACCGTAGGGGAATTCCAGAATATTTTTCCCATTCGTGCGAATTCCATTTCTTAGGGACTGGATATAAGCACAAATCTACTGTTTTTCAATATATTCTTTGACGATATTCAAGAGTGCTCCTCCACAGGATGCGATTTAAATAACTTGGAGACCATAAACCACCCTTCCAGAAGTATTTTTCCAGTTCGGGGAATTCCTTTCTTAAAAACCTTGATGAAACGCCTTTCAAACTGTTGACAAGCTTTGAGGTGTTGTATGTGGCAGGGGTTCAATCAAAAGGTGCACATGATCTTTCAGTCCGTTTGTTTCAAGCAGCTTGCATCCAAAATCATTACACACCCTATCGAAGTGGTAATTGAGCTCAAATTGAACACCTTTTTTTGTATTTATTACAAAGACCAAATGTAGATGGAGTGAATAAATGACATGTCTTTTTGTACGTAAAACTTGCATATATCCTTTATTTTTAGTATATTTAAGTATATGTCAAAGATACGAAAAGCATACAAATATAGACTAAAGACCAATAAAGATATTGAAGAAAAACTCGCCTGTTTTTGTGGTTCGGCCCGCTTTGTCTGGAACAAGTCCCTTTCCATGAACCTTCAGCGTCTGGAAAACAGGCAACAGATACTCTGGTACCAAGAACTGGCTTTCTGGTTGACCCTGTGGAAAAGGTCAGATGATTATGCTTTTTTAAAGGAATGCCCCTCCCAGGTTTTGCAGCAAAAGCTTCGGGATCTTGAAAGAGCCTTCAGGGACTGCTTTGATAAAAACCAGCCCTTAAAGTACATGCCGGTTTTTAAGAAGAAAGGGTCGGGAGATGGTATCCGTTTCCCCCAGGGTTTTAAGATTGATAACAGGCGGATATTTTTACCCATCCTTGGATGGATAGGTTTTTACAAGAGCAGCCAAATCTCAGGGATAGTCAAAAATATCACTGTTTCCAACAAAGGAGGTAAGTGGTATGCATCCCTGCAGGTAGAGCAGGAGATTGAAGTCAGCGAGCATCCAGGCAAATCAGAAATTGGTATTGATGCGGGGATAAAATGTTTTGCAGCTTTTTCTGATGGCACCATGATAGAAGGGGTCCATAGTTTCAGGAAGCATGAAGACTTGCTGGCCAGGGAACAGCGGAAACTATCGAGAAAAAGGAAAGGATCTGAGAACTGGAAAAAGCAGATAAGAAAAATAGCACAGCTTCATCATTCAATCGCAAATGTTCGTAAAGACTTTCTTCATAAGTTGAGTACCGGGATAAGCCAAAGCCACGCTACGGTATATGTCGAAGGATTGCAGATCAGGAACATGAGCTCATCAGCCCGTGGGACCATCGATGAGCCCGGGGGAACATCAGGGCAAAGTCGGGATTGAACAAGTCCATACTTGACCCTCAGGGGTGGTTTGAGTTCAAAAGGCAGCTTGCATACAAACTTACCTGGCAAGGTGGTAGATTGGTAGAAGTAGATTACCGGTACACATCACAGATGTGTTCGTGTTGTGGTCACACGACCAGAGAGAACAGGAAGACCCAGGAGGTATTCATGTGTTTGGCTTGTGGGCATGAGGAAAATGCAGATGTCAATGCAGCGAAGAATATTTTAACCGTCGGGCAGACGGGGATGGCCTGTGAAGCGAACCGCATAAGTGGTCGGCAGCAGGAACCAGCAGGAAACCGTGAGGAAATACTGACCATGGCTTGTTAAAGCCAAAGGAATCCCTTTACTTTAGGGATGGGAGGATGTCAAAATCAGAGTTACCAGTTTTTTCAAAAAGCCGAAACGATCCCTCCCAAAAAGTAATTACCTTCAAAAAAAATTAAGTAATACCATCATGAAAAACAGATTACTGATCGTAGGATTGCTGATCATTGGGAATTTCATACATTCAACTGCCTGTACCATAATTGCCGTTGGTAAGAAGGCAAGCTCAGATCAATCAATCATCATATCCCATACAGATACCGGACCGGATTCCCGCATATACGTTGTGCCGGCCAAAATCTTCAAACCGGGTGACAAAGCTCCTGTTTACTGGGGCATTCAGGATGCCTCCCTTCCTCTACAAGATGACGGGAAAATCCTGGGATACATCCCCCAGGTATTGAAGACCTATAAATATTTTCATTCAGCTTATTCTCATGTGAATGAATACCAACTGGGCATTGCCGAAAGTACAACAGTGCAGAGAAGTGAATTGATTTGTACCCGGGAAAACGGTGAGCAGATCATGACGATAGAACAGGCGCAGATATTCGCACTGCAAAGGTACAAAACAGCGCGGGAGGCTGTAAAATTTATTGGAGAGCTTATGACAGTATATGGTTTCCTTCCATCCAGCGGCGACGGATCAGAAACCCTTGTCATTGCGGATACGGAAGAAATCTGGGTCCTGGAGATATTTGGAGTGGGTCCTGGCTGGACAATGGAAAGTGGAAAACCGGGTGCGACCTGGGCAGCACAGCTATTGCCTGAGGATGAAACGACCATGGTCCCAAACTGGAGCATAATTAAGGAAATAGATGAGAATGATCCTTCCAATTTTCTGGTATCATCAAACTTCAAGCAGGAAGCAATCGACAGGGGATGGTATGATCCTGAATCCGGGAAACCTTTTATCTGGCAGGAAGTATATGCTCCTGAGCCCGTGGAATTTGCCACTGGAAGGTTCTGGTTATTCTTTCAGACATTTGCACCGGGCTACAGAGACTGGCCTGACCGGCATCTGAACGGGGATCCTTACAAGGGGATCAATCAATATTTTCAGACAGTTGAACCGATCAGCATCTATCCCTTTTCAGTTAAACCCGACGAGAAAATTTCCGTTCAGAATGTTATTGCCTTTCAGCGATCCACTTTTGAAGGAACGATCTATGATATGACAGGCGGACCACAATGGCTTGTTCCCGACGGAGAAGGAAACTTCGTAAAGAGTCCGCTGGCAACACCATTCCCAGGAAGCGATCTGAGAAAACTCCTGAAAATTACATACAGAAGGCCGGTCGCCCGTCATCGCGGCCATTACGGCATGGTCCTTCAATTAAGAGACTGGCTGCCCGATGAAATCGGCGGAGTGTACTGGATATACCTCGACAATCCATATTTCAGTCCTTATGTGCCGATCTATTCCGGTAATCTATCGGTTGAGGAATCGTACAAGACTTACGATCCTGGTAAATACGATGAGAAGTCAGCACGATGGGCCATTGATTTTGTTGATAACCTGGCCAACCTGAAATTTCAGCAAATTGCAGAAGATGTAAAAGCCCGAAGAGATCCTTTCGAAGAATCCATTTTTTCCAAACAAAATGAAATCGAACAGAAAGCCCTTGATTTATACGAGAAAAATACATACCGTGCCCAGGAATTCTTAACCGGGTATTCAAACGGTTTAATGGCGGATGTCACCGCTATGTTCCTGGAGCTACGCGATGAGATTATTACAGATCATACCAATAATCACGAATAGTGCACTCTTCTCTTGTTCTGTGATGAAACACGACAGGGGAGTTTTGAATAACAATGACCTAGTACTGGTAAGCATGAGTACAAAAAAAAGAGAGCCACTTATGACTCTCTTTTCTGCTGTGGTGTAGTCCGTAGGGGAATCGAACCCCTGTTACCAGGATGAAAACCTGGCGTCCTAACCCCTAGACGAACGGACCGTTTTTTTATCGGCGGTGCAAATATATGTTGAATTTTCGTTTTGAGCAATAGCAGAAAATAAAAATATTCGTTAAAAATCAATCAATCAGGAGGATGGTCCTGGATTTACTGGTTGATGATGGAATCAGCCAGGGAATGCAGGTCCTGTCCGTCAAAATTCCCGGATGTCATGATCAAAAGGTTACTTCCCTTCCATTCAGAATTATACAAGTCTTTTGCCAGCTTCGACGGCATCACTGTAAACCCAAAGATCGGGCTGATTAAAAGCATCTTTAACCTGGTCCACGGAGATCTCCGGCAGTTTTTTGTGGGCCACTGTTTCGGGATTAAAATAAACGATCGCTTTATCCGCTGCCTGCATTGTTGCTTCATACAGCGGCAGAAAATCAACACTAAGGCTGCTGAAAGTATGCAACTCCAGTACGGCTGTAAGCCAGCGATCCGGGTATTGTTCCTTAAGGGCACTGGTTGTGGCCCTGACCTTTGAGGGGGCATGGGCAAAATCAAGGTAAATGGCTGATTGATCATTTCTCTCAAGCAATTGCATTCGTTTTCCAGCACCGGTAAAACTTTGTATGGCATGGTAAAAGAGCTTCAGCATTAATGCCGATCATCTCACATACCAGTTTGGCTCCATTGATATTTTGCATATTGTGCCGGCCAAAAACAGAAATGGGATTTTCCCTGCCATCAGCGAGAAGATATGTTTCTCCTTCCCGGATCCTGTTTGGATGCTCGCGGTATGGAACATAATCCAGCAAACGTCCTGAAGTTTTTACGAGATCGCTTACTTCGGGATCGTCTGCGGAGTAGATAAGCGAACCTCCGATCTGGGTTTTATCAATGAAGATCCTGAACTGTTCCAGGTAATTTTCATACGTCGGGAATACATTCATATGATCCCAGGCAATGCCAGAGATTAAAGCAATATGAGGTTTGTACAGATGGAACTTGGGACGCCTGTCCAGTGCTGAGGAAAGATATTCATCACCTTCAAAAACAGCTATTTCTGACGATTCACTTAATCCAACCATGGTTTCGAATCCTTCAACGATCGACCCCACCATATAATCAAACGATACATCGTGATATTTCAGCACATGCATGATCATGGAAGTAATGGTGGTTTTTCCATGGCTGCCTCCGATGACAACACGGGTTTTGTGCCGGGTCTGTTCGTAGAGGAATTCCGGGAAACTCTGGATCTGCAGGCCAAGTTTGCGGGCCTGGCCAAGTTCAGGATTGTCATCCCTGGCATGCATCCCCAGTATTACGGTATGAAGGTCAGCGGTGATCCTGGCAGGGAACCATCCCTGCTCTTCAGGCAGGAGCCCGTATTTGTCCAGCCTGCTCCTGGAAGGCTCAAAGATCTCATCATCGGAGCCGCTTACCTCATATCCCTTTTTATGGAGGGCTATGGCAAGGTTATGCATGACCGCTCCACCGATAGCTATAAAATGAATCTTCATAAGATTGACCTTTCAGCCCAAATACGGCAGTGTTTGTTTATTTAAAAAAATCTTTTCGATATTTGCGTTTCGATCTGAGCTGTAAAGTTATGGAAATTTATACGGTGGCAAACGGTAATATGAAGCTTGATGGGGGGGCTATGTTTGGTATAATCCCAAAGGTTTTATGGACCCGCCAGTACGAGGTTGATGAAAACAACCTGATCAATATATCCATGCGTAGCCTACTTGTTGTGGATGGTGAACGGAAGATACTTTTTGATAACGGGATAGGAGATAAGCAGGATAAGAAATTCTTTGGCTATTATTACCTGAATGGATTGGATACGCTCACTGGATCCCTGGCAAAACTGGGTTATGGCCCTGAGGATATCACCGATATGGTACTTACACACCTTCATTTTGATCATTGCGGAGGAAGTATAAAATACAATGAAGACAGAACGGAACTGCTCACAGTTTTTCCCGAATGCACGATACTGGGTCAGCAAATCACAATGGGAGCTTGCCATACATCCCAACCGCCTGGAGGGGGCTTCCTTTTTGAAGGAGAATATATTGCCGATAGAGGAAAGCGGACAGCTGGAATTATTCGAGGGAGAGTATGATCTTACACCAAATGTGCAATTTCGCCAGTTCAACGGGCATACTGTTGGACAAAACATATCGCTTATAAGATATGGTAATCAGACCATTGTAAATATTGCAGACCTGATGCCAATGCTGGGGAACATCAGCATGTCATGGGTCTGTGGATATGATACCCAGCCACTCGTCACTCTTCAGGAAAAGGAGGATTTTCTGAAGGAATCACTGGAGCATAATTATATTTACTACTTCTACCATGACCTGGTGAACCAGTGCTGCACACTGAAACAAACAAAAAAGGGGATCAGGCCTGACAGGTCTTTTCCCCTTGAAAGTTTAAATCAATAATAGCCTGCCCATACATTGATCTTGGATCCGATTACAGAATTCTGTGGATTTCGGGTTTTATAGATATTGGGGTCCCTTTATACACCCTGGAAGTTGTCAGAGGTACCAGTCTACCGTGATAATTCAGTTGACCGGACCAGTTGCCCCTGACCTGTGCATCAGCATTGCCCGAGGAATTCACCATTAAAGTAATGTCATAACTCCCGACAGAGGACATGAATATCAATCTTATACTGTATGAATCCTCATTTTTACCGATCGTTGTATATTCATACGTGGTGATCCTGCCATCAACCGTAACTCCGCCTACTCCGTTATATCCGACTGCTTGGGCAGATCCAAACTGGACAGTGCCAACGACAGAATCAACAAGGACAAAATTAATCGTGGGAGTAACAGGTGCCCTTTGCCCATATTTATCGCTCAGGTAATCAGCTTCAAGCACAAATTGCTGCTGCTCGACCATAAATTTGGTGACTTCCGCCATCCTTTCGGCTTCTGCTGCCTGATCAGCCTTTTTCTGTTCTTTCTGCAGTTTTTTTAATTCTTTTTTGGAGAGCTGCTGTACTTCTTCCTGGGAATATGCCCCGAGGACAAATACAAATGAAATAATTAGAGATACTATAGTTTTCATTTCATAGATTATTTTAATTGCAGTAATACCGGAAATAATTTTGCATTACAATATTATAACAATTTCACAAAATTGGAAATATTCCTTTCGTTAATAAGATGTTAATCAATATAGCCGGATGTTTTATGGGATGGTAAACCTTAAGGCAATTCCAAAATCATATCCAATCTGGTCGCCAAAGTTATTTATGATTGTCCATTCCGGCCGCCAGTCCAGCGCAAGCTGTAAGAACCCGAGCCTGTAATCAACACCCACATTGAGGTTAATGGTTGCGAAAAAATCATTTTCTGCACTGGGATACATTACCAGTCCCGCGCCTCCACCTACCCCTCCATAAAAATGGAATTTACTTTTATTGACAATCTTCCATTGCCGGATCCCGGTGAATTTCAAAGCATCCCATTGATTTGAGGCATACCAGCCAAAATCATATTCGGACCTTCCAATTCTTTTGACATCTTTCTGAAAGGAGAATTCAGCGCCGGCATACTGGTAGTGGTCATATCCAAATACTCCTCTAACGCCGACAGCCTTGGTGTACTCCTGTGCACTTAGCGAAATGCTAATGAATAGCAAAACTGCCAGGAAGGATATTGCACGTTTGGTTACAGACATGGCTTGTGGTTAAGGATCTAAAGATAGAAAATTATGTAAATATGGTCCCGGGACCTGTTTATTCCGCAGCAGAATATTAAATTTGTTTGCTGTTTAAAGTAATACTAGAGTAGAGATGAAGATAATTAAGATAAAAGGGATCATCCCCTGGATCCTGATCAGTACAATACCCGTATTAATTATATCATGCTATCCTGGTGGATCATCCACTCCGGAGGATATGGATATTGTGGGAACCTCCTATGATAAGGAATTTGACTTCAGTGCTGTAATCACATTTTCATTGCCCGATACGATTATTCATATGGTTAGTGATAGTGAACAGGACAGTCTTGGCCGGGATTACGATAGCCTGATCATTAACAGGGTCAGGGATCAAATGATCTCTCATGGTTATATAGAACGGCCGGTGGATACCCTGAATCCGGCGGATGTTGTTTTGCTCATCTCTGCCATGTCAACGACCAATTCCGGATTATACTTCGATCCGGCCTGGATGTGGGGATACTGGGGTTGGTGGCCTGGCTGGAGTGGATATCCTGGCACCCCGGAATGGGGTCCTGGATGGGGATACGGTTTCCCGGTGGGATACCCTGTATATATAAATTATGAAACAGGAACCCTGTTTATTACCATGATTGATCCTGAAAACTCTGACATTGAAGAGAAAGTCATTGCAGTCCCCTGGCTTGCTGCACTCAATTCATTATTATCAGGGGGTAGCCAGGATAAAGAACAAAGGATCACGGATAACATTGACCAGGCCTTTAAGCAATCACCTTATTTAGTGAAAAATTAACAAATCTTAGCTAAAGATCATGAAGAACATTAGATATATTGTCCTGGGACTAAGCCTGATGATAGCTTTAAACGGTAATGGTCAGGAAGTGGATTACTATAGCACGGTTAATTATGGGATATCTGTGCCCCTTGGGGATACCAGGGATTTTATCGCAAATACCAGCTTCAGAGGTTTCAGCTTTGAATTTGGACGTTTTTTAACCGAGGAGATAAGTATCGGTTTCGGGTTTGCATGGAGTGTGTTCAATGAAAGTTTTCCCAGGGACACCTATGAGCTTGAGGACCTGACATTGACCGGGAATTTATACCGTTATATCAATGCTTTTCCCCTCATGGCCATTGGCCGGTATTATTTCAATCCGGATTCACAGGTCAGGCCTTATGTGGGACTCGCATCAGGAGCTTATGTTATAGCCAAGGTGTCAGATTTTGGTGTGCATCGATTCGAAAATAAAAACTGGCATTTTGGAGTGGCCCCGGAGGCCGGAGTAATCATTGGAATTGGGACAGAAGCCTTTGTCAATCTGGGGGCCCGTTATAATCATGCCTTTAAGTCGGGAGGAGATACGCATTCATGGCTCAGCATTCAGGCTGGGGTAACCTTTATTTATTGATCAGGAAAAGATCAATTTTCCCATTGCAAGGAGTTGTCCCTTAAAACAAAAAAAGAACATCAGGATGCTAATTATTATATCTGCTGATAGCAGGTATTGAATGCGTGGTATCTGCTTATAAAGGAGCATGGTGACAAATATTCTCTGTATAAACTGGATCAGGAAGAAGGAAAAGATAAGCAGGCTTTCACTGTTATAAGCCCTGGCAGCATCCAGATCTCCCCTGACAATCTCGGAAAATGCCCTGGATAGTCCCGAAGAGGGCGCTTGTTCACCTGTAATCCTTTCGTAGAAAGAGGGAACAGGATGATTGTTTTCCCTTGCAGAAAAAAGGCCGGAATAAATGAACACCATCATTATGATCCCGGCCAGTAAAACATTCACTATGTAATAGGGTCTATTGATCCTCCTTTACCTCCTTGAGGGCTTCTTCATATTTTTGCTGCAGCTCCTCGAACTGTTTTCTTTGTTCATCTGTCAACCTTGGTGAGATGGCTGTGATTTTGGCAGCCAGAGCAACCGCCTTGGTGGCTATTTTGGCATTCTCTGCCAGGGCATTGATATCCCCCTGGTTTGTCTTCTCTGCCAGTTTCACATAGTCCTCGATCAGACTTTCATAGGTGTCCATGACCTTATCAAATTCTTCATCAGTGATCTCATCTCCCCATTCAAATTCTGACCATTCTTCATCCCATTCAAGATCTTCCAGTTTATCTTCAAGTTCTTCTCCCAGTTCTTCCAATTCCTTACCTATATCTTCAAAGGTCTCTTCGATTTCATCCCCGAAGTCTTCATTGATCTCCTCCATAATACGTATCCCTTCACGGCCCCACCATCTTCCACCTTCATGTGCAATGCGGGCAAAAAACAATATCCACATAAGGGCGATGGCTGTTCCCAGGATAGAAACCACCAGTCCCGCAGTAGGCAGGCCTTTGGTACCATTCGATTTAGTTGCCTGGGAAAGGCCCACTGCACTGAGTATCACTCCTGCTATTCCAAGTACCAGCCCCAAAACGGAAGTACAGCCGAGGATGGCCAGTGGGATGGCAATAATCCCCAGTATCAGTCCGGCTATACCCAGTCCCTGGCCAGCATTTGTTTTAGTTTCTTCCATAACTGTATTTTTATTAAAGACGACCTGAAAGGAAAACTGCTGCTGCAAAGATATAAAAAAGAGTACTTTATATCATCCCTTCAAGAAGGATCTCTAAGATTTTCTGAGCGGTGGCGGAGATGGAGGTCCCCGGACCGAAAATTCCTGCGACGCCTGCATCATAAAGCGACTGGTAATCCTGGACGGGGATCACCCCTCCGGCAATCACCAGGATGTCTTCACGCCCCATTTTTCGAAGCTCTTCAATCACCTGCGGCACAAGGGTCTTATGGCCGCCTGCCAGGCTGGAAACACCCAGTAGATGAACATCATTTTCCACTGCCTGCCGGGCTGCTTCGGCAGGGGTCTGGAAAAGGGGACCAATATCCACATCGAAGCCTATATCTGCATATCCTGTTGATACTACCTTCGCACCACGGTCATGTCCGTCCTGTCCCATTTTGGCGATCATGATCCGGGGCTGCCTTCCCTCCTTGCTGGCAAATATGGCAGCCATCTTTTTTGCTTCAGTAAATGCAGGATCTTCCCTTGATTCAGATGAATAAACTCCGGAAATGGATCGGATCACTGCCTTGTACCTGCCCCATACCTTTTCCAGGGCAGAGGAGATCTCTCCTAGGCTGGCCCGTTTGGTGGCAGCTTCCACGGATAGTTCCAGCAGGTTCCCGCTACCATTCGATGCAGCTTTTGTGAGTTTATCAAGGACAGCCTGCACCTCTTCATTGTTCCGTTCGGCTTTCAGTTTATCAAGTCTTTTGACCTGTGCTTCCCTTACTGCAGTGTTATCCACCTCAAGGATATCCAGGGGATCTTCTTTTTCAAGTTTAAATTTATTTACACCGACGATGATATCCTTGCCTGAATCTATCCTTGCCTGCTTCCTTGCAGCTGCCTCTTCGATCCGCATCTTCGGCAGACCGGTATCTATGGCTTTGGCCATGCCGCCCAGTTCCTCAACTTCTTCGATAAGCTGCCAGGCACTTCGGGCCAGCTTATCGGTCAGGTATTCCACATAATAGGAGCCGGCCCAGGGATCAATGGCTTTGGTTATGTCGGTTTCTTCCTGGAGATATATCTGTGTGTTCCGGGCAATCCGGGCAGAGAAATCCGTGGGCAGGGCAATGGCTTCATCAAGGGCATTTGTATGAAGGCTCTGGGTATGTCCCAATGCTGATGCCATGGCTTCCACGCATGTGCGTGTCACATTATTAAACGGATCCTGCTCTGTGAGGCTCCAGCCCGAGGTCTGGGAATGGGTACGCAGGGCCAGGGATTTCGGATTTTTTGGGTTGAACCGGGATACAATTTTTGCCCAGATCAATCTGGCTGCACGCATCTTTGCTATCTCCATAAAGTGGTTCATTCCGATGGCCCAGAAAAATGAGATCCTGGGAGCAAAGGCATCGATATCCATCCCGGTGTTGACCCCGGTGCGCAGGTATTCCAGTCCGTCTGCCAGCGTGTATGCCAGTTCCAGGTCAGCGGTGGCACCTGCTTCCTGCATGTGGTAACCTGAAATACTGATGGAGTTAAACCGGGGCATTTTCTCAGCCGTGTATTTAAAAATATCGGCAATGATCCTCATGGAAGCTTCGGGTGGATAGATATAGGTATTCCTGACCATGAATTCCTTCAGGATATCATTCTGTATGGTCCCGCTTAATTGTTCAAGGGAAACTCCCTGTTCAAGTCCCGCAACAATATAAAAAGCCATGATCGGAAGAACGGCACCATTCATGGTCATGGAGACAGACATTTCATCAAGGGGAATGCCATCGAACAAAAGGTTCATATCCAGGATGGAATCGACTGCAACACCTGCTTTGCCTACATCTCCCACCACCCTTTCATGATCGGAATCATAACCGCGGTGGGTGGCCAGGTCAAATGCAATGGACAGGCCTTTCTGTCCGGATGCCAGGTTTCTCCGGTAAAAGGCATTGGACTCTTCAGCCGTGGAAAAGCCGGCATATTGCCTGATTGTCCATGGGCGCATCACATACATGGTAGGATAGGGACCCCTGAGATAAGGGGGGATACCGGCAGCATATTGCAGGTGTTCCATTCCCTGCAGGTCATCTTTTGAGAATACGGACTTTACAGGGATATGTTCAGGAGTAAGCCATTCCTTGCCGGAAGGGGACTTTCCACCGGGGCTTGCTGATTTGAGATCTATATGGCTAAAATCGGGTCTCATTTGTTTTCGATTCAGGATTTGATACCGAGTAATTGCTGGAAGTGCTGCAGTTCATCCAATACATTTGACCGAACATGGATGAAGTGTTCAATACCATTCTGTTTCAGTGTTTCCAGTTCATTTTTTGGATATCCTGCAATGACGGGGATACACCCATCCTTCAGCAGGGGCAAAACCTTAGCAGCCATGCCGGGATATTCTTCATCCGAACTGCAGAGGACCACGATATCCGCGCTGGCATCAATGGCTGTCCGGGCACCTTTTTCCGGGGATTCAAAGCCGATGTTATCGATGATCTGAAACCCTGCGCAGGCAAAAAAGTTGCTGGCAAACATGGCACGTGCCCGGCGCATGGCCAGATTTCCAACGGTAAGCATGAAAACCAGTGGTTTTTTACCCGCCTGGTTTTCAGTTCTTAATCGCATGTTTTCATAATCCTTGCTGCCCCGGAAAAGATCCAGTGGTTCAATGATGCGCTGGTCCTCGGGCAGTTTTATAACCGGAAGAGGAATATCCCCGATCTCCGATGACATTTCCTCCTGTAAGTTGGGATACTGGTTGATCCCAACCATGGTTTCCCTGCGGGTAGCAAGGTTTTTCATTCGGTGTTCTGCTGATTCCCTGATGGCACCCTGTATAAATCCATCGATCAGTGATTTCTGAAATCCCCCTTTTTCTTCAACCTGGAGAAATAGTTTCCAGGCTCCCTCTATCAAGGTGGCTGTAAGTTTCTCAATATAGTAGGATCCAGCAGCCGGGTCGATCACCTTATCCAGGTATGCCTCCTCCTTCAGCACGATCTGTGTGTTCCTGGCAACGCGGTTTGAGAATGGTTCGGGTGGTTTGAAAGGAGCATCATAGGGTCTGACAGTCAGTGAATCTGTGCCTCCGATAACAGCGGACATAGATTCCGTTGTCCCCCGGAGCATATTCACATAGGGATCATATACCGCCTGGTTCCAGGCTGAGGTATTGGTGTGGATAAACATGGCATGCTTCAGGGCGGCTTCTGCAGACCAGGCCTCGACGATCTTTGACCAGAGAAACCTTGCAGCCCTCAGCTTGGCAATCTCCATGAAATAACTGGATCCTACTGAAAATTGGAACTGCATATATGGCAGGATCTCCCCGAGTTCACTCCCAAGCGCTGATAACTGTGCCAGGTATTCATTACCCTGGGCAAGAGTGAAAGCAAGAGCCTGTGTTACGGAAGCAGCAGCATCGTGGAAGAGGTTCCCCCCAACATGGATTACCCTGAACCCGGGCAGGTTCTTCCTTGCCATTTCGAGACATTCAATCTGCCTGGAAAAATCAGTTATCATATCCCCGGAAAAGTTGCCTGTGGATGCCAGTGTTCCCAGGGGATCGAAGGTGATGCTTCCCCGGACAGATTGCGGATCTATCCCTGCGCTTTCAATATAACTGTGCAGATAATGGAGTACATCGGGGAATTGCTTATGAAGTAAAAAATTGACAGGCGTACTCTGCAGGGGTAGTTTTTTCAGCAAGATCTTCAGGTCTGCCTCCCTTATGATGTCCTTCAGGGTCAGATCAAATCCAATGGAATTGGCACCTTTATTCAGGATATCCTGTGCATCCCGGTTGGATGCTTCAATATCATTGACAAGCAGGTCTTGCCTGATAAGCCAGTCATTGTCTTTGGTTTTAGAACTTCTGATGAATGGGAATTGTCCGGGTACAGCGTCCAGAAAATCAAGTTCTTCAAGATCTTCCGATCTGTAATAGGGCTTGATTTGATACCCGTCCGGCGTGTGCCAGACAAATCGCTTTTCGTACTCCCCCTCTTTCATGCCTGCTTTGATCTTTTCCTCCCATGCCTCAGTCGAGACAGGAGGAAAACCATCGAAGAGAGATCCTCTTCCAGGCGTTTCTTTCTCCATAATGACTAGCTATTTTTGCACAATGATCAGAACTTGTAAGCAATTCCAACAGTGAGATTGATGGTACCCACACTCATATCGTAGGTTGATTTTCCAGAGGCTGCTCCTGCGGCACTATCTTCGTCAACACTAAATGTCGGCTTACTGTGGAAATAATCTCCGCCCAGACGAATGGCATAATTGGAATTGATATTAAAGCGTATCCCTGTCCCAAGCATGTAGGCAAAACTTGCCGTACTTCCACTGCGTGTGGTGAAGTAAGTTTCTTCGGTGGTATGTACTGTCAATTCCCAGGGTGGTGAAAGCAAAATACTCAGTCCTGCCACTGCCCTGAAATCCAGATTGATGAAACCAATTGGAATGGTTACAAAAGGTCCGGCCATGAGGTTGGAATACATCCATGTACCATGGTTGAAGATCACTTCCTCAATCTCAGGAGGTACTGGCCCTGTTATGGCATCGATCAGGTCCTGCTGAAGCTGATCCCTGTCCGGGGGATTTGAACTGAAAGTAAAAGTGCCGGCAATGCCAAAATAATAGTCAAAAACATAGGCACCGGAAAATTCTATTACAAATCCTGGCAGGGCATAACCACCATCCTCGGCCAGGCTCGTCTTGGCAAACTCCTCGCTGGGCAGGGAAGCCCCAAAATTGAGTCCCAGGTAACTCCGCTGTCCGTAAAGGCCGGCAGCTAATATTCCACCCAGGATTATTATGATAGCAATCTTTCTCATGATTCTCATGTAAGCGTTAGAACTCCGGGCGCTAATATAGGGATAATTCAGCTACTTAGTCAAGGGTTCCGGTCATCTTTGACGGATCCACCCATTGATCAAAATTTTCCTCTGTCACATAGCCCAGATCAAGGGCGGCCTCTTTCAGGGTGGTATTTTCATTATATGCCTTCTTGGCAATTTCTGCTGCTTTATCATAACCGATATGGGTGTTCAATGCTGTGACCAGCATCAGGGAGTTGGACACATTTTTACGGATCACTTCCTGGTTTGCCTCAATACCAATCAGCACAGTTGTCATTGAAGGATACGCATGCATCCGCCAATAAGCCGGCAGACTCGAGGAAGGCATCTATCATTACTGGTTTGAAAACATTTAATTCAAAATGGCCATTCATACCGCCAATTGTAATTGTCGTATCGTTTCCAACAACCTGTGCACATACCATGGTTAAGGCCTCAATTTGCGTGGGATTTACTTTTCCGGGCATGATGGAGGAACCGGGTTCATTGGCGGGAATGGTGATCTCTCCGATGCCGCTGCGGGGACCGGAAGCCAGTACCCGGATGTCATTGGCAATCTTCATCAGGCTGACTGCCAGTCGTTTCAGGGCGCCTGAAGCCTCCACAACAGCATCATGGGCAGCCAGAGATTCAAATTTGTTGGGAGCGGTAACGAAAGGATAATCGGTCAGGCTGGCTATTTTTTTAGCCACCAGGTCCGCATATCCTTTGGGGGCATTGATCCCGGTCCCGACTGCGGTTCCGCCCAGGGCAATTTCTGCCAGGTGTGGCAATGTGTTTTTAACAGCCTGCAGACCATGATCAAGTTGGGATACATATCCGGAGAATTCCTGTCCCAAAGTAAGAGGTGTGGCATCCATCCAGTGTGTCCTGCCTATTTTAACTACCTCCTTGAATTCTTCTAGATTTAGCTGCAAGTGTTTCACGGAGTTTGCTAACACCAGGAATGGTCTCTCTATCAGGGCTGTATAGGCCGCTATATGCATGGCAGTGGGAAAGGTATCGTTGGAGGATTGTGACTTATTTACGTCATCGTTGGGATGTATGAGTCGCTGTCCCTTCACCCAGCTTATTGCCTTGCAGGACATGCGCACGGTTGGCTATGACCTCGTTCATGTTCATGTTGGACTGTGTGCCCGATCCGGTCTGGAAAATCACCAGGGGGAACTGGTCGTCAAGCTTGCCCGCTATTACCTCGTCGCATGCTTCAGCGATCAGTTTTGCCTTTTCTTCCGGCAGCACACCCAGGTCAAGATTGGTGAGGGCAGCCGCTTTTTTCAGGTAGGCAAAAGCTACGATGATCTCCTTTGGCATTTTCCTGTTGCCAATTTTGAAATTATTAATGGATCTCTGGGTCTGGGCACCCCAGTACTTGTCAGCCGGAACCTCGACAGGTCCCATGGAGTCTTTTTCAATCCTGATGTCCATAGTGGTGGTCTTTTGTTTAGTTGGTATTTAGTATTAATCGTGGATCTTCATGAAAAAATAGGTGATGTATACCTTCCCGTCGCTCCCTTGTGCGATGCCGGGTCCGGACTGAATATGATCCTCCTCTATGATAGATCGGGCAAGGCTGTCCTGTAACCAGCCTTCCACCACGATCCTCGCCGCTGTGGTATCCTTACTGTTTATGCTTGCCAGCAGTACATCCAGGTTAACCGGTTCCCAGTGTTCAATAATTTTGTCAAATCGATCATCCAGGCCTTCCTCCGGGTTTCCGGAATTCAGCCAGGCTGCACTCTGTTGCCGGGCTTCGACAAACAAGTCCTGGAAAAAAACCAGGCTGCTTATTCCCTGGGACTGACGGTATTTATTGACGTTGTGATGAAGCTCCATCTCGAATGCATCAACCTGGTAAAAGGGTTCATCTTTCTTACAGGATAATACGGTAATGCCAACCACACATATCGCAAGGATACTGCGTAGTAACTGCAATCTTGTCTGTTTCATGGTGCATTTAAATTTACAATAAATTATCAATATTCTCAGGTGGCTGGCCCAGCACTGCTTTATGTTCTGTAACAATGATGGGGCGCTGGATCAGCCTGGGATTCTCAGCCAGGATGCTGATCCATTCATCATCCGGAATATCCTTTCCTTTTAATTCCTTTTTATAATAGTCTTCCTGGGTCCTGACAAGGTTGCTTGGGGGGGTATCCATTTTTGCAAGGATTTCCCTGATTTCCTCCCGGGAGATCCCGCTCTTGATATAATCGATGGTTTCAAAGTCACCTGTTCTTTCCTGCAGGTATTCGAGTCCGGCCCGGCTTTTCCGGCACCGGGGATTGTGATAGATCCTGATCATGATTTTTCTCCTCCAAATTGCATTAGGTATTCTTTAATAAAAGCGTTCAGGTTCCCGTCAAGTACATCATTGACATTCCCGGTCTCAAAGCTGGTCCGGATGTCTTTGATCATTTTGTAAGGATGCAGGACATAATTCCTGATCTGCGAACCCCATTCAATCTTCTTTTTCTGTCCCTCGATCTCGGCCTGTTTTTCTTTCTGTTCCCTCAGCTCCAGTTCATATAATTGGGACTTTAAAATGCGCATGGCATTATCCTTGTTTTTCATCTGGGACCTGGTTTCCTGGTTCTCAATGACCAGTCCGGTTGGCTGGTGCCTTAACCTTACTGCCGTCTCCACCTTGTTTACATTTTGTCCCCCGGCACCGCTCGAACGGTAGGTCTCCCAGGTAATGTCACCGGGATTGATGGTGATCTCTATGGTATCATCCACCACCGGCGAAACAAAGACCGATGCAAATGAGGTATGCCTGCGGTTGGCAGAATCATAGGGGGACAGGCGGACCAGCCGGTGTACACCGTTTTCGCTCTTCAGGTAACCGTATGCAAAGTCTCCTGTAAATTCCAGGGTAACCGTTTTGATGCCCGCTTCTTCGCCCGGCAGGTAATCCACTTCCCTTACCTTGTAATTATTCCTTTCCCCGTAGCGGATATACATCCGCATCAACATTTCTGCCCAGTCCTGGCTTTCCGTTCCTCCTGCCCCGGGATTGATCTTCAGGAGGGCTCCCAGGGCATCTTCCTCATTCCGAAGCATATTTCGCAATTCGAGGTTCTCAATAAGCGAAAGAGCAGTCTCATATTGCTGGTCTACTTCCGCTTCCTCTGCTTCTCCCTCATTAAAATAATCAAAGAGTACGGTGAGGTCCTCCACGCCGGATCTGACCTCATCGTAAGCGGAGGTCCATGATTTCAGCCTGGAAATTTCTTTCAGTTTCTTTTCCGCTTCCTGGGAGTCATTCCAGAAATTCGGGTGCCTGGGTTATTTTTTCTTCTTCTTTGATCTGTTCCAGTTTCTGGTCAACGTCAAAGATGCCTCCTCAGCGCCTGCTCACGCTTCACCAGTTCCTTCATCTGTTCTATGGTGATCATATTGATTTTGTTTATGAATGATTGGTATGCAAAAATAATAAAGATCGAAACATAATCATGTTTTCTTCATTTCATCCAGTACCTGGAAGATCAATCCCGATTCAAAACCGCGTTGCTGGCCGAATCGGGCCAGTTTATTCCTGACCGTAAAATAATTATCATCTTTTATCTGCCGCCGCTTTTTTATCAATTCTTCTTTCAGGGTCTCCGCATAGGCTTTGTCATCAATTTCCCTGATGGCCTCATCAATGATCTCTTCAGGGATCTTTTTGGCTGCAAGCATATACCGGATCTTGATCTTTCCCCAGTGGTTGAACCTCAATTTGTCACGTACGAACATCCCGGCATATCTTGATTCATCTATGAATCCTTCTTTTTTCAGGGTTTGCAGGACCTTCTCTACATGCGCGACCGGGGATTTTGAATTTTTCCAGTTTATCCCTGATCTCACTGCTGCATTTTTCCTGGCGGCTGCAAAGATCCATGGCATATGAAAGTGCTTCCTGGTAGTTCATGGGCGTATCGCTTTAATCATCCTGTCTTTTCCGTTGATATCCCTACGCAGTTCCAGTCCGGAGAACCCTTCTGCCTCCAGCCGTTCAATGACTTTCACACCGTATGTTTCATGGACTTCCAGGTATAACTTCCCACCTTCCTGTAATTGATGGCGGGCAAAGCCGGCAATGGCTTTATAAAAAACCAGTGGGTCATCATTCGGAACAAAAAGTGCAGAATGGGGTTCATGGTCCGTAACATGGATGGCCATGTTTTCCTTTTCACTCACCGGGATGTATGGCGGATTGCTGACAATGATATCGGCCCGGAACTGTTCTACAGGGTGATTTTCATCCAGGATATCATACAGGTAAAACTGCAGGTCCAGCTCGAGTCTGGCGGCATTCTTTGATGCAATAACCAGTGCCGACCCATCCACATCCATGGCTATTATGGATGATCCCGGTATATGCTTTTTCAGTGCCAGGGCAATGTAGCCTGAACCAGTACCGATATCGATAATCATGGGTCCTGGAATGGTTTGTCCCTTAATGATCCAGCGGACGAGTTCCTCGGTCTCGGGCCTGGGGATCAGGACCTCCGGTGTGACATCCAGCACCATGCCATAAAATTCAGCCTGCCCGGTGATATGCTGAACCGGGTATCCGGCCTTTAATTTTCCGATGGCCCGGTCAAACCAATGCTGGTCTTTTTGAGCCAGGATATTTTTCCTTTTTAATCCGACCTCATGTTTTTTAAGATGCAGCCTAGTGCTGAAAAGAATATGGCAAATGGCATCGATTTCCCTGTCAGGATACTGCTGCTTGAGATCTTTTTTAATATTTTCGCGTATTGTCTGTATGGTACGGTATGCATCGGCCATGTTGTAAAGTTAAAAATTCCCGCGTTCATGGAGGCTGCAAAACAAGATAAGGAGTTTATGGTCCGGTGCCTGGAACTGGCCCGTAAGGGACTTGGCAATACAGCCCCTAATCCTATGGTGGGATGTGTCCTGGTGGCCGGTGGTAGGATCATTGGCCAGGGTTACCACCGTGAATATGGCGGGCCCCATGCAGAGGCCAATGCCATAGCATCGGTAAGGAAACCGGACATGCTTGCTTCATCCACCCTGTATGTGAACCTGGAACCCTGCTCGCATCATGGAAGAACACCTCCCTGTTCAGATCTGATCCTCGAGAAGGGAATACCAAGGGTTGTCGTCGGGACAGAGGACCCCAACAGGCTCGTTTCCGGACGGGGGATCACCCGGCTGCAGGACCATGGAGTGAAGGTCAGTCTGGGTACAGGGGAAAAGGAATGCCTGGAATTGAACCGCAGGTTTTATACCTATCATAAAAATAAGCGCCCCTACATCATTCTGAAATGGGCGGAGACGAAAGATGGATTCATTGATCGCGAGCGGACAGCAGGAACCAGTGGCCATATTAACTGGATAACAGGAACAGCGGAGAGGCAGCTTGTTCATAAATGGAGGAGTGAAGAGCAGGCCATTCTGGTAGGTACACGTACTGCCCTGACGGATGATCCGGAACTGACGGTGCGGGACTGGTCCGGAAGACAGCCGCTGCGACTGGTAATTGACCGAAAGGGAAAACTTCCGGGAAACCTGAAACTACTGGATGGCCATAGTCCAACTGTAATTTTCTCTGAAAAGGCACTGAAGCCCATGGAGAATGTACGACCTGTAAAGATCTCAGGTGAACAGGATATACTGGAAGGTATTTTGGACTTTCTTTATGATAATGAAATTCAATCCCTGATCGTTGAAGGGGGCAGGGCAACCCTGGATGGATTCATCAAACGAAACCTCTGGGATGAGGCAAGGGTGTTTACAGGGGACCAGTTATTCAAACGCGGTATCCGGGGACCAAATTTTGAAGCAGTTGTTTCAGAAAAGCAACAGATGGCAAGCAGCATGCTTAATATCTATAAAAATCAGACATTAAACCTTCATAGTGAATAGTTTGGCATGATTTTTATTGTAAATAGAATGTGAATTACATAACTTTGTGTAGATTTGCCTGATTATCTGGAAGATGTTAAATTAATATTAATGAAAAATTTTGTTCTCTGCATTTTCACTGCCCTGATTTTAACCAGCCTGAATACCCAGGCCCAAAACCCGAAGAGATTTTTTAAGGCAGGCGAGGATTTTATGCTCGCGGGAAATTACCAGGATGCTGTAGAGCAAATGACCAGAGCGATTGACCTGCAACCTGATTATGACAAGGCTTACCTGGCCAGGGCGGATGCTTATAAGAAGTTGGGTATGATCAGGGAGGCAGCTGAGGATTATGACAGGGCAGCCACTTTCCTGGATAAAAAACCAGAGGTATTTTATGAGGCTGGAAGACTGTACTATGAGCTGGCAGATTATGAAAAGGCTATCGACAGGTTGGATAAATCCATTTCACTCAAGCGAAATTATGTCGAACCATACCAGGTAAAGGCCAATGTTCTGATTGCACAGGAACGGTATGAGGAAGCCCTGGAGGTGAGTGAGAACGCCCTGACACTTAAAGAGACCACCTATAATTTCTTCCTCCATGGAACAGTGAATGAAAAGATGGGCAACCTGGAGGTAGCTGAGGAAGATTTCGTAGATGCCATCGCAGAAGATAACAGACATGTACCTTCCCTGCTGGCCATTGCCGATGTCAGGCTGAGGCTGGGGAAAACGGATCTTGCATTACAGAATGTTGACAGGGCCATACAGATTGAAAATGATTTACTGGAAGCCTATGTGATCCGGAGTAAAGTATATGTCGGGAAGCTTGATTATCCCAATGCCATAGATGATGTTTCAAAAGCCATAATGCTGAATCCGGAAGATACCGCCATGTATTTCCTGCGGGGTTGTTTTTACCAGGATTTTACACAACATGCCAATGCTGTCGGTGACTTTACCAAAGTACTGATATTGCAGCCTGACAATGCCGATGCATTGTATAAGCGTGCATGGTCCTATGAACAGGTGGGTAATTACAGGGATGCCATTAAGGACTATGAAAAACTGGTTGGCCTGTCGGAATTTGATGGTCAGGCACAGAAACTCCTGAAGGAAGCCAATGTACGATTATTTGAACTATACCGTGAAGGCAATAACCCCGACCTGGTTATCCTGGCCCCCAAGCCCCGTGAGGAGCAATTATTGCAATATCCGAAAGATGCAAAGATCGTTAGTCTGAAAGGACGGATCATCGATGAAAGTGATATCAAATCACTGAAAATAGACGGTATCGCCTACCCTGTTGTTGAGACAGAAGAAGGCTGGGAATTCCTGGCAGCGATGGATATTGAAGACAGGGGAGACATTTATGTTCAGATCACGGATGTTTACGATAATGTTTCAACGATCCGTTATACCATTAACCTGACGGAGGTCAATGCCCCTTATATAACCATCATAGCCCCCTATGCTTCAGATAATGGTGAGATATTCCTTGATTCAAATGATCCTGAAGTATATGTTGAGGGGAGGATACAGGATGAGAGTCTGATCGAGACCATCATGATCAATGGTGTACTGGCTTCTTATTACCCTGATGAGTTAAATCCCAGATTCTCGGCGAATCTGAATATCCTAAACCAGAACCGTATTTTAGTTACATCAGAAGACATTTACGGGAACACTACAGAACAGGAATTCCTGCTTAACCGGGATGCAGCGCTTATGTCAGAGAACAATCCCATGGGTAAGACCTGGGCCGTGTTTATTGAAAACTCAAACTATGAAACATTCTCCAGCCTTGCAGGTCCTTCCCGGGACGTTACCCTGGTGAGGGCTGCGCTGGCTAAATACCAGGTTCATAATGTTATTCACAAGAAGAACATGACCAAGAGCGATATGGAAAGATTCTTCTCTATTGAATTACGTGATCTGGTCCGAAGCAACAGGGTAAATTCCATCATGATCTGGTATGCCGGACATGGGAAATTCATAAATGAAACAGGATACTGGATCCCTACCAATGCCAAGAGGGATGATGAATTTACCTATTTCAACATCAATGCCTTAAAGGCATCATTGCAATCCTATTCCAATTATGTGACCCATACACTGGTGATTACCGATGCCTGTGAATCAGGACCAGGTTTTTACCAGGCCATGCGGTCAAGCCCGGAAGAAAGAAGCTGTGATGACTGGCAGGCTACAAAATTCAAATCATCGCAGGTTTTTTCATCGGCCGGCTATGAAGGGGCTGCGGATAATTCACAGTTTACCCGGACTTTTGCCAATTCCCTTGCCAATAATCCAAATGCCTGCCTGGCTATTGAGAACATTGTTAATAAGGTGACTTCTGCCGTTGATCAAAACAGCCAGCAACAGCCTAAATTTGGAAAGATAGATGGACTGGAGGATGAGGACGGTACCTTCTTTTTTATTTCAAAGGATTATTAGCCAATATCTGTCAGGCTGGGGCATATTTTATGGCAGAGCCATCCCAGACAGGTGATTGCTCAATGGCTTTCACAACATACATCGGATCTTCAATAACCTGCCAGATATCCTGGTGGATCTCCCTCATGAACTTTTCCTCCACCATTTTTCGGAGCATATCAAGGAATGGATCAAAGAATTGATTTGTATTGATGATAATAATGGGTGCCAGGACCTGCCCAAGCTGTTTATGTGTCATCATCTCAAGCAGTTCTTCAAGTGTGCCTACACCACCCGGCAAAGCAATGAAGGCATCTATGTTTTCGGTGAGTCTTTTCTTACGCTCATGCATATCCTTTACGATGAGCATATCCTTCACCAAAGGATGATTCCAGCCCTGGTCCACCATGAATTGCGGGATGATACCGCGTATGGATCCTCCTGCCTCCATCATGGTATCCGCCAATGCCCCCATAAGACCAACTCCACCACCACCATAATTGGCAGAAATGCCATGTTCGGTGAGGGCAAGCCCGAGTTTGCGTGCGGCATCAAAATAGATATTATCTATCTTGTTGCTGGATGCGCAAAATACGGATACCCGTTTGTGGATCATTAATTTCTAGAATAAGGCATCGAGCTTGTTTACCAGGTTGCTCTTGGGTACTGCCCCAACCTGCTTGTCAGCCACTTCACCATTCTTAAAAAAGAGAACGGTGGGGATATTACGGATGCCATATTTTCTGGTGACATTGGGATTGCTGTCAACATCGAGCTTACCAACAACGGCTTTATCTGTATAATCATTCCCTATTTCCTCTACGATAGGCCCGACCATACGGCAGGGTCCGCACCATTCAGCCCAAAAATCTACGATAACCGGTTTGTCTGATTGAAGAACAACTTCATCGAAATTCTGATCTGTCAATTCTATTGCCATTTTCTAAATATTATAATATGAGTGATCGTGCAAAAATAATGCTTATTCAGCAAATGATTTGTTAATTAAGTTTAAAATCTATTTCAGGTTGCTCCTGAAGATACTTAATTAACTCATCGTCAATTTGGATTTTTTTTGTTCTCGAGAACATTTCAATATAAATATTTTCCTCCCGGTCATGAACCATGAACTTTAAACGGGCCGATCCCTTTTTCTGTCCCGCAAATTTATCAATCTCATTGATCATATGTTCATCAAGGCTTCTCAATGGAACCGTAACCAGGAGGCTGCTTATCATCTCTTCCCTGACATCCGCCAGCATTTTTATTTCCTTTATTTTCAATTCATAGTCAACGGTCCCATTGTTATAAGGCCTGGGTTGTACCTGTCCCCTGATCAACAAAGCATAACCCGGAGTAAAATAATTCTGGAAAGCGATATAATCTTTATTAAACAGCATCAGCCTGAAGGAATCCGTGTAATCTTCCAGTATGATGGTCCCGTATGGCTTATTGTTCTTTGTGTAGGCCGGCTTGTGTGATCTTACCAGTCCCGCAACCATTACCTCCTGCCCGTTGAGGTTGCCAAGGTTATCAAGGTTAGACAGACTGTGTGTACAGAAATGTTCGATTTCGAGTTTATAACTGTCCAGCGGATGGGCTGAAAGATAAATGCCGATTAATTCTTTTTCAGTATCCAGCTTTACCAGTTTTGGCCATGCTTCCTCAGTGGTAATGACAGGTTTGCTGACTTCCAGGTCATTCCCCTCACCGAACAGGGATTGCTGTGTGGTCATTTTTTCTCCCTGGATCTTATGGCCGTACCGGATCAACTGTTCAATAAAACTGGTGCCCCTTGCATCGAGGCCGAAATATTGCCCCCGCAGGATATCCCCAAGGCTGTCAAGAGCTCCGGATCCGGCCATTGCTTCCAGGCTTTTTTTATTCACCGCCTGCAGGTCTACCCGTTCCACCAGGGCATAAATATCCATAAATGCCCCATTGCTGTCCCTCTCCTCTATAACCCTGGTTGCAGCCGCTTCACCAAGTCCCTTGATGGCGCCGAGGCCAAAGCGGATATTACCTTCCGCGTTTACAGCAAACTTGATCCGGCTTTCATTAACATCCGGTCCGAGTACAGACAAACCCATACGGCGGGATTCATTCATGAACTGGGTGATCTTTTTTATATCACTGATGTTCCGGCTCAGGACGGCAGCCATGAATTCGGCAGGATAATGGGCCTTCAGCCAGGCTGTCTGGTAGGAAACATATGCATAACAGGTACTGTGGGATTTATTAAAAGCATACTCGGCAAATGCCATCCAATCCTTCCATATTTTTTCTGCATCTTTTAGCTGGATCCCGTTATTCGCGCAGCCTTCAAGGTACTTTTCATTGAGATCAGCCATCATTCTGCTGTTCTTTTTTCCCATGGCTTTTCGAAGGCTGTCTGCCTGTCCGCCGCTAAATCCTGCCATTTGTTGTGAAAGGAGCATCACCTGTTCCTGGTATACAGTAATCCCGTAAGTGTCTTTCAGGTATTTTTCCATCTGGGGCAGGTCATACTGGATCTTTTCCTTACCATGTTTCCGGTTGATAAACCGGGGAATATATTCCATGGGGCCCGGACGGTAAAGTGCATTCATGGCGATCAGATCCTCGAACCGGTTCGGTTTTAATTCCCGGAGGTATCTTTTCATCCCGTCAGATTCGAACTGGAAAAGACCGGTTGTTTCACCCCGGCTGTATAATTCAAAAGTTTTCTCGTCGTCCAGCGGTAATATTGTCAATGTCAATGTCTACTCCTTTGGATCCTTTGATCATTTCCACGGCATCCTTGATGATGGAAAGGTTTTGAGTCCCAGGAAATCCATCTTCAGCATGCCGACCGATCCCACATGTTTCCCATCGAACTGGGTCACCCAGAGATCCGTATCCTTGGATTTGCAAATCGGGATATGTTCCATCAGGTCATCCTTACCGATAATGATCCCGCAGGCATGCAGTCCCGTGTGACGCACTGAACCCTCCAGTGTTTCAGCATACTGGAGGGTCCGCTGGGCAAGTTCTGTCCCTTTTGTTTTTACATCATTCAGTTCCCTTACCTCGGCATAAGCTTTTTTCAAAGTGGTTCCGGGGCGCTCGGGTACCAGTTTCGCCAGCTTGTCTGCTTCCGGCAGGGGCAATTTCTCTATCCTGGCCACATCACGTATGGCCATTTTTGCCGCCATGGTCCCGAAGGTGATGATATGGGCTACCTTGTCCTTACCATATTTGTTGACGACGTATCTGAGAACATCTTCGCGCCCGTCTTCATCAAAATCAATATCAATATCGGGCATGGAGATCCTGTCAGGATTCAGGAAACGTTCAAACAACAGGTCATATTTGATGGGATCAATATCTGTGATCCTGTTGCAGTAAGCTACTACTGATCCTGCAGCACTTCCCCGGCCCGGTCCGACACTGACATCCATCTTTCGAGCCGCATCAAGGAAATCCTGTACGATCAGGAAATAACCCGGGAATCCCATTTTTTTGATAACCCCTAATTCGTAATCAATCCTGGCCTGTAATTCTTCTGTTATTTCACCATATCTGTTCCTGGCTCCTTCCATGGTCAGGTGGTGCAGATATTCATCTGCGTCCTTAAATTCATCCGGGATGGGGAAATCAGGCATAATAGGATCATGGTTCAGGTCATAGTATTCAACTTTATCTGCTATTTCCTGTGTATTCTCCAGTGCCTGGGGGATGTCAGCGTAAAGCGCTGCCATTTCCTCCCGGGTCTTGAACCATTCCTGCTTGGTATACCTCATCCGTGTCGGATCGTCAAGATCTTTCCCGGTATTGAGACAGATCAGTCTGTCATGTGCTTCTGCATCCTCCTGGTTCACGAAGTGTACATCATTGGTGGCAATCAGTTTTATTCCTTTATCCAGAGCGATCTCCATCAACCTGCTGTTGACCTTTTGCTGTTTTGCCAGCGTGTCATTGTCGAAGATTGGGTCGCCGGTAGGATGACGTTGCAGCTCCAGGTAAAAATCATCTCCGAAAGTTTCCAGGTAATACGCCAGGGAAGCTTCCAGTCCCGATTCACTTTCATTTAATATCTGTTGAGGCACATCCCCGCCCAGGCAGGCCGTAGAAACAATCAGTCCCTCGCGGTATTCCTTCAGGATCTCCTTGTCAATCCTGGGTTTGTAGTAATGCCCCTCGATCCAGCCGATGGATACGAGTTTAACAAGATTCCGGTATCCTGTATGGTTCTTTGCCAGCAGGATAAGGTGGTACCCACCCCTGTCTTCTTTGGCTGTATTTTTGAAACGGCTTCTGCGTGCTACGTAAACTTCACAACCTATTATGGGTTTTATGCCATGACTTTTGGCTTCATTACAAAACTCCTTGGCACCGAAAAGATTCCCGTGATCCGTGATGGCAATGGCTTTCATCTCATCTTCCTTGGCTTTCTTCATCAGGGACGGAATACTGGATGCGCCATCCAGGATGGAATACTGTGTATGTACATGAAGATGTGTGAAGCCCATCAGTCTAACTATTTGAATATGTGAGGATTGAAAAAAGCCGGCGATTGGTAGGCCTGCCTGCCAAAGGTACAAAATTGAGATCTCAGGCATCAAGGTGTTAATAATTATTTCAAAAGTTTAATGTTAGCACTCCATTCATCACACCAGCTGGCCAAGTGAAGGTGTACTAAAAATTCATTACAAAAGGCTTTTACGAATAGATTAATTATTTATCTTTGCACCTCCAAAATAGCAGGAGTATTTTAATCAATAAAGATTATGCCAGTTAAATTAAGATTAGCAAGACATGGTAGGAAGAAGTTTGCATTCTATCACATTGTAGCTGCAGACGGACGGGCGCCACGGGATGGCAAGTTCATTGAAAAACTGGGGATATATAATCCCAACACTAATCCAGCAACCATTGAGCTGGATTTTGATAAATCTTTGAACTGGCTTGAAAACGGTGCACAACCTACTGAAACAGTAAGAGCTATACTCTCTTACAAAGGAGTACTCATGAAAAAGCACCTGTTGACAGGTGTCAGGAAAGGAGCTTTCTCTGAGGAGGAAGCCGAAAAAAGATTTGCAGCATGGATGAAGGAAAAAGAAGCCAAGATCCAGGCCAAAAAGGATGGACTGGATAAGGCCATTGAGGATGATATCAGGCAAAGGCTTGATGCTGAATCAAAGATCAGTGAAGCAAGGGCTGCAGAAATATTAAAGAAAAGATCTGAGCTTGCAGAGGCAGCTGACAAGGATGCTTTAGGAATAGTTGAAGAGCAGGAGGAGGAGATCGCAGAAACTGTTGATGAAACTGTTACCGAAGAACCGGCAGCTAAGGCAGAAACGGTAGTGGAGGAGAGCAAAGAGGAAGAGAAGCCAGCCGAAGAAGTAGCTAAAGAAGAACCGGCAGCTAAGGCAGAAACAGTAGTGGAGGAGAGCAAAGAGGAAGAGAAGCCAGCCGAAGAAGTAGCTAAAGAAGAACCGGCAGCTAAGGCAGAAACGGTAGTGGAGGAGAGCAAAGAGGAAGAGAAGCCAGCCGAAGAAGCAGCTAAAGAAGAACCGGCAGCCGAGGCCAAGGCAGCAGGTAAGAAGGCAGAAAAGCAGGCAGAGGATACACCTGAGGATTCAGGGAAGAACGGGGAAGAAAAGTCCAAATAGTAAAACAGCAATAATGACCAGGGAAGATTGTATACTCCTTGGTACTATTTCAAAGACCCATGGCGTCCGTGGTGAGTTAATCATCAGGATAGCCGACCCCTCCTTTGAACCAGATGAAAACTGGGAATCATTATTCCTTCAAATTGATGGAATTTTGGTTCCTTTTTTTATTTCATCGCTTCATGCCTCAAAACCAGACGAATGGTTCATCTTGTTTGACGATTATGACAACAAGGACAGTGTACAAAATCTTGTAGGACTACAGGTATGGATCCATAAAGACCTTTTAGCGACGATGGAAGAGGAAATTTATCTGGACGAACTCACCGGGTATGTATTAATCAATGTAAGGACGGGGAAGCAGGGTTCGATCACGGACTTCATGGATATCCCGGGCAACCCGGTATTTGAAGTATCGTTTGAAGGGGATAAAGTACTGGTTCCTGCCCAGGATGACCTGATAGAAGAGATCGATCCGGAGAACCAAAAACTGATCATGCGCCTTCCGGAGGGAATTTTGTAAAAACTTGAATGGTTTTGCAGCACCCGGAGAATCAAATCGTCTTTTTACCGATAATATGACACTAAAACTTATAGCCTTATGAAAAGTATGTTGCAAAAATCCTTATTCTCCATAATTCTGATCTCTGCCACCCTGATTGCCTTTGGCCAGGAGAAGGAAGAGCGGGATGTGTCATCCTTCACCGGAGTCTCACTTGGTATCCATGGAGATCTTTACCTGACACAGGGAAGTCCTCAAAAAGTAATAGTCCAGGCAGAGAAAAACCTGGATGAGATAGAGACCGAAGTCAGAGATGGTGTTTTAAGGATCAAAACAGATAACTGGAACTCAAGGATCAAAGGGGTCAAGATATGGATCACCATGCCTGAAGTGGAATCACTGAATGTTTCAGGCTCTGGGGACCTGCTGGCTGAAACATCCATTGATGCTGAGGAGCTTGATCTAAAAGTAAGCGGAAGCGGAAAAATAAAGATACCCGAACTTAAGGCGGAGGAAATCGGAGCAGCCATATCCGGATCAGGTGATGTTATACTGGCAGGGGCAGCCGAAGAAATGGAGATCCGTATCAGTGGTTCCGGGGATGTACATGCAGAAGGATTGAAAGTGAGTGAATGCGGGATCAAGATCAGTGGCTCAGGCAGTTGCAAAATTGATGCAACCGGAGAGCTTGATGTTTCCGTCTCGGGCAGTGGCAATGTCACCTATTACAATGATCCTCAAATTGATGCCCGGGTGTCCGGTTCAGGAAAAGTCAGAAAAGGAGACAGGTAAGTATTTGGGATCACTTCCTGATCACTTCGATCTCGCCATTAAGTTTAACCTTCAGGATACCTGAAGGTTTTCTTTTGGTATGGTCTTTCTGTCGCCAACCCACTGTATAGTCCACCTTTGATCCAATGTCTGCGGATATTTCATTGAATATGGCCGGGGCCGGCCGGCCGGCTATATTTGCCGAGGTTGAAACAATTGGTTTGCGAAAACGGCGTATTAATTCAGCACAGAACGGGTCTGAGGTGATCCGTATACCGATCGTACCATCCGGGGACAGTAAATTTCCGGCCAGGTTCCTGCCTGCCGGGTAGATGATGGTCAGCGGGTTTTCATTGACCTCGATTATTTCACCGGCCATAGCCGGGATCTCTTCGACATACCTGGATAGCATATCCGCAGAATTAACCAGCACCAGCATGGCCTTTGCATCCTCGCGCTGTTTCAGCTGGTAAACTTTTTTGGTGGCGTGGGACTGAGTTGCATCACAGCCGATTCCCCATATGGTATCGGTAGGATATAAAATAGTCCCGCCGCCTGCCAGAACCTCAATGCATTTCTCTATATCCTGCTGCATTTAGAATACCTTACTGTATACTTCCATTAAATTGTCAGCTATAATATCCTCCTTGAATTTCTGAGCATGCTCATATCCCTTTTCCTGCATTTCAGATCTCAGTTTTTCATCTTCCAGAACAAGCCGGATGGCATGGACCATTTCATCTGTATCATCGGGATCAACATACATGGATGAATTGCCGCCGGCTTCCTTAAAACAACCACCGCTGGAAGTGATCACCGGTGTACGGGAGAAAAGGGCTTCCAAAATGGGTATGCCAAATCCTTCAAAACGGGATGGGTAGACAAATGCATCTGCCATCTGGTAGATCCCGGGCAGGTCTTCATTCGGAACATTCTGCAGGAATGTAATATTTTCAAGGGCATGTTCGGCGATGTATTCTTGTATCTGCTTTATATATGGTGTACTGCGGCCGATTACCATCAAGGGAATATCCAGATTCCCCCTGTGCCTGGCCTTTATTACCTGAAGCAGGTTCTTCCGTGGTTCAATGGTCCCGATATAAAGAATATACGACTCTGGCAATTGGTATTTCTGTGCCAGGTTTTGTTTTTTTGTTTCGTCCCATTGCTCATAAAAATCGGGATCACAGCCCTGGTATACCACATCGATCTTTTCTTCTGGGATCTTGAGATAATGGACGATGTCAGACCTGGTCTGTTCCGAAATGGCTATCACCCTGTCCGCATTCCTGCAGGAGAATTTTGCTTTCCGGCAATAGATCTTCCTGTCAATGGGATTATACCATTCCGGGAACCGGAGGAAGATCAGGTCATGGATGGTAACTACAGACGGCACATGGTTTCTCACAATATCAAAAGGGATCTCATTGCTGAGTCCGTGGTAGAGTTCTATTTTGTCCCGGACCAATTGCTTTCCAAGCCAGTAGCTCCGCCAGAAGGAGGAAAAATTCCTTTCCCTCCAGGATTGAGGATAGACAAGGGTATGGTTCTTTAATGCACCGTTTTGGATCTGGTTCCGCTTCCTTGGGATATACAGGTAGAATTCGTTGTCCGGAAACTTATGGCTAAGATAGCCAATGGTATTCCTGCTGTAATTACCCAGTCCGCTGAAATTAAAGTAAGCCCGCTTTGCATCAAATCCAATACGCATATACCTGTGGTGTAATCAGAATGCAATATTATATTCCCTCAAGGCATCGTTGAGTGATGTTTTCTTGTCAGTCGATTCTTTGCGTTTACCAATGATCAGGGCACAGGACACCCCGTACTCACCCGCCGGGTATGCTCTGGGGTAGGTTCCGGGTATCACTACCGACCGGGAAGGTACCGTGCCTTTATATTCTATCGGGGCTGACCCGGTGACATCAATGATCCTGGTGGATGTGGTGATGACCACATTGGCAGCCAGCACGACCTCCTTTTCAAGGTAGGCACCCTCAACGATAATACATCTGGAACCGATGAAACAATTATCTTCCACAATGACAGGGGCGGCCTGCACCGGTTCCAGGACTCCTCCTATGCCCACCCCTCCGCTGAGATGAACATTTTTACCAATCTGTGCACAGGATCCAACCGTTGCCCATGTATCTACCATTGTACCTTCATCCACATAAGCCCCGATATTAATATATGAAGGCATCATTATCACTCCTTTGGCCAGGTAGGATCCGTGCCGGGCAATGGCATGTGGGACCACCCTCACGCCGAGATCCTTGTAGTTTTTTTTCAGGCTTATCTTATCATGAAATTCAAAAGGCCCGACTTCTGTCACAGTCATCTGCTGGATGGGGAAATAGAGGATGACTGCCTTTTTGATCCAGTCATTGACTTTCCATCCATCTGGTCCAGGTTCTGCCACGCGCAGTTTACCTGCATCCAGTTCATCTATGATATAGCGGATTGATTTCTGAACATCGCCGTCCCTGAGCAGTACTCTGTTCTCCCATGCTTCCTGGATGACTGTCTGGTGAATTGTATACATATTTAGGGTTTTCGTACAAAAGTAAAATGATTTTTTAAAACCCAAAGAGGAGTCCTGCTATTCCAACCATTAATCCAATTACTAGATTGACAACCTTCATGCGCAGAAAATCCGTCCTGGTTTCTGCCAGCAATGGCAGCGATCCGTGTCCATCCTGCGTGATTGAGCTCGCCAGCAGTATACTCATTGGGATATTCCCGGTAGCATAAAGGGTGATAAACAGTATATGCGGGCCCGATTCAGGAATGATCCCGACCAGTACAGCCAGCACTAAAATGCTGAACAGGTTCTCCCGGATCAGATCTTCCAGGTGCAGGAATTCGAGTCCCACATGAATCAACAGGAAGGCCCCGAATGTCCAGGCAAAAACCCGACCGAAATGTTTGCGGATCACATGTCCCCAGAGGTGTTTTCCAAGGAAATGATCGGGGACAGTCAGGGCAATGAATAATTCAAAGGAGGTTACAAGCAGGAAAATGATCCTTTTCCAGTTCCATGTGTCTGGTCCTATATCACCGCTCAGTAACAGGATCAGGAAAAGTACTCCCCCGCTGATGAGAACAGCCCGCTCAAAACTGATGTGCCGGATCTGCTCAATAATTCTGGAAGGAATGAGCACCTGGCAATCGTCATCATGCTCATGAAGCTGCATGTGGTTTTTTACCAGTTTCATCCTGCGTTTCCCCAGGGGAAACAGATAGAGAAAAAATCCCGAGAAAAGCGCAAGAACAAACAGGATCAGCATAACCATTACAGCCTGTTCCGGGATCATGGCAAACATAACAAAGGCTTCGTCTCCTGAAGTTGCGACCATGGCAGTTGTGAGGGCTGCAAAATGAAAGATCCTGTGGACATAAAGTGAAACAACCATGTATACTCCCAGGCAACCGGGTGTGAGTCCCAGTAAGGCAGCGATCACGATCTGCAACCCGGGATGTTTTTCAAATCGTCCGTGCCACCTGCCCCTGGATTGAACCGTAAGGTATTCAATCAGCAACATCATGATGATTACAAAGACTGTAATGACCAATGCATGTTTGAATATCTCCACCACGAACTGGAATATTCCAGTATAGTGGATTTCACCGCCAAAAAGGCCTAAATTATGGTCCTGATCATGCATGATTACAGGTCTTTCTTAGGTTTTGGCGGAACAGGATCATAACCATGGGTACCCCAGGGATGGCAACGCAAAATTCTATGGACCGCCAGGTAGGTCCCCCGTAAAATACCGTGCACCTTAAGTGCCTCAATGGCATACTGGGAACAGGTTGGCACATGCCTGCAGGAGGTAGGCAGTATGGGGGATATGATATACTGATAGATCCTGATCGGGATGATGGCTATCCAGATCAATGTTTTGCGTATTATTTGAATCAGCTTTTTCATTTCTCCATGCTCAGTCCATAAGACTATCGAGTGCTTCCCGGATATCTGCATAGGGTATTTCCTTTCCAATGAAGATCAACCGGTTAATGCGTTCTTCCCCCATCTCCCAGAAATCCCATTCCTCCAGCAGATATGAACTGCGAACGGATTGAAGGATCATTTTCTGAGGATTGCCTGCAAAGCTGAGGATACCTTTAATCCTGAAGATCTTCGCCTGGTTAATATATAAAAAATACTCCATCCAGTAAGAGAATCTTTCAATTTCAAAATCACCCGGGAACTGAAAACTGTAGGAAGAGATGGAATGATCCGGCCGGGGATCACGTGCCAGCAGGTAGTCTTCATGGTCCTTCAGGTGGTATCCGGAGGGATCCGGTGCTTGCGGGTCCAGCGTGAGGGACCCGACCCTGTCAGCCTGGTATGACTGACTGTCAAGTAAGCGGCAATTCCTGATATCGGCATGGTCGGTCTGGATTATCCTGGCATAAGGATTCATGGTTTGCAGTACTTCCAGGGTATCATTCAGGGATGCCTGATCCACATCTCCTGCCTTATTCAGGAGCATCAGGTCTGCCATGGCAACCTGCCGGTGCACCTCCTCCTGCTGCTTTTCACTTTGTTTAAAGTGAAGGGCGTCTACCAGACAGATAACACTGTCCATGGCGAAAGATGAACGGATATCAGGATCGGCAAAGAAAGGCTGTACTATGGATGATGGATCCGCTATGCCGGTAGTTTCAATTAGCAGGTAGTCAAAGGGCCTGCCCGAGCGTAGAAGGTCTTTAACAAGGCCTGCCAGATCTTCATTCAATGAACAGCATATACATCCGTTAGCAAGCTCACAAATATTGCTGTTGTCAACGTTCAGGACAAGCTCGCTGTCAAGGCCGATCTCCCCGAATTCATTTTCAATAATGGCAAACCTTTTACCAGGATACTCCCTGATCAGGTTGTTCAACAGGGTTGTTTTTCCGGCACCCAGGAATCCGGTAATTATCCCGACCGGTATTTTATCCTGTAATGGCTGCATAATTAACTCTGCAAAAGTATAAAAACGTCCATTTTATGAATAAAAATAAATACTATATTTACCGTTCATTCTCGATAACTAATTAAATAAGTGTAGAACAAAATGGCGAATGTAAAAAAGACAAAAGGAACCATAGCCATCCTTACCGGTGGTGGAGATGTACCTGGACTGAACCCGGCGATCCGGGCCATTACCATCAGGGCGCTCAGAGAAGGATACAGGGTCATCGGCCTGCGAAGGGGCTGGGCAGGTATCATGGAGCTACAGCGTGACAAAAAAATTGATACCAAAGAAAACTATATCGTACTCACGGAAGAGATTGTGAACCGTGCAGGACGTACCGGAGGAACTTTCTTACATACTTCAAGGACACGCCCCAGCCATGTGCCGCTGGCAACCGTCCCCCTTCATCTTAAGGATGCTTACACAGATGAGATAAATGACCTTACCCCTGAGATCATAAAGAATCTTGAATACCTCGGTGTTGATTTTCTGATCCCGATTGGCGGGGATGATACCTTAAGTTATGGTGTGAGAATGTACCAGGAAGGTGTAAAAGTGATCGCTATTCCAAAGACCATGGATAACGATGTGCCGGGAACCGATTATTGCATTGGATTCAGTACCTGCGTAACCCGTACCATACACCTTTGCAATATCGTAAGGACATCTGCCGGGTCACATGAGAGGATCCTCGTCCTCGAAGTCTTCGGCCGGTATGCAGGTTTTACTGCCATGCTGCCGACCATGGCTGGTTCGGCCAACCGTTGTGTGATCCCGGAATACAAGTTTGACCTGGAACACCTGACAGAATTACTGGTTGATGACCGGAACCGGAATCCAAGTAAATATTCTATTGTACTGGTTTCTGAAGGTGCCATGATCAAGGGAATGGATGAGATGAGTTTCACGGACATGGAAAAGGATATGTTCGGCCATGCCAAGCTGGGTGGGATCGGTGATATGGTTGGCGTAAAGATCAAAGACTTTTCAGCAAAGTATAACAATGGCACCAGGATCAATATCATCAATCAGCGGCTGGGGTATATGGTCCGTGGAGGTGATCCCGATGCCATTGATTCCATCGTTCCCATGGCTTATGGAAATCTGGCCCTGGACCTGATCCTGAAAGGCATACACGGAAGGCTGGTGGTACTGCGTAACGGGCGCTATGATAATGCCCCCCTGGATGTAGTGACCAGCTCCAAGAAACTGGTGGATGTAAAGAAGCATTATAATGTGGAAAGGCTGAGACCCCACTATAAGAGCTTTGAATTCCAGCCCCTGTTCATCATGACTGGAAGTTCCTAAGCAACCGGCAGACCGAAGATCTTCTATTAACGAGCTACATAGATCCAGGCATTGGGGGTTACATTCGACCTGATGCCTGAAAGCTCGCTCAGGGCTGTCCTCAGATTGGTCGATGATCCTGCTGAAACAAGGTTCCAGTAGGATACCTTTACGATTTCTGCCGGATACCCCATATCGCTTATCTTGGTGGACCAGTTACTTGCATAAGAAGAAGTTTTAAAGCTACCTACGATCACGTAAAAATTCCCGGAGGCAGCGGCGCTCGAATTACCCTTTCCAGAGGCGGGCGAGTTTTCATAAATCTTTATGATCGAGTCGATCATGACCTTGGATTCCCGTTTAAGCTGATCCAGTGAGGCCCTGTGATCCTGTTCCTGGTTGGCAATTTTCTGCTCGAGGGTATAGGCATAAGCCCTGAGGGAATCACGTTCACTTTTGACGCTTTTCCCCCCGATGAATTTACAGCCGGAAAAAGCAATGGTACTGATACACAGCAGGAACAGCATCTTTTTCATGTCTTTACGGATTGGTTATACAAGCAAAGTTAAATAACATATTCAAAAATCAACTACATTTGTTTTCAACATAAATGAATTAGCAATATGGCAAACCTTGAGGTCAATTACCTGGGACTTTCACTTAAAAATCCGATTATCGTTGGTAGTTCAGGGCTGACGGATAAATCAGAAGCCATCCGAAACCTGGAGCAGAATGGAGCGGCAGCAGTTGTCTTAAAATCACTTTTTGAAGAGGAAATCCTCCTGGAAAAGGAAGCCATGCTCAGTCAAATGCAGTCAGGTGGATTCCTTTATCCCGAAACGGCTGATTTCTACCAGTATGAGGACGCTCCCAGGGAAACCACCGTGGACTATCTTGAATTGATCAGGGATACAAAGAAACAGGTTTCCATCCCGGTACTGGCGAGCATTAACTGTATGACGGCACAGCAATGGACCTGGTTCCCGAAAGAAATTGAAAATGCCGGAGCTGACGGCCTCGAACTGAACCTGTTTATCCTTCCCTCTGATATGAAAAGATCTGCCGGGGAGAATGAAAAGGTTTATTTTGATATCGTCGAAGAGGTCTGCAGTAAGGTTAAAATTCCTGTTTCGCTCAAGATCAGTTATTATTTTTCAAACCTGGCGACCATGATCACCCGTCTGGGCAGTACGGGGATCAAAGGGCTGGTTTTGTTTAACCGTTTCTACAGTCCGGATATAGATATTGAGAATTTCCAGCTCACATCAGGCAATGTACTCAGCACACCGGGAGACCTCTCCCTTTCTCTGAGATGGATTGCCATAATGGCCGAACGTGTGGATTGTGACCTGGCTGCTTCAACGGGGATCCATGATGCCCCGGCCGTAATCAAACAGATCCTTGCTGGCGCCAATGCTGTACAGGTGGTTTCAGCCATCTACAAGCATGGCGGGGAGAAGATAGCTGAAATGCTCCACCAGCTGGAAACCTGGATGGACAGGCATGGTTTTGCTTCCATAGAACAGTTCAGGGGTAAAATGAGCCAGGAGAGCAGTGACAATCCGGCTGCATTTGAGAGAGTCCAGTTTATGAAATATTTCCGAGGCTTTACCGGGGAAGGAATCTGAAGAACCTTGGGAAGCCAGAACCTGTCCCTGAATGAGGAATGATCTTATCAACGATGAATTTGTAAGAGCGGCCCGGGATTTTGTTTATTTGATGAACCAGCATTATCCCAGGAAAACCATATTGAAGATTGTTGGGGACCGGTACCTGTTAAATACTTTCCAGCGAATCTTATTGAGCCGTGGTATTTTCAGGGATGAAGATATCCAGTTGAGAATTCATAAAACCATAAGTAAAATTGATTCCCAGGCCATCTGTATTGATGCATATAATGTATTTTTCACTATTTCCAATTATTTGCTTGGCAGGATTGTCTTTGTCAGCAATGACAGGTTCCTGCGGGATGCCGGTGAAGTGTACGGGAAACTTCATAAGGATCCCGTTTTCGCCAGGGCCATAGATCTGACAATGAATTACCTGAAGAAGACGGGACCTTCCAGTGTCGAATTCCTGCTTGATAAACCAATATCGCACAGCGCCGAACTGGCAGGAAAGCTCAGGGCACTCCTGGAGGCTGAATTGATACCGGGTGATGCGCAGATCGATAAAAATCCTGATGCTGTCCTTATCCGGCAAAGCAGTGGCATCATAGCTACTTCAGATTCCGATATATTGGATGAAACAGAATTGCCCATTGTGGACCTGGCTCATCTTGTCCTGGCTGACAGCTTCACACTGGAATTGCCCGATCTGGGCAAACTGCTGTCTTAAAGGGATGTTAAATCAGCTTCCAGTATAAAGATTTTATCATCTTCAATTCTTAATTTCGCAAAACAGTGCCATATAGTGTGCTGTAAGATTTGTTGAAATTAATATGAACTATGGGGAATTTATGGTTTTTTGAGAAGGTCAATCTGTTTTCCATCTTTTGTCCGAATAAATTTAAAGAGTTTAAGGAGAACCATCAATTCAGGAATTTTAAGAAAGGAGAATTCATCTATTTCTCGGAAGATCCGGCCAATAGCATCTACCTGGTGACTGAAGGGAAGGTGAAACTTCTTTATTATACTGAGGAAGGAGATGAGGTGGTTAAATCAGTCCTTGCCAGGGGAGAGGTCTTTGGTGAACTTGCCCTGCTGGGTGAGGATACAAGGCAGGATTGTGCCCAGGTTGTGACAGACAAGACGGCCGTTTGCAAGCTTACCCTGGAGGAAATGCAGCAGCTTATGAAAGATGATGTTTCGTTTGCTCTGAAGATCTTTAAACTGATAGGACTCCGGATCAACAGGCTGGAAAGGAAAATTGATTCATTGGTTTTCAAGGATGTCCGTACACGGATGATCGAATTTATTAAGGAGTACGTAAAGGAAAAAGGGGAGCAAAACGGATCAGAATACAGTGCAGATAACTTCCTGACCCATAAAGATATTGCCAACCTGATCGGGACCACAAGGCAAACTGTAACCACCCTGTTGAATGAACTCAGGAACGAGGGCAAGATCGATTTCTCAAGGCGGAGCATATATGTTGCAGATATCAACAATCTGCAATGAACGGAGAATGCGGGCAATGTCGTCCTGCCGACATTTTTTCAGACCCTGTTTTTTTACATTTGCAGTAATCATGCTATAATATGAAAATCAGAGTAGTTACATTTTGGATGCTTATCCTTATTTCTTCGTCAGCCTATACACAGGGTAAAGTATATGATTTTAGCCTGAAGGATACGGAAAACCGGACAATCAGTCTTTCGGATATCAGTGGAAAAGCACTTACAGTCATTGATTTCTGGGCCACCTGGTGCCAGCCATGTATCCGTTCCATGCCTAAATTAGTTGATCTGAGCGAAGCTTACAAGGATAAAGGTGTAAGTTTTATCGGTATAAGCGTTGACAGTCCCAGGAACCTTTCCAAGGTTAAACCCTTTGCTCGTTCCATGGGCATCCAGTATCCTATATTGCTTGATTCAAACGGGGAATTGATGGGAGAATTGAATGTGATGGCCGTTCCCACCCTGTTTATCATAGACAGTGAATACAGGATCCTCTATATGCACGAGGGATTTAATGCCGGAGACGAGCTTGCTATTCAGGAGGAGATCGATAAGCATCTGGGTGAGGTCAAACATTAAAGCATGCGATAAAATTGAAATATTCATTACTAATTGTATTGTTATTCATGTCAATAACGGGACATAGCCAGTTCAGCGGGAACAACATCATGGAGGTACAGATCGGGAACGTACCCAATACGGAACCTACATGGCTGGTATCCAATTATAACCAGTTGAACCTGCAATACCGTTATAAAGGATTCAAGGCCTTCGCCAAAGGGGAGTATTTCATCAATGAATTTCAGGAACGAAGGTATATTAACCTCTCCCAGTTACAGTTACGATATTCAAATAAGTCCCTGCAATTCACAGCCGGGCATTTTTATGATATGCTGGGGAACGGACTGCTTTTAAGGGCCTATGATATTCCGGGCACCGTTTTTGAGTCTCAGGGATATCGCGTCAGGCATGGATTTTACCGCGACATGCTGGGAGCCTCCGGAGCTTATCAGGGGAAAAAATTCCACCTGAAGGCACTGTATGGTAAACCCCTGATTAACGTATTGCCGCCTACTGTCGAATTCAATGAAAGAAGGAAGGATAATATTTTTGCCGTTAATACCGGATATGATGTATGGGGACAGAGCCTTTCCGCAAACTACCTGCTTAATGCACCATCCGGTGAACGTCATCATTTCGGATCAGTCAATCTTACAGGCAACCTGCCGGCTGATTTTTCCTACAATACAGAGTTAGCCACTGAATTTGGAACGGGACAGCCCCTCTTTTCAGGAGACGGGTCGAGGTATGCTCTCTATGCCAGTCTGGCCTATTCAGGTATGAATTTCGGGGGAAGCCTGGAGTGGAAGGCTTATAACAACTTTTTTCTGGGATCCGGTTTCAATGATCCACCTACCCTTGTTAAAGAACATTCATATAAGGTATTAAACCGTTCCACGCATGTGGCCCAGTTGACCAATGAAAGGGGATACCAGGTGGAGGTGTATTACCGGTTTAAAGATGGACAGATGCTAACCCTGAATACATCAAGAGCCAGGAATGAAGCCTCTGAAGTTTATGTATTCCAGGAATACTTTGCTGAATTGTATCTCCCGGATTTGGGATCCTCAAGCCTGAAGTGGTTCATCGATTATGCGATGGATCCCTTCAAAGAAGAACCCAACCGTTATGCCACCGGTGGCATATATGAAACACCCTTCCTGAAGCAATGGAGTTCCCTGGTCCAGGTTGAGTACCAGTATTATGAGAGGGATGGGCTGATTGGAGGGCCCGTTCATAATGGAGTATTGATAGCAGGTGTTTCCAGGGGTTCAAAACTATCCATGAGTGTTACCTGGGAAGTAAGCACAGATCCCTTCCAGACCGATAACATAAACACTTTTGAGGTTGAGAAGGGGGCCAGACACTGGGTAGGCATGAATGCCAGGTATAAATTTAATCCGCATCATACCCTGGCTTTGTTTGCCGGACAGCGGAGAGGGGGACCGGCCTGTACTTCCGGTATATGTTATGAAGTTCTTGATTTCCAGGGAGTAGAACTTCGATGGACTAGTAAATTTTAAACAATGGAGAAATATATTATGACAATCATGAAAAAACTTTTAAGCCTGGCAATTGCGATTGCCTTTTCGGTGGCCGGTTTACTTGGCCAGGATGTGGGGGACGATGCCCCTGAGTTCAGTTATCAGAGCCTCACCGGGGATACAATTAAACTATCTGATCACCAGTGGAAAAGTGGTTTTTCTCTTCCTTTTCGGGAATGGATGCTCAAATTGCAAATTGATCGGGAATGATACCGAAACCAAGGTACAGGACGTATACGGGGACAGGGATGATTTTCAGGCCTTGGGACTCGACACCTGGAATTCCACCTCTTCGGTAACCTCCGTTACTGCATTTCAGTCAACTACCAAGATAAGTTATCCGCTTTTGCTCAAGGCAGGAGCTATTGAACAGGATTATTCAACTACGTATGACCGTGTTATTGTCATTGACAAGGAAGGAAAGATCAGGCATAAGGGCAGCACAGTTGTATATAACGATCTGGATAATGCAATATCCGTTATTGAAGGCTTGTTCAGCACCACCGGTACAGGCGACCTAACGGGAGTAAACGGGTCACCGGTGAAAGGCATCTTTCCCAATCCGGTGGATGAAAGCGCGAGCATCCATTTAAGCCTGGAGAAAGAAGCATCGGTGGATATCCGGATCTTTAACCTGACAGGGCAGGAAATCATTTACCTCGGAGAAGAGGTATTCCCGTCTGGAAGCCATATTCGTGAAATACCTGCCAGGGATCTTCCTTCAGGAGTATATGTACTCCGCACGCTTATATCCGGACAGGTCTATACCAATAAAATGGTGGTTCGCTAAACGGCAAATCCAGGTTTACGTTTTTCCCATTTACCTCTTGTAAAGTCAGGAAATTCAATGGGACTGTTTTTCTCTATGGACATACCTGAAAGTGCGACAACGGCGCTCATGGTTACTGAATCATACACATCTATCGGGGTCTGGGTTTTATTTCTGACTGCATCAATGAACAGTGACAGTTCCAGATAATCAACGCCGCCATGGCCCTCGCTCATATTAACGCCCTCTTTCCACCATTCGTGCAGGTATTTTTCCTCATAGGGTTTAAAGGGTTCCCATTGATGGTATTCAGGGCTGGTCTCTGCAAGGTATAAAGCGGTACGTTGTTCATTGTAAATTCCCATGGTACCCTGTATTGACCAGCGGTTATCATACGGCCTGGGCAATTGCATGTCATAATTTACGATGATGGTTTTCCCTTTCCTGGTCTTCAGGGTGGATGTAACAATATCCCCCTGTTTGAATTTCAATTTGGCATTCGGGTGATCTTCACCAAATCTTCTTTTAAAATAAGCATTAATCCCCTTGGATGCAGTAGCGACTGAATATATTTCAGAATATACATCACCGCAATTAATATCCATCCAGCTCAGTACCGGTCCCAGACTATGGGTGGGATACTGGTCACGGTTATATTTTAGCAGATATTCTCCCGGCCAGCGTTGATGGCCATCATCTTTGTCAAAGAACCAGTGATCTATACAGTCATGGGAATGGGCACAATGGCAATGTACTATTTCTCCGAACATCCCCTGCCTGATCATATTGAGAATGGCCAGGTTGTCCCTGCGGAAACTCCAGTTCTCCAGCATCATGCATGGAATACCAGTTTTTTCTGAGGTATCGACCAGATCCCAGCATTCATCCAGCGTAAGGGCTATGGGAACCTCTACCCCCGGGTAGATACCATGCTGCATAGCTTCAAGTGCTATGGCAGCATGAGAATCCCAGTACGTGGCTATGATGACAGCATCCAGATCCTCCTGGTCCATTAACTGTTTAAACCCATTTTTCTTTCCGGCATATTGTCTGGGTTCTTTCTGTCCCGCTTCCACACACATGTTGCGGGCATTGGCAAGCCTGTCCATATGCAGGTCACAGAGAACAGGTATTTCAACACCATCCATGACCAGTAAATTCCGCAACAGGCTGGTACCCCTGTTACCTGTGCCTATTATACCCACCCTGACGGGTTTCTTATTTTCATCCTGAGTGAATGCCAGGGCAGGACTCGCCAGGGATACACCCAGTGTTGAAGCGGCAGTGGTCTTAATGAAATTTCGTCGGGTAAAGGGGTTCTTTTCCATGTCGGATTGGTTTTGGGGTTAATAATAATCAGATCAGGTCAACTGCGCCTTCCGGCATCCAGTGTGAATCCATCCCTTCCCATTTGACAGTACAACCGATGGGATTGGTCAGCGGAACACTGATCTCTTTTCCATCTGTCAGTTCGGAGAGGGTTCTTTCCAGGTCATTGACAGTGATTCCGGAAGCATCCCGGGGACTGTCAACCGCGCGGCCGGTATAAACCAGTTCACGCGCTTCGTTGAATACATAGAAATGAGGTGTCCGCAGGGCACCGTATGCCCTGGCCACTTCCTGGCTTTCATCGTACAGGTAGATCCATGGGAAAGTATATTGCTTCATTCTTCTGACCATATTGTCAAAGCTGTCGGAAGGATAGGTTCTGGCGCTGTTTGAATTGATGCCGACAAACCGTACTCCCCTGGATGCAAATTCATCGGCTGTTTTCCGGGTCACCTCGTCTGATCCGATGACATATGGACAGTGATTGCATGTGAAAAAGATAACCAGGTATTTGTCATTAAGATCTGAAAGGCTGTAGGTTTTTCCATCTGTGGATGGAAGGGTAAAATCCGGGGCCTTTTGCCCGGATTGAAGTGTATATGCCATGATTTTCTGTTTTTGAGTTTATGTTCTGAACAAAGTTATTTAAAATTATTCTAGATAGCATCAATAACAACAAAAATTCGCATATGTGATCAGGAGATAAGCTTAAGTTCTTTCAGGCAGTGCAGGATCTTCTCGCAGGTTCTTTCAATATCGTTGTCCAGTCCCACAGAAAACCTGGTGAGTCCGGGTGAAAGGCCCATTTCCTTTTGTATCTCTTCAGGGACTTCGGAAGAGGTGCTGTGTGCCGGAACAGGAGAACAGGGTCTTAAAATATCCCAGGCTGACAGCCAGGTATCCGATATCCATATCCTGCATCATCTGCATGATCCTGTTGGATGTTACATGATCTTTAAAATCAATGGCGAGTATCCCGCCAAAACCAAATTCTTCATTCATCAGTTCCTTCATCAAATCATGCTGTGGATGGTTCTCCAGTCCCGGGTAAATCACCTTCAACCCAACTTCGCTTAATCTCTGTGCAAGAAACATGGCATTCCTGCTGTGCTGTTTCATTCGTATATGCAGGGTATGGAGATTTTTCAGATATGCTTGATGACCTTATCGGATCGAGTACGGGTCCCAGGAGCATGGCCGTACCTTTGTTAACATCTGATAGCCTGTTGATAAAATCAGTGCTTGAACAAATGGCACCGGCCACGCAGTCATTCTTGCCATTGATAAATTTGGTCATGCTGTATACTGTGATGTCAGCGCCAAGCCTGGCCGGGGAGATGATCATGGGACTGAAGGTGTTGTCCACTATCAGTTGGATGTTTTGTTTGCGGCAGATCCCTGAAAGGGCCGGTATGTCCGATACCTGCAGTAATGGATTTGTTAAGGACTCTGTATAGATCAACCTGGTGTTCGGCTGTATGGCTTTTTCCACACTTTCCAGGTCAGCTATATTGACAAAACTTACCTCAATATTAAATTTCGGCAGATAATTTTTCAGGAAGGCAAAAGTCCCTCCGTATGTGGTCACACTGGTTACAATATGGTCGCCGCAGTTGCATAATTCAAGTATGGTACAGGTGATAGCTGCCATGCCGGAGGCTGTGATCCAGCCAGATTCAGTTTCTTCAAGTGCAGCCATGGCATCTGCCAGGTATTTGTTGCTCGGGTTCCAATGCCTGGAATACAGGAAACAACCCTGGGTTTCCCCATGAAATGTATCTTCCATGGTATCTGCCGCAAGAAAAGTGTATGTTGAGGAGTCAGTAATGGAGGGGTTAACGCCCCCAAATTCTCCAAACTGGTGGAGATCCTGTATCCTGCTGGCGGGATCATGCTTTTTCATAAAAGTTATAATTTGTTAAAATATTCCATGGACTTTGTCTTAATAATACTATTAAATTACCTTTATTTCAAGATACAGAACAGGTTTTAAAACAGCATCCGGAACATCCATGACCATACTTTTTCCCAGTCTTCGCTTAAGCCGTGTTCACTGCATAGCCGGTTTCGTTCTGTTATTGCTGGTGATCGGTAAGCCGCCTGTCCATGCACAGGTTTATGAATCCCTGGAAGATACAACTGTGTATTTCAAGGCCCGGGTGCTTGATTCACTGACCAGGAAGCCTGTGGCATTTGCTCATATTATCAATATTTCCCGTAGGACGGCAACCATCAGTGATACGCTCGGCTATTTTTATATCCGGACTTCTCCAGGGGACCAGCTGCAATTGACGGCCATTGGATTTACTGCAGGCAAGCTTACCATTGGATATAGCTTGCTGAGGAGCCCGTTCATACATGATATTTTGCTCCAGCCTATCATTTACTCCATCGAAGCTGTCAGGGTCAACCCCCTGGGCTCATACGAGCAGTTCAAACAGCATTTTGCTACAGTGAACCTTCCTGAATCGAAATATCAGATACATCCTTCGGTACTGACTGAGATTGAGGAGGGGACAGATACACTGGATATGCTGATAGCCCCGGCAATCAGTCCGATTACAGCTTTGTACAACCTTCTGAGCAAGGAAGGGAAGTCAAAAAGGAAACTGCGTAAATTGCTTCAACAGGAGGAATTCGAAAGGCAGATTGATTTTAAATACAGTCCTGATATAGTTTCCCACATCACCGGGTATACCGGGTTTGACCTCTATGAGTTTATGGCCTTTTGTAGTTTTAAAAAGGAATTTTTACTGAATGCGAGCTATTATGAGATCACCCAGGCTGTATTGGATAAACAACAAAAGTTTCAAGCAGATCCTGAAAAATAATACACTGTTAAATTTTTTCTGCAACTATGTCAACAGAGCTTCCCCAATTAAAAGATGTTATTGCGGCACATGAGCGCATACGAGAATTTGTACACAGAACACCTGTACTTACTTCATCAGGGATCAATGACATTTTCAATTCCTCTCTTTTCTTCAAGTGTGAGAATTTCCAGAAGGTCGGGGCGTTCAAGTTCAGGGGTGCCACCAATGCTGTCCTCTCCCTGACCGAAGACGAAGCAAAGAAAGGAGTGGGCACTCATTCTTCCGGGAACCACGCAGCTGCCCTGGCACTGGCGGCCAGGATGAAGGGGATACCGGCCCATATTGTGATGCCCCGAACGGCACCTGGGATTAAAAAGACAGCCGTCAGGGGCTATGGAGGGATTATCACCTGGTGCGAACCAACCCTTGAATCAAGGGAAACTACCATGCAGGAAGTGGTTAATGAAACAGGGGTGACATTCGTACCTCCTTATGATCATTTCGATATTATATGTGGACAGGGAACGGCGGCAAAGGAATTGATCGAGGAGGTTGGTGAGCTGGATATTATCATGGGCCCGGTGGGTGGTGGGGGACTGATCAGCGGGACTGCCATCAGTACTAAAGGGATGCTGCCATCGGCCAGGGTCATTGCCATTGAACCGGCTGGTGCGGATGATGCTTACCGGTCATTCACATCCGGAGAGATTGTTCCCTCTTTGAACCCGCAGACCATTGCAGATGGACTCCTGACCTCATTAGGGAAGCTGACTTTCCGGGTAATAATGGACAGGGTGGATGATATTATTACGGTTTCTGAGGACGCCATTGTGGCCGCTATGAGGATGATCTGGGAGCGGATGAAAATTGTGGTAGAACCTTCCGGGGCAGTACCTTTGGCGGCCATCGTCGAAAACAAGATTGATGTGGCCGGGAAGAGAGTGGGACTGATACTGTCCGGGGGGAATACGGACCTGGCAAATTTACCATTTAAGTAATGCAGCCAGGCCGGGATGGGTGATCATTCATTTTTAAGCTTCAGGTAGCCGATAATGGGAAAGTGGTCTGAGAGCATAATCTTCTCCCGTGAAAAGTACAATGCTTCAATGGATTCGCTGTGCAGGATATAATCTATCCGGAAGGAAGGGAACTCTCCATTGTATGTACGCCCCAGTCCCCATCCACTCTCAGAGAATGCATCCAGCAGTCCATCCCTGATGGTCCGGTAGGTATAGGAAACGGGGGTATCATTGAAATCACCACAGACCATGACAGGGTGTGGGCAGGCGGAGATATCGGCTGCGATGATGTCTGCCTGGGCTGCCCGTTTGATAAATGCATCCCGCAGACGGCCTGAAATATCCTTGATCTCTGCGATCTGCTCGTCATCGTAGCGGAACTTCAGACTGTCCAGGATTTGATATTGCTCACTATCGAGGTTGACAGACTGCAGATGGCAATTATATACCCTGAAGGTATCCTGGTCAATGAGTAGATCTGAATAGACACAGATACTGGACCCTTGAAGGGGGATCCTTCCAGTCCGGACGATAGGGTAGTAACTGAAAGTGGCAATGCCATAACCGCTGCTCCGGTTAAAATCGGAGTAACCAATGTGCCGATAGGGCAGCTGATCCAGCTTACGGTAGACATCCCTGTCCCGGAAACCGTCCCGGTTACTGCTGTAGAATTCCTGGATGCAGAATATATCCGGATTTTCATCCCGGATAAAAGCGAGTATCTCTGCCCTGGTGGATGGATTCTCCCTCCAATGACTGGCATCGAATAACCGGACATTATATGATATTAATTTGACCTGATGATCCGCCTTTCTCTGTTCCCTTACCAGGGTTGTTAATTGACCCTTTTTCATGACACCGGAAAGGCCGTAAGCTGAAGTAATCCGTAAATGTACCCCATCCAAGCATGATGGCCAGCAGGGAGATCAGGAGCTCTTTTCTTTTAAGGATGATCCAGCCGAGCAGGAATAACACATTTACCAGTAAAATATACGGATAGGCAAGGCCGAGAAATGCAGGGTACCAAATCTTTTCCGGACTGAGATGGGGTGACAGAAAGGAAAGGATAAGGAAAACAGCAAATACCACATTGGCATACAATATGAACTTTCTGAGAATCCTTTTCAAAACCGCTAGCTTGGGAGTGGTAATGCTAAAATAGGATTTATTTGCTTCAGGGGTTAAAAATTTTTATAAACTCCTGTTTTGGAATGTCCAATGGATTATTTTTTACTTTGACGGAACAGGACCTCTTTTTCCTGAGCGGATAAACTGCTGTAACCCGATTTGGCAATTTTGTCCAGGATCCGGTCCACTTCCTTCTGTTCATCTCCTTTACGCTTGTTGTAATCCAGATCCGTATCTGTTTTTCGGTGGGTTACCCGGATCTTGGGTTTGGGCCTGAAAAGGGAAAATAATCCTTCCAGCAAGCGGTTTATGCCCCGGGTCATATCCTTGCCCTGTTTGTACCTGAGGATATACAGGTAGCCGAAAAGGCCGCCTCCGATATGTGCGATCTTACCACCGGTGTTAATAGAGAAATCAAAGAGAGAAGTGATCAGGAATCCAATGATGGCTATGTATATGATCTTTACCCGCCCGATAAAGAACAGGTGCATGGTATAATTGGGCACATATGCTGCAATGGCAATAACAATGGCCATGACAGCAGCTGATGCACCGAGTGCATAGGACAATCCCAGTTGCTGGCTGAATACCGGAAAAAGGTTAAAAGCTGCAATATACAGGAGAGCGCCTGATAATCCCCCAAGCAGGTAGACCCCTACCAGTTTTTTGGGATCCAGGTATTCAAGGAACACTCTTCCGAACCAGTACAGCCAGAGCAGGTTGAAAAGTATATGCAGGAAATTCTTATGCAGGAACATATAGGTAACGAGAGACCATGGCCTGCTTGCCAGTTGTCCGAGGTCAGCCGGCACTGCAAAAAGCAGGAGGAAATTCGAATAGCCGACATGCTTGTTAAGCAGGAAATAAAACACTTCCACCAGGTTGACAAAAACAAAAACTGCCAGATTGATATATATCAGCCTGGTCAGGGTGGACCCGGACTTAAAAGATGCCTTTATTTCATCAATGATTGGCATTTTTATCAGTAAAAATTTTGACGATTGGTATTCCAGTATTTTATGAGGATGAATCCGAATAACATGCCACCGAGATGTGCAAAATGAGCCACATTGCTCCCGGACATGGACAGGCCATGAAGGAGTTCAAGCGCACCCATGGCCATCACCATGTATTTGGCCTTGATGGGAAAGAATGGGAAAAAGATCAGTACCAGTGGCATGTTTGGGAAAATGACCCCGAATGCCAGCAGGACACCATATACTGCTCCCGAAGCCCCAACCGTAGGAATATTCATATTACCCTGAACGATCTTATCTACCAATGCCAGCGCTTCCCTCGAGTAGGAGGGATTCCCTTGTTCTGATATCCAGGCCTGGGTAAAATCATAGAGCTGTGGAACTCCTCTGCTATAATATTCCTTGACAAAGGAGGCGAAAAGCTCAGGTGAGGGTGTATTCCCGAATGCCGTAGCATCCCTGACCATGGAGCCCAGTTCAATGTGCATAACCAGCATATGCAGTGCGGCTGCTCCGAGTCCTGTGAAAAAATAATAAATTAAAAACCGCTTACCACCCCAGACCTGCTCGAGTACCTTTCCGAACATCCATAACATAAACATATTGAGGAAGATATGCGTAAGGTTGGCATGCATGAACATATGCGTGACGATCTGGTATGGCCTGAAAAACTCAGATTTGAAATAATAGAGTCCGAGTATCTTGTTCAGATCCACCTGCATGGTACCCTGAATGACCATGGTTCCGATGAACATCAGTATGTTGATGATCAGCAAGTTTTTAAGTACGGGTGGTATATTGGCAAATATTCTGGGTCCTGTTCCGTTCATCTGGTTCAATTAAACATTTTATCAATATCCTCCAGGGGCAATATCCTGAGTATCATTTTTCCATCAGGTGTAGATCCAGGTTCACCACAGGCAAACAACTGATCTAACAACTCTCTCATTTCCCTTGGCATCAATACTTTTCCCGGCTTGATAGCACCTGTTCTGGCAAGCGACAAAGCAACCACCCTGTCTCTCTCTCCCCGGATGTCTCCTCCTTTTTCCTTGAAATCTTTAATAATTTGATCCAACCATATGGATGGGTCTTCATCACTCAGGTCTGCAGGGATGCCCTTAACCTCAACGGAAAAACCTCCCAGGTCCCTGATGTCAAATCCCAATTTGCAAATATCGTCAAATATTTCTATTAAAACTGCATGATCGGCAGCATTCAGTTCAAGCTTCCTCGGGAACAGATCCTGCTGTGCTGCAGGCTTGTCCTGTGAAGCTGTAATGAGGAACCTGTCATAAAGGATGCGTTCATGTGCCCGTTGCTGATCCACCATCAAAAGTCCGGATTTAACCGCCAGCAGAATGTATCTTTGTTTGAACTGGAGCAGGTTGGATTCACTCCGGTCAGCTCCCGGTCCCACATTTTCTACAAGGGCCTCGCTGATTTTCCGTTCTGCCTTTTCAATATCCTCAAACAGGCTCTCCCAATGGCTGTACCTGGCCTGATTTCCGGACTGCTCCCTGGCCTGGTAATTTTGTTTTCCCAGTTCCTCCTCAAAGGGATTGTAATCCGGATTGAAACGTTCCCTGGGGATACTGATCTCAGTATCTTTTCGCAGGACAGGTATGTCAATGTCACCTTCCTTATTAAAATCAAGGGAAGGGACCATGCTATGCTTACCCAGGGTTTCTCTGGCAGCAGCATGCAGGATCTGGAAGATGGATCGTTCATCTTCGAATTTCACCTCTGTCTTGGTAGGATGGATATTGATATCAATGGATTCAGTATCTGCTTCCATATACAGGAAATAGGATGGAACAGTATCCGGCGGTAGAACCTGTTCATAGGCCTGCATAATGGCTTTGTGAAAATAGGGATGGCGCATGTACCTGCGGTTCACAAAAAAGAACTGTTCCCCGGATGATTTCCTGGCCGCTTCGGGTTTGCCCAGGTAGCCGTGGATCTTCACAATGCTTGTTTCTGCCTTTACGGGGATCAGGACCTGAGACATATTCTTGCCGAAAACATTTATGATACGTTGTTTGATCTGGGCAGGGGGCAGGCTGTAGATCTCAGTCTGGTTATGTGCCAAAAAGAAGGAAAGCTCAGGGTTGGTCAGAACCACCCTGTAAAATTCATTTACTATATGCCTGAATTCTGTGGTGTTCGCCTTTAAAAACTTCCGGCGGGCAGGGACATTATAAAAAAGGTTCCTGACCAAAAAATTGCTGCCCGGGGGACAGGAAACTGGTTCCTGGCCTTTTATTTCTGAGCCGTGGATGCGGATCTCAGTGCCTACCTCATCTTCCACGCGGCGTGTTTTCAGGTCAACTTCCGCTATGGCAGCGATGGATGCCAGGGCTTCTCCCCGGAATCCAAGGGTCCTGATGGCAAATAGATCTTTGGCAGCTGAAATCTTTGAAGTGGCATGTCGCTCAAAGGCAATGCTCGCATCAGAAGGAGACATTCCACATCCATTATCGATAACCTGGATCAATGTGCGGCCCGCTTCTTTAATGTTGATCTTGATGGTCGAAGCACCTCCGTCTATGGCATTTTCCATAAGTTCCTTTACCACAGAGGCAGGCCGTTGAATGACTTCCCCGGCGGCTATCTGATTGGCAACGGAATCCGGAAGGAGTTTAATGATATCTGACATATGATCAGACGAAAAATAAATAGTAAGCTACAAACAGAAGGAAGATAATGATAATGATCAGACGGGTGGAGGAATATTTTTGTGCCTTTCTTTTCCTGTCATAATAATGCGAGAATGATCCCTTGGTCATGGACCTGACATATTCCTTCCCGTTGTTTACACCATATTCCTGTTCAATCCTTTTGATCCTTTCCTGCAGTTTTTCCTTCCGCTCGTCATAGTAGAGGGGTTGATAATCGAACTGTTTGTGCTGCGGAATTTTAAAGAATCTGGGTATTCCCATGATGCATAATTTTTACAAAGTTATCCAATAATATTATTGCTGCAAAAATCATACAATTTTAGATCATATACTTATCTTTAGTTCTTCAAATTCAGGATCATTCATGAACAAGCGCCTTTCTGTAATTATTCCTGCTTACAATGAGAGCAGTACCATACTGGATATTCTTCAAAAGGTAACCGGACTGGATATTCCCGGGATAGAACTCGAGATCACTGTTGTCAATGATTGTTCCACTGATGACACAAAGGCACTGGTTGAGAAGTTCATATCAGAACAAACCGGGGAAGAGATCAAATTACTGGACCAGGAAAAGAACCAGGGAAAAGGTGCCGCTATACACAGGGGGATCAAAGAGGCCAGTGGGGATTATCTGGTTATACAGGATGCTGATCTTGAATATGATCCTGAAGAATACCGGGACCTTTTGAAACCTGTACTTATGGCACAGGCCGATGTGGTTTATGGCTCGAGATTTATGGGAGACAAGCCTCACAGGATACTTTTCTTCTGGCATTCCATTGGGAATAAAATGCTCACTACCCTGTCCAATATGTTTACCAACCTGAATCTAACGGATATGGAAACATGTTATAAACTCTTCAGGACAGATATAATTCAAAAGATATACCTGAAGGAAAAAAGATTTGGTTTTGAACCCGAGGTTACAGCAAAGATCTCCAGGATACCCGGGATCCGGATCTATGAAGTGGGAATTTCTTATTACGGAAGAACATACGAAGAAGGGAAAAAGATCAACTGGAAAGATGGATTCCATGCCATTTTTTGCATCCTTAAATACAATATCTTCAGCAGGAAAACACTGATTGACTGAACATGTACGATCGTCTTGAAAAAAAACTGCTGTATTATCTCCTCTCTGCATTCTTTGTTTTATTTGTCATTCTTGCTTTGCTTTCCGAAGGTTCTGTTGGGGGCGCTGATGATCTTACCCATTACCGGTTTTCCAGGTATGCATTCATATATCCCGAATTTTTTCTGGATCCCTGGGCCAAGCCCTTATTTACCATATTGATGGCACCCTTCGCTCAGCTTGGGATGATGGGTGTGAGGGTTTTTAATATTATATTGGGACTTACAACAGCGTTTTTTACCTACCTGACAGCCAGGAAACTGGCATATAAATTCCCGTTGCTGGCCATATTCCTGCTTGTTTTTGCACCGCTGTATACGGTTCTTATGATCTCAGGCATGACCGAGATCCTATTCAGTTTCGTTCTGATTTTAGGGATCTACCTGTTCTTCAGTAAGCGGGAGATCTGGTCTGCTGTAGTAATTTCCTTGCTGCCCTTCGTAAGGACGGAAGGATTCGTAATATTCCCACTTTTTTTATTGGCCTTTGCCATCATCAGGCAATGGAAAGCCATTCCGTTTTTGCTGAGCGGATTCCTTTTTTTCAGCCTGATTGGAAGTTTTCATTATGATGATTTTTTCTGGGTGATCAATACCATGCCATATTCGGGTGAAGCCAGGGATATTTATGGAACCGGAGAACTACTCTACTATGTTAAAAAATTCTGGCCGATATTTGGTCCCTTTTTCTTTGTTTTGATCGTAGTCGGACTGCTGTATATACCCGTACATTTTTTTACTGCGGGGAAAGAAAACAGAACGGGCATATTAAATGAGGTGCTTGTGGGCTTCATGCCTTTTCTCGTTTATTTTGCCGCCCATTCCTATATCTGGTGGAAAGGGTCGGGCAATTCTGTAGGGGAGATCAGGGTAATGGCTGCTGTTTTTCCCTCTGCAGTATTGCTGGCCATGTTGGCATGGAGTGGTCTGTACAGGTGGTTTTCCATTCCGAGGCGGATACAGTTGTGGATGACCTTAGCCCTGTCTGTTCTCCTGGTTCTTACTACCTTCCGGGTACATAAAATGCCTGTGGAACTGGCCGCCACACAGCAGTTACTTAAGCATGCAGCAGGATGGCTGGGAGAGTCGGCATATATTAATAGCAAGATCTATTATTATGATCCTTACTTGTGGTATTTCCTGGACATGAATCCTTATGACCGGGAGAAGATGCGTGAGCGGGTCCCTGATGTTGAGCATCCTGAAAATAACATCAAACCCGGTGAGATTGTCCTCTGGGATGCACATTTCAGTCCCAATGAAGGCCGGCTCCCCCTGGACAGGCTGATGGAAAATCCTTATTTCGAGTTGATCAAGCATTTCAGTCCCGATGTACCTTTTAAGGTCCTGGGAGGCTATGATTACGGGATTTATGTATTCCAGAGGACGGAAGTGACTCAGTATTGAGACTTTACCATTGGCCTGAAAGAATCCCGATAATTCTTATTGCTTAGACCAAATATGTTTAAGAAAACATCCCCTAAATAACCCGTTATTTTTTGTAATATTTTTTTCATTTTTAATTAATATTGCACTTGTCCTCGCGGATTATTTATTATCATTTTTCGAACGCAAGACAGTTGGACTTGTCAAGCATCCTGGCCGGTTGCTGCACCGGTTTCCCTGTCTTTATCAATAAATATTCTTTAACCAAAAACCACTCTAATGAAATCATTTATTAGTAATCTAATTGTGATGTTTATCCTATCATGCTTTGTGACCACAGCATTCGGACAGGGGGTAACCACCGCCGGTATGAACGGTAAGATCAATGACCCCGGTGAAGGTCCCCTGATCGGGGCAACGGTTGTTGCATTCCTCATGAGCACAGGCTCCCAGTTTGCTACCATCACAGATGCTGAGGGTTATTTCCATATCCCGAACATGGACGTCGGAGGCCCATACACCTTAAGGGTTTCCTATGTCGGGTACGAGCCTTATGAACAGGACAATATTTTTCTTACGCTCGGACAAACCTACCGGGTGAACGTGGACATGTCAGAAACAGCCATTGTCATTGCAGAGATAATGGTTGTTGGCCGGACCAATGACTACAACATCATTGACGGTAACCGTACCGGTGCAGAAACCGTGATCGGCGTTGAGCAGATTGAAGCCATGCCGACCCTGGGAAGGGACATGACGGATTTTGCCCGGCTAACACCGCAGGCAAGCGTTTCCGGTGACAATATTATCAATATTGCCGGGATGAACAACCGTTACAACTCAATTTCGATTGACGGGGCAGTAAACAATGATGTATTCGGCCTTGCGGCATCAGGTACGAACGGCGGACAAACAGGCGGCACACCCATCTCCATGGATGCCATCGAACAGTTCCAGGTCGTCCTTGCTCCCTTTGATGTTCGCCAGAGTGGATTCGTCGGTGGTGGGATCAATGCCGTCACACGTCGTGGGACCAACCAGGTGAAGGGTTCTGCCTATTACCTTTTCAGGAATGAAGGATTGGCGGGAAAAACCCCGACTGATACCGAGAATGCTGACCGGAAAAAGCTTGATCCATTCAAGGCAAATACCATGGGACTGAGGATAGGTGCCCCCATTATCAAGAACAAGTTGTTTTTCTTCCTGAGCGGAGAGTTACAGCGTGACCAGACTCCCCAGCCCTTTACATTTAACCAGGCTGATTACCGGGGGAATGCCACAGAGGCCCAGATCAATTCCATCCAGGATTTCATGGTTTCCAATTACGGTTATGATCCGGGAGGATACACGGCCAATACAAGGGAGCTTAACTCAGATAAGATCCTGTTCAGGCTTGACTGGAATATCTCGGACAAGCATAAGCTCATGGCAAGGCATTCCTATACGAAAAATGAATCTCTTGATCCTTCAAGTTCAAACAATGGTTATATTGCTTTTTACAATCAGGGAGTTTACTTTCCATCCATTACCAACTCCTCAGCCATTGAGTTAAAATCTAACCTGAGCGGTTATTCCAACAGCCTTATGGTCACTTTCACTTCGGTGAGGGATGACAGGGGACAGATGGGAGATAAGTTTCCTTCCATTAATATCGAAGATGGATCAGCCGATATCTGGCTGGGATCTGAACAGTACTCAACAGGAAACAAGCTCGATCAGGACATCCTGACCATTACCGAAAACTTTACCATTTATAAAGGGAAACATACGATCACCGTGGGAGCAAACCTGGAATATGGTAAAACCTACAACCTTTTCATGAGAAGGGCATGGGGGGAGTATCGTTTCAGCAATATCGAAGATTTCCTGGGTGACAACCTTTCCAACCGTTACCGTTTGGGTTATTCTCTTCTTGATGATGTACCTGGTGATGGAACAAAGGCGGCAGCAGAATTCTCCGTTATGCAGCCAGGGTTTTATGTACAGGATGAATTCCAGGTGACCGACCAGTTTAAACTTACTGCGGGACTAAGGGTAGATATACCGATTTTCCTGGATGATCCCCTGGCAATCGATCAGTTCGATACCACATTGGCCAAGATTAATGCAGCCGGGAATGAGACCTACGGAGCAAAATCCGGTAAGATGCCCAAGCCCCAGTTTATGTTCTCTCCCAGGGTTGGCTTTAACTGGGATGTGACCGGAAACCAGACCAACCAGTTACGTGGTGGTATTGGATTGTTCACCAGCCGCCTACCACTTGTATGGCCTGGTGGTGCGTACACCAACAATGGTTTAATGCAGGGCTCACTTACTGCATACGATACCTACAGGCTTAGTGATTATCCTGAATGGAACAACCAGCCGGCTCCGGCAGTGAAAGAAGGTGGAGGCGGACAGATTGACCTGTTTGCCGAAAACTTCAAGTTACCGCAGGTGCTCAGGGCAAATCTCGCATTCGACCGCAAGCTTCCCTGGGGTATGATCGGTACCATTGAAGGGATGTTTTCCAAGACCATCAATAATATGATGTATTATAATGTCAACCTTGAGCCCTCATCAAAAAACCAGACAGGCAACGGGAACGATACAAGGCCACTGTTCGATGGCTACGGAAGCAAGATAGAATCTGCCTATGACCATATAATGGTGGGGACCAACACCAATAAGGGTTATACCTATAACTTTACAATTCAGCTGCAGAAGCCTTATTATAAAGGATTCACAGGAAGTCTGGCCTATTCTTATGGAAGAGCCATGTCTATGAATGATGCTACTTCATCCCAGAACAGCTCACAGTGGAGGTATATGGAGCATGTACAGGGGCCGTAATGACCTGGACCTCAGTTATGCGGATTTTGACCTTGGATCAAGGATAGTAGGTTTCCTTGCCTATTCCAGGGAGTATCTGAACTTTGGCAGAACAACCATCTCCCTTTATTATAATGGACAGTCCGGCCGGCGCTTCTCCTGGATCTATAACGAAAACGTTGCCCTGGATGATCAATATGAGGCATTGGGCGACCTGTTCTATATCCCTGCTTCTGAAAGTGACATCAACCTGGTTGATATTGGTAATCCGGGAGATGCTGGTTATGTCTCCGCTGCACAGCAGTGGTCAGACCTGGATGCCTACATTAATTCCCAGGCCATACCTTAAGGAAAACAGGGGCAATTATGCTGAGAGGAATGGCGATCGGCTTGATTTCGAACATAATATTGATATCAAGCTGATGCAGGATTTCTTTATCGAAGCCGGAGGCCGAAGGCATACTCTGCAGATCACATTCGATATTTTCAATTTCACGAATATGCTGAACCATAAATGGGGACGCAAATACTATGCCAAAACGATCAGTATCGAGTTGATCTCCCATGAAGGACGGGCCGCAGATGGCACAAGCTCTGAGTTCACATTCGAGAAACCATCCGGAGATCATTTTCTATATCGATGATTCAGGATTGAGCAGCTCAAGGTGGCAGGCACAGCTTGGGGTTCGCTATATTTTCTAGCAAATCTTGAATAATTATGATACCCGGGGTACTGCCCGGGGTTTCTATTTTGCTGGGGACTTGAATGGGATCATTTAATTTCATAACTTGATTTATATTCCAGCATAGCAATTGCCTGGGGAAATTCTCATATCACAAAATCTTATCGCCATGAAAAAACATCTCATTCCAATCTGCCTGATCGTCTTTTCAATGGGTTTTTTAGCAGCTACCAATGCCCAGCATCCTGAATTTTCCTGGTCCAATTTGTTTGGTGATCCGGACTAATCCTCAATCCGGGAATGCGGTGCTGGAGACAACCGATGGAGGATATATTATCACGGGGACAAAAAACATTGACATCATGCTGGATCATAACGAGGTATATATTCTGCGGATTGATGCCGAAGGGAATGAGTTATGGTCCAAGACTTATGGCGGGGAATACAGCGTATCCGGGAATTCCATCTGCCAGGCCAATGACGGGGGATTTTTAATAGCCGGTTCGATAAAATTTGTGTCGGGAGCTGATGCTGATGTCTGGATACTTAAGATCAGTGCGGACGGCGATTCACTCTGGTCCAACAATTATGGCGGCGACTCAGCGGACGGGGCCTCCTGTATCCGTCCCACGTCAGACAATGGTTTCATTGTTACCGGTTTTAACAGTATCCGCTATGTAGGGGTTGGAGACCAGGTTTACCTCCTTAAATTAGATCAAGACGGACAGGAAGACTGGAATAGAACATATGGTGATGAATACCAGAATTATGGAAACTGGGTGGAAGAAACCTCGGATGGGGGGTATATTATTGCAGGCAAGACATATACATCCTACTCAGGAAAACCTGACTGGCTGGTAATTAAGACATCTTCAAAGGGAGATTCTTTATGGTCATATACCTATGGCATGCAGGGTGAGGATGTGGCCCACAGGGTGATTGAAAATACAGCAGATGGCAATTATTTAGTAATCGGTGATTTAACCGTTGTGGTGGAGATGGTTGATAAAGATTACTATTATTATCCATTTGGGGTAAATTGTCTTGACAAGGATGGGGATTTATTATGGCAAGAAATATATGGCTTGTACAAACCCCATATTATCCGTGATGCATCCCTGACCCATGACGGGAATTTGATGGTCGGGGGGACGAATTTTGATCCGGACTGGACCCATTCCGATATATTCCTTTACGAAATTGATGCCAGTAATGGGGATTCATTATGGATGGATACCTATGGAGATTATGTCAACGAGCATGCTTCTTCATTCTCGCAAACATCCGATTTCGGGTATATCATCTCAGGCAAGGCAGGGAACCCCCCGGCAAATAAACTGGTATATGTAATGCGGCTTGATCATAGCAATGCTACTACCAGTTTGATTCAGCGAAATGTAGATATCGGGCTTGAACTTATCGCAACAGAATCGGAAGACCAGCTTTCAATGATTTGTGAGCAGGATAAGCTTTATGGCGTCACTGTGACTCTCGACACCCTCAGGCACCCCTCCGTAGGTGATCTGGAGATCATCCTGGAACATTCCGGGACCTCTGCCATACTCGCCAACCAGCCAACCAATTCAGGAACTGATTTTATCGGAACGATATTTTTTGATGGCGCCAGCAGACCAGTTTCATCCGGTAATGCTCCGTATACAGGTTTTTTTAAGCCTGTTGAGGCTTTATCTGTCTTTAATGGGATGGATCCCAATGGGGACTGGACCCTGCGGATCATTGACCATGCAGGAGGTGGAACAAAGAAAAGCGAAGAAAAGATGTTGGATTCATGGGGAATAAAACTTTTGGTGGATAAGGCAGAAGGGACCTTTATCGGCAGTCCGGATGCAAGGGATAATTTTATCCTGAAACCCAATTATCCAAATCCATTCAGTGATCAAACAAGCATTGACTTTGTGCTAACGGAACCCTCATTAGTACGTCTGTCCATTTTTGATGCCGGTGGAAGACTCGTTAAAGAACTGGCAAACCGGGAATATTCTGCCGGAGAACACCGGGTGGACTGGACACCTGAAAAACATAGTTCTGGCTCCTATTTTATCCGGCTTGAGGCAGGACATCATTTGGAATACAGGAAAATCCTTCTCGTAAGGTAACTGAATAAGGCCTCTAAGTTTTGGAGGGAACCACCAACCATCTTATGTAAAGTAAACAGGTTTCAACAGCCCTGACCACTGCCCTGTTAAAATCCCGGATCAGTTTATCGAGGATATCCTGGTATAGTTCACCTGTCCATTCATCCATGAAGATCTTCTTATATTCCATGGCCAGTACGAGTAATCGCTCATGGTATATCCTGCTTAGATGCCTTGACAGGTAACCACCAAAGAATATTTCATTCTCAGAGATCCGCAGGGGCTGACCATGGATCCTTGTCCTGCGTAAATGACTTTTGAAACATTTGATGGCCGGCCCGAATATTTCCCTGTTTACAGCCCCGGTCCCGATATTGATCTCCGGCCTGTCATCTTCATACCATGCTTGACTTGTTTCCCGCTGGTAACAGTAGGCATGCAGGTCGAATAAAAGGGCATGGCTGTGCTGCTCTAAGAAGGTACGGCATACCATCTCAAGCAAGTCATGGAATTCCCGGTGTTTTATTGAGCTGCGATGGTACTCTTCTTCCCTTACCTTCCTTTTCCAGACTTTTATTCCCCACTTTGGTTTATCATAATCATAAAGTGCCCTGTATGGATTGTGGTTCAATTCATATTCAAACCTGGAATCCATACCATAGATCCGGATGGGGAAATCCGCGATGAACCTGTCCGTATAAGGGATCTTCCTCCCGGTAGCGATCCTCTTCAGACACTGCCAGGATCTCAAGAATCTCCTTTCGGACCTGGTGGCCGGAATGCATGGATACACCGGCATGGAAGGCCGGTGCCTCAAAATGGAATTCACTGGATCCCAGTTCGGTGATGCCCGAGAATGGGAGTTCTCCATTCCGCAGCTTCTCTTCTATTTCATTGAGAGAGTACTGCTTTAGTTCCATTATTTGTGCTTTGTATCGATAAGATCTGCACCCAGGGTTGGAACGAGCCCGCCACCTGCACTTACATTAATGACTGCGCTGTCTGATACCCTGGTGATGGCCCCGCTGAATTTTCCCAGTAAAGCGAAGGGATTAATATTCACGTATTTTCTTTTAAAGGAGATCCCATCCCCGATTTCCGGAAAAATATCTGTAGGAATATCCACGTATTCCTGGACTACCCAGGATTCATCCTCAATTTGCTGGTTCATTACCCTTTCCCATGTTTCCTGTGTGGTTTCCAGGCCTATATAAACATTTTTGCCTCCGTACATATTAGCAGGCTTGAGTACCAGCAGGTCTTTATTTTCAAGGATGAAATCCCTGAGATAGACACGTTTGTCCCTGAAAATTACTTCATTATCAGCAAGAATTTTTGTCCAGGGAACGGTATCCTTTATCATCTTTAGTTCCTTCCTGTTGAATATTCCCTGGAACCGGGGATCCAGAATGAGGGCAAGCACTTTTTTATTCCCCACGATATAAGATCTGAAAGAATTACAACAGCAGACCAGGCCGTCTTTCAGGCACTGGATAAATTCAGTGACCTGGTCATATTTCTGGAGCAGTTCACGGGTGATTACCCGCCTGTAAACCAGGTGCACCTCTTCGTCCCGGACCATGGCCCTGCCATTTTTTATGGAGAATTGCTGGGGACTCCCAATCACTGTCCTGTAGCCTTTCCCGGTGAAGTGTTCAGCCAGAAGCTGAAACTCAGAAAAGGTGGAAACATCCTCCCAGTCCACAATGGCAATAACGGGCTTTTCAGGCAGGGACCTCATTCTGGACCGGTATTCATCATAACATAGAAGCAATGATTCAAGCAAAAGATCCTGCCTCCTTGTGTAGGTAATTTTCCAGCGCTCGAATAAAGGATATTCTTTGAATAGTTCCCTGAAACCGTCTTCAAGAACATCGGCATAGGCCATCCCTGCAGGTGAATCACAATTGAATTCAAGAAACTTTCACAGAATATTCATTCAAAAAGGCATCCAGCCTCGAGACTACCAGGGGTTTCTGATAACCTGGTTCAATCCTGAAGAGCTCATTTTCAAGTGCTGAAAATTTCATTATGTCACGCACCTCTTCATCCTCCATGAACAGATCGATGAATTTATCCAGCGCAGTGCTCATTACTTCGACCGTTAGTTTCAGTTTCTGAAATTGTTTTTTGGAAACGAAATTGGGTTTCAGCAGGGTAGGCATGGGTTTGCCACTGAAGGTACAATTATGCTCAAGCAGGAACTGGTTGAGGAGCCGGAGTTGCCTGTCGGGGTCAATCCGGTGTTTTTCCAGTTGGAAAAGATATGCACTGTTAAGTGAAGATATGTTTGGTAGTGCCTTCATCCCAGCCCTGAGTAAATGTACAAAAGTCCGGTAAATACCGGGCACATCTCCCAGATTTTAGTAAAATTTCCTAAGCCTAAAAATGAATGAGATGAGAAAACAACTCCAAAAAACTTGATTTAAATTCCAAAAAGAAGTAAATTAAAAGGTTCATACCATAACGCATTCACAAATCCAATAGCAATGACAAATCTTAAGGAAAAACTAGCTGAAAAAATTGAGCAGCACCGACCAAGGGTGCGGAAATTATTAAAAGAACACTGTGATACGGTTCTTGATGAGGTAACCGTCGGTAAGTTGATCGGGGGCATGCGAGGCCTGAAATGCCTGGTAACAGATATTTCCTATCTGGATCCGGAAGAGGGGATCCGGTATCGCGGATTAACCCTTCCGGAAGTCTTTGATCAACTCCCCAAGCCACCTGATGGAGAAATGCCTTACGTGGAGGGCCTGTATTACCTATTGCTTACGGGTGATATACCCAATGAAGAAGAAATGAATGAAATTCTTGATGAATTTCGGAGAAGAAGGATACTCCCCAGATATGTTTATGATGTGATTGATGGTTTTCCTTCCCAGAGCCATCCGATGACCATTTTCTCATCGGCCATCCTGAGCCTGCACAGGGAATCATTTTTTGACAGGAAATACCAGGCTGGGATCTCTAAGATGGATTACTGGGATCCGACCTATGAGGATGCCATGAATCTGCTGGCAAAAATACCCGAGGTTGCCAGTTATATCTATACCAAATTATATCGCGAGGGGAAACGGATTCAACAAAACCCCAACCTGGACATGGGGGGCAATTTTGCCCATATGATGGGAATCCCGAAACCTTATGATGATGTTGCAAGAATGTATTTCATCCTGCATGCCGATCATGAGAGCGGGAATGTGAGTGCTCATACCGGACACCTGGTTTCCAGTGCGCTTTCGGATATGTACCGGTCCATGTCATCCATGATCAACGGGCTTGCCGGTCCCCTTCACGGGTTGGCAAACCAGACTGTGCTCCAGTGGATACTGGACCTGGTTGATAAAATGGATGGAAAGGTCCCGAGCAAGGCGGAGATGAAACAATTTGTCTGGGATATTCTGAATTCAGGACAGGTCATTCCTGGTTACGGACACGCTGTTTTGAGAAAGACGGATCCACGTTACGCCATGCAGCGTGAATTTTCCCTCAAGCATATGAAAGATGCGGTATTGTTCAAGTATGTGGATATCCTGTACGATGTTGTTCCTCCCATACTCAGGGAGCAGGGCAAGGCTAAGAATCCCTGGCCCAATGTGGATGCCCATTCCGGGATCATCCAGTATCATTACGGGATCAAGGAGTATGACTTCTATACGGTACTGTTTGGCATAGGCAGGGCATTCGGCATTGCGGCCAATATTATATGGGACCGTGCCTTGGGTTATCCGATCGAAAGGCCCAAGTCCCTGACCACCGACATGATTGAGGCAATGGTTGCCAAGAAGGGATGACAAACCCTGAGCCCAGGCCGATATATATCATATCAGGGGGCAAAGGGATCACGGGGAATTTCCTTGTGCAGACTGTCCTGGCACAATTCCCCGAAAACAGGATAGCGGTTAAACTGATCAGTGATGTGGTCACTGTTGCAGGAGTGAAGGCAGCTGTCGTAAAAGCGGTTGCTAATGGAGGTATTATCGTCCATACGATGATCGATAAAAAGCTCAGGGAAAACCTGAACAGGATCTGTGAGGAGGAAAATATCAAAACCATTGACATGGCCGGGGACCTGATCAATTTTGTAACGGAGGAACTGGAAGAAGAACCGCTCAATAAACCCGGACTGTACAGGAGACTGAACCTGGAATATTTCGACAGGCTCGAATCCATTGATTTTGCCATTTCCAATGATGATGGATTGAATATCCAAAACATCGGGAAAGCTGACATTGTGCTCGTGGGGATTTCAAGAACGGGTAAAACTCCCCTGAGCGTTTATCTGGCCATGCATGGATGGAAGGTATCCAATGTACCACTGGTACTGGGGATGGACGCTCCTGAAGAGTTATTCAAAGTGGATGACAGGAGGGTATTCGGACTGACGACCAGCATGAACCAGTTGATGGCCCACAGGAGGAAACGGATACGGGATTATGAACATATCAGTGAATCAGATTATGTCAATCCAAGATCTGTAAGGCTGGAACTGGATTTTGCCCATGCTATATTCAAACGTGGGGGGTTTTCAATAATCAGCGTAACCCATAAGCCCATTGAATCAGTGGCCAATGAAATATTGGAACTGATGTTTGATCGTTTTGAGAAAAAACACCGAAAGCGCAAGTGAGGTCACGGATCAATCCGTGACCATCTGCGAATATCAGCATTCCTTCGGTTTAAGGGATCTTTGTAAATGACAGGTCAATTGATTTAAACTGGATATTGACCCCGCCAGTGGGCAAGTCCGCTCCCAGTTCAAAGTTAGCATCCATCGGCAATGGAAAATTTTCAACGGTTCCTGAAAAGGAAGTGCCTGTTATGACCAGGTCAGAAATCGTCAATTGAAAGGCCTGAGGATTACTGATATTGAGTTGTAATATGGTCCGCTCTGTATTGATCAACCAGGTTCCCATCTGCGATTCGTTTGTTTCAGTCCGGCAGGCATAGAAAACTTTCCCGTCACTTTTCAATTCAACAGCGGCATTCTGTGAATCATCACAGGGTGCGGCACCCAGCAGTCCCTCTGTTACGAGCAATGCTGCATCGTCACCAGGATTGAATGTATAGACCCCGAGTATCGGTACTATCATATGTACGGTATCATTGAAAGTTGCGGAAGTGAAAGTATAGGTGCCAACCAGTGGATCAACCTCCTCGTCTTTTTTCTTCTCGCAGGTAACCATCAGCAATGCAAGTAGAGCTATGAACAACCCTGATAGATGAATTTTTCTGTGTTTCATGATCATTGGATTTATGCTTGTTTATACTCACAATTATCCTGAGAAATATAGTAATTATATTAATCAGGCAATTATTTTTTTGTCAATCTTCTACTTTTCTTCTACTTTTTTAAGCCTAAATTATTCTGCATTCCCGACCCTGGAAAGGATTTGAATGCTAAAATATGTTTACTTTAGTGTCCTGAAACAGGAGTTTTAAAGCTGGAAATAGTGAAGAAGATCTATTTAACCCTGATAACAATTTTCATGGTAACTTCCCTGCTCGGGCAGGTTACAGGGGTGACTGGCACCATTACAGAACAAAGTTCCGGATCCCCCTTAATTGGAGTGAATGTGGCCATTAAGGATGCATTGGAGGGTACAGTCAGTAGTAGTGATGGTTCATTTAGCCTTGAATCAGGTGTTCCACGACCATTCTGGTTAGTTGTATCGATGATCGGCTACGAATCCAGGGAGATTGAGATTACCCGCGATGGAATGGTGCTGGAAATTTCCCTTGAGGATCAGGTCTATCTGGGACAGGAAGTGGTCGTTTCAGCCTCCCGAATCCCGGAAAGTTTCATGAAATCACCTGTTACTGTTGAGAAAATGTCAGGCCTTGACATTCAGCAAACTTCTACCGCCAATTTCTTTGATGGACTCCACCAGTTAAAGGGCGTTGACATGAATGTACACAGCCTGACTTTCCGATATCCTAACACCAGGGGTTTTACGGGTGAAGCCAACATGCGCATGAACCAGATCATCGATGGCATTGAAAATATTCCTCCCGGACTGAGTTTTAGTGCCGGTAATATTTTTGGAGTATCCCAACTCGATATCGAAAGCGTGGAGTTACTTGTAGGGGCATCTTCAGCCCTTTATGGTCCGGGTGGAGTGAACGGTACCCTGATCATGACCACCAAAGATCCTTATAAGTACCAGGGTTTGAGTGTGTCCGTACAGGGTGGTATGATGAACATTGGTGCGGACCATCCATACGGTTCCAATCCTATGGGAGATTTCAACTTCAGGTATGCAAAAGCATTTAATAATAGACTGGCATTCAAGATCACAGGAGGATACCTTCTGGCCACCGACTGGCATGCCTATGATATTCGTGACCGCTATAACCTGGAGGACCCTAACAGTACCCGGGAAAGTAATCCGGGTTATGATGGTGTAAATGTTTATGGTGATGATATCATCGTACCGGTTAACCTCAAAGATGCTGCACCACAGGTTGCAGCTGGCGTTGCAGAAACACAGGGGCTCACACCGGGAACTCCGGAGTATGAAGCTGAAGTAGACAGGATCGTGGATCTGTTTCCCGACCAGGTAGTCAGCCGGACCGGGTGGCAGGAGAAGGACCTGGTAGATTATAATACGCGCAACATGAGGGTCGGAGGGTCACTGCATTATCGTTTTAACAACCAGTTTGAGGCCTCAGTTCAGGGGAATTTTGCCCGTGGGAACAGTGTATATACGGCACAGAACAGGTTTTCCTTGCGGAATTTTGATATTACAAATTTCAAGGGGGAAGTCAAGAGCCCCGATTTTTACGTGAGGGCTTATTATACCATTGATAATTCAGGCGATACCTATGATGCAGGGGGAGCCGCCCTGCAATTAAATGAAGCCTGGAAATCAAGTGAACAGTGGTACACTGACTATATTGGCGCCTTTACCCAACAATTGCTTACCGGAAATCCTGAAAATTCATCACACCAGTTTGCCAGGCTGGTTGCTGATAATCGAGATCTATCCGGGAATATCTTTGATCCTTCAAAACCCGCCCTTCCCTTGCCGGGAACAGAGGAATTTAATAATTACTACGAACAGATCATCAATACACCTGTCAAACAGGGAGGGGCAAAGGTCATTGATAAAAGCAGGCTTCTTCACATTGAAGGCATGTACAATTTCACCAGGATGGTAAAGGTGTTCGAACTCCTGGTCGGCGCCAGTGTACGGCATTACGCTATCAACAGTGAGGGGACTGTCTTTATTGATGAGCCGGGGAATCCTGTGCATATTAATCAGTATGGGGCATTTACCCAGATCGCCAAGCAGCTGCTGAATGAGCAATTAAAAGTTACTGTTTCGGCAAGGTATGATAAAAATGAATTCTTTGAGGGCAGGTTCACTCCCAGGGCTTCGGTAGTATTGTCACTTGGACAGGATCTCTCTCACCATATCAGGTCATCGGTACAGACAGCCTTCAGGTTCCCTTCCATTGCCGACCAGATGGTTAACCTTGATATTGGGCCCTATACGGTACTTGGTGGATTACCTGCAGTTCACAGCCTTTATAACATACCTGAAAACCCGGTCTATCCGCTATCGGGCAGGAATCCTATCACGGATGAACCTGTTACTGAAAACGGGCCCTTTATTATTCCGCAATTCAGGCCTGAGCGGGTAACTGCTATAGAAGTTGGTTATAAGGGACTATTATTTAACAAATTGCTGCTGATAGACACATATATTTTCGGAAACAGGTATAACGGGTTCACAGCCACTCAGTTACTGGCCCAGAATCCGGATGCCGAGGATGAACAGCGTTTTCAGACCACCATCAGTACAGACTTCCCGGTAATATCTTATGGGTATGCAGTGGGGGCAGAATTCAGGGTTGGCCGGGCTGCCCTTGTAAGGGGAAATGTATCCTACAATGAACTGGGAGAAATAGATGATCCCCCACCTGGGTTTTCACCACAATTCAATACACCAAGATTTAAATTTAATCTTGGCTATGGAAACCGGTATATTACCCGCCGCATAGGTTTCAATATTAACTGGAGATGGCAGGAAAGCTTTCTATGGGAATCCCCATTTGGAACGGCTATGATACCTGCATATTCAATGGTTGATGCCCATATCAGTTATTCCATCCCAAACCTTCGGTCACGACTCAAAGTTGGCGGGTCCAACATTCTCAACAGCTATTATACTACAAGTTTCGGGTCTGCCCAGATCGGGGGACTATTCTATGTCACGTGGACATATGATGAACTATTTAATTAGATACCAGACATATCCATTCACAAATCCTAAACCTATATCGCAATAACATGAAGAAATTTGTTTTTCTATTTTTATTTAGCGTATTGGCCTTATCAGCCACTACAAGTAATGCTTCAACATTTGCCAGATTTCCCGCACTGAACCCCGATGGTTCCATCCTTGCTTTTTCATACCAGGGAGATATCTGGACGGTTCCCATAGATGGCGGGAAAGCGAGCCGGATAACCATCCATCAGGGGTATGAAAGTTATCCTCGCTGGAGCCCGGATGGATCCCGGATCGCTTTTTCAAGTAACCGGTTCGGACAGACAGACCTGTTTATTATTGGCTCCGAAGGTGGATTACCTGACAGGATCACCTTTCATTCCGCAGGAGATCGTATCACAGATTGGACTAATGCAGATGACCTGGTTTTTGAAAGCAACAGAAATTACAAGCAGGTTGAATGGGACGGTGAATTACAAAGTATTCCTGTGGTTGGCGGAACCCCCCTGCGACTGATGGATGCCTTTGGCAGTGAACCGGTTGTTTCACCAGATGGAAAAGTTATTGCTTTTGTCAGGGGAGCCTGCAGGATCCCACGGGAGGCATACAAGGGCTCAGCCAACAGAGATATCTGGTTATATTACAGGGAAACCAATACATATGTACAACTGACGGAATTTGAGGGACAGGACTACCATCCCGTTTGGGGAGATGACCACACTCTGTATTTCATAAGTGCCCGGACTGGGAAGTACAACATTTTTGCGATCGATATTGATGAAGATGGTATACTGTTCTCCGAACCATATCAGGTAACCGATGAAAAAGAGGATCAGATCCGGTTCTTCGATGTGAGTAACAATGGACAGACCATCGTTTATGAGAAAGATATAAACCTGTATGTCATTGATAAAACAAAAGGTGAGAGTAGAAAGATCAATATTGACATAGCGACTGATTATCGTTTTGATCCTTATGAGAACAAAACATTCAATGACCAGGTAGGCGGATACCAGGTTTCCCCTGATGGGAAATACTCTGCTTTTATCATACATGGGGAGGTATTCATTACTGAAAACCACAAAGAAAAGAGCCTGACCATGAACCTTTCCAATTCCCCGTACAGGGAAAAAGATGTCAGCTGGCTGCATGATTCGGCAGTGATCTTTTCTTCCGATCGGGATGGCCGATATGACCTTTACCTGGTAAAATCTTCAGATCCTGACCAGGCAGATCTTTTTAAAACCCTGAAACGGGAATTGGTTCAACTCACCTCTGCAGATGAAGATGAACATTCCCCGGTTATTTCACCCGATGGGAAACAGATTGCCTTCGTCCGTGGAGGGAGTATTGGGAAGATGAACTTTATCGTTGCTGATATTGATCAGCAGGGAGCCATCTCCAATGAAACAATCCTGGTGGATAGCTGGAACGTTCCATCGGGTGTCCAGTGGAGCCCTGACAGTAAATGGCTGGCCTATGGTTTGACGGATCTGACCTTCAATAGTGAAATTTATATTCATGCTGCTGATGGTAATATGGGACCGGTGAACGTGAGCATGCATCCGAGGAGGGATTATGCACCTGTTTGGAGCCGGGACGGATCCAAACTGGGATTTATTTCAGAACGGAATAATCTCGATGATGATATCTGGTTTGTATGGCTGAGCAAGGAAGACAGCCAGAAAACCAAACAGGACTGGGAAGAAGAGGAAGAAGATCCCAAGAAATCTGATAAAATGAAAGAGGATAAGGGGAAAGGCAAAAGCGAGGAAAATAATGAAGATGAAGATAAGAAAGATGAAGTTAAGCCTGTACAGATAGACTTTGAAGACATCTATGAAAGGCTGGTACAGCTTACCTCATTATCCGGGAACGAAGGAAACCTGGCCATATCAAAGGATGGAAAGACCTTCTACTTTACCTCACGTGCTCCGGGCAAGGCAGGAAGTGACCTTTTCAAAATAAAATGGGATGGAAAAGAAATGAAAGAGGTGACAAGCGGAGGCAAAAATCCAAATAATGTAAAACTTGACCCAAAGGGAAAGTATCTGTACATGAATACCAGGGGCAAACTTTCCAGGATCAGTACAGGAGGGAAGGAACTGGAAAATCTTCCCATAGCAGCAAAAATGAAAGTTGATTACCAGGCAGAACTTGATCAGATATTCGAGGAAGCATGGAGGGCCCTGCGGGACGGATTTTATGATCCGGGGTTTCATGGAAGGGACTGGGATGGTCTTAAGGCAAAGTTCAAACCTTACTGTATGCAAGCTTCCACTAAAACGGATTTTATGTACATGTACAATACCATGCTTGGACAACTGAATGCCAGTCACATGGGACTGTTTGGGCAGGACCGTGAGAAAACACAATCTGAGAGGACGGGCCAGCTGGGGATTGAAATTGTACCCCAGGATAGGGGTGTTATGGTCCAGCATGTTATTCCGGACTCTCCGGCAGATAAAATTGCCAGTAAGCTGAATGCCGGGGACATCATTCTCTCAGTTAATGGAGAAGAAGTTACCGCGGACATCAATTTCTGGTCATTACTGGCCAATACCAGCAATGAAAAGGTACTGTTGGGCATACAGGACAAAAATGGCAGCCAGAAGGAAGTCGTTATCCGGCCTGCAACCAGTCTGAGGATGGAATTGTATAATGAATGGGTCAAGGAAAGGCGGAAACTGACCGACGAATATTCCGGCGGCAAACTTGGATACCTCCATATTCGTGGCATGGATATGCGGAGTTTTGAGCGGTTCGAACGGGAGTTGACAGCTGTGGGTCAGGGAAAGGAAGGTATCGTGATTGATGTCAGGTTCAACGGCGGCGGGAGTACAACAGATTATTTAATGGCCATACTGAACGTGAAACAACATGCCTACACTATTCCCAGGGGTGCGGATACAAGCCTGGTGAATAATAAAAATTACCGGGAATATTATCCATTCTCAACCAGGTTGCCATTCTTTGCCTGGAACAAACCTTCGATAGCGATGTGTAATGAAAACAGCTATTCAAATGCTGAGATCTTTTCACATGCTTATAAAAACCTCGGAATTGGTACACTGGTTGGCAGGCCCACATTTGGTGCAGTGATCTCCACCGGAGGTGTTGGACTGATAGATGGTTCCTATGTGAGGATGCCCTTCAGGGGATGGTTTGTGAAGGCGGATGATACGAATATGGACTGGGTACCGGCCATACCGGATATCGAAGTTTTCAATTCGCCGGACTACAAAGCAAAAGGTGTTGATGAACAGCTGCAAAAGGCCTGTGAAGTCTTGCTGCAGCAAATGGGGGAATAAATAGTCGCCACCCTTTTAAGGTCGTTGGTTTTACTCGTCCCGAAGATCCGTCATGATAGATTCGAGCGTGACACGAGCTTTGGCAGAAGCAGGTGTGTCATCAGCTGACAGTATAGGTTTCTCTTCATGAATATCTGATCTCATGTCAAACACCTGGATTCGTCGTTTCGTGATTATTACTACATAACTATCTGATATTCAAAGGTGGTTTTTCTAAAATGGTTGCTGCGCTGGATTGTTCCCTGTTTCTTGGGAATGTTCAATTAAGTGTGTCATCTTCAAATATCCGGGAATGTTCAATTAAGTGTGTCATCGTCAAATATCCTGTCTTTGACTTATATCAAATGAAACCGAAATGATTTTAGAAGTCTAATGTGCCTAAGGCAAGGGACCTTTATTATCCGGTTATTAACATATTTGGTGCTTTTTCGGATAATAAATGTCTCTTAATGGATATCTATTATCTAAAACAACATTGATATAGTTAATAACTCGATATTTTATGTCCCTTTCAAGATCTGTCGAATCTGCACCTTTTTCAATGAAAGAAAAATCACTATGGTGGGAATCGACGATTCAGTAGGTTGGGAATCGACGATTCAGTGGGTTGGGAATCGACGATTCAGTGGGTTGGGAATCGTCTGACCACAAATGGGATTCTTACCAGAAGCAATGCATTAAGGTAGTGACAAACCTGTCAGGGTGCTGCATTGACGAAAACAGGGAAAAATGCAACCAGGGTATCGATGTTATTCGTCCCGAAGATCCATCATGATTGAATCGAGCATGACACGGGCTTTGGCAGAAGCAGGTGTGTCATCAGCTGACAGTATAGGATTCTCTTCATGAATATCTGATCTCATGTCAAACAGATTACCGTCAGGAAGGAGTTTCCAGTCTTTTGAACGGACCATATAATCCATGCCCGATTTCTCAGAATAAACCCAGTCTCGCGGGACATATTCTTCACCTGTCAGGATCCCTGCAAAGCTTTGTCCGTCAATATCATATGCTGTTGCTGGAAGATCCATCAGATCATTAAATGTAGGCAGGAAATCACTGAAATCAATGAGATCATGGCAAACGGATCCTTCCTGTATCCTGCCCGGCCAGCGGATGAATGTTGGTACCCGGATCCCCCAGTCTGTGATCTTTGTTTTGCCTCCAGGGACCTCCATACCATCAATCATTGAATACACCTCTTCCTCGAAGAATTCGCCATTTTCATGGCCAAGAATGCTGGTATGGTTTGTTCCATTGTCAGTCGTGAAGATCACAATTGTTTTGGAGGCGAGATCCAGATCATCTAAAGCCTGCATCAATTTACCCACGATCCTGTCCATTTCCACCGACATTTCCTTCACATTTTCATACCTGCCCTCCGGGCCGAAGGGAGGAGGAGGTTCAAAATCATCGGATACATCGTGGATCAGTGCCATGGGATAATAGGCAAGGAAAGGATCATCCCTGTTTTTTTTCATGAAATCAATCAGGAAATCACTGTACACATCGGGTCCGTACTGGTCGGCTACATCCTGCCTGATCTCTCCATTCTGCCAGATCAGGGGATGGTGGTATCGCGGACCTTCATGCCATCCGAAAAGGCAGTACTCGTCAAATCCCAATCGGTGCGGATGATCCGGTTCATCCTTCATCATGCATAATTGCCATTTACCGGCCACCGCCGTTGCGTAGCCGGCTTTTTTCAGTTCATGGGCAAAAGTCTGGTCTTCTGCATGTTCCGGGAAGCTGCCCCAGACAGGAGCTCCGAACCTGAAAGGATACCGTCCGGTCATCAGGGTAATCCGGGCCGGGTGGCAGACAGGTGCTGCATAAAAATGCTCAAACTGCATACTTTTCGAGGCCAGGTCATCAATATTGGGTGTCCGGTAAGACGTTCCCCCGTAGCTGCTGAACATTTCACGGCCAACATCATCTGCAAGGATCAGCAGGATATTGGGTTTTTCGGCCTGTTTTCCGCAGGACACGGAGAAGAGCAGCAAAACCATAAAGGCAAAGGTGGATATGGATCTTATTTTACTCATCAGCTGATGGTGTTGGATTTATTTCTTCGAAAATACTAAATTCTACATTATTTAAATATTTTAATACTTTTAAGGACTGACTATAAATATGCCAGCACCATGCTTGAAACTTTCAAGGCCCTTGACAGCCTGAGATTGAACTTCAGTCCCGATAGTCTCCTAATCCTGAACCTTACCATAGCTTTTATCATGTTTGGCGTTGCCCTGGAGCTAAAACCCGTGCATTTCAGGAACCTGGCATTAAATCCAAAAGCTGCCATTGTGGGGGCTGTTTCACAATTTATTCTGATGCCTTTCATGACCTTCCTGCTGGCCATTGCATTCAGGAACTATATTACGCCAACGATTGGGCTGGGCATGATACTGGTGGCCTCATGTCCGGGAGGCAATGTTTCCAATTTCTTCAGTTCACTGGCTCGGGGCAACGTGGCTCTATCGGTCAGCCTGACAGCTGTATCTGACCTCGGTGCAATCCTGATCACCCCATTTAATTTTGCCTTCTGGGGAACTCTTTTCACAAAAGTCTATTCCCTGCTGAATGCTTCAGAACTGGTAAGACCCCTGGATATTCCTTTTCTACATGTTCTGCAGACCGTGGTAATTTTACTGGGGATCCCCCTTACCCTGGGCATGCTGATAAATCTTTACCTGCCTAAATTTACCAGCAAGATCCTGGTACATGTCAAGAGATTGTCACTGGTCGCATTCGCTGCCATTATAGCCGTGATGTTCATGAAGAACTGGGAATTCTTCCTGGAATATATCAAGTATATTTTCCTGATAGTGCTGATACATAATGCCCTGGCCCTGAGCCTTGGTTGGTCCTTTGCTTCCCTGTTCAAACTGCCCAGGCGCGACAGGAAAACCATATCCATTGAGACGGGCATTCAGAATTCAGGTTTGGCCCTTCTGCTCTTGTTCAATCCCAAGATCTTTCCTCCTGAGATGGCCGTCGGGGGGATGGCGTTTATTGCAGCATGGTGGGGACTCTGGCATCTTATTGCCGGATTGATCATGGGAGGCATCTGGTCAGGCTTCCGACTTTCCTCCAAACCGGCTATTGCCTGACTCTTCAGACTGGTGAAACTCGATCTCCATATAGGAGATTACCACTGGTACGGATATTTTCATCTAATTACATATGATATGACTTCATCATGGTGTAAATTTTACATAACTTGAACATTGCTGTGACAATGGACCTCCTTCTACAATCTAACTTTGATTGAGAAAAAAGTCTAATTATAATTTTGGAGGTACCTTAAAATGAAAACTTCGAGTGTAATCAAGTTATTTGTTTTTCTGGGGATCCTGGTAATTACAATTCCTGAACCTGCAATTGCCCAGAAACCTGAAGAAAATTTTCAAAATGGATTGATCAAGGAAGAGGGTGAAGGTGAACTGCTGGAGGCCATAGATATTTACGCTGAAGTCGCAGAGGATGAATCAGCGGAACGGTCTTTACGGGCAAAAGCCCTGCTTCACATCGGTCTGTGTTACGAAAAACTGGGCAAGCAGGAGGCCCGGAATGCCTATCGGAAAATCATCAGCCAATTCCCTGAACAGACCGGGACCGTTACAGTTGCCAGAGAAAAATTATCCCGGATGGCGCAAAACTGATCAACCCTAAAGGAAGGTATCAGGGAACTGAATATCCGAAAGGTATGGGAAGGCCCTTCTGTAGAACATCTAATGGGAGAACCTTCACCGGATGGGAGATACCTTTCATATGTTGATTGGGAAACTGGTGATCTCGCCTTACTTGAGATTTCTACGGGTAAGAAACGTCGTCTGACAAATAAAGGTACATGGCAAGAATCCTATGAATTCGCTGAAGGTTCCAGATGGTCACCCGACGGCAGTTACATTGTTTATGTTGGGTATAATAAAAATGCTTTTACCGATTTGCGCATCATTGGACTTGATGATTCCGAGCCACGAATTCTTTACAGCAATGAAGAAATGGAGTGGATGTGGGTATATGATTGGTCCCCGGACGGGAAACAAATTCTGGCCAGTTTCTTATATCAGGACGGATCAAGCCAGAATGTATTGGTCTCAGTTGAGGATGGATCTGTGGATGTTCTAAAATTACTTGACGTTGACTTTCCAGAAAACATGTGTTTCTTGCCTGATGGACAGTACATTGTATATGACCCTCCGCAAAAGGAAAAATCAACGGATCATGATATTTACGTGATGTCGACAGATGGAAGCAAGCAGATACCACTGGTCAAACATCCTTCCAATGATATATTGCTTGGAATAACACCAGATGGGGGAAGTATTATGTTTTCAAGCAATCGGGATGGGATGCTAAGCTTTTACATTCTTAAAGTAACCAACGGGAAACCTCATGGAGATCCAGTACTGGTAAAATCAGGTGTGGGACCGGTTGATCCACTGGGATTCACTCCGGAGGGTTCCTTCTATTATACTATCTCGCGGCAATGGAATGATATTCATATTGCAGAACTGGATCCTGAGAACGGAGATATTCTCAGTCCGGTCACAAAACTATCCACAAGGATGGAGGGCCTTAATAAAGAACCCGATTACTCTCCGGATGGAAAACACCTGGCGTATGTTCGTGCACAGAATCCTTCTGCCTCCATGACCAACAGTGACTGGGGCGGAGAGGTGCTGGTTATCCGGTCCCTTGAAACCGGTATAGAACGAGAGATCATTACTGGTCTCAATCGGGTGGGATTTCCCCGGTGGTCACCAGATGGGAAGTACATCCTTATGATAGTTCGGGATGCAGAAAATCAACGCGGGTATTATCAGATCAATGTTCAGACTGGTGATACAAAGGAAATTATCTCACCTGCGAAGAATAATCCATATTTTGGTCGCCATGAATGGTCCCCGGACGGAAAATCCATATATTATGGTGGCCGCGATGATGAAAATGGGATGAACCAGATCATTACCAGGGAACTCGAAACTGGACATGAGAAAGTATTGTATCAATCCAAAGAACGATTGAATTTATCTCTTTCTGAGGATGGTCAGTACATAGCGATAACTTCACGCTACCCGGAGCCTTATCTGAGCGTTATGCCAACTGCTGGCGGGAAAGAAAATGAATTGTTCAGATTCGGGAAAGATGACCTTATTTCACTGGGGGTACAGGGTTCTTGTACCTGGAGTATTGACGGACAGTATATTCTATTTGCATTGCGGGATGCCAATGTAGAGGATGCGGTATGGGAATTGTGCAGGATAAAATCAGGTGGCGGAGAAATTGATAAACTTGGTTTGAAATTGGAGTACGGAGGATTTATAAATCTCAGTGTGCATCCTGATGGACAGCATATCTCTTTCTCATCCAAATCCAAGCATATTCCCCCGACATTATGGGTGATGGAGAATTTCCTGCCGGGCGTAATGACAGGGAGTAAAGGAAATACAGATTGAATAAATATTAATGATAAAAAGGAAGAAACCAGTTACAAGGCTGACGGTCATTTTTATTTCCGTAGTAATTGCATCCGGGAGCATCCTTGCCTATCTCAGCATTAATAACATTTCAAACCTCAAGGAACTGACAGAAAAAAGAGTACTCGAGGAGCAGGGAAACCTGGCAGGTACTATCTCAAAAAACATTCAACGTGAAATTAATGATATAGCGGATAGATTTACAGAAACTATTTCCGGAGAAAATAAAAACAACATTGCTGCCTTACTAAAAATTGACACAATTGATCTGATAAGGAATACATTTATTATTGACCGGAATGGCAAATTTTTATGGCCATGGTTTTCAGAAGGTCTTGAAAGTAGTAATAATAATATCCCCTCAGCAAGTTTTAAAATTAATTATACCCGGGCTGAGAGATCAGAATTTATAAAACAGGACTTCAAAAAAGCCAGTCAAGAATATCTAAACGTACTAAGGGAATCTTCAGATGGGTTCGATTCTGTAAAAGTCTTAAATTCATTGGCAAGACTCGCGGTTAAAATGGATGATAGGCCGAATGCATTAACATATTATTCAACCATAATTGCTAATTACTATTGGGCTTCAGACGGGTTTGGATTTCCTTATGTTTATTATGCCATACCCCAATTGATTAAGATTTCCAATCCCTTGAATAAGGAGAAGGTTCTCCAGGAAATTATCTTTTGCCTGACCAGGATGGAGGCTGGAGGTATTCCTATGAATCACAGTACAGGTAATATACTTTCACAGGTTGCAAACTGGGTGGATGAACAGGATGTTTTCAATGAAAAGTTAGGGGAAGTAAATAATTTGATCCAGTATATCAAATCCCGGTTAGCATTCATTGACGGGAATTCGGATGTGATCCGGGAGAGCATTAATAAAGGAACGAAAACAGAAATTCCACTCATCGGAGGCAGGTATACATCATTACCAGGTATTTCTCAGGATCCAGCGGAACTTATCCTGATCAACCTTAAGGCCGACAACCATTCCGGATTTTCCATCTCCCTCGATCAACTCTGGGGCAAGGTATACGGGAATGGGCCTATTGAAGATGCAGAGTTCGAATTTGAGGTAGAACTAATCAATAAAGTAAATGGAGTTAACTTTTCAGGAAACCGACTGGCTACATTCGCAGAAATTTCTCCATACTTTCCAGGGTACCAGGGTCTCATAAAATTAAAAAATGAGGGATTAATTAGCGAATTGGTCAAAAGGAGGAGCTGGATCTATGGGATAGCCCTGGTATTGTTGCTGGGAGGTATGATATTGGGTGTTCTTTTAATCCTGAGGGATATTTCAAGGGAAGAGCACCTGGCTCAACTGAGATCAGATTTTGTATCAAATGTAACCCATGAGTTAAAAACACCCCTCACTTCAGTACAATTATTCACCGAGTCCATCATCCTTGATCGTATTAATTCTGAGACTGATAAAAAGGAGTATTTAAGGATTATTCTGAAAGAAACAGAAAGCTTGAAAAGGATGATCAATAATATCCTGGAATTCTCGAAAAAGGAACGGGGAAAAACGGAGTATAAGTTTGAGGAGGTAAATGTTACATCGTTGGTAAATACAGCCATCAATGACATGGATTACTGGCTGATAGAGAAGGGATTTACCCTCCAAACGCAGGTGGAACACAATGTCACAGCGACAGCAGATCCCGATGCACTTAAACAGGCATTCATTAACTTGCTAAGCAATGCGATAAAATTTTCGAGAAACAGGAAGGAGATTTTAGTAGGATTAAGAAAAGATGACAAAACGGTTGTGATTGAGGTGGGAGACAAAGGAATAGGGATCCCTGAAGATCAGCAGGGCCTCATTTTTGAATCGTTTTACAGGGTAGGACAAAAAGATGCAGAAGATATAAGTGGTACTGGACTTGGACTAACAGTGGTAAAAGAAATTGTTGAAGCTCATCGTGGGAAGATCCTTGTTGAGAGCAAATTGAATGAAGGCAGTAAGTTTTCAATCATATTAAATTCAATGGAAGAAAAAACATAATAATGGTCATATTAATCATTGAGGATGATGTAAGTATTTTACGTGGACTGAAAGATAACCTGACATTTGAAGGCTACCGTGTTCACACATCCACCGATGGGCAGGAAGGTTTACAACTTGCCCGTGAAAAGCATGTTGATTTGCTCTTGCTTGACCTTATGCTTCCGGGATTGAATGGTTATGAGATCTGTCGGAAACTTAAAAAGGAAAAGCCTCAGGTACCCATCATTATGATCACAGCCCGTGGATCCGAAATGGATACTGTAGTAGGCCTGGATGTCGGTGCGGACGATTATATCTCAAAGCCATTCAGCATACCTGAATTGCTGGCCAGGGTAAGGGCCGTTCTCAGAAGATCATCTAAAGAGGAGCAGGAAATTGAAACATTCTCATTTGGGAATGTATCATTGGATTTTAAGAAATTCAGGGCAACTGTAAAAAATGAACTTGCAGAACTCTCCAGCAAGGAGTTTGCCATCATGAAGTATTTGATCGAACATGAGCAGGAGGTTATTCACCGTCACGACCTGCTTGATAAAGTATGGGGATTTGAAATCACCCCAACTACCCGTACTGTGGATAATCACATACTCGGCCTTCGGAAAAAACTGGAAAACGATCCCTCAAATCCAAAGCCTATTATCACCATTAGAGGTGTAGGTTACAAGTTTATACCTTGAGATCAGAGAATTTTGGTCCAGCGCAATGAAACAGGTATTCATCTGTTCTGCAGTCATATACCAGGCGGATTTTACATGATGATGAATTCTCCCCGAAATGGGTTGCCTTTATCGCTTATCACACTATAGAAATAAATTCCTGGTGCCCAGGTCGATGTATTGTGCCGGATGGTTGAGGGGCCACTGGATCTTAACTCGGTAATAACCTGGCCGGCAGCATTATAAATCAAGATATTTAATTCCTTTTGATGGTCGCCGGAAATTACAAATTCAATTAATTCATCAGCAGGATTGGGAATAATATTGATTTTAAAGCTGTGCGACTGGCCTCCCGACATCGATGTGACATTATTATGGATCAACTTTTCAAGTATCAGTGAACTCCATCTGGTATACATTAAACCGGATGGATGTAATCCGTCCGAAGCAACAAGACTGGGTTCGGCAAGCCCTTCCCTGGAGATGGGGGTGATATCTATGTATGTAATATCGTAGGACTTAGAGATGGATTTGTTGATATCGTTGAATGCATTGATCTCTTTGGTTATAGAAGTGGAACCTTGTCCGAATGGTGTGTAAGCATAATCCGGAATGGAAAGAACAAATACCGCATCTTTATTACCTCCTGCAAGGTCAATAGCCATTAAAAGCACTTCTTTAAAGCTGGTTTTATACCATTCTATATCCAAACCCTGATACTGGTCATTTACACCAATTAACAAAGAAACCAGGTTAAATTCTTTGGGTGGATTCTGGGCAAGAATTGCATCTATGAGTACCTCAGTCGTCCAACCGGTCCTTGCGATTGTGGTCAGCTTTTCTGTCTCAAATCCGTAGGCAGCGATTGAATCAAATAATTGTTCGGGCCATCTTTCTGCCACCTGGACCTGCTCACCGATCGTGTATGAATCGCCAAGGGCAAGAAACTTTACCGGTTCTCTCAGTATAAGATCCTGTGCCTTATTCATGGTTGGCGTAAGGATCATTGTAATGGCAAAAAGCCAGGCTTTGGGATTCAACATATCCTATTTGTATTACTTATTGATGTCTTATTAAACACGCGAGAAAATCGAATGTTCACCATCATTTTTAGATACCGCTTTGAATTGATAAAAGCGTCCCTTAAATTTAAGCTAGCGAAATTCTGGATTTTGCTGCGGACAATTAGCCATTTAAACAATCGAAATGAATACATGAGTCCAGGTGAGAGGGAAGGTCCCAGGATCAGAGAATTTAAGAGTTATTCCTCTGGCAGTAACTGATCCGCCATTATTGAATTCTGTCGGTGTACATGCCCCATATGCATTGCGAACGGTCATTGAGCTTATCACCGATGATAATATTTCCGGAATAAGTGAAATCCCCGGAAATATCGAGATCAATGCCTTATTGGAGAAATCCAGGGAGATTATCCTTGGTGCTGATCCGTTTCAGTTGAACAAAATTCGTGCAGATCTCTTTGATCGTTATGGCGCCGGTGAAACTGACAACCGGGGTGATAATCCCTGGGATAGCCGGAAACTGGTCCATGTATACAGTGCCATCGAAGTGGCCTGTCTGGATATACAGGGAAAGATATGTGGCCGGCCGGTTGTGGATCTGCTGGGCGGGATGTGCCGGGAGAGTGTCCCCTTCAGTGCTTACCTGTTCTATAAATTCAAAGGAGCCGGTGGACCCCTTGCTTATGAAATTGATCCGGATGCGACAGGCTGGGATGCTGCCAGGCAGGCAGCAGCATTGACCCCGGAAGAAATTGTTGTCCAGGCCAGGGCCATGATGGAGGAATTTGGATTTAAATCCATCAAGCTCAAAGGTGGTGTATTTCCTCCCGAGGAGGAAGTAGCCGCAATGATCCACCTCAGTGAAAATTTTGGACCTGACGTTCCCTTGAGATTTGATCCCAACGGCGTATGGACAGTAGACACTGCTATCAAATATGGCAAACAGATGGAGGATATCCTGGAATACCTGGAGGATCCTACAAGGGGACAGGAAGGCATGGCGGAAGTGAGAAGGGCCCTGAACCTGCCACTTGCCACCAATATGTGTACTACATCTTTTGAAGAAATCCCGGAAGGTGTTCGCCTCTGGTCTGAAGATATTATCCTCAGTGACCATCATTTCTGGGGCGGACTTCGGGAATCGGTAAACCTGGGTAAAGTTTGCCAGACCTTCGGGAAGGGGCTTTCCATGCATTCCAACAGCCACCTTGGCATTTCACTGATAGCCATGGTCCATATGGCAGCTGCCATTCCAAATTTAACTTACGATCTGGACACACATTATCCCTGGCAATCGGATGAAGTCATTGTTGGTGGTAGAATAAAATTTGACGAAGGACAAATAGCTGTACCACGGGAACCCGGACTTGGGAATAGAACTGGATTATAGCATGTTGGAAAAATTAAATAATGATTTTAAAAACTGTAATATCACTCACAGGGATGATACAGCTGAGATGAAAAAAATTGACCCGGACTGGGAATTTAAAGCAGTTCGCTGGTAGATTATTGCTCACAAAAGTAATTTAAATGACAGGATTTCACCATTCATAACCCATTGCTAACTATGGACCCTATTATTTTGATCTTCATCGGCCTGGCAGTTATTATTGGTTCCATACTGATACTGAAATTGCATCCCGTCCTGGCATTATTATTTGGCGCCATCATTGTCGCTATCCTTACAACCGGAGATCAATTAATCCAGTACGCGCAATCAAAAGGAATGTCCGATGCAGAAATGGCTTGCGCTCATAAACCAGCCTGTGGGAAAAAGGATTGCAACCGCATTTGGAAATACAGCCGCCAAGATCGGCGTATTAATTGCCATGGCTGCCATCATCGGCACCTGTTTATTGCGAAGCGGAGCAGCAGACAGGATCGTGAGGGCAGCGCTGAACTTATTCGGTGAAAAAAGAGCCCCCGCGGCATTCTTATCAAGTGGTTTTACCCTGGCCATACCGGTCTTCTCTGATACGGTTTTCTATTTGTTGTTGCCTTTGGCCAAGGCCATGAGGCTCAGAACAGGGAAGAATTATCTCTTTTATCTGATTACCATTATTGCCGGGACTGCCATGGCACATTCCCTGGTTCCGCCAACCCCGGGCCCACTGTTTGTTGCAGCAGAAATGGGAGTAGATATCGGTGTGATGATGATTGGAGGCCTGGTAGTAGGTGCTTTTACCGTAACCGTAGGGTACCTTTATGCTGCATGGGCGAACAGGAAATGGACCATACCTCTGAGGGACACCAGTGACGTTACCATATCAGAACTGGAGGAATTGATGGAAAAAGAGGATAAACATTTGCCATCGCTCTGGCTTTCCCTGATGCCAATCCTCCTGCCTGTTATCCTGATCTCAGGGAATACCATTACCCGGGCGATCAATGCGGAAGGTTTCTGGCTTTCATCTTTCTCCTTCATCGGAGATCCAAATATTGCCCTGACCCTGGCTGCCATTGTTGCCCTCGGCACACTTGCATGGAAGGAGAGTGACAAGAAAAAGCTGAAAGGCTATGTGGTGGAGTCCCTTAAAAGTGGAGGATTGATCATCCTGATTACTTCAATGGGTGGAGCATTGGGTGGCATCCTGCAACAGACAGGGATTGGAGTCCGGATTCAGGAACTGGCCAGTGATTACCATATTGCTATCCTGCCGCTGGCTTTCCTGGTAACGGCTGTCATCAGAGCGGCCCAGGGTTCCGCAACCGTTGCTATGATCACTTCGGTTGGCATTTTAGGGGGACTGGCAACCATGGGGGAACTGGCATTCCATCCCGTATACCTGGCCCTGATCATAGGATGTGGATCCAAACCCTTCCAATGGATGAATGATAGCGGCTTCTGGGTAGTATGCACGATGAGTGGGATGACAGAAGGTGAAACCCTGAAGACCACATCGCATGGTCATGACCATTATGGGGTTTGTCGGGTTGTTTGTCGTTATGATACTTGCTAAATTATTTCCTTTGATATGAAAAATTTAAAAGAAAAGTTATCTGCCGGTGAGGCAGTACACGGATGCTGGTTAAATAGCGGATCAGAGATCAACGCTGAGATCGTGGGCAAAGCTGGATTTGACTGGGTTCTTATCGATCTTGAACATGGAATAGGCACCGAGAACAATCTGGTAAACCAGCTTCAGGCCCTGAAGGGCAGTGAAACGGTTACGGATCGTACGGGTCGAGGCACTCGTCCGGCAACGGGTCAGCCGGGTGCTTGAACTTGGGGCAGACGGGGTACTGTTCCCGCAGATCCAGGATTCCCGGGAGGCGGAACAGGCCATATCCTATATGAGGTATCCCCCTGATGGGATTCGCGGGATGGCCAATATGATCAGAGCCACTGATTTTGGACAGAGTTTTGAAGAATATTATACTGGATACAAAGATAATGTACTTGGGATCATCCAGATAGAAACACTGGAAAGCCTTAACCACCTTGATGAAATTGCCAGTATTGACGGAGTGGATATCTTATTTGTGGGTCCGGCTGACATGTCCCTGGCCCTGGGGGTCTTTCGACAATATGATCACCCAAAATACATGGAAACACTTGAAAGGGTCAGGGATGCCGCAATGAAGGCAGGTAAGGCCACGGGTACTTTATTGCGCCACTCGGGTGAATATGAAAAATATTACAATTTGGGATACAGGTTGCTGGGTTGCGGTGCAGATTCAGTTTTCGTCTTCAAGGGGGCATTGGATATGGTAAAGGACCTGAATGATCGGAATGCCAGAATCAAATAGTCAGTACAGGTGATCATTCATATTTCAATGTCTCTGCAGGATTGGTGACAGCAGCGCTGTAAGCCTGCCAGGCAGTGGTCGTTAAAGCAACGGCCAGGGCCAGTAATCCGGCCACCGGAAATATCCATAATGGGATATCCGTATGGTAAGAAAAGTTCTGGAGCCAGTTCTTTAATGCCCACCAGGCCACTGGCCAGGCAATAATATTTGCCAGCAAGACAAGTAGAGAGAAATTTCTGGTCAGTAAAGAAAGGATTTTTCCTGTACTTGCTCCCATAACCTTCCTGATGCCGATTTCTCTTATTCGCTGTTGTGCCATAAATGCTGACAATCCGAATAATCCGAGGCAGGATATAAAAATGGCAAGGAGGGCAAAATAATTGAAGAGTACAGCCATGTTCTGCTCCCTGCTATAGTTCCTTTCAAGATCCTGATCAAGAAAATGGACCTCATAGGGATAATCCGGAATATATTGTTCCCACTGGCCTTCAATATGTGACAGTGTCGCCGGCAGATCATTTCCCTGCAGACGAATGATCATATAGCGGTAATACCGGGCGACCCTCAGTACCATTGGCTCTACCTTTGTATGGACTGATTTATAGTTAAAATCTTTAATAACGCCTATGATCTCCCCCCTTCTGCTTGCCCATTCATACCACTTTCCAACGGGATCTGAGATACCAAAAACCTTAACGGCTGATTCATTAAGGATATAATTGCTGCTATCTGTTGAAAAGGAGAAATTTCTACCCTCAGCCATCTTGATTTCCATGGTAGGGATAAAATCAAAATCGACAGTATAAAAATGTGCCATTATCTGCTCATCATCTTCCTTTCCTTCCCAGGAATTTCCTCCCCAGAGATGTATGGTATTGGTAGGGATATCAGAAGAAAAAGTAAGGTTGGAAATCCCGGAGTAATTCCGCAATTCCCCGGCAAGCACTTCCAGGTCATTAAAATCACCCCTCGTGGGGAGGTAGACCAGGTGATCCTTTTGATAACCCAGGTCCAGCTTTCTGATAAAAGTAAGCTGTTTGTGAACAACAATGGTTCCAATGATCAACCCGATGGAGATAGTGAACTGCAGTAAGACCAGCACCTTTCTTATTCCTGAACCGCCCTTGCTGGAACCATATTTATTACTGAAAATATTCAAGTGGATTGAAAGAGGATAAGAGGAAGGCCGGATAGAGTCCGGCTATAATTCCTGTTAAGAGAGAGATCAATATGAACAGTCCCCAGTTACTTCAATGTGTCCGCCAGTGTTCAGGCTCAATCCTTTCTCGGTAAATGCATTGAAATGTGGAATCAGCAGATATATGAATATCAGGGCAATAATCAAAGAAACAAAGGCAAAAAATATCGATTCACCCAGGAACTGAATAATGAGTTTCCTTTTCGTCGCACCTACAACTTTCCTGACTCCTGTCTCCAATGCCCTGGAAGTTGCCCTCGCGGTGCTGAGCATCATGAAATTCAGACAGGCAATAAGAGGATGAAGATGGCGATCACAGAAAAAATATAAACCTCCCTGTTGATCTCGCTGGAACTGTTGTTGTAATCAATATCAAATTCAGATTTCAGATGTATATCCTGCAATGCCTGTAGTCCAAAAACAGCTTCGATAGGACTGTCAGGTCTTAGCTTATTAATTACCTCATTAATTTTCTCAGTTAGTGCTGCGGGATCGGTACCCGGTTGCAGCCTGACATAATTATTGAAATAGAAGTGGCCCCAGCCCATATCATACCCTGCCACCCTTATAAGATCGATGGGTACAAGTATATCAAATTCCAGGTGTGTGTTGGCCGGGGGGTCTTCAATAACAGCGCTTACCATTCCTGTCCAGCTATCATTGTCCAGGGTCATTGTTTTACCGATAGGATCCTCCGGCTGCAAAGAATTTATCTGCAATACTTTTTGTCAGGATAATAGAATTCTTTCCCCGAAGTGCCGTGGCTGGATCTCCTGCGATGAAATTGTATGAAAATAGATCAAAGAAGGTGGAATCAGCACAGACGATCCCCTCTTCATAGTATTTGCGTTCGACGGATGGCATCAGCTTCCGAAACATACTCAACCAGGATCTTTCCTGTTAGTGGTCGCAGCAGAACATGATCCAGGATTTCCGGGATCTCGTTCTCGAGGTATTCACCCGTAGGAGCCGGAGTAACAGCGGCACGGAACACGCCTTCCGGTCGCTGGGTTTCAACAGTAACCCGGCAGATATCGTCAGCATACTGGTGAAAGGAATCAAAACTAAACTCATCCTGAACCCAGAGAAATATCATGTAAGAGATGGTCAGGCCAATGGAAAGTCCCAGGATATTGATGCCTGAAAATATTTTGTTCCTGCCAATTATGCGCAGAACAAGAGACAGATAGCTTTTAATCATTAACGTAAAGTTAACGTGTTTTTCGCTAACCAAAAAATCCGTGTTTGTAAAATCCCGGCAGACTAAGCTATTGGTTCAGCTTACATAGAGATTCATAGGATCCATCCAAAGGAGTAGTTAAAAATCCTTTCCAGGACATCGGTTAATAACCTTAGCAATCCTATCAGACCTTGGAGGACCAGGGCGACGGCCTTGATGATCCAGAGAAGAACTCCAAAATGTAAGTAGTATGGATGCTGCCGTTTTCATTTTCTTTTATATTTCTTCAACGCTGAGGTGGGAACTATTACAGTCCTGTTTTTCCACATTTCTGGCGTATAGGCGTATTCTTTTCTGAATTTCATGAAGAGGGGCTGCTGTACGCCTGCAAATTGTTGTGAATCGATCTCTTCTCTGTCAAGCACCAGTAATTCCCAGGAGCTCTCAATATCAAAGGACATTTGGACCTTGAGTTTGATTTCATTCAGCTCCTTGTCGACCAGGGCGCGTTTTTGTTTTTTCATAATGGAGAAATTTCTATCGACTGTAGCCATTTCATGCTGTTGAGCATTGATGTATTTTACATAGTAGCCGGATCTTCCCTTCTCAAAAATTACCCGGCCCTTTTTGAAATCCATCAAGTGGCCAAACCCTGCAATCTGGAATTTCTCATTATGTTTGCCCTCAGCAAATGCAAAATCCAGTTGCAGGATGGCATAGCTTGTTGTTGAGATATACATTGCCCCCTCAAACAAACCCCTGTTTCCAGGCATAAAAGAGATCTTATAAACCAGTTCATCATTGTATACTGTTACCTCTTCTTTGATGTAACTATACTTGTTCCGGTCTTTAATAAATTCCCAGTTTTTAGCCGTCCAGCCTGCCATATTCCTCCAGCAGGAAAAGGACATCATTTTTCACATCCGCTGTTTTAACAGTATAATTAAGTGTATCTTTTTTGTGTTCTTCCCAGATCAGATCGCTCACACTGTCCTGCTTGAGCTTCTGGCTTATTATACCGGAACGGAACTTAAAATAGATATCTTCATCCTCCTGGCTTTTCTGTATATCCTCAAACAGGGTACTCAGCTTATTTTCCATTTCTTTAGTGAGGGTCTGCATTGATTCCTCTTCAAGGGAGATCCCTTCCCGGGGGACCAGATGATGGTTCTTCCCATCGCTATATAAAGTAACAAGCGCATCCTGGTATTCGATAAATTCAGGAGGCATCATGCTGAAAACCTCATCCAGGGTTTGCTCGTCCAGGCCGACGAAATCGGATTTTATAAGGGTGAATTTGATTTTCTTCAGGGAAAGGGACTTTCTCGAATGTATGAAAAAAGATCTCCTGCTTACTGGAATACTCAGGATGGTTCTTTTCATAATTCCTGCGAACAAGGGCAACAATCTCCTTTGCGGAAAGTGATTTATACATCACCTCAACTTCTTCAATGTTTACCCTGGCCTGATGCATTTGGATCTTTGTCTTCCTCTCAAGTTTCGAAGCCCGCATCTTCAGGGTCTCATACCCCATATAACTGAATATAATGGTATCATTTGGAGCAATACTATCCATATCCAGCACAAAATGTCCCTCACTGTTCGAAACAGACCCCCTGTGTTGACCAACTACCATGATATTTGCAAAGGGCAAGGGTTCCTTTGTTTTGGCATCCATTACAATGCCGGTGGTAGGGTCACCAATGGCAAACAGGGTCGTTGCCTGACAGAGCATCCATATGATCAAAAAGTGTTTCATTCCATATTTATGTTTTCTTACCAGTTCTTACCGGATGCTTTGAACTGGATATAGTCGAAATCGTTTTTCATGCTGGCAAACGAGCTGCTGTCATCCAGGATAACAGTGAGAGAGTCTGACCAGAAAGTCTTCATTTGTATTTTGGTGTCTCCAGCTGCTTTAATTACCTGGAGCGAAGGAGCGGTAATACGGGCATGTATGGTTTTTGTGCTGGTAAGGTAAAGCGTACCGTTTATATTCTCCAGCTCTGGCTTCAGACTGTCCTGTTCCACTACCTCCACTTCTATCCTGCAATTTTTCCCCTGCTTGATTTTAACGATCCAATTGGAGGAAAAATCCAGCTCTGTAAACTTATCGACAGCTATAGGCTTGTATGCTATTGCAGGTTGGCTTGCCAGCATTGATCTCATATCCCTCCGGGCCATAAACAGGGTAACGGTCCATAAGGCCAGGAGGAAAACCGCTACCGTCAATAATATTTTTTTGCTTGTTTTCATTGCACGATTGTTTTTATCTTTTGCCTTTAATGTGCTGCTCGTAGTAGGATCTCACATCCTCCATGGTCAGGTTGAGCAGGTCCATTTCCTTGAAAAACCTGGGAAGTTCCTGGGTAACAAAGTTTTCCTTTCGGAGTGCTTTTGTTTTTTGGAAGCCATCTTCAGACACAAAATAGCCAATCCCTCTCTTGTTGAATATGATGCCCTTATCTTGCAGAAAGTTGAATGTACGCATTACCGTATTTGGGTTTACTTCAATTTGAACAGCCATTTCTCTGACACTGGGAATGCGGTCTCCCGGATTCCATTTTTCGAGTAGAATATTCTCATAAAAATGATCTGCAATCTGCAGATAGATCGACTGGTTATCTTTGAATTCCATCTTACACCTCCTGTTCTTTTAACCCTAAATATGTAATCACCCAGCACAATGGGGCCAGCAACCACCAGAACAACCACTGTAAAAGATCCCAGAGCTGGCCGGAAGGCATTCCTGCAAAAGGATCCGATTCAGCACCCAGATCAAAATCGAACATGCCTTTCATGATGAAGTACATCATTGTTCCACAGACCGCACCAAAGAGGACCAGGGTTAACAGGGTTTTGGGGAAGGGGTATCCCCTGAAATACGCTGCCCCGGCCAGGAATATCCCCTGCAAAACAAAGTAATATCTCATGGTGCTGGCAGCAGATGGTCCCAGGGGTTCGAATGGCACGAAAGTCAGGTGGTCGTACAGAAGTGGTCCAATGGCATTGGCGATGAGCGTATATATCGTATAGGTCAGGGTGAATAACAGGATCCATGCAAGGGATGTCAGCAGCCACATGCTGAGAAATTTTTCGAATGCAGATGCAGGCAGGGTGAGATAATTATACCGCCTCAGTGGATTACCCAGATCCCGGTAGGCCATGCTGCTCAAGATGAAACCACCGATCAACATGGTAAAGGCATATCCGGACGAATGTTCAAAGACAATCATATCCGCGTCAAGAATGGGACCCAGCAACAAACCCATGATAAAGAGGGAACCAAAGATGATCGCAAAGGTCATCCCGACTCCCTTTCTGCTTCTGGATAATTCCATTTTCAGCAGCTGCCAGAATCTCGATATTTCAAAATAATTCTTCCCGTTCATGGCACTAGTTTTTAAAGATTTCGTTGATCTTTTCCCTGTTGCTGACAACCGCATTAAACAGTGTTTCCAGGTTCATTTTTGTTTCTTCCGCGTCTTCATTTACTTTCACCACGGTATAACCTCCCAGTGATGATTCGGAATATACCAGGCTGTCAACATCGGGCAATTCGGACTGCCTGGTGAAAGCGAGTTTTTTTGTTATCTGTTCATAATCCTGGAAAAAAACAATCTCACCCTCATCCAGCATAATAATGGGATCGATGAGGTTTTCCATATCCCTCACCTGGTGGGTAGAGATGATGAAACTGCGCTCCTCATGAATGGCGTTGGCCACAATTTTTCTGAATTGGCTCTTTGAAGGAATATCCAGACCATTGGTGGGTTCGTCCAGCAGCAATAGCTTGCAATCAGTTGCCAGTCCGAATGACAGCAGGAAATTTTTCTTTTGTCCGTAAGACATAGCCGTAAGTTTAAGGTCCCTGGGGATCTTTAATTCGTTGATATAGCTTTGGAATAAACCAGGATTGAAACGCGGATAAAAGGGGCCGTATAAATTTACATACTGTTCTACGTTCAGGGATGGAAGATAAAACTCCTCTGTCACCAGGTATATCTCCCTTAGAAACTGCGGATAACGCTGTCTCGGCAGAAAACCCACTACATTGAGATCTCCCTTATGAGGGAACAATAATCCGGTCATGATTTTTAGCAGGGTGGATTTGCCAGCACCATTCTTACCCAGGAGTCCATATATATTACCCGGCGGCAGTGAGAGATCCAGCTTGTCAAAAAGTGATTGTTTTTGACTGTAGCTGAATGATAAATTCTCAATCTGTATCATAAATCTCTGGTATTTGAGTGTATTACTATACTAATACACTACAATATTAAAATACTTTTTTTTAACTTCCAAATTTTTATTGATTTTTTCTCTGGGTGTGATAAACCGGATTTTCCGTATATATTTGTAAATGATGTCATTCTGCTGAATATTTCCTGGTTGCAGCCGAAATGATAATGCTGGTCGTTAACTAAAATTCATGATAAAGGCTCCCTTTGAAATCGGACTGATCCTTTCCTCACTTCTGTTTTATGCTGATTTTGACCGTTCTTTTGATGCTGTTTTCAGCGTGGGGAATGGAAAGGCACTTATCGAAGTGGACCAGTATGAACCCTTCATCACTGACGGGAAGGGTGGGATGTTCGGTGAGGCGGCAGAGTTTATTTACGAGGACAAGCTCGAATCGATCTGGACGAAAGACGTAGCACGTTACCCGGCAAAAGGAAATTTTCCCTACAAACATGGGGAGGCGTTTGACGGCACAATCGGAATGTGGCTTCAGGTTGACATGGAAAGTCTCAGGGAACGTTCACTTATCTGGCTGGATCCGGTTCATCTGCTGGGGGAAAGTGACCGTAAGAAGGGCAAGATCTGGATGGATTTTGTAACCAGCGAACTGCCAGATACACCAATTTTCCGATTCGGAGCAACAGCCGACCGGATTGAAGGAGAGAAACAAAATCCGGAGGAGGATCATGTTATCATCATACCGCATATCGATTTCAGCGGTGATAACTGGCATTATGTTGTCGGTACATGGAAGAATATGAACGGCATCGGAAACACGGCGGTATTGCAGTTGTATTTTGACGGAAACCTGGTTGGCGAGATCAATGATTTCGATCATATACTGGACTGGGAGATCGAAGACTGGGAAATCCGCATTGGCCTGGGATTCAAAGGGAAGATTGACGATTTTTTCATTCTCAATGCTCACCTCTCCGAAGAGACAATTAGAGAGTTATACCGGTCAGGTAAATCTCTCGGGGAATTGTTGAACCTATCAATTGAATAAATTAATTGTATTTTTGCATCCTTGATTTCTCTAAACCTAATTCATATTACACGGCTCTATGAAAAATTTTAGTTTCTATTTATTGGGAACCATGCTGGTATTGCTGGTTTCCTGCACGTCAACCAGTGAGAAAACCAGTTTTTCCATTGATTTTGAAAAATACACCCTTGAGAACGGACTGGATGTAATTCTGCATGCCGACCACTCTGACCCTATTGTCTCTGTTGCTATCCAGTACCATGTAGGATCCAACAGGGAAAAACCCGGAAGAACCGGTTTTGCCCACCTCTTTGAACATATGATGTTCCAGGAATCGGAAAATGTGGGCCAGGATCAGTTCTTTAAAAAGATCCAGGCTGCTGGTGGAACCCTGAATGGGGGTACAGGTAATGATGGTACCATCTATTTTGAAATTGTACCGAAGAACGCCCTGGAACTCGCACTCTGGCTGGAGTCAGATCGAATGGGCTATCTCATCAATACAGTCACCCAATCGGCATTTGCCAACCAGCAGAATGTGGTTCAGAATGAAAAGCGGCAGCGGGTTGATAATCAGCCATACGGGCACAATTCTTATGTGATCGCCAAAAACCTCTATCCGGAAGGTCATCCTTACAACTGGTCGGTAATCGGCGAGATGGAAGATCTTTTGAATGCTACCGTTGAAGATGTAAAAGAATTTCATGCCAATTTTTATGGACCTAACAATGTAACCCTCGTCGTAGCCGGTGACATTGATATGGAAGAAACACGGAAACTTGTAACAAAGTACTTCGGAGATATTCCGGGAGGAAATCCAATTGAAGACCTTGCACCCATGCCTGTTACCCTGGAGGAGACAAAGAAATTATACCACGAAGATAATTTTGCAAAAACTCCCCGGTTCACCATGGTATGGCCCACAGTTGAACAGTACACCAAAGATGCCTACGCTCTGGATTTCCTGTCCGAAATTCTGGCCAGTGGTAAAAAGGCCCCCATGTACAAGGTTCTTGTCAAAGATAAGAAGCTTACTTCCAGGACAAGAGCCTACAATCGCGCCCAGGAACTGGCCGGAACCTTTCAGGTCACCATCAATGCCAATGCCGGGACCAGCCTGGCGGATGTGGAAGATGCCATTTTCGAATCACTCCGGCTGTTTGAAGAAGAAGGAATAACGGAAAATGATCTGGAAAGGATCAAAGCGGGACTGGAAACGGAGTTCTATAACAGTATAAGCTCAGTTTTAATGAAGGGATTCCAGATGGCCAGGTACAATGAATATGCCGGCTCACCCTCTTTCATTGAGCAGGACATAGCCAATATCCAGGCAGTAAGCATTGCAGATATTCAACGTGTCTACGAAACCTATATCAAAGGATAAGCCCTATGTGGCCACCAGTTTTGTGCCGAAAGGTTCCCTTGACCTGGTTGCTGCTAATTCTGTGATGGCTGATGTCAAAGAAGAGAGTATAACAGATGCCACTGAGGTAGCCCAGGAGGTCTCAGATGCCGAAGAAGAAATAGAAAAAACACCCTCCTCATTTGACCGTTCAGTCGAACCTGAGATGGGGACTGATCCGGTAGTCGTTCCACCGGAGGTATGGACGGGTGCATTAAACAACGGAATACAGATATATGGGATAACATATGATGAGCTTCCTCTTGTGAACTATTCCCTGGTGATCAAAGGAGGGCATCTGCTCGATAAGCCAACTCTTTCGGGAACTGCTTATATGGTGGCTGCTCTGATGACAGAAGGCACTGCTAATAAGACACCCGAGGAACTCGAAGAGGCCATAGAAATGCTGGGGGCCAATATTAATGTAAGAGCCAGTCATGAATCCATCTCCATTAGCGTGAATACCCTGGCCCGGAATTACGAAAGCACTCTTGCCCTTGTTGAGGAAATACTTTTTGAACCCAGGTGGGATGAAGAACAATTCGAACTGGCAAAAAGCCGGATTGTCAATACCCACAAACGAAACATGGCGAATCCCTCCTTTCTGGCCCGGAATACATTCAATAACCTTCTTTTCGGAACGGAAAGTCTACTGGCCATCCCTGTTAGCGGGACCATTGAAACCATTGAAGCAATGAGTATTGACGATTTGAAGGATTATTATGCAACAAATTTCAGTCCCGCAATAAGCTCCTTCCATATGGTCGGAAATATCTCATCCAGCGAAGTACAAAAATCCCTGGCCGGCATAGAAAGCAGGTGGGAATCCAAAGACGTAGTTTTGCCCGAATTCCAGATTCCTTCAAATCCGGAAAATCCACAGATCTATTTTGTGGATGTTCCAGGGGCCAAGCAATCGGTGATCCAGATCGGGAACCTGGCCCTTCCAAGGACACATCCTGATTACGATGCTGCGGAGGTGATGAACTATAAGTTGGGAGGCTCATTCAGTGGATCTCTAAACATGATCCTTCGTGAAGAAAAGGGATTTACCTATGGTGCCCGGTCAGGATTCTATGGGAATAACCTTTTCGGGACATTCCAGGCAAGTTCAAGTGTCCGTTCCAATGCCACCCTTGAGTCCATGGAGATCTTCATTGATGAGATGACCAGGTACCGTGATGGTATCAGCGACGAAGATCTGGTCTTTACCAAGGATGCCCTCCTTAAATCCAACGCACGTGAGTTTGAAACCCTCTATGCCAAACAGGGTATGCTTGAAACGATCAGCATGTATGATCTACCCTTTGATTTTATCGCAAGGCAACAGGAAGTGACCCGTTCAATGACCCTGGAAACGCACAGTAGCCTTGCCAGTAAATATATTGAGCCGGATAAAATGTACTATGTGGTAGTAGGTGATGCAGCTACCCAGCTGGAACTACTCAAGAGCCTGGGATTGGGAACTCCGGAACTTATTAAATAAAGATCTATCCAAGGATAAAATCTGCATCAATATCCAGTTTTTGATTGAGAAGCCGGGCTACCCTCAGGGTAGGCTCTGCTTTTCCGGTCATGTATTCGCTTATTCGCGATGGACTTACGCCAAGAAGTTCTGCCAGTGCTTTCTGGCTTAATCCCATCTCAGCCATGCGCAGACGGATAACCTCGGGCAGTGTAGGTATATAGACCGGATAATGTTTCTCTTCGTATTCTTCAACCAGGTCAGAAATAATATCTAATTCGATCAGGTTGCGATCTGATGCGGGCGTTTCATTACTGACAAGTGGTAGTAATTCTTCAATTCGTTCCAGTAATACATCATATTGATCTTCTGTCTTTAACTCGGCCATGATTTGTTAAATAGTTTGACTGTTAATTTTTGAATATTCAGCATGTGTTCCAATAAACCTGATAAATACTTTTTGCTTACAGAAATTGATCAATGCAATTAACCTGTATTTATTTCCGCAAATATTAAATATGTACCTATCGTTTCCGATATAGTCTGTGCCATTGAACATTCTCTTAACATCGTGTGTGCTCGCTGGCTTTGATCTTTTCATTCTTTTATACCATGTACCCAGAGCTACCCGGCTCTCAGGGTGCTTCATCGAGAAATCATCTAAGGTTTTCTTCGTTATCACATGCATTATTTAATGAATTACAAAAATCAAAATAATATTCAGGAATTCAAAATTATTTACCCCATGAATTTCTATCGAGATTCCGGTAATTGATCGCCTCGGCCAGATGATAAGCCTGGATGATCTCTGAACCATCCAGGTCAGCAATGGTGCGGGATATCTTCAGGATCCGGTCATAGGCCCGGGATGAAAGATCAAGTTTTTCCATGGCGGTCTTCAGCAGGCTCATACCGGCAGGATCAGGATTACAGATCTCGTGTAGCTGATTTGGGGGGATCTGTGCATTACTGTATATTTTCCGGAGATCTTTGAATCTGTCCTGCTGTATTTTCCTGGCTGCTAATACCCTTTGACGGATGGTTTTGCTGGTTTCACCCGAGATATGGTCTGATAGTTTTGTAAATGACACTGGTAATACCTCGACCTGGATGTCAATGCGATCGAGCAGAGGACCAGAGATCCGGGACAGGTATTTCTGAACATCCCCGGGTGGACATTCACAATTACGGGAAGGGTGGTTGTAGTAACCACATGGACAGGGATTCATTGAAGCAACCAGCATGAAACTGGCCGGATAATCAATACTGAATCTGGCCCTTGAAATGGTCATCATCCGCCCTTCCATGGGCTGGCGGAGAACTTCCAGGACATTGCGTTTAAATTCAGGCAATTCATCCATGAAAAGTACCCCGTTGTGGGCCAGTGATATTTCGCCAGGCTGGGGATAACTGCCCCCTCCAACCAGGGCTGTATCAGAAATGGTATGGTGGGGATCCCTGAACGGCCTGCTGGTCAAAATGGAGCCTTTCTTTTCAAGTTTTCCCGCCACGGAATGGATCATGGTGGTATCCAGGGCTTCCTCCAGGGATAAAGGTGGCATTATGGAAGGAAGACGTCTTGCCAGCATTGTTTTTCCTGCACCTGGCGGCCCCACCATCAGGAGATTATGCATTCCGGCAGCAGCAATTTCAAAGGCTCTTTTGACGCGGGACTGCCCCTTAACTTCGGAGAAATCGGAACCGAAGTGATTTGTCTGATCCTGAAATATATCCTCCAGATCTACCCTGACCGGACTGGCATATATTTTCACCTCTTAAGAAATCAACCACCTGGCGTATGTTTTTCATGCCGAAGACATCGATCCCCGATATCACCCCTGCTTCCTTCGCATTCTGTTCCGGCAGGATAATTCCCCTGAATCCGTCATCTTTCGCATTAACGGCCATGGGAAGAACCCCTTTTACCCTTTCCAGGTTTCCGTCCAGGGATAGTTCACCCATCATGATATACTTATCCAGCCTGGTTTCGGCAACACTCCTGATGCGGCAAGTATCCCTATGGCCAGGGGCAGGTCATAGGCTGATCCTTCCTTACGGATGTCAGCAGGTGCCATATTGATCACTGTCCTTTTTTTGAGGATCTCAAGGCCATTGGCTTTTAAAGCGGATTCAATCCTGTGCTGGCTCTCCTTGACCGCAGAATCCGGCAGTCCGACCATGAAAAAATTAATGCCCTGGGATATATCTACTTCTATGGTTACTGTGTTGGCATGGATCCCGTGAAGGGAGGAGGCATAGGTTTTTACAAGCATTGAGAGATTTTTCTCTTTATGCCCTCTTGATACTAATCTCGTTGTTCTCAGCAGAAAAATATCAGGAAATATGATTACTCATACCTGAGTGCCACGACAGGGTTGGTCCGCGCGATCTTCATTGAATGCCAGGAAACTGTCAATAAGGTAATAATGACAGTGATGAAGACAGCAACCAGCATTATGCCAACCCCTACATTTGTGTGGTAGGCATAGGTCTGAAGCCAATTGTTCATGAGGATCCAGCCAACAGGGCAAGCAATCAATACAGAAAGTATTACCCACTTTACAAACTCCCTTGTCATCAGCAGGAACAGGGAACGTTCTGAAGCTCCGATGGATTTCCGTATCCCGATCTCTTTGGTCTTCCGGGCAGCCATGAAGGATGCCAGTCCGAATAACCCCAGGCATGCTAGCAAAATGGCTATGAATGCATAGATGAAGATGATCTTGACGGTTTGCTCATCTTTTTGGTATTGCCTGTCGTAGGTTTCATCAAGAAAGTAGTACTGAAAAGGCCTCTCCGGGAATTCCTGCTCAAATACTTTTTTCAGGGATCTCATGGAAGCCGGCAAATTCTCCGGGGCGATTTTAATAAAGGCCGATCCCATGAACATTCCCCAGGCCAGAATGCAGGGTTCTATGGCCTCATGCTGGGATTTGAAATTAAAATCCTTCACCACACCAATAACTTCAATAGTAAATCCACTCTCCCAAATTTCTGTAAAACCTACCGGATCCTTTAACTCATATTCACGCGTGGCTGTTTCATTCATCAATATCCTGATAGAATTACCATATCGGTAAAAATCACCGGGGCGGTCCCAGGAGAACTTTCTGCCAGCAAGCAATTCCATTCCCATGATATCAAGAAAATCCGGATCAGCACTAAGCTGACTGAATTGGTTTTTAATACCGTTGATTTCAGGCGTGAAAAGCGTGGCGGATTCGTTGGATCCGAAAATGTTTCCTGTATATGTGACACCCCGGATACCCGGGTATTCGAGTAATCGCTGTTTCAGGGCCTGGCGTTCAGATTGAAATTCGACACCTCCAATTTCGTGAACGCCAACATAAATTATCTGGTCTTTATTAAATCCGAGGTCAGCGGTTTTCATGAACTTCAGCTGTTTGACTACGACCATTAAACCGATGAACAGGATGATGGATACAGTGAACTGGACAGTGAGGAGCAATCTTCTGAACAACAGGGTGCCTTTGCCAGTATCCTGGGCACCTGACAGGGATTCTATGGTTCTGAACCGGACCATGATAAAGGCGGGATAGATCCCGGAAATTACGCCAAGTAAAATGGCTGCAAGAAAATACAGGGCCCACGGTATCAGTCCGGAACTCAGGGGCATTTGAAGCTCTGTTGAAGCCAGCTTATTGAATGGGGGAATCATCAGCTGGACCAGGGTAAGTGCAATCAGGAAAGAGAACAAACTGACCAGGATGGCTTCGGTGAGAAATTGCTGGATAAGCCGGAGGATTGAGGATCCAATGGCTTTTCGAACACCTACCTCCCTTGATCTGAGGGAGGCACGTGCTGTTGTCAGGTTTACATAATTGATGATGGCCAATCCCAGGAGAGAGATTGCCGTAGAGATCAGTATAATCAGCAGGGTTTTGTTGCCATGACGGCAATAGTCGTTTTCGTTGCGCAGTCCGTTTGTGAAATATACCTCATCCAGGGGACGAAGGGAATAGAATCTGGATTCTGTAATTTCAAGGCTGTTGTTTTCCTGATTGGAAGCAAAATACTCATTGATCTGTGTTTCGATGCGGATGGGGTCACTGTGTTCCGGCAGCAGGAGGTAGGTGAAAAAATTGTTACCAATCCAGTTATTTAAATACCGCGGATCGTCTCTGGGTATACCAAACAGTGTATCCTGGTATGAAATAGATCCTAAAAAGTTTATCTCAAGGTGAGAATTTTCTACATCTTCAATTATTCCGGTAACAGTATATTCCGCCAAAACCCTGCCTACCGGATCCTCATCGCCGAATATCTCCCTGGCGGTGCTTTCTGTGAGGACGAGTGATTTCGGGTCCCTCAGGGCGTTGTTCGGGTCACCCTGTATGAAATTGAAACTGAAAATGTTAAAAATACTGGTATCGCACCAGAATATGTCCTCAACACTGATCAACTTTTCACGGGCAGATGAATCACCGTCGGGAAAGTGTCTCCAGTTGCTTTTATGGTCTTTCCCGTCCCAGGAGAGAAGGCGAACCATACTTTCCACTTCCGGAATGTTCTCCATGATCTGATGGCCCGGTGCCAGAGAAAGGCCAACATTATCTGCATATTCGAGGCGGTAGATCCGGTCGAGTTTCTCATGAAACTGGTCATAACTCCATTCGTACTTTGCATAAAGACCGATCAGGATAACTGCTGTAATTCCTATGGTCAGGCTGGATACCTGTATGGCAGATTGTATTTTGTTCCGGATTATATTTCGGTGGGCAGTGAGAAAGAAATTCTTAAACATGGTTCAGTGGTCTCATATTGTGACAAGGTATCGTAGCTCACGGGTAAATATAAAAGATAAAAAAATATTAAAATCCGAATAACTTAGACAAGATGTATGCCAATGAGTATATATATCTGATTATCAAAATATTACAACCCGAGACAAGATTTATTTAATTTGGAAATCGTCTCATTTTGACACAAGATTTGTGTCAGATTTGGGACAAATTGTAATTTGCATAGCATATCATCAGCTTCGTTAAAATATATTATTTTTATAGGATCATGAATAACCTCAGACAAAGGACCTACCATTTTATCTTTGAATCTGATACCCCGTCTGCGAAGGGATTTGATATTACACTGATCATTGTTATCCTGGTCAGTGTGGCTTCGGTCATCCTTGAAAGCATGCCATCATTTAATGCAAGATTTGGAGCCCCCCTCCATCAGACAGAATGGATTATTACCATCATTTTTACCATGGAATACATTGCCAGGATATGGTCCCATCCACAAACCACTGAAATATATATTCAGTTTCTACGGTGTCATAGACTTTCTGGCCATCATCCCGACCTATCTTGACCTGATCTTCGCAGGAGCCATGACGCTGGCAGTTATACGCGGACTCCGCCTGCTCCGTATATTCAGGATATTGAAGATCACCCGGTATTCCAGGGAGGGAAGAGTTATTGTTGAGGCATTGAAAGCAAGCAGGGTGAAGATCCTGGTATTTTTATTTGCCGTCGTAATGGTCGTATTGGTCATCGGTACTTTAATGTACCTTATTGAAGGAAAGGATAGCGGTTTCACCAGTATCCCTGCCGGGATCTACTGGGCGATTGTCACCCTGACAACAGTTGGGTTCGGAGATATAACCCCGGTCACAACGCTTGGGGAAGTTCATTGCCAGTTTTGTCATGATCCTGGGTTATGGGGTCATTGCTGTCCCAACCGGGATCGTTACATTTGAAATTGCCACCTCCATTAAGCATGTTCGTGAAAGTAGGGTCTGTGATCATTGTGGCCATGCAGTCCACGACGTGGATGCCAATTATTGCAAATCCTGCGGGGAGAAATTATAGCCTCCTATGAATATCAGAATCAGCAGCAATCACCTTGTATTAGTATTCATCCTGCTCATTGGTACGCTGCTGAGGATCTGGCATCTTGCAGATATCCCCCTGACCCATGATGAGTTCAGTGTTGTTTTCCGGACCGGGTATGACTCTTTTGCAGATCTGATCAAGCAGGGTGTTTTGGTTGATGTACATCCTGCAGGTGTACAGGTTTTTGTGAATTACTGGGTGGCTTTATTCGGAGAAAGTGCGGTAGCCGTAAAGATCCCCTTCATCCTTTTTGGGATGTTTTCCATCGGGTTGATTTATAAGCTTGGAGAGGAGTGGTTTAATCCCACTGTGGGACTCATCACCGCGGTTTTTGTCGCCTGCCTTGAATATACAGTAATGTACAGCCAGATTGCAAGACCCTATATGAGCGGGATGTTTTTCAGCCTGCTGATGGTCTATGGCTGGCAGCGTTACCTTTTCAATCCCGGGAGATCTCCCATAGCCTGGCTCATTGTGTATGTACTGGCCAGTGCCATTTGTGCCTACAACCATTATTTCTCACTGATGTTTGCTGCCCTGGTCGGAGTGACAGGTTTGTTCTTTATCACCCGCAAAAAGCTCATCCTTTATATACTCGCCGGGGCTGGCATTTTTGCTTTATTTATCCCCCACCTGCCCGTTTTCTTCCACCAGTTCAGTGAGAAAGGAGTGGAAGGCTGGCTGGGAAAGCCAGAAAATGATTTTATCATTGACTATATAGGCTATATTTTCCATTTTTCTCCTCTGGTCTATGCCATGGTGGCCATCATCGTTGATTGCGGGGATAAGGTTCAGGAAGGGACCCGGTCTGCTGAAGAGCAAATTCTTTTATATTTCTCTGGCCTGGTTCAGCCTTCCCATCCTCATCGGTTTTTTCTATTCCAGGTATGTCAATGCCGTTCTGCAGTATTCCGGACTGATTTTTACTTTTCCATTTTTCCTCTCTCCTTGTATTTGGGAATCTTCCAGATTTTAAAAAACCGGTCAAATTTCTGGCTGTCCCACTGGTCTCCCTGATCCTGATCCTGACGCTTATATTCGGAAGACAGTACTATTCACTCTTTTACCAGTCAAGGTTCAAACACCTGATCCTTGATACTGAACAAACCATCAATAAATACGGAGAGGATAACTGCCTGGTGATCATGGATTCTCATAAGAAGATATCGGATTATTATTATGAAGCACTGGATATCCGGTTTGACCATTTCCACTATGATGATTTTACCAACCTCAACGAATTTGTCAATCTTATCAAGGGATCAGAAAAGGATTACCTGAGCCTGGCCGTGGATTCCAGGACAGACCTGGCATTGCCGGGGATTGTTTTGCAATATTTCCCCCATATGATGCTCAAGAAGGATTATTTTGGGGGGAACTATTATTTGTTCTCAAAGAACGATACAGGCACTAAGGAATCCCCTCTTTTTACCAGCGGTAACGGTTTGGGCGGGGAAGAGCCCGGCTGGTCAGCCATCACTGATTCATTATTGCTGGATTCGGCTGGCATTTGCGGATCATCTGCCTACCTGAATGCGGGACAGGAATTTAGTCCCACCTTCAGCATGCCGCTTCGGGAGCTGGTGAATCAAAAAAATGATATGATAGATGTGTCTGTAAAAATCCGCAACAGGGATTCCCTGAACCAATCCCTGCTGGTGCTTGGGGTTAATGGGAAACATGGACTGGTGGAATGGACTGCTGGTTATTTTAAGGATTACGATCCGGGGACAGGGGACTGGTATACGGTACATCATTCATTTCGGACAAAACAAAATCCTCGCCGGAAAAATCTCCAGGTCAGCGTCTATATCTGGAACAGGGATAAGATAAATTTTCTCAGTGATGAATTTTTTGTACAAAGCAGGAAAGGGAATCCGGTCCTCTACGGATTGATGGAAAAGTTTTAGTATTCACCACTTTATATCATCGCTGGTCTTTGCAATCTTTAATTTTTGATTATCTTTATGCCTTCTTAATAAAAAGGTATTTTTTACCGGAATTCTCATGCTTTTAATTAACTGAAAAACAACATATTACAGCCTGGCGGAATGACAAAAACCGGCAGGTTTGTTTATTTACTAACCATTAAAAAAATTGCATATATGATGCAGAGTAATTTATTCTGGTTCGTGCCTGTTGCCTCGGTGATTGCACTAATCTTTGCATGGTACTTTTTCCGGACCATGATGAAGGAGAGTGAGGGTACTGACACCATGAAAAGGATCGCTTCCCACGTTAGAAAGGGAGCTATGGCCTATATCAGGCAACAGTACAAGGTGGTGGGTATATTCTTTATTGTACTTACCATTGTTTTTTGTATCCTGGCCTATGGCCTGAACCTTCAGAATGAGTGGGTTCCTTTCGCATTTCTGACCGGGGGATTCTTCTCAGGACTGGCAGGATTTTTAGGCATGAAAACGGCCACTTTTGCTTCCGCAAGAACAGCCAATGCAGCTCAGAAAAGCCTGAACAGGGGATTGCAAGTCGCCTTCAGGAGTGGTGCTGTAATGGGGCTCGTAGTAGTAGGACTTGGTTTGCTGGATATTTCCCTCTGGTTCATCCTGCTGAACTATTTTATTGATGTTGAAGCTGGAGAAAAGCTGGCCATCATTACCACGACCATGCTGACCTTCGGAATGGGAGCCTCTGCACAGGCTCTCTTTGCCAGGGTAGGCGGAGGTATTTTTACCAAGGCAGCCGATGTTGGTGCTGACCTGGTTGGTAAAGTGGAAGCCGGCATACCTGAAGATGATCCCAGAAACCCGGCCACCATTGCTGATAATGTTGGAGACAATGTAGGTGATGTTGCCGGTATGGGTGCTGACCTTTATGAATCATATTGTGGTTCTATCCTGGCTACTGCTGCACTGGGCGCCGCTGCTTTCATGAGTGATCCTACAATGCAGTTCAAAGCCGTTCTGGCACCGATGTTAATTGCAGCGGTCGGAATTATTTTATCCATCATTGGGATCTATATTGTTCGTACCAAAGAAGATGCCACCCAGCGGAACCTGCTGAATGCATTAGGAAGAGGCGTGAATATCAGTTCCATACTGATCGTCATCCTTTCCTGGGTTGTCCTTCGTGTACTGGAAGTACCAAATTATTGGGGAGTATGGGGAGCCATTGTAGTCGGACTCCTGGTAGGGATCGTAATTGGGAAAGCTACTGAGTATTATACTTCTGAGGAATTCAAGCCGACCCAGAAGATTGCACAAAGCTCAGATACAGGTCCCGCTACAGTGATCATCTCCGGTATTGGAGTTGGTATGTTTTCTACAGTAATACCTGTTCTTTCAGTGGTTGTCGGGATTGTATTTGCCTTCTTGTTTGCTTCCGGATTCGATTTCACGAATATGGGTATGGGGCTTTATGGGATCGGCATTGCTGCGGTTGGAATGCTCTCAACACTTGGCATCACACTGGCAACAGATGCTTACGGTCCCATTGCCGATAACGCAGGTGGAAATGCTGAGATGGCCGGACTCGACCCGGAAGTCAGGAAGCGCACAGATGCACTGGACTCACTCGGGAATACCACAGCTGCAACCGGTAAAGGTTTTGCCATTGGCTCTGCAGCCCTGACTGCATTGGCTCTGCTAGCTGCCTATATTGAAGAAATCAAGGTTGGGATCAACAGGTTATTTACTTCAGGTGGCTGGACCGAATATATATTCCCTGATAAAACCATAATAACCAGTGGTGCAGAATTACATCAATTCGATTTTGCAGATTATATGAGTTTGTTTGAGGTACACCTTATGAATCCTAAGACCCTTGTAGGTTTGTTCCTTGGTGCCATGATGGCCTTTATGTTCTCGGGACTGACAATGAATGCTGTTGGCCGTGCCGCTGCAAAAATGGTTGAGGAAGTAAGAAGACAGTTCAGGGACATCAAAGGGATCCTCGAAGGAGAAACAGAGCCTGATTATGCAACCTGTGTAGCTATATCAACCAAAGGTGCCCAGATTGAAATGATCGTTCCCTCTTTGCTTGCCATTGTGGTTCCTATCGTGACAGGTTTGATCTTTGGCATTGCCGGAACGATGGGTTTGCTTGTAGGTGGACTGAGTACAGGATTTGTACTGGCAGTCTTTATGGCTAACTCCGGTGGAGCATGGGACAATGCCAAGAAATATATCGAAGCCGGGAACCTTGGCGGCAAGGGATCTGATAATCATAAGGCGGCCGTAATTGGTGATACTGTTGGAGATCCTTTCAAGGACACTTCCGGTCCCAGCCTGAACATCCTGATCAAACTGATGAGTATGGTCTCCATCGTGATGGCCGGTGTAACAGTTGCCGTAAACCTGCTATAATATTTCTTTCGGGAAATCAACCCGGACAAAATAACACAAAGAGGCTGTCAGGTTATTACTGACGGCCTTTTTTTGTGGATAGTCAGGCAATTTTTGTGTAAGTTTAAATCATATAATAACGCCAGATGAAAAAAACAAAATCTGAAACCGGAAAAAATCCTGCCCGCAGGACATTTATCAAACAGGCTGGAATGAGTGCAGCAGCGGCTTTGAGTCTGCCAGCATTGCTTTCCTCCTGTTGTAAGACCGGAGGTGAAGCCGGGAACATAGATGAATTCTTTTCTGATGGGGATGTTATCCTCTTTCCAGGGTGATTCCATTACCGATGCCGGCAGAAATAAGCAGCAGCAATTACCGAATAATGGCAGGTCATTTGGGACGGGATATGCCTATATTCTGGCCTCCTCACTGTTACAGGATCTGGCAGGAAAAAACCTGACATTTTATAACCGGGGGATCAGCGGTAACAAGGTTTACCAGCTGGCCGATCGCTGGCAGGAGGATTGCCTTGACCTGAAGCCGGATATCCTGAGCATCCTGATAGGGGTGAATGATTACTGGCATATGAGAAATGGGAAGTACGACGGTACACCTGAAGTTTATGAGGATGATCTCAGGAAATTATTGACGCGAACAAAGTCGGAACTGCCCGGTATTAAATTTGTTATTTGCCAGCCATTTGTATTGACAGGAACAACAGCTGTTGATGAATCCTGGCTTGAGCCCTTCAAACCATACCAGGAGAGTGCTGCTAAAATTGCCGGTGAATTTGATGCCACATGGGTACCATTCCAGGAAGCGTTTGATGAAGCGGTTAAATTGGCCCCATCGAAATACTGGGCTCATGATGGAGTTCATCCTTCCATGGCTGGTTGCCAGCTGATGGCTGAAACCTGGCTGAATGCACTGTCATAAATGAAAATTCACATGTAAACACTAAATATTAATACGATGAGATTATTACTGCTATTTGTTTTGCAACTTTCATTATGGGTTCAATGCAGGCACAAACAGAAGACCTGTTCAATGGCAAGGATCTTACAGGATGGACCATCTACGGAACGGAACTATGGTATGTGGAAGACGGATTGCTTGTATGTGAGAGTGGTCCGGATAAGGAGTACGGATACCTTGGTACTAACAAGGAATTTAAGAATTTTGAGCTGACACTTGAGTTCAAACAGGGGGCAGATGGAAACAGTGGTGTATTCTTCAGGTCTTCGATTGAAGGAACAAAAATTGCCGGATGGCAGGTCGAGGTGGCACCTCCGGAGCATAGTACCGGAGGGGTTTACGAGTCCTACGGCCGTGGCTGGCTGATAAAGCCTGACCCTGAAAAGGACAAGGCCCTGAAATACGAAGATTGGAACACCATGAAGATCCGGGTCGTGGATGATAATGTTACCACATGGCTAAATGATGTTGAGATGATCACTTTGACAGATGAGAAGATCGGTGAGGGAACAGGCTGCATTGCCCTGCAAATTCATTCGGGTGGCGGGATAAAAGTCTCCTGGAGAAATATTAAGATTGAGGAATTGTAACAATTACAGATCTCAAACCTGATCAGCCAAACTGCTGATTCTTATATGTAATAACAGAACTACTTTCCCAGAATTCTTTGATTTTCTCAATATATTGAGTAAATTTACTCAGCGTATTGAGAAAAAGAACAATTGTGTACGAACGTCTTCATAAACAAATACTTGAAAAACGTATTGAGTTTGAACCCAGGCGTCATATCCAGGTGATATATGGTCCCAGACAGGTTGGAAAAACCACTTTGGTGAACCAATTATCTGAACGTATTTCCCTGCCTTATCATTATGCTTCTTCGGATGCAGTGTTTTCAGATCAGTTTTCCTGGTTGGAGAAGCAATGGAATACGGCCAGGGCAATGCTGCCTGATTCTGAAAAGAAGGAAGGTGTGCTAGTAATAGATGAGATCCAGAAAATTCAGGGATGGAGCGAAATAGTAAAAAAACTTTGGGATGAAGATTCCAAAAATAAGACCAGACTGAAGGTAATTATTCTCGGCTCTTCAAGATTACTAATTCAAAAAGGATTAACTGAATCTTTGGCTGGAAGATTTGAGACCCTTTATGTTGGACATTGGACCTATATGGAGATGCATGAGGCATTTGGATTTGCGCCTGAACAATATGTTTGGTATGGGGGATATCCAGGGGGAGCCGGCTTGATTACTGAGGAAGAAAGGTGGAAACAGTATATCCGGGAATCCCTCATTGAAACAAGTATATCCCGAGACATACTGCTTCTTACCAGGGTGGATAAACCTGCACTCATGAGAAGACTGTTTGAATTGGGATGTACATTCTCAGGTCAGATTTTATCGTACAATAAAATTATGGGACAGTTGCAGGAGGCAGGAAATACTACTACCCTTGCCCATTATTTGAATTTGCTGGATACCGCGGGATTAATTGGAGGTTTGGAGAAATACAGCCCGGCCATTATTAGACAACGTGCATCAAGTCCCAAATTTCAGGTTCATAACACAGCGCTTATATCTGCTCAGCAGATATCCGGGATGAATGTAATTGTCAACAGCCACGAGAATTGGGGCCGTTGGGTTGAATCTGCTGTTGGAGCACATTTGCTCAACCATTCGATGACTCAGCATTACAAATTGTTTTACTGGAGACATGGTAACCATAAGGTTGATTTTATACTTGAATATGACGGTAGGATCATTGCACTGGAGGTAAAAAGCGGCACCCCCGGTAAAACACATGGTATGGATGCCTTTAGCAGAAAATTCAAACCTGAAAAATCAATTCTTGTCGGGGAGGGAGGCATACCCTGGCAAAAATTTCTGAAATTAGACCCAGTCAATCTTTTCTAGTTTGGATTAATCGCTTGTAACAAACTCTCCCCTGATCACATTGAATGAATCGTTCTCTTTTCTGCCTGTAAATATCAGAGTAAAAGATCTTACCATCCTCACTCATCCATTTATTTGAAAAGTTCCAGAAGAATGTGTTTAAGGGAATATGGCCTTCTCCCCATTTTTCCTGGTAGCATACGGTTGTCCATGGTCCCCATGGATCCGGGGCATCAAAAATACCGATATTTCCACGGTGGGTTTCGGTGTGTTCTGAAGTAAGCATGTAACGTTGAATCCTGCATTGTAACTTACGTTTATACACCAGCCTACCCCGTCAGGATTTTCGAAAACCGGTTTGCGCTGATGAACATCCTTTGTCCAAACCGGCTGACCATCTTTTATTCCTGCAAAAAATGAATAAGCATCGCGGTTTAGGACCTGATCTTTATGTACCCTTGCCAGGTCAATTAGTCCTGGTTTCTGACAGTTTAACCAGTCCACTTTGTCCGGGTAATCATCGGGTCCCTCATACGATTGAAACCGGATCAGATAACTATAAACATAGTCATCCTTTGCACCCTCATAGTTTTTACCATAGTTACAGACTGTGGGCATCATAATTCCTTCTTTACGGGTAAACGACCAGTCGGTAAATTCCCAGGAAGCCCCATGGTCTTTAGAATTGGCAATTTTTACTTCATCGAACTGGTCTTCTTTGGTATGGAACATTCCTACCCACATGTACAGGACTGAATTGATACATACAATCCCATAACTTTTCCCAATAATTTCATGCTGGTTTTCAGGATTGTAACCTCCCCAGATATTGCTGGCCTGGTAACTGTGCCAGCTTCCTTCTATCCGGGCAACACCTATGCTTGATCTGCCCAATACTGTTGGTTCCCCCAAATCCGCCTCCATCACCCCAAACAAGGTACTGATTATCATCATCAGCCCAGGTAACCGGCCAATTATCACTCCCGGAAGCCAATCTATTATGGAAGGCCCAGTGAAATTTGATTTCTTTTATCACTTCACTTTGTGGATATGGGGAGTTTCTGACCCTGAACATATACAGAGAGGAAAAATGATGTTATTATGAGTAAACAATATTTCATTATTCGATGGTTTACTGTTTAATTTTCCCACCCGGGAAGGGATACGGTTGCCTGGTAATTGGAATAATTGGATAGGGGATTCCTTTCGGGCTTGTATAGTTTTCCTGACTTGGGACTGTCATCCTGGGAGTATACCCAGATCTTATTATGGTTCCACACGACAATTTCATCCCGGCAATCACCGGTGATGTCAAGTACGGCATTGCACATGTCAGGATGCCCGTCATCAGGGAAATCGAGCACCCTCCTGCCAAAGCCATCATAAATCCCGCCTTCATCAACATTGGCATTAAGCACGAAAAATTCTTCACTTTTCCCTGTCCAGTTAACGGGCAGGCACATGCTTCCATACTGGTTTGGTTCAATGGAAAGATAGGGTTCGCCATCTGCATCAAAAAAGTTGAGGATACCCTGGTTGCCCCAGAAATTAATAGATACTGTTTCCAGTCCGGGCAGGTCATCCCGGAAATTAGCTACAGCAGGATTCTGCACATGTCCCAGGTAATGGTGTTTTATAATATTCCCGTTTATGTCAGCAAAGAATATTCCTTCATCGCTGGCGGAGCATAATATAACAGGTTCCTTATCCTCTTTATACCGGACAACGGCAATTCCATCAGCATGATCATCCAGCTCCTCATCCAGTGACCAGATAATAGAACCATCATCATCAATCATGCTGTAGCCGATGGCAACTTCATCTTTGCCGTCGTCGTCCACGTCATACGCATATGGATAGTGTCCGGTATTAATGAAGTTGTACCACAACAGCTGCAAATTGCTGTTGTATGCCCATACCCGCTTGTACCTGTCTTTGATGATGATATCTCCATCATATCCTTTTCCGCTCAGATCACAGAAAAACAAACAATCTCCCAGGATCCTGTCGAAAATATTCTGTCTTTCGTTTGGATCCTTGTTGGTAACCTTTGGAGTTGGGGTTTTATATAATGTTTTTCCGGTAAGGCCTTCAGCAACCACTATTTCAAAGTTCTTGCAGTAAATCACTTCATTTTTTCCATCATTATTAATATCGTGGATCTGAACTCCAACATCATTTGTCAAGGCTGCATTTTCCCTGTCGGGTTTACCAATCTGCCATAATCTCTCGCCATCAAAAGTCATCGCCGTCATACATCCAACTTCACTGTTGGCATCCCCGGGGCCATGTCTTTTTACCTGTGTGACCAGAACATCGGGTTCACCATCGCCATCCAGGTCGCCAAAGCGTAAATTCCTGCCAACACCAAATCCTTTCGTATTTAGTTTTTTCCAGACCACCAATTCCGGTACACCTGCCCTGGCATTGCGGACTTCCTCTTCAAATTCCTTTTCCATTGATTCAAAAGCCTCTTTTTCTTTCCGGGTACTTGTGACTTTTACCCAATTGTATTTAACAGGAACATCTGATACTAGCGCTACTTTACCATTTGTATATCTGTCATCTTTTGCCTCAATAAGCACATCCCCTATGGTGCCGGTTAACTTGTTACCCCTGGCAGAAAATTGCATGGTCATATTCCTGCCCGGTTCAAGAATATATTCCTCTTCAGCCAGGATTTCTTCATAGGGTTCATGAAAGGCTCTGGCATGATGTACATATTTAATCTGGGCCTTGCCTTTGTCGAGGCAAAAAACATAATAGCACCTGTCGTTTTGATACCGGGCAATGATGCCGCTGATTTTTTCATCGCTCTCCAGATCCAGATTAACTGAAAGGTCATAATCGCACCAAAAACGATTGCCTGCGCAAAGCATTGGGTGAGTATAGGAACTGAAATCATTGATTACATCACACACCATTTGATTGTCACCTTCTGCATTTGCCCGGACTGACCAGGGCAGCATCCTGTGCCAGGTAAAGGTAGAAACCTCCCATTTTCCTTTTGGGGCAGCCTCGTGCAGATAATGATACTCCGTATGTGCACCTACCTCAATCGAGTATGGACCACGCTTTGTATAGTTAAAATCATCGAAAAATAGTATTTCCTGGTTAGAATTACATCCAGAAAATATTATAATAAAGAGTGTTAACCAGTATAATTTGAAGTAGTTATTTAATAAACTTGACATTTTGAGTTGTTTGTTGGTTCCTAATGTATAGTTAATCAGCATTTTCTACTATGCCAGATCTAGTAATCCTTGAATGGTCCGCGAGGTTCAGCTTTTGCCATTTCTTGCTGCCATGACTTAAACATATTATTTATCTCAGCAAATTTATCAGGCAGTATATTAGTTAAATCCGTATCTTCAGAAATATCTTTTGAAAGGTCATAAAAGCCTTTTTCATCAATATTGTCGACCATTTTCCAGTTTCCAACCCTTGCAGCAACCTTATCCCTGGCTTCCCAATACATTTCCTGGCGTTCAAGATCTTCATCCTCTCCGGAAAGAACTGGCAGCATGTTAAACCCATCGAGGATCACGTTATCTGGTTCATCTAAACCAACAGCAGATATAGATGGTCGGGAATATTTCCAGTGAACTAAGGAAATTATCGATAACCTGATCTCCGGGAATCTTTTCCGGCCATTTAATTATACAGGGTACACGGATACCTCCTTCAAAGAAATTGCTTTTTCCACCCCTCAGAGGATCATTCAGACTACCTCCACCTCCGCCATTATCAGACAAAAAGATGACAAGCGTATTATCCGCTTTACCGGCATCTTCAATCACCTGCAAAATGTTGCCAATGGCATCATCCATATCCGTAATTGAAGCCATGGTACCCTGCCGCTTGTAATCACCTTTTTTGAATGCTTCCGGATACATATCGAGAAATTCCTGGGTGGCCTGTACAGGGTACCTGGGATCATCCTTATGCTGGTTTGATCCGTAATGCGGTGCGTTAAAAGGGAGATAGAGGAAAAACGGTTTCTCAACATTATCCTCTAGAAATTTTATGGCTTCCCTCTCAAACAGATCAGTACAATATGTGCCTTTATCTTTTATGGTAGGTTGATTATCCTCGTACATGGAAGGTACTCCATATCGTTCATGAGTAAAGTAATCGACACCGGTATTAACGAATCCGTAGTAACGGTTGAAACCCTGTTGCAGGGGTAAATACCGTTGCAATTGTCCCAGGTCCCATTTTCCGAAACATCCGTTTACGTATCCGGCTTCCTGAAGGATCTCTGAAATCAGAACCTCGCGTAAATCCATACCGAGAATTCGTTCCGGAGAGATGCTGTATTCATATGCCGGATAAAGATACCCGTCATTAACCCTGTCGTTACGGAACAGATCATAGGTCCCGTTGCGTTGGGGATAGCGCCCGGTCAGGAGGCTTCCCCTTGAAGGCGTACAAAAAGAACAGGTAACATAAAAGTTGGTCAGTCGTACCCCTTCTGAAGCTATCCGGTCCAGTGTTGGAGTTTTAACATCTGTTGCCCCATAACAACCCAGGTCGTGGTATCCCTGGTCATCGGAAATAATCAATACGATATTCGGGCGGTCTGTTTGCTGTTTGGCAATTTTATCTGGTTGATTCTGCTTGTTTGCACATCCTGGGCCTACTATTAAAAGTAAAGCCAGGAATTGTATACATTTATTCATAAGAGATCTTTTATGGTTGGTGTCGTATATTGTTTTCGATTAAATTATCAGGGGCATCATCAATGATGATATGTTTACCCTTTTCGGCGGTTATGGTATTGGATAAAAATTTATTATTCACGGGAGGATAAATATGTCTGAGGACTGAATCCAACATGGCATGCTTCCCAACGTTATTGAACGGCCTGGTGGCTCCTTTTTTATCTCCTATTAATATACCACACTTCCTGGGTTCAAAAATGATATTGTTTTCAATAACACAATTTGAGACAGCAGTATAAAAAGCTGGTTCATACTCAATCCCGGTGCCGTAGAGTAATAAAATGCCGACTTCTGTATTATTGATTTCATTATTATGTACATGATGCCGGGTACCACTCAGTCTTACGCCCATTATTCCACCCTGGAATGTATTTCCAGATATTTTACATTCATGGCCACCGCGCATCACTATAGCACCTTTACAATTTTCAAAATGGTTATTCCGGTAAATATTGCCTGAGCATTTATTGCTGATTATTTCTGCTTCTCCATTGCATCGGATGAATTTGTTATTTTCTACAATTACCTCGGGTTTTGCAGTTCCGAAATTTACCTGATCCTGTCCTACCTGTACCGATTCTGCACCGTTTCCATATTTGTTCGGCGGGATGTTTTTGAAAGTATTATGCGCAATGAGTGTTTTGATCGGAAATTCCTCCCTGATTCGAACGGAAACCAATTGACCATCGGCAATATTATCGAAAGTACAATGGACAATATAGTTATTACTGCCATTCCCACTGACGGACACCATATGGTTAAATTGCTTCATGGCAGTATTGTTCTTAAAAATGCAGTTTTTAATACCTGAATGGGAACAAGAATCCAGAACAACGATGGGATATCTGAAGCTTGTATTGCTGAATTCAATATTGGCAAGTTCAATATACTGCCCTTTTATCCGAAAAAAGGGATCTCCCATAACGGAATCACTGAAAATTGTTGGTGCATTTTTGGACCCCGAAATGACTATAGGATTATTTTCAGCTCCGGATACATTTATCGGTTGCTTCCCAATTTTTGAAAGTTCCGGCTGATAGAAAAATAGTATCCCCGGCATTTACCTCTTTCATGGCTGCATTAAATGCCTCTATATCAGAAATATCCAAATAAGATGGCGTTTTACAGCCTATCAGTGATAATAATGAAACGGTTATAAAAAAAGTCTTTGGTTTCATAAAAAGGGCATATAATGACCATTCAATGGTTTCTATAAAAATAATAAATAGAATCTCACCACATTTAAATCCGCACTTAATAATGATCTAATGAGGATTTTGTCATTAAACTTCAAACATCGCAGGTCGTGATATTTAAAAAAATTCCAAAAAGTTACACATTTAGGTAACTTTTTATTAATTTTGCAGTACAGTGAGAATAGTTAAGGAGAGCACCCTTAAGAATCTCTGTGGGCAGGCCAGGTACAAAAAAGCAGAGCAGGCCATCCGGTCCTGGATCTATGAAGTTAGGTTCTCTGACTGGAACAATGCTGGTGAAGTAAAGGCTAAATACAAAAATGCCAGTATCATCAGCTCAAAGCGTGTAGTTTTTAATGTTTGCGGGAACAAATTTCGCCTGATAGCAGACATTGAATATCATTTGAAAATTGTTTTTGTGGTCTGGTTTGGTACGCATAATGAATATAATAATATTGATGTAAATGAGGTAAAGTATGAAAATAAGCGTGATAAAAAATGAAATGCAGTATAAAGCTGCAAGCCAAAGGATCTACGAGATAATCAATGCCAGCCAGGAACCTATTATTCCAGGAAGCAGTGAGGGAGATGAAATAGAGCTATTATCAATACTTATCGAAAAGTATGAAAGGGAACATTACCCAATCGAGGCTCCGGATCCCATCGAGGCCATCAGGTTCAGGATGGACCAGATGAACTTGAAACAGAAGGATATCGCCCCGCTATTTGGTGGGAAGACCAGAATATCCGAGGTTCTCAGCCGAAAAAGACCACTGTCTATGAAAATGATCATCCTTCTTAACAGGTATCTTGGGATCCCTTTGGAATCACTGATTGTTGGCAATAAATCAGTAAAACTCAAACCATATGAAAAAAAGATGGTCCTAAGTGTACCTTCTATAGGTGAATATTTGAAAAATACTTATGGCACGAAGGCTGTCGTATAATTTCTTCCGCGGCAAGTATTATTAGAGGAACATCACATCAACCGGCTTTAGAGTACTTGATGTGAGAGCCTTAGGCTTTTATAACTGATTTTCGAGATTGTAGATCTCTTCTATCCTTTTTATCTTCAGGGTAAGATCATCAATCGATAAGATCTTCCATGTATATTCTGCTGTACCTCCCCAGTAATCAACGGTGATTTCTATGATGGAGTCATTTTTGGACCAGATCCCGTCAAAATCTGCATATGAAATGGGTGGCGTCCCACACCATCCTGCATTTTTCCGCTCGATAAAAGTTTTATCCTCTTTGAATGTAAAACTATAATCATTATCGACCAGTCCCTCAGATCTCTCATAAGTAACAATTGAATCATTGTACTGCGGGTTGAACCAGCTTCCGATCAATTGATCAGTAGTAGCCGCTGCGTTTTCATTGTTTTGCTCACAGGCAATTATTAAATGTGCAAACAGGAGGAGTATCAATCTGGCTGGTGTCTTCATACTGCGATCGTTTTATAATAGACGAAGTTTTAACCTCGTAAGTTGCGTAAGGTAATGAACTTCGGACTTGGACATACCCCAATAAAACTCTTTGACTTCTTCGGATTGTAGGCTGTATCAGTGATCCAGGGGGTCAATATGTGATAAGTTTAAAAAATGGGGATAGTTTTATCCTGTTTTCATCACTCCTTTCGAGGTGATTTCTTAAAACAAAGTTAATCAGCGATCTAGCATTTAGATTTTAACTTTTTTGGGTGCCCCGTCACCTACAAGGGCTGTATATCCGGGAAAAGGGAACATGATCGGGGCCTTTACCTCGTGTTTTAGATAATTATTAAGTTCCTATGGGTGCTTTTAAGCCAATTAAGCATTAATAATTGCCTTTTATGAGATAAATACTAAGTGGTTATTGGCCTAAAATGTCGGATCCGAGATTAAAAATTGTCTAATTCAAATGAAATGCCGCATAGAAACGTAAAATACCCCAATGCACCGTTGCGACGGATATGTACAACAAAGATTGAAAAGCACCAGTATCATCGGGATTCTGGAAGTTGAAGTGTTTATAAACTCCAAAAACCAAAAATGCCAGGGATAAGATCAAAATCCCAGCCAACATCCTGTGAAAAACCGGCTGAATGTTGGTTTTACCTTAAATTTTGGGGTAAGTCCAACATCGGACATATTGACTCAGGTTATTAATTTTCTTAACTTCTGGTATTCTATCACTTAAACCCTTAATCAACCATGAAAACAATATTTACCTGCCTGTTCATTTTTCTTTCTTTTGGTCTGGTTTCGTCGCAATCCGGCTGGTACTGGCAGAATCCGGTGCCACAGGGAAATCCCCTGCATGATGTTTATTTTGTGGATGATACAAACGGATGGGCGGTAGGTGATCTTGGTTCGATATTATATACCCGGGATCAGGGAACGACCTGGCTGAAGCAGAAGAGCAATACCGATAATATTCTTTTTGCCGTTTATTTTCTCCTCCCGGATAATGGTTGGGCGGTTGGCGAGGCGGGAACCATATTGCATTGGGATGGTGAAACCTGGACATCACAGGATAGTGATTTTGAAGGGCAATTGTTTGATGTCCATTTTGTCAATTCACAAAAAGGTTGGGTTGTCGGGCAGGATGAAACTGTACTGTATACCTCAAATGGAGGAAATACCTGGAGCAGGCTTACCACAGTCGGACCCGAACACTATTTTTCTGTAACATTTATCAACGAAAATGAAGGTTACCTGGCCGGGGCTGCAGGTTTTAATGGTGTAATTAAACATACGGAAAATGGAGGTACCACATGGGACATTGAAATAATCCCGGCAAACAGGATGAATTCAATATTTTTTGCTGACGGGAATTCAGGATGGGCTGTAGGTGATAATGGCGCTATATTTCACAAGGCACATGCAGATAGCACATGGAAAATACAGGATTGTGGAAGTACCAATGACCTGACATCTGTCAGTGCCATCAATCCCCACCAGGTATGGGTTGCTGGCAAGGAGGGCATCATATATCATTCCAATGATGATGGCGAGACATGGTTTCCGGAGGACAGCAAGGTAACGGACAACCTGAGTTCAATTTTTATTTTAAACGGGGAAAGTGGATGGGCAGTTGGAGATGCAGGCACGGCATTGCATACTTATAACGGCGGAGGCACATGGCTGGCCCTCAGTCAAACCGGTCCAACTGGCTTTTTACGGGGTATCTCTTTCATGTATCCCGAACTGGGTATGGTCGTAGGCGATGATGGACTTATTTATTCTACACTGGACCAGGGCGAGACCTGGAAAAAGGATACAAGTGGCGTGTCAGTCAAATTGTGGGCTGTTGATATCGCAAAGCATTATATTTCGACAGACAGGGCCATGGCTGTGGGTTACGGGGGAACCATCCTCAGGAAATGGTGGGAACCTGATATGCTATATGAAGATTGGGAGCTGAGAGATTATGACCACAATGAAGATCTTTACAGCATCGATATCAGGGGAAGGAATGCCTGGGCTGCCGGACATTTCGGTTCTATTGCTTTTACTGCAAACTCAGGCAATACATGGGAGATACAACACCAGGACCTGGGTTATCATTTGAATGATATTCAGTTCCCAACGCCTAACTATGGTTGGGCAGTTGGCATGTCAGCTAAAATTCTTCATTCCAAAAACAAGGGCGTAGACTGGGAAGAACAGACCAGCCCGGTTTATACTAATTTCCAGTCAGTCTGTTTCTGTGACCATCAGAGCGGTTGGGCAGTAGGGGTTGCCGGGGATATCATTCATACAACTGATGGGGGCAGGAACTGGAGTCAGCAAACCAGTGGAACCCAGGAAATGCTGACCTCCGTTCATTTTACCGATTGCAATAATGGATGGATTGTCGGAGACAATGGAACCATTCTGCATACCAGTGATGGTGGCAACTCCTGGGGAAAACAATCGAGTGGAACTTCAAACCTGCTCTGGTCAGTTTATTTTGCAGATCCTGCCCATGGATGGATTGCCGGGGATAAAGGTACCATCCTTGCTACCAAAGATGGAGGAGGAAGCACTTTTTTCATGCTTGGTCAAAGATATGAGCTGGGTAAGGCGATTGAAGATCATAAGGTTGCAAAAGATACCCTTACTATATATGAAACCGGTGGTAAAAAATCAATCCAGGCAGATGAGAAAGTGCTTGCCGTTGAAGTCATGATAGATACGGTTTTACATTCCTCCCTTGGCGACCTGGAATTCACTTTATCACACAATGGTGTAACCGATACGATCATCTTCCGGAGTGGTGGTTCAAATGATGATTTCATTGACCTGGTTCTTTCAGATGCATCCACCATGCCAATTGACAGTGGTATGGCACCATACAGTGGTATTTTTATGCCCTTTAAACCGCTTTCGGCTTTTACAGGACTGGAACCTACGGGTGATTGGATATTGAGCATTTATGATGGTGTTGAGAGCAATATCGGTACCTTAAATGCCTGGAGCCTGAAACTCTATTACGAAGAAGCTGCAGTAAGCAGTGTTTTTGAACCAAAAACATACCTTCGAGGTCAGGGTGTCGAACTTTACCAGAACTATCCCAATCCGTTTCAGGGGCAAACCTATATTAGCTATACTTTGCAGGAAGGCTGTGAAGTGGAAATAAGTGCTTTTAATCTCCAGGGAAAGAAAGTTGCCACCATATTCAAAGCTAAACGACCATCAGGGGAACATCAGATCTCGTGGGATGCTTCCACTTATCAAAGCGGCATCTATATCCTTCAGCTCAAGGCAGGCTCGCAGTATCTGCACAAAAAAATGATCCTGATGAAATAGTAGTATACAGACCCTTTTCCCCATTTACTGGTCCGATTGACTTTCTGATCATTCCTGGGTATTAAGATCCATTGTATTGCTTTCTAAATCAACATTTGACCGTTCTGCGATCATTACAACGCTGTCCCATACTGGCAATCTCTTGAACTCTACATTATTCCCCTTGTTTTCCCAGTCGGATTTATCAATTTCATAGACTTTCCCGGATATCATTTCTACATAGACCGGATCTTTGAAATTTGCGTTCATTATTGTGAGTTCAACCAGATCCCATTTAAATTCATCGCCTGGGATTTGATCTTTGTACCATATTAAGGCAACCGGAGAATCTTCTTTATTGAATCCGGCTACAGTCATTTCTCGGTACGCATTTGATTTAAATTCCAATTCTCCAACGGGAATTACTGTATCGTCGAAAAATCCAACCATATGCTGAACACCATAGTATGAAGGACGTTTATAGATAAATTCGTTTAAAAGGTTGGAACGTATCAAACCAAAAGACTGCAACATGTTGTAATATTTCAGATCAATAATGGTAAAAACGGATGTACGAATATCACGTACCCTGTCTCCTGCCATCCGGCGCATGTACCATTTAGCCTGGCTGATTTCTGTCCACGGATAGTAAGACAGGGCATGTGTCCATTCCAGATATGGAAGGGCAGCCATTTTCGCCCTGGTACAATTTGATATCCGGATTATAGGAGTGCGCTAATTCTTTCAGTTTTTCAACTTCATCATAACTATCATCTGGATTTCTTGTATAGGGATGGTAAGACAGGTAATCAACCAGGTCAAGTTTTTCATTGGCTTTTAATATTTCAAAAACTTCTTCTGCAAATGATAGCGGGATACCCGACATGGCAAATCCAATGACCTTTGCCTCTGGCTGATTATTTTTAATGACTTCAGCTGTCCTCATCAAAAGGTTGGCATATTCTTTATAGCCACCATTCCTGAGATTAGGTTCATTCCAGACCTCCCATTCCTTTACCACATCTTTATACCTGTTCACCGTAGCTTCAACATACTTCAGCCAGGCACTCAGGGTTTCTTCATCCGTAAATACTTTGGCACCTAAACGGAATTCTGATTTATAGATTGGATTCCCGTAACACAAACATACCCAGGGTTCCACAGCCTGTTCTGCCAGCCCATATACACAACTATCCAGCCAGGCAAAATTATATTCGCCCTTCACCTTTTCGCATTTGGCCCATCCGCTCTGTAAGCGGGCATGTTTAACCCCCAGCTCCCCTACATAATCTTTATATACACTGAAGTCCGCATAATCCCTGTCCAGGGTTTCACAGCCTACCGACCAGGATGAGGACCCTATTTCTTTAGCATGTCGCGTAGCCAGCCATCCTGTTTGTTTTAAGCCCGGTCCGGCATACTTAAATTGTTCCCAGCTGCTATATCTGTTTTGTGCCAGTACAATACCATTTATTGAGAAAATGATGATACCTGCGAAAACTATTTTTTTCATGTTTTCTTATTTAATCCTCTGATTGGAGGGTACGAAAGTGCTCCCAGCAGAGCAGCATTTTCAATACTTTTTACAGGGGAAAGTTTGTTCAGGCATTCAACATTTTTTAATCCTTCCTTTAATGATGGTTCCATGTGAAGAAAGGAGCGGGAGATTTGCCCGCCAAATAGCAGGCATTCGATATTTCTCTTTATTAATATTTCATGAAGTGATTGGGCAAGTATCCGACCAACTTCATTGAATGTCTCGGATGCTTACCTCATCTCCATCATTGGCCCAATCCCCGATCTGGGCAACTTTGATCCCGTCAACATCTGCTTTTCCAGACAACTCCTTGTAGATCTTTAATACCCCTCGTTTGGATGTATAATCTTCCAGGATCCCATCCCCGTATGGAAGTTTGAATATTGACAAAAAGGGACCCCCCAATTCATTGCAAAGGACTTTCCCATTTTCTGAGATCGCGAATCCCAAACCGGTTCCCAGCGTTACTACTGCTGCATTACGAATAGCCACGGGCATTTCCTTTCCAGATCTCCCCGGATAGAACCGCATTGGCATCATGAATAAATTTAATTGGAATATCATGAGGCAGTCCAGAAATCTCATAAAAATATTCACGCAGATTAAACTTCGTAAATACCCTGAAATTTGTGTTTCATTAAGGGAGTAGCATTGTAAATATCAAATGGACCGGGGAATGCAATTCCGATACCTTCTACCTTCATTGCCCTTTCCCGGATAATCTCCAAACCTTTTGTGATAGTCTTACCAAAGGCCTGAAGAATTTGATCTTTTGAGCCTTCCGAAGAGGACTTGATTGAATAATCTGAACCTTGCAAGACCTCTCCGGCAGAATTTAATACCGCTGATTTTAAGAATGTCCCACCTGCATCAATTGCCAGATATGCGATCGTTGGTAAAGCCATCTTTTAACATCGTTTTATGGACACAGACAGGTTGGTTACCTAAATTCGTTATTTTGTATTTACCCATATTTGCAGGAACAACCACTACATCAAGATAATTCTGAGTATAGCTTAATTCAGGCTTGTCAAGAGATTGAACAAGCACTTTTTCCCCATCGACCAGACTAAGTACATGGAATTTCCCTTCCGTATCCCCTTCGATTGTTTTCTCAAATTCGAGTCTTCTCAGGCTGAAATACAACAGGTCATGCTCCCCTACAATGTACTCTGCCCAATCCTCTCCGCTTCTGACCATTTGAGGATCCTGTATGAGGTTTTTATTTACCCAGGATGTTTTATACTCTTTGCGCAAAACATTCTCTCCATGGAATGAATGGATGGGGCGAGGTTTACCATCAAGGTCAGAACGCAAATAGTCATACAATTTATAAGTATAGGACCCAATTGAGAGACTTCCAATTTCCAGGACTACCTGATTCCTTCCGGATGAATGAATGGTCCCTGCAGGTAACATGACCTGAAGTCCCGGTTCTGATTTTACATGGTTGATATATTTCTCATAATCGATTGGTGTAAACTCTTTCTCTGATTTTTTAACTTCCTCAAGAAATTCAGATGGATCGGCTTCCTCATTAAAACCGATATATGTTTTTGCCTCATGTCCCGTTGCCACAACATAGTAACTTTCATCCTGCCTTCCATGTTCGTTATAGTTTTCAACGTTGTACTTATGCCCTGAATGGACCTGGACAGACATGTTTCCGCTGCTGTGATAGGAATCATCATAATTAAACCGGATCGGGAAATAACCACCGAATTTTTCGACACATGCTGACCCCATTAATGCTTCACCCTCTTTTTGTACAAAAGTAAAGAATGGGAATTCCAGCAATTGATCACCTGCTTCAACGACAATACTTACTTCAAGAGGGATCAGGTCAAAAACCCATGCACAGTTTTGCATTGACCTGGGAAGCTTCCGCAACCTGCTTATATAGTGGCCGCCCCATACTCCTTCCAGGTATACCGGCCTGCAACGAAATGGGTATTTAGCCAGTGAAGAAAATATGGAATTGAAAGATTCCCTGGGAATTAATCTTATGTTATCGGGGTCATTGCTTGCCAGATAGAAATCGATGGCATCGTTTTTAATAAGATCCCACCTTAAATGGCCGGCTACTTCAAAATCAATATAATAGCACCTTCTTAATAATGCTTTGATTGGTTTTGCTATATCGTCTCCCAGGTTTGTAAAAGTCCCTTTCCTTGCCCTCAATATGACTTCTTTAGGGGTCACATCAAAATAGCAGATAAGGTCATAATATGGACGAAACATTTGTACGGTTGTTCCAAATCCATAAACTATAAACACTTCCCCGGTTGTGCTATTTTTAAATTCCTTTATACTTTTTTCTATCTCGACCGCTTTTTCTTCATCAAATAAATCTTCGTAAGCACCTTGAAACAATTTTCCATAAAGCAGGACAGGATCCTTCTCCCGGTCCTCTTCCAGGTTCTCGGAAAGCTCATCATCTAATATATTGCCTGCTTTTAAAATCTCACTAAAATCAAATGTTTTTACAGCAATCGATTTTAACCGGAGGTTTTGAGAGATCAGATTTACGGTTTGTTCAAACTGGGCTCCAATATATCCATCTAAAGCCAGAACAATATTATGACTACCAGTTTCTAGCTTATTAATGATTAAATCAGATAAATGGCCAGCAGATTCTTTGGTTCCTGTTTTAATGGAATCTATGACTGCCTCTGAAAGATTTGGTCTGTTAACTGCAGATCGATCGTCAAAGGGGTGCGGATTGAACATGAAACTCATTGGTAATTCTCCTTTCTTATTTTTTTAAACAGCTGATATCAATTATCAAACGCTCTATGATATTGTAAATATCATGTCGCTAAACTTCATGCATAGTTTAACATTCCATACTATCTTTCTTAGTTAAACTAGTGATGATATCATTTACCTGTTATTTGTACCTCTGATTCTTTTGCATCCGGGTGTTTCAATTTCAAGAATTTATATGATTAATATAATATAAATATTATTCTAAATGCTGTGGAATTCAAAACCCATTATGTCCGCAAGAATGGAAAGCTCCTTACGGTAATCGCCGTCCACCAGTGCAAAATGCTGGGTAGTCCCGATATTTAATATTTTTTCAAAAAACTCTTTTACCGGGATGAGTGGTTTCAGGATCCCATGAGAATAGCTGGCAAGTATGTGTTCTCCCGGAATTGCATCGACCTGCGTACAAACCAGTTTATAAGTTCCGTTATTTTCTGAAAAATGCGCCATGGTTTTCCTTCCTTCCGGGATCCTGTACCAGGCAAATGGTGCTCCTGCGTATTTGTAATTGGTTTTGGCAAACCGGACATCCCTTGCGATACGGACATGATCTGAATATGCTGGATCATTGTGGTCATTGGGACCTGCATGCCCGGCTGCAAAAGTATTGTTGTCTGCCTCAACATGAAAAGGTTCAATAAAGTTGACATGCTTACCGCTAGCAATTTCATGATATATGTGATGATGCATGCTCCCGTGTCAGCTTCAGGTACCAGTACAGACAGATTGCTGTTGATAGACGGGTGGTAAAATCCCGGGCGAAGACCCACCAGTTCAAACAGGGTAGGGTGAAGGTCATTGAACACCATACCGTCAATATCATTGTACTCGATAATTCGGGCTAATCCTAAAGAAGCCCTGGCTGATGCAGAGAATTTATCATCGTCAACATCATCATCCATCTTGTATATTGACAGGAGTTCCTCCTTGTAAACCTTAGTTTCAGCATCAGTCACCTTTCCAATCTCATCGGCCAGCATGGAATACGAAATAAACTTCATTTCCGGACCAACCCGTGTAAAAAGGTTGTATGGATCAATGTATGTTGACCACATCAGATCGTTGTAATTGGCCAGCAGTCCGAATACAGATTGACGGAGAATACTCCTTACCCTTGCTGCACTGGAAAAAACTATTATTTCTTCCTGAATTTCTGCCCGGCTCCCTGTTACTATTTTAATATCTTTCCTTCCGATCCTGGGGATGGAACCTGATGCCTCCAGAGAACCCACCAGTGTGCCCGAACAGAGGAAATCGATGAAATCATCTTCGTCCAGTGAATTTTCAAAAGTCATTTTGCCCTTCATCGGGTTCACAAAGATCATGGGTACTCCTGGCATATCACGCAAAAAACGGATCCAGGCAAAATCTTCCGACCATGAAAGGAATTCAATAATTATAAGATCCACTTTTTCAACAAAATAGAGATCCATAGCCTTTTCCATATCTTCACGGCTATAGACGATCCCGGGTCAACCAGATCCAGTGATTCCTTTAATGATCCGGTGATCTCCTCCACGTCCCCTTTTTTCCGATCGCTGTAGGTCCCGCGGCTCAATCCTTCTCCCAGGTTTTTAAACCGTGGGGAAGCAATCAATAGTAAACCGGCCTTGGCCTTATCGAACTTTCTGTTTATTCCTTATCATATTCGCTTGTTTCTCAATGCCATTTCCTGTTTCAATGGACTTTATTATAATCTTTTGAGAAGGTGAACCGGTAGGCAACTATTAAGAGTATCCCGCATGCCACCCATACGATGGACAACAATGAGATCCCAAGAGACAGACCAATTTTCGGTTTTAAATATCCCAGCACAATCGGAGCCAGTGATCCGACACCAAAACCTATCATCAACATGATCCCCGAAGCTGAAGACTGATACTTTTTCGGGATAACGTCATACAATACGGCCCATGTATTGGCGTCAAAAAAAGCCCTGGCAAAACCAAATCCTGCCAATCCGATGTATACTGAAGCCAATCCGCCTGAATTACCCATCAAAACAATAAAAGGTACGGCTATTAACAAACCTACTCCCTGCATTAATATTCGGTTCCCGGGATTTCTCAAGGCAAGTTTGTCTGATAATCTTCCTGCAATAATGATTCCCACGAAAGCAAACAGGTGCGTATAAAACATGGAATGGAATCCAGCCATGGAGAGGCTCATATTGAATTTCTCATACAAATAAGTTGGTGTCCATGTCAGATATCCTGTCAAAACAAAGATCAATCCACTGAAACCTATGGTTAGTAGTATGGCCGTTGGTGTTTTAAAAAAAACTTTCAGCGCCTCCGTGTACTTTACTTTTTCTTGTTTGTCAGCTGCTTCGGTTTCCTTTTTATCCTTCAATCTGAAGATCAGTACCAGGCCATGGATCACACCTGCTGCACCAAATACATAAAAAGCATTTCTCCAACCCCAGCGTTCTCCAATATAACCTGCCAGATAACCACTTAGTATAATTCCCAGATAATAGGAGGTCTGGTGTATGGACATGGCCGTGGCTCTGGTCTTTACATGATATTTGGCCAATAAAGTATAGTTGGCAGGCCCGAAAAATGATTCACCTCCACCGGTTGCGATACTTCTCATCAGTATTAGCATCAGCACACCATTGCTTAGTCCGGTGAACATGGTGGCGATACTCCAAAACAAGATGCTTATTGTCACAATCCATTTTTTGCTGAAAATATCTCCGGCATATCCTGCTACCGGTACAAGGAGTGCAAAAACCAGATTAAAGGCGGTGGCGATGGATCCAATTTGAAGGTCGGTTAGCTGCAAATCGGCTTTAATCAGCGGCAATACCACATTAAAAACCTGCCTGTCAGCCTGGTTCAGGAAGAAGGCGATCCAGAGTAAAACCAGGACTTCCCATTTGTATTTCTTACCTTCTTTCATCATAAATGCAATACAAGATCTAACAATAATTACATTCACAGTTTTCAAAATAGAAATGAATACTGTAGTGTAGTGTGGTGTAAATGTATTTTAAATTTACTATATTTACAACATTATCAATCTAATTATTTTATCTGGCAGTTTCGTATCCTAATTAAATGCCTGAATTACAGGATATAATAATCAGATCCCTTCGTATTCATGAAGCAGAAAATTGTCGTTGATCTAAATTCTCAAGTACCTGTTTACAAGCAGCTCATTAAATCTGTGGAGGATCTTGTAAATACCGGAGGATATGATGAAGGGACCTTTTTACCATCCATGAATGAATTGTCGAATGAATTAGAAATATCAAAAGAGACGGTTAAAAAAGCCTATTCAATCCTTCGAGACAAAGGGATCATTGATTCGGCACATGGGAAAGGATTTTATGTAACCAACAGAAGGGATACTAAAATCAAAATACTATTGCTTTTCGACAAGATCAGCACCTATAAACAGGTTCTCTACAGTTCTTTCGCTACAAGAATTGAGGCTATGTCGGAAATAACGATCCGCCTGCACAATCAGGATATAGATCTGTTTGACCACTTCATTGAAGATAACCTTGATAACTTTGATTACTATATTATTACGCCTCATTTCCCTTTAGAGCCCGAATGTCAGCGCAGGGTAGTTAAAACGCTGAAAAAGATCCCAAACAGGAAACTGGTTTTGCTTGACCGGGATATCGAGGAGCTGCCAGGCAACTACGGCGCAGTTTACCAGGATTTTGAAAATGACATTGTAGAAGGGCTTGATCAGGCTTCCGGCCATTTGAAAAAATTTAAAAAACTAAATGTTATGTCAATGCGAGGCAGTATGTATGCCCCATTAATTGAAAAAGGCATCAAGCGCTATTGTACAGAGCATCAGGTGAAGTTTGAAATATTTAAAAATATCAATCCGAAAAGTATCAACACGAATGAAGCCTATATCATCCTGAACAGCCAGTTGGACCAGGAAGTCATAGAACTGATTAAAATAGCCAAAACCAAAGGCTGCAAGATCGGGGAAGACATTGGCATTATTTCATACAATGAATCGCCGATAAATGACATTATCCTGGACGGATTGACGGTCTTTTCCACGGATTTTATGCAAATGGGAGAGTTAGCAGCAACAATGATTGTAGATAAATCTTTCAAGAAAGTGAAATGTGATTTTAAACTAATAAGGAGGCATTTACCTTTTAACTCTAAACAATGTTTTTTATGAAAAGGCCATTAATATTATTAATTCAACTTATTATGTTGTTTATGTTTGGGTGCTCTTCAATATCCACAAACAGGTTTTCGGAGGAATCCCGCAACCGGATAGCCATTTTAAAAGATGTGTCTGCCGGCATTGACCCTGCCTTAAGCGATGTTTTAGCCGATGCACTCAGTCGCGAGGGCTTTGAAATTACATTCCTGTCAGCGGAAGAGGTATCTGATACGTCCATCCTCTCGGCCCGGGATTATTTTCTCTATGCTATTCCGGCTGCATCATCATATCCGGAGCATGGGGAGGCAGCCCTGACAAACTATATACAACAGAAAGGAAACCTCCTTATTCTGGGAACACCCAACCTGCCCGGGCAACCACTCCTAGAAACGGTATCACCTCCATACAAAATGTATCCCATGCATGATATTACATCTTTGGAGATCGTGGATGGCCAGGCTGTTTTGGGTGATGAATATTTAGACCTACCGGTGCCGGAAGAAGCTTCATCCTGTTTTCGCCGTCCCACAGGCAAGGGTTTTGAAACGGGTTACTCCTTCCGGTGGATTCCGGTCCTGTCGGCTCACGACCAGAACGGACTGGAAAGGGGTATGGCAGCGTGGATGCTCATAAACCAGGCACCTTTGGAGTATGGACCTGTATTTGCAGATGCATTGCGAAGGTTGGTGGCTACCACACCGGACAATGTGGCCAAAGATCAGCTCAATGTTGAAGGCACTGTATTTGCCGTCTGCGCTATCAACGATAAGGAAGCATTGAAGAAACTGGCGGGCACCCCGCTTTTTGGAAATATGGCAAGCCGGATATCCAGGGGGCTCCACCTGTCACATGCGGGTGCACAGGAGTTTTCTTACTGGCCAGGAGAAAGCATGCAGCTGGGGGCCTCGGTGGTCAATTTGGGAGCCGGGAATTCCAAAGTAGAAGTGATTATCCGAGTGACCTCAAAAAATGATTCAAAAACGGTTTTTGAAAAGAGAAGGAAAATGGCGGTGAAGCCAGGGGAGAACCTGAAAGAGGCATTCGGTGAAATTCCAGCTGTTGCCGGTTCTGAGGGCTACCTGGTCAGGACGGAAATGGTACTGGAAGGATCAACCATTGATGTGATTGAATATGAAGTGGGTATGCTTTCAGAATTGGAAGAGCCAGAGAGCGAGTTCATATCTGTGGAGGGCACGAAGTTTAAGCTTCACGGGCAGAACTGGTACCCCATAGGGGCCAACTACTGGCCCAGAAGCGCCATAGCCACGGAGCAGATTGATTATCTGTATCACTGGCTAACCCCGGGTTACTACGACCCCGATCAGATCGAGGACGATCTGCAGCGATTCCAGAATATGGGTTTCAATTTCATTGCCATCCGAGCCGATTACCAGAGCAATCGCAGATCGCTGCTTGATTTTATGCGACGCTGCCGGAATCATGACATCTATGTGTACCTGTTGATCCAGACCCATGAGGTCACCGTGGAACCGCATTATTTTGAGGGACTGATGATGCCCCACTATTTTCAGGAGGAGAAAGTAGCCGACTTTATTGAAGATACCCGTATTGCAGACAATCCTGCCCTGTTTGCCTGGGACTTGATCTGGGAGCCCTCAAACTGGCTGTTTCAGGATGGGGTAACCATGTTTGGATGGGATGGGAATCCCAACTTTCGTGAACAATGGGACGACGACTGGGAAAGATGGATCGATGAAAGATACGGAAGCCTTTCTAATGCTGAATCTGATTGGGGAGTACCGGTACCAAGAACGGCAGAAGGGCATATTACCTCACCCCATCCAGGCAATTTGAAGAGGATGGTCCATGGCGTATTATGGTAGCCGCATATCGCCGGTTTATGGGTGATTTAATGAACAGGCAACACAACGATGCTTACCGGACATTACGTCAACTTGATCCCAATCACCTCATAAGTTACCGCCAGGGGAATCTCCCACCAATAGATTACACGCTAACCTCAACGCTCAAACATGTGGATTTTTTCACAATGGAAGCCTATAGTTTTCCTCCCCTGGAGAATGGATTAAACAAGGTTGGGTTTGTGAACAGGTATCTTTCCTATGCCCTGGAAGATAAACCATTTATGTGGAATGAATACGGGTATGGTGGTCCATGGGGAAAACATACCCGCCATTTGGATGGGGAAGATATTGAATATCAGTATGAATATGTTGATATGGTGAACAGTGAAGCCTATAAAAACGGGGCAAACGGGATAGCTCCATGGTGGTTTGCAGGAGGCCTGCGCGCCAGCGAGAAGACTGATTTTGGCATAACCACTCCTGAAGGCACATTACGGCCGAGCGGAGAATCGGTGAGAAAATATGGCGAATTGTACCGTACCCATCCACCGGAACGTCCTCTGCCCGATAGATGGTATACCATTGATATGGATGCACACAGCGGAGGATTGTGGCATATCACCAATACCCATGGCGCGGATGCCTATGAGAAAGAATCAAAGGCAGGAAGGGTCCTGGGCATAAAAACGGGGGGGACAGGTACCAATTCGGCTGATACGCCCCTGCTGGCTGTAGGAAATACCAGGTACAACGGGAACAATCCGCCCAAATACCTCAATGCCGAGTTTAACTGGTTCAAATTAAAGATTGGGGAAGGTGAATGGTTTGAAGTCAAAAACGGGGAGTCTGTAAAGGTCCCTGCGGATACCCCGGTAAGCGCCATGGCATCGGTTGGAAACCTTCAGGAAGCCAAATGGCTTACTCCGGAAAACAGCAATGGAAAACCGGGCGCAGTTTACCTGGCTTCCACAGGTGCATCAGCGCTGGAAATGAAATGGGCCATTGAACATGATACGCCCTGGCATTTTGATGCCGGTTTTGGAGAGGAGATCTTGTCAGCGGATGGAATTTCCAGGGAGACAAGCATAGAGCTGCAAATGACAGCAGAAGGTCGTGCCTGGTTTGGAGAGAAATGGAAAATTACCCTGGTACCCGAAGTCAATTAATATCATCAACCGGAAAATACATAAGATGAGAAAACAGTTGCTCTTATTTATCCTGATTTTATTTCCTGCCTTATTATTAGCCCAAAGTGGGAAGGTATTCGACAATCTCTCCATGAAAAGTGAGATTCTGAAAATGGACAGGAAATATGCCATTTACCTGCCTCCTGATCTATGAAACATCTGAACGTAGTTATCCGGTTCTGTATTTGCTCCATGGAGGTGGAGACGACCAGACTGCATGGCTGCAGTTTGGGGAAGTTTTACACATAAGCGATAAAGCAATCAAGGAGGGGGTGGCAACCTCAATGATCATTGTTATGCCCGATGCGAGTGCAGGGCGCAGGGGTTATTTTAATTCCATGGATGGCGACTGGCGATATGAAGATTTTTTCTTTGAAGAGTTCATCCCATATATTGAGCAAACCTATCCTGTTAAATCAGAAAAAAGGTACCGTGCGGTTGCTGGATTATCCATGGGAGGTGGCGGTACGTTCATATATGCGCTACGCCATCCTGAACTGTTTTCTTCAGCATGCCCCTTAAGTGCCAATTGTGGGCCGGTATCCATGGAAGACAATGGCAGGTTCCGGTGGACCTGGCCCCGCGGTCCCAATTCAAATAAGACAGAATTCACCGAGAAAGAAAAAGAAGAATTTTTCAAGAGTCGCAGTGTTTTGTATTTAATAAAGAATATGCCTCTGGAACAGATAAAAGACGTCCACTGGTATATAGATTGTGGAGATGATGACCAGTTGTTCCATGATAGCAATTCCCTCATACACATTGCTATGAGGGATAGAGAGATCCCACATGAATTCAGAATAAGGGATGGCGGGCATAATTGGCAGTACTGGAGAGAGTCATTGCCTGAGGTACTTCACTTCATCTCAAAAACATTTCGCTAGCATTGACATGTGAGTCACAGATTCAAAGGATCCTTCTGGCTATTTGTAATGCTTCAACTCGATCTCCTGTGTTCGTCGCTTCGTGATTATTCCTACATAACTATTTGATATTCAAAGGTGGTTTTTCTAGAAAGGGTGCTGCGCGGGGTTGTTCTCTGTTTCTTTGCTCCCTCCTGTCGGTGATTTATATCAAATGAAGCCGAAATGATTATGGAAGTCTGCTATGCAGAAGGCAAGGGACCTTTTTTATCAGGTTATTATACATATTTGGTGCTTTTCCGGATAATAAATATCCCTTAAAGGATATTTATTATCGGAAAGAGCATCGATTTAGTTAATAAGTCGATATTTTATGTCCCTTTCAAGCTTTTTCCTTCAAGATCTGACGGAACTGCGCCTTTTTCAATGAAAGAACAATCACTATGGGTGTCATGGACGATTCTGTGGGTCGGGAATCGTCTGACCACAAATGGGATTCTTACCAGAAACACTGCATTAAGGTAGTGACAAAGCTGTCAGGGTGCTGCATTGACGAAAACAGGAAAAACATTTCGCTAGCATTGACATTTGAGGTCAGAGATTCAAAGGATCCTTCTGGCTATTTGTAATGCTTCAACTCAATCTCGCCGCCATCAATGACCCCATAGGTGAAGTTTTCGATCCAGTCGCCCAGGTATAGCATTTTGCTTTTTTCATTCAGGTCGAGGACCAGGGGGATGTGGCGGTGGCCGAAGACGAAATAATCGAAGTGTTCTTCTTTTAATTTGTCCTTTGCGTAGCGGACCAGGAATTCTTTGTCATCTCCCAGCCATTCTGTGGTGACGCCCTTGTCTGACCGGCTTTTTTTGGACCAGCGGTGGGCCAGGCCGGTGGCGAAGTTAGGATGGAGCCGGGCGAAACATCCATTGCAGTATCTTGCTGGTAAACATACCCTTCAGGATTTTATATCCTGTCTGTCCGGGTCCCAGTCCGTCCCCATGGGCAATCAGGAATTTTTTCCCGCCATATTCCCTGGTAATGGGTTGCCTGAACACATTTACGCCTATCTCCTGTGGCAGGTAATCAAAGACCCAGACGTCATGATTGCCCGTAAATAGATTAACCGTGACGCCCGCATCTGTGATCTCGGCGATCTTGCCAAGGAAACGGGTAAATCCACGCGGCACAACCTTTTTATACTCGAACCAGTAATCAAAAACATCCCCGAGGAGGTATATTTCCGATGCTTCCGGGTATACCTCATCGAGCCACTGAACGATCAGTTTTTCCCTTTCCATGCTTTCCTTCAGCGGATACATGCCAAGGTGCAGGTCGGAAATGAAGTATATTTTTTTCTGTTCAGCCAATGGTCAGGATGGTTCGTTCAATAGTCTCTGGATAGTCCGGTCCAGATCAATCCGGTTGAAGTTCTTTCCCACTATCTTGCCCTTCCTGTCAATCAGAAAGACAACCGGCAGCTCCTCGAGATTATAGATGGGTGCCACCCTGGATTCCGGATAGCTTAACTCACTTACATTGATCCAGGGAAGTTCGTCGTACTGAATGGCATTCACCCATGCCTCCCGTTCATTGTCAAAGGAAACCTGATAAATTTCCAGTCCCCTGGAATGATAAGTTTCATAGATCCCTTTCAGTGGCAGATTATGAGATACACTTGGCTGGTCCCAGGATGCCCAGAATGAAAGCAGGATAACTTTCCCCATAAAGAAGACAGGGCTATGGTATCGCCTTCCGGGTCAGGCAGCCTGATATCCGGGAATGTAGACTCAGACGTTTCAACAACTTGCTGCCATCGTGCGCTATAAAGGTTTTCTTCCAGGTTGGCAGCATCCCTTTTCAATGCCTGTACATGTTCGGAGCCGGGCCAGATCGTATCGAGGGACTGGCTGGTAATTTTGACCAGCTGGATATCCCGGTTTTCGTTGAGAACAAAGTTATTATCGTCAATTTTCTGGTACAGTGCATAAATGGATGCCATGGAGGTAATGTGCTCCAGGATGAATTGTATGCTGTATCGGCGCTGACCCTCTATAATTTCATCATAAGATGCTGTCAGTGCCTGGCTGAGTTCTTCATCCGCATCAGGATTTTCCCGCAGGATCTTCTGAATGGAATCCAACCGGCGCTTTGTCACGGCGAGTGTTCTGTTCATCTCCAGAAGGTACCGGGATTCCTCCGAACCGGATATCTCGTAAGCATTGGCAAAATCTTCCATATCGGCCTTTATTTCCGCAGTGGTACCCGGGGTGAGCAGCAGGGGAATGATCTGCCGGCCACCGGTATGCAGATTGTAAAAGGTCGGGGTTTCGATTCTGTCCTTCAGCCTGAAGCTTCCATCTTTTTTTACCCTGACGGAATCAATCTGGCGGATCTCTCCGATTCCCAGTTCATCAAAATAGAGCATGCAAGTATCACTGTTTTCAATAAAAACGGTGATCTCTACCTTTTCTCCCCGGGAACAGGACAGTATTATTAAAAGTGGCAACAGCCAGGAAAATCTTCTCATAGGTTAAGGATTAAATATTTGTTTCAGTTCCTGTTCTAACATGTCTCCCTGCAGGTTCTGGGCAATGATCCTTCCTCTTCTGTCAAGCAGGTAGCTCATCGGGATACCCTGGATATTGTATACCGGGACAACAATGGAATTCCAGTACTGCAGATCGCTGACATGGATCCAGTTCAGTCCGTCATCTCTGATACCTTTCAGCCATGCATCACGGGATCTGTCGAGGGAAACCTGGTAGATCTCAAATCCCTTGTCATGGTATTTTTCGTAGACTTTGACGAGGTTGGGATTTTCCTTGCGGCAGGGTGGGCACCAGGCAGCCCAGAAATCCAGTAAAACATAATTGCCCCGGAGGGAAGAGAGTAAGATGGTATCTCCATCCGGACTTGGGCAGGGCAATCTCCGGGGCCGTTGATCCGGTTTCGAGCCGGGCAGCGGACATGGATTCAGCCAACTGTTTCTGTTTCAGTTCATCCACCTGCCGGTGAAGATCCTGGACAGCATCCGATTCCGGATATAATATGCCCAGGGATGAGTCGACCATGGAGAAATATTTAAGATCTTTTTCAGGGTCCAGAACATAGTGCCTGGGACCGATCTGCTGGTACAGGGCCATCAGGCTGGCCTGGGAGTGAAGGTTGTCTTCAATGAATGCGAAGGTATATTCACGATGGGCTCCAAGGATACCGTCGTATACAGAATCAAGTCCCACTTTGATATCCATGAAATTCGGATTGTGCACACTGTCAGTAAAGATCCTGTTCAGCTGATATATCCGGGCCAGCACCTTGTTCTGCTCCTCTGTCAGCTCCCGGATCAGCCTGGAATCTTCTGAACCGGCTACCGTATAAGTACTGGTCAATGCCTGTGGCATCTCCCTCAATGGTGATCTTATCACCTTTGCCGGCCAGGAGATATATAAAGCTCTCAGGCTGTGTATGAACGGCATAGAACCTGTTTTCCGGTGCAGTGCCGTTCAGTTCGAAGCCACCGGCATCATCAATCAGGGTGGAATCAACAGGGATCATCTCCGTGCTGGTCATCTCCTTGAGATAGATCATCATTCCCACCCCCTTATCCAGGGTACCGCTGACCCTGAATGTGCTTTTTTCACCATTGCAGGATATTAGCAGGGCAAGCATACCTGTTAGCCAAATGTTTCTACTCATACTTATTTGCGTTTTTCCAATTCTTGAATGATCATTTTATTTGCTACAGAAGGATCCGCCTTGCCCCCGGTGGATTTCATGACTTCTCCCATAAATAATCCGACAAGGCCTTTCTTCCCCTTGTTATACTCCCTGATTTTTTCAGGATATTTATCTAACGCTGCATGTACATGTTTCATTATGGTTTCCGTTCCTGATTCCTGGATGAGGTCCAGTTTTTGGGCCAGGTCACCGGGATCAGCACCCGGCTGCCGGATCAGTTCCGGGAATATCTTCTGCTGGGCGGCTGTGTAGCTGACCTTTCCTCCTGTTGCCAGGCTTATCAGGGTTGCCAGTTTTTCTGGTGACAGGGGAAAATCATCCATCCTGGCGTGGTTTTCATTCAACCATGATTTCACCGGTCCGAGTATCCAGTTGGCAGCTGTTTTTGGTTCTCCACTCAGCTCAGCAACTGCTTCAAAGTACCTTGCCTGTTCAGGTGATTCGACCAGGATACCGGCATCCTGCTCTGATAATTTATATTCGGTTATATACCGTAATAAAAGCTCCTGTGGAAGAGCCGGCAAGCCCGAGCGTATCTCTGATACCCAATTCTGGTCAATGATAAAGGGATTTAAGTCCGGTTCCGGGAAATACCGGTAATCCTCTGCCTCTTCCTTGCTGCGCAGCGGGAAAGTAAGATTTTTCTGGTCATCATAACTGACGGTTTGCTGTATAACCTTTCCTCCCTGGTCCAGCAATGCTATCTGCCTTTTAATTTCATATTCGATGGCCTTTCTGACATTCGACATGCTGTTCAGGTTCTTGATCTCTGTGCGGGTGCCCAGTTCTGGTTTCCTCCTTCTTTTTAACCGAAACATTGGCGTCACATCTCAAACTGCCTTCTTCCATATTGCCATCACAGATGTCAAGATACCGGACCATCCTTCGGATCTCTCCAAGGTACGACTGTGCCTCCTCCCCGCTGCAAAGATCAGGTTCGCTCACGATCTCAAGCAATGGGACCCCCGCCCTGTTCAGGTCGATCAGGCTGGCATTGGGTTGCTGGTCGTGAAGGCTTTTTCCGGCATCTTCTTCAATATGGATACGGGTCAGCCTGATCTTTTTCTGTCCGGAAGGCATGCGGATGTTAACATACCCTCCCTCGCATATGGGACCCTCATGCTGGGAGATCTGGTAACCTTTGGGCAGGTCGGAATAAAAGTAATTCTTGCGGGCAAAGGAAAGGGCAGGGGCAATCTCAGAATGGGTTGCCAGGCCAAGCCTTATGGCATATTCAACCACCTTCTCGTTGAGCCTGGGAAGGCTTCCCGGATGTCCCAGCGAAATGACCGATGTATGTTGATTGGGTTCTGCACCGAACTGGTTGGGATCAGAACAAAACAATTTACTCTCTGTATTCAACTGGGCATGGACTTCCAGGCCGATTACCGCCTCGTATGAATTTGCCTTTTTCACCAATCCTGCGAAGATACATATTTCTGAATCTACAACATGAAAAAAAAATAACGAAAAATTAACTAAAAAGACTCACGGGGCATTGTTATATTAATTTGAATTTCAGATATTTGTTAGCTTTTTTTGAAAGTCCGGAAGTAATTTATTAACTTGTTGAATAATAGGGCTTTGTAGAATCATACAAAAACGATGAGCTATTTAAAATTTGATAAAAGCCAGCTGATCAATCTGGAGTATTCCCTGAATCGGGAAATCATCCGGTCAAACAGGGCCGGATCTTACGCCAGCATGACCATTGTTGGATGTAATACCAGGAAATACCATGGCCTCCTGGTTTGCCCCCTCGAACAGTTCAAAGGGGAAAAGCATGTGCTGCTCTCCTCACTGGATGCAACCATTGTTGAGAAAGACAAGGAATTTAACCTGGGCATCCATAAATATGAAGGGGATAATTTTGTACCGAAAGGGCATAAATATGTCCGGGATTTTGAAGCTGAAACCATTGCCAGAACTACTTTCCGTGTGGGGAGTGTTGTACTGGTCAGAACAAGTCTGCTGGTGGAGAAGGAACAACAGATCCTTATGAAATTTCAGTTGCTGGAAAGCCAGGGCCCGATCAGGATGAGATTCCGTCCCTTCCTTGCCTTCAGGAATGCACACACCCTGAGTAAGTCAAACCTTTATGCCAATACGAAAGTAAGAAAGACTGCCAATGGTGTGGTCTCAAAGCTCTACGAAGGATATCCCAGCCTGTATATGCAATTCTCAAAGAAGCCTGAATATGTGCATGTTCCGGATTGGTATTATAATATCGAATACCTGCAGGAAATGGAGAGGGGATATGCGTACAAGGAAGACCTGTTCGTGCCCGGTTATTTTGAACTGGGAATGAAGGAAGGCGAGACCATTATTTTCTCGGCAAGTACCAGGGAAGCGGCCACAGCAAGCCTCAAGAGAAAGTATACCAAGTGAGCTGTCCAAACGCATTCCGCGTACAAGTTTCTATAATTGCCTGGTCAATTCCGCCCAGCAATTCATTGTCAGAAAGGACCGGAAAACGGAGGTAATAGCAGGATTTCCATGGTTTGGCACCTGGGGGCGGGATACCTTCATTGCTTTACCCGGACTGACCATTGCTATCCGTGATCCGGAGTCTTTCATCTCTGTGGCCGATACCATGGTGAAAAGATTAAAATATGGCCTTTTCCCGAATATGGGTACGGATGATGACTGGGCATTTAATTCGGTGGATGCACCCCTCTGGTTCATCTGGGCACTGCAGCAATTTCATAACTATGATCCTAGCCTATGACCTCTGGAAAAGATACGGGAAGCATATCAAGCATATACTTGAACATTACAGGAAAGGCACCCTCTTCAATATCCATATGCAGGAGAATGGCCTGATCCATGCCGGCGAGGAATTCAAAGCACTTACCTGGATGGATGCGGTAGTATATGACAGTCCGGTTACCCAGCGGGATGGAAACCCGGTGGAGATATCGGCACTCTGGTACAATGGTATCCGGTTTGCCCTGGAACTGGCCGAAGATGCAGGGGAAAAGAAATTCATCAGTGAATGGAAAGATATACCTGCCCTGATCGAAACCTCATTTGTTCCCGTATTCTGGTACGAGGAAGGTGGCTACCTGGCAGATTGTGTGAAAAATGGGGTTCAGGATATCGCTGTCAGGCCCAATCAGATCATTGCTGCCGCCATGGATCATACCCCCCTCAGTTCAGAGATGAAAAAATCCATACTTGATGTAGTCGAAAGTGAACTGTTAACCCCCAAAGGATTACGGACCCTTTCGCCAAAAAATCCTGAATATAAGGGAATTTACGAAGGGAAACAGGAGATCAGGGATGAGGCCTATCATCAGGGAACGGTATGGCCCTGGTTGCTGGAACATTTCTGTTCCACCTACCTGAAGATCCACAAGACAACCGGCTTATCCCTCGTGAAAAAACTATATTATGGATTTGAAGAAGATATGAATGTTAACGGGATAGGATCTGTCTCAGAGATCTATGACGGTGATCCTCCGCATACTGGCCGAGGTGCCATCTCCCAGGCATGGAGTGTAGCGGCCCTGTTGCGTATCAGGCGGATGATCAAGAATTACAGTACGGAAAATGTTTAAACCCTCCAGCATATGAAAGTATTAATGTTCGGTTGGGAATTTCCTCCCCATATATCAGGTGGCCTTGGCACCGCCTGTTATGGCCTGACCAATGGATTATCCTATTTTAATGATATGGAGATCCTTTTTGTCGTGCCCAAAGCATTCGGTGATGAGGATCAGTCCAAATTACGTTTGATCGGGGCAAATGATGTAGAACTCAGTGATGAGAACATCCATTACCAGGAGCTGTTGAAAAAGATCAGGTTCATGGAGGTTAATTCAAATATCATTCCCTATACGGATCCGGAGGAATATTTTAAGCTGCAGGAGCTGGATAAAAGCGGGAGGAAGCAGTATGTACATACCCGATTTAGCGGGAAGCTTGAATTCACCGGGGGATATGGTGCCGAATCTATTCCAGGAGATAGCCAATTATGCAGCTGTAGCCACAGAGATTGCAACTGCCCAGGATTTTGATGTCATCCATTCACATGACTGGCTTACCTATCCGGCCGGGATGGCCGCCAAACAGGTATCCGGCAAACCACTGGTGGTACATGTTCATGCCACTGATTTTGACCGGAGCGGAGGGAATGTGAATCCAGGGGTTTATGAGATGGAAAAAAGGGGTATGGAAGCCGCCGATAAGGTGATTACTGTCAGCAACCTGACACGGAATACGGTGATCCATAATTATGGGATAGATGCCGAAAAGGTAGTGACTGTATACAATGCAGTAGACCCGGTGGTCCAGCAGGAAAACATCCTTGTAAAAAAGGGTTTTGATGAGAAGATCGTTACCTTCCTGGGGAGGATAACCCTGCAAAAGGGACCGGAATACTTTATTGAGGTGGCCAAAAAAGTCCTGCAGAAAATGGACAATGTCCGATTTGTCATGGCTGGCAGCGGCGATATGATGATCAAAATGATCTGGCATGCTGCCTCCCTCCGGATCATGGATAAATTTCATTTTACAGGATTCCTGAAAGGGGATGATGTTTACCGGATGTTCTCCATGACTGATGTTTATGTAATGCCTTCGGTATCTGAGCCTTTCGGGATCTCCCCTCTGGAAGCAATGCAATCCAATGTCCCGGTCATTATATCCCATCAGTCTGGTGTTGCTGAGATCCTGAAACATGCCATTAAAGTAGATTTCTGGGATATTGATGCCATGGCTGATGCCATATATGGCATTCTGAATTATGAAGCTCTGTCAGGTACCTTCAAAAAGTATGGGAAAGAAGAAGTTGAAAATCTTAAGTGGGAGAATTCGGCCAGGAAGGTCCGGGAAGTTTATACCGAGTTAATGTAAAATAAACTACATGATATAATGAGAACAATTTGTCTGTATTTCCAGGTTCATCAACCCTTCCGTTTCAGGAGGTACCGTTTTTTTGACATCGGTAATGAGCATTATTATTATGACGATTATTCCAATGAAAGCATTCTCAGGAAAGTAGCAGATAAATGTTATCTCCCGGCCAACAAGATATTGCTTGACCTGATCAGGAAATTTGACGGAAAGTTTAAAATTGCCATGTCTATCTCAGGTATTGCGATGGACCAGATGGAATTGTATGCCCCGGAGGTACTGGAAAGTTTCAGGAAACTGGCTGAAACCGGTTGTGTTGAATTCCTGGCCGAAACCAATGCGCATTCTCTGGTAGCCCTGAAGGACGAAGATGAGTTCAGGTCCCAGGTGGAGGAACATGTGGGAAAAGATTAAGAAGCATTTCGGACAGACACCTACTGTTTTCAGAAATACAGAACTTATCTATTCTGATGAAATTGGTGCCATGGTGTCCCGTTTGGGCTACGATGCCATGCTGACAGAGGGGGCAAAACATGTACTCGGATGGAAGAGCCCGAATTACCTTTACTGCAATGCCATCAATCCCAAATTAAAGGTATTGCTGAAGAATTTCAAGCTGAGTGATGATATTGCCTTCCGTTTCTCCAATAAGGGATGGGATGAATATCCGTTGACCACAGAGAAATATGTTTCATGGCTAAAGCAGATCGGGAAGGATGAAGAGACAGTTAATCTGTTTATGGATTATGAAACTTTTGGTGAACACCAGTGGGAGGAAACCGGCATCTTTGAATTCCTGAAAAATTTGCCCGAGGCAGTATTTGCCAACTCAGATTTTACATTCAGTACACCATCAGAGGTTGCCAGCAACCTGCAGGTTGTCTCTGCTGTACAGGTCCCACATCCCATTTCATGGGCAGACGAAGAAAGGGACCTGACGGCCTGGTTGGGTAATGAATTGCAGGAAGAAGCATTTAACCGGCTCTATGACCTGACTGATAAATTGAAGCAGGTAAAGGATCCGGTGCTTCAAAAGGACTGGGATTATCTCCAGGTCAGTGACCATTTTTACTATATGTGCACAAAATTCTTCTCGGATGGAGCAGTACATTCCTATTTCAATCCTTATGATACGCCTTATGATGCATTCATTAATTATATGAATGTACTCAGTGATTTTACCCTGCGGGTGAATGCGGCTGTTCCCCAGACCGGAGTGGACCAGGAGATCTCCAACCTGGCAGGGATCATAGATGAAAAGGAAAATATAATCAGCAGGTATGAAGAAGAAATTTATGAGCTGAATAAACAATTATTGTTATCTGGCCAGGAGCAAAGTGTGGCAAAGAAAACCACATCTGCCGCGAAGACACCTGTGAAAAAGACACCTGCCAAAAAGACAGCTGCGAAAAAAACCACTGCTGTGAAGGCGGCTGCGAAGAAATCGCCTGCCAAAAAGAAACCTGCTGTGAAGACAGATACCGGTAAGCGGAAAGTTTAGCCGGAATCAGGTTTCTGAAAAATTCTCATCATTTAAATTTATCAATAGAAATATTATGGAAAAAAAATATTTGACTCCGGACTATTTATTTGAAGTAAGCTGGGAGGTTTGTAATAAAGTCGGAGGAATCCATACTGTAATATCAACCAAAGCAAAATCACTGCAGGCTGAACTGCAGGACAGACATATACTGATCGGTCCGGATGTATGGCGCGATTCAGGAGAAAATCCTGAATTTGAAGAGGATAAAATGCTTTTCCAGGCATGGAAACAGCATGCCCTGACAGAGGGACTCAGGATCAAGGTTGGCAGGTGGAAGATCGCCGGCCGCCCCATTGCCATCATCCTTGATTTTACCACTTTCATGGGCATGAAGGATGAGATCTTCAGTAAGCTATGGGAGAGCTTTCAGCTGGATTCCATATCGGGACAGTGGGATTACATTGAGCCCTGCCTGTTTGGATATGCAGCCGGCAAAGTCATTGAAAGTTATACCCAGTTCTATCTCAATACCCGGACGAAGGTGGTTGCCCAGTTCCATGAATGGATGACGGGGGCGGGTGTACTATACCTGAATGAAGCACGTCCCCAGATTGCCACAACTTTTACCACACATGCCACCGTCATCGGGAGGTCCATTGCCGGGAACCAGCTGCCGCTCTATGGAAAACTGGAAGAATATGACGGGGATGACAAATCCAATGATTTTAATGTACGCTCTAAGCAATCCCTCGAGAAACTGGCTGCAGCACATGCAGATGCATTTACTACCGTCAGCAAGTTAACCTCCAGGGAATGTGCCCAGTTCCTGAAAAAAGAGGTAAGTGTTGTTACGCCGAATGGATTTGAGGATTCATTTGTCCCAGGAAAGGCTGAGTTAAAAAAGAAGAGAGAAAAGGCCAGGGATCTGCTGCTGGAGGTGGCGGGACTTGTCAGCCATCAGTCCATCGCTAAAAATGCCCTGTTGATCGCCACCAGCGGCAGGTATGAATTCCGGAACAAGGGACTGGACGTATTCATTGATGCGCTTTCCAAAGTAAATAATGATGAAAAAGTAAAGCGGGATATTGTTGTTTTCATTCTGATCCCGGCCCATCATTACGGTCCCCGAAAAGAGCTGGTGGATGCAATGAAAGAGAAGAAACCACTTGATCCACAGGAGATCTGCTGCCTGACACATCATCTTCATGATCCGGAATATGATCCCATTCTGAACAAGATAAGAGAAAATAACCTGGCCAATAAGGATGGCAACAAGGTCAAGATTGTGTTTGTTCCTTCTTACCTGCAGGGGAATGACGGGGTATTCAACCTTCCTTACTATGATCTGCTGATCGGATTTGACCTGACGGTATTTGCTTCCTATTATGAACCCTGGGGATATACCCCCCTGGAGAGCCTGGCCTTCAGCATACCCAGTGTAACGACTACCCTGGCCGGATTTGGATTGTGGGTGAAAGAGGAATACGGGGAAGTTAAGCACGGGATAGCCGTTGTCGACCGGGATGATGATAATTATTCGGAAACCGTTGACGGGATAGCAAAAGCCATTATTTCCACTGCAGGACTCGGCAAGGAAGCTTATGAAAATGCACGGAAAGAGGCCTGGGAAATTTCCAGGATCGCTCTCTGGGAGAACCTCGTGGAGTATTACTGGCAGGCATATGGCATAGCGCTTGATAAAGCAAGGCGTCGCACCAATCTGTTTTTTGACAGGGAAAAGCCTGAATATGTCAGTGAGAGGATCACCTCGGCAAAGCCTGACTGGAAGAAGTTTGAGGTCCGGGAAAACATCCCGGAAAAACTCGGTCCCCTTGAAGAAATAGCGATGAATCTGTACTGGTCCTGGGATGAGGAAGCAACAGCCTTATTCCAGTCCATCGATCCGGATCTATGGGAAGAAACAAACCATAATCCCATAATGGCAGCCAGGCGTTTACCACTGAGCCGGTTCAAGGAGCTGGAGGAGGATAAGGAATTTATCCGGGAAATGAACAGGATCCATAATAAATGCCAGGCATATGTCGCAAAGAAAGAGGAAGCTGTGGGACCACGCATTGCCTATTTCAGTATGGAATATGGCATACATGATTCCCTGAAGATCTATTCCGGGGGACTCGGACTCCTGGCGGGGGATTATCTGAAGGAGGCGAGTGATTATAACAGGAACCTTGTAGGCGTGGGATTGCTGTACAGGTATGGTTATTTTACCCAGATCGTCTCTGCCAGCGGAGAACAGATCTCAGCCAATATACCGCAGGATCTTTCCCGTATACCTGCCAGGCAGGTCAGGGATGAGCATGGCAACTGGAAAACCATCGGTATCCAGATGCCTGGACGTACCATGAAAGCAAGGATATGGCGGGTGGATGTGGGCCGGATCGAATTATATCTGCTGGATACAGATTTTGAGGATAATATTGAACAGGACAGGAGTGTAACCCACCATCTTTACGGGGGAGACCTTGAAAACAGGTTCAAGCAGGAATTGCTGCTGGGCGTAGGGGGGATCCGCCTCCTGCAGAGCCTGGGAATAGAACCGGACCTCTACCATTGCAACGAAGGACACGCAGCATTTATCGGGCTGGAACGCCTGCGTACATTGATCAGTGACCAAAATCTTTCTTACCCTGAAGCACTGGAACTGGTCAGGACCTCCACACTCTACACCACGCATACACCGGTTCCGGCGGGGCATGATAGTTTTGATGAAGGAATGGTACGGATGTATATGTCCCATTACCCCGACAGGCTGAATATTTCCTGGGATCAGTTCATAGGGCTTGGACGATTGCATCCTGAAGACAGCCATGAAAAGTTTTCCATGAGTTACCTGGCCATTAATCTTTCACAGGAAGTAAATGGTGTAAGCCGTTTACATGGGGATGTGACCCAGCACATGTTCAATGATCTCTGGAAGGGTTATAATCCGGATGAACTGCATATAGGATATGTCACCAATGGTGTCCATTTTCCCACATGGACCGCCCCGGAATGGACGGCGCTGTACAGGAAATATTTTGGAGATGATTTTCTGGAAAATCAGGCTGATCACAAAAGGTGGCAAAAAATCTACGACGTGGATGACAAGGAGATATGGGATCTTCGCAACATTCTGAGAGACAAGATGGTGCAACATATAAAATCCAGAATAAGGAAGGCTGCCGTAAAGAAACTGGAAGATCCCAGGATCATCAGGGAGGTTGAGGAAAACCTGAACAGTGAGGTACTTACCATTGGATTTGCCCGGAGATTTGCCACCTATAAGAGGGCCAATTTGCTGTTCCGTGACCCGGAGCGGCTGGCCAGGATAATAAATGATCCGGAAAGGCCGGTACAATTCATTTTTGCCGGAAAAGCACATCCCAATGACAAAGCCGGCCAGGATCTGATTAAATTTATCGTTGAGACATCAAAGCGGCCGGAATTCATTGGCAGGATACTGTTCCTGCAGAATTATGATATCAGCCTGGCACAAAAGCTTGTGCAGGGTGTGGATATCTGGCTTAATACGCCTACCAGGCCGCTGGAAGCATCCGGTACCAGCGGAGAAAAGGCCGTCATGAACGGTTGCCTTCATTTCAGTGTGCTGGATGGCTGGTGGGCAGAGGGCTACAGGGAGGGTGCAGGATGGGCCCTGCCCGAAGAACGGTCCTATGATAACCAGCACTACCAGGATGAAATGGATGCAGAAACCATCTATTCTCTGCTGGAAAATGAGATCACAGATCTGTTTTATAAGCAGCGGACCAAAGATGTTCCCCATGAGTGGATCTCTTACATTAAAAACTCCATTGCCCAGGTAGCGCCGAACTTTACCATGAACAGGATGTTCATCGATTATGAAGAGAGGTTCTATAATAAGCTTAACGAAAGGGCGGAAAAAATGAAGGCCAATAACCTGGCCATGATAAGGGACATGACTGCCTGGAAAAGATTTGTTTTAAGGCACTGGGACGGGATCAATGTAGTTGGGTTCAGGCATCCGGATGTTTCACGCGAGCTTGTCTCACTTGGCGACACTTACGAGGCTGAGGTAGTCCTCGAACTGAACGAACTGGACCCCTCCGATATTGGTGTGGAGATCGTAATACCTGAATTTGGTACCGGAGAGGGCGGTGAGAACGTGACTTTTTCAAAAGAGTTTGACCTTGTTAAACAGGAAAACGGGCAGGCCTTTTACCGCGTTGAAGTCAGTCCGGCCCGCTCAGGTGTTTTAGACTATGGGATAAGGATCTTTCCCAAACATGAAAACCTGCCTCACAGGCAGGATTTTGCACTGGTAAAATGGGCATGACAGGAAAAATCCTTCATGATCCCAAATTAGTGGACTCTTTTATGGGGTACTTTCTCTAATACCAGGGCTGAGCGTGCAGGGATATAGAGTTTTAGCATATGCCTGGGTGATGTGTGCAGATCGGGATGTGCAAAATAGGTCATATCCCCATTCACGAGTCCCTGCCCACCATAATTCACACCGTCTGTATTGAGCCTGATCCGGTATTTTCCAGGATCAACGGGGAATCCATAGTCACTGAATGATCTTACGGGATTAAAATTAAAGACAAGTACAAGATCACCCCTACCGAATACAAGAATCTGGTCACCAGGGTTTTCTAATAGTAAATAGGGCCATTTGTGGGTGAGGATCTTTTTTTCCCTGAAAAGGCGGATCATATCCCGGTCAAACCGGCTTAAGAATTTATATCGCAGATCCGGATGATCGACCAGTGACCACTGCCGCCTTGCATACTTATATGACCAGTTATTGCCTTCACGTGGAAAATCTATCCATTCGGGATGTCCGTATTCATTGCCCATGAAATTCAGGTAACCCCCGCCGGCCGTTGCCAGGGTGATCAGGCGGAGCATTTTATGCACGGCGATGCCCCGCTCAACAACCAGGTTATTACTCCCCAGATCCATACTGTCATACATCTCCTTGTCCATCAGCCTGAATATGATCGTCTTGTCACCGACCAGTGCCTGGTCATGCGATTCGGCGTAGCCTATGGTAAGTTCATCGTCCCTTCTGCGGGTGAGTTCAGAATAGATCTCACTGACGTTCCATGCTTCGTCGGACTTTTCCTTAAGGATCTTGATCCAGTAGTCAGGTGTACCCATGGCCATCCTGTAATCAAAACCGTATCCGCCGGATTCGAGGGGGACCCCTATCCCGGGCATGCCGCTCATCTCTTCTGCCAGCGTGACCGAGTTTGCATGAACCTCCTTGATCAGTTTATTTGCCAGCATCAGGTAGCTTATGGCATCCTCATCCTGCTGTCCGTCAAAGTACATCTCGTAACTTGTAAAATCCCTTGACAGTCCATGATCATAATAAAGCATACTTGTGATCCCGTCAAAACGGAAACCATCGAAGCGGTATTCTTCAAGCCAGTACTGGCAGTTGGACAACAGGAAGTGGAGTACTTCATTCTTGGCATAATTGAAACAGAGGGAGTCCCAGGCAATATGCTCTCTTCTCGGACCGTCATGGAAATATTGCCAGGGTGTGCCATCAAATCGTCCAAGCCCTTCCACTTCGTTTTTAACAGCATGGGAATGAACCAGGTCCATTATTACCGAGATACCCAAACCATGTGCCTCATCAATCAGTTCTTTCAATTCTTCAGGGGTCCCGAAGCGTGAAGAAGCAGCAAAAAAACTGGAAACATGGTAGCCGAAAGATCCATAATAAGGATGTTCCTGGATGGCCATTAGCTGGATCATATTATAACCCCCGGCTGCAATGCGTGGCAGGACATCTTCGCGGAATTCCCGGTAGGAGGAGATCTTTTCTTCCTCCGATGACATACCCAGGTGTGCTTCATAGATCAGGGGAGGGGTTTTCCGGGCAGGCATCCATTTGTTTTTCCAAACATAAGGTTGATCCGGATGCCAGACCTGGGCATTGAAGATCAAGGTATCCGGATCCTGCCAGACCCGGTTTATCCAGGCCGGTATGCGGTCACCCTGCCCATCAGCCCAATGCATGGACAGCCTGAAAAGATCCCCATGCTTTAGTCTGTCAGCAGGCAGTATCAATTCCCAGTTTCCGTTGTCGGCGGACTTCAATTCCCATTCCGGGGATTCTTTCCAGCCGGTAAATTCACCGACCAGATATATCCTGGTGGCATTGGGGGCCCATTCGCGGAAGACCCATTGCTTATCCAGGCGGTGCAAACCATAATACAGGTGTCCCAGGGCAAAATCAGCCAGACTGTCCGGGGATAGTTCAGCTTCCTTTCGCCTGGCCCGGTCCATCCGTTCTCTTATGACTGACTCAAAGGGATTAAGCCAGGGATCATTTCTTACAATCTCAGGGGTTTCCATAAGTGGATCAATGACTTTGAAAATTAACCAAATTGCCTGATTAATCCAAAGCGGCTTACCGGGTTCACCTTTTTATGCTTATTTTTGCAATTTTCTCAGGAACCATGATGATCCACCACGATATATCATCCTTTTCAGTTCCACGTCCGGTGCTTACCGTTGGAATATTTGACGGCGTACACCTTGGGCACCGTTATATTCTGGATAAGTTGAAAGAGCGGGCTACCCGACTCGATGGAGAATCTGTCGTGCTTACCCTCTGGCCTCATCCACGGATGGTCCTGAAGCCGGAACTACGTCACTTTAAATTGTTGAATACACTGGAAGAGAAGAAAAACCTCCTGGAGAAAGCGGGACTTGATCACCTGATCATTATGCCCTTTACCACTGAACTCAGCCGGCTTTCATCATGTGATTTTATACGTGATATACTGGTTGACAGGTGCAGGATATCCCATCTTCTGGTAGGTTATAATCATCGCTTTGGGCGCGACGGGGAGGGAGATTTTGAAAAACTGAAGGATTGTGCCAGACAGTTTGCCTTCGGAATTGAACAAATGGAGGCCTTTGAGACAACATCCGGTAAAATTAGTTCAACCGGGATCAGGGATTTTTTGCTGAGGGGCGAAATCCAGCGGGCAAACAACATGCTGGGATGGAACTATGGATTTTCAGGCAATGTGGTCGGGGGAAGCAAGCTTGGCAGTTCCATAGGTTTTCCAACTGCGAATATCACCCTTGATGAAAATTTTAAACTTTTACCTGCCGATGGTGTTTATGCTGTTAGAGCAGAACTGAATGGATCAATGTATCAGGGGCATGATGAATATGGGAAGCAGGCCTACGGTCAATGATGATCCAGCCCTTAAAACCATAGAGGTGCATTTGTTTGATTTTGACAGGGATATATATAGTGAAAGGATACGGTATAAGCTATGTTGCCCGGATCAGGGATGAACAAAAGTTCAGGGGCATTGAGGCCCTGAAGATACAGCTCGCAGAGGACCGTACAAAGGCACTTGGTATTTTGAACGGAACAGCTCCGGACCATAGCGAATAAAGAAATTCAGGGCCGGTTAATTCACGGATTTGAGTAACTTTGTCAGAGAAAATCAGGAATTAGAAAGTAAAATATATGGCAATGAAAACAACGGAAGATAGAGTAGAGGTGAGTCAATATAAAGTGAAGGACATCAGCCTGGCTGAATTTGGCCGGAAAGAGATAGAAATTGCTGAGAAAGAGATGCCAGGATTGATGGCAATCCGGGACAAGTTTTCCGCAGAACAACCCCTGAAAGGGGCCCGGATCACGGGTTCACTTCATATGACCGTACAAACAGCCGTCCTAATAGAGACGCTTGTCAAGCTTGGCGCTGACGTTAGATGGGCCAGCTGTAACATTTTCTCCACCCAGGATCATGCTGCGGCCGCTATCGCTGCTGCAGGGGTCCCTGTATTTGCATGGAAAGGCGAAAGTCTGGAAGAATACTGGTGGTGTACCGAACAGGCACTTACTTTCCCCGGTGGAAAAGGACCAAATCTGATCGTTGATGATGGCGGAGATGCCACCCTGATGGTACACATGGGGTATAAAGCCGAAAAAGATCCCGCCCTGCTCGAAAAAAAACCGGGCAACCGGGAAGAGGAAGTTATCCTGAACAAATTGACTGAAACCCTTTCATTGGATCCGGATAAATGGCACCGGATGGTGAAGGAGATCCAGGGTGTTTCAGAAGAAACCACCACCGGAGTACACCGTTTATATCAGGCACAGGAGAAAGGCGAGTTATTGTTCCCTGCCATCAATGTGAATGATTCTGTCACCAAATCCAAATTTGACAACCTCTATGGCTGCCGTGAATCACTGGCTGACGGGATCAAGCGGGCCACTGATGTGATGATTGCCGGAAAGGTAGTGGTAGTATTGGGCTATGGAGATGTCGGAAAAGGTTGTGCTCATTCCATGAGATCATACGGGGCTCGTGTACTCATTACCGAGATTGATCCGATATGTGCTTTGCAGGCTGCCATGGAAGGATTTAAGGTGACCACCATGGAGCATGCGATTGCAGAAGGGAATATTTATGTGACAGCCACCGGGAATAAGGATGTGATAACTGCCGACCACATGAGCAGGATGAAAGATCAGGCCATTGTTTGCAATATCGGCCATTTTGATAATGAGATACAGGTCGAAAAATTGAATGATATAGATGGGATACGGAAGATCAACATCAAACCCCAGGTGGATAAGTTTATTTTTCCCGATGGTCATGCTATCTTCATGCTGGCTGAGGGCCGCCTTGTGAATCTGGGTTGTGCAACCGGCCATCCGTCCTTTGTAATGAGTAATTCATTTACGAACCAGTCCCTCGCCCAGATCGAACTCTGGAACCATAAATATGAGACCGGTGTTTACCGTTTGCCCAAAAGACTGGATGAAGAAGTAGCCCGTCTTCACCTGGCCCAGCTGGGTGTAAAACTGACCATACTGACCGATGAGCAATCAGAATATATCGGCATACCCGTTAAGGGCCCTTATAAATCGGATCATTACAGGTATTAATTGCGAACGATCAATGCATTGTTCTGTATGAAGGAGTTATACCTTCTCAGGGGCATGGCTGCAGGTCCCTCGAAGACAAAACCACCATTCTGGATAAGGAATTTGGAGTCACAGCAGGGACATATATATAGTCCCTCGAAGTCCTCATCCCGGTCCAGCCTGCAATAATCTGTCTGTGCCTGGAAGGTGCATGTGATATCATAAACCTCGTATTCATAGATATCGCTACGAAAAATGATGACCCCGTTTCCCTGGAGGATCTGTCCGGCCCCCAGAGGGATCTCCGGGTACTGGGGATTGTTGAAGCTGATCACCCCGCCAATCCCGCTTGCATGGGGAATAACCGTGGCAGTTTCCTGGGGACCCAGATGAGAGAGGTCGGTTGAAAGATCCAGGATCAGGTCTATGCGTTGATAGGGAACAACATCCTTATTGTCCTTGACACAGGCTGTAAAACTAACGGCGGTTGCCAGTAATCCAAAAAAAAGACCTAATTTTGATATGGAAACATACTTATTCATTGCGTGGATAAGAACGGGACAAAGATAAATAAATTGTTCCTGATCAGGATTTTTCTCTTCCTGTTTCTTTTGCTATTGCCGGTGGTTTCGCTGCAGGCCCAGACCAGAAAGGTCAAACAGGCTGAACGCAGGCAGGAACAATTGAAGCAGAAGGAGAAAAAGGATTATGAGCAAAGGCGGCAGGCTGCCCTCAAGCACAGGCAGGATATCCAAACCAAGGAAGTCCAGACACGCATGAAGGAGACCAGGAAAAGATCTGATCATTATAATACGGGGAAAAAGAAACCATTTTTCAAAGACATGTTTAACAAAAAAAAGAAAAGAAGGAAACGACACTGATGAAAATAGATAGTAACACCATTTTTTATATCATCCTGAGTATTATTATTCTGGTAGTCAGTGGATTGAGCAAAAGGCGCAAAAAACAGGCCCAGCAAATGAAAAAAACCGCTCCTGCCGCTGGCCAGCCTGGTTTTGGGGAGCCTGAAGACCCTGGGGTGCCCAGACCTCGCGGATCCTTTACTGATCCCTTTGAAAAGCTTGAGCAGATCCTGATGGGACAGACGCGCTATGAGACCCTGGAAGGAGAATCACTCGAGGTCCTGGAGGATGAAGAAGAGGCCATAATGGATGAGAAGAATCTTGCTGCACCGGTTGACCAGGATAAACCGCCCAAGCCTGATATCCATACTGAAAAGGAAGATAAACAAGGCGAAAATGCCCTGGATGGTCTGTTCGGAGATACGAATGAGATCACAAGGGCCATTATTTACAGTGAAATTTTGCCCCGGAAGTATTTCTAGGACAGCAAATATTTTTATCTTTGCATATACAAAGAGTCCTGACACCGGGATTCTTTTTTGTTTTATTAGATAGGGAGAATTAGCTATGTCGAAGATTTCCTTCATGACCCAGGAAGGGCTGAATAAAATTAAGAAGGAGCTTGATCAACTGATCAATATTGAAAGGCCGGCCATATCACAGCAAATTGCTGAGGCCAGGGATAAGGGTGATCTGTCTGAGAACGCTGAATATCACGCAGCGAAGGAGGCCCAGGGGATGCTGGAGTTACGTATCTCAAAACTACAGAATCATTTAGTAAATTCCAGGATCCTCGATAAATCCCAGATCGATACCAGCAAGGTTCAGATCCTGAACCGTGTAAAGATCAAAAACACTTCCAGTAATGCGGTTATGGAATACCATATTGTTCCTGAATCTGAAGCTGATCTGAAAGCCGGGAAAATGTCCATAAGCACACCCATAGCCCAGGGATTACTCGGCAAAAAAGTCGGGGATGTAGTGAGCGTAAAGGTTCCATCCGGGGAAATTGGTTTTGAGATACTTGGAATATCGATCTAGTTTACCTGTTTTTTATTACCTTTAATCCATGGCCTCAATTTTTACCAAAATTGTAGAGGGAGAGATCCCCTGTTACAAGATCGCTGAGAGCGAAGATTATTTGGCCTTCCTCGATATTAATCCACTGGCAAAGGGTCATACCCTGGTCATTCCCAAACAGGAAACGGATTACCTTTTTGATCTGGACGATGAGGTGTTGGCAGGTCTCAATGTGTTTGCCAAGAAGGTAGCTCTTGCCATCGATAAAGTCTCGGATTGTAAGCGTGTAGGAGTGGCTGTACTCGGACTGGAAGTGGCACATGCCCATATTCACCTGATCCCTATAAACGGACTGTATGACATTGAGTTTTCACGACCCAAACTGAAGTTCTCACCGGAAGAATTTGAGGAGATTGCCCTCCGCATACGGTCAGCTTTGTAGTTACCCTCCCGACATCCGGCCGGGGTTTTTAGCCAGAAAATCTTTCCAGCTGTTATAGCCTCCACCCTTGTTTGGGAGATCTTTCTGGTAGAAATGACAAACGGCCGCTGCAAGACCGTCAGTGGCATCCAGATTTTTTGGTAATTCCTTGATACTCATCAGATTTTGCAGGATGCCAGCAACCTGTTCCTTGGAGGCATTCCCCTGTCCGGTGATGGCCATCTTTATCTTTTTGGGAGCGTATTCAAAAATGGGCATGTCCCGGGAAAGGGCTGCTGAAATGGCTGCACCCTGTGCCCGGCCAAGTTTTAACATAGATTGAACATTTTTTCCATAGAAAGGAGCCTCGATGGCCAGTTCATCCGGATGGTACTGGTCGATCAGTTGTATCGTACGTTCAAAGATCCGCCTGATCTTTACATAATGATCTTTGAATTTGTTCAGCTCGATGACCCCCAGGGTAAGCAATTCGGGTTTTTGTTTACTTCCCCTGATAATCCCATAACCCATGATGGAGGTTCCGGGATCTATGCCAAGAATTATTTTCCCTTCCTTCAAATTTTGATCATTAAATGGCCCCGGAGAGTGGAATGCGGTCCCAGAGAAATTTATCCGCAGGGATGGATTTTTTCACCCCTGTACCTGTAAAACTCCCATTCTCAATGAAATACAGCACTTCCTGCAGGAGTGGTTCTTCCGGATCTCCAAAATCCTTTGTTATATCTTCCTCAATATAGGAGTTGGCTGGCAATCCGTCAAAAAATCCGCCTTCATTTTTGCGGTTCATGTATCTGAATGTGATAGGGATCAGGGTTGAATCGACGAATCTGGCCGATATGGAACCAACCGGTTTGCCATGGGTATCATCACCGACAATGAATACCTCAAACGGCCTTGTTAGTCCCTCGAGACCAATCAACCCATTGATCACCAGTTCACTGGCAGAAGCTGACCTGGAAGTAGTAATAAAGAATACCCTTTCAGGCGTAGGGTTCATCATGTATTCAAGATCCAGGAATGGCCGGTTCAGGTTCCGTTCAGATTTCTGGTCATTGTATTCCAGCTTGACAAAATCGCGCTTGATGGCATATTCCCCGGCCACCAGGCTTCCCAGATGCTGGGCCACATCTACCTGTCCCCCGGGATTATACCGCAGATCCACAATTATGTCATCGATCTGTTGATCCTGAAATCCCTTGAAAACGGCATCCAGTTCTGCTACGGAAGTTACCAGGAAATGCTGGTAAACCACATAACCGACCTTGGTGTCAGTGACATTGATAACCTCGCTGTGGAGCACGGAATTTATATCCACGATTTGCTTCAGAATGTCCAGGTTGGTTGTTTGTCCCCCTGGCTTCCTGAAAGTAAATGAATTCATTACCCCCACCTCATCATCACCGAGGAGGCTGTCAAGGTTGGACTCATTTGTAATGTTCTCACCATTGATGCTCAGAATAATCCATCCCCTCTCAACCCCTTGAATCTGAGCAGGTGATCCATCATAGACCCAGCCTGTCCATAAGTTTCCTGCAGGATCACCGACCAGTCCCATCCCGTGACCGATATATTCTCCACGATCGTAATACCTGTCATATTCTTCTGTAGACATGACAGTACTCCATCTGTCAGTGGGACTGTAACGCAGGGCATCAAGCAAGGCGTTCAGGGAGTGGTAATCATCAGGATTTACAACCGGCATGGTATCGTACCATAGATACCATTCTTTCATGGCATCATACAAGGCACTTTTGGTAAGTTTGTTCAGCTCCGGATTCAGTATATCCCTCTCACAGGTGAGTACCAGAAAGGCAATACATATCATCAACAATCCGTGGATTGAACGATAAGGTTTAAGTATTCTCATATTAATATTAAATCAAACGGAGTTTTTCTATTAATATTCCTAAAACAATTAACGATAAACCTATGAGAGAGGTTACATAAATTGTCTCTCCGACGAAATAATGTATAAAGACCAGTGAGAGGAAGGGAGCGATATAGACAAGATTACTGATCTTATCATTGCTTGAAGTATATTTCATGGCCTTGATCCACAGGATAAAAGTGATGCCCATTTCGAATATTCCGGCATAGACAGCCAGTACTGTACCGGTTCTATCCATGTTGCGAAAATTATTGAAAAACAGGATGAATAAGGTGATATACAGGGATGCGAAAAAGAAATTGAGCAATAACTGCAGAGTTTCATCCATATCCTTTTTGACATTGTAGATCCAGTATAGTGACCAGATCAGTGAACTTCCGGCAGCCAGCACCACCCCAAGCGGTTCTTTAAATGCTAGTTTGCCGGGTTCTCCCTGCGATGATATGAAGTAGACACCGATGAAGCTGACAAACAGGGCGATAAAGCTTTTATAGGAGATCCTCTGTTTGAGCAGGATCACCGAAAGGAATACCAGGACGATGGGCCAGACCATATTCAGGGGCTGGGCGACCTGGGCAGGTAATATCTCATAGGCCTTAAAAAGCACCAGGTAATAGGCAAAGGGGCTGAGGGCACCCATCAACGCAGCAAAGGCAAGATCCTTCGGTCTCAGGGAGCTCAGCTGTTTTAGATTTCCCCGTAAAAGATTGATAATTAACAAAATAAACAGGGAGGTCCAGGTGGCAATAAACAGGAACTGTATGAAATTGATATGCTGCAGTCCAACTTTGAAAGCCGAGGCTACGGTGGACCAGAAAAAGATGGCAAAGCCAGCATATAAATATGCCTTTTTTTGATCTGTCACGGTTTCGGATTTGAAATCATATCGAATCCGGTATAAGGTTGTAGTATCTCTGGAATTTTTATGCCATCTGCTGTCTGGTTATTCTCGAGCAGGGCGGCGACTATCCGCGGCAGGGCAAGGGCACTTCCGTTCAGGGTATGCGCCAGTTGTGTTTTCTTATCACCCTCCTCTTTAAACCTGAGTTTCAGCCGGTTTGCCTGATAGGATTCAAAGTTGGAGACAGAGCTGACTTCCAGCCATTTTTCCTGTGCAGCAGCATATACTTCAAAATCGTAGGTCAGGGCGGAAGTAAAACTGATATCACCACCACATAATCTCATCACACGGTAAGGGATGCCCAGCTTAACAATGAGGCCTTCGATATGGGAGGCCATCTCCTCCAGTGTCTGGTAAGAATGGCCGGGATGCACGATCTGCACAATCTCCACCTTGTCAAACTGGTGAAGCCGGTTCAGTCCCCGTACATCTTTCCCCCATGACCCGGCCTCCCTGCGAAAACATGGCGTATAAGCAGTATATTTTACCGGCAGGTCTTTTGCCCCGAGGATCTGGTCCCTGAATATATTGGTTACCGGGACCTCTGCAGTTGGGATGAGGTAATAATTATCAGCCTGTATATGGTACATCTGTCCTTCTTTATCGGGAAGCTGTCCGGTTCCAAACCCGGAATCCTCATTCACCATCAATGGAGGCAGTACTTCATTGTAACCGGATGCAATATTTTCATCCAGGAAAAAATTTATCAGGGCCCTTTGCAGCTTTGCCCCTTTACCCTTGTATACGGGGAATCCTGCGCCTGTGAGTTTGTTACCCAGCTCAAAATCAATGATATCATAACGTGAGATCAGGTCCCAATGTGGCACTGAGCCGGTCGCCAGAACAGGCAGGCTGCCACCTTCCCTTATTTTCTCATTGTCTGCTTCTCCTTTTCCTTGTGGGACTGAAACATGGGGGATATTGGGCACCTGCACCAGTAGTTCATGCAGGGTTGAGATGGTTTTCTGCTGAGCCTGCTGAAATTCTTTGATCTCTTCTTTCAGGCGGACAGTGGCTTCCTTTGCCTCATCAGCTGCCGCTTTTTTACCCTCCTTGTAAAGTGTGCCGATCTCTCTTGATTTGGCATTCAGTTCCGCCTGCAGATTATCCTGTTTCACCTGCAGGGTCCTTCGCTCGTTGTCTTCATTGATAATCGCATCAATGATTTCAACCTGGTGGAAATTTTTGATTTTTAATCTTTCGATCAATTGGTCCCGCTGCTCGCGGATAAAGGAGATCGATAACATGGGTTATTTATTATTGAGTTGTTTAAAAATAAAAAAATCTCCTGTAACATACCAGTTTGGCCGGATAGTTACAGGAGATCTGTATGTTTTTGAAATTTCTGCTATTCTTCAACAGGAAGTACAGAAACGTAAGATTTGTTGTTGGCCCTTTTCTTGAAAGTAACGGTGCCGTTAATGAGTGCAAAGAGGGTATGATCCTTGCCCATACCTACATTCTCACCTGGATGGTGCACAGTACCACGCTGGCGTACGATGATATTCCCGGCCTTTGCAAGCTGGCCACCATAGAGTTTGACCCCTAGTCTCTTACTTTCTGATTCCCTACCATTTCTTGAGCTTCCAGCTCCTTTCTTATGTGCCATGGCTATTTATGGTTTTAATGTTTACTATTCCTTGGTTTCTTTTCCGGCATCAGGTTTCTTTGCTGCAGGTTTCTTTGCTGCAGGCTTTTTAGCTGCAGGCTTGGCAGCAGCAGTTTTGGCAGCAGCATTTGGCAGCCGCGTTTTTGCTGCAGGCTTGGCAGCTGCAGGTTTCTTGTGCAGCTGCAGCTGCAGTTTTAGTAGCAGCAGTTTTGGCAGCCGCCGGTTTTTTGGCTGCAGGCTTGCAGCTGCAGGTTTTTTGGCTGCAGACTTAGCAGCAGTAGTTTTAGTAGCAGTAGTTTTGGCAGCCGCTGGTTTTTTAGCCGCAGGCTTGGTTGTGGGTTTCTTTGCTACAGGCTCTGGTGTTGATACTGCAGCGGCCGGTTTTTCTGCTTTGGCTGCTGGTGCCTTGACCGCACCTTTCTCAATGATGTCTTCTATTTGTATCTCTGTCAGATACTGCCTGTGTCCTGTCCTTACCTTATAACCTTTGCGTCGCTTCTTTTTAAATACCTTGACCCTGTCTCCCCTGGGATGGGAAATTACCTTACCGCTGATCATGGCTCCTTTGATGGTTGGTTCACCTACGATCACGCTTTTGTCATTATCGATCAGGAGAACTTCATCAAAGCTCACAGATTCACCTTCATTTTCTTCCAGGCGGTGAACAAATAACTTCTGTTCTTTCTCCACTTTGTATTGCTGACCTGCAATATTTACAATCGCGTACATCCTGTTTGATTTTTCTATTATAAAATCCCCGAAACTTGGGAGTGCAAAAATATAAAAGTTTAGTACAACTGCAAAGATTTTAACCTGACTTTTAACAGTATTAATAAAATCCCTGAAAAGCTGAATTCATTTATAATGAACGAGATTGAAATTTTCCTGACTAAAAGAATGATTTCATTATATTTGTGAGAATGGAACCGCATTGGAACATGCATCTATCATAGTATTATGAGTAAGATTAAACTGAATGTTCTCGGAATCTCTTATAGCCAGACCCAATCCGGGGCGTATGCACTGGTACTGACGGAAGAGAGTGGAGACAGAAGGATACCCATTATTGTCGGAGGTTTTGAAGCTCAATCCATTGCCATACAGCTAGAAGGATTGAAGCCTCCCCGCCCCTTAACACATGATCTTTTCATGAATTTTGCCAATTCCTTCAATATTGATCTGCTGGAAGTGAATATCCATAAATTGGAAGAAGGTGTATTCTATTCCAAATTATTATGTGATAACGGGGAGAAAAAATTATCCATAGATACACGGACATCCGATGCCATTGCCCTGGCACTTCGATTCAAATGCCCGATCTATACTACTGAGGAGATTATGGAAAGGGCAGGGATTGTGCTGGAATTCGGGAGTGAGGAAAAAACAAGCAATTTTTCTGATCAGGTGACAACATCTGATTCTGTAACCCCATCCTCCGTTTCGTCGACCGAGTATGAAGATTTTACCACACAGGAACTAAATGAAATGCTGAAAGAGGCCGTTGGTAATGAAGACTACGAGAAAGCCTCTCTGATCAGGGATGAACTCAACAAGAGGACTGAAAGTAAATAAAATTGATGAATGAAGTTTTTTTTAACCTTTGTTTGTCTGCTTATACTCCACGGAAACTTTACATCCGCTCAATCACAGGAAAATCTCAAACCCGATACGGCTGCAGCCCTGGCCATTGATACTGCCGCAGCGGGAGTAATATTGGAGCAGGCAGGTTTGATCGATGAATCAAATGTCATTGTTCCCCGGGATGAACAGTTTAATTTCAGCCTGGTAAAGATCCTCAGGGGACTGCTGGGCATGCTGGTTCTGATTCTGATAGCCTGGCTTTTCAGTACAAACCGGGGAGCCATCTCCTGGCGGGTAGTATTTATCGGGCTCTCCATACAGATAATCCTTGCCATTGGCATTCTCTGGATACCGCCCGTTCAGATCTTTTTTGAAGTTGTCGGGAAGATCTTTGTCAAGATCCTTGATTTTACCTATGCCGGGACAGAATTCCTGTTCAAGTCGCATGCCTCAGGCATCATAGAAAAACCCTTGCTTAATTTTGCTGTTACCATTTTGCCCACCATCATATTTTTTTCAGCACTTACCAGCGTCCTGTTTTATTTCGGGATCATTCAGTTCGTTGTATACGGATTGGCCTGGGCACTCAGCAGGGCACTTCGCATCTCCGGTGCTGAAAGCCTTTCCGTCGCCGGGAATATTTTTCTGGGACAGACAGAGTCTCCTTTCATGATCAAGGCTTATCTTGAGAAAATGAACCGGTCTGAGATGCTGCTGGTCATGTCTGGCGGTATGGCAACCCTGGCAGGAGGTGTACTGGCCGTTTATATCAGTGTGCTGGGTGGAACCGATCCTGTGCAACGCCTGATGTTTGCCAAGCACCTGCTGGCTGCATCTGTTATGGCCGCTCCCGGGGTCATTGTTGTGTCAAAGATATTGGTGCCGCAGACAGAGGATGTCAATAAAGTAATGAAGATCCCCAGGGAACAAATTGGTAAAAATGTGCTGGACGCTATCTCCAGGGGAACGGGAGAGGGATTGAGACTGGCGGTTAATGTAGCGGCCATGTTACTTGTTTTCCTTGCCTTTATTGAAATGGTTAATTTTATTTTCCTGAAGATCGGGGACTGGACAAGTCTGAATGGAGCCATCGCAAATGTCACAAATGGGCAATTCGAAAAGTTATCTCTTGAATTTATACTGGGTTATACTTTTGCACCTCTGATGTGGCTTGTTGGTGTTGCATCTGAAGATATCACGCTGGTTGGCAGGCTGTTGGGTGAAAAGATCATCCTGACAGAATTCATCGGATACATGAGCCTGGCCGACCTGAAAGCAGCAGGAAGCTTTGCGGAATCCAAATCTATCATCATGGCCACCTATATTTTGTGCGGATTTGCTAATTTTGCATCTATAGGGATTCAGATCGGAGGGATTGGATCCCTGGCGCCGGGACAACGTGTACTGCTTTCACAATTTGGTATACGCGCACTCCTGGCGGGTACTTTGGCGTCACTATTATCAGCTACTATCATTGGAATGTTGCTGGGATGAGTCACCGGCATATATAAATGAGCATGGATGCAGATCAGAAAATAGCCGAATTACAAGCGAAAATTGCTGAATTAGAGGGCAGGATCCTTAGTGCAGGTGAAGCTGCAAAATATCAGGAACAACTGGAATTCCTGGCCAATACAGCCCTTGATTTTCTAGGACAAGCCGATCATTCTGATATCTTCGAATATATCGGAAACAAACTGGTTTCGCTTATTGATGATGCAATTGTGATCGTCAATTCATTCGATGAAACAGCCAGGGAACTGCAGGTCAGGTATATTGGCGGAGGGGAAGGCATCGTCGATAAAATTGTGGCGGTACTGGGCCGGCAGCCACTGCAACAGACCGTTACCCTGACGGAAAATACCATGCAGAAGATGTTCAAGTCCGCCAACAAGTTATTTCAATTCGAGGGCGGCCTTCATGAATCTTCTGACGGGAATATACCAAAACCTGTAGCCAGCACCCTCGAAACCCTGATACAGGCCAATGAAACTTATGGTATTACCTTTGAGCGGGGCGGGGAATTATACGGTACAGCCACCATCATAACCAAGGGGGAGAGTGTACTGGAAGATCCCAAGGTCATCGAAGGATTTATCTTTCAATGTTCCATTGCCCTCTACAGGCAGCATATGGAGACAGAATTAAGGAAGGCTAAAAAGGAGGCTGAGGAATCCGATAAGCTGAAATCTGCCTTCCTGGCCAATATGTCACATGAGGTCCGCACACCCATGAACGGTATTATGGGACTGGCACACCTGCTGGCTAATCCTGATATGGACAGTGTGACTCAGCAGGAATATGTTAACCTGATCCTGAGCAGCGGAAATGTGCTGATCAGCCTCCTGGATGATATCATGGATGTTTCCAGGATCGAAGCCAATCAGGTAACGGCCAGCAAAGAAGATTTTTACCTGAACGGGCTGATCAAGGAGTTACACGGGATTTTCTCCACAGAACTTGAGGTGAGCGGAAAGAAGGTACTTGAATTAATCTATAAGGCTGCCCTGGAAGATGGATCTTCAATGATACATACGGACCGTGTGAAACTCAGACAGATCCTTGTTAATCTCCTGAGCAATGCATTAAAATTTACAGAAACCGGCAGGATAGAGTTTGGTTATGAACTGCAGCATGACCAATCCCTTTTATTTTATGTTTTTGACACCGGTATTGGCATTAACCCCGACAAACAAAAACGCATCTTTGAGCGCTTCGTTCAGGCAGATGATTCGCTGTCCAGGCATTTTGGGGGATCCGGACTCGGACTGTCCATTTGTAAGGGTTTCGTTGATTTACTGGGGGGGAAGATATGGGTTGATTCTTCTCCCGGGAAAGGGGCAAAATTCTATTTTTCCATTCCCGATGTGAATCAATCCGGAAAGACTGCTGAAAAACCTGCCAGCAAGGGAATTAAAGCCAGTGACAGGAATTGGGAAGACAAAACCATCCTGATCGTGGAGGACGATCAAATTAATTATCAGCTGCTTGAAGTAGTTCTTAAGAGAACCGGGGTGAAGCTGCTGCATGCTGTTACCGGGATGGATGCCGTCAGGTTTTGCAGTGAGGAACAGAATATAGACCTGGTTTTAATGGATGTCCAGTTACCGGAAATGAACGGCTTTGAAGCCATTAAACTGATCAAGGCGAACCAGCCTGATATTCCCATCATTGTTCAAACCGCCAATTCCATGAATGAAGAAAAATCCAGGGCTGATGAGGCTGGTTGCCAGGGATTCATGACCAAACCCATCAGTCTCAATAAATTTATGTCTGAAGTAGACAAGTTCATGCAGAAAGCCTGACCTTTCATGGATTGGACATGGATCATAGGGATGCTTGTCTTCAGTGCCTACGCTATCCGGATAATTTCCTACATCTACGGTTGGAGTAAAACAGTCCGGTCAGAAGTTCCTCCGGTTGCCTCATCCGGCGGGTATGTTTCAATTGTTATACCGGTCAGGAATGAAGCGGCACAGATAGAATACTTACTTGAGGACCTGCGAAAACAAAGCTATCCGGATGATCAGTATGAGATCATTATAGTTAATGATCATTCAAGCGATCATACGGCAGAGATCGTGAAATCCCATACCGCCAGATCTGCCAGTATCAGGCTGGTTGAACTGGAAGCCGGAGAAGACGGGAAAAAATCAGCCATTAAAAAAGGGGTATCAGAGGCAAGGTTTGATGTCATCATCTCAACGGACGGAGACTGCCGGGCTCCATCGGAATGGCTGGGTCATATCATGGCCCCATTCGCAGAGCCGGGTATCAGGATGGTAGCGGGACCCGTGATCTTGGATCCCGACAGTGGATGGTTCGGGGCCATGCAAACAATTGAATTCCTCAGCCTTATCGGGGTCAGTGCCGCTGCAGCCGGACTGGGCAGTCCCATTATGTGCAATGCTGCCAACCTGGCCTATCTCAAAGAAGATTATAGCCTGTACCTGGAAGCAGGGGAACCTGGAATTGCAAGCGGGGATGACATGTTCCTTATGCTCTGGTTAAAAAAAATGCAACCCGGATGCATAAGGTACATAACTTCTCCCGGAGCCCTTATCCGGACCCTTCCCGGTAAGAACTTGTATGCATTTATGATGCAGAGATTCAGGTGGGTTTCCAAAAGCAGGTTTTACCGTGATTTTCATTTAATCAGTACGGCCCTGCTTGTATTCCTGACCAATGCCTGCATACTTCTGGTGGCTGTCCTTTGCTTTATTTCTGTACAATGGATCCCCCTGTTTGTGGTGCTTTTGGTTGTCAAAGGAACGATTGACCTCTGGTTCATGGATAAAGTATTGAAGTACTACGGCAAAAGAAAACTGTTGTTCCTGGTTTTACCGCTTGAACTGATATATTTTATGTATGTTAGCATTGTTGGGATAGCCGGTCAGTTATTCCCTTATACCTGGAAAGGACGAAACATTCAGCCCTGACATGCCAGATACCCATTATTCCACTGCATGGTACCGATTCCTCAGGAATCCGCTTGCCCTTTCCGGCATGATATTAATCCTGTTAACAATACTGCTGGCCATACTGGGATACTTGATCATTCCTGACAGGAGTCCGAATGCCAACCAGCAGCATATAGAGATTGCCGCACGCAAACCCGGATTCAGGGTCCGGATGTTAAAGGTTTGCAAGAATGAGGTAAGGGAGGACAGGAGACGGTTAGGCAGGATGTTATTCGGACAAAAGAACCGGTTCAGTTACATTCCTTTCAATAAGGTATCCATGGTCAGGGATTCTTTGGTGGTAATTGATTATAGTGAGGATGCCCTTGAGTTCAGGCGTTCTTTTCACCTGGCAGATGTGATCTACCCGCTGGATCCGGGAAATAAGCAGGCAGGGATGAAAGACGGTTCGGTTGAATTTAAGGATATCGATGGTCTGTTTCACCAGATCCCTCTTGAGGATCTGCAACAATCTGCCAGGGAAGAACATATCATTGAAAGGCGTTTTTTACTTGGGACAGACCGGTTTGGCAGGGATTTTTACAGCCGCCTGCTCCTGGGTACCCGTGTTTCCCTGTCGGTAGGGTTTATATCGGTCAGCATATCCCTGCTGATAGGATTGATCCTGGGAAGTGTTGCCGGTTATTTTCGGGGGCGGACGGATGATATCATCATGTGGTTCATCAATGTGGTCTGGTCCATTCCTACCCTGTTGCTGGTCATTGCCATTACGCTCGCCCTGGGGAAGGGATTCTGGCAGGTATTTGTGGCAGTGGGATTGACCATGTGGGTGGAAGTGGCCAGGGTGGTAAGGGGGCAGGTACTGGGGATCCGTGAAAAAGAATTCATACAGGCTGCAAAATCACTGGGATATTCTTCAGTACGGATCCTTTTCAGGCATGTCCTGCCAAATGTCCTCACCCCTGTGATCATTATTTCTGCAGCCAATTTTGCTTCTGCCATTCTGATGGAAGCAGGTCTCAGTTTCCTGGGAATTGGCGTTCAGCCTCCCATACCTTCCTGGGGAACCATGATCAAGGATCATTACGGATTTATCATTGTGAATAAGGCATACCTGGCTTTTCTACCCGGACTGGCCATTATGCTCATGGTGCTTTCTTTTACCATGGTAGGGAACGGCCTTCGGGATGCACTGGATGTCAGGAGGAAATAATTACAAATTTCGTCTCCGCAGAAGGAGCCAGGCAAGAAATATGAACAGGGAAGTATAACCAACGGCCAGCAGCAGGTTCAGGTACACTGGCAGGTCTTCTACCATCAATCCCATTTCACGTAAGTTCAGTGAATCAACATTACCAGGATCCTGATCATTACCTGAAGCGATGGATAAAAATTCAGGCATTGGGGTAAGGTTGGAAATAACCTTCATGGGAAAGTACAACCTTACCTCCTGAGGGAAAAATAATCTGAATACGGGTTCTATGATCAGCCGGTACAGGATAAACAGGACTATGGCCAGGGCAGTATTCCGGAAGAGGACCACCAGCAGGAATCCGGTTACCATATAAGCCACTGCCTGGACAAAGTAAACCAGCAATATATAGGTTTTACTGACAAACTCAGCAGCTGTCAGGTCCTTCGTGAAAATTAACCCGAATATGAGTGAAAAGATCAGGACCATCAGCATACTGTAAACGGCTATGGCCATGATTAAAAATCCCTTTCCTGCCAATAGATCAAAACGGCTGAGTCCGTCAATAACATGCTGCCTGAAGGTGCGGAAGGAATACTCGTTTCCCGTCACGACAATGATCAGGATGGCCAACAGAAGGTTGAACCAGCTTGCGACCCATGGAAAAAATTCCCAAATATTGGGGAACTGGTAGAGGTAATCCGTGCTGAATCCCGGGATGGTGATATCCAACCGGGAAGTAACAAGTACCACCAGGAAAAACAAAAAGAAATGCAACAGGATGATTATCCTGAATGCCCTGTAAGACCAGATTTTCGTATACTCGTTGAGGATAATGGACTTCATCGGCATTATTGTTTTACCAGTTCCAGGAACTGCGATTCCAGGCTTTTCTTGCGTGTTTCCAGGTGGGTTAGTACAATGCCTTGCTGATGGGCAAACTCGTTAACATCCCGGGCCTCGTAACCGGATGAAAGGACGATGACCAGCTGATTGCCATCTTTTTCTATAGAAGCACTCATCCCGGCTCGGATCAATGATGCCTTCAGTTTTTCGGATTCTTTACATGCCACTACCACTGGATCATCTGCCGCAAGCAATTCGTGTACCCGGCCCTGGGCAATGGACCTGCCTTTTTTCAGTACAGCAACATGGGTACAGACTTTTTCTACTTCATCCAGTATATGGCTGGCCATAATGATGGTTTTTTGTTTCTCTGCCTCCCCTTTGATGATCTCCCTGACCTCGGCGATCCCTTCCGGATCAAGTCCATTGGCAGGTTCATCGAGAACGAGTACCTCGGGGTCGCCCAGCAGGACGCCAGACAGGGCCAAACGCTGCTTCATGCCCAGGGATAGGGTGTCAAACCTTGATTTTCTCCGGTCCCATAAATTGGTAAGTTTTAGAACCCGTTCAATATCACTCACCGGTTTCCCTTTAATGCGGGCAACAATGGTCAGGTTATGGAGCAGGTCAAGGTATGGGTAAAAGTTAGGCACCTCTATCAGTGAGCCGATTTTTTTACGGATTGTTGCAGAGGGGGATTTACCATACCAGTGGAAAGTTCCCTTATCCTGCGAGATTACACCGGTAATGATGGCAAGGGTGGTGGTTTTGCCGCTTCCATTCGGACCGAGGATGCCGAATACATGTCCTGCGCCGACTTCCACAGACAGATCCTGGACGGCAACGATGCGTCCGTAATTCTTTGAGATCTGTTGAATGTTTAAAATAGGTTCCAAATCAATGACCCATTTCTGCCATGAATTTTATTCTCATCAACCTGATATCCTCCTCTGAATATTCCTCCTCACCGAGTTCATCCAATGCTTCGTGCACAGATTCGCTTTCAGCTTCCCGAAAATAATCAAAAACTTCATCCTGGTGATCCTCATCGAGGACTTCATTTATATAATAGTCAAGATTCAGTTTCGTTCCGCTGTTAACGATGGCTTCAATTTCGTCCAGCAACTTTGGCATATCCAGGTTTTTGGAACTGGAGATATCGTCGAGAGAAACCTTCCTGTCTATGTTCTGGATAATATAGACTTTGAGTCCGGATTTATTCACTACCGATTTGACAACCATGTCCTGTGCCCGGATGATCTCCTTTTCATCAACATAGGTCCTGATCAGTTCAACAAACCTTTTTCCATATCGCTGTGCCTTGCCAGAACCCACACCCTGGATATGCTGCAGCTCTTCCATGTTGATGGGATATTGTATGGCCATATCTTCCAGAGAAGGATCCTGAAAGATCACAAAAGGCGGAAGGTTCAGCTCACGCGATATTTTTTTGCGAAGGTCTTTCAGGATATTGAACAGTTCATCATCAACCGTGCTGGTCTTTCCTCCCTGAGCCATGGCAGCATCTTCTGTCGCGGCTTCATAGTCATGATCCCTGGTAATCATCTTGCTGAAAGGATTGGCAAGGTACTCATGTCCCTTTTTAGTAACTTTCAACAGGCCGTAATTCTCAATATCCTTTGTGAGGAACTGGGCCACCAGGGATTGCCGGATGACGGCATTCCAGAATTTGGTGTCCTTGTCACTGCCTGACCCAAATTCAGGTATCTTATGATGTTTGTATGATTTAACAGAGGAGGATGCATTTCCTGCCAGGATATTGGAAATATGAGAAGCTTTAAATTTTTCCTTGACCGCGAGAATTATCTGCAAAGCCTTGACAATAAAATCCTTCCCTTCAAATTCCTCTTTGGGATGGAGGCAATTATCACAATTGTCACAATGCCCCTCCATGATTTCCCCAAAATAATTCAACAATAATTTAGGTCTGCAAACAGATGATTCTGCATAGGATACTGTTTCCAGCAACAGTTGTTTGCCGATCTCCTGCTCTGCCACCGGTTTCCCCTGCATAAATTTCTCCAGTTTCTGGATGTCATTGTAACTGTAAAATGCAACGCAGTTACCTTCGCCACCGTCCCTGCCAGCCCTTCCGGTTTCCTGGTAATAGCCTTCCAGGCTCTTGGGGATGTCATAGTGGATCACAAATCTTACATCCGGTTTATCAATACCCATACCGAATGCTATGGTAGCCACGATCACATCGACCTCCTCCATCAGGAACTGATCCTGGTTGGAGGAACGGGTGGCTGAATCCATTCCGGCATGATATGGCAGGGCTTTGATACCATTTACCTTCAGCGTCTCAGCCAGTTCCTCAACCTTCTTACGGCTCAGGCAGTAAATAATGCCTGATTTTCCAGTATGATTCGTTATATACCGGATGATCTCCTTGGTTGCATTTATCTTTGGGCGTATCTCGTAATAAAGGTTTTCCCGGCGGAATGAATCCTTGAATACCCGGGCATCAAGCATGTTCAGGTTTTTCTGAATATCATGCTGAACCTTGGGTGTGGCAGTGGCGGTCAATGCGATGATGGGAGCACTGCCGATCTGGTTGATAATGGGACGGATACGCCGGTACTCAGGCCTGAAATCATGGCCCCATTCTGAAATACAATGTGCTTCGTCAACCGCATAGAATGAGATATTGATCTTTTTAAGGAGCTCTATGTTTTCCAATTTTGTAAGTGATTCGGGTGCCACGTAGAGCAACCTGGTCCGCCGGGCTAAAAGGTCACTCTTCACATGCTCGATCTGGGCTTTTGACAGGGAAGAATTCAGGAAATGAGCTATGCCATCATCCGTACTGAAGCTACGCATGGCATCAACCTGGTTTTTCATCAATGCGATCAGAGGGGATATGACAATAGCTGTCCCATCCATAATCATGGACGGGAGCTGGTAGCAAAGAGATTTACCACCACCTGTCGGCATCAGGACAAACGAATCATGTCCGTCAAGAACGCTCCTGATGATCTCCTCCTGGTTACCTTTGAAAGTATCAAAACCAAAATACTTCTTGAGATATCCGATGAGTGATAAATCTGTAGTGATTGTCATTACGCTGCTACTCTCTTACTCAACAATTAAGATACGAATTAATTATTATAATTATTCTGCTTAGCGTTAATTTAACTTCTAAATAACAAGATCTTCTAATTGGAGGCTTTCTGCCTGTCCATTTAAAATATATGAATACATTTGTATTCTAAATTTAAAAAAAATCTAATTACGGATCACGATAGCGGTCCTCATTTTACACATATCTGACAACAATTATTAAGCATGGCAGCAAAGACTGAGAATGAAATGTCATTCCTGGAACATCTGGAAGTATTGAGGTGGCATATCATAAGGGCAATAATGGCGATCCTGGTCGTCGCTATTGTGGCCTTCATTTTCAAGGATATCGTTTTCAACAAGATCATCCTTGCCCCCAAGTTGCCGGAATTCATCACCAACCGTGTGCTCTGTGATTTCGGGAGGATGGTCAATATCCTGACACTTTGTATCAATTCCAGGCCGTTCGAGGTGATCAGTATCAAAATGGCCGGTCAGTTCTCCATGCATATCATGGTATCCCTGATCGCCGGTTTTGTAGTTGCTTTCCCTTTCGTTTTTCATGAATTCTGGAGATTTATTGTACCTGCTCTCTATTCCAAGGAAAAAAGTCATGCCCGTGGGGCTGTTTTTTACAGTTCCCTGTTATTCATGCTTGGGGTCTTATTCGGTTATTTCGTGATCGTTCCCCTCTCTGTTCACTTCCTTGGATCCTACAGTGTGAGTGAACAGGTTACCAACCAGATCAACCTGATCTCATATGTTTCAACTGTGGCTTCAGTGGTGCTGGCTGCCGGGGTTATTTTTGAATTGCCTATTCTTGTTTATTTTTTGAGTAAAGCGGGACTGGTAACACCGGAGTTTCTGAGGAAATACCGGAAGCATTCCCTGGTACTCATACTGGCCCTTTCTGCCATCATCACCCCCCCTGATATTTTCAGCCAGGTACTGGTATCCTTCCCGTTGATCTTTCTCTACGAGATCGGTATCGGCATATCCAGGCGGATCAATGTTAAACGGGAGCAGGAACTGAAGGGGGATGACGAAACATAATGAAAAAACCCCCGTTATCTAAAAGCTAAAGATCATCTAATGAGACTGCACACCAGCAAACTTGTCAAGAGGTACCGGACAAGGACCGTGGTGAAAAGGGTATCCATCGAAGTCGAACAGGGAGAGATTGTTGGTTTACTGGGTCCCAACGGGGCCGGGAAGACAACAACTTTTTATATGATCGTGGGACTGATATCCCCGAATGAGGGGAAAATCTTCCTCGATGACAGGGATATCACAAAAGAGCCGGTATATAAAAGAGCCAGGGCGGGCATAGGATACCTGGCGCAGGAAGCCTCCGTCTTCAGGAAACTATCAGTGGAGGACAACCTTTTGGCTGTTCTTGAAATGTCAAGCCTGACCAGGGATGAGCAAAAGGACAGGGTGGAAGAATTGTTGCAGGAATTCGGACTGGAAAAAATCAGGAAAAGCCTGGGTATACAGCTGTCCGGCGGAGAACGAAGGCGGACTGAAATTGCCAGGGCCCTTGCATTGAGTCCCAAGTTCATCCTCCTTGATGAACCATTCGCCGGGGTTGATCCCATTGCTGTGGAGGATATTCAGCAGATAGTTAAAAACCTGAAGAACAAAAATATAGGGATCCTTATCACCGACCACAATGTACATGAGACACTTTCCATTACGGACAGGGCATACCTTTTGTTCGAGGGGAATATACTAAAATCAGGAACCTCATCTGAACTGGCAGAAGATGAGCAGGTGCGAAGGGTCTACCTGGGTAAAAACTTTGAACTGAGGTAGAAAAACTCCCCGTTGGCATTCTCGAGAAAAAAGAATAAATTTGCGGCGGAAAATGCGGATGTGGCGGAATTGGTAGACGCGCTAGATTTAGGATCTAGTGCCTTACGGCGTGGGGGTTCGAGTCCCTTCATCCGCACCCGATAACAGATCTGCCGCCATGCTGACGATGTACGGTCGTTCGTGTGGCGGTTTTTAAATAACAATAATCGTTACCATGAATATCACTAAAGAAAACACAGACGATTTAAATGCCGTCCTGAAGATCAGGATTGAAGAGTCGGATTATACAGAACGGGTTGATGAAGTTTTAAAAGATTACCGGAAGAAGGTCCAGCTGGATGGGTTCAGGCCGGGGAAGGTGCCTGCGGGACTGGTACGCAAGATGTACCACAAGCCTATAATGGTGGAGGAGATCAATAAACTGGTATCCGAATCCATTGCCAAATACCTGAGGGATGAGGAAATACACATCCTGGGTGAACCCCTTCCACGGGAAGAGCAGCCAGAAGAAATTGACTGGGATACCCAGACCGAGTTTGAATTTGATTTTGACCTGGGACTGGCACCCAAACTGGATATTACTCTGACGCAGAAGGATAAGGTGCCCATGTATGAGGTCCAGGTAGAGAATAAGATGATCAATGATTCAAAGGAATCCTATGCCAAGCGGATGGGACAGGTGATCCCGGTAGAACAGATCGAAGGATCGGAGCTCGTTAAAGGAGATTTTATGCAGATCGATAAGGAAGGAAATCTCATCGATGGAGGGATCTTTACCGCCGATGCGCAGATCTCCATTGAAGTGATCAGGGATGAGAAAATAAAAACCTCTTTTATGGCACGCCAGGTGGGTGATACGGTAGATTTCGACGTACGAAAGGCTTTTCCCAATGATACTGAGATCTCATCCCTCCTGAAAATTGACAAGGCGACTGTTCCCGAGATTGTTCCGACTTTCCGTATGGAAATCAAGGAAATCACGAAGTTCCAGGCAGCGGAGATCAACCAGGAACTCTGGGATATGCTTTATGGTAAGGATGAAGTCAAATCAGATGCGGAGTTTGAAGAGAAAATTAAGGAAGAACTGCGTACAGCTCTATCGCGGGACAGTGAATACCGTTTTGAGATAGATGCCAAGAAAATGATGCTGAAGAAGATGAAATTCAGTCTTCCGGTGGAGTTCCTGAAGCGTTGGCTGGTACTGGTAAATGAGGGAAAATTCACCGCTGAACAGATAGATGAGGACTTTCCAAAGTTTGAAGATGACCTGAAATGGCAACTAATTCGGGATCAGATCGTAAAAGATCAGGAAATTAAGGTTGAGGCTGAAGAGGTGAAGGCCCAGGCCAAGGAGATTGCCAGGCTGCAGTTCCAGCAATACGGCATGATGAACATCCCGGAAGAGAACCTGGACAACTATGCAGGTGAGATGTTGAAGAATGAAGATGAGATCAGAAAAGCAACGGAAAAGATACTGGATAATAAAGTAATTGATTATCTAAAAGGTGCTGTCAGAGTTGATAATAAACAAATTACCGTAGAAAAATTCAATAAATTATTTGAGAATAATTAAATTCGCATGTAAACAATTTGATATGGACCAGAACGAATTCTATAAATACGCGATCAAGCACCAGGGCATCAGCAGTATGACAATGCAACGTTATACCTCCATCTGGAATAATTATATATCCCCGACCATCATTGAAGAGAGGCAGCTTAATATTGCTTCTATGGATGTGTTCTCACGGCTGATGATGGACAGGATCATCTTCCTGGGCCTACCCATTGATGATTATGTGGCTAATATCATACAGGCACAGTTGCTTTTCCTTGATTCCTCCGATCCTTCAAAGGATATCCAGATCTATTTCAATACACCGGGGGGATCTGTACATGCCGGACTGGGTATTTATGATACGATGCAGTATATAAGTTCTGATGTAGCCAGTATATGTACAGGAATGGCAGCCTCCATGGGTGCTGTTCTGCTGACTGCCGGAACCAAAGGAAAACGTTCTGCATTGAGGCATTCCAGGATCATGATCCACCAGCCCATGGGAGGTGCCCAGGGTACGGCATCCGATATAGAGATCACCACCAGAGAGATACTGAAGATGAAGCAGGAGCTGTATCAGATCCTGGCCGACCATTCAGGCAATCCCATTGAAAAGATTGAAAAGGATTCAGACCGTGATCACTGGATGACAGCCAAGGAAGCCCTGGAATATGGGATGATAGATGAGGTGCTGGAGAAAGGGAAAAGTAAGAAAGACTAACTAAAATTTCAATAAATGGACCGGTGTTCTTTTTGTGGTAGGGAAAAGCGTGATACAAATCTGTTAATTGCAGGGATATCAGGCCATATCTGTGACAGTTGTATTGAGCAGGCGCATAGTATCCTGCAGGAGGAATTGAAGAAGAAATCGGAGTTTGATGTAAACCAGATCAAGCTCTCAAAACCATATGAGATCAAGAGTTTCCTGGATCAGTATGTCATTGGCCAGGATTATGCCAAGAAATATATCTCTGTCGCGGTTTATAATCATTACAAGCGACTGGTCCAGGTAAAGATTGATGATAATAACGAGGTAGAAATAGAAAAATCAAATATCGTCCTGGTGGGAGAAACCGGGACCGGCAAAACATTGCTGGCCCGGACCATAGCTAAAATGCTACATGTCCCCTTCACCATTGTTGATGCCACTGTCCTTACTGAAGCAGGTTATGTGGGTGAGGATATTGAAAGTATCCTGACCAGGCTCCTGCAGGTGGCTGATTACAACGTTGAAGCAGCGGAAAAGGGGATCGTTTTTATTGATGAGATCGACAAGATCGCCCGTAAAAGCGACAATCCATCCATTACCAGGGATGTTTCAGGAGAAGGGGTACAGCAGGGTTTGCTCAAGTTGTTGGAAGGCTCGACTGTGAACGTGCCGCCCCAGGGTGGCAGGAAACATCCTGACCAGAAGATGATCCCTGTCAATACAAAGAACATCCTGTTCATCTGCGGAGGGGCATTTGACGGCATTGAGAAAAAGATCGGGCAGAGGCTGAATACCAAAACCGTTGGGTATACTGCTGTTAAGGATGCAGATAAAGTGGACCGGAGTAATTTATTACAATACGTTGCACCGCAGGACCTGAAAGCCTTTGGCCTCATCCCGGAGATCGTAGGAAGACTGCCCGTACTGGCATACCTGAACCCACTGGATCAGGGCGCACTGAGAAGCATCCTGACAGAACCCAGGAACGCCATTATCAAACAGTATGAAAGTCTGTTTGAAATGGATGGAATCAAGCTCAGCTTTGATGAGGATGTCCTGGACTACATCGTGGAAAAATCCGTGGAGTTCAAGCTGGGTGCCAGGGGACTCCGCTCCATATGCGAAGCCATTATGATTGATGACATGTTCAATCTGCCCTCTTCCGAGATCAAAGAGGTCCATGTAGAACTGCAATATGCCAAGGAGAAGTTCGAGAAATCTGACGTTAAAAGGCTGAGGGCCGCGTAAATTTTATTTTGTTTATTTACCGAAAATCATTTTCTTTGATCCAGGAATTTACAGCAATGAGAAATTATACCTTTAATAATTGGTGGTGGCTTTTATCTGCATGGAGAACCCGTGAGTTGTGACAGCCATTGTTAAAGAACAGTATTAAATAAGAGGCTTGCCAATCACGGCAGGCCTTTTTTTGTGCTGGGAACCGGCAAAAAATATGAACAGATGCAAAAAGTAAAGATCAAAACAGCCGTTAAACAGATCCTTTCAGATACCATTACTCCTGTGAGTATATATCTGAGGGTACGGGACATATATCCCCAGTCCATTTTGCTGGAAAGCAGTGATTATCATTCCAATGAAGATTCATATTCTTTCATCTGCCTCCAGCCCTTCTTTTCTTTTACCATTGACCAGGGGAAGATAATCCTGCGGGATGAGCATGGAGAGGCTGATGTCCGGCAGATCACCCGGGATACATCCATTCCCGATGAATTGAACGGATTCTTCCAGTCATTCGAGCTGGATGATCCTGATCCCAGGATAAGGACCAATGGGTTTTTTGGTTATTCAGCCTATGATGCCATTAAATATTTCGAGGATATTCAGGTAGCTGAGGATCAGGCCAGACCGTATGCCATCCCGGATATGGTTTATTCCCTGTACAGGATCATTATAGCCATCAATCATTTCCAGAATACCCTTACCATCCTGGAGAACCGGACTGAAGGCTACGACAGCCAGCTGGATTATATCCAATCCATGCTTTTCAACCGGAATTTCGCAACTTTTCCCTTCAAGCCGAGTGAGAAGGAAGAGTCCAATATGACGGACCAGGATTACAGGGAAATGGTCAGCAAAGGCAAGGAACATTGTTACCGGGGAGATGTCTTCCAGATCGTACTTTCGCGCCAGTTCAGGCAGGATTTTACGGGGGATGAGTTCAATGTCTACCGTTGCCTGAGATCCGTTAATCCTTCTCCCTACCTGTTTTATTTTGATTTCGGAAGCTATAAAATATTCGGTTCCTCCCCCGAGGCATCGCTGCAGATACAGGACAGAATTGCCTATATACACCCCATTGCCGGCACTTTCAAAAGGACGGGGGAGGATTCGGTGGACAAGGATTCGGCGATCAGGCTGGCCAGGGATAAAAAGGAGAATTCGGAACATATCATGCTGGTTGACCTGGCCCGCAATGACCTGAGCCGCAATGCCGACCATGTCACGGTGGAAACCTTCCGCGAGATCCAGTATTATTCGCACGTGATACATATGGTCTCAAAGGTTTCCGGGATGCTGCCGAAAGACTACAATGCTGTACGGGTCATGGGAGATACCTTCCCGGCCGGCACACTCTCCGGGGCCCCGAAATACAAGGCCATGGAGCTGATCGACAGGTATGAGAACCAGCACCGCGGGTACTATGGTGGCGGGATTGGTTACCTGGGATTTGACGGGGCCCTGAACCATGCCATCATGATCCGTTCATTCCTCAGCAAGAATAATTGTCTGTACTACCAGGCCGGAGCCGGCATTGTGGCAGAATCAGTGGAAGAGACAGAATTACAAGAAGTTAACAATAAACTGATGGCACTGAAGAAGGCCATCGATATGGCAAAGGAGATATAAGAAATGGAAAAAGTAGTGGTTATCGATAATTATGATTCATTTACCTACAACCTGGTGCATGCACTCAACCAGATCACCGGTTCAAAGGTGGATGTGTTCAGGAATGATAAGGTGGACATGGAGGAGCTGGCAGCATATTCGCATATCGTGCTTTCACCCGGACCTGGCATCCCGGATGAAGCGGGTCTCCTGAAGGATATAATCCGGGCATATGCCCCCGAAAAAAGGATGCTTGGGGTTTGCCTGGGGCACCAGGCCATAGCGGAAGTTTTCGGTGGCAGCCTGATCAATATCAGCAGGGTATTTCACGGGGTAGCCACCCGGATCAGGGTACTTGACAGGGAAGATTACCTGTACCGGAACATCCCTGCTGAATTTGACGGGGGCCGCTATCACTCCTGGATAGTATCGGAGGAAGACCTTCCCGGCTCTCTCCGGATAACGGCGAAGGCCGAAGATGGTGAGATCATGGGCATGAGCCACAGTGAATTTGATGTTAAAGGCGTGCAGTACCACCCTGAATCCGTACTGACCAAGGAGGGAATGGCCATTCTGACCAACTGGATCATTTCATGATTTGAATGAAAAATCTGGAAACCATGAAAGAAATACTGAATTATCTGTATGAACACAAAACCCTGAACAGGGAAGAAGCAAAAAAGGTCCTGACAAACATAGCCAGCGGGGTTTATAATCATTCCCAGATCGCCTCCTTTATCTCTGTATACCTGATGCGAAGCATAACGGTCGATGAGTTGACAGGATTCCGCGATGCATTGCTCGATCTGTGCCAGCCCGTGGACCTGGCAGAATTTGACACCATCGACCTGTGCGGGACCGGCGGTGATGGGAAAGACACCTTTAATATATCCACCCTCTCGACCTTTGTTGTGGCAGGTGCCGGTGTAAAAGTTTCCAAACACGGGAACTACGGGGTATCCTCATCAGTAGGGTCCTCCAACCTGATGGAAGCTGCCGGGTACAAATTTTCTAATGACGAATCAAAACTCAGGGCAGAAATTGATAAGGCAGGAATTTGTTTCCTGCATGCCCCGCTCTTCAACCCGGCCATGAAAAACGTGGCCCCTGTCAGGAAGGATCTGGGTATGAAAACCTTCTTCAATATGCTGGGCCCCATGGTCAATCCCAGTTTCCCCTCCCGGCAGCTGGTGGGTGTTTACAGCCTGGAGCTTGCCCGTCTATATAACTACCTGTACCAGGCCGGTGACAAGCAATATGTTATCCTGCACAGTATTGACGGCTATGATGAGATATCCCTTACCGGCCCCTGTAAAGTGATCACAAGGACCCTGGACAGGATCATCCAGCCGGCTGATCTGGGACTTCCGGCTTATACAGCGGATCAGTTAAGCGGTGGGAGAACGGCAGAAGATGCCATGAAAATTTTTATGGCTGTACTGCAGAACAAGGCCAGCGATGCACAGCGGGATGTGGTGATCGCCAATGCGGGATTGGGACTCCAGGCCTGTTTTCCGGAGCGGGAAATGGATGATTGCCTGGATATGGCCCGTGAGTCAATTGAAAGTGGTTCGGCGCTGAAAGCATTTAATACACTCATGGAGATGAATAAATAAATTTGGAGACGCAAAAAAGATTGCTGCCGTGGATATACTGGATAAAATAATCGCTGATAAAAAGCTGGAGGTAAAGGAACAAAAGCTAAAGGTTCCGGTTAAGGACCTTGAGAATTCACCCTTGTTTAGCCGCCACACACGCTCATTGCGTGAACAACTGGCCGGAAACAGTTCGACCGGGATCATTGCCGAGTTCAAACGAAAGTCCCCTTCCAGGGGTTTGATCAATGAAAATGCCGATCCTGTAAAAATTACCCGGGGTTACCTGCAAGCAGGAGCAAGCGGCTTATCGGTATTGACGGATCACAAATACTTCGCTGGCAGCCGCGACGACCTGGTCAGGGCCAGGGAGACCAACCCATGCCCCATTCTCCGCAAGGATTTTTTGATCGATGAATACCAGGTGTTGGAAGCCAGGGCCTGGGGGGCTGATGTGATCCTGCTGATCTCAGCTGTCCTCGGGAAAGAAAAGGTCAGGGAACTGTCAGCACTGGCCCGTTCCCTGGGACTCGAAGTATTACTGGAGGTACACCAGGAATCTGAGCTGGATGTTCTCAATGAAAACATTGATATAGTTGGAGTTAACAACCGGGATCTGAAAAGGATGGTCACCGATATAAATACTTCAAAAGAGCTGTCAGCAAAAATCCCGGCGGAATTCCTTAAAATATCCGAGAGCGGGATCTCTGATCCGGGAACCATACTGACGCTGAAAGAATATGGATACCAGGGATTCCTTATAGGGGAATACTTTATGCAACATACGGATCCGGCCAATGCCTGCCGGGAATTGATTGAAGGTTTATAAGAGATGGATTTGAAGATCAAAATATGCGGTATGCGGGAGCCGGGAAATATCCGGGAAGTGTCAGGCCTGTTACCTGATTATATGGGATTTATCTTTTATCCCGGGTCAAAAAGATACGGTGGCAGGCTTTCCCCGGCGGAATTGAAAGATCTTCATGAAGGCATCCGGAAAGTGGCTGTCTTTGTAAATGCTTCCAGGGAAGAGATCGTATCCACCTGCCAGGCTTATTCAATCCGGCATACTTCAGCTCCACGGAGATGAACCACCGGAATTGTGCCGTACATTCAGGGAAGAGGGATTCCAGGTGATCAAGGCTTTCCGTGTGGGACAAACACTGGATATGGAAGAGATGGAGCGCTTTGTTGAAGTTTGTGATTTTTTATTACTGGATACTTCTGCAGATGGTTATGGTGGGACCGGCATTAAATTTGACTGGAGCCAGCTTCAGCATTATCCATTTGAATGTACCATTTTTTTTGAGTGGTGGTGTTGCACCCGGGGATGCGGAGAAGGTCAGGGACATGGATATCCCGCAATTATATGCGGTGGATCTGAACAGCCGGTTTGAGATCAGGCCCGGGTTAAAGAATACAGAAGAATTAGCGCATTTTATCAGCAAGATCAGAACCTAACAGAACAAAATATATTTTCTATGCAATACGATGTTAACCAGGATGGATATTATGGAGATTTTGGCGGAGCCTTCATCCCGGAGATGCTTTATGCCAATGTGGAAGAACTACGCCAGAAATACCTGGGCATCCTGGAAGATGAAAAATTCAAGGATGAATTCAAGCGTTTATTAAAGGATTATGTAGGCCGGCCTACACCTTTATTTTTTGCCAGCAGGATTTCTGAGCATCACGGCAGGCAGATATTCCTGAAGCGGGAAGACCTGAACCATACCGGGGCGCATAAGATCAATAACACGGTTGGCCAGATACTGATGGCAAAACGTCTGGGAAAACAAAGGATCATCGCTGAAACCGGGGCCGGACAACATGGTGTCGCAACGGCCACAGTTTGTGCATTGATGGGACTGGAATGCATTGTATATATGGGTGATACAGATGTTAAAAGACAGCAGCCCAATGTGCTAAAGATGAAGATGCTGGGAGCCACTGTGGTGCCGGTACAGAGTGGTAACAGGACCCTGAAGGATGCCACCAATGAGGCCATCCGGGACTGGATCAATCATCCGGAGGATACCCATTACATTATCGGTTCAGTGGTTGGGCCCCATCCCTACCCTGACCTTGTAACCAGGTTACAGGCCGTGATCGGGGAAGAGATTGCCTGGCAGATAAGGGAGCACACTGGCAGGGAAAATCCTGATTGCATCATCGCCTGTGTGGGCGGAGGCAGCAACGCCATGGGGGCCTTCTACCCATTCCTCGAAAAGGCATCGGTAAGAATGATAGGTGTGGAAGCAGCCGGCAAAGGAATTGAAACAGATGAAACTGCTGCGACCCTGGCAAAAGGAAGACCGGGGATCATTCATGGGAGCAGGACCATGCTCATGCAGGATGAGGACGGACAGATCATTGAGCCTTATTCTATTTCAGCGGGACTCGATTATCCGGGAATAGGGCCCATCCATTCCCACCTGCATAATACGGGCAGGGTGGAATATTTTTCAGTAACTGATGAACAGGCACTGGAAGCTGCCATGGAACTTACCAGGCTGGAGGGCATCATACCCGCACTGGAAACCGCCCATGCACTTGCCATTCTGGGCAAATTTGAAACAGATCCGGATGATGCCATTGTTGTGAATCTTTCCGGACGCGGGGACAAGGATATGGAAACCTATATTAAAGCTTTCGAAAATGAACAGGATTGACAGACTATTTCAGGAGAAAGGCTCGGGCATTTTATCGGTATATATGACCGCAGGATACCCCGGACTGCATGATACGATCGAAGTGATCCGGGAACTTGAGAAGAACGGTGTGGATATGATAGAGATCGGCATGCCCTTTTCAGACCCCCTTGCGGATGGTCCCCTTCTGCAGGTCTGCAACCAGCAGGCCCTTGAGAACGGCATGACCCTGAACCTCCTTTTTGAGCAGCTGGGATACATCAGGGAGTCCGTGGATATTCCCCTTCTCCTGATGGGATACCTGAACCCTGTGCTCAATTATGGTGTAGAAAAATTCTGCAAGAAAGCCCGGTTTGTCGGTATGGACGGGGTCATCCTGCCCGATCTTCCTGTCAGGGAATATACCACGCATTATCAGTGATCTTTTCAGGGAGAATGACCTGCACATGATCTTCCTGATCTCTCCCCAGACGGCTGAAGACAGGATCAGGGAGATCGATAGGCTTGGGAAGGGGATTTATTTACATGGTCTCATCTGCCTCCACGACAGGGGTAAAAAGCGGTATCCAGCCTGAACAGATCAACTACTTCAAGCGGATCAAGGCTATGGATCTCAAACTCCCCGATTAATAGGTTTTGGTATCTCCACCCGTGAGACTTACGAACAGGCCTGCCAGTATGCATCAGGTGCCATTATCGGAAGCGCCTTTATGAGATCCCTGATGGGAGAAGGTGCTATCCCGGATAAGGTCAGCAGTTTCGTAAATCAAATCAGACCATAGCGGCCTTTCATGTATAGGATAAAAAACTACAATTAATGCAATGTAGTGTTACTATTTATATTTAATTGAATATTCCCCGTTTTTGAGCTGCATCAGAATACGAATGGCGTCACTTTTAGTCCTGCTACCTATCCTATTTTCGAGTTTCTTGCAAGTCACACATATGTGACTTCTTACCATGGTGGTGACTTATGAATAATGTCTAAACATTTTTCTCATCATCGTATAACACTGTAATACAATCTATTAACAGACGCCGTTGAGCAACGCTGAATGAAGCTGGAAGTCCCATGTAGGGGAAAACTCACAGGTGTGTGACTTCCGGTTTTTTCGAAATAGACGACCCTGTTTTCAAATAATGCTAAGTTGAACAAAATCTTTATAAAGTATTCCCATTATCCGTTGTTTTTCACTTTTGAAAAACCTGGATCTCTCGACTATACTGTGATACAGAGAAAGCAATAGGAAATATTGGGGTATGATCTGTTGGATTTAATTCTTGCAGATGTTAATATATACCCTATTATTGCAATTAATTTTAGGTAAAAATAAATAACTTGTGAATACAAAAGTTTTGTAACTCAACCAAATGGAAATCTGGGAGACCCCTATTTATAATCCAGCTTATGTAAGCCAGCTAATTGACCTTAGTACTGGTAGAATTAAGCGTTGGCTTCAAGGGTACGCATTCACATATCAATCTGGCAGCTCTGGAGAAAAGGTAATGAGCTATAAAGCACCTGTAATAGGACGTGATGATTCCAATCTTCCAAACTATGCTTCCTTCCTAGATCTTATTGATCTTCTATTTGTAAAGCAATTTCTTGCAAAAGGACTAAGCCTTCAAAAAATTCGGAAAGCATTAATTGAAGTACAATCATTACTTGGAGGATATCATTTTGCACAAAGATTGTTTTTCTCAGACGGGAAAAATATCTACCTACAAATCAAGAATGATTCAGAATCGCTCATAGAATTATTGTCTGGTGGTCATTGGGTAATCTCAGAATTTATTAAGGAACTTGCTCACCAAATTGAATTTGATGAACCTACTGGATTTGCTACAAAATGGTATCCTCTCGGAAAAAACGGATTAGTTGTGTTAGATCCTAAAATTTCTTTTGGCAGACCTATAATAGTTGGGAAAAACATATCCACAGATAACATTTTTAACTGCTATCTTGGGGAAAACGAAAATATTTCCAAGGTATGCAATTGGCTTAATCTTAATCAGGAGCAAGTGAATGCTGCTATTAAGTTTGAAATTGGTCTAAAGGCCGCATGAAATTCTTTTTCGATAATAATCTTAGTGAGCATCTCGCCAGAGGGTTATTAGAATTTGGCGAAGATGTAATGCATCTTTGTGATCATTTTAAAGAAGATGAAGCGGATGTGGTCTGGCTGGAATATATTGGGAAAAATCGGATTACATTAATTACGAAAGATGAAAGAATCCGCCGAAACCCTCTGGAATTAAATAGTATAAATAAACACAAAGTCGGAGTTTTTTTTCTAGGAGGTAAGAAACAAGGACGATGTAAAATAATTCAACAGGTCGTTAGAAATTGGCCAAGAATAAAGGAATTGGCTATAAAAACTCGGCCACCATTTGCCTACCGAGTTCCTCCAACCGGAACCAAGATCGAAAAATTAGGACTCTAAATATTGCATCCATGAAATAAGAAAGCCGTCCTGATTTGAATAAGACGGCTTCCCGATATTATCTTATAGCTGGATAAACTACCACCTTCTGAGGTTGATCTGACGTGGTTCATTATCTCCCACTGTAACTGTGGCATACTGATCACAATCTCCTTCACCATAATCCAGGATGACATCGGGCCTTCCTTCGGCTGAGATCAGGACGGTACCTTTTGTGATGAAGCGGCAACCTATTTCTTTCCAGAGGGAATTGGTAATTTCCCTGCTGAAAGGAATACCCTTACGGTTAATTCCAGTGGCTATTCCGTCGATATACCAGATATCATCGCGGATATCCCACCTGGTTTCTTCTCCTTCAACGAAGGTACGGGTGCGGTTAACCTCTTTGGATATGACAATGTCAGAATCAGGTACATAAACCTTACCATCCGTCAGGATAACAGAAAAATAGCGCTTTCCTTCATATTCTCCTTCCATCCAGCGGCCCTCGTTGGTAACAATCCTGGTTCCTTCCACCTTATGGTCATTGACATAGAAGTCTTTCGAGTTCAACGGTCCGGGAGGATCCTTTTTCCCACATGGGTCCGCTAACGGTGATATGATCTTCCCTTTCCTGATACGTTTGGTGTGTGAACATCCCTCGCCATAATCAACAATTACCTTCCTTGGCCAGAATCCGCCATCAGGTGATATAACACTGATAACCGGACAGGTATCCAATTCAGATTTTTTTGCCGATAAATCATAACCAAACGCATCCATGATGGCAATTATGCCCTCCACCTCGGTAAATACATCATCATATGCCATATCTGCGATAGCATCATCTTCTGCTGTCATCAGATCGATATCTTCAACGCTCTTATTCTTCTCACATGCTATCATGGTGATGGCTGCGAAAAGGATAACGGATAAAACTGATATAAAACTTCTCTTTTTCATGATCTTTCTTTTTAATTAATAATTGATAACGTTTTTTTGTTTATTTAGTTTCGTCTGTTTTGTTTTTATTTGCTCTCACTGTGTTACACACGGCACTTTTGATTTACCCTTACTTGTTTTCAAAAAATTTCCGGATTTTTCCCATCTTTGCCTGCCACTAAGGGAGGATATGGAAAAAATCAGACCCCGTGTCTATATCGGCGTAGTAGCGGCCATGCTTATGTGGAGCCTGACTTTTGTCTGGTTCAAGATCGTAAATGAATATTACGGGCCATTCACGATTGTTTTCCTGAGATTATTCCTTTCCGCAGCCATCTTGCTTCTCATATCATGGTTCTCATCCGTGCTTCAAAAGATACAGCGGGGTGACCTGTTAAGATTCCTGGTCCTTTCCTTTATTTATCCGGTAATATATTTCATTGCGGAAAGCCTGGGTCTGACCATGATCTCAGCATCCCAGGGAGCTGTTATCATTTCCACCATCCCGCTGATTGTTCCGGTTGGGGCTTATCTTGTACTGAATGAGCGGGTAACCATACTGAACATCATCGGGATCCTGATATCCTTTACGGGGGTGGTTATTGTGGTGATGAAAAGAGATTTTTCATTCGATGCCGCACCCGCAGGCATTTTGCTCATGCTGGCAGCTGTTTTTTCGGCAGTAGGATATACGTTGATGGTCAAGAAACTGACCGAAAGATATAATGCCTTCACCATTACCACCTATCAGAACATTTTCGGAAGCCTAATGTTCCTTCCCCTCTTCCTTATTTTTGAATACAAAGAGTTCCTCTCTTCAGACCATTCTGCCAGGGCCATCATTAATCTTGGATACCTGGCTATTTTTGGTTCATCCCTGGCATTCATTTTTTTTAATTATGGCGTAAAGGTCCTGGGTGCCACGAAGACGGAAATATTCACCAACATTATTCCCGTTGTGACAGCTGTTTTTGCTTATTTTATGCTTGGTGAGGATCTGGGATTTCAGAAGCTTTTTGGCATCGCAGTTGTTCTGGCAGGACTATTCCTGGCGCAGATAAAGACAAGGAAAAGACCATACGATCATTTAGTTGCTCCCTGATCTCTTAAAAGAGAAATATTTTGGTATTTTTCACGTTTGTAAAGCTGATACACAATACATGTTCAGGATAAAAGCGGCTTTTGGTATTTTTGGTTTGATTATCCTTTCCTCAGCTTTGTCAGCACAGCTGGGTGGCAATGCTACCTATGCCTTTCTGAACCTGACCAATTCTGCCCGCGTAGCTTCCCTTGGAGGCAAGCTCGTGAGCTTATGGGACGATGACCTGAACCTGCCTTTCCACAATCCCTCCCTGCTGCATGAGGGCATGTCCAATAACCTGGTATTGAATTATGTGAATTATTTCTCTGATATTAATTACGGATATGTATCCTATGCCAGGTCTTATGATAAGGTAGGGAACTTTGCATTGGGACTCCATTACATCAATTATGGCAAATTCACTGCTGCAGATAATGTCGGTAATATTACAGGCGAATTCCGGGCAGCTGAATATGCTTTTAATATGTTTTATTCCAGGGCGATCGACAGCAGTTTCAGCATAGGGATCAACCTGAAACCGATCTATTCTGTGCTGGAGACATACCGTTCCTTCGGGATGGTTGCTGATATTGGTGTGAACTATACCAGCAGGGAAAAACTGTTCAGCGCGGGACTGGTACTCAGGAATGTGGGTGTGCAGATAAAACCCTACCATGAGGGGCACAGGGAACCCGTCCCCTTTGAGATCCTGATAGGGCTGTCACAAAGGCTCAAACATGCACCGTTCCGCTTTTCACTGGTCGGGCATAACCTGCAAAAACTAGACATGACCTATGAGGACCCGGCAAAAAAGAATGAAGAATATGACCCCATTACCGGGGAACCCATACCGGAGAATAAATTTGCCAAATTTGGTGATAACCTTATGCGGCACCTGATCTTCGGAGTGGAATTTATTCCGTTCGAGAATTTTTATCTCAGGGCCGGGTATAATTACCAGCGCAGGCAGGAATTGAAGATCAGCAGCCGGACAGCCATGGTTGGATTTTCCTATGGCTTTGGTATCAAGATCTCGAAATTCCATCTCAGTTATGGCAGGGCAACCTACCACCTGGCCGGAGCCTCCAACCATTTCTCTGTATCCACCGATTTTTCCTCTTTTTACAAAAAGCGGAATTAATACTGGTAAACGGTCTCTCGAATTTCGTTTTTTTCAAATCTAAAGGTAATTTAGCATCCTTGATTTAGAGATGTTGATATGAAGAAATCCAAACAGGACCTGGTCATTGCGATTGACGGCCATTCTTCCGGAGGAAAAAGCAGCTATGCAAAATTGATCGCGAAAGAGCTGGGGATCACCTATGTTGACAGTGGGGCCATGTACAGGGCAGTGACCCTTTACGCCATGGAAAACAAATTGATCGAGGAAGGTATTATAGATGAGAAGGAACTGGTCAGGCAGCTTGACGGGATCAGCATTGATATCATTTACAATCCCGGGAAAGCCCGGCATGAAACCTGGATGAACGGTAAAAATATTGAAGATGATATTCGTACTGTCGCTGTATCAGGCTATGTGAGCCCGGTAAGCAAGATCCGTGAAGTCAGGGAGAAACTGGTTGATCTGCAGCGTGAGATGGCCCATGACAAAGGGGTGGTGATGGATGGCAGGGATATAGGCACAGTTGTTTTTCCGGATGCTGATATTAAGATATATCTCACCGCAAAACCTGAGATCAGGGCACAGAGGAGATACGATGAGTTAAAAGAGAAGGGGATGGGGGCCGCTTATAAGGAGATCCTTGACAACATAATGGACAGGGACCACCAGGATTCAACCCGTGATATCAGTCCCCTGAAAAAAGCAGAAGATGCCATAGAACTGGACAATTCTTCTATGACCCAAATAGAGCAGATGATCTGGTTTATGGATTTGTTGGAGAAGAAACTCGGGGACCAATAATGATCAGGATTGAAGTAGATAACAGCTCTGGTTTTTGCACGGGTGTCGTCAAAGCCGTCAAAGCAGCAGAGGAAAATCTGGATAAGGAAAGTATTCTCTACTCCCTGGGGGAGATTGTTCACAATGCCGGAGAGGTTGAGAGGCTTCGGGAGAAGGGATTGAAACCAATAAATTATGAGGAATTCAGCACCCTGCAGGATAGCACTGTGCTGATCAGGGCCCATGGTGAGCCCCCTGAAACTTTCAGGTATGCTGCGGATAACAATATCAGGCTGATCGATGCCACCTGTCCCATCGTACTGAAACTTCAGAAGCAGATCCGGGAGCAGATCGAGGAATTTGGTGAAAATCAGGGAAGCATATTGATATTCGGTAAGTCTGACCACCCGGAGGTCAGGGCCCTTGTGGGACAAACTGCAGGGAAGGCCCGGGTCGTCAGGAGAACAGGAAGATCTGGATGACCACAGTATCCGTCCACCCCTGGCGCTATTTTCCCAGACTACCATGAACACCCTGGAATATGCCAGGTTCCAGCAAGCCCTCAAAGATTACATGAAGGAACAGGGCTGGGATCCGGACCGTGAATTGAAAGTCTATCACAGCATTTGTGGCCAGGTTTCATCCAGAGACAGCAAGATCAGGGAATTTGGGGCAAAATTTGACCTCGTTTTTTTTGTAAGCGGGAAGAACAGTTCCAACGGGAAGGTATTATTTGAAGCCTGCCGGGAGGTTAATAAAAATACCTTTTTTATTTCTTCGCCGGAGGAGTCAGATGAGGTGGTACTGAAGGATGTAACATCTATTGGAATCTGCGGCGCCACTTCCAGTCCCATGTGGTTATTGTCAGCTGTAAAAGACAGATTAGCTAAAAGATTAAATAATACCTTAATCATAACCAGAAACGAATGATTTATTACCCAAAATTTTATAATTTTGGATGCCTTTTAAAGACCAATAAATATGGCAAAAATTAAAAAAATTGGAGTGCTGACCTCTGGAGGTGATGCACCCGGCATGAATGCAGCAATCAGGGGGGTGACCCGTACAGCGATCTATAATCGATTAAGGGTCATCGGTATCAGGCATGGTTATGAAGGAATGATCCATGGCCATTTCAAGGAATTAAAATCGCATAGTGTCAGTGATATCATCCAGAAAGGGGGCACCATTTTAAAAACTGCCCGGAGCAAAGCTTTCAGAACGGTGGAGGGACGGAAACAGGCATATGAGCACCTGAAAAGGGAAGCCATAGATGCCGTAGTGGTTATTGGTGGTGATGGAACCATTACAGGAGCAAGAAAATTTTCCGAAGAATTTGATATTCCTTTTGTGGGCATTCCCGGGACCATTGACAATGATATCTATGGGACCGATTATACCATTGGCTATGACACAGCCCTGAATACGGTTGTAGAGGCCATTGATAAGATCAGGGATACGGCAAGTTCGCATAACCGGCTGTTCTTCATTGAAGTGATGGGTGCAGATGCAGGATTTATTGCTTACCGGAGCGGGATTGCCACCGGTGCTGAAGCGATACTGGTGCCGGAGATGACGGGACAGGTAGCCGGACTGAAAGACTATCTCGAGAAAGGATTCAAGCGGAAGAAAGCCGCCAATATCATCATTGTAGCCGAGGGTGATGAATCCGGGGGTGCATTTGCCATTGCCAAGAAAGTAAAAAATGATTTCAAGGATTATGATGTACGTGTATCAGTCCTGGGACATATGCAGCGTGGGGGCACCCCTTCAGCCTACGACAGGGTATCGGCAAGTTTGTTCGGACATGCAGCGGTACAAGCTTTGTTAGATGACCAGAAGAGCGTCCTGATAGGGTATACTGATGGGGAGATCAGTCATTGTACTTTTAATAAAGCCATAAAACTGAAAAAGCACGTGGACCTGGCAAAACTGGAGATCGCAGAGATCCTCTCAGTCTAGTACCGTCAAAATATATATGGGGACTGTCATGATTACTTTCAGGGCAGTCCCTTTTTCTTTATATTCGCTTACCTCCTCTTATGTCTGTTGAAGTTAAATATGCCGAAGTCATCCTGCCGGTTCCCATTCCGACCCTTTTTTCCTATCGTATTCCGGCATCACTGGACACAAAGGTTAAAGCAGGAGTGAGGGTGCTGGTTCCCCTGGGGACCAAAAGCCTGTATAAGGGAATTGTACGCAGATTGAGCAATGAAGGTCCAGATGCTGGCAAAGTAAAGGATATCCTGGAGGTACTGGATGAACATTCGCTGGCAGATGAGGTTCAGTTCAGGTTCTGGGAATGGCTGTCGGAATATTATATGTGCACTGTTGGAGAGGTTTACCGGGCTGCACTGCCCTCGGGACTTCAAAAGGAATATGCTCCCCGGTATGAAACCTGTGTCAGGCTGGCCAAACCTTTCCGGGATGAACAGCCGCTGAATGAAGCCATGGATAATTTGGCCAGGGCACCAAAACAACTTGAGATATTACAGCAGATGGTAACGCTGGCTATGGATATGGGATCCATGGATGTGGGATTGAAAAAATCAGACCTGTCATCAGGATACGAATTCAGTCAGAGTGCTTACCAGGGCCTGCTAAAAAAGAAGATCCTGATCGAATACAAGGAGGAGACCAGCCGCCTGGAAAATGCAGGGAGGGTGACGAGGGACTTTAAACAGCTGAGTGATCTGCAACAAACGGCACTTGGCCAGATTAAAAAACTGCTGAGAAAGCAGCCTGTTGTCCTTTTAAAAGGGGTCACCTCCAGCGGGAAAACCGAGATTTATATCCAGCTGATCAGGGAACAGTTGAAATTGAACCGGCAGGTCCTTTACCTGCTGCCGGAAATCGCCCTGACAGCCCAGATCATCGAGCGGCTGAAAGATGTGTTCGGGGACCAGGTGGGGATATATCATTCGCGCTATGCTGATGCAGAAAAAGTAGAAACTTTCCTCAGGGTCAGGGAAAATTCCGGGGGAAAGGAAATTAAGGTAGTTCTGGGAGCCCGGTCTGCTATTTTTCTGCCATTCCGTGAACTTGGACTGATCATCATAGATGAGGAATTCGAATATAGCTATAAGCAGGCTGATCCTGCTCCCCGGTATCATGCCAGGGACGCAGCCATTGTTCTGGCAGATATTTGCAAGGCAAAAGTGATACTCGGATCAGCCACACCATCCTTCGAAAGCTATCATAATGCACGCAGTGATAAATATGGATTAGTGACATTGAACGAACGGTTCAACCAGGTCACCCAACCCGAGATCATTATTGCTGATATCCGTGAAGCCTACCGGAAAAAACGGATGCGGTCACATTTCACTCCTGAGCTGTTCGGCCTGATGGAAGAAACCCTGGCAGAAGACCGGCAGTTGATATTGTTTCAGAACCGTCGTGGATTCTCTCCATACATCGAATGTTTCGCCTGTGGATGGATCCCGTCATGTATTACACTGTGATGTAAGCCTGACCTACCATAAGCAACAACACAAGCTGGTATGTCATTACTGTGGGCATGCCATAGGCGTCCCACATAAATGCCCTGAATGCCATGATCCCCAACTGGTCACACGCGGTTTCGGTACCGAAAAACTGGAAGAGGAGGTATCTGTTTTATTCCCGGGATACAAAACCGGGCGCATGGATTTCGATACTACCCGTACCAGGAGGAGATATGAAAGGATCATCAGGGATTTTGAAGGTGGACTGACACGTATACTCATTGGTACCCAGATTGTTGCTAAAGGACTTGATTTTGATAATGTCGGACTGGTGGGGGTCCTGCATGCTGATAACCTTCTGAATTTCCCGGATTTCCGTTCATTCGAACGGAGCTACCAGCTGATGGCCCAGGTTGCAGGAAGGGCAGGGAGAAGGGACAGCCGGGGGAAAGTGGTCATACAAACTACCAATCCCATGCATCCGGTCATCCAGCATATCCACAGCGGGGATTATCATTCCATGTATATGAGCCAGATGGAAGACAGGCAGGCCTTTAACTATCCACCATATGCCCGGCTGCTCCGGATCAACCTTCGCCATGAAAGCCGGGATATAGTTGACAGGGCTGCAAATGAGCTTGCCGGTAACCTTCGCAAGCTCCTGAATGTCCCGGTTCTCGGGCCACAGTCCCCTGTCATTGGCAGGATCCAGCAAATGCAGCTGATGAACATCCTTATCAAACTTCCCAGGTCAGCCAGGATGGGTGATCATAAGAAGCTAATAAGAAGAGAAATAGATGCCATCAGGTCTCGCCGGGAATACGGTAAATTGTTTATCGTCCCTGACGTTGATCCGGTATAACATCAAAAGGAGGCATACAATTCCCCCGACCCATTTAGCTTTTCTTTTGCTGGATATGATACCTTGTACTTTTACGATTTCCTGTCTTTAGGAGGAGTCCTTCCTGGACCAGGTAGATAAGGTCTTTTTTGAGGGTATTGCGGGAAAAATTCGTTAAGACTTTTGCGATATCACTTATTTGGGCAGGCTCATTCCCTTTTACAAACTCAAGTACTTGCAACTGGCGTTTATTTAGCGCTGTCTTGAGCTTATTGTAAGTGTCATACTTGATTTCCAGTTTCTCTGTTAGGGTGATTAAACAATGAATAAAAAAAAGCACCCATGCATCTATCCTCTCGGAGTCCTGATAACGGACCTTCTGGCCGGCAATCAACACCCGGTAGTATTCCTCTTTGCTGGTTTCAATTACATTCTCAAAAGATACATACTGGATAAACTGGTAATCCTGTTTCATTAATAAAAGGGTGGTAAGAAGCCTTGACAGTCTTCCGTTGCCATCCTTGTAGGGGTGTATGGATAAAAACTCATACACGAAACCAGCGGTGATCACCAATGGATGCATATCCCGCTTTTCTAATCGTTGGTCCAACCATTCCAGGAGCTGCTGCATTTCTGGTTGTGTCAGGTGTGGTGGTGTGGGATCAAAAAGCACCTGCTGTGTACCATCGGGATAATTGGCCACTACTTTGTTCGAGGATTTTTTATATTTTCCACGGTGCGCCTGGTCCTTCTCACTGTGTTTTAGTAGGATCCCATGTAGCTGGTGGATGTACCTTTCCGAGATCTCAATATCCGCAAAGTTCTCCAAGATCACCTCCAGGGCATTGTAGTAGCCGATAACCTCCTGCTGGTCACGGGATTCAAATTTTGTGATTTTTACTGAAGCCAGTAGCTTTTCCACTTCTTTGTTTGTAAGTTTTGCTCCCTCGATACGGGTAGAAGATCCTGTACTCTCTATGGTAGCAATCCAACGTAATTCCTTCAGGTATTGGCCCTGAAGATTCGTACGAGTTTTCCATCTTCCCCTGAAAGTATCCAGCAAACTCAGCTTTTGGCTCAGTTGCTGATATACCTCACTACTGAAGTTCAGTTTTGTTCTCATATTTTCAGATATATCCATAACGTATCCATAATTATCCAAAAACAAAGTTATTTCTTGGTTTGGATATATCCAAATTATATCCATAAATACCCAGAAAATAGTGGAGGAAATTGTTCATCGTTCCTGACGTCGATCCGGTATAATTTATTATTTTTGCACACCCGTACCCACACCCATGCAGGGTGCACACCCACACTTCACACCCACACCCATGCCTTCCTCGGGATGTAGCGCAGCCAGGCAGCGCGCGTCGTTCGGGACGACGAGGTCGAGAGTTCGAATCTCTCCATCCCGACTAAACGGGAAGTTCCGTGTTATCGGATTTCCTGAAGAAGTTCGCAACTATTTCGAGCAGAAATTAAACGATATTGTATATGAACCATATATGAGATGACTAGTTTAAGCGCTCTGCGAAACAGGGCAGTCTGGGCGGCATGCCCCCCTGACCCCATGCCGCCCCGCTTATTTTCCATTCTCAATTCCCCGCATATGGAGATGATCTTAAGTATGGCAGCATGTGCAATCCCACTTTGGTCACTGATATGCAACTGCTTGAGTATGGTGATATATCAGGCATACAGGCATATACCCACCATTTCTGCATCCAGGCCAGGTTTTTCTTGGACCAAGGGCCTTATGATGAAGATGATCGTGTTGTTGCTGTTTTGCTGTTCCAATGAGCATTTTTTGTTTAAATCGTTTGCAAGCATTGAATTGAATCATTGAAGTATTTTGATTAGACTGTATATTCGGAAGGCAAAATCTCAAACTCTTCCACAAAGGCGTCCCTGAACGATTTGGGATTGCTGAAACCGGTCATATACTGGATTTCCTTTCTAGAATATTGATTTTTTCTAATCAATGCTTCTGCGTTATGGATCCGTATTTTCTTAATGATCTGGCCTGGGGTTTTACCGGTGATGGATTTTATTTTATTGTAGAGCATGTATTGACTGTGGACATTTCCTGGCACAGGGTATCGATACTGAGCTCGCGGTTATCAATATGTTTAAGAATGATCCGATATAGATGTTCTATGAAATTGGCATTTAGCTTCGGGTATTCTGTAAGAAGAAAAAAGTAAGATACAATAATTGGAACAGTAAGAAAAAAAAGCTGTCCGGATGGCTTTTGGTATTTTGCTCATATCTTTTCGATTACTTCTGCAACCATTCAAAATTCAGGTATTTTGACCTCCTTTCCCCAATTCTTATCAGGTAATTCTCCAAGCTCTAATTCCAGGGTGGCACCCTGCATTATCTGCTCGTGGGTAATGAAGGGACTGAATATCTCCTCACCGTTGATAAATGCCCGCTGGATATACTTTTTCGATTTACTGGCTCCCCTGGCAATTACTGTAAAGACATTTCCATTTGTCAGTTTTATACTGACTTTTTCAAACACAGGACTGGTAATAGTATAGTATGGCAGGCCGGGTGTAACCGGGTAAATCCCCATGGATGAAAATACCACAAAGGCCGTCATACCGCCTCCGTCTTCATCCCCCGGAATACCGAATATATTATCCTTAAACCAGACATCGAGCAAAAATCGAGTTCGTTTCTGGGTTTTCCAGGGAGCACCAAAATAGTTATATAAATAGGGGATGTGAAAGGAAGGCTCATTGCCCATGCTGAATTGCCCGACCATTCCGGTCGAGTTTGAACCATCTACATAGAAATAATTTCCTTTTCATTCCCAGGGGTTCTCTGAAGAGTTGATCAAGACGGGCTTCTGCCTTTTCCTTTCCTCCCAGCAAGCTGATTAATCCATCAATATCATGTTTCACATCCCAGGCATAAGTCCAGCCATTGTTCTCATCATAAGTATTCGCGGTATCCGGGTCCTCCGTCAGATTTTGGATTGATATCCACCCATTCTCCCTGATCATCTTTTGGCATGAACAAACGATGCTCAGGATGCCATAGATTTTGATAATCCTTTGCTCTCTTCGAAAATTTATCATAATCATCCTGTTTCCCCAGTTCTTTTGCGAGTTCAGACATTGCCCAGAAATCGTAACTTATTCCAAGTGTGACAGGAACGGGTTGCCGTTTCTCAAAGCCATCCATCTGCGGTTCGGTTTCTTGCTCGCCTGGCCTGAGGGAAGGAAAATATCCGTTTTTATGATAAAAATCGTCTATGTGGACGCCGTGGGGTTCCCTGTCGCCAGGGGATAAAGGTACCCTCGGTCAGGTTCTTTTTAATCCCTTCATAGGCTTTTTCAACGTCATAGTTAAGCAAGCCTTTTCTGTATCCATCAATGAATATGGCAGATGAATGATAGGCATTCATACACATATGGTTGCCATGCAGCTGGGGGAAAGTCGGCATCCATCCGCTTTGCTCGTACATTAAAGTATAAGAATTGAGCATATCGTTTTCCATTTCAGGATTTAAGATGGTTCGCAGCGGATGCTGCGCCAGGTATGTATCCCAGATCCAGTCATCCACATAAAATGGCCGCTCGCTTTTATGCACTGTGGCGTCGTATCCACTGTAGTATTTTCCATACTCATTAATATCCACCATGCGTTCATAGGTCCGGTACAGGGAAGTATAAAAGGTTCTTTTTTGCGCTGTCGTACCTCCCTCAACCTGAATCTGGCCAACTGTCTCTTCCCAAATTTTTTTACCGTTTCCTGCCAGTTCGTCAAAATTCACCCGGGTCAGTTCCTGCTTGAAATTATATTCAGCCTGTTCGCGGCTGATGTATGAAACTGCATATTTCAACTGTATACCCGATGGTGCATCGTCTGGTATTAATACAGCATACTTGCCCTTTCTCTTTGAAATTGAGTATCCTTCAGAAGGTTTCCTTCCTCATCTGTGATCATGGCATGAATAAATACAGTCAACTCGCGGGTAACGGAATTCAAACCCCTTGTTTTATAGATCACTTTATCCTCAAGGATGAAAACACCGTCATTTTCTGACATGACCAATATAGTTCACCTGTTCCCTGAAATAACAGGTTTCTTTGTATCCGTTCCAGAAAAATCCAGTTTATATATGGCGCATTTCTTTCCCGGTGTAAAACTTACACGAATATCATCTTCAATTAGATAGGTTGAATAGTGCCATGGATGCACCTTTTCCAGGTCATGATCGATATACATTTTCTTCTGCCAGGCAGTTTCCGTTATGTTTCCCAGTGAAATCTTCATTTGAAATAGTCCGCTGCGCCTGTGTGAAACCACCTGCAGGGGAAAAGCCTCCACCTGGTCGGAAATATAATCCCGCTTGACGGGGAACATCCTTAACATCTGGTTGGGCAAATGCATGGTGGGATATGTGGGTACCAGAAAACGGGCTACATTTCCTATGGTCGGATCTATATATTGGCTGTTGTCTTTCCGGGTACAAGAGAATAAAAACGGGAACACCGTTATTATTGTCGCAAGCAAGGTGATCTTGGGGTATTTTTTCATGTTTTGTTTT